>NZ_WAAU01000024.1:0-148040 GCF_008806755.1 Tenacibaculum aiptasiae
GAAAACATTAGTCAATTAGAATTTTGGAACTTAAAAGGAACAAACAAAACAACAGTTACATTAACTTGGGATAGTCAAAGTGATATTACAGCTATAACTAACAACGTAGAAGAATTAAAAGTTGTTGGTTGGAGTAAAACTGAAAACAAATGGATGGATCTTGGAAGCAGTAATGTATCAGGTAACTTAACTTCCGGACAAGTAACTTCTAACGAGTTTATCCCTAATGATTATGAAATCATCACTATAGGCGCTGGTGTAGCTAATGGAAAATTAGATGATGTAAACATCATATTCACTCCTAATGGAGATAGCACTAACGAAACTTTAGTATTTGAAGGATTAGAGCAGTATAACAAAAGCGAATTAGAAATTTATAACAGATGGGGAAACCTTGTTTACAAAACAACTGATTATAAAAACGATTGGAATGGAAAGTCTTCTGGAAGAGCTACAGTAAATGCTAACGATGATTTACCAGTTGGAACTTACTTCTACACTTTAAAGTTTGGTAACGATACATTAAGTAAAACACAAAAAGGATGGGTATACATCCAAAGATAAAAACAAATGCAACACTTAAGAGACAGCTCTCTTAGGTGTTGTTGGATTATAACCAAAATCAGGATCAGGTAGTTCTATATCTAATTGGTTAATAATAAAACCAATACTTGCAAAATGATGTATTGCATGACTATGAGCTTGTGCCAAAGCACTCGCTAAAGTATAATTAGTAGTCACTTTACCTGTTCCCAAATCATCAGTAACAGAAATAATTTTATTAAAATCAGCAGGATTCAATGAATGTAATTGACAAATTACACTATTAAAATATTCAATACCCGCTGCTGTTTTTTCTTCCGCTAATTGATTACGCTCTCTATTAGAAAAATCCACACATTTACTATCTAAACCACTGAAAATGCACGCAAAAACATCTAAGATATGACGCATATTTGCTCCTATACTTGAATAGTAAGGAGGTACATTCTTATTACTATATTGTTCATCGGTAATAGAATTTAATAACTTAACTCCTCTTTGTAAGTTTTTCTCAATTGCATCAATCATTTGTTAATCTAAATTTTCAAGTGTGTCGTATAAATATAGAGCTTTTTACAAGTACTCATAAAATATTTTTGTAAAATTTATCAAACAACTCATTATCAACTAAATAAAACTACATATTCCCTATTAAAAAGCTATTAGGATCAATTACTACTATTTTTTGGCACGCTCTTTGAAAATTATACATCAAACGCGGAGGCCGAAAAGCGAACAGAGTAAGCATAACCCTAAAATTAGCAATTATGAGAACAGGGATACTTTTTTTATTAGCAATCATGTCATTAGCAACAGTAAACGCTAATAACACAAACAAATCAACTAGCAAAATTGGGGTTACAAATCGCTATGATGATGTAGTTACCTTCGTAGAAAGAGGGGTACAATTTCATGTATTTTTAAATGGTGATTTTGACTTTAACACTCACTATAAAAACACTAGGTATGTAGACTATTATGGTAGACGCACTAGAGTAAACCGTGGTGTTAGAATTGAACGTGACTTCAAAGGTAGAGTAAGACGTGTAGGTAATACTTTTATAAACTATGATAGCAGAGGAAATGTAAAACGAATTGGTAGTGTTTATATAAGGTATCGTTTTGGACAATTATCTAAAGTAGGTAATTTAACAATTAGATACGATCGTTGGGGAAATCCAAGATTTTATGGAAATGTAAAATTCGATGAGTACTGTGGAGATGACGTATATTATAATGACAACATAGATATAGATATTAATATCGGAGGTGTTTTTGATTACGATGATGTATATTTCTATAAAAGAAATTTTAGAAGAAACTACCGTCAATTTAAAGAAGATAATGACTTCTATTATTACAGAGCAGTACCAAATGCAAAAATCGGTAAGAGAAGTAGAATTATTAAAAGACGTAAACAAAGAAGAAATCACAATGACGATTTATACTTCAAAGCAACTCCAGAACAAAAAGGGAAATCAAGAAGAAATAGATAAGAAAAAAGCCTCATCATTTGATGAGGCTTTTTTTATTGATTAAGCTATTAATTATTTAGCAACATTAACAGCTCTTGTTTCTCGTATTACAGTTACTTTAACTTGCCCTGGATACGTCATATCATTTTGAATTTTTTGCGAAATATTAAATGATAATTCAGCAGCTTTAGCATCGTTTACTTTAGCACTCTCAACCATAACTCTTAATTCACGTCCAGCTTGAATTGCATAAGCTTTTTGAACTCCATTAAATCCAAAAGCAATGTCTTCTAAATCTTTTAAACGTTGAATATAAGAATCTAATACTTGTCTACGAGCACCTGGTCTAGCTCCAGAAATAGCATCACATACTTGTACTATTGGCGATAATAAACTCTTCATTTCAATTTCATCGTGGTGCGCTCCAATTGCGTTACACACATCTGGCTTTTCACCATATTTCTCAGCCCATTGCATTCCTAATAATGCGTGTGGCAATTCACTTTCTGTTTCTGGCACCTTACCAATATCGTGTAATAAACCAGCTCTTTTAGCAGCTTTAGCATTCAATCCCATCTCAGCAGCCATAATACCACAAAGGTTAGCTACTTCACGAGAGTGTTGTAATAAATTTTGCCCATAAGAAGAACGATATTTCATACGTCCTACAGTTTTAATTAACTCAGGATGTAATCCGTGAATTCCTAAATCAATAACAGTACGTTTACCAACTTCTATGATTTCTTGACCAATTTGCTTCTCGGTCTTCTTTACAATTTCTTCAATTCTTGCTGGGTGAATTCTTCCATCAGTTACCAATTTATGCATTGATAAACGAGCAATTTCTCTACGAACTGGATCAAAACAAGATAAGATAATTGCTTCTGGTGTATCATCAACAATAATTTCAACTCCAGTAGCAGCTTCTAAGGCACGTATGTTACGTCCTTCTCTACCAATGATTCGCCCCTTAACATCATCAGATTCTAAGTTAAAAACAGACACACAGTTTTCTACAGCCTGTTCTACTCCTACTCTTTGAATAGTATTTAAAACAACTTTTCTAGCTTCTTGTTGAGCTGTCATTTTTGCCTCTTCTACAGTGTCTTGTACAAAAGACATTGCATCAGCTTTAGCTTCATCTTTTAACGAAGCTACTAATTCTGTTTTAGCATCTTCAGCAGACAAACCTGAGATTTGCTCTAGCATTTCTACATGACGCTTGTGAAGCTTATCTAATTCAGTTTCTTTTTTATCTAAAAAGTCTAATTTATAATCTAAATCCCCTGCTTTTTTCTCAAGTGATTTATTTAATTTTTTATTCTTATCTAATTCTGAAGAAACTTGACTTTCTTTATCTCTTATTCTCTTTTCTACGTCAGAAACTTTCTTTTCTCTTGATAAAATTACCTTTTCGTGTTCAGATTTTAATTCTATAAACTTTTCTTTGGCTTGTAATATTTTATCCTTTTTTATTGCATCTGCTTCTACTCTTGCTTCTTTTACAATATTCTTAGCCTCTTTCTTAGTCTCTTGAATTAATTTATTAGCGTTAGATCTCTCTAACATTTTAGCAATAAAGAACCCTATTGCTACCCCTATAATCCCTGCTAATACAGGGAATAATATTCCTTCCATAATTTTGATTTGATTGTATAAAAAAACCTACATTAATAGGGTTTTATAAACTCCAAAAAACAAGTTTAGGACTAACTGGCTTATCAAGGATCCGAATAAATCGGCATGCTTTACTAACCAAGACTCATCCTTTCTAAATAAATAGTGTTGAGTTTAACAAACAATGTACTAATGTAGGCAGTAATATTAAATTTATGTATTTTAAAGAACGTTATAAATGATCTTCTAACAACTTAGTCAATTCATTTATTTTATGTAATACTTCGGTATTTTCTTTAGTATTTGTTAATGATACTATTTCTGCTTTAGACGCATACTGCAATGCACACATTGCCAACACATCTTGTTTATCTGCTACCGCATAATTTTGTTCAAACTTAGCAATCAATTCATTAATGTCTTTTGCAGCTTTACGCATTCCTTCCTCTTCATTTGTGTCTTTCACACTTAACGGATACGTTCTACCAGCAATTACTACATTAACCTTTATTTTTGCCATGTAAAGAACTTTTTATGAATTCAAAAGAGTAATACATTTATCAATCTCTCGAACTAAAGCATTTATTTTGAGTTTTGTTTCTCTCGTGTTTTCGTTACTACCTTCTATAGTTTTTGCAACTTTAAGCAATTTATATTCTTCATCTCTTGCTTTTAATTGTTGCTCTTTCTCTTCTAATAAAATATGTAACTTAGCATTATTTTGAAGCAGAACCTGATTTTCTTCTTTTAAAAATTCATAATAAGAAAGTAGTTTTTTTAACTTATCTTCCAGTAAATGAACTGCTTCTAAAGGGTTACTCATTTAATTTTTAGAATAAAACTATATCTACAAAGTTATTAATATAGATTTTAAATCGCAACTCTTTTGCTATATTTTACTAAAACACTAGTAATTAAGCGTCTAACTCTTTGATATTATTTTAGTATTTTTGTTTAAAACTGTTATCATTTGAAATTTATTTTCTCTTTCTTTTTAAGCTTCGTTTTTTGTTTTAGCTACGCGCAAAAACAATATCCAAAAAACTATTTTTCAGCACCTTTGAAAATTCCTATTGTACTTTCTGGTACTTTTGGTGAATTAAGAAGTAATCACTTTCATTCTGGAATTGATATTAAAACTCAAGGCAAACAAGGAATTCCAATATATGCTCCTGCCGATGGATATGTATCTCGTATCAAAGTAAAGCAATATGGTTATGGTAAAGCCTTATATGTAAAACACCCAAATGGTTATACTACTGTATATGGGCATCTTAAAAAATATGCACCAAAAATTCAGAAGTATGTAAAAGCTATACAGTACAAAAAAGAAAACTATAACACTGGAAACCTTTTTCCTAAACCAGAAAAATTTCCTGTAAAAAAAGGAGATATCATAGGTTATACTGGTGATACAGGAAGTTCTGGAGGACCTCATTTACATTATGAGATAAGAAATACAAAGACCGAACACATTATCAACCCAATGCATTTTGGTTTAACTGTGGCCGACGATAAAAGTCCAAGTATCAAAAAATTAATCGCCTATCCGCTTAATGATAATTCTCGTATTAATAATTCATCATTAAAAACTCTCATATCGTTTAAAAGTATAGGAGACAATAAATTCATCAGTGAAAATATTAATGCCAGCGGTGTAATTGGTTTTGGAATTAGTGTTTTTGACAGATTAAATGGGGCCTTAAATAAAAACGGTATTTATAGTTTAGAAATGAAAGTAAATGGTAGTAGAGTTTATTACCACGATGTTGAAACTTTTTCTTTTGCTGAAAGTAAATATATCAACTTACTAATAGATTATGAACACTACAAAACCTATAAGAATAGAGTTCAAAAAACTCATAAGGTAGAAGCTAACAGATTAAACCTTTATGAAGACTTAGTAAACAATGGTAAAATAAATATCGAAAAAGGAGCTAGTTACAATATTGAGATTATTGCCAAAGATTTTAAAAACAATACATCTTCGTTAACTATTCCAGTAAAAGGAGTAGAAAGTAATTTAGTTTTCATACGAAAAGATACTACTAATTACAAAGTAATAGCCAAAGACTTTAATAAATTCACGCATAAAAACATAACTATAGCTTTTCCTAAAAATACATTCTATGAAGATTGCTTCATTGATTTTTCTTTAGATAACGGAATTGCTAAAATTCATAACCCAACCATTCCTCTTGACAAAAGATATACATTAACATTTGAAACATCATTTTTAAATGAAGAACAAAAGCAACATGTATATATTGCAAATGTTACCAATCCAAAATATCCAAGATACGTTTCAACTAGAAAAAGAATAGATAAGGTATTTACCACCACCAAAGTATTAGGTGATTATACGTTATTATTCGATAAAGTAAAACCAACCATCCAATCCTATAATTTTAAAGATGGACAATGGATTTCTAAAAACAAAACTTTAAAATTAAGAATAAAAGATCGCGAATCTGGAATAAAAAATTATCGCGCAACTATAGATGGTAAGTGGGTTTTAATGGAATACAACCATAAAAAAGGCATTCTTACTTACGATTTTTCCGATAAAAAGTTGGTAGGTAGCAAACATCTTTTTAAACTTGTAGTATCTGATAATGTGGGAAATACTAAAACTTTTTCCGCTACATTTTTCAAAAAAAATAAATTATAAAACCCTTGAGAAAACTACTTTTATTACTACTGTTCCCTTCATTAGTTTTTGCACAAAAAACAGTGATTGTAAAAGGAAAAATTACAAACAAATATAACATACCCATTGAAGGAGTAGCAATTTCCTACTTATCAAAAGGTACAACTACTAAAGCTGATGGTACTTATCATTTTACCATTCCTATGCGAAAAACGGTTGCGGTAACTTTTAGCCATGTATCGTATAAATCAGTTGTAAAAAAGTTTACCTCAAGAGGTCGAAAAGTTTTTAACTACTCCCCTACTTTAAACTTCAAATCTCAAGAATTAGAAGAAGTAGTTATAAAAAATCTAAAAAAAGAAGCTCAAGGAATTACTAAAATAGAAGCAAAAAAAGCAACGACTATTTTAGGTGCCAATGCTGGAGTAGAAAATATTTTAATGACACTTCCTGGGGTTAGCAATAACAATGAACTAAGTACCCAATACAATGTTCGTGGAGGAAACTTTGACGAAAACCTAGTATATGTAAATGGAATTGAAGTATACCGTCCTTTTTTAATTCGTTCAGGACAACAAGAAGGATTGAGTTTTATAAATCCGCATTTAGTACAAAATATTAATTTTTCGGCAGGAGGTTTCCAAGCAAAATATGGCGATAGACTTTCTTCTGTCTTAGACATTACTTATAGAAAACCTAAAGATTTTGCGGCCAAATTAGACTTAAGCTTATTAGGAGGAAGTTTTTCTATTGAAGACACTTTTCTAAACAATAAACTAAGTGCAATTGTGGGTGTTCGTTATAGAGACAATAGCTTATTTGTAAATAGTAAACAGGTAGAAGTTAATTTTAGACCTCGTTTTACAGATGTACAAACTTTTTTATCGTACAAAGCTACAGATAAACTTACCTTAAATTTATTAAGTAACTTCTCCTTAAACGATTATAACTACAAACCTTTAACGAGAAAAACTCGTTTTGGTACCCTTGCCAATCCTTTAGAGTTGATTGTTTTTTATCAAGGACAAGAAATAGATCAGTTTAAAACACTTTTCGGAGCTTTTTCTGCGGAATATCAAGCCAACGAAAACTTAAAAATTACAGGAACAGTTTCTTCATTTAACACCCAAGAAGAAGAACATTTCGATATTGCTGCTTCCTATAACTTAGGTGAAGTTGATAGTAATATTGGTTCTGAAAGTTTTGGCGAAGTACAATTTTCTCAAGGAATAGGATCACAAATCAATCATGCTCGTAACGATTTAGACGCGTTAATTAGTAATGTTCAACTTAGAGCAACGCTAAAAGATGGAAAAAATGAATGGAGAGCGGGAATAAAATATCAAACAGAAAACATTAAAGATCGTATACGTGAATGGGAAGTAATCGACTCTTTAGGGTTTTCGGTACGCCCACCTCATCATACAGGAAATAATCAACCTTACCAACCTTTTACTGGACCTATTGAACCTTTTAGAAATGTTAGTGCAGAAAACGAAGTAGATATTAATCGTTTCTCAGGATTTGTTCAATTTAGTAGAAAAACAAACTGGGGCGATCATCAGGTTTGGATGAATATTGGTGTGAGGGGACAAACTTGGAAAGTAAAAACTGCAACAAGTAGTAGTGATAATCAATTTATTTTTAGTCCAAGAGCACAATTTGCTATAAAACCAGATTGGGAAAAAGACATGCTTTTTAGAATTTCAGGAGGATGGTATTCTCAACCTCCTTTTTATAAAGAACTACGTGGTTACGATGGGCAAATAAATCCGAATGTAAAAGCTCAAAAGTCTATCCACCTTGTTGCGGGTAATGACTATAGTTTTATACTGTGGGAACGTCCATTTAAACTAACTACAGAATTATATTATAAAGACTTGTCTGATGTTAATGCTTATTCTGTAGACAATGTTCGTATCCGATATCGTGCCGATAATGTTACTAATGCCTATGCTTATGGTTTAGACATACGCTTAAATGGTGAATTTGTTCCTGGTAATGATAGCTGGGTAAGTTTTGGGTATTTAAAAACAGAAGAAAACATTAATAATAGAGGTTATATTGCAAGACCTACCGATCAACGTTTAAAATTTGGTGCTTTATTTCAAGATTACGTACCTAATTTACCAGATTTAAAAGCGCATTTAAATATTGTTTACAATACAGGATTGCCTGGTGGGGCTCCTGCCTATGCTGATGTTTATCAATATCAAACTAGATTAGACGATTATAAACGTGCAGATGTTGGTATTTCTTATGTATTTGCTGATGCTAATAAACAACACAAAACTGGTTTTTTAAAGAATTTCAAAGAGTTTACTGCTGGTTTAGAATTATTTAATGTATTTGATATACGTAATTCAATTACCAATACATGGGTTAGAGATGCTTATAGTAAAGCACAATACGGAATCCCTAATTTTATGACTGGTAGAGTTTTGAATTTTAGAGTAGGAATGCAATTTTAAGTTTCTCTTTATTAGTCAAACTAGATAAATAATAAGGAATAAAGTTCCTCATAAAAAATTGCTCTGAATATGAAAAAGATTATCTTTTTAACATTAACTTTAGTTATAACTAATTCTTTTAGTCAGAATACATTAAATGGAATTGTATTGAATTACGAAACTAAAAAACCTATTGAATATGTAGATATTTACAATAATTACAATTTCACTTCCACAAACTCTGAAGGTAGATTTTCGTTTATTTCAAAAAATGATTCAATTAAAGTTAGATTAATTGGCTATGAATCAATAAATACAACTTTTAAGAAAATAAAGAATGATACTATTTTTTTAAAAAGTAAGTTTGAAGAATTAGATGAAATTATTTTAAGTAATACAAATCCGATTATAAAAATTTACAAATCTGTTACAAATAACTATCCCTCCAAACCATATTCGGAAACATTTTTTTTAAGATGTTATATAAGAAAGAATGGGAATTTATTAAAGATTCAAGATTTAAATGGTATAGTAAATCGAAAAACACTTTTTGGTACATCTGAAAATCCAATGCCTAAAAAAAACTATACAGTAAATATTCAAAATGTAAGAAAAGTAGGAATTTATGAAGAAGGTGTTTATTTTAAGATGTATAATTTGAAAAAAATATTAGATGAAATTGGTGGTATTGGTCTTAACATAAGGGAATATAAATTCAATGAAAACATATCGAAAGATAAAAATTTAGTAAAATATTCTTTTTCCCCTAAACTTAAAAGTAGTCAAAAAAATGAAGGCTACTATCTTGTGAATAAAAATGACAATGCTTTTACTGAATTTCACCTAAAACAAGTAGATACTTCAAGTTTATATACCAAAAATAGAGATATTAAATTCCGAACAATCAATTATCAAAAATCAATCTTCTTTAAAAAGAACATAAATTGGAATAAATATTTTATTCATAAAGCTAAAATAAACGCTGAAACAGAAGTTATTGATAAAAATGGTGTAAAAACAATTTATGATGTAAAATATTTATTTGTTGTCTTAGAACAAAACAAAAGAAAAATTAACAAAAAGCATTCGCTAAAAAAAGACATTTTTAAATTTAAAAAACCTTTCAATTCTGAATTCTGGAAAAAACAAGAATATTTATTACTTACAAAGGAAATGAATGATTTTGTAAAAAAAATAAAAGGTTCTAATAATGAATTTAAAACTACAACTAATATGAAAGAATAATACTCTTGAAATATATATAATCAAAATTATCATAAAATAAAATTCACTGGATTTAGTGAGCATTAATTCTTAACATAAAGTTAGTTACTTTAGACTCGAAACTGGCAATTTTAAAATCTCTGGCTGCGATTTCTTAAAAATTCAAAAAATGAAATTCAAATCTTTCCTATTAACATTATTATTCATTACTCATTTTATTCATTCTCAACAAACTGAAATTTCAGAAGAGCAAAAAGATTTCATATATAAAATGAAGTTCGATATGACAAAAAAATTATTTGAAAAACCTAAATATAATTTTAAAAACCAAAAATTAGATCTTAATAAAAAATTAATTAAATCAAATAAAACAAAAAAATTAATTATTGAAAGTATTAATTTTTTTGAAAAAAATGCTAAACTTAAAATAATTAATGAAAAGACAAAAAGTATAAATCTAGTCTCAAATTTTCCTAGCAATTTTGTAGTAGAAAACCCTAATATAATTTCTATAGAACTTTTAGAACTTAAATTATTAGGAAATAACAATACTCTATTAAAAACTTTGAATGCAGAATCTACCTCTTTTGGAACATATATAATTAAATCTAATCAACTGAGTTTTGATTCCAAATTTGACAAAAACTTGACAGGAGAAGTTTCTTATCGTATAAAATTCATAACTAGTTATTCTTCAATCAAAGTGTCAAAAAAAGATATAGGGAAAACAATTAAATTAAGTAATGATGAATATAAACTTATTGATCTTTTTGAAAATAAATTAATTTTAAAGTCTAATCTGAATGAAAACTCAACGATAAATGACTTAGAAATTAAATGTATTAGCATCAATAAAAAGGGAACAATGGAACTATTTTCTCAAAATTCCCCTGCATCATCACTGTTAATAAAAAAAGAAATATATCACCTCTTAAAAGAAAATAAAAATTTCAATATTAAGGTTTATAAAAACAAATTACCTTTCCAAGAATTAATGGATAATAAATTATCAGGTAAGTATATTGTCCTAGAATTACCAGCTCCAATAGAAAATGAAGTAATACTATATCAACCTATTTATGGAGTGAATAAAACTATAAAAGTAAAATTATAGTAAAAAATATTATGAAAATAAAATTGATTTGTTTGTAATAGTATATATCCTAATTTAGATAGATTTCACTTCATTTAAACTCACTTAGAATTAATCCCTTTCATACTTAATCTAAATATTAAAGTGTATTATTCCTTTGTTAATTCCTGTATTTCATTAGATAAAAACCTTTTATAAAATTTTAGTTATTTAAACCATTTAAAAGTTTTAAAGTCTATTAGGATAGAATAAAACTTTTAGATATGAATAAATTAAATTTAACATTACTATTTCTTATAAGTATTGTTTTTCTTTCTTGTAATGAAAACAATAATTCCCCTGAATCAATTGTAATTGCCAATTTTGAAACTGAAATACTATTAGGCGAAAATCAAGCGATTGTAGCTCTTACTAATTTATCTCAAAATGCAACTACCTACAAATGGTCATCATCTGATGGAGTAATTGAAAATACTACAGACGATAATACTTCAATTTATTTTAAAGAGAATGGTACTTATCAAATTACATTAGAAGCATCTAATGGCACAAGTTCAAACACTAAAACAATTGATATTACTATTGATAACATTACTAATAACGGATATATCCCCTATCGTTACCTCGAAAACGATGGCATCTTTATGTATTATGAAACTGACAATATAGAAGTATACAAAAGCTTAATTCCTGATGAATTTAATATGCCAAGTCGTATGATTGTCTTTGCTTTCTTTAATGACTTTTATAAGTTAGATTTCGGAGCAACACCTTATAAAGAAAATGCAATATCAATACTTGTTGAATATCAAGGTGAAGAATTTTTTCATTGTGTTTATATGCCTGTAACCGATGAACACTCAATGAGAGCTGGTATTATTGGGCTAGGCTTACCAAAAACAATAGGAAATATTAATTTTTTCAGAAACACTCCTCTATATGATGGATATGCAAAAAATCAATTAGGTGGTACAATGAATATGAGTATCAATACTGAAAATTATAACATAAATAACGATGTTAAGCAGGAAATGATTAATCTACAATTATTAAAATCTCTACAAATTAGAAATGGAAAAATAATAGTAATTGGAAACACAGGTGGCAATGAAAATAGTGTTATTCAAACCGCTAATCAATATCCGAATTTGATAACATTAAAATTCGGTAAACCATCAATTACAACCAATACCGATGCTATTTCATTTAACCATCCTTTAGATTTAAAACCATCTCGTATAATTGGTGGCTTCTATCTTAAAAATACGATTCCTTTTGGGTTAACAGGAAATGCTTTTTAAGATTTTAATAAAACACTATAGGTAATATGCTATATTTCAATGATAATTCTATTTCATTTTAGAACACAATTATTACCCATAACTCATGAAAATTGCTCTCTCTTAAGTGAGCAATTTTCTTATGTAACTAGGATTACAAAAATATTCTAGTATGATAAATTGTTATGAATTTAAAAAACTTTTGAGGAATTATAATATTCTCTTTCTTTATATTGCGTATCATAAAAATTGAAAAAGATAAATGGAACTTATTTTATTTAAAGTTGCACATATAAACAAGTCACGTAACAACCTAATAAAAAATGTGTAAAGAAGATTTAAAAATACATTTTTGTACATGCTCGAAAAAAGAGATAATTAATATTGATTTCGCTGATGAAGTTGTAAAATTATATGAATCAAAGAAAAGTGAATCACTCATGGCAATATTAAATGAGGATGAATCATATATTGACACCTATTTCAAATGGACTCTCTTTTCTTTTCATGAAAAAGTAAGTGAGCATAGTGTTATGGGAATGATGATTTATCCAAAAAACAAAATTAATAAAGAGCTTACAATTGATAATATTGACAAAGCTTTAAATTCAGATAATTGTTTTGATTTTGAATATAAGCCTCAAGAAAAAGATTTAATTAGAATAGAAGAGAAATATAAGTTTATTGAATTGAAAAATAATCCTCGACCAAAAATAAATGGATATATTTCTTTCAGGTTTGAGAACGGAAAATGGGAATTTGGTAGATATCCAATGCACTATATTCACAAAGAAACTGAAATGGGAAAAATAAAAACGTTGCACAACAATCTATAACCGCAATTACTGCGGATTCGACTAAGTCTGAATCCACTCGATATTACCAACACCTATACCAAATCGAAAATTAGCGCATATTAACCTGTAAATAAAGGTTGTATGCGACCATTACCTACAATTAAAAAAATGAACAAACCTACTAAGATTTTACTTCTGATACTAACTGTATCACTTTTTACAAGCTGTAATTTTATTAATAACGCATTTACCTACAAAGACATTACTAAGGAATTTGTAGAAGCTCTAATAGAAGAAGATTATGAAAAAAGTATGAACTTTATGGCAATAGAAAACGAAGCCTTTAAAAATACGAATATAGATACGTTAAAAATAGGTTTAAGAAATTTTCAAAATATAATAGTAAAGAATTTTGGAAAAGAGTTAGACTTTAAGTTTATTACAGCTAAAAAAACTTTATCGACTGTAGCAGGAAAAAGTACTGCACCAAACACCACTTTAGCACAAATCGAATTTTCAAATGACACAGAATTTGGAGTCTTCGAAATTACTTTTGATGATGATTCAAATAAAATATTATACATCAAAACACTTAACATAAAAGAGAAAATTCCGAATATGACTTTGTTCTGGTTATTTGGGATTTTAGCAATTTGCATTCCGATTTTTAATATTTGGATAATTAGAAAAATTAGGAAAAGTAATCTAAAGAAAAAATGGCTGAAATATATTGCTGTGATTTCCCTAAATGTTCCAGCAATAACTTATAGTGCTGTTTATGGACTTTCTTTTAATTTATTAAGTTTTCAAATACTATTCGGAATTAGCTTTTCATATATGGGATATTTAAGTTCAGTTTGGACTTTTGGAATACCATTTGGTGGATTATATTGGTTATGGAAATTGAACAAAAAATCGAAAAATGAAATAATAACAGAATAAAAAACTGTTAGTAACACGATGTATAAAAAAGCTAGTAAGTACTTAACCGAAAGATTTGTATATATTAAGAAAGTCTGCCAAATTAAAAATTTGGTTTAAAAAAATTGATAAATTAAAAACAAAATATAAAAATTAAGTTTTGTGTTAATCCGAAAAGATAACGTCTTTTTAGACGATACGTTTCATACACAAGACCATTGGTAATAATAAAACTCACTATCATGAAAAAAATTAATCTTGTAGTAATAATTTGTCTTATTCTTCTTTATTCTTGTCAGAATAATGATGAAGAGGAATTAAAAGTTTTTCCTGTTGAAAGGATTAATTCATCAAATCCGAATCCTAATCCAGCTTCTATTCCAGTTATGAATGGAACTATTCCTTTTATACCGGGAAAAAATACTCCACAGGATGCAACTTACAGAATGTATTTTGATACATCTGAAACCCCTACCACAGTATTTGATTTGAAAATTCCTGAAAAAAAATACACTAACCTAAAAATTAATACAGCTTATTATTGGAGAGTTGAGACAATAAGTAATAAAGGAGAAGTTTTGGCAAGCTCTCCTATATGGAAGTTTATTACAGGAAATACAATTACAGTTAGAACTCAAAGTGATTTAACACTTTTAGGTAGTAATAAATATTCTAAAATAGAAGGTATATTAATTATTGGAGATCTTATTAATCTCAATGGCTCAGTTCCTCCTTCAACTGACATTAGCGATTTATCACCTTTAAAAGAATTGAATCATGTTTTTAAACTTGTAATCAATAATAATAATTTACTTAAAAACCTCAATGGATTGTCAAATCTTAAAACTATTTATGACGACTTATTTATTGGACAAGGTCAAGATTTAAAAGGAGGAAATTCATCTTTAAAAGACATTAGTGCTTTATCAAATATAGAATCTTTAGGTGGAACACTAATAATCTATAACAATGATAATCTAACTAGTTTGACAGGTTTAGAATCTTTAAAATCAATAAGTCAAGATTTAGTAATTGATAACAATATGAAACTAGATAATTTTTGTGCTCTTAAATTACTTTTTGATAATTCAGGATTATCTGGAAATTATTATGTTAAGGATAATAGTTTTAACCCTACAAAAACAAATCTAATAGATGGAAATTGTAATTAATTACTATTGCAACACCGTATAAAATTAATTGCTAATTTTTAGACAGTTTACGAAAATCTTCGCGGACTTTTTATCTGTCATTTATTTACTACTTTATTACTTAAAACACACAACTAATCTTATACAAACACGTTATGCCTACTTCTAATGATAGACTCTAAAACTGGAAATATCAGTATAAATAATACATTGACATTGAAACCTAATTTTAGATTTCAAGAAATCAAAGACTTAAAATTAGGAGAGCCCCAAGAAACTAGGGAAATGGGAACTGAATGGAAATGGATTGACATTAAAAACCTAAAAATTGAAAACGAATATTATTTGTTTTCTCTTGGGTTTAAAAACGAAAAGCTCAATCTTATTTCTTTCAATGTTGATATTAAACCTTTTGAATTAGATTCAAACTGGGATTCTTGGACTGAAAAACAAGAATTAAAGAAATATAAATATTTCAAAAAATGGCTGAACTTAAAAGTAAGTAAAGAAAGTGAATTTGATTGAGGAAGTATTTCCACATCATATGATTTTAAAGGAGGTTTTAGCGCTATTAAAATAAAATACAAGAACTAAACACAACAATGACCTTAAGCAACTACTCAACTCCCATACATAACATTAGTAATAATTTAATTTAAAAAAATGTCTACTATATCTGACTATGATAAAATTTCACTTAAGTATTTTATAAGTAATGTGGGAGTGTTAAATGATTTGTCTTCACTTTCTTCAATAAAAAGTATTTATAGTCAAAGAAAGTCATATCAAAATGAAATTGAAATATATAAAACAGATGGTAATTTAAATAAGGTATATCAAAACTTTTATGAATTTTATATAAATGATAAACCTTTATCATTTATACTTGATGAATATTTTGAAAATAAAACACCTATAATATACAATTGGGTAGGAATGATAGGGGCTTTTAGCAAAAAATTAGATTTAATCACAATTAAATTATTACTCAAACAAGAAATTAAAAAAAATGATGTAATAGGTTTATATAAAAGAAATAATAAAACCTTGGATAAAATAATAGAAGAAAATGGTTATGAAATTGATCAATATTTCGAACAATATCAAGATGAAAACATTCACATTTATGGATGTCCTCGATGTGGCGAATTAGATCATGGAGGTTATTTTGTAAAAATAAAAAAGAAAGAGGGATATTATCAATGGGAATTCGGAAATGAAAGTAAGATACCTATTAATTCGAAATATAAATCAAAGAATAACAATGAAAAGGATAAACTAATTATAAAATTTGATGAAGATCAATACACAAAGACATTTTATAATTACATGAAAATGAAAAATATTGTTAATACAATATATAATTAAGTAAAAACAATAGACAAGAATACATTTTTGCATTATTAAACATTACTCATAATATAAAATAAATACTAGAATGAAGAGAATTACAATTTTTTGCGGTTCAAGTTTTGGAACTGATAATAATTTTGAACTTCAAGCAAAAGAACTTGGAAAAAAGCTAGCTCTTGAAAATATTGAATTGGTATATGGTGGGGCAAATGTTGGATTAATGGGAGCAGTAGCTAATGGAGCACTTTCAAACTCAGGAAAAGTGATAGGAGTTTTACCTACTTTTCTTAAATCAAAAGAAATAGCTCATACTGGGTTAACTGAATTAATCTTAGTGGATTCTATGCACGAGAGAAAAACCAAGATGAATGAGCTTTGCGATGGTGTTATTGCTTTACCAGGAGGCTTTGGAACATTGGAAGAACTTTTTGAAATGTTGACGTGGGGACAATTAGGGTTGCATAAAAAACCAATTGGAATTCTTAATATTAATGGATTTTACAATAACCTCATTACTTTCTTAGATCATATGGTTACAATGGGGCTTTTAAAAGAAAAAAATAGAAAAATGGTTTTAATTAGTGAACATATTGATGAGCTTCTTATTAAAATGAAAACTTATCAAGCTCCAACCACTGGTAAATGGATTACGAAAGAAACTACTTAAATTTCAATAAATAACATTATTCATTCATACGAATGAATAATACTCAGTATAATATCTATTCTTTGTATTACAAACTGAAGTTTAGTACATTGAACTCTTATAATGTGAAAAGTAAACTAACTTTTAGCTCATATTAATAAGCTGTGAATTATGTCGAGAAAACAACTAAATAAAACAATATTTGAGATATCTAAAATGGATTGTCCTTCAGAGGAAAATCTCATCAGAATGAAATTGGATGAAATCTCAAGCATTGCTAATTTAAGCTTTGACATAGCAAACCGAAAATTGACTGTTTTCCACAGCGGAAAAATTGACCAAATAGAAAAATCAATTCTTGAACTCAATTTGGGAGGAAAAAAGATCTCAACTGAACAAACTGACAAAAGAGGTTTCAAAGAAAATGCAAACCAGAAAAAACTACTTTGGTCTGTATTGGGAATTAACTTTACATTTTTCTTAATTGAAATGACAACGGGTATAATCTCAAAATCAATGGGTTTAATTGCAGACAGTTTAGATATGCTTGCAGACAGTTTGGTTTACGGAATTAGTTTGTTTGCTGTTGGTGGAACTTTAATTAAGAAAAAACGAATAGCAAAACTGGCTGGATATTTTCAAATAACTCTAGCTGTTATAGGTTTTATTGAAGTGTTAAGGAGATTTTTTGGCAATGAGAAACTTCCTGATTTTTCAACAATGATTGTCATTTCAATTTTTGCGCTCATCGCAAACGGGATTTGTCTTTACATTTTACAAAAATCAAAAAGTAAGGAAGAAGCCCATATGAAAGCAAGTATGATTTTTACTTCAAACGATGTAATTATTAATTTAGGAGTAATAATAGCTGGGCTTTTAGTAAACTGGTTAAATTCAAGTAAACCTGATTTGATTATCGGAACAATCGTTTTTATTTTAGTTATTCAAGGAGCTTTTAGAATATTAAAATTAAGTAAATAGCTTTTTATTCTCTCTAGCTCGTGAGCATTACTCACTCGAATGAGTGAGTATAATTCACTCGTACGAGTGACAATTGCTCATTCGTATGGGTGATATACATTCACTCGTACGAGTGAATCAGTACCACTAAAAATTCATTCCTTGTTATACTTACCGAAGTTTAGTACCTTGAACCCATAAAATTGAAAAAGAAGAATTAGCTACACAATACTACACTTACATTTATTTTGATATTCATGAAAAACTAATGATTAAAGTTTCGTATATAAATAAATGATAATGTATTTGATACCGAAATATGAAAGTAATACACTGGACGCCTAAAGAAAATATAAATCAAATTTTAGAAAAAGGAATTTTAATAACAGATACTTGGATTTCATGTTCTATTCTTACACCTTTTAAAAACCTGAATCGTTGGTGGTTAGATTTCTTATTAAATGACAAAGAATATGTTGGAGTTATATTTGATTTGGAAGAGGAAGACTTTCCTTTAGTTCACAGTCACTGGTGTATTGACACCTATAAAGAATATGACGATAACTACGAAATAATATCGCAAAGAAGGTACAATTTAAAGGAACTACAAATAGATAATCCAAAATCGGTATTCTACAATTTGAAAGAACTAAAACAAGATTATGAGAAGACTATAATTTGGAGGATTGGAAATACAGTAGATAATTCTGATTACTTAGATAAAGATGGAATTTTTAAATCGGATGACAAAAAGATAATTGCATCTGGATTAAAATTAATAAAAACTAATCCTAAAAAGGCTGAAAAGGACTTTTTTGACAATCCAGATTTTATGGAGTTTGTTTTCGAAGATTATCAAGTTTTATTATTTAAGAACATCGATCCAAACAGAATTGAGAAAGTTATTAAATCGAATACAAACTATTCTTATCATAATTTAATGAATGAAATAAAAGAGCATTATAATAGCTTCTAAATATGATTACCATAAATTTGATGACATTATCTCTGGATAAAGGTTATTCCAATACATTCATATATGACACAAATAATTAAATCAAGTTGGAAATGGGATATAAAAGAGAATTCTTTTGGTATAAACTTGGGGGATGATATAGCTGACTTGCTTTCTAGAAATATTATCAGAAAAAATGCCAATAACGGATATCAAAGTGTTAATGAACAAGTTTGGAGTATTGCAGAAACAAACGGAAAAGTAACTTCAATTGCGTTTAGAAGAAGTTTTTTTGAATTTATTAGAGATGACCTTTGGGAATTGGAGTACACTAAATTTGAAAGCGAGCTAAATAGTAAATTAACAAAAGTAAATGACGAATTTAAAGGAGACTCTTTACATGTAGTCTTTAGAGGAAACTTCATCGCAATAGCAATCTTGAAAAGGAGCTAATATAATCTATATAAAAAAGCATTACATATATTTACTATTTAAAAACAATTGAAACTAAAAAAACTTACTACATATTTTGATACAAGAAAACAAAAACTCAGAATTAGCTGATAAAGAAATTACTAATCAAAAACAGAGCTCAAAATTAATTAATGCTTTACTAATTGGTTTTTTAGCAGGCATCATTGTTACTGGACTCATTGCTTGGATTATTGCAAAAAAAACTTGGGGAATTGTTCCAATGATAGCTCCTATTTTTATAATCTACTTATTAATAAAAAAGAAAAAAAACGGTTAATTAACCATACAATCTTTGGTTACTGAACAGCTAAATTTAGCATTGATGAAATATTGTATTTAATGATAATTTAAATTGTTGATTTGAAAATCATTAAATACAATACTTTATTAAAAGTTCCATTTAGAAATAAGTATTATTGTTTCTAAACTTTCCTCCAATCATCCAAAATAAGAATCTCATAGAACCATGAATCGGTTGAACAGAATCCCAATGTTCAGTAATTTCACCATTTTCAACCTTCCATACATCCATAATATTTAATCCTTTTTTAGGATTGCCTCTGTGTTTTTTATTATTTGTTGCATGAGAGTGCACAATTACAAATGGTCCATCTACATACATATGTTTTACATCGTATATATAATCTGGATAACGCTTAGCAAAGTTAGATACTACTTCTAACACTCCTTTTAACCCATCAACCATGCTTTGATTATGCTGCTTGTATTTATGGCTACCATACTTCTTTTTTACATATTCAAAATTATGATTATTCATAATATTCTGTACAAAGTCTACTACAACCTCAGCGTTTTCACATTCCTGATTTGTCCAATTTTCTCTTTTAAATCTGTTTAAATTAATCTCAAAAGTTTCCATTTTATTAAATATTTACATTAACTTGCATTTCGCAAGCAAAGATAATTATTCACTTGCAAAAAACAAGTAAACATGAAAAAAAACACAAATCGTTCAAACTGCCCTATTAGTTACGCTCTTGATTTACTGGGAGATAAATGGAGCTTACTAATTATTAGAGACCTCGTTTTTGATCAAAAAAAATTTTATAAAGAATTTCTACAATCAAAAGAAAAGATAGCAACTAACATATTATCTGATAGATTAAAAAGACTTGAAAAAGCTGGACTTATTGAATCGAGAGTTTATGAGAAACTAAGAACTCAAAAGGTATATTCTTTGACAGAAAAAGGAAAAGACTTAATACCTGTTTTAGTTGAGCTTATCCTATGGTCTGTAAAGCATGAAGAGGGATTAGCTGTTACTGAAGAGTTTGTTCAAAAAGCTACTGAATACAGAAATGAAGTCGTTCAAAATATTACATCAAACTTAGAGTAAGTCTAATGATAAAAAATTCATATCAGTAAATGAAAACTAGAACAGCTAAACCAACAAATTATAAAAAATGGTCATTCAAACTATTTTTATATTTAATTATAATAAATATTGTAATAGCATATTTAGTTATAAATTATATTCATTTGGTTCATGATTCTTCAAGGTTTAATCAAAATATAGGAATTTTATCTATTGTTGGAAACTTGATTTTAATAGCAGGTATTGTTTTAACAATTCTAAGTCTAGTAAATAAAGAAGAAAAAAATTATCAATTTTATATTTCTATTATTGGCTATCCCATATTCATTATTCTAACATTTTTATCTTCTTTTTAAGGTCAATTAGAATAAATAAACAATAAATTAAAATGAACTTTGAATTAAATAAATCAATAGAGGTTTTAGAAAAAACACCTCAAGTTTTAGAAAGCTTATTAAATGGTTTGTCTAAAGAATGGATTGTAAATAATGAAGGTGAAAATACTTGGAGTCCTTATGATATTGTTGGACATTTAATATTTGGAGAAAAAACAGATTGGATGGTTAGAATCAAAACTATTTTAAGCAAATCTGAAAACAAGCTCTTTGAACCTTTTGATCGTTTTGCTCAACTAAAAGAAGACCAAAACAAACCTATTCAAGAGCTAATTAAAGAATTCAAAGCGATAAGAAAAAGCAATCTTAATGAATTGATTTCTTTAAACATTACTACCAAAGATTATAATCTTACAGGAATTCATCCTGAGTTTGGTCAAGTAACACTCAAACAATTAATTTCAACTTGGGCTGTACATGACTTAGGTCATATTGCTCAAATATCTAGAGTCATGGCCAAACAATATACAGAAGAAGTTGGCCCTTGGATAAATTATCTTGGAATATTAAAGTCAAATATTTCTAAAACAAATAAAAAACATGATAATTAATATTTTAAAACATTAATTATCATGCTTACATAATTTTATCTAAATCGTCAATGTTTAATTGTCTCTATTAACAAACACAATGAGACCAATCTAATCCATAAAGCTCTAATTGACTTTGGATATAATAAGCTGGATCTCTCCAACTAGTTCTGCAAAAATCTGCACAACTAAAAAACATTCTTCCTCCTTTAATTTCTTGTTGATCTTTTTTGTTTAGTACTTTACCTAAATCTAAAATTTGTTTTTTCATAATAATATATTTTTAATTACTCAAACATAGATAATTAGCTTTAAATTAAGTAAGAAAAATCCGTAATAATAGTAAGGATATACCTTCAAATACAATTAGAATCTTATCAAAACAGTAACATTTTATAAAATAATGTCGTCTAAATAAAAAGGCTATGAATAAACCTCAAATTAAAAATATCACTTCCAGTGTTGCAAAAAACTGTAAACAGTAATCTTATAACCTAACCTAAAACAATTCAATTTTAATGCTAAAACACCACTACCTACTATTCGTTACAATCTTCCTAATTACACTAAACAGTAATGCCCAATTTTCAAAATGTTCAGATCAAGAAGAATTTCCAGAATTCAAATCTTCTTTATGTACTACAGTAAAAACACCTCTGAACTATCAATCAAATAAAGATCAAACTCTAAATATTTTTGTTAGAAAATTCCCTTCACTAAAAAAGAGGAAAGGCTCTATTTGGCTTATTGCTGGGGGCCCTGGTGAATCTGGTGCTAGTTTTTATCCTTTAATCAATCAATTCTCAAAACTATTTCCGCATTTAGATATTTTTGTTCCAGATCACAGAGGTACTGGATTGTCTAGTAAAATATGTCCTAAACAAGAAAGTATAGATTCACCTAATGGTATTGCTTTGGCTAATAATGAATGGGGACCTTGTTTTGGACAAATGTTTAGTAACAAATCATATACACAAGCTTTTTCTATTACCAATGCAGCTAATGATTTAAGTGTTTTAATGAATCAATTAAGTGGAAAAGGGAAACATTATGTATACGGAGTTTCTTACGGAACTCAATTAGTATTACGTTTACTTCAATTAAACTCAGTTAAGATTGACGGTGTTATTCTCGACTCACTAGTTCCTTTACAAGATGATACAGACTATGATTTGAGTCAAAGATCATTTATAACGAATAATGTTGGACGTGCAGTTTTAGATTTATACAACAAACTAGAACCAAACAATACTGTTTCATTAAACAATCAGTTACAAAACATTCTTAAGAAAACTCAAAACAATAGCGACTTTGCTAAAAAATTACCTAAGCAAGATTTATCTATAATTTTGGGGATGATGTTAGATATTCCTGAAGTTCGAAATAAAATTCCTACGATTATAAAAACATTAGCTAACAACAACGTAGAACCATTAAATACTGCTATTGCTGACATTAGCAAATTTTATACAGAATATGGAGCTAAATACAAAACCTCATCTAACTCTATACCTTTAACTCAGGTAATTACAGGCTCTGAAAATAATTTAAAACCAGAAGCTAAAAAAAGTGACGTTACTAAAGAATCGAAAGGCTTATTATTTACTAGTCCATTGCCTAAACTAATTGCTGAGAATTCTATGCCTACTTATCAACGTGATAACTACTTTTCCAAAGTTCCTAAAAATATGCCTCCAACATTAATCTTACATGGAACATTAGATCCAAAGACACATTACAATGGAGCGCTTCGTCATTATGAAAAAATGGCTAAGAACAATGATATAAAATTTATTAGTGTAAAAGATGCTCCTCATTTTATTGCTTTGTTTGCGCCTACGGCTTTTACCTCAACTGTAACATCATTTATCAACGGTCAGAAGCTAACAAACAAAACAATCATTGATAAAAACACATTGATTAAATAAGTATAAAATTCAATGTTAAAACAAAAGACCATTCATTAGTAATTATGAATGGTTTTTGTATTTATTATTTTCTTTGGAAATAGGTAAAACCAGCATCGGTTCCGCCTCCATTAAGAGCAATCGAAATATTTAAATGAGCCATAGCTTCTAAATGACGTGCATTTTGAATACCTCCAACAACTAAACCTTCAAATCCAATAGTATTAGCTAGTTTTTTTACAACCTCAGCAGCACCTTCATCATCAGAGGCAATAAAAGCTGTAAGTTTATTTCCACTAATTTCTTGTTTACCAGTTTTCATTACGTCGGCAAATATGGTATTAAATGCTTTTACCACTTTACTTTCAGGTAATAACCTAGCGGTTTGCTCTCCCCCACTATCTTCTCCTAAAAATAAAGGAGCCCAATTTTCTATATGAATAGCGTTTGTAATATCTATTACTATTTTTCCTTTTAAAGCTTCCTTGTTTACTAACAACACATTATTCATTGCATTGTATGGAATTGCAAAACAGACTATATCTCCGCTTTCACAAGCTTCTGAAATAGCTATTTGATTTTCTTTTGGATTTGGAGTTGCATACTTTACTTTATAACCAGCATTTGTAAATAATTCTCCTAAGCTCGATGCTACATTTCCTGCACCTATAAAGTTAATTTTCATCTGAATACGTTTTAAATTCTATACAAAATTGTATGTTTGTATGACAATAACCAAACAGTTAGCAACTAACAAAAAGGTAAGTATGAGAAAAAAAACATCAACTAATTTTGAAAATGAAAAGTTTTTGGAATATGATTGCCCATTCATGACAACGTTACGTTTTATTGGTAAGCGATGGAAACCAGCTGTCTTATGGAAAATACATGATGGTAAAGTTAGGTTTAATCAGCTCAAAGAAGCTCTACCTTATATAAGTGATAAAATGTTAGCAAATACAGTAAGTGAATTAGAGGCAGATGGAATTATTGAAAAATTAATTTTTAAAGAAGTTCCTCTTCGTGTTGAATATAAACTTACTAATTTTGGATTTGGAATTTTACCTGTCTTATCTGAAATGAATAAGTGGGGATCTATAACTAAAGAGAACCTGAAACCTTAGTAACAAGCAAATGAATACAAAACCTTTATTAGATTATATTAATAAACATACTTCCTTAACAGCAGAGGAAGAAGATATTCTTAACGCTAAAATTACGTTCAGAAACTATTTAAAAGATCAATATATAGCTCAGCAAGGAGATGTATGTAAAACGGTTAATTTTATAATTTCTGGATGTACCAAAACCTTTTATACCAACCAAGAAGGGCAAGAACATGTTGTAATGTTTTCTATTGAAGATTGGTGGGCTTCTGATTTAGGAAGTTTTATAACTCAAACTCCTTCTGATTTTAATGTTCAATGTATTGAAGCTACTCAGCTTATCCAATTTACTTTTGAAAACCTTGAATATTTATATGCTGAAATTCCAAAATTAGAGCGCGTATTTAGAAAAATAGTAGAACGTGCTTTTGTTGCTTCTCAAAAGAGAATTATTAGAAACTTTAGTCTTTCTGCTAAAGAACGTTATTTAATTTTTAAAGAAACATACCCTAAAATAGAACAACGAGTTCCTCAATATATGATTGCTTCTTACTTAGGTATTACTAAGGAATTTTTAAGTAAAATTAAAAGTCAAATTATTCAAAACCAATAAAAGTTAATCTAGTTTAACATCATTTCATAATCTACTTCATTTTTAGTCTTTTTTATGCTTTAGATATTTGTATCATAATATTTAAACAAAAAAAGATGAATACTTTATTAGAGAAAATCAGCACTGTTAATGATATGATTCTTCAAGGTAAAGCCTTAGAAGCTTTTGATCAATTTTATCATGATGATGTTGTAATGCAAGAAAATAACGATCCAATTGTTGAAGGTAAATCTGCTAACAGACAACGTGAAGAAGAGTTTTTTGCTGCTATTACAGAATTTAGAGCTGCACAACCGTTAAAAGTTACTATTGGAGAAAATACAACTATGGTCGAATGGCATTTTGATTATACTCATAAAGATTGGGGGATTAAAAACTTTACACAAGTTGCCGTTCAAGACTGGAAAGATGGAAAAATAATTAAAGAAAAATTTTATTACAACGCTTAAAAACAATAAAAATGAAAAATACAATTAAAAATATCGGAGCCATAGCATTATTAGCTTTTCTTACATTTTCTTTTACTACTTTAAAAGACACTAAGAAAGATATTAAAATTAAAAACAGTAAAATTGTTTGGAAAGGATACAAAGTTACTGGTTCACATGAAGGAACTATTGCTTTAAAAACGGGTTCTTTAAGCTTTAACAACAATAAATTAACTAGTGGTGAATTCACTATAGATATGACAAGCATTGCTTGTACTGATTTAAATGGTGAATATAAAAATAAGTTAGAAGGGCATTTAAAATCTGATGATTTCTTTGGAGTTAAGAAAAACCCAACTGCAACTTTAGTTTTCAAAAAAGTAAAATCTACAGGAAAGAATTCTTATAAAGTTACTGGTGATTTAACTATTAAAGGCATTACTAAAAAAGTAGATTTTATACTTTCTGTTTATGGAAATAAAGCGAATGCTTCTTTAAAAATAGATAGATCTAAATACAATGTAAAATATGGTTCAACTAGTTTCTTTGACGGATTAAAAGACAAAGCTATTTATGATGAATTTGACTTAGTTGTTGATTTAGAATTTTAATAGAGAAAATTAATAGTTAAGATATAAAAATTTCCCTAAGCTTATACTTAGGGAAATTTATCTTTTACTTTTATCCAAGTCCGTTTTTTAAATTGATAAACTTTATTTCTTTAATCTGCTCTTCTAAAAATGTGATTCCCTTTTTACTTCTTATTCCAGACTTACAATACACAACTACATTTTTTGTTATATCTATTTCTTCAAATCGTTGTTGTAATTCTCCTAGTGGAATATGCTGTCCACCAATATGATGTTGCTCACGCTCCCAATCTTCCCTAACATCTAAAAGATGATACTTTTCAGTATTTTCTTCTAACTCAACTAATGTTATTTCGTTCGCTATTGCTTTAATTCCACAAAAAAAATCATAATCATCTTCTAGTACCGTTACTTTTGACTTTGATGTTTTTTCTAAATTTAAAGTCATCTGACGCATATTTAAAGTATTATACATTAAAAGCTTATTAGCTAATACTTCTCCAATTCCACAAATAATTTTTATTGCTTCATTTGCTTGAAATCCACCTATAATTCCTGGTAATACTCCTAGTACTCCTATTTGTGAACAATTAGGTGATTCTTCTGGTTTTGGTGGTGTAGGATATAAACACCTATAGGTAGCGCTCCCATTATAATTAAATACACTTACTTGCCCCTCAAACTTAAAGATTGCTCCGTATACCAAAGGTTTATTCGTTAGTACTGCTGCATCATTGGTTAAATATCTTGTTGAAAAATTATCACTTCCATCAACAATTACATCATATGCATTAAACATTGAAATTGCATTATCTCTGGTTAACTTTTCTTTATAAACATTAAACTGGATAAATGGATTTAGTTTTGACAATCGTTTTGCAGCACTTTCAGCTTTTGAAAAACCAATATCGTCTATAGTATACAATATTTGACGTTGTAAATTACTTTGATCTACCACATCATCGTCAATTATTCCAATAGTTCCAACTCCTGCTGCTGTTAAATACTGTAGTACTGGACATCCTAAACCTCCTGCTCCTATTACTAAAACTTTGGCTTGTTTTAATTTTAGTTGCCCCTCTAAACCTATCTTATCTAAAATTAGATGACGATTGTATTGTTTTTGTTCTTCTTTGGTAAACATATTTTCTTTTACAGTTAAGCTACTTATCCATGATCTACACTTGAAAATCTACATAAAAGTAATATTAAAACGTATTTGACTAAATCATTTTCAAAACGTTTTATATACAAATCAGTATTTATATTTAATGAAAATAATTTAGCTCTAATAAGCCCAATTTCTTCATTCTTAAAATAGATTTTCATTTTAGGATATAATGAAATTGTGAACCATTTTGACCTAAAGTCGATTACTTGATTTTCTCCAAATATAATTTCATCTTTATTTATCTTTATTATATCCCAGAAATCTTTATCATTAATTTTAATTATCTCATAATAATCAGAATGCTGTTTTACTTCCAATATTAAGTTTTGTTTTCTATCATATACCTTTATGATATCGGAAAAAAACTTTCTACTTACTTTAGAATACATTACCAGTTTATTTTCTAAATAAACTTTTAATCCTGAATTAAATTCTCCAATTATATTATAATTCATTAAATCTAATTCTTTACTCATAAACTGATAATTACTTTATACAAATTGTTCCCAATCCTTCCAAACTACTTCTAATCCTTGTTCTTTTAGCATGGAAACTATTTCTTCTGTGCTTCTTTCGTCTGATATTTCAAACTGTTCTAATGACTGTGGTTCAACACTATAACCTCCTGGGTTGGTTTTAGATTCTGCACTCATAGAGGTAGCTCCTAAATTAACAATATTATTTCTAAATACTTCACTTTCTCTAGTAGACATTGAGAGTTCTAAATCTTCATCTAGTAGCCTAAAAGCACATATTAACTGTACCAAATCTGCATCGGTCATTTCTACCTTTGGTTCTAATCCTCCTGAATGAGGACGTAAACGCGGAAACGATATTGAGTATTTAGTTTTCCAATAGGTTTTCTGCAAATATTTAAGATGTAAGGCAGTAAAAAAACTATCCGCTCTCCAATCTTCTAAGCCAAACAAAGCTCCCAATCCTATTTTATGTATTCCTGCTTTTCCTAAACGATCTGGAGTATCTAATCGATATTCGAAGTTTGATTTTCTCCCTTTTGGATGATGCTTTTTATATTCATCTCTATGATATGTTTCTTGATATACTAAAACTGCATATAAACCACTCTCTATAAGCAACTCATACTCTTCTTGATCTAAAGGCTGTACTTCTATAGTAATGTTTGAAAACTGTGAACGTATTAACTCTATAGCGTTCTTTATGTATTCAACACCAACTGTTCTATTGGCTTCACCTGTTACCAACAATATATGATCGTATCCTTTTTCTTTTAAAAAAGCTACTTCTTTTAATATCTCAGCATCTGTTAAGGTACGGCGCGGAATTTTGTTTGTTAAACTAAAGCCACAATAGGTACATATATTTTGACACTCATTGCTTAAATACATGGGAGCATACATTTGTATGGTATTTCCAAAACGTTTTTTTGTTAGCATACGGCTTTTTTGTGCCATTTGCTCCAAATAAGGCCTTGCCGCTGGTGAAATTAATGCCTTGAAATCTTCCAAATCTAGTTTTTCCTTTGCCAAAGCTCGTTCCACCTCTCCTGCTGTTTTCTCAAAAATGCTTTGAAGGGTAGTATCCCAATTATATTGGTTGAATATGTTTTCAAAAGTTTGTTCTATCACAATTCACTTTTTGTTATTCCATCTTAAACTCTAATGAAATATGTTGTAATTCAATAATTTTTAAAAAATTACTTTGTTAACTCCTTTTTAAACTGTCTTAATTTAAAAAACTTGTCAATGGACTACTTGCTTCTGCTTGTTTCCTTACAGGTGCTAATTTAGCCTCGTAGGCCATTCTTCCTGCTTCTACTGCCATCTTAAATGCTTTTGCCATGGCTACTGGATTTTCTGAAACGGCTATAGCTGTGTTTACTAATACTGCGTCTGCTCCTATTTCCATTGCATGTGCTGCGTGCGATGGTGCTCCTATTCCTGCATCAACTATTACTGGCACATTAGATTGTTCTATAATTATTTCTAAGAACTCTAAGGTTTTTAGTCCTTTGTTACTCCCTATTGGTGCTCCCAATGGCATTACACATTGTGCTCCTACTTCTTCTAATCGTTTACACAAAACAGGGTCTGCGTGTATATAAGGCATAATTACAAAACCTTGCTTTACCAACTCTTCTGCTGCTTTTAAAGTTTCTATTGGATCTGGTAATAAATACCTCGGATCTGGATGTATTTCTAATTTCACCCAATTTGTTTCCAATGCTTCTCTTGACAATTGTGCTGCAAAAACGGCTTCTTTGGCTGTTCTTACTCCTGAAGTATTAGGCAATAAATTTATTCTTGAATGATTTAAATGTGTTAAGATATCGTCATCTTCATTTTGTACATCTACTCTTTTTAACGCTACCGTTATTAATTCACTTTCCGATGCTAATAAAGCTTCTCTCATTAATTGTGACGTACTAAACTTTCCTGTTCCTGTAAATAATCGTGAATTGAAAGTTTTATCTGCTATTTTTAATTCTGTGCTCATAGCTTCTATTTATTATCACCCAATTTATACACCTGTTCATTAGTGCTTGGTGCTTTTAATATTTTATGAAATGCTCCTATTTTGTTGAAGTCTTTAGTTATTTCTCCAGATACTGCAATACCATATACTCCTGTATTTATAATCTCTGGAACATCTTCTATAGTAATTCCCCCTATAGCAATAATTGGAGTTTCTGTTTTTAGTTCTTCTAACAATACTTGATATCCTACAGTTCCTAAAACTGGACTTAAATTCTTTTTAGTTTCTGTAAATCTAAAAGGTCCCAAACCTATATAATCTACTTTCTTTTCTAAAAGTTTCTTACAATCATCTAAAGTATTGGCAGTTCCTCCAATTGTATAGAATTTACCTAAGTAATTACGTGCTTTTAAAGGGCATGTATCTTTCTTTCCTAAATGAACTCCATCAGCATTTACTTCTTTTGCTACTTTATAATAATCGTTTATAATTAGCCTTGTTTGAAAATGCGCTGTTATTTCTCTAGCTTTCTTAGCTGTTTCTAAAATTGTTTTAGGATCTAATTTTTTTAATCGGAGTTGAACCCACTCTGCTCCTGATGAACATGCTCTCTGAATATTTTCTAAATGCTCTTCTGGAGTGCTTCCTTGTGTTATATAGTGTAATTTACTTACCATCTTAGTTATAATTATGAACTCCTAGTAAAGTTTCATTTGAATTTAAAAATTGTTCTGTATACCATTTTGCTTCTTTACAAGCATCTTCCAATGGTTTTTCATTTGCTATGTTAGCTGCTAAGGCTGCTGATAATACACAACCACTACCATGCTTTTGAAAAACAGCAGCTGTGTTTGGAGGAATATTCATTTTTACAATTTTACTGTAATACACTTCATCCCATCCTTTTTTTTCTGTTCTATGACCTCCTTTTAAATAAACATTTGTTTTTTCTGAAATAAAGTCAATTGTTTCCTCTATTGTCTTTTCTGGAAATAATGCTTTTATCTCTTCATAATTTGGAGTAATAAATTCACATTCTTTCAATACGTTTTCAAGTATTTCTAAGTTTTCCTCTGTGTGAAATTTAAAACCTGCACTTGCTTTTAATATAGGATCTAGAATTATTTTTATTGATGGATTTAATTCCTTCAATGTTTGTAATATTTCCAATAGTGTTTCCCACGATTGAACAATTCCAATTTTTGCAACAGGAATAGTAAACCGATCAAAAAGCAATGTTATTTGCTCTAAAATCATTTCCTTTTTAATCCAATTGCAAGCTTTAAAATCAATGTCATTTTGAGCCGTTACTGCAGTACATACAGACAATCCATACAAACCATGAGCTTCAAATGTTTTAATATCTGATGTTATTCCTGCTCCACTTGATGGATCCAAACCTGCTATGGTAAGTATATAGCTTTTTGTATCTTTTTTAATCGACATTTTAAAACTTTAACTTTGAAGTACTCTATTGCTTTGTATTCTCTTCGTAACTACGTTTAATTTCCTTAAAACTCTCTACTGGATTTTCAGCATTCCATACTCCTCCTAAAACTCCTATTCCTTGAAATCCTAAAGTGAGTGTTTTACCAATTGTATTTGCATTTATCCCTCCCATACCTATAATAGTTTTATCTATATGATTTACATCAAAACCTCTTCCCTTATACCCTTTCTTAGATATTGATGAAAATACTGGACTTAATAAATGATAATCAAATTCAATATCACAAGCTGCTAATTCTTCTGGCTCATGAAACGAACTACTCATTGTTTTCCCTATCATATTTAATCCTATAAAATATTCTTTTCCATTTTCTAAAGCGTCTATTCTTTTTTGTTCCTGAAAATGAATCCCTTTTAGGTCAAACTCGTTAATTAACTCATGAAAATAATGCGTTACAATTCTATCATGATATTTCTTATCAATTTGCTTCAAATAACTAACATGTTCTTCATATGTTTTAGATGGTTTTCTAAAATGATAATACATTAATCCTTCTTCAAATAATTGATGTAAGATTTCTATTTCTTTATCTATATCTATTTCCGGTGCTATTAAAACAATCATGATATTGGTTTATTTATTATGAATTACGAATGTACAATTAACTGCTAACTGTACATTCGTATTCAACAAAGATTATAAGTATACTTCCGATCCTTTATCAATAAACTCTTTTGATTTTTCTTGCATACCTTTCTCAAACACTTCATCTCCCTCTACTTTGTTTACAGCTGCAAAATCACGTACTTCTTGTGATATTTTCATAGAACAAAACTTTGGTCCACACATAGAACAGAAATGTGCAATTTTAGCTCCTTCTGCTGGTAGTGTTTCATCATGGTATTCTCTAGCTAACTCTGGATCTAATCCTAAATTAAATTGATCTTCCCATCGGAATTCAAATCGAGCTTTACTTAATGCATCATCTCTATGCTGTGCTCCTGGATGTCCTTTTGCTAAATCTGCCGCATGTGCTGCTAGTTTATAGGTTACTACCCCTGTACGCACATCATCTTTATTTGGTAATCCTAAATGTTCTTTTGGTGTTACATAACATAACATTGCACATCCAAACCAACCAATCATTGCAGCTCCAATACCTGATGTTATGTGGTCATAACCTGGAGCAATATCGGTTGTTAAAGGTCCTAATGTATAAAATGGTGCTTCATCACATGCTTCTAGCTGCTTATCCATATTTGCTTTAATCATGTGCATTGGAACGTGACCTGGTCCTTCTATAAAACACTGTACTTCGTGTTTTCTAGCTATTTGTGTTAACTCTCCTAAAGTTTCTAACTCTGCAAATTGAGCTTCATCATTGGCATCTGCAATTGAACCTGGACGTAATCCATCTCCTAATGAAAAAGCTACATCATAAGTTTTCATTATCTCACAAATTTCTTCAAAATGAGTATATAAAAAGCTCTCTTTATGATGTGCTAAACACCATTTTGCCATTATTGATCCTCCTCTTGATACAATTCCCGTAACACGTTTTGCAGTCATTGGCACATAACGTAAACGTACTCCTGCGTGAATTGTAAAGTAATCAACTCCTTGCTCTGCTTGTTCTATTAAAGTATCTTTAAATATTTCCCAAGTTAAATCTTCTGCAACTCCATTTACTTTTTCTAGTGCTTGGTAAATTGGTACAGTTCCAACTGGTACTGGTGAATTTCTAATAATCCATTCACGTGTTTCATGAATATTCTTCCCTGTAGATAAGTCCATGATATTGTCTGCTCCCCAACGACAAGCCCAAACGGCTTTTTCTACTTCTTCTTCTATAGAAGAGGTTGTTGCTGAATTTCCAATATTGGCATTTATTTTCACCAAGAAATTACGTCCTATAATCATAGGCTCTGCTTCAGGGTGATTTATGTTTGATGGAATTACCGCTCTTCCTCTTGCTACTTCCTCACGTACAAACTCAGCTGTAATTTTTGAAGGAATACTAGCTCCAAAATCTTGACCTGGATGTTGTTTAGTTAACCTAGTCATTTCATCTATTCGTTGATTTTCTCGAATAGCGATGTATTCCATTTCTGGGGTAATTATTCCTTTTTTTGCATAATGTAATTGCGTTACATTTTGCCCTTTCTTTGCTCTCTTAGGTTTGTTTTTTAAATTAAATCGTAAGTGATCTAATTTTTCATTATTCAAACGTTCATTGCAATATTCAGAAGAAAACTCATCTAATTCCTCAACATCTCCTCTGTCTAAAATCCACTGCTCACGAATACGCTCTAATCCATTATGAATATTTATTTCACAATTAGGATCTGTATAAGGTCCAGAAGTATCATAAACTGTTACTGGTTCATTAGGTGTTCTTTTTTTAGTCATTGAGTCTACGGTATCGCTTAACTCAATTTCTCGCATCGCTACTTTTATTTGTGGATGGATTTTACCTTCTACATAAATTTTCTTTGAATTTGGAAACGGCTGTCTTGTTACTCCTTTGCTTGGAGCTGTATCTTTTTTCTTCATACTACTGTTTAATGAATCAAATTAGTTGTTGTTATATATTTTTTATCCTCCTTGAGTTGATTTTATAATTAAAACCTCGTCGTTATTTTGGAGTGTTTCTGAAGTCCAATTTTCTTTTTTTATGACATTATTATTTACAGCCAAAGCAATACCATTAGTTTGAACCTTAAGATTCTCTATTAGTTCTTTTACTGTTAAATTATTTGAAAACTGGTGTTTATTTTCGTTTACTTTAATTAAAATCATATTCAATATTTAAAGTAAACTATAGAAGAATACTCAGTACTGACTTACGTCATGCACTAAATTTTAAGATACTAACTTTTTCCTACGCTGGTGTTAACCATATCAGGTTCTAAGGATATTTCTCAAACTAGTTACCTAGCTACTCCTAAAGCTTACGCTGACAAATGTAAGTAATTATTTTTTATTGAGTTAATCATATTAAAAACTAGCATGATATATTTATAAAATACTCATATATTTTTTATTTACATAAAAGAAATTGACTAAAATAAATAAGGGAAAATATCAATGTATAAAGGGTAAAAACCCCACTTCTACAAAGCTTGTTAGAATTAGTTTTGGTAACCTAATTACAAACTTTATATAATTATGAAAACTGAAACTTTAACAGAAAACCAAACAGTAGTTGGAGGATGGTCTCCATACACAGCTTTAACTCCTGAAGATCGTAAAGTATTTGATGAAGCTATGGCTGGATTAGTAGGGGTTAATTACACTCCAGAAGAAGTTTCTAAGCAAGTCGTTGCTGGAATAAACTATCGTTTTAAATGTGAAGCTTCTGTGCCTCCTTCAATGGCAGTATGGCAAGCTATCGTAGAAATTTATCAACCTTTAGAAGGGAAACCTCACGTTGTTGGTATTATTCGTTTATAATTTTTAAAATTATATCATGTCTACAACAATTCAAAAAGCTATTAATTCAAATACTGAATTAGAAAAACTATCGAATGGAGACATTGGCATCATTGCTGAATATGCTTTTCAAAATCCATATTCTATAAATGGTCCGTTCGGTACAATGGAACTAACACTTTCTAGCGATCATGCTTCAGGTGAAAACATTGCCATAGGTACTATTAAAATTAATACACTATGGGGATTAGGTTCTAGTACGAATCTTCATTTTGATAGTGTTGACAAATTTAATGGAAGTACTGGATATACTTCTATTAATTCAGAAGCAAAAGGTAGTATAACTGTTCGTCCAAATCCTCCGAAATTAATTAGAGCCAAGGTTAACATTTCTTTAGAACCTGGCTTTCATGAAGGTATACTAAGCATTGAAGGTTTTTTTAGCGATTTCCAAATAAAAGCTACCAATATTCATTACGTTAATGAATAATAATTAATTTTGATTTTTATACAAAAAACGAGCCTTATAATAAGGCTCGTTTTATTTATGATTTGTGTGTAAGTAATTAAATTATAACTTTTCTATCGTTTTTGTTACTTCTTCAAGTACTTCAAAAGCTGTTTCTGCCATCTTATTTCCTTTAAAATCAAGCAAAGGATTTATTTCAACAAACTCTAAACAAGCTACTTTTTTACTTTCTAGTAATTGATTTATAATTGCTATCACCTCATGTTGATCGAATCCTTTTGGCACTGGGGTTCCTGTTCCATAAGAAATCATATCACAATCCATAGCATCAACATCAAAAGAAACATAAATTACATCACAATCTGATAATTTTTCTAAAGCTTCTTTTACACAAACTTCTAATCCTCTGTATCGAACCTCGGCAACCATATAGTTTTTGATTCCATACTTATCCATTTGCTTATCCTCAGGTTCTTCTGTATCACGAACTCCAAAAAATACGATATCCTCTGGTAAAACTTTTTGTCCAGGTGTACCAATATTTTTCATTCTATCCCATAATTCAGTAGTTTCTCTGTCTACATCATTTATTTGACAATCTAAATTATCATCAGAAATAGCTGCTGATAATGGCATACCATGAATATTTCCTGAAGGTGATGTATACGGTGAATGTAAATCTCCATGTGCATCAATCCAAACTACTCCTACTCTTTTAGTTGAATTTGCTGCTTTTACTCCACTAATAGTTCCTAAAGCAGATGAGTGATCTCCTGAAATTACAATTGGAAATTTTCCTTCTTGTAAATTTACTTTTACATGATTACTTAATCTTTTACATTGATTAAATACACTGCTTATTCTCTTAGCAAATGAGTTGTTTTCTTTATTGTAAACTGATTCATTTTCTGTAATTACATCTTCAAATTCATAAGAATCAAAATAATTACTATCTCTATTAATAGCTGCTATTTCAACAGCATCAATTCCCATATCAGACCCACGTGTTCCAGCTCCAATATCTGATCTATTTTTGATAATTTTAATTTCTTTCATCATCAATTATATTTAATAAAAAATGTCATCTAAATTTTAAATGACATCTTTTACGATTTTTTATCTTCTGCTAAGTTTTACAAATTCTCTGTGGTTTTCTCCTGTATAAACCTGACGTGGTCTACCAATTGGTTCTTTACCTAAACGCATTTCTCTCCATTGAGCAATCCATCCTGGTAAACGTCCTAAAGCAAACATTACTGTAAACATTTCCACTGGAATTCCCATTGCTCTGTATATAATACCTGAATAGAAATCTACATTTGGATATAATTTACGCTTTACGAAGTATTCATCATTTAAAGCTTCTTGCTCTAATGATTTAGCGATATCTAAAATTGGATCTTCAATTCCTAAATCAGCTAATACTTCATCAGCAGCTACCTTAATAATTTTTGCTCTTGGATCAAAGTTTTTATAAACTCTATGTCCGAATCCCATTAAACGGAAAGGATCGTTTTTATCTTTAGCTTTCGCCATGTATTTCTTAGTATCTCCTCCATCTTGTCTAATCGCTTCTAACATTTCTAATACAGCTTGGTTAGCACCTCCATGTAAAGGTCCCCATAAAGCTGAAATTCCTGCTGATAATGATGCGAATAATCCTGCGTGAGATGACCCTACGATTCTTACTGTAGAAGTAGAACAGTTTTGCTCGTGATCTGCATGTAAAATTAACAACTTATCTAAAGCATCCTTAATTATTGGATTGATTTCATACTCTTCATTAGGTTGCTCAAACATCATTTTCATAACGTTTTCTACATATCCTAATTTTGTAGATCCATAATTTAAAGGTAATCCTTGTTTTTTACGCATTGCCCAAGCAACTAATACTGGGAATTTTGCTAATATTTTTACAATAGCATTATACATCTCTTCTTCTGAATCAACATTCACAGAAGATGGATTAAATGCTACTAAAGCACTTGTTAAAGATGATAACACTCCCATTGGGTGCGCATTCTTAGGGAAAGCCTCAATAATTTTCTTTACGTCTTCGTCAACAATTGCTTTTGAACGAATATCGTTATGAAACTTATCTAGTTGTTCTTTGTTTGGTAACTCTCCAAAAATTAATAAATATGCTACTTCTAAGAAATCAGCTTTTTCAGCTAAATCTTCGATAGCATAACCTCTATAACGTAAAATTCCTTCTTCTCCATTTAAAAATGTAATAGCACTTTGGCAAGAACCTGTATTTTTATATCCTGGATCTATAGTAATAACTCCTCCAGTAGCTCCTCTTAGTGTTTTAATATCAATTGCAGTTTCATTTTCTGTTCCTTTAACTAATGGAAACTCATACGTATTTTCGCCAATTTGTAATTTTGCTATATCTGACATTTTATTTCTTAAAATTTTTATTATTGAAGTGAGTTGCGAAGATACCAATTTTTGTAAGATTTTAAAAATAGGTATTCATAGATTTTTAATATGAAAAAATAGGAACTACTTATAACATAATTTGTTAAAAACACAAAACCTTGTTAGCTAATCTAACAAGGTTTGAGTTATTGTATTTACTATACTTTTATTTTACTTTAAATGCTTTTTCTTGTGGAAAGAAAGCAACATCTCCAAGCTCTTCTTCAATACGTAATAATTGGTTATACTTTGCCATACGATCTGAACGAGAAGCCGAACCTGTTTTAATTTGCCCTGTATTTAATGCTACTGCTAAATCTGCAATAGTATTATCTTCTGTTTCTCCAGAACGGTGACTCATTACAGAAGTAAATCCTGCATTATGCGCCATGTTTACTGCTGCAATTGTTTCGGTTAAAGTACCTATTTGATTTACTTTAATTAAAATTGAATTTGCAATACCGTTTTCAATTCCTCTAGATAAACGCTCTACATTAGTTACAAATAAATCATCTCCAACTAATTGTACCTTATCTCCGCAAATTTCTGTTAAATATTTCCAACCTTCCCAATCATTCTCATCCATACCATCTTCAATTGATATGATTGGATACTTTTCTGCTAATGATGCAAGGTAATCTGCTTGCTCTTTGCTTGAACGAACTTCTCCTTTGGCTCCTTCAAATTTTGTATAATCGTACTTACCATCTACATAGAATTCTGCAGCAGCACAATCTAAAGCAATCATTACTTCTTCACCAAATACATACCCTGCATTTTTAGTGGCTAAAGCAATTGTTTCAATTGCATCTTCAGTTCCTTCTAATGTTGGAGCAAAACCTCCCTCATCTCCTACTGCAGTAGATAAATTACGATTGTGTAATACTTTCTTTAAATGGTGAAAAATCTCAGAACCAACTTGCATTGCCTCTGTAAAGTTCTTAGCCTTTACTGGCATTACCATAAATTCTTGGAATGCTATTGGTGCATCTGAATGTGAACCTCCATTAATGATATTCATCATTGGTACAGGTAATGTATTTGCTGATACACCTCCTACATAACGATATAATGGCAATCCTAATTCATTTGCAGCAGCTTTAGCAACAGCTAACGATACTCCTAAAATAGCATTGGCACCAATTCTAGATTTATTTGGAGTTCCATCTAAATCAATCATTAACTGGTCAATCATGTTTTGTTCAAAAACTGATACTCCTAATAATTCTTGAGCGATTAATGTGTTTACATTCTCTACAGCTTTTAACACACCTTTCCCCATATATTTATCACCTCCATCACGCAACTCTACTGCTTCATGCTCTCCTGTTGAAGCTCCTGATGGAACTGCAGCTCTACCCATAACTCCATTTTCTGTAGTTACATCTACTTCTACTGTTGGATTACCTCTTGAATCAAAAATTTGACGTGCGTGAATGTTGATTATAATACTCATAATTGTTTATTTTTAATATAGATTCCCGTGAATTTAAACTCACGGGAATGCTATTTTTATACTTGCTAATTTACTAATTGTGGCCGATTATTGGTTATCTGTGTAAAACTAATTACGAAAACGTTTACGCTTCTACCTTTGCCTTTTTTATATTTTCTATAAACTGATCGAATAAATATTCTGAATCATGTGGTCCTGGGCTTGCCTCTGGGTGATATTGTACTGAAAATACATTCTTAGACTTCATTCTAATTCCTGCTACCGTATGATCATTTAAATGTACATGTGTAATTTCTACATCAGCATGTGCTTCTGTTTCCTCTCTATTGATAGCAAATCCGTGGTTTTGAGAAGTTATCTCTCCCTTTCCTGTAAGTAAATTCTTTACAGGATGATTAATTCCTCTGTGTCCATTATGCATTTTATAAGTAGAAATCCCATTAGCTAAAGCAATAACTTGATGTCCTAAACAAATACCAAATAGTGGTAAATTTCTTTCAATTATTTCTTTTGCTGTATTTTGTGCTTCCACTAATGGCTCTGGGTCACCAGGTCCGTTAGAAATAAAATAACCATCAGGATTAAAATCACTCATTTCTTCAAAACTAGCATTGTATGGATATACTTTAACGTAAGCTCCTCTTTTTACTAAGTTTCTTAAAATATTCTTTTTAATTCCTATGTCTAAGGCCGAAATTTTAATTGATGAATTCTCATCTCCAACAAAATAAGGTTCTTTCGTAGATACTTTTGAAGCTAATTCTAATCCCTCCATATTTGGAGTTTCAGCTAATTGCTTCTTTAATTCATCAATATTATCAATCTCTGTTGAAATAATAGCATTCATTGCTCCATTATCTCTAATGTAAGAAACCAATGCTCTAGTATCTACATCTGATATAGCAACCAGATTATGCTTTTCAAACCAATCGTATAAGTTACTATCAGAATCTACTCTCGAGTGTGTAAAACTAAAGTTACGGCAAATTAATCCTGATATTTTGATACTTTCAGATTCATTTTCTTCATTATTGATACCATAGTTACCAATATGAGCATTTGTAGTTACCATCATTTGTCCAAAATAAGATGGATCTGTAAAAATTTCTTGGTAACCTGTCATTCCTGTATTGAAACAAATTTCCCCTGTAGCTGTTCCTTCTATTCCGATAGATTTTCCGTAGAAGATAGTTCCATCTGCTAATAAAACTAATGCTTTTTTACGTGCTTGATATTTCATTTAGTGTGTTGTGTAATTTGTATGCAAAAATATATAAAAAAAGGGATAAACATTAAATGTTTATCCCCTTGATATAATTTATAAAAACTTTCATTTTTATTCTTCTTCTTGTGAAGTTGTAGTTTCAACAGCAGCTTCAACTTTCTTCGCACCACCACGACGGCTACGACGAGTACTCTTCTTAGCTTTGTTTCCTTTTGGATTGTATAATTCGTTGTAATCAACTAATTCTACCATTGCCATAGGAGCGTTATCTCCTTGACGGTTTCCTAATTTGATGATACGAACATATCCTCCTGGTCTGTCTCCTACTTTTACAGAAACTTCTTTGAATAATTCTGTAACAGAATATTTATTACGTAAGTAACTAAATACAACACGACGGTTGTGAGTTGTGTCTTCTTTAGACTTAGTAATTAAAGGCTCAACAAACTTACGTAAAGCTTTTGCTTTTGCAACTGTTGTGTTAATACGCTTGTGCTCAATTAATGAACAAGCCATATTTGCTAACATCGCTTTTCTGTGCGCTGTTTGTCTACCTAAATGATTAAATTTCTTTCCGTGTCTCATGACATTTGGTTTTTAGCTCTCATCTTGCTACAACCCACTAAGGGGAGCAAAATATGAAAGGTTAATCTCTATCTAATTTATATTTGCTTAAATCCATTCCGAAACTTAAGTTTTTGTTTGCCACTAACTCATCTAATTCAGTTAACGACTTTTTACCAAAGTTTCTAAATTTCATTAAATCACTTTTGTTAAATGATACTAAGTCTCCTAAAGTATCTACTTCTGCAGCTTTTAAGCAGTTTAAAGCACGAACTGATAAATCCATATCAACTAATTTCGTCTTTAATAACTGACGCATATGTAATGATTCCTCATCATATGTTTCAGTTTGAGCAATTTCATCTGCCTCTAATGTTATACGCTCATCAGAGAATAACATGAAGTGGTGGATTAAAATTTTAGCTGCCTCTGTTAATGCATCTTTTGGATTGATAGAACCGTCTGTATCGATATCGAAAACTAATTTTTCGTAATCGGTCTTTTGTTCTACACGGAAGTTTTCTACACCATACTTTACATTCTTAATAGGAGTGTAAATAGAATCTGTAAAAATTGTTCCTAATGGAGCTCCTGCTCTTTTGTTTTCTTCAGCTGGTACAAAACCTCTACCTTTTTCGATAGTGATTTCTGCATTGAAGTTTACAGACTTATCCATGTTACATAATACTAAATCTGGATTTAGTACTTGGAAACCTGAGATAAATTTTTGTAAATCTCCTGCTGTTAATTGCTCTTGACCAGATACTGCTATAGAAACTGTTTCTCTATCAGACTCTTCAATTTGTTTCTTAAAACGAACTTGTTTTAAGTTTAAGATGATTTCTGTTACATCTTCAACAACACCTTGAATAGTTGAAAACTCGTGATCAACCCCGTCAACACGTAATGATGTAATTGCGAACCCTTCTAAAGAAGATAATAATACTCTTCTTAAAGCGTTTCCAATTGTTAATCCAAAACCTGGTTCAAGAGGTCTGAATTCGAATCTTCCTGAAAAATCAGTAGATTCAATCATTATTACTTTGTCAGGCTTTTGAAAATTTAAAATTGCCATAGTTTTTGTTCTTCTTTTTAATTGTTATTCAGTTGCGCGGTTTATAAGTTTGAAGAAATACGAATAAACCCTTTGGCTGAACTTCAATATGATTAATTTATTATTTAGAGTATAATTCTACGATTAATTGCTCTTTAATGTTCTCAGGAATTTGTAATCTTTCTGGTGCTTTAATAAAAGTTCCAGATTTTTGATCAGCATTCCAGCTTAACCACTCATAAACGTTGTTGTTAGATGCTAATGAATTTTCAATAGCTTCTAATGACTTAGACTTTTCTCTTACTGCAACAACATCTCCTGCTTTTAAACTATAAGATGGGATGTTTACGATTTCACCATTTACAGTAATGTGACGGTGAGATACTAATTGACGTCCTGCTCTTCTAGAGTTAGCAATTCCTAAACGGAATACTACGTTATCTAAACGAGATTCACATAATTGTAATAAAACCTCACCAGTAATTCCTTTAGAAGCAGATGCTTTTTTGAATAAGTTTCTGAACTGACGCTCTAAAATACCGTAAGAGTATTTTGCTTTTTGCTTTTCCATTAATTGGATAGCGTATTCAGATTTTTTTCCTCTTCTTCTAGCATTTCCATGCTGTCCTGGAGGGAAATTTCTTTTTTCGAAGTTTTTGTCTTCTCCGAAAATTGCTTCGCCAAATTTACGAGCAATCTTAGTCTTTGGTCCTGTATATCTTGCCATTTCTTAATAATTTAGTAGGGATTATGAATTAAGGCTAACTCCTTCGATAATCTTGTTCCTACTTTTGTTTAAAATATAATTTGTTGTGTACAAAAGTACACTAAAACAAAGTATAAGTTGATTTACATCAACTTATACTCTTCTTCTTTTAGGTGGACGACATCCATTGTGAGGAATTGGTGTAACGTCAATGATTTCTGTTACTTCGATTCCTGAATTGTGGATAGATCTGATTGCAGATTCTCTACCGTTACCTGGTCCTTTAACGTACACTTTTACTTTACGTAAACCTGCTTCTTTTGCAACGTTAGCACAATCTTCTGCTGCTAATTGAGCTGCATATGGAGTATTCTTTTTAGAACCTCTGAAGCCCATTTTTCCTGCAGATGACCAAGAAATAACGTCACCTTTTTTGTTTGTTAAAGAAATAATAATGTTGTTGAATGATGCAGTAATGTGAGCTTCACCTACTGATTCAATTACAACTTTACGTTTTTTTGTTATTTTAGACTTTGCCATAATTCTTTACTATTAGTAAAAAACAATCAATGATTATTTTTTCTTGTTAGCTACAGTTTTTCTCTTACCTTTTCTTGTACGAGAGTTATTCTTAGTTCTTTGTCCTCTTAAAGGTAAACCTAATCTATGACGAATACCTCTTTGACATCCGATGTCCATTAAACGTTTGATGTTTAATTGAACTTCAGAACGTAACTCACCTTCAATGGTAAAAGTTCCTACTTGCTCACGAATTGCTGCAATTTGATCATCAGTCCAATCTTGAACTTTGATACTCTCATCTACTTTTGCGTTAGCTAAGATTACTTTAGCTCTACTGTTTCCTATACCAAAGATGTAAGTTAAAGCGATAACACCTCTTTTATTCTTTGGAATATCTATACCTGCTATTCTTGCCATTACCCTTGTCTTTGTTTAAATCTAGGATTCTTTTTATTTATTACGTATAATCTGCCTTTTCTGCGTACTATTTTGCAATCGGCACTTCTTTTCTTTAATGATGCTCTTACTTTCATCAGTGTGTTTTTTTAATATCTGTAAGTAATTCTTGCCTTAGTTAAATCGTATGGGCTCATTTCTAATTTTACCTTATCTCCAGGTAATAATTTGATATAATGCATACGCATTTTTCCTGAAATGTGAGCCGTAACAATATGTCCGTTCTCTAATTCCACTCGAAACATTGCATTTGATAATGCTTCTGTAATGGTTCCGTCTTGTTGAATTGCTGGTTGCTTAGCCATACTATTTTAACGATTTTCTGTTACTGTTACCTGTTTTCATTAAACCGTCATAACGACTGTTTAATAAATACGAATTGATTTGCTGAATGGTATCTATTGCAACTCCAACCATAATGATTAAAGAAGTTCCTCCAAAGAACATTGCCCAGTTTTGAGTAACTCCAAACTTAACAATGATTGCAGGTAAAATAGATAACGCTGCTAAAAAGATAGATCCTGGTAATGTTATTTTTGATAACACTGAATCTAAAAAGTTAGCTGTTTCTTCTCCTGGTTTATATCCAGGAACAAAACCATTACTTCTCTTTAAGTCCTCAGCCATTTTGTTTGTTGGGATTGTAATCGCCGTATAAAAATAACTAAAAACAATAATTAAGAAAGCAAATATAACATTGTACCATAACCCGAAATTATCAGTCAAACTATTTAATGCTGGGAATTTTTGACCTAAAGCTACTGGTAAAAACATAATAGCTTGTGCAAAAATAATTGGCATTACTCCAGCTGCATTCAATTTTAATGGAATGTACTGACGAGCACCATCAACATCTTTAATGTTTGTAACTGCTGTACGACGTGCATACTGAACTGCTACTTTACGTACTGCTGTAACTAATAATACGGTTAACAAGATTACTACAAACCAAACTATTAATTCGATTAATATCATCATTATACCTCCAGCTCCTGCTGTTTGTTTAGAAAGTAATTCTTGAACAAAAGCAGCTGGGAAATTAGCAATAATACCAACAGTAATTAATAACGATATACCGTTACCAACTCCTTTATCAGTAATACGCTCTCCTAACCACATTGCAAAAATTGTTCCTGCACTTAAAAGAATAATTGATGATACCCAAAATTGAACTCCTGTTACTAAAAATGCTTCAGGTCCTAATCCCATTTGGTTTTGAATAATACCAATATAGGTTGGTGCTTGAAACAATGTAATAGCAATCGTAAGCCATCTTGTTATTTGCGTAATCTTCTTACGTCCACTTTCTCCATCTTTTTGTAATTTTTGTAAATATGGCACCGCAATACCCATTAACTGAACTACAATAGATGCTGAAATATAAGGCATTATACCAAGTGCCATAACCGACGCTCTAGCAAATGCCCCTCCTGTAAATGCGTTTAATAAACCTAAAAGACCTTCGGAAGTACTGTCTTGTAAAGCTGATAACTGTGTAGGGTCAATTCCAGGTAATGGAACTGCCGCCATAAAACGGTAAACAGCAATTAAACATAAGGTTAAAATTAATTTAGATTTTAACTCTTCTATCTTCCAAATATCTTTTAAAGTATTTATAAAATTCATCATTTACAATTCTTATAAGGTAACTGCCTCACCACCTGCAGCCTCGATAGCCGCTTTTGCTGATGCAGTAAATTTATGTACAGTTATATTTAATTTAGCTTTTAATTCTCCACCACCTAATATTTTTACTAAGTCGTTTTTACGAGCTAAACGATTTTCTACTAAAACGTCTAAATTAACTGTATCTGTAATTTTTCCGTTATCTACTAATCCTTGTAATTTGTCTAAATTAACACCAACATACTCTTTACGATTAATGTTTGTGAATCCAAATTTAGGTACACGTCTTTGAAGTGGCATTTGACCTCCTTCAAACCCTACTTTACGAGAATAACCAGAACGAGACTTAGCTCCTTTGTGACCTCTAGCAGCAGTACCACCTTTACCAGAACCTTCACCACGTGCAATTCTCTTAACTTTCTTAACAGATCCCTCTGCTGGTTTTAAGTTGTGTAAACTCATGATTATATATTGTCTTATTTAACTTCCTCTACAGAAATTAAGTGTTTAACTGTATTTACCATACCAATAATAGAAGGAGTTGCCTCGTGCTCTACTGTTTGGTTCATTCTTCGTAATCCTAATGCCTCTAAAGTTCTCTTTTGATTTTTAAGGCGACCGATTTGACTTTTTACTTGTGTAACTCTAATTTTACTCATCGTCTTAAATTTTAACCGTTAAAAACTTTCTCTAAAGAAATACCTCTTTGCTTAGCAATAGTAGCTGCACTACGTAACTGTAATAAAGCATCAAAAGTAGCTTTTACTACGTTATGTGGGTTAGAAGATCCTTGAGACTTAGATAATACGTCTTTAATACCAACTGATTCTAATACTGAACGTACTGCACCACCGGCAATAACTCCCGTACCATGTGAAGCTGGTTTAATAAAAACTTTTGCTCCTCCAAACTTACCTTTCTGTTCGTGAGGTAAAGTTCCATCTAAAATAGGAATACGCACTAAATTTTTCTTTGCATCTTCTACTGCCTTAGCAATTGCAGAAGCAACATCTTTAGACTTTCCTAATCCGTGACCTACAACACCGTTACCATCTCCAACAACTACGATAGCAGAGAATCCAAATGCTCTACCTCCTTTAGTTACTTTAGTAACACGTTGTACACCAACTAATTTATCTACAAGCTCTAATCCGCTTGGTTTTACTCTTTCTACGTTTTTATATCCTAACATAATATAATTTCTTAAAATTTTAAACCAGCTTCTCTAGCAGCATCTGCTAATACTTTAACTCTACCGTGGTATAAAAAACCATTTCTATCGAAAGAAACTGTTTCAACGCCAGCTTTAACTGCTTTTTCAGCAATCGATTTACCTACTGCTGTAGCTGCCTCTGCTTTAGAACCAGATGCAATTCCTTTATCTCTTGATGAAGCTGATACTAAAGTTACTCCAGCTACGTCATCAATTAACTGAGCATAGATTTCTTTGTTACTTCTAAAAACTGATAATCTTGGTTTAGCAGCTGTTCCTGTAACAACTTTTCTAATTCTATACTTAATTCGTTGTCTTCTTTCAAGCTTTGATAATGCCATAATAATTTCTCTTAATTTATTATGCAGATTTACCTGCTTTTCTTCTTAATACTTCTCCTACAAACTTAATTCCTTTTCCTTTGTAAGGCTCTGGCTTACGGAAAGAACGGATTTTTGCTGCAACTTGACCAACTAACTGCTTGTCATGTGAAGTTAATTTTACGATTGGATTCTTACCTTTTTCAGATACTGTCTCAACCTTAACTTCTGGAGCTAAATTTAATACTATGTTATGAGAGAAACCTAAAGCTAAATCTAATTTTTGCCCTTGGTTAGATGCTCTATAACCAACACCTACTAACTCTAATTCTTTAGTATAACCCTTAGTAACACCTTCAACCATATTGTTGATTAATGCACGATATAAACCGTGAGCTGCTCTATGGTCTTTATTATCTGATGGTCTTTCAACTGTTAAAGTACCATCTTCAATTTTTACAGTAATATCAGATTTTAACTCTTGAGTTAACTCACCTAATTTACCTTTTACTGTAACCACGTTTCCGTCTACTTTTACTTCAACACCTTGTGGTAATGCGATTGGATTTTTTCCTATTCTACTCATCTTACAAAATGTTTTTTAGTAAACGTAACATAAAACTTCTCCACCAACATTCTCAAGCCTTGCTTTTTTGTTTGTCATTACACCTTTAGATGTAGAAACGATAGCAATACCTAATCCGTTTAATACTCTTGGCATTTCTTTAGCGCCAACGTACTTACGTAAACCTGGTGTTGAAATTCTTTGAATTTTTCTGATTACTGATTCTTTCGTGTCACGATCGTATTTTAAAGCTATCTTAATAGTCCCTTGTACTTTATCGTCATTGAACTGATAACTTAAAATGTAACCTTGATCGAACAAAATCTTCGTCATTTCCTTCTTCAACTTTGAAGCAGGAACTTCAACTACTCTGTGATTTGCTGCAATAGCATTTCTCACTCGAGTAAGAAAATCCGCGATTGGATCTGTATACATAATTAATTAAATTGCGGCTTTGGTTTTCAATAACTTACGATAATTTTCTTTTTAAAAAAGTTGTTACTGAACCTGAAACCAGTTAATATTCATTTTTTGTTTTTCAGAAATAAATCACTTATAAGGCTTTGCTAATTTATTAACAGTTACTTACAAGACATAATTTACCCTATAAAAAACAGAGTGCAAATATACATATTTTTTTTAAAATTCAAACGTTTTTAAATCTTATCATTTTGACTCTTAATTTATTGGAGTAAATCAGGTCTAATTTTCATCTATTTTCAACTTAAATTAAGCCAAGTAATCTATGGTATACAATTATAGAAAAAACAAAAAAGGCATATAGCATTTTACTGCTATATACCTTTTTTAATTTATAAAAACGTGCTGTCTACCAGCTTGCTTTTTTTACTCCTGGAATTAATCCTTGGTTAGCCATTTCACGGAAAGTTACACGTGAAATTCCGAACTGACGCATATATCCTTTTGGACGACCAGTTAATTTACAACGATTGTGCATTCTAATTGGCGATGCATTCTTTGGTAATTTTTGTAATGCTTCGTAGTCTCCAGCTTCTTTTAAAGCTTTTCTCTTTTCTGCATACTTAGCTACCGTTTTAGCTCTTTTGCGCTCACGCGCTTTCATTGATTCTTTAGCCATCTTTTAGTTCTTTTTAAATGGTAAACCTAATTCTCCTAATAATGATTTAGCTTCTTTATCAGTGTTAGCAGATGTTACAAAAGTAATATCCATACCACTAATCTTTTTTACTTGATCAATATTAATTTCAGGATAGATGATTTGTTCAGTAATTCCTAAGTTGTAATTACCTCTACCATCAAAACCGTTAGCTTTGATTCCGTTAAAGTCTCTTACACGTGGTAAAGAAGCTGTAACTAATCTATCTAAAAATTCGAACATTTTATCTCCTCTTAACGTAACTTTTGCACCAATTGGCATTCCTTTACGTAATTTGAAGTTTGCAACGTCTTTCTTAGAAATTGTTGGAACTGCTTTTTGACCTGTGATAGTAGTTAACTCATCAACAGCATATTCAATTAACTTCTTATCTGCTATAGCTGCACCTACACCTTTACTTACAACAATCTTTTGTAATTTAGGTACTTGCATTATATTGCTATAACCAAATTCATCAGTAAGAGCTTTGATAACTCTGCTCTTGTACTCTTCTTTTAATCTTGGTACGTAACTCATGGTTATATTGCTTTATCTGATTTTTTTGAAAATCTTACTTTCTTATCTCCATCCATTTTGTAACCAACTCTTACTGCTTCACCGTTTTCAACTAAAGCAACGTTTGATATATGTAATGGAGCTTCTTTCTTTACAATTCCTCCTTGAGGATTAGCAGCGCTAGGTTTAGTGTGCTTAGACACCATGTTAACACCTTCTACTAAAACTCTATCCTTATCTTTAAGGATTTGTAAAACTTTTCCTTCCGATCCTTTGTGATCTCCTGCTAATACTTTAACAGTATCTCCTGATTTGATTTTGAACTTCTTCATCTTAATGTCGATTTAAAGCACTTCAGGTGCTAATGATACTATCTTCATAAATTGCTTATCACGTAATTCACGGGCAACAGGACCAAATACACGAGTTCCTCTCATTTCCTCTGTAGGATTTAAAAGAACACAAGCATTATCATCAAATCTGATATATGATCCGTCTTTACGTCTAATTTCCTTCTTAGTACGAACAACAACTGCACGAGATACTTGACCTTTCTTTACAGTTCCGTTTGGAGTTGCAGACTTTACAGTTACTACAATTTTATCTCCAACGCTAGCGTAACGCTTTTTTGTTCCTCCTAAAACTCTAATCACTAAAACTTCTTTTGCTCCAGTGTTATCTGCGACTCTTAATCTTGATTCTGTCTGTAACATATTATTTAGCTCTTTCTAGGATTTCTACTAATCTCCAACGCTTAGATTTACTCATAGGACGTGTTTCCATTATCCTTACAGTATCTCCTTCGTTGCAATCGTTATTCTCGTCATGTGCAACGTACTTTTTCGTTTTTAATACGAACTTACCGTACATTGGGTGCTTTACTCTTTTTACCTCAGAAACAACTATAGATTTCTCCATTTTGTTACTAGATACAACACCTATTCTCTCTTTTCTAAGATTTCTTTTTTCCATCTTTAAAACTGACTAGAATTATTGTAATTCTCTTTTGGTTAACTCTGTAGCAATTCTTGCCACAGTTCTTCTTAAGCTACGTAACTCTAATGGGTTTTCCAATGGAGTTATGGCGTGAGCCATCTTAAGATCCGTATAATTCTTCTTTAACGCTCCTAACTTTTCTTGTAAGTCTGCGATAGATAATTCTTTAATTTCTGATTGTTTCATGTCTTTTAGAATTAAGCGTTAAAATCAAAATCTCTTGCGATAACAAACTTCGTCTTTACTGGAAGTTTTTGAGCTGCTAAACGTAAAGCTTCTTTTGCAACATCCATTGGTACACCACCAACTTCAAACAAAATTCTACCTGGTTTTACAACAGCAACAAAATGATCTGGAGCACCCTTACCCTTACCCATACGTACCTCTAAAGGCTTCTTAGTAATAGGTTTGTCTGGAAATATTTTAATCCAAAGTTGCCCTTCTCTTTTCATATAACGAGTTGCCGCAATACGAGCTGCCTCTATTTGGCGAGAGGTTAATAGGTCTTGGTCTAATGATTTGATTCCAAACATTCCGTTAGAAAGTTGGTTTCCTCTATTAGAGTTACCTTTCATATTACCTTTGGCCTTCTGTACCTTACGGTATTTTACTCTTTTTGGCTGTAACATTTTTAATTTCTAATTTTAAAAATTATTTTCTTCTGCGAGGTTGACGCTTTCCATTACCACCACCTTTATTAGAGTTACCTTTTTGTTTAGATAATCCTACTAATGGAGATAATTCACGCTTTCCATAAACCTCACCTTTCATAATCCATACTTTAACACCGATTCTTCCGTATTGAGTATGTGCTTCAACAAGTGCATAATCGATATCTGCTCTAAAAGTAGAAAGAGGAATTCTTCCTTCTTTATAATGTTCAGAACGCGCCATTTCTGCTCCGTTTAAACGACCAGATAATTGGATTTTAATCCCTTCTGCATTCATTCTCATTGAAGCTGCGATAGCCATTTTTGTTGCTCTCTTGTAAGAAATTCTGTTTTCGATTTGACGAGCTACACTAGCTGCTACTAATTTAGCATCTAATTCTGGACGCTTAATTTCGAAAATGTTAATTTGAACTTCTTTACTAGTAATTTTCTTAAGCTCTTCTTTTAACTTGTCTACCTCTTGACCTCCTTTACCAATGATGATACCTGGACGTGCAGTAGTGATAGTAACGGTTACAAGCTTTAAAGTACGCTCAATAATTACACGAGATACACTTGCTTTAAATAATCTAGCATTAATATACTTTCTTATTTTATCGTCTTCAGCTAATTTATCTCCGTAGTCATTTCCACCATACCAGTTAGATTCCCATCCTCTGATGATTCCTAAACGATTTCCTATTGGATTTGTTTTTTGTCCCATTTCTACTTTGATTAATTACTGTTATTTTTAGCACCTAACTCTAAAGTTACGTGATTAGAACGCTTACGAATTCTATGTGCACGACCTTGTGGAGCTGGTCTTAATCTTTTTAACATACCTGCGCTATCTACACAGATTGACTTTACGTATAATCCAGCATCTTCGATACTTGCATCTTCATTTTTAGCTTGCCAGTTAGCAATAGCTGATAATAATAACTTTTCTAAGTTACGAGATGCTTCTTTTGGACTAAACTTTAAGATTTGTAAAGCTTTTTCAACCTCTACTCCTCTTACTAAATCCGCTACCAAGCGCATTTTTCTTGGTGATGTAGGACAATTAGTTATTTTAGCGAAAGCTCTAGACTTTCTAGCTTCTTTTAACTGTGTTGCCATGTTATGTTTACGACTTCCCATAATTTCCTACTTATTTTTTTCCTTTATTTTTTGCACCAGCGTGCCCTCTAAAAGAACGTGTTGGTGAAAATTCGCCTAATTTATGACCTACCATGTTTTCTGTAACGTAAACTGGTACAAACTGACGTCCGTTGTGAACTGCAATTGTTTGACCAACGAAATCTGGAGTAATCATACTTGCTCTTGACCAAGTTTTGATAACTGATTTGCTCTCAGTTTCAACGTTTGCCAACACCTTTTTCTCTAGTTTATAGTGAACGAAAGGTCCTTTTTTTAATGATCTTGCCATGTCTTATTTCTTTCTACGTTCTATAATATACTTATTACTAGCTTTAGTCTTAGATCTAGTCTTAAATCCTTTAGCTGGAATACCGTTTCTAGATCTTGGATGTCCTCCTGAAGAACGTCCTTCACCACCACCCATTGGGTGATCAACTGGATTCATTCTAACTGGGTTAGTTCTTGGTCTTCTACCTAACCATCTACTTCTACCTGCTTTACCAGATACTAATAATTGATGATCTGAGTTAGAAACAACTCCGATAGTAGCCATACAAGTTAATAAGATTAATCTTGTTTCACCTGAAGGTAACTTCACTGTAGCATACTTTCCATCTCTTGCCATTAATTGAGCAAATGAACCAGCTGAACGAGCCATAACAGCTCCTTGTCCTGGACGTAACTCGATACAAGAAATAGTAGTACCTAAAGGAATTTCACTTAAATACATAGCGTTTCCAACTTCTGGAGCTACTTCTTTACCTGAAACGATCGTTTGACCTACTTTTAATCCGTTTTGTGCAATTACATAACGCTTTTCACCATCAGCATAACTAACTAATGCAATAAATGCAGTACGATTTGGATCGTACTCGATAGTTTTTACTGTTGCAGGGATACCTTGCTTATCTCTTTTAAAATCGATAATACGGTATTTTTGTTTATGACCTCCACCGATGTTACGTGTTGTCATTCTACCCTGATTGTTTCGACCTCCAGATCTTTTTTTCGGAGCTAATAAAGATTTCTCCGGCTTATCAGTAGTAATGGTGTCGAACCCATTTACAACTCTAAAACGCTGACCTGGTGTTATTGGTTTTAATTTTCTAACTGACATTCTGTCTTTTCTTAAAGATTGTTATAAAAATCAATAATTTCTCCTTCAGCTAACTGAACAATTGCTTTCTTGTATCCACTTTTTATCCCAGTTACTAAACCTTTCTTAGTGTATTTAGTAGTTCTTTGAATAGGATAGTTCATAGTTTTAACAGAAGTAACTGCTACACCATAAGCAGCCTCAACAGCTCCTCTGATTTCTACTTTGTTAGCTTTCTTATTTACTACAAATGCATAACGGTTATATACCTCGCTATCGTTTGTTGCTTTTTCCGTAATAATAGGTTTTATTAAAATACTCATTTTGTTCCCTATTTACTTAAATTAGATTGAATTCCTTCTAAAGAGCTTTCAGAAATAACAACTTTGTTAGCGTTTAATACGCTATAAGTGTTAACTCCTGTAGCATTTACTACTTTAGATTTTTTTAAGTTACGAGATGATAAGTAAACATTTTTACTTTCTTCACTTAACACAAATAAAGACTTTTGAGTCTCTAATCCTAAAGCTTTTAAAACATTGATAAACTCTTTAGTTTTTGGAGCTTCAAAATTGAAATCTTCAACAACTACTAAATTGCTATCTTTTGCTTGAATACTTAAAGCAGACTTACGTGCTAAACGCTTTAAGTTTTTATTTAATTTGAAAGAATAGTTTCTTGGTCTTGGTCCAAACATACGTCCACCACCTCTGAAAACTCCAGACTTGATAGAACCTGCACGTGCAGTACCAGTTCCTTTTTGTTTCTTAATCTTTCTTGTACTACCAGCTATTTCAGCTCTTTCTTTCGATTTATGAGTACCTTGTCTTTGATTTGCCAAATATTGCTTAACATCTAAATAGATTGCGTGATCATTTGGCTCAATTCCGAATACTTCGTTAGAAAGCTCAACTTTTCTACCAGTATCTTTCCCTGTAATATCTAAAACTGCTACTTTCATTATTTCTCGATAGTTACAAAAGCATTTTTGTGACCAGGAATAGCTCCTTTTACTACGATAAGATTCTTATCAGCAACCACTTTTAATACTTTTAAATTTTGAACTTTTACTTTGTCTCCACCCATACGACCTGCCATACGCATTCCTTTGAATACTCTTGCAGGGTAAGATGCAGCACCAATCGAACCAGGAGCTCTTAAACGGTTGTGTTGACCGTGAGTTGCTTGTCCAACTCCACCAAATCCGTGACGTTTAACAACACCTTGAAATCCTTTACCTTTAGAGATTCCAGAAACATCTACAAATTCTCCTTCAGTGAAGTAATCTACAGTAATTGAATCTCCTAATTTGTACTCTCCATCAAAACCTTGAAATTCAACGACTTTTTTCTTAGCAGATGTACCAGCTTTTTTAAAGTGTCCATCTAAAGCTTTATTAGAGCTTTTTGCTTTTTTGTCATCGAAACCTAGTTGTAACGCATTGTATCCGTCAACTTCTTCGGTTCTGACTTGGGTAACTACGCATGGCCCTGCTTCGATAACAGTACAAGGAATATTTTTCCCGTTCTCATCGAATAAGCTGGTCATACCTACTTTTCTACCTATTAACCCAGACATATTTGTTAATTTTAAGACGATAGATTTCTTTTTTTATCCAGCGCGTCTATTAATAATAATTGTTTGAAACAAAAGTTTCAGTTTTTCCTTTGATTTTCTCAAAAAAAAAGAGCGAAAAACGCCTTCACTCTGAATTTGTTTTTTTACCGTTTTTCCTTCGCGAAACCCTCAGGACATGTTAAATTCTGATAATCACCAGAATTCGTACACCACGAAATATGAAATTTCGGTGTGCAAAAGTAAAAAAAACTTTCGGTTTAACAAAATTAAACCGAAAGTTCATAATTTACTTATACTTTAATCTCAACTTCAACACCGCTTGGTAACTCAAGTTTCATTAAAGCATCAATAGTTTTTGAAGAAGAACTATAGATGTCTAATAATCTTTTGTAAGCAGATAATTGAAATTGCTCTCTAGATTTTTTGTTTACGTGTGGTGAACGTAATACTGTAAAAATCTTTTTATTTGTTGGTAAAGGAATTGGACCGTTTACTACAGCTCCAGTTGACTTTACTGTCTTTACGATTTTCTCAGCAGATTTATCTACTAAGTTGTAATCGTAAGATTTTAATTTAATTCTAATTTTTTGGCTCATCTTAATATCTTATTAACCTTTAGCTTTTGCGATTACTTCTTCAGAAACATTTGAAGGAGTTTCTGCATAGTGAGAAAATTCCATTGTAGAAGTTGCTCTACCAGAAGACATAGTTCTTAAAGCAGTTACATAACCAAACATTTCTGATAATGGTACTAATGCTTTTACAACTTTAGATCCAGCACGATCACTCATATCGTTTACTTGACCTCTTCTTCTGTTTAAATCTCCTACGATATCTCCCATGTTCTCCTCTGGAGTTAACACTTCTAATTTCATTAACGGCTCCATGATTTTAGCTTTTGCAGCTTTTGCAGCAGCTTTATAACCTAATTTTGCAGCTAATTCGAATGATAACTGATCAGAATCTACAGGGTGGAAAGATCCATCTACTAATGTAACTTTCATTGAATCCATCTCGTATCCTGCTAAAGGACCATTCTTCATTGCCTCTTTGAATCCTTTTTCTACTGAAGGAACAAATTCTTTTGGTACGTTACCTCCTTTAATAATAGATTCAAACTGTAAACCTTGAACACCTTCATCTGCAGGCTCCATTTTGAATACAATATCAGCAAACTTACCACGTCCACCAGATTGTTTCTTATAAACCTCTCTATGTTCTGCAGTAGCTGTAATAGCTTCTTTGTACTCTACTTGTGGTTGACCTTCGTTAACCTCTACTTTGAATTCACGCTTTAAACGATCAACAATAATATCAAGGTGTAACTCTCCCATTCCTGAGATAATAGTTTGTCCAGAAGCTTCATCAGTTCTTACTGTAAACGTAGGATCTTCTTCTGCTAATTTAGCTAAAGCTAATCCTAATTTATCTACGTCAGCTTTTGTTTTAGGCTCAACAGCAATACCGATTACTGGATCTGGGAAATCCATAGATTCTAAAACAATTGGTGCTTTTTCTGCTGATAAAGTATCTCCTGTTTTAATATCTTTAAATCCAACAGCAGCTCCAATATCTCCAGCTTCAATAAACTCAATAGCATTTTGTTTGTTAGAGTGCATTTGGTAAATACGAGAAATACGCTCTTTCTTACCAGAACGGTTATTTAACACATAAGAACCTGCATCTAAACGACCAGAATATGCACGGAAGAAAGCTAAACGACCTACGAAAGGATCTGTAGCAATCTTAAATGCTAAAGCAGCAAATGGCTCCTTTACATCTGGCTTACGAGCAATCTCTTCTCCTGTATTAGGATCAGTACCTAAAATTGCTTCTTTATCTGTTGGTGAAGGTAAGTAACGACATACAGCATCTAACAAGAATTGAACTCCTTTATTTTTGAATGCCGATCCACAAACCATAGGAATGATAGACATATCCATTACAGCAGCACGTAAAGCAGCGTGTACTTCCTCTTCTGTAATAGAGTTTTCATCTTCCATGAATTTCTCTAATAAATTCTCATCATAAGCAGCTACCTCTTCGATTAATTTTGCTCTTAATTCAGCAGCTTCTTCTTTTAATTCTTCTGGAATATCAACAACATCAAAAGTAGATCCGAAGTTATCATCATGCCATACAATAGCACGGTTCTTTACTAAATCTACAATTCCTTTAAAGTCAGCTTCATCACCAATATTTAATACGATTGGCACTGCATTTGACTTTAACATATCTTTCACTTGCTGACAAACTTCTAAGAAGTTAGCTCCTTGACGATCCATTTTATTAACGAATCCAATACGAGGAACTTTATAGTTATCAGCTAAACGCCAGTTAGTTTCTGATTGAGGCTCAACACCATCAACAGCAGAGAATAAGAATACTAAACCATCTAATACACGTAACGAACGATTTACCTCTACAGTAAAATCAACGTGACCTGGAGTATCAATTATATTAAAGTGATATCCTTTTGTATCAGGAGTAGGTTGTCCATTTTCAATTGGAAACTTCCACTCACAAGTAGTAGCAGCTGAAGTAATTGTAATACCTCTTTCTGCCTCTTGCTCCATCCAGTCCATCGTAGATGCACCATCGTGAACCTCTCCAATCTTATGAGAAACTCCTGTATAAAACAAGATACGCTCAGTAGTTGTAGTTTTTCCTGCATCAATATGAGCAGCAATACCTATATTTCTTGTAAATTTTAAATCTCTAGCCATTTCTTAGAATCTAAAGTGTGAAAATGCTTTATTTGCTTCAGCCATTTTATGAGTATCAACTCTTTTCTTAACAGCAGCTCCTTCTTCTTTTGCAGCAGCTAAAATCTCAGCAGCTAAACGTTGAGCCATTGTTTTTTCATTACGCTTACGCGCATAAGAAATCATCCATTTTATAGCCATAGAAACCTTACGGTCTGGTCTAATTTGCATTGGAATTTGGAATGTTGCACCCCCTACTCTACGAGAACGTACTTCTACGTGAGGCATAACATTCGACAACCCATCTTTCCATACTTCTAAAGCCGACTTTTCTTCGTCAGTCTTTTTTTCATTTACGATATCCATTGCATCGTAAAATACTTTGAACGCTACAGACTTCTTACCATCCCACATTAAGTTATTCACAAAACGTGTTACCAATTGGTCGTTAAACCTTGGATCCGGTAACAAAATCCTTTTTTTCGCTCTTCTTTTTCTCATGTCTTTACATTAAAAAAGTTAATTGATTAATTTTACTTCTTAGGGCGTTTTGCACCGTATTTAGACCTACGTTGAGTTCTTCCCTCAACTCCTGCAGTATCTAACGCACCACGAACAACGTGATACTTAACACCTGGCAAATCTTTTACCCTTCCACCTCTAACTAATACTATCGAGTGCTCTTGCAAGTTATGCCCTTCTCCTGGGATATACGCGTTGATTTCGTTACCATTTGTTAACCTTACCCTTGCTACCTTACGCATTGCTGAGTTAGGTTTCTTAGGCGTAGTGGTATACACACGCGTACAAACTCCACGTCTTTGAGGACATGCTTGTAATGCAGCCGATTTACTCTTCTTAGTTATTTTGGTTCTTCCTTTACGAACTAATTGTTGAATAGTTGGCATACTAAATTATTACTTGTTTTTAATTTGTACTTAAATTACTCTAATTTTAAGAGTGCGCAAATGTACGATATTTTTCTAAACATTCAAATATCAACTAGTTATTTTTACCCCCTCTACTTCATAAATCTAAAAAAACCATTAACTCACTACAAAATAATAATGAATCCATTTATTTTAAATCAAAAAAAACAAAACATAAAATAATCAGTCGGCTTCCACCCCTCATCCTTACAGAGAATTATAATGTTTTTAAGATAATTTTATGAATTATATTGTTTTATTAAGAATATTTTATGACTTTTGATGCAATTAATTCAAATAATCACGCGATGAAAACAAAATTCAATGGAATTTTAACGCTCTTTTTGGCGTTACTTGTTCAAATTACTTTTGCACAAGAAAGAACAATTTCAGGTGTAGTTTCTGATGAGACTGGTCCTTTACCTGGAGTTAATGTATTAAAAAAAGGGACTACTGCTGGTGTCGAAACAAATTTCGACGGACAATATTCTATTAAAGCTAAAACTGGAGACATCCTAATATTTAGTTTTGTTGGTATGAAAACCATCGAAAAAACGGTTGGTACTGATAACACTATCAACGTATCTATGGCAAGCGACAATGTCCTAGATGAAGTTGTTGTAACTGCACTTGGGGTTTCCAGAGAAAAAAGATCTTTAGGATACTCTACTCAGAGTGTTAAAGGTAATTCTGTAGCAGAGAACAGAGCTACAAATGTTACAAACGCATTATCAGGAAAAATTGCCGGAGTACAAATAAAATCTTCTTCAGGTAACATTGGAGGTTCAACTAAGGTATTATTAAGAGGGAATAGTTCTATTACTGGTAACAACAATCCTCTTTATGTCATAGATGGGACTCCTATCGCTGACACAAACTTCAACTCTCTTGACCAACAAGTAGGGTCGGGAGGAAAAGATTATGGAAACTTAACTTCAGACCTAAACCCAGACGACATAGAGTCTATAAATGTACTAAAAGGTGGTGCAGCAACTGCTTTATATGGAGCAAGAGGTGGTAACGGTGTTATAATGATAACTACCAAAAAAGGAAAAAACAGAAAAGGAATTGGTATTACATTAAATACTAATGTTACTTTTGACAAAGTATACATTTTACCTGACTACCAAAATGAATACGCTGGTGGATACTCACAAACACTACCTACTATAGGTGGAGAAAACGCTTTAGAATATGGAGCCGATGAAAGCTGGGGACCAAGAATGGATGGAACTCCTGTTCGTCATTGGAGTAGTTGGTTACCAGGATCTAGTGATTTTGGACAAACTCGTCCTTTAGTTGCTAATCCAGACAACGTAAGAAACTTCTTTGAAACTGGTGTAACAATCTCTAATAATATTGCTTTTTCTGGAGGAAACGAAACTTCTACTTTTAGAGTTTCTTTAGGTAACACTGATCAAAATGGTATTATGCCAAACTCTACTAGAAAAGTAAATACTGTTTCTTTTAATGGATCTCATAAATTAACAGAAAAATTAACAGCTAAAATAAGTGTTAATTATGCTAAAACTGATGTTGTAGGTAGACCTACTACAGGTTACGATTTTGCTGGAGGTAAAAACGTTGTTACCTCTTTCAATCAATGGTTCCAAAGACAATTAAACATGGATGTTTTAAAAGCGAACTATAAATCTGCAACTGGACAACCTCAATCATGGAACATGATTAGTTCAACTAACCCAAAACCACAATACTGGGATAACCCTTACTGGATCGTAAATGAATCATATTCTGAAGATACTAGAAACAGAGTATATGGAAATGTTGGATTATCATACCAAGTAAATGATAAATTAAATGTATCAGCTACTGCTAGAACAGATTTCTATACATTTAGAATACAAGATAGAACTGCTACATATTCTTTATCTACAGATTACTACGAAGAAAGTGTAAGAGAAGGTAGAGAAGATAACTTTGAGTTATTTGCTACTTATCAAGATAATATAAATGACGATTTTGGATACACCGTTAATTTTCAAGCTAATACAAGATTAAATAGCTTCCATTATAACAGCGCTAGAACTAACGGAGGATTAAGTGTACCTAACTTCTTTAACGTAAACGCTTCAAAAGATCGTCCAACTTTAGTTGATGAAAATACTAAAAGAAGAATAAACTCATTAGCCCTTTTTGGATCATTCAGTTATAAAAACATGTTATACTTAGACTGGTCTGCTAGACAAAGTTGGTCTTCAACTTTACCATTAAAGAGTAACGATTACTTCTACCCTTCTTTAAGTACTTCTTTTATATTTAGTGAATTAATAGATTCCGACATAATCTCTTTTGGTAAATTAAGAGCTGGTTGGGCTAAGATTAGACAAGATACTAACCCTTATCAGTTAAACACTGTATACACTACTCAAGATCCAATTGGTGATTCTCCAGCTTTCGCTGTACCTAACAGATCTAACAACCCTAACTTAGTTCCTGAGTTATTTGAAGAATACGAAGTAGGTTTAGAAATGAAAATGTTCCAAAACAGATTTGGTTTTGACGCAACTTATTATGACAAAACCAGTACTGACTTAATCCTTCCTTTAAATGTTAGTGGAACAAGTGGTATCACAAGTGCTTGGGTTAACGCAGGTAAAATGACCAACAAAGGGGTTGAATTAGCTGTTTACGGTACTCCTATTAAGAACGATGACTTCAGATGGGATATTAATGTGAACTGGGCTAAAAACACCAATAAAGTTTTAGAATTAGCTGAAGGAAGTGACAACCTTTTAATTAACTCTTGGGGTCCTTCTGTAAATGCTCGAATAGGTGAAGCATATGGAGCTATTGTTACTGATGGTTTCAAATATCACGCTAATGGTCAACGTATTGTTGAAGTAGACACTAATGGGAATTATACTTATGCTAGAGAAACTAACAAAGTAGTAGGTAATGTTACTCCAGACTTTACTGGAGGTGTAATGAACAACTTTAAATACAAAAACTTCACTTTAGGTTTCTTAGTAGATTTCCAAAAAGGAGGAGATATATATTCAGTTAGTAATAGATATGGGGATTACTCAGGTTTAACTTCAAGAACTGCTGGTCTTAATGACAAAGGAAACCCTTTAAGAGATCCAGTTGCTAGCGGTGGTGGTATAAAAGTAGAAGGAGTTGATGTAAACGGTAACCCTGTTACAGCTTACACGAACCCTACACAATACTTTAAGTCATTACGTGTTCGAAGAGAAAACTATGTATACGATGCTAGTTACGTTAAATTAAGAGAAGTTACTTTAGGATATTCATTCCCTAAACACTTCATTAAAGGTACTCCATTCCAAGATGTAAGATTTTCTTTAGTAGGTAGAAACTTATGGTTAATCTCAAGTAACGCTCCTAATATTGATCCAGAAGCTACGTTAGGTAGTGGTAATACACAAGGTTTTGAAAATGGTCAAATTCCAAGTACAAGGTCTATCGGATTTAATTTAAATGTAAAATTCTAAAAAATTAAAAATGAAAAAAATATTAAATATTAAGCTATTAAGTTTACTCTTAATCTCTTCTTTGCTTACAATATCTTGTAGTGATTTTAGCGAAGACTATAGAGTAAGCCCTTTTCAAACAAGTAGTGTACCTACCTCTTATCTTTTATCTTCTGCACAAAAGGATTTAGTAGGACGATTTTTAGATATCGCAGACTATGATGGTTTTGGATCTGCATACGCACAATATATTGCAGGAAAAACATATACTGATGAAGAGCGTGTTGAAACTGAACAAACAGGTTTCTCTAATCTTTACGCTGGTGGTATGGCTAACTTGCAAGAAATTATAAATTTAAATACAGACCCAGCTACTTCATCTACTGTGGCTGTTTCAGGAGCTAATAATAACCAAATTGCAGTTTCAAAGATTTTATTAGCTTGGTCTTTCATGAATGTATCAGATATATGGGGACACGCTCCTTATACTGAAGCTTTAAAAGGAAGTCAAAACTTTAGTCCTGCATACAATACTCAAAAACAAATTTACACAGGAATTATTACTGATTTAAAAGACGCTGGTAATTCTATTACTACTGGAACTATCCAAGGTGATTTAATTTACAATGGAGACATGGATAAATGGAAAAAATTAGCAGGTTCTTTATTAATGAGAGCTGGTATGCGTTTATCTAATGTTGATGCGACTATGGGATCTGATGCTTTTAATGCTGGGATGACAATTGGTTCTTTTACTTCAAATGCTGACAATGCTATTTATGCATATGCTGGTGGTGAACTGAACGGTAACCCATACTGGTTATCTTTCACAAATCAAAACAGACTTGATCACGCAGTAAGTAATACAATGGTAGACATGCTAGGAGAAAACAACGATCCTCGTTTACCTATTTATGCGAAACCTATCGTATCTGAAGCAACAACTCCTGTTGGACCAGCTGATTTCTGGGCTAAATACAAAGTATACACAGTAAATGGACAAAAATACGCTGGACAACCTTGGGGATATAGTAATGACAATGCTACTGAATTAACTGTTGAACAAGTATCTTTTGTTGGAACTGCTTTTCAAGATGAAAAAGCACCTTCTGTATTAATGTCTTTTGCAGAAGTTGAATTTTTAAAAGCAGAAGCAGTTGCTAGAACATGGATAAGTGGTGATGCTGAAACTTTTTATAAAAATGGTATTAGAGCATCAATGGAACAATATGGTGTTGCTGCTGCTGATATAACAACTTATGTAGATACAGAACCTTTTGCTCAATACAATGCAGCTAATTATTTGAAGTCTATAACAGAACAAAAATGGTTAGCTATGTATTTACAAGGATTAAACGCATGGGCTGAGTGGAGAAGAACTGGTTTTCCTGCTTTACAAAATGCTACAGAAGCTTCTGAAGGTAGAGCTATTCCAAGAAGGAGAGCTTATGCTCAAGCAGAGTTTGACTTAAATAAGACAAATGTAGAAGCTGCAATTGCAGCCATGGGAGCAAATAACACTACCACTAAAGTATGGTGGGATGGTGGAAATGAATAAGATTTTCTATTAAAAATAGACGCCTTGAGAAATTCTCAAGGCGTTTTTTTTGTTAAAAAATTGTGTATTTAAGATAAAATTAAGACTTTAGCGACTAATTAATTCAAATAATTACATAATGAGAACAAAGTTTAATGGAATTTTAACACTTTTACTAGTGTTATTTGTGCAAATTTCGTTTGCGCAAGAAAAGACAATTTCAGGTACGGTTTCTGATGAATCAGGCCCACTTCCTGGAGTTACAGTATTAAAAAAAGGTACCACGCAAGGTACTGAAACTGATTTTGACGGAAACTATACCATTAAAGCTAAAGTAGGAGATGTTTTAGTTTTTAGTTTTGTTGGAATGAAAAGTGCAGAAAAAGCAGTTACCAATGCCAACACTATTAATGTTGTAATGCAAAATGATAATGTATTAGATGAAATAGTTGTTGTTGGATATGGTAAAACAACTCAAAGAGATTTAACTACTAACATTTCTTCTGTATCTGCTGAAACAGTACAAAGTGTTACTTCTGCTAATATTTCTGGTGCACTTCAGGGGGCTGCTTCTGGTGTACAAATTACTCAATTATCAGGTGCTCCAGGTGGAGAGGTAAGAGTAAGAGTTAGGGGAGCTTCTTCTATTAATGGTTCTAACAACCCTTTATATGTTATTGATGGTATCCCAATGTTTTCAGGAGAAACTTTATCAAATAGTTTTGGAGGACAAAGAAATAGTGCTTTATCTAACTTAAACCCAGATGATATTGAATCTGTAGAAATCTTAAAAGATGCCGCTTCTGCTGCAATCTATGGTAACAGAGGATCTAATGGTGTTATTTTAATTACAACTAAAAAAGGTAAGTCTGGTAAAGCTAGATTTAACATTTCTACTTCTGTTGGTATTCAAAATCCAATTAAGAAATATGAAACTATGAACTATGGAGAGTGGTTAAGATTTGGTGATGCTTACTTCCAAAACTCTGGTTTCCCTTCAGGAACTTGGAGTAATAACCAAAACCCTGGTAATGGTTTAGCAGGAGCAACTCAAGCTACTTTAGATGCATATTATAGTGCAAATGCTAATAGAGGTTCTAACTATTTAGATGAAATCTATGTAGACAACGCTTTAGTTAAGAATACTAGTTTTAACGTATCTGGTGGTAATGAAAATACTAAATACTACTTTGGTATAGCTTCATTTAACCAAGACGGTAACTTATTAACTCAAAGATTTAGCCGTCAAAATGTTAGACTTAACTTAACTCAAAACTTAACTGATAATCTTAAATTAACTACAGGTATTTCATTAACTGATGAAAAAATAAGATTAATCCAGAATGATAATAACATTTACGGTGTACTTTCTACTGCTTTATTAGAAAGACCAGGTCAAGATATTTATAATCCTGATGGAACTTTTAACAGTTATACTAATTTTACTTTCTCTAACCCAGTTCAAAATGCGGTTGAAAACTTTGACCAAGGAACTACTTTCAGGGTTTTAGGTAATGCTGATTTAGAATATAAATTTGACGAAAACTTAACTTTTAACACTAAGTTTGGTTTAGATCAATTAAACTTTAGACAAAGATCTTATTATCCTTCTTCTACTTCTCAAGGTGCTCCAAATGGTAGTGCTGACCAAAGAGAAACAACTAGTAGAAAAATTACTATGTTAGCTTCTGCTAATTATAATCGTTCATTCACAAACTGGAAACTTAGAACTTTCTTAGGGGCTGAGTATGAAACTAATACTTTCAACTTCTTAAGAGCTGCTGGTAACGGATTTACTAGTACTTCTTTAACTTACTTAAACAACGCTTCTACTCCTACTACTGCTGATGCATTTTTTAGCGAAGCTAGAAGAGTTTCATTTATATCAAGAGTTGGAGTTACTCTTTATGATGATTTAATTTTAGAAGGTTCTGTAAGATATGATGGATCATCAAGATTTAACGCAGATGAAAGATGGGGTCTTTTCCCTTCTGCTTCTTTAGGTTATATTGTATCAAACAATTCATGGTTTGACAACAATGTAGTTAGCTACTTTAAAGTTAGAGGTTCTTGGGGTATTACAGGAAACGTATCTGCTGTAGGAAGATATGAAGCTCAGCCTTCAGTTCAATCTGGAAACTATGCAGGTGTTGGTACTTCATTCTTAGGTCTTGCTAACCCTTCTTTAAGATGGGAGGAAACTTCTCAAATAGATGCTGGTTTTGAAGCTAAGTTTTTAGATGATAGAATTTCTTTAAACTATGCTTACTATGTTAAAGAAACTTATGATGATTCGTTAATTCTTAATGTTCCTTTACCTGAAAGTCAAGGAGGAGGAAGTATTACATCTAACGTAGGTTCTATGAGAAACAGAGGTCACGAGATTGATGTTAAAGCAACTATTTTTGATAACGAAAACTTCTCTTGGGATACTACTGTAGGTTTCAGTACTTTAGATAATGAAATCGTAAGTTTAGGAGGTTCTCCTGCTTTTGATGCTGGTTTTGCAAGTAGAGTACAACAAGGTGCTGCTTTAGGAGCTTTTTATGCATTACAAGCTGATGGTTTATATCAAACTGATGCTGAAGTACCTGCACACTTACAAGCTCAAGGAGTTAGAGCTGGTGATGTAAAATATATCGATCAAAATAATGATCAATTATTAAACGGTGATGATAATGTTATCGTTGGATCTCCTTTTGCTGATTTTACTATGAACTGGTCTAGTAATTTAAAATATAAAGCATTTGATCTTAGCTTCTTATGGGCTTGGTCTGAAGGAAATGATGTTTTCAACAACAACCTTCAATTCTCAGGAATTACTGGTAGTATAGGATTTAACAAATTTAAATCTCAAAATAACTACTGGACTCCAACAAACACAAATACTGATATTCCAAGACCTAACAGAAATACAAGAGCTTATAACAACCAAAACTCATCAAGACTTGTTGAAGATGGTTCGTTTATCAAGTTAAGAAACATTACTTTAGGATATACTTTACCTAAAATTAAAGGTTTTGATAAAATTAGACTTACTTTATCAGGAGATAACTTAATCGTAATTACTGACTATTCTGGTACTGATCCAGAGGTTAACTTCTCAGGAGGTAACTCAATCGTTGGTGGTACAGATTTCTTAACTCAAGGAGGAAGTAAAGTTGTGAAGTTTGGTGTTAATGTATCATTCTAAATAAAATAAAATAAAATGAAAAAAATATCTTTAAAAATAACATTACTTTTTCTTACAATTATTTCATTTGTAGGATGTAATGACAAATTAGATTTAACAGACCCAACTACCTTAGGTGTTGATCAATTTATAACGGATTATGCTTCAGCTAGAACAGCTATGGCTCGTTTATATGATAATATTCAAACTTATGGTACTAATCAACCAGTTATTGTTACTCAAAGAATGGTTTCTGGTTTATATGCGGATGAATTAAGACACTCTGGTTCATTCCCTACTTTTACACAAGCTCTTGTAAACAATATCTTAGTAGATAACATTAGTTTTACTAGAATTTTTGCTGGTCACTATAACATTATTAACAGAGCTACAATTATTATTAGAACTGTTCCTGGTGTTGCTGATTTATCAAGCGCTCAAAAAGAAGAATTAATTGCTGAGGCAAAAGCTGTTAGAGCTTGGTCTTATTTCCAATTAGTTAAAATTTATGGTGGATTACCTATTATTGACAAAGTTTTCATTTTAGATGGAAATGCTGCTAGAGATACTCCTAGATCTTCAGAGGCTGATGTATATAGTTATATTGCTGCTGAGATAGCTTCTGCAAAAGGTAAGCTTTCATCTTCGAACTCTAACATTTACTTTACAAATGATGCTTTAAGTGTATTAGAAGCTGAAGTACACTTATTTATGGGTAACTATAACTTAGCTGAGCCTGTATTACAATCTTTAATTGGTAAATATACTTTAGATCCAAACTATGCAAATCTTTTTGCTTTAGGAAACACAAGTTCTTCTACTATTTTTAGAATTAACTACAACGCTTCTGATAGCAACTCTTTAGCTTTTAACTTTACTCCAACAGGTAGATTAGAAGTAGCTCCATCTCAAGCTTTACTTAATTCATTTGAAACTGGAGATACTCGTAAGAATTTAATAGCAAACAATACTATTCCTCTTTCTGCTTACATAAATAAGTATACTGATAATGCTGAAGGTAAAGATTTACCTTACATTTACCGATATGCTGATGTAATTTTAATGTACGCTGAAGTTTTAGCTAGAAAGAATGATGCTAATGCATTAACTTACATTAACATGATTAGATCTAGAGCTAGCTTACCTGCTTTAACTACTTTTGATTCAAGTAACGTAGTTGATGTAATTGCTAGAGAAAGAAATGCTGAATTTTTCGGAGAAGGTAAAAGATGGGAAGATGTTAAACGTTTAGGTTTAGCTCAAACTGTTATCGGATCGAAAACTGGAATTACTTTTGCTCCAAAGATGTTATTATGGCCTATTCCTCAAGACGAATTAGATGCTAATGGCGCTATTTCTCAGGCAGATCAGAATCCTGGTTACTAATAACTGATAGAATTATAATTTTAGCCACCTCTTTTAGAGGTGGTTTTTTTATACAATAAATTCAACTACATTTGCAGCATGGAAGAAAATACAACTATTTTTGGTATAAGAGCAATAATTGAAGCTATAGAAAGTAATGCTTCTATTAACAAAGTTTACCTTCAAAAAGGACTTAGAGGAGAGTTATTTTTTCAATTAGATAAATTATTAAAAAAAAATAAAATATCTGTTAGTGTAGTTCCTACAGAAAAATTAGATAGACTATCAAAACATAATAATCATCAAGGTGCTGTTGCCAAAATTTCACCTGTCGATTTTCATGATTTAGAAACACTTATTGAAAACACAATAAACTCTAACAAAACACCATTATTCTTACTGTTGGATCAAATTTCAGATGTTCGTAACTTTGGGGCTATTATTAGAACCGCTGAATGTACTGGTGTTAATGGAATTATTATTCAAAAAAGTGGAAGTGCTCCTGTTAATGCAGAAACCATAAAAACATCTGCTGGAGCTGCATTTAAAGTTCCTATTTGTAAAGTTGATCATATTAAAGATGCTATTTTTCAATTACAAGCTGCAGATATTAAATTAGTTGCTGCAACTGAAAAAACAGAAGACTCTATTTTTGACATTGATTTTAAACAGCCAATTGCTATTGTAATGGGATCTGAGCATAAAGGAGTAAGCAAATCTGTATTGAAAATGGTAGATTACAAAGCAAAACTTCCACTACTTGGAGAAATAAGCTCTTTAAATGTTTCTGTTGCTTGCGGTGCCTTTCTTTATGAAACTGTAAGACAACGAAATTAATTTAATATACAAATACAATAATAGAAAAGCCTTGAATATTCAAGGCTTTTTTGCTTTATAAAATCAATAATAACTACTTACTACTCTTAAAAAATTAGAAAAGACAGTTCCTCCACCCTTTATATACTTTACTAAATTTTATTTTATTCATAAAAATACAAATTAGGTTATTGAGTCTCTTTTTGTACGAGAATTCAAACCGTTAATTACATAAAAACAACCGTTAATTACATAATACGACCGTTTATTAATTTACCATATATTGAAGTCTTTTGAATCATTAAATTTTGAACTTAATTAATTCAAATTCGTATGATTAAAACAAAATTAAATGGGATATTAACGTTAACATTAACGTTGATTATGCAAATTTCTTTTGCACAAGAGCGTGTAATTTCAGGTAATGTTTCTGATGAATCAGGACCTCTTCCTGGGGTTGCAATAATAAAAAAAGGTACAACAACAGGTACTGAAACAAATTTTGATGGAAATTTTTCAATCAAAGCAAAAAAAGGAGAAATACTAGTTTTTAGTTTTCTCAGTATGAAAAAAGTAGAAAAAATTGTAGGTGACTCAGATCAAATAAATGTTATCATGAAAAATGATAATGTTCTTGATGAAGTAGTTGTTACCGCTCAAGGTGTTAAAAAAGAAAAAAGAGCATTAGGATACTCTGTTGCTACAGTTGATTCAGAACAACTATCTAATAAACCACAAAATGATGTAGCTAGAGCATTAGCTGGCAAGGTACCTGGTGTATCTATTGTAGGTGGTGGTGGTGTTTCTGGGGCAGCTGCAAATATTAATATTAGGGGTATATCTTCTATTAATGGTAATAATTCGCCACTATTTGTAATTGATGGTGTTTTAGTTTCATCATCTACTAATACACAAAGTGGTGCGTTATCCTCTTCTGGAGCTTCAACCGCGAGTAGAATCAGTGATATAGACCCTAATAATATTGCTTCTTTAAGTATTTTAAAAGGATTAAGCGCTACTGTACTTTATGGTTCGCAAGGTAGGAATGGGGTTGTTTTAATAACTACAAAAACAGGGGCTGGTAATAATAAAAACGGTAAAGCTTGGGCTAACATAAGTACTTCTTACTATGTAAATGCAATATCATCAACACCAGATTATCAAAATACCTATGGTAATGGTTGGCAATTAGGCTCTGGTAAAGCTTTTAGTAATTGGGGACCTAAATTTACACCTGGAGCAACAATTAACCACCCATATTCAGGTAACACTTATGCAACAACTCAAGGAGGAGGCTCTTTTGATACCTTTTTCCCACAATTTGTTGGTCAAAGTTATGAATATAAGCCATATAATTCTGTAGATAATTTTTTCAAACCTGGAGACATAGTTAATGTTTCTCTTTCTTTAGGAAAAGCATCAGAAGATTATTCATACTCAATGAGTTTTTCTAATTTAGAAGAAACTGGTTTTACTCCAGGTAGTACATTAGATAGACAAAATTTTAGTATTGGAGGTTCTGCCAACCTAGATTATGGTTTATCTATTCAAGGTAATATAAATGTTTCTGTAACAAATAAAAAAAACCCTCCTACGGCGGGGAGTACAGGAACTTCAAATGTAAGAGATGGGGCTGCTGGTGTTTATGCAAATGTCCTATACACTCCAAGGAGTATTGATTTAAATAATTTACCATATCAAGATTCACAAGGTAGAAGTGTTTATTATAGAAGTTCTAATGATATTCAAAATCCTTTATGGACAGTAAATAATCAATATGTAAAAGAGAAAACACCTCGTGTTAATGGAAAATTTCAGGCTTCATTAAAATTATTTGAAGGCGCGTCCTTAACTTGGAAAACTGGTTTTGACATTTATTCAGAAACTCAAGAATTTTTTTCAAATAAAGGAGGAATTCAAATAGCTCTAGGTTCATATCAAAAAATTAAAAACACAGAATTTACTTGGGATCATTCAGCTTTATTTAATTATGAAACAAATTTAAATGATAATATTACTTTAGAATCCTCTATCGGATTTAGTATTTATAATAATACTTTTGAAAGGTTAACTTCAAATTATTCAGAACAATTAGTTTTTAACAAATTCTTTGCTAGTAATTTTGTTAATAAAAACGCTGGTGATTTTTATAATAGAGAGTCAAAAATTTTAGGTTTATTTGGAACAGCTACATTTGGCTATAAAAAATATTTATACCTAAATATAGCAGGTAGAAATGATTGGGCTTCAACTCATGAAATAGCTAATAGGTCTATATTTTACCCTAGTACTAGTGTTTCTTTTATACCAACTTCAGCTTTTCCAAGTTTAAAGTCAAAATATGGCTTAAATTATTTAAAGCTAAGAGGTGGTTATGCTACGTCAGCTAATTTTGCAGATCCATATAGAACTAGAGCTACTTTAGGAATAGGTTCTAATCTCTGGTTATTAGATGGTACAGGAAATCCAATAAATACAAATAGCGTTAGCAACGTTTTAGCCAATCCAAACTTAAAACCTGAATTATTATCAGAAATTGAAATAGGGTTAGACGCTAAACTTGTTAATAATAGAATTGGTATAGATTTATCTTTATACAAAAAAAACGCTAAAGACCAAATAGTTAATCAATCTTTGGACCCATCTACTGGTGCTACTAGCACTACAATAAACGCAGGTGAATTAGAAACAAAGGGAATTGAGTTAGGTTTAAACTTAATCCCTATTAAAAATGAAAACTTTAACTGGGACACCTATTTTAACTTTAACTCAGTAAGAACAAAAGTTATTTCTTTACCAAACGGAATTAAAGAATTAAGAACTGCTGGTCCTTTTACAAATTTAGCAAATTTTGCTATCGTCGGTGAACAATATAACTTAATTAAAGGATCATATATACAAAGAGACGCTAATAACAACCCTATAGTTAATGAACAAGGTTTTTATACGCTAGCTCCTGGTGAAAAAGTTATAGGTAACCCTAACCCCGATTTCACCTTAAATTTCACTAATAACATTAGATATAAAAATTGGAATTTAGGAATGCAATGGGATTATGTAAAAGGCGGAGATATTTATTCCGCAACTGCATATACACTTACCTCAAGAGGATTAACCAAAAATACCGATTTTGATAGAAGTATTCCTGTGGTACTACCTGGAGTTAAAGCAGATGGAACTCCAAACGATATCCAAATTTCTGCAAATGATGCATATTGGGCTGGTAGTGCTTTTTCAAGTGAATTTAGAATTTATGATGCTACCACTATAAGGTTAAGAGAGGTCTCATTAACTTATAAATTTACAGATGAAATGCTTAAAGGAACTTTCTTTAACAATGTTTCTTTGTCTTTAACAGGAAATAATTTATGGTTTAAAGCTATAAATATGCCTGATGCTATAAATTTTGATCCTGAAGTAACAAGTTTAGGTGTTAGTAATTCTAGAGGATTCGATTTATTAACAGGACCAACTTCAAAAAGGTATGGACTTTCACTTAATTTAAGTTTCTAAATAATTTTAAAATGAAAAAAATGAAAAAAATAAACATATTTATTATTCTATTAATATCAGTCATGTTTGTTTCTTGTAGTTTAGATGATTTACAAGAGAATCCGAATGCCGCTACACCTACATCAGCGGATATTACTTTACTTGCTAATGGAGTACAAATTAACTTTGCAAATTTTGTTACTTCTGCTCAAAATCAACCTATGGGTGTTACAAGAATGATTCTAATGTCGGGAGTATATGACAATGCCTATAGCTCAGTAAGTTTTGATTCTAAATGGCGAAATGGTTATTCAGGTTTGTTAGCTGATGCAGTAACTTTATTAAACAATGTTGGTTCTGACCCTATTCATAATAATGTCAAAGCACAAACTCAAATTTTAATGTCATATACTTTAACTACTCTAGTAGATTATTTTGGTGATGTTCCATATTCAGAAGCTATAAAATTTGATAGTAATACTAATCCAAAATTAGATTCAGGTGAAGATGTATATAAAGAAGCATTGAATTTACTAAATGATGCTATTCAAAACATTAACAATAATTCGGGCTCTAATGAATTAGTAACAGACATGTTTTACGGTGGATCAATGGCTAAATGGAAAACTTTAGCTAATACATTGAAACTAAGAATTTATAATAACACACGCTTGGTTGATGCTAACGCAAAAGCAGAAATTAATAAATTAATTTTAGAAAACGATTTGATAGACACTTCTGAAGAAGACTTTGTTTGGAAATATGGAACTCAAAGAAATGACCCAGACACAAGAAGTCCTAGATTTAGAGAATCTATTACTAGGAGTAATTATATGGGACAATATATAATGAATATTATGAAAAATACATATTCAAACCCAGATCCACGAATTTATTACTATTTCTACAGACAATCAGGTACATATCCTGGTAATGATGAGCAAGGACTATTTGATAGACCTTGTCAAAGATTTCCAAAGCCATTACATTATACCGCTAGTGACCCGTATTGTAATTCTATAGGTGATGGATATTGGGGTAGAGATCACGGTAATAATGAAGGTGTTCCAAGTGATGAAGGTAGAATTACTATATGGGGGTTATATCCATATGGAACAAAATTTGACAACAACTCTTTTACTACATTATCTGAAACAGGAAATAATGCTGGAGCCGCTGGTCAAGGATATTTTCCTATTTTCATGTCTTCTTGGACTTCTTTTATTAAAACAGAAGCAGCTTTAACACTGTCTACTGATGGCGATCCAGTTAGTTTATTTAGAGATGCTTTAAATAAATCTTTTAATACAGTTAAAGATTTTAACTTAGATCAACCAAATGGCTCTAATGTTATGACAGGTATTAAGATTAATGATTATATAAACGTTATAATAACTAATTATAATAATTCTAATGCTACTGAAAAATTGGATTTAGTTATGAAGCAATTTTACTTAGCTACATGGGGTAATGGATTAGAAGCTTATAATAATTATAGGAGAACTGGCTATCCTTCTGATATTCAACCTAACCTTGAAAGCGCTCCAGGTGATTTTATTAGATCTTTTAAATACCCTGCTTCTGCTGTTACTAATAATTCAAACATCAACCAAAAGCCAAATCAATCAGTTAAAGTTTTTTGGGATACACAAACTTCTGTAAATATTAATAAATAATAAACATAATGAAAAATATAAAAAATTATAAAAAATTGGTTCTACCTCTATTCTTTATTGGAATAGTATTTTCATTTTTTTCTTGTTCTGAAGTAAATGATTCAGGTCAATTTCAATTTGATCAAAAACTTGGACAAGGTGTTTTGCTAAGAATAATAAATTTAAAATCTTCTTCTTTTGAATTTTCTGATCCAACAAACGCAGTATTTGCTTTTGATGCTGAATTAATCAGTGAAGATCAAGGCAAAAATGTAAAATCAGTTAAAGTTTACACCACATTTAAAGATAATACAATATCTCCTGGTTCTACTGACTTTTCTGTAAATTCAAAAACATTTATTAAAGAATATAATCAATCTAATTTCACAGATGGAAACAATGGGTTTAAACAACTTGAAGTATCAGTTTTATTAACAGAAGCAGCTTCTGCTATTGGTATTAACATTTCAGACATTTCATCTACAGATGTTTTTGATATTTATGAAGATATTGAATTAACAGATGGTAGAATAATCACTTCAAATTTAATAGCTAATTCTCTGAAAGGTAATAGTTATAATTCTCCTTTATTAAATAAAGTTGCTGTTGGTTGCTCTATTCCAACCAATAAATTTTCAGGAACTTATATGATGAAAGTTTCTGGAGGTGGCGGATATTTCCCTAGCTCACAACAAGTAAATATAACTTCTTTGAGTGAATTTGGAGCTAGACAAGTAGATTTTAATTATGCTGGTTTTGATAGAAACTTTAAATTTGATTTAATTTGTGATCAAATATCAGTTCAAGAAGTATCAACAGGACTATCATGCGGTGGTAATGGTGATATTATTTTTACTACGACAGGAAACAATTCTTCCTTTAATTTAAATGATGATAGTCAAATAGTATTTAAACTATTAGAAACTGGAAGCTGTGGTCTAAATGTGACAAACACAATTACGTTAACAAAAATGTAATTAATAGCTGTAAATTATTTTTAGAGTCCATTTGCTTTTTTACATTTGGACTCTTTTTAATTAAGTAGGTTATCTACCTAAAAAATTAATATATCTTAGAACTTAAACAAGTTACTTCTAATAAAAAATCTTTAAATTAAAAACTTATTTATTCATTCTCTTTATAAATATATTTATAATTTAATTCTTTAATTTCTAGCTCTTCTTCTACAATTGGCGGAATGTAATTTCCGTTCTCATCAAACATATCATCAAATTCAGTTTTAGAAAACTCAAATTTCTTCTTTGTAATTCCTTTACACCTATAAAATATTGCTAAAATAAATCCTGTTATAAACCCTGACAAATGTCCCTCCCAAGACATTCCTTCTTTAATGGGTAGTACATACCATATCATACTTCCATATAAGAAAATTGTTATTAATGAAACTGCCACTAAACGGTAATGCTTCTTTATAATTCCACTAAAAAATATAAAGCTAAAAAGTAAATAAACAATTCCACTCGCCCCAATATGATAAGATTCCCTAGCTATAATCCATGTAAGAAAACCTGTTACAAGACCTCCATAGACTAAAACTTTCAATGTAACTTCTTCATAAAAATAAAAAAGACATGTTGAGAGCACAAATAAAGGCACTGAATTATTAAAAAGGTGATTTGTATCACTATGAATAAAGGGTGAGCTTAAAACCCCTTTTAAACCTGTTAATTTTCTTGGTAATACTCCAAATTTGTTAAAATTAAATCCAAACTTAATCTCTATCCAATAAATAAACCATATTACAAAGACAAAAAGAAAAGGAATAATAAAAACCTTATTAGAATATTTTAATTGACTTTCTTCTTTCATTATAATCAAATTAACAAAAATAAATCCAAACAAAAATTTCGGAACATCTGTCATAAAACTTTTCTATTTTTACCAAATGAATCAACCTTTGGCAGAAAGAATACGTCCACAAAAATTATCAGATTATATAAGTCAGCAACATTTAGTTGGCAATAATGGTATTTTAACCAACCACATTAAACAAGGAATCATTCCTTCTTTAATACTTTGGGGTCCACCTGGTATAGGTAAAACAACACTTGCTAATATCATTGCTAAAGAATCTAACCGTCCATTTTATACGTTGAGTGCAATTAGTTCTGGAGTAAAAGATGTTAGAGAAGTTATTGAAAAAGCTAAAAAAAGTGGAGGTTTGTTTACTCAGAAAAATCCAATTCTGTTTATTGATGAGATTCATCGTTTTAGTAAATCTCAACAAGATTCATTATTGGGTGCCGTAGAAAAAGGTTGGGTTACTTTAGTTGGTGCTACAACAGAAAATCCAAGTTTTGAAGTCATACCTGCCCTACTCTCTAGATGTCAAGTGTATATTTTAAACTCTTTTGATAAAAATGATTTAATCGCTTTAATAGATAGAGCTATTAGAAAAGATGAATTTATTTCTCAAAAGAAAATTACTTTAAAAGAAACTGATGCTTTATTGCAAGTATCTGGTGGTGATGCTCGTAAACTTTTAAACATATTTGAATTACTAGTTGCAGCAGATCAAGAAGTAGAAATAACTAATGAATTGGTTTTATCTAAAATTCAAAAAAATACAGTTAGATATGATAAAACTGGGGAACAACACTATGATATCGTTTCAGCTTTTATAAAATCCATCAGAGGAAGCGATCCAAATGCTGCTGTATATTGGTTAGCTAGAATGATTGAAGGTGGTGAAGATGTGAAGTTTATTGCTAGAAGAATGTTAATTTTAGCTTCTGAAGATATAGGTAACGCAAATCCAACAGCTTTTATAATGGCCAATAATACATTTCAAGCTGTCTCTACAATTGGATATCCTGAGTCTAGAATTATACTAAGTCAATGTGCTATATATTTGGCTAATTCTACTAAAAGTAATGCTTCATATATGGCTATTGGAGAAGCTCAAAATTTGGTAAAAACTACAGGTGATTTATCTGTCCCTTTACATTTAAGAAATGCCCCAACTAAATTAATGAAAGATTTAGACTATGGTAAAGACTATCAATACTCTCATAACTATCAAAACAATTTTGTAAATCAAGAATTCTTACCTGATGAAATAAAAAACACTAAACTTTATGAACCAGGTAATAATGCTAGAGAAAATCAATTCAGAGAATTGTTAAGACAACGTTGGGGTGATAAATACAATTATTAAATTAATTAAAATTTAATCTGATATTTTTCAATTACATTCTCTTCACCTTTGTAATATTCAGCAATCCAAATATTTCCATTTTTATATAAGATTCCATTCTTATTTTGAATTACATAAACATCTTTTACATTAGTTTTTAATATTTTAAAAACTACTTTAGGTTTAGAATCGATTATTTGATATCCAGTATTAATAGGCTGAGCGTATAGAATTGGATTTGTTACAACCTTAGTATCATTCTTTATATTTTTCTTAACTTTAATGGCTTTAGGTGTTTTAACTACAACTTGACTTTCTTCTACTACTGCCACCTCATTTTCATTTGATACTGGAGTATATTTATACTTTAATTTTTCTATAGATTTAAAAGCATTTCTTATTGCTTCATGATAAGCCTTTTTATAATCTTTATTAGAACTTTTTCCTTCTTTAGAGGTATATATTAAATTATTATAACAATCTCTTAACTCAATAATACTTTTTGTATTAAACATTCCTGAATCATCTTTAACTGTTCCTATTAAAGCCTTACATCTATTTTTAATCAAACCTTCAGGAAAACTTTCATTGCTTAAGAAAGCTTTAAATCCATATTTATTAAATAAAAACTTAGTTAATGAACTTGTTTTGTACTGATCCTTCTTTTTTACAAAATCAAACCTAACCGGTACAATAACATACTCATAGTTATTAACGTTTTTTTGACCAAAAACTGTTGCTGATAAAAGCAAAAAAACAAAAAATATTTTTTTCATATTTATTTAAAAATTATATTCATACCAAATTGAAATGAAGCTGTATTAGTGTCTACTAAGTCAGCTAATCCAAATATATTATCTACTAAACCATAAACATGAAATTTACCTATTTTACTTGATAATCCCAAACCTATATTTGTATAAGAGAAATCATCTATAGTGTAAGTAAATTTAGTATTGATTTTCCCTGATAATTTACGCTCATAAAATCCAGTTAAAGCAAACTTAGGTCCAGTTGGTCTAAAAACAGAAAACAACTGTGCTCCTATAGAATTATTGTAATACTCTTTGTAAGACATATCACTACAATTCTCTTCATTTCTACTTCTTCCCCATCCATATTTATAAGAAGCATTAAATTTAATAGGCCTCATTACAGAATAAGCCTCTTCATTTTCCTCCGAAGGCACTTGCTGTTTAAAATCATCTTTTAAATTTTCCCAATAATTTGTATTAGTACTATCATATAAAAACTCTATTCCTGAAAAAGTATAATCTCCTTTAGCTGTAACATTTCTTATATCACTAGAATAGCTAACAAAACCTATATCTAATAAACTAGCTGTTATTTTTGTTTGCTGATCTAATTGGTAACTAAAACCAATATCAATACCTAAGCCTAAATTAGAAAAGAAAGCTTTACCAACAATATCGCTAGCTGTTATATCATTTTCATAATAAAGCCCAGAACTATAACCATTAAAATTTAAATTATTAATTGTATGAGTATAAATATTATTTTGTCCTAAGCGAGTAGTAAAGCTACCTGTATTATTTGTTGAAGTAACATTTGCTATCCCAGAATAAATTTTAAATCTACCTCCAAGCGTAAACTGAGAGTTAATTTTTCTTGATAGTCCTACATGTAAAACACTTAACGCATCAGCTTTTACATTTACTTGAGAAACTAAAAATGTCCTATTTAAGTTTGCTGCATTACCATCATTAATTAAGTCGATTACATCTTTTGGATAATTTGCAAAAAAATCAATTTCAGTATAGAAACCAGCACTTAAGAAATCCTTGTCATTTAATCTATAACTTCCACTTAATACTTCAATTTGATGATTAAAACTCACATAATCACCCACTGAAACTCTATCTATAGCATTTCTAACTTTGATGTTGAAATCTACATTATCATTTCTAAATAAATCAGCCACAGTAATTTCACTCAAACCAGCATTAAAATGAATTCCAGATAATAAAGGAATTCCAATATGAGCTTTGTAACCAGGTCGAACACTCGGGTTTAATAACATCGTTTGAGGTATCTCATCAAAATCATATAACAGAGGTCTATTTTGACTATTTACAGATAAAACACCACATACCAACAATACAATTAGTTTAAAAAAATTTCGCATTAATAATTATATTTTAAAGGTAAATGTACCTGCTGATTTAAAAATAAATTCATTTAAATCATTTGGGTCTATTGGTGTTCCTGTTGTGGTTAACAATTCTAAAGAAGTTCTTATCTTTCTAGTGTTTAAAAATAAAGGCGAACCACTAATTATAATCGTTTCTTTGTGTTGAAACTTTGAAGTATTAGCTTGTATTAATAAAGGAGTTACAGTATAAGTAACTACATTTGAATCGTCTAAAAACTCAATATTTAAATTAATATTTCTATCAAAAGGGTTCGTTATTTCAAAATCAAAAACGATTTCTAATAAATTATCCTGTACTACTTCTTCTTCTATTATAGTTAAATTAGATTGATCAATAATAGGCCCTGTTATTTCAGCATTAGTATTATCTAAAAAGCTCAATGCTGGAATTTTAAAAAAAACTAACGATGCAATAAATTTAGGTTTAGAATCAAAATCATCTACTTGATCAAAATCTACATTCTTCACACATGAAAAGAATGTAAAACCTAATAATAGAAATAAACAATATTTTTTAAGTATCATAATTTGGTTTTCTTATAACGCAACAAACCTATAAATATTGCTTTAATTGAGCAAGTGAATTAATAGAAGTAACTCTATTATCTATATCATTTTCATTAACAAAATGAATAGTACTCATCCCTACATTCATTGCTCCCAATACATCAGCTTCATAACTATCTCCTATCATCATTGAATTATCTGCTAATGCATTAGCTTGTTTCAAAGCATACTCGAAAATTTTTGGATCAGGTTTTTTTACACCTATACATTCAGAGGTTATCACTTTATTAAAATACTTATCTATTCCAGATTTCTTTAATTTTACATTTTGTACTTCTTCAAAACCATTAGTGATGATATGAAGTTCATATTTTTCAATTAAATAATCTAATATTTCAATAGTTCCCTCAAACAAATAATTATTATTAGGTAAATATTTGATGTAATCTTCTGAAATTTTATTTATTAAATCATCAGAAGCATTATAATTAAGTACATCAAAAGCCTCTTTTAACCTTTTATATCGTAAATCTTTTTTTAGAATTTTATTTTCTCTAAACAACCTCCAATATTTTAAATTGATTGGCATGTATATTTCCAAAAACTTATCAATCTGAATATTTATATTTTGTTCTTCAAATATTTGTTCAAATGTTAGTTTAGAATTTCTATCGAAATCCCACAAAGTATGATCTAAATCAAAAAAAATGTGTTTAATATCCATCAATCTATTTTTAACTTCTCACTATTTTCAGCATAGAACTATATACCCTTATCCAACCTTTCCATCTCTGATAATTACTTAAACTTTCATTATGAAAAACCGTTATAAAAGTTCCATTAACAGCTTTAACTTCATTTTTTAGATCTCTTATCTTTCCTAAAGATTGCTTCGCAGTTAATTTCATATAATCATTCAATGTAGAATCTATTAAAGCAAACGGAAATATTTTTAAAGGTGTTTGAATTTCAAATTCTAAATCATAAAAATAAAACGGAGTACATGTACTTGCTCTAAATCCTGTATAATTAGGATATCCCATTGAATAATCTTCTTCAATCTCTAAATCAATCAATTTCTGGTAGGTTTCTGGTAATGACACACGTAAATAGTGCTGACGAGATCTTTTAACAGGTACATTCGTTATGCTTTCTAACCTTTCAACTTCTTTTTTTAATAAAGTTCCATTATTCATAGTGTAGTATGATGGGTGTAAACCAACCCTAGCATAGTCAACCATATCCTTGATTAACAATCTGAACTTACTTTTTGAAGTGGATACATTCGTATCAAAAGTTGTATAATCACCAATTAGAAAGAAAAAAATGGTTCGTACTTTATATATTTTTTTCAATTCTAAAATAGTACTAAATGTATTAAACGGGTCTCTTTTAATACCGAATAATACAGCAAGTCTATCCCAAATGGTAAAAATTTTAAATTGCGAAATATCCTTAAAAAAACCTCCTATTGTTCTTACAAAACTTTTATGCTTATATGCAAATGCATTATCTACGTCTACAGTTGAAATGTATTCATATTTTCTTGTTGTATGTTCATAATCTGGAAACTTAATTTTTAATTTCTCTAAAAATTTATAAGCCCAAATATCTACTAATGGCTTTTCTAAAAAGTTGTTCTTAAAAGCTATACTTTCTTCTGCAGAAAACCTTCCATATTTATCTTTTATATGTGGTAAATACTCTTCATATCTTGATATTAAATAAAAACTGGCTGCAAAAATATCAAATGGTATTTCAGATTGTTCTCTTGTTAAAAAAAAACAAGAAACATCATCCCACTTCTGAACATTGATATCAATATCCCTTACTCCCTGTTGAAACAATAATTCATTACTTTTTACAAAAAACTCTTTTCCTAAGGCTACATTGGTATATGAGAATTTTGCTCCATTATAAGCCACAAAATCTTCAACCTTTCCTGTAAAATCAATTGGAATTTGTAAAATACGTGTAAAAATATGTTTAAAAATATAACGTACTCTTGGTGTTACCTTATGAGTATAAATCAGTATCATAGTGAGTAAATGTTAACTGTAAAACCGAAGAATTACAAAATCATTTCATCGGCAAAGCTAAAGTACGTTTTTTCAGTAACTATTATATGATCAAGTAGTTTTATGTTTAATGTATCTCCAGCATTTTTAATTTTTTTAGTCAACTCAATATCTGAATTACTTGGCTCTAATTTCCCTGATGGATGGTTATGACAAACGATTATTCCAACAGCCGATAACTCTAAGGCTCTTTTGTATAACAATCTAATATCTACTAAAGTAGCAGTAAAACCTCCCTTACTAATTTGGAATTTCTCCAACACTACATTTGAATTATTTAAGTATAAAGCCCAAAACTCCTCGTGCTCAATATCACCAATTAAAGGTTGAATAATATTAAAGACATTTTTAGAACTGTAAATTTTTAATTCCTCTTCTTTTTGCATGAATAATTTTCGCCTTCCAAATTCAAGAGCTGATACAATTGCAATTGCCTTTGCCTCTCCTATTCCGTTAAACTTCATCAAAGCTGGAACTGATAATTTTGACAAACTATTTAAATCATTATCAACAGATAACAAAATTCTTTTTGCTAATTCAACAGCCGATTCTTGTCGATTTCCAGCTCCTATTAAAATTGCGATTAATTCTGCGTTAGAAAGTGAATTCTTGCCTTTTAGTCTCAATTTTTTACGTGGCATATCGTCTATAGCCCACAACTTTATTGGTATCTTTTTCATATAAATTTATTTACATAGCTAGGATAAATATAATTCATTTTTTGCACAACCCAAAGAAGCACAGTATCTTTGCGTTCTATCTTTTTCAATAAAAAATATGAAGATTATTATAGCCGGGGCTGGAGACGTTGGTTTTCATTTGGCTAAACTCCTTTCTTACGAGTCGCAAGACACCTTTGTGATAGATTTTGATGGTGATAAATTAAATTACATCAATAATCATTTAGATGTTTTTACTAAAAAAGGAGATGCTACCTCAATAAAACTTTTGAAAGAAATTGGTATTGAATCTGCCGATTTATTATTAGCTGTTACTGAAAGTCAAAATACAAATTTTACCATTTCAGTAGTAGGAAAAGCTTTAGGCGTAAAAAAAACAATTGCTAGAATAAACAACCCTGAATTTTTAAAAAACGATTGTATCAATTTTAAAGATTACGGTGTTGACTTTATGATTTCTCCAGAAGAATTAGCTGCTGAAGAAATAAAATTTCTTTTAAATCAATCATCTTTTAACGATACTGTGGCATTTGAAAATGGCTTGTTTAATATCATGGGAACTACCCTTGGTTATAAGTCGCCTATTTTAGATTTAACAGTAAAAGAGGCTAAAGATAAGTTTAGCTTAGTAGATTTTATTACCATTGCTATTAAACGAGAAGGTATTGCTCAAACTATTATTCCTCGTGGTGATACTGTATATAAAATGAACGATCAGGTTTATTTTTCAGTTCCTAATTATAGTATTGATAAATTACACCCTATAATTGGTAAAGAGCAAATAGATATAAAAAATGTAATGATTCTAGGAGGAAGTAGCATAGGACGAAAAACTTCTAGAAACCTCTGTAAAGACAACTTTAAAGTTAAATTAGTAGAGAAAAAGAAAGAAAAAGCTTTAAATCTTGCTGAAGACCTAAGAGACACCTTAGTAATTCATGGAGATGGTAGAGATTTAGGTCTCTTAGAGGAAGAAAATATTAGAGAAATGGATGCTTTTGTAGCCGTTACTGGAGATTCAGAAACTAATATCATGTCTTGTTTAGTAGCTAAATCTAAAGGCGTTAAAAAGACAATTGCTTTAGTTGAGAATATGGATTATATAAACATTTCTCAAACTATTGGTATCGATACTCTTATTAATAAAAAATTAATAGCTGCTAGTAATATTTTTCGTCATATTCGAAAAGGTGAAATATTAGCATTAGCTAACTTACATAACATTGATGCTGAAGTTTTTGAATTTGAAGTTCAAGAAAACGCTAAAGTGACTAAAAAACCTATTAAAGAATTACGTTTTCCTAGAGAAGCTGTTTTTGGTGGAGTAGTTAGAGGTGGTAAAGCTCATATGTCATTTGGTGATTTTCAATTACAAAGTGGTGATAGAGCAATCGTTTTTTGTTTACCTGAAGCTATATCAACTGTAGAAGATTTATTCAACTAATGGAGAGTCTCAATTTCAAATTAATTTATCGTTTTTTAGGAATAACCGCAATTCTTAATGGATTATTTATGTGGCTTTCATTGCCATTTAGCTTTTATTATGATGAACCTTCTAAATGGGGAATTTTAAACGCCGGAATCATTACAGTTGCCTTAGGTCTAGTTTTTTATTTTTTTAATAAACCTGACAATAAAAAAATTCAAAAAAAAGAAGGATACCTAATTGTAACCTTAGGATGGCTTACATTATCATTTACTGGAATGCTTCCTTATGTATTATCTGGTAGTATTCCTAGTATTACAAATGCTTTTTTCGAAACTATTTCTGGTTATTCAACTACGGGGTCATCAATTTTAACTGATATTGAATCAATGCCCAAAGGAATACTCTTTTGGCGTAGTGCTACTCACTGGATTGGCGGTATGGGAATAATTGTATTAACCATCGCTATATTACCTTTATTAGGAATTGGAGGTATGCAATTATTTATGGCTGAAGCTCCAGGACCTTCAACAGATAAGTTACACCCTCGAATTACCGATACTGCTAAGCGTTTATGGTTAATATATGTTTTATTGACTGTTATAGAATTTTTACTTTTAAAAGTAGCCGGAATGACTTGGTTTGATGCAATAAATCATGCTATGGCTACAGTTAGCACAGGAGGTTTTTCAACAAAAAATGCTAGTGTTGCTCATTGGAATGGGACTCCTTTAATACAATATATCATCATCTTTTTTATGTTCATAGCAGGTACAAATTTTGTACTTACCTATTTTGCTTTGAAAGGAAAAGTGAGTAAAGTAATTCAAAGTGAAGAGTTCAAATATTACCTTTTTGGAACATTAATAATATCTTCTATTGTTGCTGTTATGATTATTTTTTATCAAGATCCAGCATTACAAACTTCAATTAACCACCCTATGGTTTTGGGTAAAGTAGAAAGTGCTATTAGACATTCGTTATTTTCGGTAATATCAGTAGTAACCACAACAGGTTTTGTTACAGCTGATTTTACAATGTGGAGCTTTTTTGTTACTGCTATTTTCTTTTCTTTATTTTTCTTAGGAGGATCGGCAGGTTCTACTTCTGGAGGGGTAAAAATTGTTCGACACATTGTAATGCTAAAAAACAGCTTTTTAGAATTCAAAAAATCAATTCACCCTAATGCTATCATACCAGTGCGTTATGACGGAAAAGCTGTAAATCAGACTATTGTATTCAACATACTTTCTTTCTTTGTTTTATACATGCTCATTTTTATTATTGGAACAGTAGTCTTGGCTTTCTTTGGTTTAGATTTATATTCTGCTTTAGGTGCTTGTGCTTCTTCTTTAGGTAATATAGGGCCAGCTATTGGAAGTGTTAGTCCTGTTGACAATTTTAATCATTTATCTACAGGAGCAAAATGGTTTTGTTCTTTCCTAATGCTTATTGGGCGTTTAGAATTATTTACGGTTCTAATTCTACTTACACCCTTCTTTTGGCGTAAAAACTAAGTACTTACACCCTATTTTTTTTTAAAAAAAGGATGTTTTCATCATGCCTTTTAGGGGGAAAACACCCCCAAAATTAAATCTCCTGATATTAAATTTGGACTAGTCAAACTAGACTTGTTTAATATGAAAATGAAAAATAATTTTATTGGATTATTATCTCCCAAAGAAGATAATTCGATAAACGTCCCCCAAACCTATAGAGAAACACATTCTCTTTCTGATTTTTTATATGAATTCTTCATCAATTCAAAATCAAAAATTCACACATCTCTTACTGGTTTTGTATCTCGTATAGAAAAATTTGTTCACACAAATTATCTTATATTTTTAACATACTGTTCTTTTTAAAACCAAAGAAAACGCTTATTACAAAAAAACACCCACTCATTCCTTAAAACACTTCACTTAATACTTTTCAAGAAAAAACTATGATAGTGATCAATAGCTTTGTTATGAGGAATTAAATAAAACCAAAATCATTAACCAAACTAAAACTATTTATTATGAAATTTAAAATGAAATTCATCGCATTGTTGTTTATCTGTTTAATATCAACTATTGAGAGTAAAGCACAAGATGCTTATTTAGGAGAAATAAGAATGTTTGCAGGAAACTATGCTCCAGTAGGATGGGAATTTTGCAATGGTCAACTAATGGCTATAAACAGTAATACAGCTTTATTCTCAATATTAGGAACAAATTATGGAGGTGATGGAAGAAGTACTTTTGCTTTACCTGATTTAAGAGGTAGAACTCCGATGAGTGCTGGTCGTCATCCAGGTTCTGATATGAACTATGTAGTAGGACAATACGGTGGTCACGAAAACACTACATTATCAATTCTAAATTTACCTGCTCATAAACACTCTATTTCTTTGGCAGGACTTACAGGACTGGTAGGTATACCTGTAAATACTGAATCCGGGGAAGAAGATGAAAAAAATCCAGGTGCAGGTTATTTAGCTAATAACGGACAAGATCGTTTCTCTTCATCTCCCTCTCCAGTTTCTTACTATGGAGGTCAACCATTACCTGTAGCTATTCAAGGAACTGCCACGGCTGGTATAACAGGATTAGGACAATCTTTTAATAATAGACAACCATATGTAGTGGTTCGCTATATAATATGTGTATCAGGAATATACCCACCTAGAAGTTAAAAAAATAAATAAAACATAAAAGTTCACCCTTCAAAAAATGAAGGGTGAAAATTTGTTAGTAAATCATTATAAAAAATAATTATCTCTTATTTATGAAAAAAACAACTACACTAAGTAAAAAGTCAATTTACTTTTTTTTCTTGTTATTTTGTGCTTTTATAAGCGCTAACTCTCAGAATAACAATGGAGCAATAGATGCTCCCGGAGACATTGCTTTTGTTGCATATCATGATGCGCCTGATGGCTTTTCATTTGTTTTGTTAGATGATTGTCCAAATAATACCTCTATTAGATTCTTAGACGATGAATGGAATGGTACTTCTTTTGCAACTCCTACTGGAGAAGGTGAAGTTTTATGGACAAATAATACAGGAAACAGTATACCAAAAGGTACAGTTATCACTATTCAAAACGCAGATGATAATGCTCCTGGAATTATGGTTAATATAGGTACTGCTTCTGAAGATGAATCTGGTTTTAATACAGCGAATATTGATGAACTTTTTGCTGTAACTGGAACAAGATCTACTCCTGGTACTTTTTTATCTTTTATTGGAGACACCCTAGGGAATACTCTAACTGGTACTGGACTTACAAATGGAGTAAATGCCTTATTTATAACCTCCGAAGGACGTTATACAGGATCTACAGTTTGTAATTCTACATTAGGAGATTGCGCTGCAATGATAAACAACTTAGGAAATTGGGCAATTGGAGTTAATTCTTATTCTTTCCCTGCAGATGTGGTAGGAAATTTTACAGGTTCTGCAATAGCTGCTAGTAATACAGATCCTACAATATCTATATCAAATGTAGTACTAGCCTACACTGAAGGAAATACGGCAACGCAAGTAGATGCTTCTGGTACAGTTAATGATTCAGACGGAGATTCTGATTGGGATGGTGGAACATTAGTTGCTCAAATTACAGCTAATGCAGAAGCAGCTGATGAAATAAGTATTTCAGATACTGATGGAGACGGGACAGCAATTACAATAAGTGGCATAAATATCCTAGCTAATGGAACTGTTGTTGGAACTTTAAGTGCTAGTGGTGGTATTGTTACAAATGGTACTATACTAACAATTACTTTTAATACCAATGCAACCAATGCTATTGTGCAAGAAGTTTTACAATCGTTACGATATAGAAATACTTCCACCACTCCAGGAACATCCAATAGAACCATTACAGTTACTGCAACAGATAAAAATAGTGGTAGTGCTAATGATACTAGGACAGTTAGTGTTTCTTCAGTGCCTACTGCTGCTCCAGTAGTAACAACTCCTTCTGGAGCTATTACTGTAAATGCAGCAACACAAACAATTTCTGGAACACATACCAAAAACGGTGTAACTGTACATGCATATGCTGATGCTAATAATGATGGAACTGCAGACAATGCTGTCTCATTAGGTTCTGCTACAGTTAGTGGAAATACTTGGAGCTTCTCAGTAAACTTAACACAGGATATAGCTAATAACTTTGTAGTACAAGCAAATGATAGTGGTGATACTTCTAGTGATGTCGACGTACCTACAATTACTGAAGATTCAACTAGTCCTGCCAATCCAATAGTAACTACTCCTTCTGGAGCTCTGACTATAAACTCAGCAACACAAACAATTTCTGGGACACTTACTGAAAACGGTGTCACCGTACATGCATATGCCGATACTAATAACGATGGAACTGCAGACAATGCTGTCTCATTAGGTTCTGCAACAGTTAGTGGAAATGCTTGGAGTTTCTCAGTAAACTTAACTGCTGACACTGCTAACAATTTTGTGGTACAAGCGGAAGATAGTGCTGGAAATACTTCTAGCGATGTTGATGTACCTACAATTACAGAAGACTCTACAAGTCCTGCCAATCCAATAGTAACCACTCCTTCTGGAGCTATTACTGTAAACGCAGCAACACAAACAATTTCTGGGACACTTACTGAAAACGGCGTGACTGTACATGCATATGCCGATGCTAACAATGATGGAACTGCAGATAATACAACTTCATTAGGGTCTGCTACAGTTAGTGGAAATGCTTGGAGCCTCTCTGTAAACTTAACTGCTGACACCGCTAACAATTTTGTGGTACAAGCGGAAGATAGTGCCGGAAATACTTCTAGCAATGTTGATGTGCCTACAATTACAGAAGATTCGACAAACCCAGCTAATCCAATAGTAACTACTCCTTCTGGAGCAATAACAATAAACGCTGATACACAAACAATTTCTGGTTCACATACCGAAAACGGAGTTACTGTACATGCTTATATGGATGCTAACAACGATGGAACAGCTGATAACTCAGTTTCATTAGGTTCTAATACAGTTTCTGGAAACTCTTGGAGTTTTTCTGTTAATTTAACTCAAAATAGTATTAACAATTTTGTAGTACAAGCAGAAGATGATGCAGGAAATACTTCTAGCGATATAGATATACCTACAATTACAGAAACTTCAGCTATTACATGGACTGGAGTAACAAGTAACGCTTGGAATACTGCTTCTAACTGGAATATAAATTCAGTTCCAGTCGCTACATCTGATGTAACTATTCCAAATGGAATTACAAATTACCCAACAATTTCATCATCAGTAACAGTTAACTCTATAAATATTGCTTCAGGAGCTTCATTAATAGCCAACGCTTCTGTTACTGGTACTACAACGTATTCAAGAAACTTAGCTACTACCAACTGGTATTTGGTATCTGCTCCTGTCTCAGGTGAAACACAACAAGATGTAATTGCTAATCATACTTTTGCAACTGGTTCTGGAAGTAACATTGGTATTGGTGCATTTACAAATAACGGTCCTACTCCATGGGTTTACGCTACCAATGCAACTACTGGTCCTTTAGTATCAGGAACTGGTGTATCTATGAAATTAGCTGCTGCTGGAGATGTTTCAATTACTGGAAGTTTAAATACTTCAAATGTAAGTTTCCCTATTGCTACAGGTAGTAGAAATAACTTTAATTTAATTGGTAACCCTTTTACATCTTTTGTTAGCTCAAGTATTTTTACTAATGACAACACAGGGTTATTAAGTGAAGAAACGGTTTGGTTATGGGATGGTTCACAATATGTAACTTATAATGCTGTGAGTCCAATTCAAATAGCTCCAGCGCAAGGATTCTTTGTAGAAGCAAGTGGTTCTGGTAATGTTACTTTCTCTACAGCAAATCAAAGTCACCAAGGTTCTGATACCTTTATGAAACAAGCACCAAAGACTTCTTTTGAATTATTTGTTTCTGAAGGAAAAAATAAAAAATCTACTAAAGTGTTTTTTATAGATGGAAAAACAAAAGGATTTGACAATGGATATGACTCTAAAATGTATGGAGGAGTAAATCATAAATTTGCTGTATTTACAGAATTATTAAATGATAATGAAGGAAAAAAGTTAGCTATTCAAACTTTACCTAATTCAAACATTGAAAAAATGGTTATTCCTGTAGGGCTTATTAGTGACGGAGATAAAGAAATTACATTCTCTGTAAATTCACAAAATTTACCTTCTGATACTCAAATCTTTTTAGAGGATCGAATCAATAATAAATTTATCAATCTTTCTGAAGGAGAATATACAGTAAGCTTAACAAATGCTAGTAAAGGAATTGGACAATTTTATATCCATACTACTGCTCAAAAGTTAAACACGCCTAGTACTTCTCTTGAAAATGTAAGTATGTACAAATCAGATGTACAAGAAATTACTGTAACTGGTTTACGAGCTAAAGCTAATATTAAAGTATACTCTATACTTGGTAAAGAAATAGTTAATACAAACATTAATTCTAATGGAGTAAGCAGAATTACATTACCGTCTTTAGCTTCAGGAGTTTATATCATTAAACTAAACTCTGATTTAGGTAATATGTCTAAGAAAATTATTTTAGAATAAAATCCCTTCACCTTTAAAATTATGAAAGAACAAAACAAGAATACAGATAATATATCAAGAAAAGAAGCTTTAAAAAAAATAGGTAAGTATGGAAAATATACTGCTTTAACAGCTTTAGGAACTTATATGATATTAAACCCTCAAAAAGCGCAAGCTCAAAGCCCAGAAGATCCTGGTGATGGTTTTTAATCGTAAAAAATAAATAATTTTAAAAAAGGCTTCAATATTGTATTGAAGCCTTTTTCTTTAACAAATTGTTAACATTTAAAACAACTTCTCATTCAAAACTATTTTTTTCATAACTTACTAATTATTAACCCCATAAAAACTATACAATGGAAAAAAATTATTTTTTGTCCTTCTTCTTATTGCTTTCTTTTGTTACAATACAAAGTCAAGTAATTAATGATAACTTTGAAGACGGTGATATTACTGGATGGACAGAAGGCACGGCTTCTCATTGGGTAAACTCAACTGATTCTCCCATAACCGGCACAAGGTCTTTAAAACATAATCTTTCTAGCACAACTAGTGAAAGTTATATTTATCATGATATCTCTTCCTTAGATTTAACTACTCAAGACGTAACATGGCAATTTAATCTAAAAAACGGGAGTTGGGATCCATCTGGAGCTAACAGGTTTTGGGTATACTTAACAGCAAACGAAACAGATTTAAATGGAAGTACAGTTGATGGATATGCTGTAGGTGTAAACTTTTCAGGTAGTACTGATTTAATATCTTTATGGAAGGTTACAGATGGAGCAGTTGATGGAACTGCAATTATTACATCTGATGTAAACTGGAATTCGAATAATACATATGGTATTAAAGTTACAAGAACAAATGCTGGTAGCTGGGAGTTATTAGTAGATAGTGACGGAGGTTTTGATAACCTTGTTTCTAAAGGAACAAACACAAATACTGATTATACTTTTGATAATAATTTTGGGCTTAGCTTTGACTTCACTTCTACTAGAGCAGGTTTTTTATGGATGGATGACGTATTAGTTGAAGGTACAGCTCCTTCAGGTAGCCCTGCAGTAAATTTTGATAACGCAACTAGTACTGAAAACGAAACAGATGCTACTTTTAACACATCAATACCTGTTACTTTTAGTAATTATTCAGCTGATGTTACCATAAGTGTAACAGTAGATGCTAGTAGTACAGCAGTTGCCGCTGATTATACCTTAAACACTAGCTCTTTAACGTTTACAGGTAATGGAAGTCAAAACATTTCTTTAGACATTAATGACGATGCTGATTACTTAAGTGAGACTGTTGTTTTAAATATTGCTGTTACATCTGGAACAGCTGACATAACCACATCTCAACATACTGTTACTATAAACGATGATGATTTACCAATTGTGATTAATGAAATTCACGCTGATCCAGATTCTACAAATGGTGATGCTAATGGAGATGGAACTGCAAACACAAGTCAAGACGAGTTTGTTGAAATATACAATATAAGTGGAGCTAGTTTAGATATTTCTGGATGGATTTTAGCAGATGGAGCTAGCGACAGACATACCTTCCCTAATGGAACTATTATTCCTGCAAATGAGGCTATTGTTGTTTTTGGTGGAGGTACTTTAGTTACTGTTCCTGGTTTAGTTCAACTGGCTAGTACAAATGCTTTAGGTCTAAATAACGGAGGTGACACCATAATAATTAAAAACGATTCAGGAGTTACAGTTTTAACTGAAGTTTATGGTGCAGCAGGAAACAACCAGTCTATTGCTAGAAATGTTGATTTTACTGGTTCTTTTGTAGACCATTCTACAATTGTTAGCAATCCTGTTTTATTTTCTCCAGGTAGAGATAATACAGATAATACCTCTTTTGCATCTACTATTAAATGGATAGGAGCTACCGACAATAACTGGAGCACTACAACGAACTGGTTAGGTGGATCCCTTCCTTCTAGTAGTGCAGATGTAGTTATTCCAGCTGGATTAGCCAACTACCCTACGGTTTCTTCAGCTACTACTGTTAATTCTATTTTAATAGAATCTGGAGCTTCTTTAATAGCTAATGCAGCATTTACAGGAAACGCTACTTACAAAAGAAATTTACCAACTACAAACTGGTATTTAGTTGCATCGCCAGTTTCAGGAGAAAGCGTTCAAGATTTAAGAACTAATAATACTTTTGCTAATGGTTCAGGTGGAGGAAGAATAGGAATTGCTCCTTATAAAAACGATGGAACTGCTTGGAATTATTATACAAATGCTTCAACAGGTACTATTCCTTCCGGAGAAGGTTTATCTGTTAAACTAGCTGCTTCTGGTAATATCAACTTTACAGGAGCTATTAATTCAAATAATATTAATTACGGAATTACTCAAGCAACCAACAATTTTAACTTAGTTGGAAATCCTTTTACTTCTTATGTTAATTTAGGTACCTTTTTTACTGATAATGCAGGTAATTTATCTGAACAAACAGTTTGGATGTGGAATGAAAACACTAGTAGTTATGACATAAGAATGTCAGGAACACACGGTAGTTTTCAAGTAGCCCCTGGTCAAGCTTTCTTTATTAGTGCAGGCTCTAACACCAATGTAACCTTTAATACAGCTAATCAAAGTCATCAAACAACTGATACATTTCAAAAAAGTTCAAGAACTGAGATATCTATAATAGCAAGTCAAGGAAAGTCTTCTAAATCAACTAACATATACTATATCAACGGAACTTCTAAAGGATTTGATAATGGTTATGATGGTACAATATTTGGCGGAGTTTCATCTAAATTCACATTATACTCTCAATTAGTTAGTAACAATGATGGAAGAAACCTAGCTATACAATCTTTACCTTTAAGTGACATACAAAAAACAGTTGTTCCTTTAGGGCTTAAAGCTGGCTCTGGGAAAGAAATAGAGTTTTCAATTAATACTAAAAACTTACCTAATGGTGTAAAAGTATTTTTGGAAGATCGAATTGACAATAAATTCATCAATCTATCAGAAAATAATTACAAAGTTACTTTAAACAAAAATCTGGATGGTATTGGTAGATTTTATATACACACTACTGCTTTAAAAACTGTAGCTGAAAATAGTGCTATTGAAAACGTTAGTATATACAGATCAAATACTAACACAATAACCATTACTGGCTTACAAACCAAAGACGCCTCTTTAAATATTTATTCTATTTTAGGGAAGAAAGTTTTTCAAAAAACATTTTTATCTAACGGAATATCTTCAATCACAATTCCTTCTTTAGCTAAGGGAATTTACATTTTTGAAATTAACTCAGAAATAGGAAAAACTAACAAGAAAATCATTTTAGAATAAACCCCGTCTAATTTTTGAGATTATGAAAGAACAAAACAAGAATACAAATAATATATCAAGAAAAGAAGCATTAAAAAAAATAGGTAAGTATGGAAAATATACTGCTTTAACCGCTTTAGGAACTTATATGATATTGAATCCTCAAAAAGCCCAAGCTCAGAGTCCAGAAGATCCTGGTGATGGTTTTTAAAATCAATAACATTTTTAATAATAAAACCCTGATATAATCAGGGTTTTATTATTTTTACAATACATGATTATACATAAAAAAATAGACAACAAATCGATAGTTTGGTTTCAAGACAACAATGAATATATTGTTGTTGAACCTTTAGTTGCTGAAATTTTAACTTTATTAGACAATAAGGTTGATAAAACTCAAATTATTACCAACATATTTAATTCTATAAATATTCCTTATCAACAAGCAGAAAATTTAGTTTCTGATATTCAAAACTTATTAAAAACGAATACAGAAGAAATTAAAAATATTGAAGATATAGAAATACCTAAATCGTTCAACTTTCAAAAATATTATCTAATAAACGACATCGTAATTCAAGTTGATTATTTGTCAGATTTTGAAATTTCATTAGTTCATCCAAAATTTGCTCATTTAGAGACTCAAACTCAACAAAAAGCTAAATATCACTATAAAGTATATAGTAATGAAGATTATATTAGCTTTACTATTAATAATGAAATAATTAATACTTGGAATCTAAATGAAGTTCATTATTTTCAAGGAAAATTCTCCATGAAAATAGTAGAACATATTCATAAAAAAATTGAAAATGAATGGTTAGGTGTATTTCATGCTTCAGCAATTAGTAATGGTAAAGAATCTATGTTATTTTTAGGTGATTCTGGAAATGGAAAAAGCACTTCTTTAGCCCTATTACAAGCAAATGGTTTTACCTGTTTGGCAGATGACTTTGTTCCTGTTGACTCAGAAAAACAAGAAGTATATAGTTTCCCTTCTGCTATTTCTATAAAAAAGAACAGTTTAGAAACTCTGTTTCCTATTTATCCAGAATTAAAAACATCTGCTGAATATCATTTCAAGAGGTTAAATAAAATCGTGCGTTATTTACCTCCTAATAATTCAAATTACACTGCCCATTTACCTTGTAAAGCTTTAATCTTCATAAAATATGAACAGAACAGTAATTTAATTTTAAAAGAAATATCTAAAATCGATGCTTTTGAGCAATTAGTACCAGATTCTTGGTTGTCTCCTGTTACTGAAAATGCAGAGATCTTTTTAAAATGGTTTTCTAAACTCCCTTGCTATCAGCTTACGTATTCTGACAATAACAAAATGATAAAAACGATTTCTAAAATCTTTAACAATGACTTATAAAGAAACATTATTTTTTGTTGGAAAGTGTCTAACAATTACACATGAGACTAAGAACAAAGAGATTATTGAGAAAGAATTAAAATCAGGAAATATTGATTGGGACAATGTAGTAAAACTAAGCACGTTACATTATGTATTCCCAGCCTTATACTGCAATTTAAAACGTGCTAATTTTCTTCATTATTTACCAAACGACTTGGTAGAATATATGAAACATATTACTGATTTAAACCGAGAACGAAATCAACAAATAATAGAACAAGCTAAGGAAATAAATGAATTGTTATTAGAGAATAATATTACTCCTATTTTTCTGAAAGGTACAGGAAACTTACTAGAAGGTTTATATGAAGATATTGCAGAAAGAATGGTGGGAGATATTGATTTTATTTTTTCTAAAAATGATTATCCAAACGCCATTAAAGTATTAACTAAAAACAACTATAGTAAGGTTCATCAAACAACTTACGATTTTCCTTCTTTCAAACACTATCCTAGAATACAAAAGAAAGACAAAACAGCTGCCATTGAAATTCATAAAGAAATTTTACTTGAAAAATATGCTGATGAATTTAATTATGATATCATAAAAAATGACACGCTATTATTTAATAATATTAATGTGATGAGTTATGAAAATCAACTCTCATTATCGATTATAGCTAAACAAATAAATGATAGTGGATTCTATTTTAAAAATATTGCTTTAAGAAATGCTTATGATGTTTTTTTATTATCTAAAAAAACTAATGCAAAAAATACATTTAATAGATTTGAAAAATTAAAACATCCTTTAAACTGTTTTCTTGCAACTTGTTTTATTGTATTTGGTGAAGTTGATTCTTTAAAGTTTACTCAAACACCTGAAACAAAATCTTATATTTCTTTTTTTAAAAAAATGTTAATTAATGATCCTTTCAGAAAAAAGCATTTGAATAGAACTGCTAAAAAACTTTTTATAAAAAAAAGAATAACCATTCTATTCAAAACATTTTATAATTCAGAAATGAGAACGTGGTTTTTTAAAAGAATAACAGACAAACAATGGTATAAAGAAAAAGCTATTCAATTAGGTTTAAGAAATTAGTTCCTCAACCTCTTCAAAATTCAATCCTCCATAATTACCTGAACTCATTAAAAGTACAGCTGTATTTTCTATATTTTGTTTAAATAAAAATTCTTTAAATTCTTGTGGATTTGTATAAATGATTAAATCATCACGTTCAAAAGCTTTAGCTATTTGCATCTCAGTAACCTCTTCTAACTGTTTAATTTTTACAGCATGAGGCGAATAAAAAACAACTGCTTTATCAGCATTATCCAGTGCTCCTTTATATTCAGCTAAAAACTCAGCATTTAAGCTACTGTATGTATGCAATTCTAAACAAGCCAATAGAGTTCTATCTTTATATTGATTTTTAACAGCGGTTGTAGTTGCTTGTACTTTACTTGGACTATGAGCAAAGTCCTTAAAAATTACAGTAGAATTATTTTCTGCTATTTTCTCTAAACGTTTACTTGCTCCCTTAAAACTCTCAATAGCTTCATAAAACTCATCTTCCTCTATCCCCATATGCTGACAAATCCATTTTGCTCCAGCTATATTTTGCAAATTATGTTCTCCAAAAACTTCTAAAGGTAAATCACCTTCTTCAGTTTCTATAAACGTAGTTCCATTCTCAATAAAATATGAAGGTGTTTTATATGAATATTTTTTTATTGGATGTTCACTTTCCTCTACTACCCTTTTTACATTTTCATCTTCTTCATTATACACCATAATTCCTCCATTGGTAAGAGAATTGGTGAAAATTGAAAACTGCTCAACATAATTTTCAAAAGTTGGAAACACGTTTATATGATCCCAAGCTATACCACTTAACAAAGCTATATTTGGTTTATACAAATGAAACTTTGGACGCATATCAATTGGCGAACTTAAGTACTCATCACCTTCTAAAACGATAAACTCGTTCTCTTCAGTAAGCTTCACCATGGTATCAAATCCATCTAACTGAGCCCCTACCATATAATCTACTTCCCTATCGTGATAATTTAACACATGCAAAATCATTGAAGTAATGGTTGTTTTTCCATGAGAACCTCCAATAACAACTCTGGTTTTATTCTTTGATTGCTCATATAAAAATTCAGGATATGAATATATTTTAACTCCTAATTCTTGAGCTTTTAACAATTCTGGATTATCTTTCTTAGCATGCATCCCTAAAATTATAGCATCTAAGTCTGTAGAAATTTTTTCAGGAAACCATCCAAATTCTTCTGGTAACAAACCTTTCTTTTCTAAACGCGACTTAGACGGATCATGAATAGTATCATCACTACCTGTTACTTGATATCCTTTTTGTTGTAACGCTATTGCTAAATTATGCATAGCACTTCCTCCTATAGCTATAAAATGTATATTCATTAAAATATCCTAAAATTTCCGTAAAGATAATGAAGTATACTAGCATATAGAAAGCAAAATAATCCTTTTTAAAAAGAAGGCCTCTTTTTTTATTAATCACTAAAATTTCCGTTTTTTTGTAGTCAGAAAAATAACAATATAAATTGCTATATACTATGTTATTAAGATCCACTCTTCTTATTTTTTTATTTTGCTTTATTTTTATTTCAAATAAAGCCTTTTCACAATGTGCTGGAGCAAATAATTCTATTACAATTTGTAATAAAGATGCTGATCCTAATTATCAAAATTTTAACCTTTTTAACCAATTAAATGGAGTTCCAGAAAATGGAGGTACTTGGACGGCCAACACTCCAATCAATCAACATGTAATCAACAAAACTACCGGTATTGTTAATTTATGGGCTATCAATCGATTTGGAGAACATAAATTTACCTACACAAATCCTAAATGTGGTGAAAGTGCAGAGATTACTATTCTTCTTGGAGGTTACCCAGGAGAAGACAATGTAGATGGAGGTGCAAATGCATGTAGTGATAATAGTACTGTAGATTTATTTACGTTTTTGGATAATGATTTGATTAACTTAAGTGCCGATATTAACGGACAATGGAGTTCTGCCGCTGGTACACCTACTGGACTTTTAACTAACAATTTCTTTAATGCACAAGCAGCAGGAGTTGGTACCTATACTTTTACATATACAGTCGACAAAGTTGATACTTGCAACGCTAGAGAAGCTACAGTAGTTATAGAAGTACATAGAGCAGCTAATGCAGGAACTTCTCAAGACATTAAAATTTGTGACACAGACGATTTAAGCCCCTATACCAATGTTAATTTATTTGATTACATCATTGGAGGCGACTCAAATGGTATATGGGTAGATGAAAGTGGAACCGGTCAAATTAGCGGACCATTAGATGCTACTATAAATATTCAAGAAATCTATAATAATTTCGGGTCAGGTAAATTTGATTTTAAATATACTGTATATCCTGTACATGGAGTTTGTGGTGAAGAAACTGCAACGGTCTCTGTTATTCTTCCTAAAATATCAGGTGAATTTTCTGTTCAAAATCAATGTAGAGAAAACTCATTATTGATAAAAATTTTACATGATCGTACGCTAAACTCTATGATGATCTATAATTTAGAGTATGAAATAATAAACACTACCACTAATGTTGTCATGCATACTGACAAGATATTAGACATTAATATTGTTAACCCAGATGGAACAATCAATTCTCCTGAAATAACATTACCAAATACCACCTTACCTCCAGGAAGCTATACTATAAGAACAAAATCTATAGATGATATTAGAGGTATTATTTGTAATTCATTTACAGTAGTTGAAGATAGTTTTACTATTAATGAAGCAAAAGCCAAGTTAGAGAATACTTGTTATGATGGTGGAAATATCGATTTAACTATATATGATTTTTACAATAAAGATGGTAATTTATCAAATGATATTGAAAATGTTACATATACAATAACAAGTAATAGTACAACTTCAACCATAACTAATTATGATATTAATTTTGTAAACGGAGAAGCTATTATCCCGCTAGATTTATCTAAATTCCCTATAATAGAAAATGATTTTAATTTTAAAATCACTCCAGCTACTATGAACGGATTGAGTTGTATTAATTACAATTTCACTATTAATAGAATTCCTGATGACATTCAATTAGATTTAGCAATAGATAATAAATGTGATGCTTCAGATTTAAAAGTAAAAATTGATGCTCCGAAACTTACAAGTGGTGATTATACTATAAACTATAAAGTGACCGAAGTTGCTACTGGTAAAGTATTAACTAAAAATACGATTATTTTTAGTGGAGGAATAGCAAATTATAATATCGATATTACTAACTTAGACAAGGGTTTTTATAACGTAGTTTTAAAAAGTACTCAAAACGACACTACCCCTTGTAGAACAAAGTTTGACTTTGAAATCGAAGAAAACTTCTCTATAGATGGTATTCCAGAAGCTCCAGAACTTGATGCCAATCAAACATTTTGTACTTCAGATTTTCATCCAAATTTACCTACCCTAGCAGACATAAAAATAAAAAGTGGCGATAACTTATCTTGGTACGCTGATAACACTACCAACGTTAAACTTGATCCAAATACAATTTTAGTTGATGGTGAAGATTATTTCGTAAGCGCTACAAGTTTAAATACAAATTGTGAAAGCTCTAAAAGAACTTCAGTTATAGTTACGATACACGCGCCTCAGAATGTAACTTCAACAAATACCACACCTTTATTTTGTGGTATAGACAAACCTACTCTTGCGAATTTAGATGCTGTCGTTAACTCAGGAACTCTTCTTTGGTATGATAGTTTATCAGGTGGTAATTTATTAGCTCCTGATACGCTTTTGGTAGATGGAGTTACTTACTATGCTACAGAAAGTATCAACGGATGTGAAAGTATTAACCGATTAGCTTTTAATATTACAGTTATCAATCCTCCTAAACCTCAACTAACTGGAACTACACTTTTATGCGCGTTGGAAAAACTTACTCTTTTAGATTTTGAAAGCTCATTGACCAATACCACTGGTCATGAATTTATTTGGTACGATGCTTCAACAGGAGGCACAGAGCTTGATAAAGCTGATTTATTAGAAGAGGGTATTGTATACTATGTAGCTAATACGCATATAAATTCAGGATGTGAAAGTGAACGCACTCCTATTGAAGTAACACTTAACAACTGTAACCCTGAAGATTATGACTTTTTTATCCCTGATGGTTTTTCACCAAACGGAGATGGTGTCAATGATTTCTATTACATTCCAAATATCAAATATTTCTATCCAGATTATCAATTAGAAATTTTTAATAGATACGGTCAACTACTTTTTAGAGGAAACATCAATTCACCTAAATGGAATGGGCAAAACATGTCGAATAGCGATGTTACAAGTGGAGTTTACTTTTATATTCTTAATTATAACAGAGACAATATTAAAGCTAAACAAGGAAGAATTTACTTAAGTAAATAAGAATATGAAAAAGATCTTTTTAATAATTGTATTTATCAGTACGTTGAGTAACGTTTTTTCTCAACAAGACCCACAGTACACCAATTACATGTACAACCAAAGTGTTATAAATCCAGCCTATACAACTAATGAACTGGGAGTAATTAACTTTGGTTTTATGCACAGAACTCAATGGACAAATGCTGTTGGAGCACCTAAAACATATACTTTTTTTGTACACACTCCTATTACAGAAAAATTTGAAGTAGGAGTATCTTTAATAACAGATAATATTGGTGATGGAGTATTAAGAGAGAATAATGTTTATGCCGATTTTGCTTATATTTTATCACTAAGTGAAGGACATAAACTTTCCTTAGGATTAAAAGCTGGACTTACTAATTTTAGAACAAATTTTGCTGATTTTAAGTTCCCTGATGACGATCCTCTTAATGGGATATTAACTAACGATACTGCTTTTGATAATCAAAATAAAACATCTCCTAATTTTGGAGTTGGAGCATTTTACTTTACCGACAAATATTATGTAGGACTTTCAGTTCCTAACCTTTTAAACTCGAAGCACATTACAGAAAAGAACGGTTTAAGAAGTATCGGAGGAGAAGAAATCCACTTATTCTTAAATGCAGGATACGTATTTAGATTAAGCGACGTAGTTAAATTAAAACCTTCAACATTGGTAAAGGCAGTAAAAGGTTCGCCTCTTGTTGTTGATGCTTCTATTAATGTTCTTTTTAACAACAGGTTAGAAGGTGGTTTATCATATCGGTTTGACGATTCTTTAAGTGCTATGTTTAATATAAGAGCTAGTAGTAGTTTAAAAATCGGATATGCCTACGATTATACAACTACCAACCTAAGCAACTTCAATTCAGGAACCCATGAAGTATTTGTCCTTTATGACCTTGATACATTAGGGCTAAAAAACGGTTACGATAAATCTCCTAGATTCTTTTAAAAAATCGATATGAAAAAAATAATAACCATACTAATTACCATATTCATCGTTAGTTTGAGTAATGCTCAAATTAATAGAGATTTAAAAAGAGCTCATAAATACTTTAATAGAACTTTTTATAGCCAAGCCATTCCTTTATATGAAAAAGTTATTTCAGAAAACAAAAGTTATGAAGCTATAAGAAACTTAGCAGATGCTTATTATTTTCTAAATAATATGAACAAGGCTTCAAAGTATTATAAATTACTTTTTAGAAAGTATCGTAAAATTATAAAAGAACCTTATTTTTTCAGGTATGCAAATGCCCTTAAAGCACAAGGAGAGTATAATAAGGCAAATAATTTACTCCGTTCTCATTATAAAGATGAGCAATTATCCGATTTAGAAAAATCAATAGTATACTTAGAAAATATAGCTGCAATAGGTAATCGTTATAAAATTGAAAACCTAAATATCAATACAGAAAACTCAGAGTTTGGTGCTATTCAAAAAGGAAATTCAATAATTTTTGCAGCACCTAAAAAAGAAGAAGGTTATCACAAACGTTTTGGTTGGACCGGAAACAATTATTTAGACATTTATGAGGTTTCTGTTAATCAAATTAATGAAGAAAATATTAAAAGTTTCTCTTCTTCAATTAACACAAAAGTTCACGAATCAAATATCATCTTTACCAAAGATGGAAAAACAGCATATTTCACCCGAAATAACTTAGTAAAAGGAAAACGAAAAAAGGACAATAAAAAAGTTACTCACGTCCAAATTTACAAAGCAGAACTCATTAAAGGAAAATGGAAAAACATAACTCCTTTACCTTTTAATAGCAATGAGTATTCTACAGAGCATCCAGCATTAAGTAATGATGAAAAAACACTTTATTTTGCCTCTGACATGCCAAATGGATTTGGTTCGTTCGACATCTATTCGGTAACAATACACAACAATAATACTTATGGAGTTCCTAAAAATTTAGGTGCTACAATAAACACAGAAAAGAAAGAACAATTTCCTTTTGTTAGTAAAGATGGTAAATTATACTTCTCTTCAAACGGACATCCAGGTTTCGGTTCATTAGATGTTTTTGTTAGTGCAATAACCAATAATAAATACTCTAAACCAGATAATGTTGGGCTTCCTATAAATTCAGGATATGACGACTTTTCTTTTAACATCAATTCAGATACAAAAGAAGGTTTCTTTGCGTCAAACAGACTTGAAGGAAAAGGAAGTGATGACATTTATAAAATTGTAGAAGAAAAACCTTTAGTTATTGAAGATTGTAAACAATACATTTCAGGAATAATTACTGATATTGATACTGAAGAAATTTTACCTAATACTACAATTATCCTAAGTAATAAGACAACCAATAAAGTCACTGAAATTAATACCGATAATGAAGGTAAATTCTTTTTTACTGTTGCCTGTGAAACAACATACATTGTAAAGGCAATTAAAGAAGGCTATAAAACTGAACAAAGAACACTAAGCTTAAACAAGGAACGAAAAAAGAACAACGATGCCTCAATGAGCTTGAAATCTATTTTACAACTAGAAAAAGAAAAAAGAGAAGCTATTGCTTTACAAAATGCTAAAGAAAAAGAATTAAAAAGAAAGCAAAACTTACAGCTAGAAATAGAAAAACAAAAAAAGATAAAAGAAATTATAGCTAAAGAAAAAGATATTGTTCCTAAAAATGGACAATTAGTTGTGAGAACAGATGATATTAACTTTGATTATAATCTTTGGTATTTAAGACGTGATACTAAAAAAGCAATAGACAAGGTTATCAAGCTTATGAAAAAATATCCTGATATGGTTATGGAAGTAGGAACACATTCAGACATTAGAGGTAATAACAAATACAACTTAGAGTTATCGCAAAAAAGAGCTACAGCAGTAAGAATGTATTTTATGAAAAATGATATTGAACCTGATAGAATTACCGCTGTTGGTTATGGAGAAACAAAACCAATTGTAAAATGTAAAACAGAAGAAGATTGCTCAGAAGAACAACACGAACTTAACAGACGATGTGAATTTGTAATTAAACAAATATTATAGATAAATATAAAAAGCAAGCTAAATGGCTTGCTTTTTGTTTATACCAATAGAAATACTTTAAGTATCTTTAAGTCGAAACTCTTTGAATAGTTATGTTCACTCACTTAAAATCGGTGTTAACACATTGCTTATTGCATTGTTCATAAACATTTAAGTGCTTTGAATAATTAAATGAATATAGTTATGAAAAAACTAACCTCAATTATATTAGTGATCTTATTTTCAACCATTGTAAACGCTCAAAAAAACTACAAAAACATGTGGGAAGAAGTTCATAAGTTTGAATTAGAAAACTTACCTAAATCAGCTTTAAAAGTTGTAGAGAAAATCTATGCAAAGGCAGAAAAAGAAAAGAATACTCCTCAACTAGTTAAAACCTTATTGTACAAGAGTAAGTTTTCTTTAACATTAGAGGAAAATTCGCAACTAAAAGTGATCAATCAATTCAAAAAACACATTGATCAAAGTGAATTTCCAACTAGCAATTTTTTAGAAAATATCTTAGCCAATCTCTACTGGCAATATTTCAATCAAAATAGGTGGAAGTTTTACAATAGAACTCAAACAAAAGAAAAAGTTGACCCTAATGATTTTAGAACATGGGATTTAAATACTTTGTTCAAAGAAATACATTTAACGTTCCAAAAATCATTAGAAAATAAAAATCAATTACAACAAATTGATATTTATACATTTTCTGATATTTTAAATATTGTAAAAGGCTCTAAGAGATATAGACCAACGCTTTATGATTTTTTAGCACACAATGCATTAGAATTTTATAAAACAACAGAAACAAATATTACCAAGCCAGCGTATCAATTTAAATTAAATAATAAAAAATATCTTAGCGATGTTGGTACTTTCAGTTCACTAAAATTAGAAAGTAAAGATTCATTATCACTTCAATTTAATGCTTTAAAAATCTATCAAGATTTAATCAACTTTCATAAAAAAAATAACAAAAGAGCTTTAGTTGACGTTGATTTACATCGTTTAGCCTTTGTTAACCAACATGCCGTTTTTAGTAACAAACAGCAAATACTTATAGCAACTTTAATCGCATCGCAAAATAACTTAAAAGGCAATGAGCTTTCTGGTTTATACGCTTACGAATTAGCAAAATCTTATAATGAACTAGGTAATTTGTACAAACCAGAAAAAAACACCGAATATCGATTTAAAAATAAAGAAGCGCTTGCTATATGTAATGATATTATAAAACAATTTCCTAAAAGTAAAGGAGCATTAAAATGCCGTACTTTAAAGAATAAAATACTAGAAAAAACAATTCAATTAACTACTGAAAAAAATATTCCTTCAAACCAATTTTCTAAAACATTAGTAAACTATAAAAATTTAAATCAAATTTATTTCAGTGCTTACGAAATAAGTAAATCAGAATTAGAAAAATTAGAAAAGAGTTATCAGAAAAAAGAAAAAATTGAATTAATCAACACCTTAAAAAAAGTAAATTCTTGGTCTTCAAAATTAAAAAATGAAAACGATTACCAACAACATACAAGTGAGGTAATAATTCCTAAACTAGGATTAGGAAACTATTTAATAGTTGCTTCAACTTCTAAAAACTTAGAAGAAGCAATTATAGGTACAACTGATATTCAAGTAACAAATTTAGCACTAATAGCTAGAAATAATGATGGAAGAAAAACCTATCAAGTAGTTGATAGGAATACAGGAAAACCAATAAAAAATGCTAAAGTCAAATTCACTAACAATCCTAACCGTTATGAGAAAAAAATAGACAAATATTTCACTACTGATCATAATGGAGAATTTACTTACAATCCAAGTAGATATTACTATAATGTAATAGCTACCGTAAGTCACCAAAATGATACAGCTATTTTTAAACCGTTTTATTTAAACAAACGTTTCAAAAATAACGACGATTATAAATCACACATTCAAACCTTTTTATTTACCGATAGAAGCATATACCGTCCTGGGCAAATCGTTCATTTTAAAGGGATATCGATGAAGGTTTTTAAAAACAAATCGGAAGTTGTTACTAATAAAAATGCTATCGTTAATTTTTATGATGTTAATTATCAAATCATAAAAACTTTAGAATTGAAAACCAATAATTTTGGTTCTTTTTCAAGTACTTTAACAATACCAAATACAGGACTTACAGGAAGCTTTACTATTGAAGTAGAAGTTGAAGGTAGAGAAAATTCAACAAGAATAGCTGTAGAAGAATATAAGCGCCCAAAATTTGAAACAGACTTTAATCCAATTACGCAATCGTACAAAATAAACGATAGTGTTACGGTAAAAGGATTTGCAAAAGCATATTCAGGTGCCAGTATAACCGATGCAAAAGTTATGTACAGAGTACATAGAAAAGTACAATATCCTAGATGGTGGTATTGGTACAAACCAAGTTTTGTTTCAGAACCACAAGAAATAACTTTCGGAGAAAGTACTACAGATGGTTCAGGTAACTTTACAATCAAGTTCAAAGCTTTAGCAGATGAAAGTGTTTCTAAAGATAATCTTCCAATTTTTACCTATGAAGTTACCGCGGATGTAACAGATATCAACGGAGAAACAAGAAGCTCTACTACTTCAGTAAAGGTTGGTTATCATAGCTTAATTGCTACTATTGACATGGAGAATTCAATAGATAAATCGATTAAGAATAATTCATTTAAAATTGATACAAAAAATCTAAACGACGAATTTGTAGCGGCTAATGGAACAATTAAAATATACAAACTACAAGCACCGAATTATCCGTTAAGAAAACGTCCATGGAAAGCACCAGATTATCAAATAATACCAAAAAAAGAATTTATCAATAAGTTTCCTCATGAGGCATATCAAAACGAAGATAATGTGTACCAATGGAAAAAAGGTAAATTGGTTTTTGAAACAAAGTTCAATACAGTAAAAGAAAAAGAAATCCAGTTAAAAAACATTAAAAAATGGACTTCTGGAAACTATGTAGTTGAGTTAAATACCAAAGATAAATTTGATCAAAAAGTAACCGACAAGCATTTCTTTTCGGTATATTCTTTAAAAGATAAGCTTCCTTCTGACAACAAATTAGTACAGGTAACAACAGACAAAGAAAACTACAAAGCTGGTGATACTGCTATACTAACTATTAGTTCTAATTCGGAAGATATTACAGTAATGCTTTTTGTAGAAAAGAAACATCAAATTACTAGTTCTTATTACATAAAACTGGATAAGAATAGTAAAACTATAAAAATCCCTATAACTAAAGAGGATATTGGCGGATTTGGTATTACTTATTATTTTACCAATTATAATGCATTTGAACAAGAAGCAATAAGCATATCTGTTCCATATCCAAGTACAGATTTAGAAATTATCACAAATACGTTTAGAGATAAACTACAACCAGGTGCCAACGAAACTTGGAAATTTACCATAAAAGGAACACAAAAAGATAAGTTAGCTGCTGAATTATTGGCAAGTATGTACGATGCTTCCTTAGATCAGTTTAACGCACACCAATGGCAATTCAATCCAATTGAAAAACCAATTTATCATGCGTATAACACAGCTACGGCCAATCAAAGTTTTGGAAACACTCGATTTAACATACATAATTATTCAGATAGAAAAACCAACTATAGTTTCCCACAACAAAGTTATGACCGTTTAAATTGGTTTGGATTTAGTTTCACCAATAGAAGTTGGGCTAACAGGCAATACTTGAGTAATCTATCTATTCAACGTACTAATTTTGATGGAACTCTTACAGGAGTTGTAGAAGACGAAAGCGGTCCATTACCTGGCGTTACTGTTATTATTAAAGGAACCAATTACGGAACTGAAACAGATTTTGATGGGAACTTTAATATAAAAGTAAACAAAGGAGATGTTTTAGTATTTAGCTTTATTGGGATGGTAACTGTAGAAAAAACAGTTAGTGATTTCAAACATCTTTTCATCGGTATGGATAATGACAATGTTTTAGATGAAGTAGTAGTCGTAGCTTACGGAATTTCTAGAAGCGATAACAACAATACTAGAATGAGAGCAAAAGTCTCAGCTCCTGCAATGTCTGCTCTAGAAGGAGAAGCAGCTGGTGTAGCAGTAATGGATAAAGAATGGACACCTAAAAATTCCTCTAAGAAATATCAAGATATAAATACTGAAAAAGAAGACTTTTCAAAAGGAATACAGATCCGTAAAAACTTACAAGAAACAGCTTTCTTCTATCCGCATTTAACAACTGATGCAAAAGGAAATGTTTCATTTAATTTTACAGTTCCTGAAGCTTTAACAAAATGGAAGCTACAGTTATTAGCACATACCAAAAACTTACACTCAGCTACAAAAACCTTAACAACGGTTACACAAAAAGAGTTGATGGTAGTTCCAAATGCGCCACGTTTTTTAAGAGAAGGTGATAAAATTACCTTAAGTGCAAAAATTTCCAACTTATCAGATAAAAACTTACAAGGTTTAGCACAGCTTATACTAAGCGATGTCATTACAGGAAAAGAAATTAACTTGTTAGATAACTCTACAAAAAATCAATCATTTACTGTAGATAAGGATGGAAACACTAATGTATCTTGGAATTTAACTATTCCAACTACAGTACAAGCAGTTCAATACAAAGTAATAGCAAAAGCAGGTGATTTTTCTGACGGTGAGCAAAATGCTTTGCCAGTATTATCTAACAGAATGTTAGTAACAGAAACCTTACCAATGTGGGTTCGCTCAAATCAGACAAAAACATTTACATTAAATAAACTTAAAAATCATACCTCAACAACGTTAAAAAACCATAAACTAACTTTAGAGGTTACTTCAAATCCAGCATGGTATGCGGTACAAGCATTACCGTATTTAATGGAATATCCATACGAATGTTCAGAACAAACATTTGCACGTTATTATGCCAATACTCTAGCAAGTCATATTGCAAATTCTAATCCTAGAATTCAAGAAGTATTTAATCAATGGAAAACAAGTGAAGCATTGCTTTCTAATCTTGAAAAAAATCAAGAATTAAAATCCTTAATTATTCAAGAAACACCATGGTTACGAGATGCGCAATCAGAAACTGAGCAGAAGAAAAGAATTGCATTGTTGTTTGATTTAAACAAAATGAAAAACGAACAACATAAAGCAGTTAATAAACTTCAAAACATGCAAATGAGCAATGGTGGTTTTCCTTGGTTTAAAGGAGGATACTACCCTAGTCGTTATATCACCAATTATATTGCAAGTGGTTTTGGACATTTAAAGCATCTTGGTATTAGCCAATTTGATTCAAAAACTACTGCTATAATTAATAAAACAGTACAGTTTTTAGACCTTGAAATAGAAAATCAATATCAAGAATTATTAAAAGAAGCACAACGTGTAAAAGAGAGAAATGGAGAGAAAAAGTATATAGAATACTTAGCTAAGAACCATGTAAACTATTTTGTTTTACAGTATTTATACATGCGTAGTTTTTATAATGATATTACAATTGGTAACGAAACAAAAAAAGCTATTGATTATTACACAAAGCAAACAGCTAAATATTGGGATCAACAAAACTTGTACGGTAAGGGATTGGTTGCATTAATTCAACATAGAACAGGAACTAAAACAATTGCAAACAAAATTCTAAAATCATTAAAAGAAAATAGTATTACTTCTAATGAATTAGGAATGTACTGGAAGGCTAACAAACCAAGTTGGTTTTGGTATCAAGCACCTATTGAAACACAATCTTTACTGATTGAAGCTTTTTCTGAAATAGAAAACGACACCAAAACAATTGATAATTTAAAAATATGGTTATTGAAAAACAAGCAAGTAAGCCAATGGAAAACTACCAAAGCAACTTCAGAAGCAGTGTATGCATTACTATTACAAGGTAGCGATTGGATATCAGTAACCGATGCTGTTGATGTTACTTTAGGCGACCTTAAAATTGAACCAAGTAAAATGCCAGCAGTAAAAGTAGAAGCAGAAACAGGTTATTTTAAAACTTCTTGGAATACTTCTGAAATCACTAAAAAAATGAGTGAAGTAACCATTTCTAAAAAAGGAAAAGGTATTGCTTGGGGAGGTTTATATTGGCAGTATTTTGAAGATTTAGATAAAATTACTTCAGCAAAAACACCTTTACAATTAGAAAAGAAATTATTTAAAAAAGTAAACTCAGATACTGGTAAAAAACTTATTGAAATAACCGACAAAACTTCATTAAAAGTTGGTGATTTAATTACCACAAGAATTATATTACGTTCTGATAGAAATATCGAATTTATCCATATGAAAGATATGCGTGCTAGTGGTGTTGAACCAGTAAATGTATTATCAGAATACAAGTGGCAAGACGGTTTAGGATATTACCAAAGTACTAAAGACGCTGCTACAAACTTCTTTTTCGATTACTTACCCAAAGGAGTATATGTTTTCGAATACGATGTAAGAGTAAATAATGCTGGTAACTTTAGCAATGGAATTACTACAATTCAAAGTATGTATGCTCCTGAATTTAGTAGCCACAGTAAAGGAACACGTATAACAGTTAAATAAAATTATTTAAAAGCTTAAACGCTCTTTAAATATATAGGATTGCCTTCTGGAGATTTCTATTTCTTCTCCAGATTGCATTTCTATTTTTAATTTCCCATTAAACCATGCCACTACTTTTTTTACATGGTTAATGTTTATTATTTGCTGTCTGTTAGCTCTAAAAAACAATGCCTCTGGTAACTTTTCTTCTATTTGCGCAAGCGACTTATATATGAGTGGCTTATTGTCTTCAAAAAACACTCTAGTATAGTTTCCTACAATTTCAAATAGAGTTATATGTTTTATTTTCACCAACCAACAACGCTCTCCCTCTTTTATAAAAATTTGTTTTTCTGGACTTAACTTATTTGCTGTTTTTTCTTCTTTACTATCATCTTTACTATGCTCTTCTACAACTTTCTCTATAGTTTTAGCAAAACGCTTCGGATTAATTGGTTTTAATAAATAATCAAAGGCATTGTATTCAAATGATTTGATAGCATATTCATCAAAAGCTGTTGTAAAAATAGTTATAGGAACTTCATCTAACATTTCCAAAAGCTCAAAACCGTCTTTCTCTGGCATATTAATATCCAAAAACAATAAATCAGGATTCTTTTTTGTAATCAATTCAAAGCCTTCATCTACATTTTCAGCTTCTCCTTCCAATACTATTTCCTTATGCTCTTTTAATAACTCTTTCAACTCATTTCTAGCCAAACGAGAATCTTCTACTATAACCGCTTTTAATTGTTTCATAATAATGGTATTTCTATAATAGCAACAACTTCTTTTTCTCTTTCCTCTAAACTAAAAACAGCCTTAGACTCATACAATAACTCTAATCGTTTTTTTATATTCTCTACCCCTACCTGAGTAGTTTTATTGTCTTTTTTTAAAACTCCTGAATTTATAACACTGATGAATAGTTTCTCAGAATCTACCTTAGTTGATAATAAAACTCTTCCTCCTTCTTTTAATTTAGAAATCCCATGTTTAATAGCATTTTCTATTAGCATTTGAACGAGCATTGGAGGTATTTGTACACTAAGAGATGAATTATCTATTACAGTCTCATAATGCAATCTATTTTCAAATTGAATTTTAGAAATATCAATATACTTTTCTACCATTTCCAATTCGTCTTCCAATGCAATGGTTGTAATTGAATTTTGAGTAAGTGCGTAGCGTAACGTTTCTGATAATGATGTTAACATTTGTCTTGCTTTTCCTACATCTTCTAACATTAACCCCCTAATATTATTTAAACTATTAAACATAAAATGAGGATTAATTTGTCCTTTTAAAGTATTTAACTGCGATTCTTTTAAAGTTGCTTGCAAAACTAGGTTTTTCATCTTAGCTTCTTTTACCTCAGTATACAGATTAAATGCGGTAAAAGACACAAACCATATGATCCAATTAAGCCAATTAAAAATACGAGTTGCAAACTTACCGTGGTAACTTGATTTATTCAGAAAATATTCATGTAACAAATCTATCAAAGGCCAAAAAACATAATTAAAAATAACAGAAGCAATTAGCATTAACAAAACTAAATACAAGGCTTTAACAGTAACTTTTTTATTTTTAGTAAATGTTTCTAAACCAATTTGAATAACTCCTGTTAATAGTACACCTAAGAAAAACCAAAGCATACATTCTGAAACCAGATAATAGATTAGCTCCCTACTTTTTCCTAAATCACTAATTTTCATCACATATGAAGACATTAATGTAATTGCCCACACACTGTAATTAGGTATTGCTTTTTTTGAGAAAAAATAATTCATCTTTAAATTTCTTATAGCTATTGTTAGAAGTTATTCAAAAAAGTAAATGTATTTATTTTGTGGTAATATCAACTAAATAAGGAGCCAATAAATAACCATCTTTAGAGCGAAAAATATCTGTTATTAATAATTGTTGTCTTAAATTAGGTTGCAGAGCAATTTTATAAGTAATCTTCTTTTTGTCTTTAGACCATCCTACAATATCAGTTATCGCTAATAAATTCTTTTCACCCAAAGGTCCTATTCGTAAATTTACCATGGTAGTATCCATTGCTTTAGAAAACTCAAGTGTTATTGTTTTAATAGTGGTATCAACTTTTGCTGAATTATTTTCAAATTCGCTAATGCCAATAACACGAGGTCTGTGACGCTCAAACTCTTTTTTATATACAGCTATTGGTTTTTCAAAATACTTAGATGCATCTATAAATTTATAAACCTCATCTTCATCTAAATAATCCAACTCAATCATTTCTTTTATCGCTAGCTTCTTATCTTTAGCTTTCTCATAATAACTTTTACAAATGGCATACCCCACATAATAACCTAAATCTCCTACTTTAAACTGATTGTTAGTATTGGACCAAAACCATCTGATTTCAAATTTGGTAAACATTTCCTTTACAAAGACATCCTTTATCTTTTTATCGTGTTTTTTACCATAAATAATACTTTCGTTTGGCGATGCGATGTCTAATGACTTTTCAGCAACAAACTCCCCTACTCCTTCAATTAATGTTTTAGATAATAACGAATTGGCTATAGTAGTATCCTGTTGTGTATGTACATATTCATGTACGTTACCAAACACAATACTTTCATCAGGAACATTTAATTTAAAGTGATTTAGCAAATTAGGAAAGTCTTTTTTTAATTCAGAAGTGTTTACAGATAAATCACCCAAGGCAACCTCAGAACCGATAAGTACTTTATCATCCATAGTAGTTCCTCCTGTTTTAAGTGCTCCAATAGTAAAATATATTGTAGCAGGTCTTGCTTCTGGATATAAACTCTTAAACCGCTCAATTCCTTTATGTATCGCTTCTTTATATCTGTTTATTTTCAAAGTATTAGGTCGAACTGTTTCCCAAAATTTAGGATACTTGTATATTGCTTTCATATAAGAATCGGCCGTATATTTTCTCGCTTCCATAATAGCTTTTAGTCCGGCTGTACCTTTATTTAAAAACAGTTCCTTTAAATAATTAATTTGCTGAGTAGAATCTTTTGTTTTTTTAATTTTATCATAAGCCTCCCAAAAATTAGTTACATCTGTACTTATAATTGTATTTGGATGCTCTTTAATAGATGTACAACTTGAAAAAAGTACTGCAATTATTAATATTTTTAACGTTTTGATCATAATAGTATATTTTGAATTTTTGCTCAAAACTAACTTGATTCTAAAAGGTTAGAAACAGAATTATGACCAACGGTAAAATAAACTAGTTTAACGGAATTATGACAATACTATTATCTTCAGTAAACCGTTAATTAGTATATTCGCATAACATTAAATCAGAAAAAAATGAAAAAAACACTTTTAACTATCGGGTTATTTTTAGCTGCATTTACAATGCAAGCACAAGACATTTCTGAAAATGCTATTGGGGTACGTTTTGGAGATAATAATGGTTTTGGAGGAGAAATCTCTTATCAAAGAAAATTAAGCGATAGCAACAGATTAGAAATTGATTTAGGTCTTAGAAAAGGAGATGCTTTTAAGGCTACTGGATTATACCAATGGGTATGGGCATTAGAGCAAAACTTCCAATGGTTTGCTGGTGCTGGAGGAGGAATAGCTTCTGCAAATAGTAGTACTGCTATTTTTGCTGCTGGTGTAGTTGGTATAGAATACAACTTCGATATTCCATTAGCAATCTCTTTAGATTACAGACCTGAAATTGGGTTTAGTGGTTTTTACGACGGATTTCAATCTGATTTTGGTTTAGGTGTTCGTTACCGATTCTAACAACCAATCTTAATATAAAATACAAACCTCCATTATTTGGAGGTTTTCTTTTTGCTAGCTTTTGCTAATGGATTATAATCTAAAGCTAATTGTAACCAGTAATGTAAATCTTCATCTAAATCAAAAGCTTCTTCAGTTAATATTACATAGCCTTTTACAGGTTTTCTTTTTCCACTAAAGCTCATATCTTCACAACCATCTTTTGTTAGTGCTTCCTCATAAATATCAGGATGTATTCGAGCCATTAATTCGTTTTTGTTTACAATAACACACATCTTATCATTAACCATAAAACAAAGCGATCCAAACATTTTCTTCTCATAAAAAGAAACGTGTTTCTCATGAAAAAACTGCGATATCCTATCGGTTAAAAACTCGTTATATGCCATAGTGAATGTTTTTAAAAAGTAATTTTTACGTAATTTAAAATTAAACTAAACATTAGAAAATATTCAACAAATTAACAATCTATTAATCTTTTCATTAAAAGTTCGTAATAGTTTACTAACAATTTCAAAATCCAATTGCTCTTTTTGATAAATAGTTTTGCATGAACTAATTCAACATCAATTATATACAAAATGAAAAAACTACTACTAGTTAGTATTTGTCTTTTGAGTTTATGGGGGTACGCACAGGACAAATCTAGTTTAAAAGGAAGAATTTTAGACGAAAGTAACCTTCCTTTACCTGGTGCCACTATTGTAATACCATCTTTAAAAATTGGTATTTCAAGTAACTTTAATGGATACTATGAACTTTTAAACATTCCAGAAGGAAATCATCTAATCTCAATTTCATTTATAGGATACCAAACAATTGAAGAAACTGTTTCTATACAAAATGGTGTTTTAATTAAGAACTTTTCGCTAGCTCCTAAAATGAACAAACTAGAAGAAGTAATTATTAAAGGAAGCATTGGAAAAGGACAGGCAAAAGCTTTAAATCAACAAAAAAATAAAGCGAATATTACCAACATTATTTCTGCAGATCAGGTTGGAAAATTTCCCGATGCTAATATTGGAGATGCTTTAAAACGTGTTCCAGGAATTTCAATGCAAAACGATCAAGGAGAAGCAAGAGATATTATTATTCGTGGTTTAGCTCCTCAATTAAATTCAGTGACTTTAAACGGAGATCGAATTCCTTCAGCAGAAGGAGACAACCGAAGAGTTCAAATGGATTTAATTCCTTCTGATATGATTCAAACTATTGAAGTTAACAAAGCAGTAACTCCAGATATGGAAGGAGACGCAATTGGAGGTTCTGTAAACTTAATAACACGTTCTGCTCCTAGTACTTTTAGAGCTTTTCTTACAGGATCATACGGGCGTAACCCTGTAAGAAATTCGCCTAATTATAATTTCTCAGCTTTAGTTGCTGATCGAATTTTCAATAAAAAACTAGGATACGTAATCAATACCTCATACAACTCTAACGATTATGGATCAGACAACGTAGAGTTTGAATGGGAACAAGAAAACAATAAAACCTACATTGGTGAACACGATATTAGACGATACGATGTAAAAAGAAATAGAATGAGTGTTGCTGTAAACTTAGATTGGAATGCTAGCAGCAACAATACTTTTTTCTTTAAATCAATGTACAACCAAAGAAACGACTTTGAAAATCGTTACCGATTACGTTTTAGAAAAATTGACCAGCCTAACGCTGCTGGAATTTCAAAAGCTGAAGTCCGTAGACAAACCAAAGGAGGAATTAACAACAACACCAACGATAATACACGTTTAGAAAAACAAAGCGTATATAAATTATCTTTGGGAGGTGAACATCTCATCTTTGGAAACATTAAATTGGATTGGAAAACGGGAATTTCAAAAGCGAAAGAAGAACGTCCAAACGAGCGTTATATTCGTTTTGAAAACGATGATATTGAAGTAACTCAAGACTTTTCAAGAGCAAAGTTTCCTAGTTTAATTCCAACAAACAACGACTTTAACGATCCTTCTAAATTTGTATATGATGAAGTAACTCAAGAAAGACGTTTTACTCAAGAGCGTAAAATTAGTTCTAACTTCAACATCTTAATACCAATTAACGCTACAGGAACTTATAAGAATTCTTTAAAATTTGGATTCAAGCACAAATACAAAGAAAAATTAAGAGATAATAATTTCTTTGAATATGATTTAGAAAGTCAGATTCCAACTATGAATGCTACAATTACTGCCGATTATACTGTAAATGGTTTCTTAGCAGGAAACAATTATAAATCGGGATTATTTACTTCAAAAGAATTTTTAGGAAGTCTTATTTTGGCAAATGGTGAAGCTGTATTGGATGAGTTTGTTCCTGAAAATTACGATGCCAACGAAAACATATATGCTTTCTATGGAATGCTACAACAAAAATTAGGTCAAAAATTCTCAATTATCGCTGGACTTAGAGCTGAAAAAACAACGATTGATTATAATGGTTTTGCTATTGATGTTGAAACTGCTCAAACAATAGACGACGCAACTAGAACATCGGGAAGTAAAAACTATACCAACTGGCTACCAAATTTTCATGCTAAGTACAAAGTAAATAAGAATACAATACTAAGAGCTGCTTGGACCAATACAATTGCTAGACCTAATTATTTCGATTTAGTTCCTTATAGAAATATTAATAGTGACGATATAGAAGCAGAATATGGGAATCCAGATTTGAATCCAACCGAATCTATGAACCTAGATTTAATGTTTGAACATTATTTTAGTAACGTAGGAATTATATCAGCGGGAGTTTTTTATAAAGACATTGATAAATTTATTTATAATTCAATTTCAAAAGAATCGATAACCATAAATGGAACTACAGATGTTTATGATGTAACAAGACCTTTTAACGGAGGTACAGCTGAAATCTATGGTTTTGAAATAGCATTACAAAGAAAATTAAACTTCTTACCTAGCTTTTTAAGAAACTTAACAGTTTATGGAAACTATACTTTTACAGATTCAAAAACAGATGGAATTGCTGACAGAAACGATGGTTTGCCATTAGCAGGTGCTGTAAAAAATATGTTCAACGCTTCACTAGCTTATGAAACTTCAAAACTATCGGTAAGAACATCGTTAAACTTTGCAGATGATTATATTTCTGAATATGGAAAAGACACCTTTACTGATGTATTTTATGATCAGCAATTATTTTTAGATGTAAACGCTGCCTATAACATTACTAAAAAGCTTCGTGTTTTTGCTGAAGCTAAAAACTTAACCAACCAAGAATTACGTTTCTACCAAGGAACTAAAAACCAAACTAGACAAGCCGAATTCTATAACTACAACTGGAATATTGGATTAAAATATAACTTCTAACAATGAGAATCATTTTTAAAATAATTATTACAGCTACTCTATTTATAGCTTGTAAAACAGAAAAAAAAGCAACCATACAAACAACCAATAGCAATCCTATAATTGCGTTAACTGCCGATGCTGAAACAACTCCTGTTACTTCTTACGACGATGCTGCCGATGATCCTTGTGTTTGGATTAATCCAAAAGATGTTTCAAAATCAACAATCATAGGTACCAATAAAAAAGAAGGTTTAGAAGTATATAATTTAGAAGGAGAACGCTTATATTCCTACAAAATAGGACGTGTGAACAATGTAGATATTCGAGATGGATTTGTACTCAACAACGTAACTGTTTCTGTAGTTACTGCAAGTAACAGAACACACAATACAATTTCTATTTTAATCGTAAAACCAACTGGAGAATTAGAAGAAGTTTCAGCAAGACCAATAACATCTAACTTAAATGAAGTTTATGGATTAGGAATGTATAAAAGCAAAGAAACTTCTAAAATATATGTTTTCTTAGTAGGAAAAGAAGGAGGCATAGAACAATGGGAACTATTTGAAAACAATGCTAAAATTGACGCTAAACTAGTCAGAAGTTTTGCACTAAAAAGTCAAGGAGAAGGAATTGTTGCCGATGATTTTTACGCAAAGATTTATATCGGAGAGGAAGAAACTGCTCTATGGAAATTTAATGCAGAACCTGATACTTCTATAGATGCTACTGAAGTAATTAGTACTAAAGATAAAAATATGCATCCAGACTTTGAAGGAGTTACTTTGTACGATTCAGGAAACGGTAAAGGTTATATTATTCTTTCTTCACAAGGAAACAATAGCTATGCTGTGATAGATAGAGTTAGTAATAAATACTTACATAGTTTCTCTTTAAAAGACAGCATTATCGACGGAACTTACGATACAGACGGAATTGATGTTACCTCAGTTAATTTGGGAGCTAAATATCCGAAAGGTATTTTCATCGCTCAAGATGGAGCAAATACTCAAAACAAAGACAGTTTACATCAGAATTTTAAAATAGTAGACTGGAGAAAAATTTCTAAAAACCTAACTTTAGATTAGTATTTTAGTAGTGTGTTGTAATGGAAGCCTCTATATTATTTAGAGGCTTTTTTTGGTGGATAACCTTTTAATATTTCTGTAATTACTTTTCTATAATGCATTACGCGTTCTTGCGGTGTACTACGTTGCTTCAACTCACTATTGGCTATTCCTTGCCAAACAAGTTCATCACTTTTACTTTCAACAAAATCAACAATCAATTCTTGGTTGATCTTTTTACTTCCAATAGGAATACCTCCAGAAATTCCAAAACCAACATTTCCGCCACCACTACCTAAACCAACACCAATGGTATTTCTTCTTTCTGATTCTCGCTCTTGAGATACGATATTGATAAAAATATCTGGATTATCAGACAAACGCATTCCTTTTGCTTTCAATTTATCAGTTAGTTCGTTAGTTACTCTTTTTACATCTAATTCATTCAAACCTTTACCAGCATCTTCAAAAAAATTGAAGGTTTTATAAGCTGTAAAATTTGTTTGACTATCGTAATCATATACCACTTTTGTAGAAGAACAGCTTATTAAAACGAATAAGAAAAGAAATGTTAAGTATCTCATAATTTAAAAATTTATTGATTAGCTATCAAAAAACGTGCCTGATAAAAATACAAAAAGCCTCGAATTAACGAGACTTTTTGATGATTAGTTAGTTGATTGATTTATTGAACTGCTTTTAAAGCATCGATATTTCCATATCCGTACTCTGAGTGTTTATTTGGATAAAAATCTGCAGACTCTTTCATTTTTTGCAATACCTGTGCACGAGTCCACGTTGGATGTTTCGCCCATACTAAAGCTGCAATACCAGCAGTTGTTGCTGTTGCTACAGATGAACCACCTACATAATTAGCTTGTCCGTTATAATAACTTAATACAGGAACTTTATTATCTGTTCCATTAGTACGTTGCATTTGAACTGTAAAATCGATTTTAGAACCAGAGTGACATACATCACACTTATTATATTGTCCTTCTCTCACTCCAGTTACAGCAACTGTTTCAGACATACTTGCTGGAAAAATAACTCCATACCAAGTAGTAAAAGAAGTTGAAGTTCCTCCAGCTGCTAATACCATTTTACCTTTACTATGTGCATATTTTATAGCATCCGATACATTACCAATGCTAAACGGATATCCTAACGACATTGATATTACTTTTACATCGCTTCTGTTAGCTAACGCAGTTAAAGCTTCTACAATACCTCTTTTTTCATGGTAATCGTCAATTACAACATTTTCAACAGCTCTATAAGAAACTAAGTTTGCGTTATATGCTACTCCAACAGGTAAGTTATCATTATTTCTAGGAGCAGTAGCTACTGCAGCCATTTTTGTACCATGACCACACTTATCGTTTACACCATCGTAGTTATTAGACCAAGCCCACCAAGAATCGACAAAAGTTCCATACTTCTGAACAAATCTTCCAGAAGAAGCTCCATCGTTAAAATATTGGTTCATCCATTTTTGCTCTGGCGATAATCCAGAATCAACAATAGCAAGTGTAATTCCAGCACCAGTACTATGATTCCATGCTTGTGGGATATTGTGTGCATCGAAAGACCAAGGTACTCTTGCTCCTGGCGATACCGTACGATAATCATTAGAACTTAAATTAGCCGTTCCATAACCACATCCAGATCCTCCAGATGATGATGAAGATGAACGTGCTTGATTATTTTCATCTACAAAACTATATCCAGTTGGCTCTATATAACGTACTCTACTATCTTTTAATAAAACTCCAATTGTTTCTTTGTTAGTAACCTTAATGTCTATTACATTAATATTTTCATCTACATATAATTCAGTAGCTCCTTTTGCAGAAGTTCCTTCTAAACTTCGAACTAAAGCAATTAAATCATTTTTAATAGTATTGGCTTCTGTACTTCTTGCAAAGTTATTTTTTGAAGTACCATAACCAATAGTTAAAATATTTTCTCCATGGTTTACTGCACTCCAAATTGTGTTTACTTCTTGCGAAGTCCAATCAAAATCTCCAGTAGATTTTAAAGATTTGTTAATAATTGCGTTGATTTCTTTTTTAGAAAGCACATCATTCTGAGGATCAGCGATTTCTAAATTGTCATTTTGAGAACAAGAAAACATAGCTAATACAATAGCTAAGCTTAGGATTTGTTTTTTCATAATATTGAAGGGTTTAATTAAAACTTTGCGAATATACTAAAATTTTAATATAATTTTAACAACATAATTAATTTAACCGTATTTAAATTACCAAAACAATAAACAAAACCTAATTTTATTAAGAAAAAAGCATAAAAAAAGAGCCTTAAAAAAGGCTCTTTAAAAAAATTGTTTTTAAGGATTATTTTTCTTCAATAACAACCCTAGTTGGGGTGTCTTTTCCGTTAATAATACTTTCAGTTCCTTTAGCCACTGCTTTTACAGTTTCAGTAAGAATACCAACATCTAAAGTTTCAGCTTCATCAGATACTTTATGATAATCTGCATCAACATCAATAGGTGTTGTTGAAAAAGTATGAGATGGCACTCCTAAACGTGCTAAAGAAGCATTATCAGATCTGAAAAATAAATTGAATTTCTTATATGGATCTGGGAATAATCTATATCCAGTACCTTCTAAATTTTTCTGAATAATCTTTCCAAAATCTGAACGCTCAAAACCAGTTAACCAAGCTGTTTTAGGTCCTGTTTTTGGCTCTTTCCCTATTAATTCTAAGTTTATTCCTGCTACAAATTTTGATGGATCTATGTCTTTTCCAAAATATTTAGAACCTACTAATCCCATTTCTTCAGCTGTAAAACATACAAACAAAATACTACGCTCGTTGTTTCCTTTTTTCGCATAATAATCAGCTAAAGCTAATACACCTACAACACCAGAAGCATCGTCATTGGCTCCATTAAAAATACGATCACCTTCTCCATCTTTCTTCATTCCTAAATGATCGTGGTGTGCCGATACAATTACAAACTCATCTTTTTTAGTAGTTCCTTCTAACACACCAATAATATTACTCATTTGTATACCATCGTGTGTAAAATCCTGGCGGTAAGTTGATAACGTATCAAAATGTTTTAAACCAATTCGTTTGTATTCATTTTCTATATACTGTGTAGCTTTTTCCATTCCAGGTGTTCCAGGCTTACGTCCTTCCATATCATCAGCCGCCAACGTATATAAGTGTTTTCTTACCAAAGAAGAATCTATGTGAACTGGATTTTGTAATTCTTTTTTAGGAACTTCTACAGTATTTTTTGTTTCTTCTGCATCCTTATTTTTAGGTGTTTTACAGGCTACTGTTAGCACTGCTAAAGCCATTACAGTGTATATAGTTTTTTTCATCTTATTTAATTTAAAAGGCTAAAGATAGCCAATTTAATTTCTTAATTTTGTTCAAAATTTTTAATCATGGATTTAAACCTTATTCCCAATATAAAACACGCCGATTCTAATAACTTTTTCCTTTTAGCTGGCCCATGTGCTATTGAAAGTGAAGAGATGGCATTAAGAATTGCTGAAAAAGTAGTTTCTATAACCGATAAATTAGAAATTCCTTACATCTTTAAAGGGAGTTTTAAAAAAGCAAATCGTAGTAGAATTGATAGCTTTACAGGAATTGGTGACGAAAAAGCTTTAAAAATATTAAAGAAAGTTTCTGAAACTTTTAATGTTCCTACCGTAACTGATATCCATGAAGCATCTGATGCTGCTAAAGCTGCTGAATATGTAGATGTTTTACAAATTCCTGCCTTTTTAGTACGTCAAACCGATTTAGTAGTGGCTGCTGCAAAAACTGGTAAAGTTGTTAACTTAAAAAAGGGACAGTTTATGAGTCCTGAAGCCATGCAACATGCTGTTAAAAAAGTACACGATGCTGGTAATGAAAAAGCATGGATAACAGATAGAGGTACAATGTTTGGATACCAAGACATGATTGTTGATTTTAGAGGTATTCCTACGATGCGTCAATACGCTCCTACTATTTTAGATGTTACCCATTCTTTACAACAGCCAAACCAATCTAGCGGAGTTACTGGCGGTAGACCAGATATGATTGAAACTATTGCAAGAGCTGGTGTTGTAAACAATGTAGATGGATTATTTATTGAAACACATTTCGATCCTTCTAATGCTAAGAGCGACGGTGCAAATATGTTACATCTTGACTACTTAGAAAAGTTACTTACCAACTTAACTTCGATAAGAAAAACTATAAATAATTTATAGGCACAATTTTTGATAAATAAAGTTGTTTTAACTCATTAGTATGAAGCAACTTTATTTTTTCCTTTTCCTTACAGTCTCAACCTTATCGGCACAAGACTTTTCTGCTGTAGATAATACAGTAAAAACTTACCCAAAACATATTACTGCTGAAAAATTAGCAGCTCAAATTGCTACTGATTTTACTTCTGATGAAGATAAAATAAGAGCTATTTTTATTTGGTTAGCCAAAAATATTCGATATAACTTAGATGAGTATTACAACCCTAAGCAAAAAAGAATAGGTTTTCGATATAGAGATGAAGCTGAAAAACAAGCTAAGTTAAGAGCTATTAAAGACAATATTGTTAAAAAAACTTTAGCTAGTAGAAGTGCTGTTTGTGAAGGTTATGCTCAAACATTTAGTAAAGTTTGTACACTCTTAAATATTGAAAACGAAGTTATCAAAGGCTATGTACGAAATTCTTCTCGCGATATTGGCCGTATAAGAAGTACCACAAACCATGCTTGGAATGCTGTTAAAATTAATAACAAGTGGCAATATGTAGATCCTACATGGGCAGCTGGAGCAGTTACCAATGGAAAATGGCAACGTAATTTTAATAACTATTTTTTCAACATTCCAAAGAGCAAATATTTCTTTACACATTATCCAGAAGAAACTGTATGGCAACTTAGGGTAAAAAGAATGACAATAGACGAATATTTTAACCAACCAATTTATAATTCTCCTTTTCTTAAAAAAGATTATATCTTAAGTAAACCAAGCTCAGGAATTTTAAAAAGGAATGCCGATTCTTCAGTGAAAGTTACTTTAAAAAATGTAAAACCTACTCAAAGAATTCACTTTGGTTTTATTGGAGATCGATATGTTAAAGAACCGGAAGTTACTTTTAAAAATAATACTGCTCATATTAGTATAGTTCCGTCTGCTAATAGCAAAAGAGCTTTTTTACTTATTGATGGAGAGGTCGCACTTGAATTTCTTTTAATCTAAATTTATTATATTGGACAGCAAAAAGCTGCCCTATGAAAAAAATTACTTTTTCCTTATTTATCTTTTTCTACAGTTTAAATTTCTTTTCACAAGATTTAGAAATGGTTGATAAAGTTATGTTGTCTTATCAGGAACCAAAATCTATTGAAGATTTGGCAGAAAGAATAAATTATGATTTTAAAACTGATATAGAAAAAGTTAGAGCAATTTTTAAGTGGATGTGCCTAAACATTGAATATAATACTCCAAGTAATAAAACACTAAAAAGCCCAGAATTAATATATTACTTTAGTGAAGATGATCTTAAAAGAACACATGTGCGAATGCAAGAAGAAGTAATTTATAATGTTTTTAATAAAAGAAAAGCTGTTTGTTTAGGATATACTCAATTATTTAGTAGATTATGTAATCTAATGCACATAGAAAATGAATTAATCTATGGGTACACTAAACGTTCTGTAAATAAAATAGGCTATATACCAAATAGAAAAAATCATGCATGGAATGCTGTTAAAATTAATAATAAATGGCTATTAATTGATGTAACTTATGGTGCCGGTTATCTTTACAAAGGCGTATGGCAAAAACAAACAAACCTAGATTATTTTGATGCTAAAAAAGAAAAATTACGAATAACTCATTTCCCTACTTCAAAAAAATGGCAAAAATATTTAAAGCAAAAACCTTTGAAAGAATTTTGTTATGAACCTTTCTATCAAAATGCTTATTTGAAGTACAGGATTAAAATTATAAAACCTAATATTGGTGAAATTACCATAAACAAAGAGGACAACATACTTCTAAAAATCAAGAAGATAAAAAATATTGACAATATTAAATATTTATTCTCCCATGAAAATAAATTAAGAACTGCTCGTATTAAAAATGATGATTTCTCTACCAATATTTTCTTTAAAAACCCCAAAAAAGATACAAGTCTTCATATATACATAAAAAACGAATTAGCTCTAGAATATAAAATAAAAACTGAATAATATTTTTATTCTCTTATTCTATAAGCTTCAGTTAAAACAGCAACTAACACTTCGTTATTAATTTCTTCTAAAGTGCTATAACGAAGTGACTTTACCGCTTTTCTTTTTTCTGAAACAACGAACTCATTATACATTGTAAGTGGAGTTTTAGAATAAAAACCAACATCTACATATCCTTTTTTAGTTGCATTAAAATAGCATAGAGGTTTCCCTTTTAAATAATAAAAAGGAATCTTCCATTTGTACAATAATTCTACCTCCTCAAAGTTTGTTTCTATTAAAATTTGCAAATGCAATAAAATAGACTTGAATGGCTCTTGTTGTTTTAAGATATATTCTTCGGCTGGTTTCATAATTTAAAAATACAGCATTTTTTTATTTGTCAAATTAAAATAAATACATTTACTTTGTATTTCAAAGTTCTTTAAACTATGAGTGAAAAAGATTATTTAAAAGACATTACAGAAATTAAAAACTTAATGAATAAATCCTCTCGATTTATTTCTTTAAGTGGATTATCTGGGATTATTGCAGGAATTTACGCTTTAATTGGAGCTTCATTTGCCTATTGGTTAGTTCAAAATAGTGAACAAGGCTATTTAATGTTAGATGGTAGAATCTTTCGTTTAGTTATTTCCGATTTACTTATCGTTGGATTCCTTAGTATTTCTACTGCTATCTTTTTAACCACTCGAAAAGCTAAAAAGAACAACGAAAAAATTTGGGACGCAACTACGAAGAGGTTATTAACAAGCTTCTTAATTCCTTTAATAGCAGGAGCTATATACATTATTATTATTTTAAATCAACAACGCTACGGACAAACCGGAGCACTAATGCTTTTATTTTACGGTTTGGCGCTATTAAACGCCTCTAAATATACCATAGGTGATATAAAATACCTTGGATACACTGAAATTGTATTAGGTTTAATTTGCGCTATTTTTCCTGGCTATGGTTTTTGGTTTTGGGTCTTAGGTTTTGGAATAATGCATATAGTTTACGGACTAGTTATGTATTTTAAATACGATAAAAAATAGTTGCTTATTTTCGCAAAAAATATAGTTTTTGAAAAACATTATTCTAAATATAAATAAAGCTTTTGATCATAGAATACGCCTAGGTATTATGTCGGTTCTAATGGTTAATGAGTATGCTGAATTTAAAACGCTAAAAGAACTTTTAGGCGCTACAGATGGAAATTTAGCAAGTCATTCAAAAGCATTAGAAAAAGTAGGCTTTATTAGAGTAGAAAAACAATTTATAGGACGAAAGCCAAACACGAGATACTATGCTACTACTGAAGGAAAACTTGAATTTAAAAAACATATTGAAGCTTTAGAAAAGCTAATTAATAATAAATAAATTTTTTTACTCATTTACTTTGAATTTCAAAGTTCTTTAAAAACAACAAACTATGGAAACAATAAATAACAAAAGTGGGAAATTTGCTAAATGGATTAGAACATCAATAACTGCTAGAATGGCTATGGTTGGCTTTTTAATTTTAATTCTACTAATTCCTTTATCCTTTATAAAAAGTTTGATTAACGAACGAATGCATAGGCAAAAGGAAGTAGTACAAGAGATAAATCAGAAATGGGGAAAAGAAGTACTTTTATACGGACCTATTTTAAAAATCCCTTATAAAACTTATCATAAAAAATCGATTTTAAATCAGCAAACTAAAGAGTTACAAACTGAGATGATTGAAGAAATTAACTATGGTTATTTTTTTCCAGAATCGCTAAACATAAATTCTACCATAAATCCAGAAGAAAAAAAACGAGGGATTTATAAAACAGCAGTTTATAAAAGTCAAATAAACATCACCGGTGATTTTAATATCCCTGACTTTAGTGAACTAGACATTAAAGAGGAAGATATTTTATGGAATAAAGCCAAGTTAATTATAGAAACTTCAAATCTTAAAGGTGTGAATAGTTTGGTTGAAATGAAACTTAACAATAACTCGTATTCTTTTACTTCTAAGTATGAAAATAAGAACAGAAGATCAAACTATTTAGATTTACATAAACTGGAAAGTAAATTTCTACAAAAAGAAGATTTGCCTTTAAAAAACAATGTCAGTTTTAGTTTAGAAATGAACATAAACGGTAGTAAACAAATTCGTTTTATTCCAGTAGGAAAAGAAACCAATGTTCAAATAAAGTCTGACTGGAAAACGGCTAATTTCTTAGGAGAATACTTACCACATAATTCAAACAAAATAACTAACGATGGTTTTAATGCAAAATGGAAAGTATTGGATATTAACAGACCTTTTTCTCAACAATCTTTTAGCGGTATTCCTAATTTAAAAGAATATGCTTTTGGAGTAAACTTTATGATTCCTGTGGATGAATATCAAAAAAGTGAGCGTTCTACCAAATATGGTTTCTTAGTAATTGTTTTAACCTTTTTAGTATTCTTCTTAATTCAAACTATGAGTAAAATTTCTATTCATCCTTTTCAGTATTTAATGATAGGAATTGCTTTAACCATGTTTTACACCTTATTAATATCAATCTCAGAGCATAGTAGCTTTTTAAAAGCATATATTATTGCAGGAATAAGCGTGGTTGCATTGATATCGCTGTATTCAAAATCTATTTTAAAAGGCATTAAATTCCCTGTCTTTATTGCACTTTCTTTAATTGCTTTATACTCTTTTATTTTTATAATAATTCAATTAGAAAACTATGCTTTATTGGTAGGAAGTACAGGTTTATTTGTCATTTTAGCTTCAGTAATGTATGCTTCTAGAAAAATTGACTGGCAAAACGAATAAATAAATTTTATAAAATCAACGTCAAACCTTTAAAAGGTTTGACGTTTTAAAAATTAGCTATGAGATTACATATTAAAAGCCTTATTATTTCTTTATTATTATTGATAACAGAATTATTAATAGCACAAACTTCAGGGTTTATAAGACATACTTTTGGAGACTATTTGGTCGTTATTTTATTGTATTATGTATTAAAATCCTTTTTCAATTTACCTCCTAAAACCATAGCAATAGCAGTATTACTCATCTCTTATACTATAGAAACTTTACAATATTTCAATTTTGTTAAGTTGATTGGACTAAGCAATTCTAAAATAGCTAACATTATGATAGGAAATACATTTAGCATAAGTGATTTAATCGCTTATACACTGGGTGTTATTACTGTCTATTCTATCGAAAAAAAATTAGGTACAAAGAATCATTAATTTTACTGTAATCATTGTGTATTATCTCGACAAAAGGGGATATCAAATTAATTAACAATGAAAAATAATTACCGATTAATACTATCTGCTTTTGCAATGATTAGTATTTCAACAGTTTCTAACGCACAAGGATTATTGGATGGTTTTACTCCTAAAAAGGGCGACTTATCTGTAACCGCTTCTTATTCAAAAAGTACATACGACAAATTCTATTTAGGTGATGTAAAAGTGGATGCTGTACCAGCACATAATGAGATAAATCAGAATATATATTCTCTTTATGCAAAATATGGTATCACAAATCGTTTATCAGCTGTAGTTAATCTTCCTTTTATTTCAGCAGAAAACACAAGTGGTCTTGCTGATCCAGTAAATGGACAAAGCTCAATGTCTGATTTACAAGATATTTCAATCGCTTTAAAATTAAATGCTCATAAATTTACTTTCAAAAAAGCAGATTTAAATATTATAACTGGAGTTACTGCTGTTATTCCTACTGGATATGAGCCAAACGGAATTTTATCTCTAGGAAGTGGTGCCTTTGGTATTGATGTAACTGCTGGATTGCACTTAAACACAAAAAGTGGTTTCTTTTCAACACTTTTAGCAGCTTATAACCTTAGAGGTGATGCTGATAATAATTTAACTCCTGGTGGTAAATTTGGAGTGCCAAATGCTTTTGTTACTATGGGTAAAATTGGATACGCAAGTGACTTTATTTACGTTGAAGCTTGGGCAGATATTTCAAACTCTGAAGAAGGAGTTGATATTGGTGGTCCTGGTTTTAATGGAAATTTTCCAGAAACAAATGTAGATTATACTAGAATTGGATTGACTGTATACAAAAACATTATTCCTCAATTAGGTGTTAGTTTAGGATATGGTAAAGTAATAGATGGAAGAAACTTAGGTGACTCAACTACCTTTACAGCTGGATTAACTTATAATGTTTCTTTAAAATAAAAAGAGTTTACATTTTAACTCCATATAAAAAAGAGCGCTTTAAAAGCGCTCTTTTTTTGAATCTATTTTGTAGTAAAATGTTCTGCACAAAAAATTAAAATTGTGTTTTAAGTTTACGTAAAATATCATCTAAACCATTTAGCTGCATTTCGTATACCAATCCCATCATTTTCCCCAATTTCCCAGCAGGAAAACCTTTGTTCTTATACCAAACAAGATAATACTCAGGAATATCAACTAAATAGGTTCCTTTATATTTTCCAAAAGGCATTTTCATCTTTGCAGTATCAATTAAAAACTGTTTGTCTGGCAACATATGTTTTAGGCTATAAAAAAACCCGCTCATAGCGGGCTTTATTTTTATTCTTTTCCGTCTACGTAATCTTGTAAATATAAATAACGTTCGGTTAATTTTCCATCGTTGGTAGTCATTTTAGCTCTTTCTAAAATACCATCTTTATCCTCATTGTAAAATGCAGGAATAACGTGTTCTAAAAACATATCACCAAAACCTTCACTAGCATCTTTTGGTAATTCACATGGTAAATTATCTACAGCCATTACCGTAATAGCCTTCTCATCTTTAAAATCAATTTCAGATTCAGTTGCTGGATTATATCCATAAATCGGATCGGCAATTGTTGAAGGTCTTATGGTAGAAGCAACTGGCCCATCAATATCACATGATATATCCGCTACATACTTTATTCTAAAATCTGCTTGTTTAGCATCTTCCCTTGTAAAGAAATAAGGTGCTCCATCACCATAAAAATGACCAGCGATAAAGAAATCTGTTACTTTAGCATACGGCATAAAGTTACTTTCATATCCGGTTGCATCTTTATAAAACTCGTACTTATCTCCTACTTTACCGTCTTTTCTTTTGCTATACTCCATTACATCTGCCATACAATATACAGGCTCTGTAAAATCAGCTGTTAAATACAAAGCATCGCTCACCTGCTTTATTTGTAAGTGATCTAAGATTTCTTTTGCTCCTAGTGCTACTTTTCCTGTACCGGTAAGTAAAATCTTAATGTTTGGTATGGTAATTTTATCTAACTCAGCCTTTACTTCATCTAAATCTGCTAAGGTTTCTACTTTTGGTAAGTTAAATAAGTTTTCTCTTATCCCTAAAGCTCTAAAACCATTGTAAGCTCCTACTAAACCAGCATAACGTCCAAATCCAATTAAACGTGCGCCATTTTCTTTTACAATAGTTTCATGGTCAAACATTTCAATGTTTCTTTCCAACATTCCTTTTAACAACTTACGGTTATAAGGTTGCTTTTTGATAGTGTGCGAAAAGAAAAAATATTTTTTGTTAGGTATTAATGCGTCTAAAGGAACTTCTTTTACTCCTAATAACACATCGCAATCAGACATATCGTCTGTTACTTCAATACCTAAGTTACGGTAAGCATCATCGTTAAAAACTCGAATATCAGAACTTTCTACTTTAATCTCTGCTGATGGAAATTTTTCTTTTAGCTCTTTTAATTTTTCTGGTGAAAACACCACTCTTCTATCTGGAGGATTTTTACGTTCTTTGATGATTCCGAATTTCATTGTTGTTTTTTGTATAGAATTAAACAAATTGATTGTAATTGTTTTAAATTATTACAATTTAGGCGAAAATACTTGTTTTAAAATTATTGAACAAATACTATTTTCATATATTTGTTGCCCGTTAATTTCAACGGTAAAAAGAATTGCAATTACTTTCTTTTTAGAAAATAGACAAAGGCATATTTTTTGCTGAGCTATAGGTATATTCTTTGACATATTGGGGACGACTGGTTTTGACAGCAAGGCCAGTGATAATGTAAGCATACCGAGGAGTGAGATGACAACTCGTTAAACTTATTTCAACTTTTTAAACGGCGAAGATAACTACGCTTTAGCTGCATAATCCGAATCATAGTAAGATTAGCCTCGGCGCACAAGGTGCGCAAGCTTTATGTCCACGAAAAGCCTTGGTTTACGGCGTTTCATTTTTGGGCATCGTAAAAGTAAACATAGAAGACTTAGCACTCCGATAAGTTTTCGAAATTTAAGGAGATAAGCTAAAAGTGGGTGGTTTTGAATCAGCTTTTAGTCGAAAACTAAATCAAAACTAAGTATGTAGAAAGCCTTTGAGCTGCTTGTTTGGACCCGAGTTCGATTCTCGGCGTCTCCACTATTAACCCCTTTGAATAATTAACTACTAGTTAGTTATTATAACCAAGGGGAAATAAAAGGGGAAAAATAAATTTTATTTTCCCCTTTTTTATTTTTCATAGTTTTAGTTTGTAATTTTATCTTCTAACTCACCTTCCTTTATCCTAGCTTTATGAATGCAGCTATTTATTTTATCAATAAGTATAAAATTATAATTTCCTCTAGTATATACAGTTCATTCGGATATATCTAACTCTCTTTCTGTCGTAAGAAAAACATTACTCTTTTCATTTAAACCAGATAGCTTTCATAAATCCTAAATACTTTTATTATGACTCTATTTCTTCTTTTTTTATTTTAGTATTTTGAATTTAAAAAAATAGTCCCTCAACTGCATGAAAAAAGATAAAACAAAAGGTTATTTTGATTTAAACCCTTTAACCCCTTTAGTCTTAGATAAAACACAATATGGTGTTGATACATATCTTAAATCCTTAAAGTTTGGAATTGACAATAAAGATATTCATAATATAGCATTAACAGGAAGTTATGGTTCAGGTAAAAGTAGTATTCTTAAAACATTCCAAAATCAACATAATGAATATGAATATTTAAATATTTCACTTGCTTCATTTATTGAAGATGAAAAAAAACATGGTGCAGATTTATCAAAAAAGGAAAGTAACGAATTTCAAAAAAAAGTAGATTCTAATAATAGTATTGATAGAACAATAGAATTAAGTGTTTTACAGCAACTATTCTATAGAGAAGAATATGAGAAAACTCCTTATTCAAGGTTTAGAAAAATAAAAAATATTAATTCAAATGAGCTAAGTATTAAAGCTCTAATTATCGCATTTTTTATATTAATTACTTACTTTTTATTTGATGATAACTTCTTAAACTTCATTTTTAAAGCTAACTCTTTAAAAGTAAAATTTGTTTTATCACTTCTATTTCTTTTTGGGCTGCATGAGATTTTATTATACATTTTTAAATTTTTTAATCACAACAATATAAATAATTTAAACCTAAAAAAATTTGAAATAGGGCTTAGTAAAGATGATGACGAATCTATTTTAAATAAGCATTTAGATGAAATCATTTATTTTTTTGAAGTTACTAATTACAGTGTTGTAATAATTGAAGATTTAGACAGGCTTAAAAACACTTTTATTTTTACAAAGCTTAGAGAAATAAATCAATTATTAAATAATTCAAAGCAAATAAATAGGTCTATTAACTTTATATATGCTACCAAAGACGAATTATTTAATGAAAAAAGTAGTAGAACAAAATTTTTTGATTTAATAATTCCAGTAATACCAATAATAAACCCTTATAATTCTAATGATAAAGCTATTGAAATAATAAATAATTTAGGTAAAGAGTTTAAATTAGACAATAGTTTTTTAACTGAAATTTGTGTCTATATAGACGACATGCGATTACTAAATAATATTAGTAATGAATACGTAATTTATAGGAAAATTTTAAGTAAAAAATTAAATCCAGAAAAACTTTTTTCTATTATTGTTTACAAAAACATTCATCCTGATGATTTTTCTCTATTGAATAAAAATAAAGGAGAGCTTTATGAAATATTAAATAGCAAGAATGATTTTAAAGAAAAATTTTTGGATAGAATAAATAATAAAATAAAAAAACTCGAAACTAAAATTGATGATTTAAATGAAGAAAAAACAAATAGCTATGAGGAATTAAAATCTATTTATATATATGCTCTATTAAAAAAGTATCCACATCTATTAGCTTTAAAAATAAAAGGAGAAATCATTAGAGTTAATAATCTCTATAAGGATGAAAACTTTCGTAGATTTAAGAATTCTTCTAAAGAAATTGGTCTCATTTACACAGATGATAATGTTTTTGAATATAGTCGACCATATGTTAGTCTAAATAGTGATACAAACATTTTTTCTAAAATAGAAAAAGATTTAAATAATAAAACATTTGATGAACGACATAGATTACTTTTTAAAAAAGATATTCAGGGTTATCAAGAAAAAATTAGAGAATTAAACATTAAAAAAAATAATATTAAAAAGTTTTTATTCCATGAAATTTATAATCAATTAGATGAAAATGAAAAACATATTTTAAATAATAAAAGTAATAAAAAGTTAATTTTTTATTTATTAAGAAACAACTATATAAACGAGGACTATTTTGACTACACTTCTCATTTCCACGGAATTAGCCTAACCACAGAAGAAAATGATTATTTGCAAACTGTTAGAAATGGAGGGGTTCCAGACTATAACTTTTTAATTAGAAATCCTAGGAATTTTTTAAAAAAACTAAAGAATATTACATTAGAAAAGGAAAGTATTTTTAATAATAGTTTACTTAATTATTTAATTATTAACAAAGATGATTATAAAAACGAGCTGTCAATATTTATTAAAAGAATTCTTAAATATGATAAAGCTTCCATAACTTTTCTAGATAATTATTTTGACAAAGGAACAGAAGTAAAAGAACTTGTCAATATTCTTTGTGAATATAATATTAATTTTTGGGATGTAGTTGATAATAATAATTATTGGAGAAAATCTAAGGAAAGTTATTTTAGTTTGTTATTAAAATGTTTAAAACTCGAAGATTTAAAAAAAATTGCTCAAGGATCTTCTTTAAAAGAATTCATCAGTGAGAAATATGATTTTATTAACACTTTTACTAAAGAAAATTCTATTGAAAAAATTGCTAAATTTTTAACGGGATTAAAAATTAAATTCAAAGAAATTACTCGCCCCAAAAATCATGCAGTTCTATTTAATTATGTATATGATAATTATTTATATGAAATAAATTTCTACAACATTACCCTTTTTGCTAATTATTATTTGAAGAATGATTTTGATAATAAAAAATTCCTAACAAAGAACTACTCATACTTGGCAGAGTCAAACCTTATTAGTTTGTCAAATTATATAGAAATTAATATACAAGACTATTTAGACAACGTCTATCTTAAATTGGATAATGAAAAAGAAGAAAAAGAAGAATTTTTAATTAGACTTTTAAATAACTCAAAAATAAATATTAATACGAAAAGAAAGCTTGTTAACGTTAATAAAACTAAAATAGTTTCTCTTAAAAATATAAGTGATGAAAATTTAAAAAATCACTTATTTCAACTTAGAAAAATTGAAACTAAATGGGATAATATATTTTCATATTATAAACTTTCTGCAAATCAAAAAATTTCAAATAAAGAAAGTATTATGATTTCCCTTGAAAAGTATTTAAATACACCTGAAATCTTTAAAGAGTTGGCTGACAATGAAAGGTTGTATATGAATAAATATGACGAATTAGAAAGAGAAACAATAAATAGTATTTGTGCCAAAATTTTATTAAACGATAACATTACAAATCAGAGTTTTTGGCATTTAATACATTCCATTACAGAAGTAAATGAAGATTTCCCTTTTGAAAAGTTAAATTATGAAAAAGTTGAAATTTTGGTTATGACTAGAATGAAATTTAACTCAAGAAATTATTTAAGCTTGAGAAATAATTACCCTGATTTACATTTGAATTTAATAGAAAAAAATATTGATTTATTTATAGAAAATCTAAAAAACAATGAATCCCATTATATTGAAGTTAAACAAGACGCTGAAAATTTTCCTTTCAATGTTGATGACTTCAATTTATTATTAAAAAGAAATATAATTAATGATAAAAATATTTTTTCACTCTTAGATTTTCTTGACACGAAAGAAATTGTAAAGAATCAAGAACTGACTAATAGAATAGCAGAAATTTTAAGTAAAACGGACAGAATGCCTTTCTTTATTGACTTTGATTTAATTTTAGCTATTTTCAAAAATCATAAATCAATAAATAATAAAATAGTTATATTGAATAGATATATCAATAGATACAAACCAAAGGAGATAATTAGTTTATTACAGTTATTACCTAATCCCTATAATCAATTGCTGCAAAAAAACAAACGAGTTAAAATTGCATCCAATAGCGAAAACTCTAGTTTAATTGGAAATTTTCAAGAAAGGAATTTGATATCTTCACATTATTTTGATGGGGATTACATAATAATTAATATGAAAAGAAAAAAAATAGATTAATATGAAACCTTTTCTAAATTTCGAGTTATAAACAAGTTATAATTTTCTAAGCAAACTTCTGTTCATTTTTTATATTCTTCTTACTATAATTCAACAGTTGGATTCTTAAACAAAAAAAGAGGTTATCACCTCCAGACACCTCTTTTCTATAACAACATTAAATTCCTAATAAAGTAATTTATTGTAATTATTAATTTTATTATATAAATCACATATTTTGCATAATTAAGACATTCTGTTCTGCCCTATTGTTACCTATTCAGAAAAACACAAAAGATAACCTCAAGACATTATATTTGCTATAAAAAGATTGGAGAAATGAAACGTAAATTAATTATCCTACTAATTGTTCTAAGTAATCTTCCTAGTTTTTCACAAACAATAGCTGATTTTTTTATAACAGTACCGGATAGTTCCATGATGAGCTTATCTAAAGAAAAAAGAAAACAAATTTTGAGATATTCATCCGATAACTTAACAAAAAAAGACGCTTACAAGGATTTAAGAGATAGTAAAAACCTTTATGCTTTTGATATTTTCGATAAAAAAAATGGGTACCTAAGAATGATTGGTGCATTTGAAGGTCAAGTCCAAATGTGTTATTGGAATTTAAAAAATGGTAACAAATTAATTGCCATATATATTGAGGGCTGTGGACCTGTATGCTATATAGAACAATTTGATTTCTATGAATATGATGGCGTAAAATTCAATCCCATTAACTGGAAATCTATAATCCCAGAGATTTATAATGATTTTCTTGGAGCTGATTATAAAAAGAAACTAAAAACATTAAAAGAGCAAGATATTTTGGCTACTCTATTATTTGAGTTACCTAGAAATGGTAAAAACATTATAGGGAAATGGGGAAATGAAGATTCTCAAAAAGTTTATAGAAATTTTAGTATTGGCGATCGAATGAATTTGAAGTGGAATGATGGTAGTTTTTTAAAAGGAAACATCTACTGGAAAAAATAAACTGGAAACCTATATCCATAAATTTAAAAGCCACCCTATTGTTAGAATGGCTTTTTTTGAATTATTTACAATTAGAATTAATTCCTTTGAAAAACGCTAATCTATAAGCGGTTTCATGACCAATTTTTTGTGACATCCACTCCTTCCAGTTATTTGAGTTTTTATCCGTTGGTTCGCTACCCAACACACAATTCCCAGTTAGCATAGTATACATATATGCTGCTGTGGCTTTATCTAAGTTTCCATGCATATGCCAGTTATCGCTATAAGCAGATTGAGAAGGAATCGCTTCTTTAAGCTGAGCATACAAAGTACGAATAGGTATAGCACGTGCATTTGGTAATTCAGATTTTCTAACCATATATAATGCAGTACCTAAATCTGTACTATTATTTGTTTCGTTATAACGTTTATCTAAACCATAAAGCATTGATGTATTTCCATGGTTACCATTGTCTTGCATAGGGAATCCAAAAGAAAAATCGAATTTAGTTGGATCAATTTTATAACGTTTGTTAGGTTCAAAATTTGTATTAGCCCTTCCATAATTAAAATTAATAGGAGGTGTACCGTTCTTTACAAGAGTTCTACTTGATTTATTAAAAACCCATTTTAATCCATTTAAAATACCATTTTCAGAACTAGTACCAGTATGATTGTAGTTTAATACATTATCACTTATATCACAATTCATAAAAGGTGATATAAAAGTAGGATTACCAGAATAATGCTCCTTATTTTTTTCTTCATTTTTAGTTTTTAAAACAATATCTGCAATACTATTATCATATTCATATTTTGAAGTTGTAGCATTTTTATCTAAAATATGAGTATAAATAGCAGCAGCTGCTAAATAAGCTCCATTTGGAGTTGGATGCGTTGTAGCTTTATCTTTTTTTGAACTTGGTAGATTTTTCCAAGACAATCCAGCAGGAATAGTTTCTATGTCTGTACCATCAGCTGTACGATAGGTATATTCTGAAAAATGATTTATTGAAGCAGTTAAAGTTTCATCTTTAGACCATTGCATTAAAAGTAAAGGTTTAGCTCCACCTTCAGCAACTTTTTGGGCAATTTTATGAACACCTAAAGAATAGTATCCTGGTAATTTAGCAATGATATATGGGTCGGCAGTAATTACAACATAATCCCATTTTTTAGCATCTTTACTCGCTAAATTATTAAATCTTTTTTCTTGATTTTCTGGCCAGTAGTAATATTGTAATAAAGAATGTGCATAATGATTTTCATTATATGTATTCACACTTTGACCTAAACCATAAGTAACTACTTTACTTTTATAAATATCTTCAAAAGAAATAGTTACATCTAAGTTATGAGACGCATCTTGTGTTAGAATATTCTTTAACTCCTCTCCTATTTTATCTGAAGAGAATGCACTAACACTAGAATTTATAGATTTACTTGATCCAATGATTAGAATATTAAGTTTTCCATCTTTATTTATATCAGCATTAACCGTTGTATTAGGAGGAGGATTTTGATCAGATGGCAATGAAGAATCATCTGAACAACCTGTAAGAAACAGCAATAATGTAGTTAAATAAATTAACTTTAAGGGGTTGTAGAAAAAAGGGGTAGTTTTCATAAGTTTTTTAAATATAAAATAATAAATATGAAATCTTATATAATATTTTTCAACTACAGTTTATAAATAGATGTTATGTATTATAACTGATTCTTAAATAAAAAAAGTTATCAACTCAAGACAACTCTTTTCTTTGATAACATTAAATTCTTAAAAAGTAATTTGTTTTATATTATAGCTGATTTCACCATATAAAACGATTGAGTTTTTATTTACCCTACTAAAAAATATAGTTTTTAAAAGGGTGATTGAATTCTTAAAATAAGAAAAGAGGTTATCACCTCCAGACACCTCTTTTCTATGACAACATTTAATTCTTGATAAAGTAATTTGTTGTAATTATTAATTTCATTGTATAAAACAACCAAGTTTTTATTTACCCTAATAAATAATATATTTTTAATTTATTATTCATAGTACGTGTAAACTTTAGTTAAATAAGGTTTTCCCTTACTTATTTTACGGGACAAACACATCTGTTTGATTTTTAAATATTTAGATTTAAAAAATCTAAACTTCAAATTATGATAAAGAACATCTCAAATCTTGGCAACATGCTTAGTAAGCAAGATCAGCAATCAATTAATGGAGGAGCCTCACAATGTTTTAAATATTGTAATCCTCAAGGACAATACATATTTTTTTGTCCTCCACACTGGGATCCAGTTAACATGGGACCATGTCCTTAAAAATAATAGCGGACTTCGGTTCGCTTTTCTTTTATTATACTCTTTATACTACTGCTATTTCCAGTCTCTTTTGTAACGTTTTACTTCTTATAATGACTAATAATTAAATTGCAATTATGAAACCCCAAAAAGAGAAAAGAATTTCCGATTACGATACAACTGGTGAACTAGGTTTTAATGAAATGATTGGTGCTATTTTTTATATGTTTCTAGGAAGATTAACGAAAGACTACAAGTATTATCATCAACTAAAATTTCAAAAGAAAAATATCATTACTGGTTACTTCTTAAAGCTTTTTATTGTTTTTGGATCAATAATATTATTCTATTTTTTGTTGTTTTAACTACAGACCTCTTTTATTTTGATTTTACTATTTTCGCTTTATGAAAAACAGCTATAATCAACTTAATATAGAATATGTAGAAACTAAAAAAGTTTCTCTCAGAATTAAATATATTGCTATTTTATTTGCTATAATTTTTACATTTATTCCTTTGGCCGAACTCATTAATGATTTTGATTATAATTATATTGTATCATATTATTATACATTTGGATGTTTGGGACCTATTAAATAACCCACTGTTTTTAACGTTTGTATATTAGCTTTATGTTCCTATTCAACTTTCCTTTCATTATTTCTATCTTTGGAAAAAATATTTTGAAGATCTATCCTATATTAGCATTGCTGCTTCTACTTCCTTTTGTTCTTTTCGTTCCTGGTTTAATTTATTCTTTTTTAAATAAATTTTTAAAAAACAGCTACCTTAAGAAGGTTCAAAAATTTATAACTTTTATTATTTACTTAGTTTTATTCGTTATATATGTTGAATATATTTTAAAGTTAGATTTTTATACTTTTATTTAATTACAATCAACTAACAACACTTATTAGTGTTGTTGTTTTTTAGTTTTGATTCATGAAAGGAAAAATTAAAATCACTATTTTAGAAGTAATAATTGCTTTTATCATATCTAAATCTTTGATTTATTTCGATATAGACTATATACATAAATTATTAAGCTTTTTTAGTTTAGATATAAATGATTCTAATACATATAGAATTTGGTTTATAATACTTTCGCTTTGTACTCTTTTATTTTTTATCTTTTCTAAAACAATAAAACAACCCAAATTGAAATTTTTATTAGATAGCCTATTATATATTATACTTTACACAACTTGGTTAACTATTTTGTTTTTAAGTTATTTGTAACACTACACTATTTACATTAGTTAAATAAGGCAAACCCTTACTATTTCTACGGTTTTTTCTTATTGATTTAATTATTTACTATTTAAATTTAATGCATTAAAACCCTCAAATTATGTTAGAAAAAATTTCAAACTTAGGTTCATTATTGGAAAAAAATGAGCAAATTTCTATTAATGGTGGGCGTAGAGCCTGCTATAAATATTTTGAATGTATTGGAGGATACATCAATACATGTTTACCATATATTGATCCTTGTCCATGATCAACTAAAAATTTCAAAAGCGAACTGAAGTTCGCTTTTTTTATTGCTTTCTAAATTTTGGATATAAAAAACACCTTTTATAAGGTGTTTGAAATAAATATTTATTTTCGTTTAAATACTGTATTTAACTAGTCAGAGTAGATTTAGATGCAATCAAATCCGTTGTAGTTAAAGTTACATTATCGAAAATCATTTTTTCATTGATTTATTGTAACTTATTCTTCAATATCAAATAAATACTCAACTGTAACTTCAAAAAATCTAGCCATTCTGATTGCTAAAATTACTGAAGGGTTAAATTTATTTTTTTCAATTGCGTGAATAGTTTGCCTTGAAACATTTAATTCTTTTGCTAAATCTGCTTGAGTTAAGTTATGTCTAGCTCTTTCTACTTTTACAAGGTTTTTCATAAATACATTTTTCTTTTGATAAAAAATATTACTATGTAAGACCAAAGTAATGGAAATATAAAGAAATTTAAAGTCAGTTTTAAGTCTTTAGCAAAAACGTACATTAAAATTGTAACCAACAATCCAATTATAAAAGTAAATTGAAAAGATTCTAGTCGCAATTTATCTATGTAATCGTCTTCTACCTTTTCTTTTGAAGTCATAAAAATTAGCATTGCTATTATTGCAATAAAATCAATTCCATAATTTAACGCTCCTCCAGAAAAAGCATTTAAAAGCCCTTGTATTCCATTGCCTGATTCCGTTACTTTTTGGGAAGTATTAAGAAAATTTAAACTTCCATTAAGTAAAGAAGCAATAATGAAAAGGATTAATCCAATTTTTTTATACCAATTTGGTAATATTTGTATTTTCATATTCTATTATTTTTACACAAAAGTAAACAATACTTTACATTAAGAAAAATAAACTAGACATTTATTAATCATTTCCCCTTTTTTATTCTTGACAATACATCAACGAAATTTTTAGTTTATAAATCTCAAATCCTACAATTACTTTAATTCTTATTTCTAAATTTTTGACATAAAAAAACAACACTTAATAAGTGTTGTTGTGTGATAAACAATAATTTTCCACAGGTGATATGTTGTTTTATTTTTTTACCATTGAAAAGATAAATTATAATAAAAATAAGCAGAAACATAAGTATAAACACAACATACTAAGCAACCTAAAATTAAAAACACTATCCTAAACCTTTCCATTTTTAGTTTGTTATTAAAATAATAATTATCGAATATTTCAACTAAAATGCCGCTTGAATAAAAAATATTAGCTATTATTCCTGAAAGTATTATCCCAAGTATATCTGATATAACGAATATATTTTCTGTCGCTACATTGATACCTTTAACTATTCCAAACACTCCTGAAAGCCCAACAAGCAAATTGAAAATCCATCTCTTAGATTCCCACCATTTAATTCCATCTATTATTCTTTCAGATTTGATACTTTTAAGTTCTTTAGGCATTAAGATTCTCTTTTATATTTTAAGGTATAAATATATGTAATATTCAAATCTATACTTTATTTCTTACCACAATTACTTCAATAAACTTTTCTGCTTTTAGAGAGTGAGCAACTAAATATATTCAATGTTTTCGTATCTCTTAACTTTTACATTTTTTCCATTCCAATTACATTCAAAACTAATAATCAATCGTAGAAGTTATTATAACTGTTAAGTGATAAAAATCATAAAAGCCTCATAACTCTTTTATTATTTTTATTAGTGATAGAATGAGATGTTTAATTAAAAAACAATTCAAATGTTGAAGTATATACTAGCATGGTTTCCAATGATTATTATTGCCATAGCTAACGGATTTTTTCGAGAAAAACTTTTAGTAAACTATTTTGATAAACTTCAAGCACATCAGTTATCTTCTGTAAGCATGATTGTTTTGTTAGCTATATACAACTGGATTTTATTTAAAATTTTCTTTCCAACATCTGTCAATCAAGCAATATCTATTGGACTAATTTGGTTATTATTTACAATAATGTTTGAGTTTTTATTCGGTCATTACGTCGTAGGACATTCTTGGTCTAAACTATTAAATGATTACAATATTTTAGAAGGAAGAGTTTGGTTTTTTGTTCTAATTTGGATTTCTATTGTCCCTTATATTATTTATCGTATACAAGAGTAATGTATAGTATGATTTACAACCTGTTAGTATAGACTAAAATAACTAATAATTTATTTATACTTACTGCAAATATACCTAAGCGTTTTTCCTTTTCTAACATCTAAAAAAACTTAAGTTTTACGGCAAAACCTTACTTTTTTTACGGTTTTTACACTAAATTATTTATTGAATTTTAATTATTATTGCAGCCACTTAAGAGACGTCTTAAGTTCTTTTTCATAGCAATTTTCCCACTCAATCTTTGAGTGGGTTCTTTTTTATAACTTGCATTAATTATTTTCATCTTATCCATAAATTAAGTTTACTGAACTAAACTATATCAATCAACCAACGAATAGCTAATCATTTATTTCCTTAATTACCTTTAATTTGTCACATATATGATTGAGGGGTTGTATATAATTACAGTATGAAAAGAAATGATAATTAGGGGTTGTCATTTCTTTTCTTCTTTATACTTCAATTATCTTTATCTTAACTTTTAAGTCTCTCACCTATACTTTTAAGAATCTTATCTTATTTTTCATTTTTGCCCTTTACTTTTAATCTAAATTGAATATCTAAGCACTTAAAAGTATTTAACATGGTAAAAATTTATTTTTATAAATCTCATCTGAAAGAATTCAATCAGATTTCCGCCAATTTTCAAGATTACTCAAACATTCAAATTAATTCATCTTATTATGGTATCAACCTAATTGAAACTAAACTAGATACTAATAGTAAAATCAGTCAAAATTCAATAAACTTATTTATCAAGTATCTTAAAAATAATTGTGGTTTTATGATTATGTATTAGAGTTTTTTATCTGCAATTATTTTAATAATTTGCTTTTTAACCCCCTATAACTTCTAGTTCATTTCAAAAGAAAACCCTGTACAAGAAATCGTACAGAGTTTTAGTTTAATTAATATATTTTTCTAGTGCTTTGGTGCTCCTGAATCTCCTTCTGGAATGGCTGTATAAACCTCAACATTTATAGGTGTAGCTTGTGGTTTTCCATTCACTTCTTTTATCTTAGACACCGTAGTTATACATGTATTTCCTTTACCTCCATCTGTTCCTAAAGAAAGTACTACCTCATTTCCTGAATTATCGATAAATCCAACTATATACATTAATGGTACTACGGTTAAATTCTTATATGAAACCCCATTATATTCTACTTCTGAGCTGCTTTTAATCACAATTATTTCATTTGATGTTTGATTTAGTTTCAATGGTGCTCCTGCAAATCCCATTAATGGAACCACATTCAATAATGTATTTCCTGTAAAACTAGTTCCGTTATAACTACCTGAAATACTTATTACTGAACCATAATAGCTTCCTGAATTTGGATATGCTTTTTCATATTTACGGGTAAACGTTACTTTTAAAACATCCTCATTAGATTTACTACTTGGAATAGTTAACACCCAACTTTCTCCACTTTTTTCAAATGTCATGGTATCATCAAAAGTATAAAGTGTTGAATTGCTACCTACTTCTGAAACTCCAAGTGTAACCGTATACTCTTTTGAACCATCTGATTTGGCTTTATATTCTCCTTCTATAGAAAGAAAAGCACTTTCTCCTGAAGAAAGTTCATAGAATCCTGAGAACTTTGCTAATTGTTCACTTGCCATATTTGTTCCGCTTACAGGCATTTTTTCAACAGTTTTTACCATTTGTAATGACCTTGGAATAGATAGTTTTGTATTTTTTAAAGAAAAAAGATCATTACATACCTTACCTCCATTTGCTGAAGTTCCCATAATAATACTATAGTTAAAAAGCCCATCTAATGTGCTAAAAGAAAAAACATACATATTTAAATTATAAATAAAAACATCTACCTCTTGAAGATGACCTCCATCTCCTCCAATATTGGTATAGTTGTATTCTAAGGTATTATCTGTTCCTATCTTTAATATTTTATCTCCTTTCCCCTTATCTTCATAATAAGTTCCTGCATACATTGCCATAGGAATAGGATTATTATAAGTTATTCCTTGAATATTTACAGGTGTTTTACTTTGTTCATTCGTAATCTTTCCTTTTAAAGAAGCTGTAATTTCTTGACTATTATCTTCTCGTGTAAAATCAAGTGTAAAACTAGGAACATTACTGTTGCTAGTAGCTTTTGCTATTAATATATTTTCGTTCCAATTTACAGATTCAAAATCTCTGTTTGGCCCTGTAAGATGGTAAACTTCTGAAGATGTTCCATCTGCTGAATAAATTAATGATACATGAGGTGTTACCTCTCCATTTTTTACCAATAAGTTTGTATCTACAGTAAGGAAAGCTCCTGTATTGTTAAGAGCATAATATCCATTAAAAGAAATTAATCCTTCTGCTCCTCCAATAGGATTTTCATAAGAAGCATCGCTCTTTGCGATCTTCAATAAACTATTGTGAAGTTCGGTAGTACTTTCTGCTGATTTACTGGTTACTGGTGTTGTTGGGATAGTTAAAGTTGACATAATTAATAAAGAAATTTAGACTGCTATAGCAGCTGGTTAATAAATTCTTTATCAAATTTCAAATAATCAATGCTACAGAATTAAAAAATTGCTTTAAGACTTTATAAAATTGTAATAAGAGATGAAAAATTTGGCATAAGAGCTCTACCAATTATCTTACTGATAGTCAACATACAATATTTTATAAAAAATGCCATGGTTTATACAAACACATGACATTTAATATCATTTTGGGTCGAATAAATAATATATTATCTATTCCCAAATAAAAGTATTTCCTGCTATTTGTCTTACAGTACTATAGATTCCCATACATAATGTATAAATTTCTCCATGCTCTAAAGCATCATTAAATTGAAGCTCTCCATTTCCTGTATATGATGATTTTGAAACATTAAACTTTTTACCTTCTATTGCATATTTCTCCTCTTTAATGTCCTTTCCTTTTACCAAGTAAATTTTAACACTAGTATTATTATCAAAAATAGATGGTGGAACATTGTATTCAAAAGAAACTGATTTTGGAAGATTCATATCATAAAAAACAGCTGATGATTCAAACTTTCTTGCTCTTCCTTGAATAATTGTTGCAGTTGCTCCTACTGAATTAACATTAGTATTTGCAAAGTGAGGACCAAATTCTAAGGTATAAATTTGAGTTCTAAAATCTAAATCGTTTGATTCAATTGATCCTTTTACTGGATTTGAAGTAGCAGTATGTTCTTTATAAGTGTTTTTTACTACTTTACCATCTTCATCTTTAATTCTAACAAAATATCCTTTGTTAGAACCGTCTAAAGGTAATACTGCTTCAAAATGAAGCATGCTTCTACCGCTTGTTTTTACTTGTGTAATACTTGTTGTTTGAAGCCATTTACTATCTGCATTGAATTCTTTGTATAACGTTGTTAATTCTTTTAATTGTAAATCCATGATTAAATATTTAGTTTTCTTACTCTATTTTAATAGGCTTTTCAGATTTCGCCTTTTGGATTAAAAAGAATGATAGCAGCTACTCAATCGAATATTTTCTTTCAATCTATTTTGACGCCTTAGTTTAAAAAGGCATTCATACTGCCTACTAGATTTCTAGCATGTAAACATTTAGTATAGAAACGTTCAGCTACTCAAAGTTGGGAAATAATTAAAAAGGAAATGCAAAAAATGATATGAGTAAATAATTTTATGTTGTGAATAATTTGTTTGAGATATGTGAAATAAGAATTACATCAATAAAAAATGCTCTTTTATTGAGTTGAGTGAATAAATTACTATGAAAAAGAAACTTTATAACTCCCTGAATATTTAACATACTTTTCTACTTAATAAGAAACCCTGTACTTTTTCAAGCACAGGGTTCTCCCTTACAAAAGGATAACCTATAGAAAACCTCTTTTCTATAATCTTTCACCCCAATAAAAAGGTGGTTCTTGTTTGTTTCTATTATTTCTATATCGATAACCGTACCTTCCCTTACCTAAATCGAAAGTCAAACTAATTTCATGTGCCCCGCTAAGGTATTGGCTTGTATTGGTTAAATAACTCTCATAAGTATATCCAATTTTGGTATTATCGTTTATACGCATTTGTAATAACCCAGCTATCGAGTTATTTAATCTATATGAAATACCTAATTCAATTTGCTTATTATATAATGCTCCTAATGATAAATCTGTAGACATAGGCTCTCCATTTGCATAACGGATCAAAAACGATGGTTTTAACTCAATTTGATCACCTGCTTGAAATTTATAACCTGAAGAGGCATAAAATATAGGACTTTCATTGGCTGAATTTACCGTACTTCCTTCTCTATTGTAATACCTATTTCCCAATAAGTTTAAAGTAGAAAAACTTGCATAAAATTTATCGGTATAAAAGAAAACCCCTGCCCCCATATTAAATTTAAACTCGTTAATATTACTACTAAACAATGCGTCATTCGTAATGCCTAAACTTTGTAAATCTACATTGATAAAACTTCCTCCTGTTTTTAATCCGAAAGACAAGGTTGATTCGTCATTCAATCTAATAGCATAAGAAATATCTCCATATAAATGACTCTCATTTAAAACATAAACTTTATCATAAACTGCTGAAAATCCAATTCCTAAATTATTCCCTAGTCCTCCATGTAAGGTTAATGAACCTGTTTTTGGACTCCCTGGTTCGTTAACCCATTGACTTCTAACATTTGCTGTCAAAGTAAAGAAGTCATGCATACCTGAATATGCCGGATTTATTAAATTGAAGTTATTATTATATTGTGAATAGAAAGGTTCATACTGTGAATATCCTTCTATTGTTATCATAACTATTAAAATACTTAATACTATTCTAAATTTCATTTTCCTTTATTTAATAATTAATGTAAACCCATCCTTTTACCACTTTCATTCCTTCATTAATTTCTAAGATGTAGAAATAAGGTCCTGTTGGTAGTTTCTTCGATTTATTCTCTACCACTCCATTCCAATCATTTTGATAATTTCTGGTATTGAATACACTAACTCCTCTACGGTTTAATATTTGTAATCTGTTGTTTGGATATTTATGTAACCCCTCTATAATGAATATATCATTTACGTTATCTCCATTTGGTGAAAACCCTTTAGGTATGTTTAAATCTGATGAATCACATACATCTCCTACTCCATCTTTATCTAAATCTTTTTGTTCTGGGTTATAAGTAGTAGGGCAATTATCTACATTATTTAAAACACCATCTCCATCCATATCTTCATCACACATATCTGCTATTAAGTCATTATCAATATCATTTGAAGTAAAAGTTATTTCTGCAGTAGCTGTACTTGTTAATCCATTAGAATCTGTGACGGTTAATATTACCTCATGAGCAGTTAAAGTTGGACATTCGAATACTGTTTTGTTTAATTGTAAACTAGCGATTCCACATTCATCAAAAGAACCATCATTAATTTCTTCTGGGGTAATTGTTGCATTCCCATTTTCATCTAATTCAACAACAATATCTTTTGTTATCGCTATCGGTTCTGTTACATCTTCTATGGTTACAATTGCTGTCTTCGTGTTCACGTTCCCATTAACATCTGTTACGGTTAAGGTTACCGTGTTTGCTCCAATGTTTGTACAATCAAATGAAGTTGTGTCTAAACTTACTGATTGAATTCCACAATTATCTGTTGATCCATTATTGATTTGTGCTGGAGTAATTGAAACATTTCCTGTAGAATCTAATTGAACCGTGATATCCTGTGTTACTACTATTGGATTTACTTTGTCTTCTACGGTTACGGTAGCTGCTTTTGCAGCTACATTTCCGTTAACATCCGTTACGGTTAAGGTTACCGTGTTTGTTCCAATGATTGTACAATCAAATGAAGTTGTATCTAAACTAATTGCTTGAATACCACAGTTATCGGTTGACCCATTATTGATTTGTGCTGGTGTAATACTTACATTTCCTGTGGCATCTAATTGAACTGTGATATCTTGAGTAATCACTGTTGGATTTACTTTATCCTCTATAGTGACCGTAGCTGTATTGGTATTTGAGTTTCCATTAACATCGGTTACCGTTAAGGTTACCGTGTTTACCCCAATCTTTGTACAATCAAATGAAGTTGTGTCTAAACTCATCGATTGAATGCCACAATTATCGGTTGATCCATTATTTATTTGTGCTGGTGTAATGCTTGCATTTCCTGTGGCATCTAATTGAACCGTGATATCCTGTGCAACCACTGTTGGAT
>NZ_WAAU01000024.1:148232-148697 GCF_008806755.1 Tenacibaculum aiptasiae
TGTTACCGTTAAGGTTACTGTATTCGTTCCTACATTGCTACAATCAAATGAGGTTATATTTAAACTCATTGTTTGAATTCCACAGTTATCCGTTGATCCATTATTGATTTGTGCTGGTGTAATGCTTGCATTTCCTATAGCATCTAATTGAACCGTGATATCCTGTGTTATCACTGTTGGGTTTACCTTATCTTCTACAGTTACAATTGCTGTCTTCGTGTTTACATTTCCATTAACATCAGTTACGGTTAAGGTTACCGTGTTTGCTCCAATGTTTGTACAAGCAAATGAAGTTGTGTCTAAACTCATTGATTGAATTCCACAGTTATCGGTTGATCCATTGTTGATTTGTACTGGTGTAATACTTGCATTTCCTGTGGCGTCTAATTGAACAGTAATATTCTGTATTATCACTGTTGGATTGATTTTGTCTTCTACGGTTACGGTGGCTGTTTTTGTAGCTAC
>NZ_WAAU01000024.1:148824-148899 GCF_008806755.1 Tenacibaculum aiptasiae
CGTTACCGTTAAGGTTACTGTATTTGCCCCAATCTTTGTACAATCAAATGAAGTTGTATCTAAACTCATTGATTG
>NZ_WAAU01000024.1:149016-149081 GCF_008806755.1 Tenacibaculum aiptasiae
AGTTGATCCATTATTTATTTGTGTCGGTGTGATTGTAGCATTTCCTGTAGCATCTAATTGAACCG
>NZ_WAAU01000024.1:149220-150116 GCF_008806755.1 Tenacibaculum aiptasiae
ATATTTGTGTTAGTGTTTCCATTAACATCTGTTACTGTTAACGTTACTGTATTTGCTCCAATGTTTGTACAATCAAATGAAGTTGTGTCTAAACTCATTGATTGAATTCCACAGTTATCGGTTGATCCATTGGTGATTTGTACTGGTGTAATACTTGCATTTCCTGTGGCGTCTAATTGAACAGTAATATTCTGTATTATCACTGTTGGGTTTACCTTATCTTCTACGGTTACGGTTGCTGTTTTTGTATCTGAGTTTCCATTAACATCAGTTACTGTTAAGGTTACTGTATTTGCTCCAATTTTTCTACAATCAAACGAAGTTGTATCTAAACTCATTGATTGGATACCACAGTTGTCAGATGAACCATTATCAATTTGAGCTGGTGTTATACTTACATTTCCTGTTGTATCTAATTGAACCGTGATATCCTGTGCAACCACTGTTGGATTGATTTTATCTTCAACGGTTACAGTTGCAGTCTTCGTGTTTACATTTCCGTTAACATCGGTTACTGTTAAGGTTACTATATTAGCTCCTACATTGCTACAATCAAATGATGTTGTATCTAAACTCATCGATTGAATTCCACAATTATCGGTTGATCCATTGTTTATTTGTACTGGTGTGATTATAGCATTTCCTGCAGCATCTAATTGAACCGTGATATCTTGTGTTACCACCGTTGGATTGATTTTATCTTCAACGGTTATCGTTGCAGTTTTTGTATCTGCGTTTCCATTAACATCAGTTACCGTTAAGGTCACTGTATTCGTTCCTACATTGCTACAATCAAATGATGTTGTATCTAAACTCATTGATTGGATTCCGCAGTTATCAGTTGAACCATTATTTATTTGTGCTGGTGTAATACTTACATTTCCTGTGGCATCTAA
>NZ_WAAU01000024.1:150234-150306 GCF_008806755.1 Tenacibaculum aiptasiae
GGTGATATCTTGTGTAACCACTGTTGGATTTATTTTGTCTTCTACGGTTACGGTGGCTGTTTTTGTAGCTAC
>NZ_WAAU01000024.1:150432-150891 GCF_008806755.1 Tenacibaculum aiptasiae
CGTTACCGTATTGGCTCCAATGTTTGTACAATCAAATGAAGTTGTATCTAAGCTCATTGATTGAATTCCGCAGTTATCGGTTGATCCATTATTTATTTGTGCCGGTGTGATTGTAGCATTTCCTATAGCATCTAATTGAACGGTGATGTTTTGAGTAATAACTATCGGATTTACTTTATCTTCTACGGTTACCGTTGCTGTATTGGTATTTGAGTTTCCATTAACATCAGTTACAGTTAAGGTTACTGTATTTACCCCAATCTTTGTACAATCAAATGAAGTTGTATCTAAACTCATCGATTGAATTCCGCAGTTATCGGTTGATCCATTGTTGATTTGTGCCGGTGTGATTGTAGCATTTCCTGTAGCATCTAATTGAACCGTGATATCTTGTGTAACCACTGTTGGATTGATTTTATCTTCTACGGTTACGGTGGCTGTTTTTGTAGCTACATTTCC
>NZ_WAAU01000024.1:151195-151267 GCF_008806755.1 Tenacibaculum aiptasiae
ATTATCGGTTGATCCATTGTCAATTTGTGCTGGTGTGATTGTAGCATTTCCTGTAGCATCTAATTGAACCGT
>NZ_WAAU01000024.1:151399-336544 GCF_008806755.1 Tenacibaculum aiptasiae
GTATTTGTGTTAATGTTTCCATTAACATCAGTTACTGTTAAGGTTACTGTATTGGCTCCAATGTTTGTACAATCAAATGAAGTTGTATCTAAACTAATTGATTGGATGCCACAGTTATCGGTTGATCTATTATTTATTTGTGCTGGTGTAATACTTACATTTCCTGTTGCGTCTAATTGAACCGTGATATTTTGTGTTACTACTGTTGGGTTAGTGTTATCTACAGTGCTAAAACTTCCTTCAGCAGAAAATCCTGACCCTGCAAAATTATGATCTATCGCTTGAATTTTAAAAGTGTAATTTTTAGTACAAGCTGCAGGAAATTTATAAGTATAACTAGTACCTTGTCCTGTATTACCGACAGCCGGCAATTTACGCCAACCATCATTTTCTTGTGCCATAGGAGTTTTGGTATAGACTGGAGCCCCTATTGGATTCTCCTTTATATATACATTATAACTTAATCCGTTACTTGGAGTTTGTGCATCTGTACTGGCTGTCCAATTTATAGTAACTTCATTACCATTTACTACGGCAGTAGGATTTGTTGGTGCAGTAGGTGGTGTATTAGAAGTAATCGTATTATTCGTATATATTTTTGAAATGAAAGAAGTAGCAGTAACACCTGAAAATACTATATCTAAATCGCCATCATTATCATAATCGCCCCAAACACCATCACTCACTGCTATTTGAGTTAGATTATCTGCAGCAGCTACTTGAGTGAAAACACCTGCGTTATTATTATATATTTTAGTATTTATACTTCCTGTTAGTAATACATCTAAATCTCCGTCGTTATCATAATCGCCCCAAGCCACTGAACCTTCCTGTTGACCCCTCACATGTGGAGTTGGAAGCTCTGTAAAACTACCACCATTATTTGTGTATATTTTTGTAACATCGGCACTTCCTGTAAACCCAGACATTAATATATCTAAATCTCCATCGTTATCATAATCGCCCCAAGCTACAGAGCTGTAAGATATCCCTATTAAATTGGCTGAAGTAAGTTCTGTAAATGTACCATTATTGTTAGTATATATTTTAGAGATATCCAAGCTCCCTGTATATCCGGTAAGTAATATATCTAAATCTCCATCATTATCATAATCTCCCCAGGCAACAGCACCACTATTTACCCCAATTAAATTGGCTGTAGTCAATTCTGTAAAAGTTCCTGCATCATTTGTGTATATTTTTGATATTGACGAACGTCCAATACCACCAGCTAACAATATATCTAAATCGCCATCATTATCATAATCTCCCCAAGCGACATCTCCAACAATTCCCTGTAGATTAGCTGTGGCTAGTTCAGTAAAAACACCTCCATTATTCGTATAGATTTTTGTTATATAGGTATTCCCCACACCAAAACCAGTTAAGAGTATATCTAAGTCTCCATCATTATCATAATCGCCCCATGCTGAAGCCCCATATTGTACTCCTTCTAAATTAGCAGAAGTCAATTCTGTAAAAGTACCTCCACTATTTGTATAGATTTTTGAAACTGGGTCTAAAGCTACACCAATAGATTTTTTACCTGTTATTAATAAATCTAAATCTCCATCATTATCATAATCTCCCCAAGCTAAATCACTTTGATAAACATCAATTATATTTGCTGTTGTATGTTCGGTAAATACCTGTTGTACGGTTACCTTAGCTGTTTTAGCATTAGAGTTTCCGTTGATATCGGTTACTGTAAGTGTTACGGTATTATCTCCTAAAGTAGTAATATCAAATATATTGGGACTTAATAACATAGACTGAATACCACAGTTATCCGACGAACCATTATCTACCTGTGCTGCTGTTACATTTGCATATCCTGTAGCATCTAATGATACTGTGATATTTTTGGTTTCTGTTATTGGATTTACGACATCAACAATTCGAAAATTTCCTTCTGTAGAAAAAGGAGATCCAGCAAAGCTATGATCAATGGCTTGCACCTTAAAGACGTAATTTTTGGTACACTCTTCTGAGAAACTATAAGTATAACTGGTACCTTGTCCTACATTACCCATAGCTGGTAGTTTACGCCATCCATCATTTTCTTGTGCCATAGGAGTTGTTATATATTCTGGAGTTCCTACTGGATTCTCTTTTATATATACGTTATAACTTAATCCACTGCTTGGTGTTTCTGCATCTGTACTGGCAGTCCAGTTTAGAGTTACTTCATTACCGTTTACGACAGCAGTTGGATTGGTTGGTGCTGTTGGTGGTGTATTTGCTGTAACGGTATTATTAGTATATATTTTTGAAAAGGTTACTGTATCTGCAGTATGAGATCCTGTCACTAAAATATCTAAATCTCCATCATTATCGTAATCACCCCAAGCTACAGAACCATATTGTCCTCCTTGCATATTTGAAGTAGCTAATTCTGTAAAAACTCCATTAGTATTGTTATAAACTTTAGTAATAGGAGTACTACCACTTACTCCAAAAAGTAATACATCTAAATCTCCATCATTATCATAATCTCCCCAAGCTACAGAACCATGTTGTATTCGAGGTAAATTAGCAGTAGTAAGTTCGGTAAAAATACCTGCTGTATTCGTATATATTTTAGAAACAGTAGTACTTCCGTTAAGCCCTGTTAACAAAATATCCAAATCTCCATCATTGTCATAATCGCCCCAGGCTGCAGAACTATAGGATACTGCTGTTAAATTTGCCGTAGCCAATTCTGTAAAAACGCCATTGTTATTGGTATAAATTATAGAATGATCGATACTTCCATCATAACCAGTCAATAATACATCCAAATCCCCATCATTATCATAATCTCCCCAGGCAGCAAAGCTGTCATCAAGATCTAATAAATTTGCTGTAGTTAATTCCGTAAATACGCCATCATTATTCGTGTATATTTTTGAGATTCCTCCTGTCATTAAAATATCTAAATCCCCATCGTTATCATAATCGCCCCAAACAACTGAACCTCTACCAATTACAGGTAAATTGGCTGCGGTATGTTCCGTAAAAGTACCATTAGTATTTGTATAGATTTTTGTTATCGCAAATAACCCACCTGCTAATAAAATATCTAAATCGCCATCATTATCATAATCTCCCCAAGCTGCTGAACCTGCACCTGGTAAATTGGTAGAGGTAAGCTCAGTAAAAACTCCGTTGGTATTGGTATATATTTTAGAAAATGTATTGTTGGATACATTTGATTCTCCACCGGTTATCAATATATCCAAATCGCCATCATTATCATAATCTCCCCAAACAGCTGAGCTAAGTCGAAGCCCAGTTAAATTTGCAGTATTGAGTTCGGTAAAAGTTTGAGAATAGGTATAAAAACTAATTAATAATAGTAGGAGTAGTAATAGTTTTTTCATTGTATTAAGAGGTGTTTATATTATATAGGTTATAAACATTGTACAAGTAAAAAACTAAACACCCTATTTTGTGGAAAGAAGTTTTCATGAAATAAAACTTATTCTTTTTAATTTCACTACAACTCCATACAAATCAGTATATCTAACTAGGAATCAGACTAAAAAAACTTCAATTTTCTAATCGAAAGCCACCATAAATCTTTCTTATTTTATTAAAAACAGGATTTTCCCCCTTTTTTTTGAAAGGTTTTTCATGTGTACTTCTTGTTTTTTTATTTTAGATTCAGACACTAAACAATCAATACAAATTTTTACGTATGAAAATATAGAAAAACACTTTTAACCAACATTAACAATTGTCCCTCATGAATCTATCAACCATCAAAACGCCAGGAGTATACATTAATGAAATAAATACTATTCCTAGCTCTGTAGTACCCGTTGCTACATCAGTACCAGCATTTATTGGATATACTCCACAAGCTATGTATCAAGGGAAATCGTACACCAACGTCCCGACAAAAATTTCATCATTTGCTGAATTTCAAGCGATTTTTTGTTTACCAACACCACCGTCTTCGGTGAATCCTGCTAAGCAATACAATCCGCAATATTATTTAGTAAAGCAAGAAAATCAACCAAGCTCCAGTAATCATATAATGATTGCTAACGACTATTATGCCATTGTGCCTGATCCAAACACCATTTATTATTTATACAATAGTATTAAGTTGTTTTTTGATAATGGTGGAAGCAATGCTTATATCGTATCTGTTGGTTCTTATGGAGCAACCTCTGGAAAGGCTGCTCAAATTGGCAATCAAATTGTAAATCCCAATGTTCAAATTGACGATTTAACTAAAGGGTTAGCCTTATTGGAAAAAGAGCAAGAACCAACCATGTACATTTGCCCTGAAGCAACATTGCTTTCTGTAGAAAACAATGCTACTTTAATGCAAGAAATGTTATCACAAGCTTCAAAAAAGCAAACTGCCATTTGTATTTTTGATATTATTGGAGGTAAAACACCTCATCCGAATACTTACATCGAAGATATTACAGCTTTTAGAAATGCAACTGGAAGTACTGGTTTAGATTATGGAGCTGCTTACTATCCTTTTGTAGAAACAACTGTTCAGAAAACCAACGACATTAATTACACGAATTTATTTGGTGGAGATTTGAACAAATTACAAGAGATTTTAAGCCCTGAAAATAATCCAAACGAATCTGTTAATGCTATCATTAACACTATTCAAACTACATCTAGTGAACATGCTCTAACTGCACATCAATACAACAGCTTATTAATAGCCGCAAGTCCTATTTATAGTACTATTATGACATATATACTGTCTGATGCTAATTTATTACCTCCAAGTGGTGGAATGGCAGGAGTAATTACCAGAACCGACAATCAATTAGGTCCATGGAAAGCTCCAGCAAATGTTGCTATGAACGATGTTATTAACTTACCTATAAACTTAACTAATGCTCAACAAGAAGTTTTAAATGTTGATATTGTTTCTGGAAAATCTATTAATGCAATTCGTTTTTTTAATAGAGCTGGAATTTTGGTTTGGGGAGCTAAAACATTAGACGGTAATAGCCCAGACTGGAAATATCTATCGGTAAGAAGAACCGTTATATTTTTAGAGCAATCTTGTAAAGTAGCTGCTATGGCTTATGTTTTTGAGCCTAACGATTATGGCACTTGGGAATCTGTAAAATCTATGATTAGTAGTTTTTTATATGGAATTTGGAAACAAGGAGGATTGCAAGGTGCAACTCCTGAAGAAGCTTTTTCTGTTGAATGCGGCTTAGGCAGCACAATGACTACTGAAGATATTCTTAATGGAATTATGAAGGTATCGATAACCGTTGCCCCAATAAGACCTGCAGAATTTATTGTATTTACATTTCAACAAAAAATGGCAAGTTCTATTTAAAGAAGAACTTTTATTAAAACAAAAATTTATTTTTACTGAAAGCAAAGTATTATTTTAATTAAATGACAAGTAACATTTTAGTTATATGCAAAAATTTAATTTCCCTTATAAGCAAAGTGTTATCTTCATTAAAAACAAAATTTACCTATAAATTTAAATAGGAATCATTAAAATATAAAGCTTACAAAAAATAAGTAAAAAGGCTGCTATAAAACGGGGTTAGCAGCCTTTTTTTTGTAGCAATGAAGCCACGAGGTAAATAAAGGAGTTTTTCAATTTACTACCCTTCCTTAATTTAATGCTATTATCATATAATATGATTTAAATTGTACTACCCGAAATACTTATTGTATAACAAAAAACAGCAATATTGAATTCATATATCTACCTCACATTTAAAACTAATTCAGAGTTGTTTATATAACTTACTTAAAAGCTTGTCCTAATCTTTAAATCTTACAATAGAAAATCAACAAATTATCATAAACAAACACTGTATTCTAAATTAATCTGGAGCTAAATTAAATAAGACTATAGCATTTACATACTCAAAAGTAACCAACGGTCGTTTTAAGTAATAAACGGTAGATATTTGTAATAAACGGTAAAATTCGTAATGATTACAATTGGATTTTATAGGTAATTGAAGTAATTATTCATAAACGACTTCTACTTCATCTGTTAAAGGAATACTTTGACAACTTAGTACATATCCTTCTTTTACTTCTTTATCGGTTAATGCTAAGTTCTTTTTCATATGGACTTTTCCTTTTTTCACCTTGCATTTACAAGTAGAACAAACTCCTCCCTCGCATGAATAAGGCGGCTCATGATTATCGTTTAATAATGCTTTTAAAATGGTTTTCCCTTTTGGTATGGTATTTTCTATCTTTTTACCTTTCAAATAAGTTACCAAACTAGCATTTTCTACAGCTTCAATTTCATTAATAGCGCTTCCTCCTCCAAAACTCTCTACAAAAATTCGATCAAAAGGAACATCTATATTTTCCAGACCTTTAATTGTATTATCAATCATTGTTCCTGGTCCGCAAACATAATATTCTGCATTCTGAGCATAGGGTGGATATTCGTTTATAAACCATTCTATACTTGCTGCATCTATTCTTCCTTTTCTAAATTTATTACTAGATGTTTTCCATAAATCACTCCAACTACTTTTAGGTCTACTTAAAGTTTGAACCAAAAAAAATCGATCTTTATATGTTTCTTCAAGCTGTTTTAACTCTTCCTCAAACATAATAGTTTCCTGACTCCTATTTCCATAAATCATATACACATAGCTTCTTTCTTCTGTATATAAAACTGTTTTTAAAATAGATAAGACTGGAGTAATTCCACTTCCTGCTGCAAATAAATAATAGGTTTTATAATTTTCTTTTTTTACCTCTGCATAAAAGCGTCCATCGGGAGGTAATACTTCAATATAATCCCCTACTTTAACCTCATCATTAATATGATTAGAAACTAAACCATCTTTTACTCTTTTCACCCCTATTCGTAAAGGCTCTTCCCTTGCTGGTGAACTACATAAAGAATAAGATCGACGAACCTGTTCTCCTTTTAAATTAAACTGTAAGGTTATATACTGACCAGGCTTATAGTTAAATATTTCATACAATTCATATGGAACATCAAAAGATACCGAAACTGCTTCTTTGGTTTCGTTCTTTACATCAATAACTTTTAAAGAATATGGTTTATTCATCATTCAACTTTGAAAATTCTTTTTGCAAAAATTTGTACTGGATAACTCTCTGCATATTCTCCTTCAATCCTTACCTTTTCTCCAACCTCTACACGCACATAATTATCTTCTAAATTTGGAATACTAATAGTACATGTATACAAACCTCCTTTTTTATCTTCTAAAGTAGCTGTATACCCATCTTTACCATTTTCAATTTTGGTAACAGTAAGCAACGGTAACTTAGATGCTTCTTCTTTTTTTACCGAACTACAGGCAGTAAGCAACACCAATAACAGTATGTATATTTTTTTCATTTCGTATGTATTTTTAATCAAAAGCTCCGTGCTTTTTCATCCATTTTTTTACTTCTTCCTGAAAACGCATAACGGCATACTCTCCTCTTTGTGCCCTTGCTCCTACACTAAACATAGGTGATTTTAATGATTTTTGTTGCTGCTCGCAAGCATACACATCTTCTTGCATAAAATCTCCTGATGCCATAGGATCACTCGCATCTCCTTCATATTTCCCTTTATTACCATAATGAAGCCAAACCTTACTCATAGACGATTTTGTATACTGTTTGGTAAATTCCCATTCACTTGCATTCTCCATTTTCGAACGAATTACTACCAAAGTCCTATCAGCTGCTAAAGGAATTGCATGAAAAGTATTCCACGCTGCCTCTCCTTCTGTAATTCCAATATTAGGAAATAACCAAGGCACATAAGCACCTATTTTTTCTCTTGGAACACTACTTATTAAAGGTTGTGGCGATGCATTATCAACATCTGCTAAATAATCTGGAACCAACGGCTCATAAAACCAATAATGAGGCCCTTTCCAACCAAACTCTGCATTGGCATGATCGTACATATTTAATGTTCCTTCATGCAAATGTGCTAGGTGATAATGATCTATATAATTTTCAACAATAATTTTCCAGTTTGCTTTGATCTCTTTGGTATAAAATGCTTCCCCTTCTTTTTCTTGATACTCTACCAACTCTTCAGGAATATGAGGACCTAAATAAGGTTCTACTTCCCCAAAAAACTCCATAATACTAGGCGCATTCTTTTCTGGATGCACAAATAACATACCTTTAAAAATATCTACAGAAGCCTCGTGTAAATTCAATTCGCAATCGTGTAATTCTTTACTACACAAATCAGGAAACTCTTCTTCTTTTTTAGGTACACTAATTAACTTTCCTTCTAAATCATAGGTCCAATCGTGATAGGGACATGTAATTGCTTTTTGTGCCTTTCCTACGGCTCTTAATAATTGTGTTCCTCTATGACGACACATATTGTGAAAAGCTCTTAACCGATGATCGCGACCTTTTACAATAAAAATATTATTGAGTCCTGCTTGAACAGAAATATAATCCCCTGGGTTAGCCACATCTTCTATCAATCCGGCAAATTGCCATGTAGTACTAAATAAAGTTTTCATTTCTAAATCAAACCATTCTTGAGATGTATATGCTTCTATTGGCAATGCATGCATCATATTTCCTGTGGCTGAATTATTATTTTTTGATGTTGAACTCATACTTCTAATAATTTTTAATATTTAATACTACAAATTCATTTTTTACTAAAATCTCTTTCATAACTAACCGTTTACTTTTTCTTTTTTCTTTTCCAAGTTTCCTTATAGGGCTGACCTTCAACAGTCATTAATGCCTCTAGCTTATCTTTATTTTTTAATGTAAAAATTACTTCATAATACGAACCTCCTGGTAAATACATTTTTCCATTGATGTATTTCTTTCCTTTCTTTTCTACATCTGTTAAAAAATAGTCCTTTTTTTCATTATTTCCTTTGTATTCATTTTTACCATCATTGTAGTAATGGATTTTCCCAAAGAACTTTCCTTTATATTCAACAACCTCATATTCTGCTTCATAATATTGATTCTTAACTGTCCAAGTTCCAACAATCTCGTCATTATTTTGAGCACACGAAATCAATGTAATCAAACATAAAAAGGTTAATAATAGCTGTTTCATTTTTTAATAATTTATAGTGTTCCAAAATAATTATATAAAGTAGCTATTTCAACTACAGATAAGATTACGACTAGTAAAATATAATCTTTCCATGAAAAAGGGTTATCATATGTAAAATAGTCTATTGCAGTCCATAAAACAATTAATACTACCCACGTTATAAAAGAACCTGTTTGATAATATTGTAATCCAAAATAAGTTAGAATGGACACTATTAGTGTTAAAAATAATTTCATAATTTCTTCTTTTTAATTATTCTCTTTTGGCATCCAATCTGGGGGTTTAATAAATACCAACATTTTATTTTTGAATCCTTTTACCTCTCCTAGCTTTCTATTTAATCTAGTGAGTCCATGAAAAAATACTTTTATAGGATTAACACTATTTAAAGGCTCTGAAATACCATACACTACCTTTTCTTCTTCTGGTTCAAACGTTCCTAACATTCTGTCCCAAATAATTAATATTCCTGCATAGTTTTTGTCCCAATACTGTTTATTTGAACCATGATGAACTCTATGATGTGAAGGCGTATTAAATATCAGTTCTATAGGCTTTATTAATTTACCAATTATTTCTGTATGAAGCAAAGTTTGAAACACTTGTACAAATACTTCTGATAACAAAACTAAAATCGGATCGAAACCAAGCATTACAATTGGCAATGAAAAAACAATAGGCATTATTGCATCTAAAGGTCCAAATCTGTACGCTACAGACATATTAAAATGTGGCGAACTGTGATGTACTGTATGTGTAGCCCAACCTATTCCTATTCTATGCATTGTTCTATGCTCCCAGTAATAAGCAAAATCGGCCAATAACACACAAGCTATAATTGTTGCCCAATTAACATCTAAATGCGGTAAACTTAAATTATTATATACCCAATAATACAGCTTAGTAATTGCTAAAATTCCTAAAATTATTTCTATTAAAAAGAAACCTCCAAAGGTTAGTACATTGGCAACACTATCTAATATTAAATCTTTAGTTAATCTTCTTAAAAAAGCATACCTAATAAGCTCTATTAAAAAGAAAGGAACTATTATATACACCAAACTTAAATCGTTAAAAACATAGAACCAATATTCTACACTTTCCCACTGTAAAGTATCTGAAAAAAATGATATAACACTCGAACTTCCGTCTATATTATAGTTATAATAGAAGTAATGAGCAAAACCTGTTATAATTGCTATAACGAGTAAACTCCTGATTAATAATGTTGAATTTTTCATGTTGTTTAAATTTACTACAAAATTGGACAAAACAACACTGAATCCTTTTGATTTAGGTCAAAATATCCAAATAATTTAAAATAGAAAATAACGCTAAAAACGACCATATAATAACCATTGTCCAATACAATCTTGGCGATTCTTCTAACGATACTTCCTCTACAAAATGTATTTTTTTACTACTTAACACATTAACCAGCCCCATAATAATAAAAAATGCCCAAAACCAATTCCACTCAAAAAGCACTGCCAAAATCAATAAAAACAATGCTATAATCGTTTTCCACTTTCTCATACTTTTGATATTGTATACAAGTTAACTTTACTCTTTTTACCTCGCAATAAAATATCTCCTAAGACTTTTGTTAAATAAGGATTCTTAACATTTAAATCGGACAATAAATTTTCTGAGATTAAAACTGGTACATTATACGTATTACACTCTGCCTGAATTCTAGCAGATGTATTTATAACGTCTCCATGATATGCCAATTCTTTTTTTATAGTCCCAACCTCGGCCACCATTAAAGTACCTCCATGTAAACCTGCTTTAAACTCTGGAACTTCATTATATTTTTGATTGTAATAATCTTTTTTTGACTGTAATTTTTGTTGAAATTCAAAGAACAATGACACACAATTGTTATTCGCCAATCCCTTTTTATATTCCCAATTCAATACTGCTTCATCTCCTACATATTGATAAATCTCAGCTTCGTATTTAGGTACTAATTCGTTTAAGTCGTAAAAACAATCTTGAATAAATTGACTATATTTCAAGTGTCCTAACTTTTCTGCTATAGGTGTAGAATTTTTCAAATCTAAGAACATAAATATTCGTTTTTCTTCTTGTGGACTTTTATACTTACCTAATAACATTTTAAGGAAAACACCTGGACCTAATTTTTCTGTCGCCATTTTTAGAATAGAAAATACCAATGATGAACAAACAAAAAATAACACTGTTACCCAAAATGTTTTACTCTTTACCCACCAACCTTTTTTTATGACTGGAATTTCTAAATTATTGTCGTACTGATAATACTTTCGAATTATGGAAACACAAATAATTAAAACTATGAAATAGATAAATGTTTTGGATAAAATTTGAAACCACAATGCTGTTCGCTTTGACACGTAGGTATCAAATACAAATTCAATTAATGAATAAAAAACACCTATAGAAGCCCCTAAAAATGCTGCATACTGTAAAGCTATATAAAAAGGAATATTTGTTTTGTCTATTAAAGGTAATCCTTCATCTTCCCCTATTCCATAAAAGCGAATTGTAATGAATAGCATGTATGTAATAGTCCAATAAAATACTGATTGTCCTAATAAATTCAGGTATGTTCTTAAGTTCCTGCTCAATTTTTAAATATTTTTTAGCCTTGTACTAATTTCTTGCAAACGAATTATTTGTTGAAATATAATAGGAAGCATAAACACACCTCCTGAAAACTCTAAAACATAAGTAAGCACCGAAAAAATCCCACCAGCTGTAGCATTTACAGCACTTGCAGAAGCATACAATGCATAAATTGCTAGTATAAACAATACAATTTCGATGATTGAAAAATTAACTGTTTCTAAATCGCTCATTTTCACCAACCATTTTGTTATTTTCTTAAAATGATTAAAAATACCTGTACGTTCACGAGTTTCTAACACATTTATTCGATGCTCTAATTCATCGTTTAAACCTATGTTATAGTTATAAATACGTTTGGTGCTAAAGGTATAAATTAAAATGATAATGATAATAGTTAACAAGCATCCACCAAAAATCCACAAATCAAACAATGCTAACATTATCAAAGCTCCCACAACACTAATTGCCGATGTGAATGCCTGAGTAACATCGTGTTCAAAAAAGTCTACTAACTCTTTTACCAAAGCACTTCTTGCTGCTATAGCAGATACTTCAATCCCCTTTTTATTTTGTGTTTCAGCAATTTCCGAAGCTACATTTGTATATATAAAAGTATAGGCACGAGTATCGTAATACCTACGTATGGTACCAATAACAAAACCTATCAAATACAAGCCTGTAAACAACCACAGCCCTTTGTTACTTCCATTAATTAAATCGTTAATAGCAATACCTAAAACCAAAGGTTGTAGTACTTTAGATATATTTTCTAAAATTAGTAGTAAAAAAGTAAACGAAATTTTCCACTTATATCTCTTAAAAATAGCACCAATAGAAAAATCACTCATAACTAATAAGTATATCCTGAATAATCTATTACTAAAGTTGACAAAGAAAATAACGCCATAAGAATCCAGCTAATAATAATTATCCAATATGTTTTAGGATTTTCTTTTTTTGATATCGGCTCTATAAAGTAAGTTATCCCAGAAAAGAGGTCGGGAATAACCCAGAACATAAACAAAACTCCCCAAGCCCATTCCCAATTCATAAATATAGCAATGTACATTAGTACTAGAGCAATTAGAGTTCTCCATTTAATAGTTTTCTTCATTCTTAAATATAAAAAAGAAATTTTAAATAGAAATACCGAATCTTCTTAACATCTTCTTCTCCATGTTCCAAAAGAAATTAAATTGTCCAAAAAGCCATCCATACAAAACTAAAAAAACTTGATAGCATATAAAACTTAATAGTATAAACAATGGATAGTAAATAACTGCATGCATATTTTCTAAGGTTATTCCTACTGCTTTTAAAACTGGGCGCCCAACAGTTATCGAAGTTGAACCTGTTATTGAAAAAACTATAAATATTATAATTAAATCTCTTGGTTTATCAATATTCCAACGTAACATTAATTTTTTCATCCTAAATAAATTTTGTTCAAATCTACACTGGCATCTTTGGTTTTGGTTTGACTTAAATCAAAAACACCTCTTTATGATGATTTTGACATAGGTCAAAAATCTTTCTTACAAACCTTCTCAATTTTGTCTCCGTAATTATTCAGAATTAAAATGAAGAGATATTTATTTGGTTTATTAATTTTTCTAATTGGGTGTTCTACTCAAATAGATGAGCGAATTTTAGGTATCTGGGATGTTCAAAGTTCTTTTTATAAGGCCACTTATAAAATAGAGAAACAAGCTAACAAACTTGTTGGTAAAGTTATTTATTATAACGACGACACTACAATTATTAGAGAAACTGGTACCGATAAAGACATCTTTTTAAACAATTTAACCTATAAGGACGACACTTTTGTTGATGCCATTTCAGGAGCTACACAAACGAATTCTGACAATCTTAAGATTAAAATTAAACACAAAGACACATTAGAAGTTACAAGCTATATCATGCACAAGCCTCTAATTGAAATTTGGGTAAGAAAACAATAACAAAAACTAAATTATGAAAAAAAGACACATCCTTTTCGGGTTATGTATAACACTTGCTCTTGCAAGTTGTGAAGATGCAATTAGAGATATTACAGGAGGAACAACTCCAACACCTAATCCTAATCCTCAACCTGTAGCAGAAGTTATTCCTGCCGATATTAATACTGATGGTTTTGATTTTTTTGAAAAAATGCAAGGTCATTGGGTAGGTAGTAATAGAGTTATTGCCGATGATTATGCTTGGTTTGCATGGGATTACAGAGCCATTTCAAAATCACATATTCACGGTATTCATGAAGGTGGTTCTTTAGGAAACCTACTTACTTCATTTTTTGTAACAAATTACAAAGGTAAAAGAACTATCATGGGGCGTAATGGTGGACTATTAAGTGGTATTTATAGAACTAGTTATTTTGTTTTAGACAAAGTAGAAGACAGAAATTCTGAAGGTAAATATTATCGTTTTGTAGATGCCATTGGTAATAAAAACATTATGTCATTTGAACTACGTTTTAAAAATGACAGTTTATACTTTAACTCATACACAAGTAATTTAGGAAGTAGAATTCCAACACGTCATATGACTTTCAAAGGAAAGAAAATGCATATGGAATTAGCTCAAGCTGCTGCAAGTGCTACTAATTATCCTCAAAATGCTATTGACGATGGGTTAGATTTTGCTGATGGTTTTAAAGCAGAAAATTTATATGTAAAACAAGGGGAAAAGAACGCAACATCTGCAACATTTTTAGCACAACAAGCTAATAATGATGTTTATGAATTAGCACCTCAATCTGGAGATCCATACCAAATTACTGACCATCCTAGACTAGGTACTTTAACTGTTAATTTAACTAGAAACAATCAAATTACTGATACTAATTTATTGGTATATCTCTCAAGAGACCCATTAACTGACAATAATGGTTATTTAACTTCAAACACTGACGCTTTTGATACTTTACTACATTTTCCAAACTTAGAAAACAAAGAAGACACATTCTTATTTACCTATCTACATCCTGGAGAATATTACTTAACTGTTATTGCTGATAAGAATGGTGATGGTGCTCCAAATCAAGGTGATATTTTAAGCATTAGTAAAAAAATTACCGTAGCACCATTAGAAAACAAAACAGAAAACGTAACCAATATTGATGTTCAAAATTAAAAAGATGAAAAAAGTATTTTATATCTCAATCGTAGCTTTAATGGTTAGTTGTACAAAAGCAGAAATACCATTACCTAATGTTATTGACAGAACAGTAACTTACACTAAAGATATACAACCTATTATTTACAATAATTGTTTGACCTGTCACAGTTCTGTAAACCCAAGAAAAGGATTAATCTTAGAAACATACGAGCAAGTTAAAAACTCTGCCCAGTTTGGAACTCTAATCGCCAGAATGAACGATGCAGCAAGCCCAATGCCTCAAAGTGGACTTGTTACTGCTGAAAAAAGAGCGCTTATTGATAAATGGAAAGCTGATGGCTTTTTAGAATAATTCAACTTGTTTCAAAATACAAAACGTAATTACATGAAAAAAATAATTATCCTAGCAATTATATTGCTTAGTCAATCAATTGCTGCTCAAAAATATTTTACTAGAACTGGTAGCACACATTTTAAAGCTTCTGTAGAAGCATTTGAACCTGTTGAAGCTACTAATAATAGCTCTACAGCTATTTTAAAAACCAATACTGGCGATATTGCTGCCCAACTATTTATTACTGCTTTTAAATTTAAAGTTGCTTTAATGCAAGAGCATTTTAATGAAAACTATATGGACAGCGATCAATACCCTAAAGCTACTTTTAGAGGAAAATTAGAAGGGTTTTCTTTAGAAAATTTATCAAGTTCAAAAGAGTTTCCGTTAAAAGGAACTATTACGGTTCGTGGAAAAAAGAAAAAAGTAAGCACTACTGCCAAGGTTGTTTTAAAAAACAATAAAATTATGTTAAGCTCTAAATTCTTTGTACAACCTCAAGATTTTGGTATTAAAATACCAAGTATTGTTCGCAAGAAAATAGCTGAGCAAATAAACATTTCTATAGCTTATGAATTGGTTGAAAAGAAATAAGTTTTTGGTTGCACTCTTCATTTTGCTTATAGGAGGATATTCAGCATACAAGTACGCTTATAAACCTCATAAAACAATTGAAGAGCTAAATGTAGATTTTGAAGGAAGCTCGACAGTTTTTTTACAAAAAGTAAGTCAGAATTTTTCTGAATGGAACACAAAAGTTGTACAACTGTCTGGCAAAGTAACTGCTATTGATGAAAACGGTATCTCCTTAGAAAATCAAATCTACTGCCAGTTAAAGAATACTGATGCTAGACTTTCCATAAAAGAAAATGACAACATACAAATTAAAGGTCGTGTTATAGGATACGATGATTTATTAGACGAATTAAAATTAGAACAATGCATATTAAAATAAAATACATCATAACTTTTTTAATTGTTTTTACATCTATAAAAACTTTTGCTCAAGACGATTTATTAGATGAATTAGACAATGAAACTAAAAATGAAAAACTATTTGCTCTACCTGCTTTTAAAGCAATGCAAATTGGAAACTTACAATCTACTAAAATTGCAGACAAAGGTGATTTATACTTAATTGTTGCTCATCGTTTTGGTTCTTTAAAAGATGGTGTTGATGAGTTTTTTGGATTAGATCAAGCAAACACTAAAATTCAATTAGCTTATAGCTTTTGGGAAGGAGTTCAATTAAGTTTAAGTAGAGATAGTTTTGAAAAAACTTATTCCGGTACTGCAAAAGTTCGTTTTACAAAGCAATCAAGCAAGTTTCCATTAAACTTAGTAGGGTATGCTAGTGCGGATATAAATTCTGAATTAAAAAAGGAAAAATATCCTAATTTAAAATTTGGTGATCGTATGAGTTATACTTTTCAATTACTTGCTTCACGAAGAGTTTCTAAGAACTTATCTCTCGAAATTGCTCCTTCGTTTGTTCGTCAAAACTTACAAGACCACACTGTTACTGGTGGTAATACACACAATCAATTTTTAATGGGTGTTGGAGGTCGATTAAAAGTAAGTAAACGTATGAGTGTTAACTTAGATTATGCTCACAATTTTAGTAGAAACAAAAATTCTATTTATAAAAATCCTTTAACATTGGGAATTGATATTGAAACAGGGGGTCATGTTTTTCAACTATTATTTTCCAACGCAAGGGCAAGCAACGACAGCGCTTTCTTAACAAAGGCTGAAGGGGATTGGACCAAAGGGGATATTTCTTTTGGGTTTAATGTTGTAAGAGTTTTTTAATCTCATAGAACTCAGCTCTTGTTAGGCTTTCTTTTAAATAAGGAAGCCTATTTTATTTTCCACGAATTCTACTTAATGTTTCTTGACTAATTCCTAACATTGAAGCTATATGTCCTAAATTAGCTATTTGAATTATCTTAGGGTATGCTTTAATTAATAACTCATACTTTTCTTTTGCTGTTAAGAAATAATACCCTTTATAAAAATCGTCAATTAACCCGATTTGTTCTTCCATTATTAAACGTCCAAAACGTTCTAACTTAGGGTATTTCTGATATAACTCCTGCCAATCATCATAAGAAATAGCTATTACCTTAGCATCATTAGTAACTTCAATATATTCTGAAGAAGGTTTTCTTAAAATATAACTATGCCAAGAAGTAAACATTGAATTTTCTGGATAAACCCAATTCGTTATGTCTTTTCCTTTTAAATACAAATAAGCTCTTACTGTTCCTTCAGTTAAAAAATATAAATATTTACAAGTCTTTCCTTCTTCGACCAATAAATCATTTTTAAGGTACTCTTTTTCCACGGCAACACTTTTTATTGCCGCTTCAATTTCTTCTGAAATAAAAATGTGTTGTTTAATAAAATCAATAAAACTCTGCATGAAACAAAATTAAGAAATACTTCGTAAAATACTCCCATTTATGTATTTACAAACATTCTAAACTAATCAAATACTTCTAACTATTCTTGTTTTAATAATTTTTCTCTGTAGGCTGCTTTTTGTATTTGTGCTCTTCTTGCTACTGATGGCTTCGTAAACTGTTTACGCTCTCTTAATTCTTGTAAAATTTTTACATTTCTAAATTTACGTTTATATCGTTTTAAAGCTCTATCAATATTCTCGCCTTCTTTTACTATTATTTTTAACATATATCTAATTTATTTATGGGTTAATACTCCAATAACCTTATCAGTTTAGGGCTATTGATATAATGACTTACTCTCTTAATTAAAAATTCTAATAAAAATGCTTTACTTAAAGAAAACTATGAATACCTGAGGGGCTTCAGAAAAATAGTATTATAGATGTGTAGATTTTCTCCTTATTACGGATAGAATATTAATATCTCTACAAGATACTATTTATTCTCCTGTTTTACAAGGAATAACAAAATAAAAAAGACCAATCGTTGATTGGTCTTTTTATTAGATAGTTTCTCCTAACTCTTTAAGTTTGGAAGTATTTTCTGCTAGCATTAATTCGTCTATAATTTTCTGAATATCTCCATTAACAATATTAGATAAATCATATAACGTTAATCCAATTCTATGATCGGTTACACGACCTTGTGGATAATTGTATGTTCTAATTTTTGCTGAACGGTCTCCCGATGTTACCATAGAACCACGTTTAGCTGCATCAGCCTCTTGTTTCTTTGCTAACTCTAAATCGTATAAACGAGAACGTAATACTTTAAATGCTTTTTCTTTATTTTTATGTTGCGACTTTTGGTCTTGACACTGCGCTACTAATCCTGTAGGTATGTGTGTTAAACGTACCGCCGAGTAAGTTGTATTTACTGACTGACCTCCTGGTCCTGAAGAACAGAAATAATCAATACGAACATCTTTTGGATTAATTTCAACATCAAACTCTTCTGCTTCTGGGAAAACCATACAAGTTGCTGCCGAAGTATGCACACGTCCTTGTGTTTCTGTTTGTGGTACACGTTGTACACGGTGTACTCCTGCTTCAAACTTTAAAGTTCCATATACATCTTCTCCTGAAACTTCAAATTGGATTTCTTTAAACCCTCCATTGGTTCCTTCAGAAAAATCTACTGTAGATACTTTCCAACCTTTACCTTCACAGTACTTCGTATACATTCTAAATAAATCTCCAGCAAAAATACTTGCTTCATCTCCTCCTGTACCTGCACGTAATTCTACTACAGCATTTTTACCATCTTCTGGATCTTTTGGTATTAGCAAAAACTTAATTTCTTCTTCCAATTGTGGAATTCTAACTTTTGCATCATCCATTTCCATTTTAGCCATTTCTACCATTTCTGCATCACTTCCATCAGAAATAATTTCTTTAGCTTCTTCTATGGTATCTAAAAGACCTTTGTACTCATCTGCTTTTTTAACAACCTTTCCTAAGTCTTTGTATTCTTTATTTAATTGCACATAACGCTTCTGATCAGAAATAACATCTGGTTGAATGATTAAATCTGAAACCTCATCAAAACGTTGCTTAACTATCTGTAATTTATCTAGCATTGTATCTTTTCTTGGGGTGCGAATTTACGATTTTTTATCGAATTTTATCTCTATCTTTATGTCTTTTAAGAGCAAAAATATGCGTTACTATCTAATTATACTTTTTTCTATTCTACTTTTTTCTTGTCAAAAAGAAACCCAAAAACCTAATTGGCTACAAGGAAAATGGCAACGTTTAAACGAAAAACCTACCAAAACAACTTTTGAGTTTTGGAATAAAGATCTAACCGGAATTGGTTTTACGCTACAAGAAAACGATACCGTTTTTAAAGAAACTATGAGCATTGTTTCTATTCAAAATATCTTGCATTTAAAAATTGTAGGTGTGAATGAGCAACCTACGTTATTTAAATTTACACAACAAACTGATTCTTCTTTTATATCTGAAAATGAACAAAATGAATTTCCTAAAAAAATTAATTACTATATGGACGGTCAGCAATTGAAATGTAAAATTTCCAACGATGAATTTTCTATTGATTTTATATTCAATAAAATAGAATAACCAACCTAGATTCAATATCACTATTGAAAAACTGTGTTAGTTTTATTGCATAAAAAAGCCTTAGAATTCTCTAAGGCTTTTTTATTTGTTTTATTTTAATATTCAAATGTTCCGTATTCGCTTTTGATAGTTAGCTTCTTTTTATCTGAAGCCTCTACCTTTCCAACTATTTGCGCATTTACATTGTATGATTTTGAAATTGCTATAATTTCTTCTGCGACTTCTTCAGACACATACAATTCCATTCTATGCCCACAGTTAAACACCTGATACATTTCTTTCCAGTCTGTCTTTGATTGTTCTTGAATCAACTTAAACAATGGTGGTATTGGAAACATATTGTCTTTTACTATATGCAACTCATCTACAAAATGTAAAATTTTAGTTTGCGCTCCTCCTGAACAATGTATCATTCCATGTACTTTATCTGAAGAAAACTTTGATAATATTTCTTTTATTATTGGCGCATAAGTTCTTGTAGGTGACAAAACTAATTTCCCAGCATCTATTGGCGAGTTCTCAACCTCATCGGTAAGCTTTGTGTTTCCTGAATACACTAATTCTTCTGGTACCGAAGCATCAAAACTTTCTGGATATTTCTCAGCTAAATATTTATGAAATACATCATGACGAGCTGATGTTAGTCCATTAGACCCCATTCCACCATTATATTCTTTTTCATAAGTTGCTTGTCCAAAAGATTCCAAACCTACAATAACATCTCCTGCTTTTATATTGGCATTATCAATTACATCGGCACGTTTCATTCTTGCCGTTACAGTAGAATCAACAATAATTGTACGAACTAAATCTCCTACATCTGCGGTTTCTCCTCCTGTTGAGTGAATTGTTACTCCAAAATCTTTTAGTTCAGAAATTAATTCTTCTGTCCCGTTGATTATTGCCGATAAAACTTCTCCTGGAATATTACTTTTATTACGTCCTATTGTAGAAGATAACATGATATTGTCAGTTGCTCCTACACATAATAAATCGTCAATATTCATTATTAATGCATCTTGTGCAATTCCTTTCCAAACAGAAATATCTCCTGTTTCTTTCCAATACATATATGCTAATGACGATTTTGTTCCTGCTCCATCTGCATGCATAATTAAGCAGTAATCATCGTCGTTCGTTAAATAATCTGGAACAATTTTACAAAATGCCTTTGGGAACAATCCTTTATCAATATTCTTAATAGCATTATGAACATCTTCTTTAGATGCCGATACTCCGCGTTGTGCGTAGCGTTTAGATATTTCGTTACTCATTTGTTGTGTTGTTGTTACTGCAAAGTTAGTTTTTCTTAATTTCATATCAAGAAAAAAGCGAACGTTTTTTAACGTTCGCTTTTTAATTTTGAGTTAGTTATATAACATTATTCCCAATCTGGCATTATAGCATTTGCAAACACCATTCTACGTTCTATATTTCCTACTAAGTTAGTTCTCATAATATTTTTTTGTGAAATTCCATCGTTAGATGTATTTACAAAAATAACTTCTGCTTCATTTGGTGAAAATCGTGGATCCAAATCATTTGTTCCACTTTCCTTTTCAACATTTGAAATATCTGTAAAACTCATATCTGTAAAATCGTAAATAAACAATCTGGTATCTAATTGCCTGTAATTTGTAGCCTGATGATTTGAAATATCTCTTGTAAACAATAATTTATTTCCTGATGCTGACAAATTGATTCCTCCCATAGCTCCAACAACTCCTGATATTACAGTATTCAACACATTCCCATTCATATCAATAATCAGTATTGCTCCATCATATCCATTTGCATTATTGGTTTTTATAGCTATTTTAGTTCCATCACTACTCCAATCGCACTCCGTTATTAAACTTCCATCTGTCGTTTCATAAATACTTTGTAAGCCGCTACCATCTTTATTTATTGAATATAATTTATCAAAATTAGAATATACCAATTTACTTCCATCTGGCGACCATGAAAAATCCATTTCGTTTAAATTAAAACCAGCTACTGGGACTGTTGACGTTACTTTTTGAACATCATTTCCATTGGTTTTCATTGTATAAATATGTGCTTCATTATTATCTATCCTTAAAAAAGCTATCAAATTCGCTACGTTACTTTTTCTTGGTCTCCATGAATTCAAATTAGGATCGGTTAATTGAACCGTATTTGAAACTTCATTGTTGGTTTCATTAAAACTTGATGAATAAATTACATTATTTCCACCTTCATTTTTCACATAAAAATATCGATTTCCTGGATCTTCTTTTACCGTAAACGACCGAATACTACTTACTACTTCTGCATTTATTCCATCCGTTACTTCTATACTCCAAAAATACTTTCCTCCATATTTCAAATTTGACAATAGATATTTTTTCTCTTTTATATCTGTAATTCTGGTTACATCGTTATTAAAATCATTTCTAAGTTCTAACACATAAGTTAACTCATCTTCCTCAGGATCTGTCGATTCCCATGTTAACTCTACTTCGTTTGGTAAATCTTCTGCTCCATCAGTAGGCGTTAATAATTCTGGTTTTGTTGGTGGCTTATTTAACGCTGTTGATATTTCTAACTCTAACACTACATTAACTACAGCTTCCACAGTTACTGTAGCTCCTTCAAACTTATCTAAATATCCTTCTTTAGTTGCTTGCACTGAATACTCTTGTACTTCTATTCTTTCAAATTTAAAATTCCCTTCCGCATCTGTAAACGTTGTATTATTTGTAGGCGACAAGGTTATTTTCACATTTTCTAAAGGCACAAAACCATCCTTTTTTACAACTTTCCCTGTTAAATCTCCATACTCTATCAATCCTATAGTACCATCTTCTCCACACTGAATAAAAACAAGTGTTATTAATAGCAAGCTTATTATTTTTATTACTTTTCTCATCTAAATTTCTTTTAAAAATAGACATTAATACCTGCACCAAAACGCCATACTAAATCGTTTTTCTCACCAACTATTTGTCTATCTAAGTTATCACTTAGCAACATGTTGTATTCTCCATTTACAAAAAGTCCAACCTTGTTTGTAATTAAATATTCTACTCCAAGTCCTCCCTGGAATTTAAAAAAAGTATCTTCTAAATTTTCTCTTGATATGGACCCTATTCCACCATAGATATAAGGTGTAAATCTTTCATAAGGCAAGATTGTATATTCAAAATTAAGTCCTGAAGTTATAAATGTTTCATGAAAAGTTCTCTTATTATCTAATTCAAACCTCCCTAAGGTTACCCAAAAATTAAATTTGGGATCTTCAAACATATATTTAAATTTTAAATCGAATCCAAACTGATAAGTTGGACTAGCGTAATCTCCACTGATTCTTGAAGCGCCCAAACTTGCTCCTACTGCAAATTTCTCTCTTCTTTTTTCTTCTTTTCTATTAAACAGCTTTGTATTTTGAGCCTCTTCTTTTTCTTTTTTATAAACTTCCTTTATATAATTTATAGCCGGCTTTCCTCCTTTAGGCTGCCATATCCCATCTACTATTCCTTCTACTATTAATAAATCAACTGCCTTATCTATTGCTTCTTTTACCGCTAACTGAGAAGGTTCATTTTTTGTTACTCCAGTTTCAGCTTCCAATAGTCTTCTTAAGGAAACATAGCGATATAAGTTTGCTGATATTCCTTGAGAAAGTATTGTTTTCGAAACATAAACATTCTTTAAAATTTCTCCTGTTGAAGTAGAAACAATTCTTAAATAAACAGTTATTCGATCCTGACGATATTGATTTGATGCACCTACACCAAAATAACGCAGACCAGAGCCTCCTGTTATTATATTAGAATCATACGAAACAACCCCACCTTCTATAATTGTACCTGCAAAGAGTAATGGTGGCATAGTTACCTTCTTTCCATTTGCATACTCTTGCCTTGTATTTCTAATTATTTGACGCTCATTTAAAAGGTTCCCTATATTTTCTCTTTCTATAGGTCTAAACCAACCCGACTCTTCCAATGATTTTAATAAAATTGTTGTACCTCCTTGTGTTACTGCAGTACTGAATGTAGATCCATTTTGTACAGGCTTGTATTGCCCTGTTTGATCTCGAAATTTATAAACTCCTACAATAATTTTATTCGCTGGTAAAAAACTTTTAGCTAAGGCTTCTGGAGATGTATTTTCTCCTATTCTTGCTTTAGTTTGTACTAATGGTTGATTAAAATAAGTTCCGCAGCTTGTTAATACACATAATATTAACATGTAAATTATACTTATACATTTTTTCATAGTTATTTTTAGTTACCGTTAGGGATTGTAATTTGCGTCTGTTCACCTGTAGTAACATTAAGTATACTTACATTTAAACCATTAGTACCTGGTGTAATTTCTACCACCAAGTCTCCAAAAGTGTAGGTACCTACTGTTAAATTCGTATTCCCTAATTGTTGTTGAAACAAACTTTGCGATAAAGAACTCAACAGTCTATTATTTAAACTATTAGTGAAATTTTCTAAATTAGTTGGCACATCTCTTTGATTATCATCCTCCTCGGTAAAATCGTTTTGTGCTGTTACCGATGCTATAATTTGCTGATAATTAAAAGTATCTCCTCCAAAAAAAGGACTTATTGGGCGGTAAACTAAATCTTGTGAATACACAAAACTTGTTATAAAAAACAAAATAAACAGTAATTTTTTCTTCATAATAATATTTTAATTGGGTTAAATTTTATTTTGGAAAGTTGTTTTCCTTGTTTGGTTATATCTTCTTAGTTTCCTCATTGCATACACTACATTAGACTTTAAATAATCTTCTGTAGGTCTTGCGAAAAACTCATGCACCTTCTTTCCATCTACCTCTACCGATATCATACTACTTCGACCAAGCGCTGGTTTTTCAACTATCTTTATAATAAAGGGGTAATTTTTACCTGTTACTAAATACTCTTTATAAAAAAAATCATGATAATCTTTACCTATTCTTGTAATTGCTTCATCAATTACAATTCCCCTAATTAGGTATTGTTGTTCACTAACTTTTTGTTTTCTTTTTACAGTTTTAATTTTTTGCCCTAAAAACAATGTATCTCGATGTATTAATTTATCTTCATACTTAATGAATAAATACACTCTCAACTCCTCTCCTTTTTTCATATTTATTTTTATAGTAGACAACTGTTTTTCTTCCCTCGGTTTCAAAGAAAAATCTTCTGTTTGATTACTTTTAGAATAATTCCCAGAAATCCCTTTTTTTAGAGCTACAAAATTGTAATTAAGCTTATCTATAAAAAACGCTTCTTCATTTACTACCAGAGCTCTTAATGTTAAAAAATCGTCTACTTTAATTAAATTTATTTTTCCTTTTACATTTCGTTTACCGAATTCTTGAGAATACACATAAGACAAACAAAAACAACTAATTAAAACTAAAAACAAATTTTTCCTTTTCATCTCCTTTCAACTTATTTATTAAACACTAATAATTAATTACACTCATTCTTGCACCTCCAAACTGTGCTATTTTTAGGTTTTTAAATATTGAATTTGTTCCTTGAATCCTCAACGAATTTTCATTTCCCGTTTGCAAAATTCCTAAGTCTATAGACATGGTATTTCTATAATTTATAAACTGGTAATTATTCCTATCACCTATTTGATAAACCTTGTGTTTCCCTAATGAAGCTCTATCGTCTATTTTTGCTATATTTTCATCACCTATTTGCTTCAACGAAATTGTACTTATTACTTCTTTTGACTTTGTTTTAAAATCATAGGAGAAATCACCAACTATATTTAAATTATTTAATTGTAACTCTTCATTCGAAAAATAACTTGGTAGTTTCTCATCTTGCCCTTGAACAGCAGTAGCAAGAATCATAAACATAAAAGCAAAAACTACTCTCTTAAATGTTAACATTTTTCTTTTTTTATAAATTATATAAAATATGGAGTGAGAAAATAATCTCACCCCATATAAAAATCTTATATACCTCCTGGTCCAGTTTGAGTAACCTGAGCTGTATTCATATTACCTTTTTGCAATACACATGAAGCATTACTACCTCCTTGTAAAGCAGTTTGATTTACTTGAGAACGGTTTTGATTACCTAACTGATTTACTAAACTACAGTTATTTCCTCCTTGTGAATCTTGATCAACACATGATTTGTTATCATCTCCTACTTGGTTAACAGTAGAGATATTACAAACTGTTGGATCATCAGTAATTGTTACCTGAGTTTCTTCAGACTCATTATTATTACCTGTTTGATAAGCAGACGCATAGTTATGCGAACCTGTTTGATTTTGCTCTATAGAGTTACCATCTCCTACTTGATTAGCAAACGCCTCACTACCGCTAGACCCATTTGGTCCACTAGACTGGTCTTGAACAACCGAATTGTTGTTACCCCATTGGTATAAAGCAGCTTTATTATTATCATATCGCTGTTTTTGAGAAGCCTTATTCCCATCTCCTACTTGCAAGGCATATGTTAAGTTTCCTTCTGCATGCCCAACTCCTATATCTACTTTAGCATAGTTATCATTACCTCTTTGGAAAATACGAGATGTATTGTCATCACCGTATTGCTTAATATTTGCTCCGTTTCTTTGACCTCCTTGATCTGTTGAAGCTAAATTACCTGTTGGTGGCGCAACACTACCAGCAGTATTATTTTGTCTTATTAACGACATATTACGGTGACCACTTTGAGTTGCTTTTGCCTCATTATTATCACCTACTTGCTGAATACTAACCTTATTCTTATCTGCTGGAATAAAGCCATCTGGAGCACAATCTGCTTGCACTACTTCACATTCTGGACATGTTGGCCTTTCTTGTAAAGGTCTCTCCATTGCATGCTCTGACACTCCAGCCTTTTTAGCTATAGCTCCTTCATTTCCTTGACTTGTTTGAACATTTCGAGCCTGCGAAAATGCCATACCTGTAGCTAAACATAAAGCTACTATTAATAATTTTTTCATAATTAATAATTTTAAAATACGTTAGTTAAATTTTTAACACACCATATTTATCCGCTACAAATAAGCTTATAACGATTATGGGGTGCTATTAAAATTGGGGTAGAATAAAATTACTAGGGTAAAATGATATGACTGAGGTGTGTCATCTTTTCATTTTCATCAACCTATTATAATGTTATAAAGGTAGTACTAAAAACTATATATAGTTTGCGTGTTTAAACATAGCTAAGATACAAATTTTAACCTTTTATTAAAATAGTAATCAACAACATAGCTTTGTTTTTCGTTTTTCAAAAAATTAAAAAAACAAGGAATTATAGGGGAAAGAAAGAGAATTTTTATTTTATAATTAGCATAAAAAAAAGGGGTTTTCCCCCTTTTTTAAACAAGATATTTCTATAAATACCATCGTATTTATCTTGTAAAAAGTAATTCTCTATATTTAGCCAAGGGCCATAAATTATCATCTACCATTAGCTCTAATTTATCACAATGATAACGTACTTTATCAAAGTAAGGTTTTACTTTATTACAGTAATGGAATGCTTTTTTATCTGAATTACTCATCGCATTTCCTTTTTTTCTTTCTTCAATCATTAAACTTACTAAATGATTTATTTTTTCAATATGCTCTGAAATTGACTCAATAAGAGTCATTTGTTCCTTTGCTATTGTTTTAAAAGAAGTTCCATAAATTTCTTTTAAACCTTTCACATTATCTACTAGAATATTTTGGTACTTAATTGCTGTTGGGACTACATGGTTTCTAGATATATCAGCCAATACTCTAGATTCTATTTGTAAACGTAAACTATACTCTTCAATCTCTATTTCATAACGAGCCTTACATTCTACCTCATTCATTATACCCATTTCTTCATATAGCTGAATTGTAGGCTTTGATATCTTAGCCTGTAATGCTTCTGGGGTAGTTTTGTGATTACTTAACTTTCTCTTTTTTGCTTCCGTTTCCCATTCTTTTCCATAACCATTCCCTTCAAAACGTATATTTTTTGATGCTTTTATGTATTCTCTTAAAACATTAAAAATGGCATCATCTTTTTTTACTGAATGCTTATCTATATAAGCATCTACCTCTTTTTTAAACTCGATTAATTGTTTTGCTACAATAGTATTCAATACAGTCATTGCATTAGCACAATTTGCTGTTGACCCTACTGCTCTGAATTCAAATTTATTTCCTGTAAACGCAAAAGGTGATGTTCTATTTCTATCTGTATTATCTAATAATATTTCTGGAATTTTCCCTACTACATTCAACTTTAAATCAGTCATTTCTTTAGGGGAAATTTTACCTTTAGTTACATTTTCTAATTCATCCAATACGGAAGATAATTGAGAACCTATAAAAACAGATATAATTGCTGGTGGTGCTTCATTTGCTCCTAAACGATGATCATTACTAGCACTTGCAATAGAAGCTCTCAATAACTCTTCATAATCATTTACCGCCTTTATTGTATTGATAAAAAAAGTTAAAAACTCCAAATTACGCATTGGTGTTTTTCCTGGACTTAATAGATTTACTCCTGTATTTGTAGCTAAAGACCAATTATTATGCTTTCCTGAACCATTTACCCCGTCAAATGGTTTTTCATGAAAAAGGACCTTGAAAGAATGTCTCTCCGCTACTTTTTTCATTACATCCATTAATAAAGAATTATGATCTACTGCTAAATTTGCTTCTTCAAAAATAGGAGCTAATTCAAATTGATTTGGAGCTACCTCATTATGACGTGTTTTTACAGGAATACCTAACACTAGACTCTCTTGTTCTAAATCACGCATAAAATTCAAGACACGTGTTGGAATAGTTCCAAAATAATGATCATCTAGTTGCTGTCCTTTTGCTGATGAATGCCCTAGCAATGTTCGCCCGGTTAAACTAATATCTGGTCGTGATTTTGCCAAAGCCATATCTATTAAGAAATACTCTTGTTCCCAACCTAAAGTAGCGTTTACTTTATTTACATTTTTATCAAAATACTTTGCTACTGCTGTAGCAGCTTTATCTACTTCATGTAACGCTCTTAATAATGGAGTTTTATAATCTAACGCCTCTCCTGTATATGCTACAAAAACAGTTGGAATACATAAAGCTGTACCATAAATAAAAGCTGGCGAAGTTGGATCCCAAGCTGTATAACCACGTGCTTCAAATGTATTTCTAATTCCTCCATGTGGAAAACTAGAAGCATCTGGTTCTTGTTGTACTAATTGTCCTCCATCAAAACGCTCCATAGCTCCTCCTCCATCTATAGGTTCAAAAAAGGCGTCATGTTTTTCTGCGGTGGCTCCTGTTAATGGTTGAAACCAGTGTGTATAATGTGTGGCTCCTTTTGACAACGCCCATTCTTTCATACTAAGCGCAATCTGATCTGCAATTCCTCTATCTATTTTAGCTCCTAGTTCAATTGCATTTTGAACTGCGTTATAGGCTTCTTTTGTCATGTGCTTACGCATAGCTTGCTCATTAAAAACATTTTGCGCAAATAACTCTGATCTTCTTCCTTTTTCTTCAACCAAAATTGGTTTTCTATGTAATGTTTGTTCTAAAGCTCTAAATCGGATAGTAGACATTTTTCTTTTTTTACCATTAAATCACTTCAAAAATATTAAAAATATATTTAACCCTATTTTTTTGAGGGGTAAATTTAAATTAAGGTTAACATTTTTAAAAACACCCCTAAAAATTTTAGGGTATAAAAAAAATAACACATATTTGCATTGTAATTAATTCAAAAACAATAACAAAACAAAAATCATGACTAGATCTAAACTAGAATACATTTGGTTAGATGGATATTATCCAACTCAAAACATGCGTAGTAAAACTAAAGTTGTTGAAGATTTTAGTGGGAAATTAGAAGACTGCCCAATTTGGTCTTTTGACGGTTCATCTACAAGACAAGCTGAAGGAGGAGACTCTGATTGTTTATTAAAGCCTGTAGCTATTTATCCTGACCCAGCTCGTGAGAATGGATTTTTAGTAATGACTGAAGTATTAAATGCTGACGGAACTCCACACGTATCTAATGCTCGTGCTAAAATTGATGACGACGATAATGATTTTTGGTTTGGTTTTGAACAAGAGTATTTTATTATGGATACTCATACTCAATTACCTTTAGGATTTCCTATTGGAGGATACCCTGGACCTCAAGGAATGTACTACTGTTCTGTTGGTGGAAAAAACACACACGGACGTGATTTCGTAGAAGAGCATGCTGATTTATGTATTGCTGCTGGTTTAGTATTTGAAGGAATTAATCAAGAGGTAGCTTCAGGACAATGGGAGTTCCAATTATTCGCTAAAGGAGCTAAAAAAGCTGGTGATGAAATATGGGTAGCTCGTTATTTATTAGACAGATTAACTGAAAAGTATGGATACTACATTGAATATCACCCTAAACCTGTAAAAGGTGACTGGAATGGTTCTGGTATGCATGCTAACTTTTCAAACACTTTATTAAGAACTTGTGGAAGCAAGGAAACTTATGAAAAAGTTTGTGAAGCTTTTAGACCTGTTGCTAAAGAACATATCGAGGTTTATGGAGAATATAACGATCAACGTTTAACTGGTTTACACGAAACTGCTTCTATTAACGATTTCAGTTATGGTGTATCTGACCGTGGAGCTTCAATTAGAATTCCAATTATTACCGTTGAGCAAGGCTGGAAAGGTTGGTTAGAAGATAGAAGACCTGCTTCTAATGCTGATCCATACAAAGTAGCTGGTAGAATTATCGATACTGTAAAAAGCGCAAAAATCTAATTAGATTTTTAGTTTTTGAATTCATAAAAAATCCCGCAAATGCGGGATTTTATTTTTATGCTAATGTTTGATATACAAAGAAAATATAAGCTCCTAGTAAAATGATCCCGTCTTTCCAATTCAAACGTAATTTCTTTGGAAAAAACACCAATGGTAAAACTATAAATGAAATAGCTAACATCCAATAGATATCATTGTTTATTAAACTTAAAGCGTCTGGTTTTACTTCAACAGGAGTTATCATTGCTGTAATTCCCAATACTGCCAAAATATTAAACACATTAGACCCTATTAAATTACCTAATGAAATTGCTTTTTCCTTTTTTATAACTGCAATTATAGAAGCCGCTAACTCTGGTACACTAGTTCCTACTGAAACTACAGTTACACCAATTACTGCATCACTAACCCCCATATTCTTTGCTAAACTTACCGAACCATCTATTAAAAGTTCTGATCCACCCCATAATCCTAAACCTCCAATTACTAAGAATAGTACTATTTTATATAATGGTAACTCTTCATCATCTTCTGGCATTTCATCTACTACTGCTGTCTTTTGAAAACGCAATAAGTAAATTAAAAATACAATTAGCATAGAAAATAAGATTATCCCTTCATATTGCTGAATTATATTATCAAAAGCTATAAAAAAATACAATAATACAGAAGCAATCATCATTACTGGCCAATCCGTTTTATAGAAACTTCTTTCAACTTCAATTGTTGACAAAATAACTGTAATTCCTAATACCAAACCTATATTTGCAATATTGGAACCTATTACATTTCCAACTGCCAATCCAGTAGCACCTTCCAAAGCTGATTTTACGCTTACTATTAACTCTGGTGCTGAAGTCGCAAAAGAAACAACAGTCATACCAATAACTATTTTTGGTATGTTTAGCTTTAATGACAAACCTACTGCTGCTTTTAACAACCAATTTCCTCCAAGTACCAACAATAGTAATCCTAAGATTATATAAACTAAACTCATATATTTTTTTTGCGAAGATAGCGCTTTGACTCGAAAATACACAAGCCCTAAACCCTCCTTGACAGCACTACCTTTTTTATACTTTTTAAACCCTCAAAAAATCAAAACCTAAAAAACAGCCTCTTTTCAATCTACATTTTCCTTTACTTTTTTAAAACAAGAAAAAAAAGCCCTTTATTTTATTACAATTTGAAACAATAAATAAATATTAAAATTACAAATCAAAACTAAAATAAAGAAAAACAAATTTCAAACTTAAATCAAAATAACTTTTTAAACTTTAATTTAAAATTCAATTTGATTATTTCTTTTTAAAAGCTTTGGTGCTATAGTTTCCTTTCTCATATATTCGAAAAACAATTAAGAAATCAACTAATTAAACTAACCAAAAAAACACAAAAAACTAATGATTGTTATCACTTTAAAACTAATTATTATTGCTATAAAAATTGTTACTCTGATTACTCATTTATTCTTTTAATCAAAACTTAAAACCACAATATTATTTTTTAGGGAGTTTAAGTTCAGTAATAAATAAAGAAGAAAAATTACAAACCGATTTTAAAGTATTTTATATAAACCATAAAAACTGCTAAAAACATGAAGAAAAAGTAAAAACTTGTCTATGAAAAGATTTTAAATGCTATGAACATTTGTTATTGAAAAAGAAATTGGAACTGTTATGAAAAGAAAAAGTTAATTAGCACTGGTTTACCCCCATAAAATAGGGATTAATAGGATTATAAAACTATTGTGGGGATTACCAGTCTAACCAAAAAAGAACATTAGTAATTTATTTGAATACTTAACACCTATTAGGTGCATTACTAAAAATTGATAAAAAAGAAAAAGTAAAACAACTACCTAACAATTCCTAGGGAATGAATTGATTCATTCCCTAGAATAAAACTAATTTTTTTTCAGTATTTTTGATACACAATCAACTTACAATGAAAAAACTAATATTTAAATTTTTAGCCAAACTTAACAAAGCTCTTTTACCTTCTTTTACTAAAAAAGAACTGGATATTTCTAAGGCATCAAAATTTCAATTAGCAATTATCGGATGGCGTGCCTTTGTTACAATAAACTCGTTGGATTAAAATTTTTATTATTATGAAAGAACATATAAAGGTTTACACAGGAACTTCTATCTTAATTAACAGACTTGCTTACTTACTTGACCAAGCTAAAATAGCAACTTTAATAAAAGACGATAAAGAATCTGGAAGACTTGCTGGTTTTGGAACTACTGGAGCTTCAAGCGATTTATTTATCTATAAATCTGATTTTGAGGATGCCCAAAAAATAATTCATGACTTTAACGAAGAAGTAAATTCATAGGTCAAATAAAAAATCAAAAAAAACTGTTTTTTTATTTTTTAGAATTAAAAAACATTCATATATTTGCACCCGCAAAACGGCCTCGTGGCGCAACTGAATAGCGCACTTGATTACGGCTCAAGAGGTTACAGGTTTGAATCCTGTCGAGGTCACTATTTAAAGCTCTAAAACAGAGCAAAAAACCTTGCTTAATCTACGATTAGCAAGGTTTTCTTGGTTTTGAGACCCACATAAGATTTGACACAATTTGATTTGATATGTTTGCAAAGTGTCAACATTTAGACACAACTGTCAACACTGTTGACACTTTGAACAAATGATGTATAGTTGATTTGGCTTTCATGTAAGACGAAATGTTTAACATAAAACTATCAACCATGCGTGCAACTTCAACATTTTCTATCTTCTTTTGGATATATTCTAAAAGAGCGGTAAACAACAAAGCTGGTATTTATACTCGTGTAACCGTAAATGGTAAACGAGTAAATATTAGCTTAAAAATTAAAGCAGACATTACTAAATGGGATGCTAAAAAACAACGAGTAAAAGGTTTTACTCAAGAAGCCAAAACCGTAAATCGAACTTTAGACCAAGCTCACTCTAAGATTTTCCAATCTTATCAGGATTTAAAACTTCAGGACAAGTTAATTACCGCTCAACTCATTAAAGCCCTTTTCTTAAACGAAGGCGAACAAGCAAAAACTCTTCAGAATCTTTTGGATTATCACAGAAGAAAAATTGAAACAACTTTAGCTAAAGGAACGATTAGAAATTTTGGAGTAACCGAAAGCTATATTAATCGGTTTCTAAACACCAAATTAAAAACTTCTGATGTTTATCTGAAACAACTTGACTATAAATTCATTTGCGATTTTGAAACCTACCTACATGAATTTTGGCCAAAAGGACACCCAAAAGCGATGAGTCAAAATACTGTAATGAAACACCTACAAAGATTACGTAAAATTGTAACGTTATCTTATCATTTAGAATGGTTAGACAGAGACCCTTTTTTACGCTGGAAACCAACTTATGAAAAAAGAGAGCGTCAATTTTTATCGGAAAACGAATTATATAATTTAGAAAACTATTTCTTCCCTATTGATCGTTTAGACCGTGTTCGTGATTTATTTGTGTTTAGCTGTTATACTGGTATTAGCTATGTAGATATTATGGGACTTACTAAAGAAAATATTCAAAAAGGCATAGATGGTAATAACTGGATAGTTACCAAACGTCAAAAAACAAAAACACCAATTAAAATACCCATTCTTGAGAAAGCTCAATACATTATCAATAAATATTTTAATCACCCGATTACTCAAGTAACTAAAACTTTACTTCCTGTAATTACCAATGAAAAGTTAAACCTATATTTAAAAGAAGTTGCTCATGCTTGTGGTATAACGAAGAATCTTACTTTTCATATGGCACGTCATACTTTTGCAACTACTGTAACACTAAGTAATGGTGTACCTATTGAAACTGTTTCAAAGTTATTAGGTCATACAAAAATTGCTACTACACAAATTTATGCTCGGGTTATTGAACGCAAAGTGAGTGAAGACATTAACTTATTAAAATTGAAGCTTAATGATTTAAAAACGAAGAAACACAGAAACCTAAATATCAACTATCAATAATTTCAAAACAAAAGAGTTAGATAACCATTTTTTTAAGTCGTCGGTATTTTTGCAGTTCAATTACTATCCAATTTCTAAATCTTGTAAAGCAAAAAAACCTTTGACTTATTTTTAAAAAGAAGTTCATCAATCCTACTAACGCAATGATTGTTGAACACCTTTTTGAATGAATGTATTCATTATTATTTTAACCATCCTGTGTTTTAGATATGCGATTTCAAAGCTTTTCTCCTGTTCATTCTATACGGAAAGTAACAACATATGATTTTGTTTCGGATGCAAAGGTAAATTTGTGTTTAACGAACCGACCATGTTCAGGCCTACGGTTTGACCAAAAATCTCCACCCTCATACTTCGGGTTGTATTTGTGCTCAAAAACATGTTCGTTCTACACACAACCTTTTAATACATCTGAAACAAAATCACATACGCCGACACTTTGAACGCAAAAAAAATGTCGAAAAGCTTCAATCACATATCTAAAACAGAAACAAAAACGACACCACTTCACTATATGTTTATTACGAACAGTAATTAATTCTTTTTTTGCACTCTGTTTTTGTTAGAATTCTATCTAAAAGAACCTTGGAATACCAACATAGATTTAGTACATTTAGCAAAAAACATATAATAAATAAGTTGACTAGTATAACCTAAAAAGTTCCTCATAGCCAACCAAATTAGACAACTACGAGGAATAAAGTTCCGTATATAAACAAGTTAGGTGCAAGCTGAAAAAAAATCCACCACACGTTCAAGCACATTTCATTTTGCTCGTGCCTCACAAAATAAAAAGAGCTTGCCTTTCCCCTACGCTCATTACTATTGAATGATAATTTTAATACTCATTTAGTGAGTATATGAAATATCTTATTTACATTAGTGAACTGAATTAAAAAAATTCAAAATGAACCGTATAAAAGAAGTTTTAGAACAGAAAGGAATAAAACAAATCTGGTTGGCTGAACAGCTTGGAAAGAGTTACAATATGGTCCACTCTTACGCCCAAAACAAAAGACAACCAAGTTTGGAAGACCTATACAAGATTGCTGAAATCTTGAAAGTTGACATTTCAGAGCTTCTAATATCAAATACAAATAGTAAATAAAAATATGGCTAAAAAAAAGCAAAAAACTACAGATACTAATAACCTAGAATCAATACTATTTAATTGCAGAGAGTATTTACGAAGTAATGCATCTCTAAACGATAAAAGAGATTTACTATTAACGCTTGTTTTTATGCGCTTCATTGGTGAGAAGTTTGAAAACACTCAAAATGAAATGAGGCAGGAATGTATTGATAACGGAATTACAGATGAAGAAGTAATAAAATCTTTCCTTAATAGCCCGAGCAGATATAAAGGGATAGCCTATGTTCCTGAAGATGCGCGTTGGTCTAAAATTATGGAACAGCCAGGTACAAAATTAAACGCCGCTTTAGATGATGCCATACAAGAACTTGAGAATAGTGGTGATGAGTTAAAAGGCTGTATTCGTATAGGTTTGTTTACTTCAATCAATCTTAGTGCTAATGTAATTAAAAAAGTTGTTGACGAAGTAAACAAAATCTCTCACAAAACTTTTGGAGAGGAGAAAGATTTAATTGGTCGTGTGTATGAATATTTCCTAAAATCGTTTGCGGTGAATGCAACCAAAGAAGAGGGCGAGTTTTACACGCCACACGATATAGTTGAGCTAATCGCTGCTTTTATTGAGCCTTATGATGGTACACTTTACGACCCTTGTTGTGGTTCGGGTGGTATGTTTATTCAGTGTGCAAAGTATGTAGAAGCAAAACAGGGTGATATAGAAAAAGTAAATGTGTATGGGCAAGAACGAGACCCAGCAACTTATCGTCTTGCAAAAATGAACCTAGCTATGCGTGGTATCTCACACCATCTTGGTGAGCAAAATGCCGATACATTATCAAACGACCTGCATAAAGGCTTATGTTTTGATTTTATAATGGCAAATCCGCCATTCAATCTTAAAAAATGGTACAACCCAAATTTAAGTAATGATCCTCGTTGGGCAGATTATGCTACACCACCTGCAGGTAATGCAAACTATGCTTGGATATTGCATATGTTGTCTAAATTAAAAGCAGGCAAAGGTATAGCAGGTTTCTTATTAGCCAATGGAGCTTTGGGTGATGATGATGCTATTGCAATTCGTCAAAAACTGATTGAAAATGACAAAATAGAAGCTATTGTGGTATTACCTCGTGAGTTGTTCTATACTACTGATATATCAGTAACCTTGTGGATTCTAAATGAAAACAAAAAAGGTGGAACTTGGCACGACCGTAAACAGCGTAATAGAGAAAATGAAATTCTATTAATGGATTTACGCTCGTGGAATGATAACCCGATAAAAAAAGAACAGAAAAAGAAAATTGAACTAAAAGCCGACCAAATAAAGCGAGCTACCGAAATTTACTTTAACTGGCAAAGTGAAGGTACAGATGGAACAAACTATGCCGAACCAGAACTATATCGCTCAGTTGGTTTAAAAGAATTAAAAGAAAAGAACTACTCACTTGTACCAAGCCGATATATTGAATTTGTAGACCGTGATAATAAAATCAACTATCACGAAGTATTGACCGAAACAGCCTCTACTGTTTCTGACTTGCTAAGTCGTCAAGAAAAGAATGACAAAACACTTCGTAATGCACTAAAACAGTTGGGATATGATTGTGAGTAAAGTGCAGACTACAATGGTTAGACTTGGGGATTATATTGAGCCTTACGAATTAAAAAACACCAAGAATATTGACCTTCCATTTTTCGGCATAAATAAGGACAAAACCTTTATGCCGACAGTTGCAAATACTAATGGGCTCGATAAATCTAAATATAAAATTGCTGAAAAAGATGTTTTCGTATTTAGTGGTATGCAAACGGGTCGTGATGTTTGTATTCGTTTAGCTTTGTACGATAAGGATGATTCCATATTAATATCACCAGCCTATACTACATTTATTGTAAAAGATAAGTTAGAACTATTGCCAGAATATCTATTCATTCAGTTTAACCGTTTCCAGATGGATAGGTATGGATGGTTTCTAAGTGATGGTAGTGTTCGCTCTAATCTTGATTGGGATGTGTTTTGCAATATACAAATCCCACTTCCCCATATCGACACTCAACAAGAACTAGTAGATACCTACAACGGACTAAAAGCATTAGTAGAGCAGAACGAAGCTTTGATAGAACCACTAACCCAAGCTTGTCAAGCCTATATTGTGGATTGCAAAAAGAAATACACTGAAGTTGAACTTGGGGAATATATAGAACAGACAGAAAATCGAAATTCGGAATTACTTTATGGCGTCAATGATGTTGTTGGTATGACCATAACAAAACAGATTATACCAACAAAAGCAGATGTTAGAAATACAGACTTATCAAAATTCTTAATTGTTAAACCTCGTGAATTTGTTTATAATCCAAGGACTCACGGCAAAAAAATTGGTTTGGGGTTTAATAATGAAGAGAAAATAGTAATGATAAGTTGGAATAATATCTCTTTCAAAGTCCAAGACGCAAAACTTGATGTATCTATTATACCTGAATATTTATATCTGCTTTTTTGTAGAGAGGAATGGGATAGAGAGGCTTGTTTTCGTTCTTTAGGTAGTTCAACAGAGGTGTTTTCTTGGACTGAAATGTGTGGAATGAAAATTCCACTTCCACCACCAGAAGTGCAACAAGCTATAATTAACCTATACAACTGTGCCGAGGAGGCTAAAAAAATAGCAAACGAAGCACGTGAAAAAATGAAAACACTTTGCCCAGCATTAGTGCAAAAAGCTATAAACGGATAGAAATATGATACACGAAGAAACTTCATCAGAAGAAACACAACAAACTACGGTATCACTAGAAGAAACTATTAAAAAAGAGGCTGAAGATCAGTTGGCGGAAACGATGTGGGGAAAGCCTGCCAACGATATTATTACAGGCATTGCCAACAATAGTAATGTACCTTCCAATCGTGCTATTTGGGAGTTAGTGCAAAATGCACGTGATGTGTCAAAAGTAGAGGAGCGTGCAAAAGTGCTTTTTACCCGCAGACCAAACGAATTTATTTTCCAACACAATGGGCAACCATTTGACAGAAAATCAATGCAATCTTTGATATTGCAAACCAGTAGCAAAGTGCGTAATGATATAGTGCAAGTGGGTCAATATGGAACAGGTTTTTTAACTACCCACAAATTTGGGCTGCAGTTTCATTTGCAAAGCTCTTTAGATTTAAAGCACGGCAACTATTTTTATAACTTCGGTGGTGAAAAAGAATTTGTTATTAATCGAAGTTCTAAGGATAAAACTGTACTTAGTAAGGCTATTAAAGAGGCTATAGATATTTCGCAAAAATGGGGTACTGTTGCTAATCAATGGAGTTCAGATTCTTTGGAGAATACGGTTTTTACTTACAAACACAATCATCAAATAGAAAAAGATAATGTTGCTGAGGCTTTTAAAAAGTCTGTCTCATTAGTTCCTTATGTTTTATCGCTAAATCCACTTTTACAAAGTATTACATTTAGAGATGAGTTAGAAAATACAATAGATGTTTATGAGCATATTTCTACTGTTCAAAAAGCTGATTTTGGCAATACGCAGATGGAGCAAGTTACTATTCGTAGAGATTGTGACGGTACGGAATCTACTATTCAACTTTTGCTATTAAAAAGTAAGAGTCAGTTAACAGAAAATACTAGTGAAAGTAAAGTTACAGTTATTCTTCCTTGCGTCTCTATTGATGGTGTTGAAAACGTAATTCAGCTCTCCGATGATAAGCCACAACTATATCTATATCTTCCACTTTTAGGAACAGAAAATTGGGGTTGGAACTTTATTGTACACGCTCCTTCATTTACCTGCGATAAAGATACACGAGACTCTTTATTATTTGTTGGAAACGGACAGAATAATGATGATCAAGCCGAGAGTAACAAACAATTAATCCAATTGGCAGGTGGAATTATAAAAGATTTTTTAACACACCAACTTGCTAACTATTCCGATAGAAAGCATTTTGGACGTATAAATTTCTTAGCCGATGGTAGTGAGAAATTGAAAACGTATTTCACCCAATTACAAGCTGAGTGGGTTACTTATTTTGAAAGCCAACCATTGGTAAAAAAAGAAGATGAGTATATAGCTGTTAGCGCCATCAAGGTATTAGATAAAGAACTATATGAAGCCTGTGAAACAGATTCTGATTTACTGGATGCCTTTTATACAATACTTTCAAAAGAGAAACATAACCTAACATTACCGGAAAAATCTGATTTAATTTATTGGAGTCGCTGCACCGATGAATGGTACAGAGGTAGTGAGAATCCTTATGTAATTACTTTATCAAAAATTTGCCAAATTGTAGAGAATACGCCCATCGAAGATGAAGATATAGTATGGTTATTAAAATTATGTTCATATCTCAAAGCTCATCCTCACTCTGGTATTGACTTGATAAAATTGATACCTAACGAGCATTTAAAGTTATCGCAAGCAGAGTTGGTAAAGCCAACAAATTTTAATAAAACGTATCGAACAGCGCTGCAAACGCTTGCGCCACAAGAGGTAGGGAAATTTATACACAAGAGTTTCTATATAGTTTTAGACGATGCTAAGGAATATGGTTTTGATGATGCAAAAAATGCAATCACCGTCTATCTTACAAGCTTAGATAGCAAAAGTGCGGCACTTAAAAATGCCATTTTAGCTAACGTAAGTTGGCAAAAAGAGGAGTATGAAAATGTCTATCTTAATCCAGCACAGATTAATGCTATATTGGATATTTACAAAATGTTGCTACCATTAGATGGTGATGGATTTACGACAAAAGCATTTAATTTGCTGTCCCAATTTTATGAATATACACCTTCTGCTGTTGAGCGTTTAGATAAAGAACTGTTTGATATTCGCACTTGCTACACTGCATTATTAAATGATGCCTTATATAAATTCACACTATTGGAAGATAAGAGTACTTGGAGTACTTGGAATTTACAAATGGTGGAAGTGCTATATAATTTTAAAGAAGCAAACAGCTTTTTACGTAATTATTTGATATATCCCAATCAAATGGGGAAATATTGTTACGCAAGCGAGTTAAAAAGAGAACGAACAATGCCTATTCGCTTGAAAGAACTCTATGATACTATTTGTCGAGGTGTAACAGATAAAGATAAATCAAAAAGCATTCGCCACGAATTAGTGGCAAAGGAGTATGAGAACTTTTTTGTTGAGGCAGGGGAACTTAATGGCTCAACCTTGGCAGATGAAATCCAAAAACCTTTTGCTTTGGAAGAAGTACGTACAATAGCGAATAATCAACATCAGAAACTTATTGTTGAGATAATTGAGCGGTTAAACGACAAGAACGAAGGATCAATTTGGCGAAGATTATTTGACACAATAAATAATATAAAAGCACAACTGATGCTTAGTGTTATCAATAGCCCACAGAAACGTGACAGTATTTTTCAAATAATGAAAGTACAAGATGAAAGTAAATTGAATGCTATTGCAGAATTAAGTAAATTGGATAATCTTGAACGCATTATCGAATTGGGTAAAAGTGCACTCGATATTGAGGTTCAAGAAAAAAACGACTTTGAGTTTAAGAAAAAGTTAGGAGAATATGTTGAAGATTTTCTATTGTTTCAACTACAGGAGGTTTTAACCAATCATTCTCTAGAAGTAAAAGTAGCAGATATTCAAGGTGGGCAAGATTTAATTGTTTCGCTAAATAATCAACCGATTTATTATATCGAAGTTAAATCACGTTGGCATAATGACAGAAGTGTATTAATGAGTACTTTACAACATCAAACCTCATACGAACAGAAAGAGCACTATGCACTTTGTGCTGTTGACATGTCTGATTATGATCGTGAGTTAGCCAAACAACATCAATACCCAACAGATATACAAGAAATTTTAAAACGAATAAAAGTCATAGAAAATATAGGTGTACTTAACGAACGTTTAAAAGATGCAGTTGAAAATAATGAAGATAAAAAGGTTCGTATTGCAGGAGGATATCAAGTGTTGGTGTCACAAAAAATTATAGGAATTCACGGAGCGAATTTTGAAAAATTTGTTGACAACCTTAAACAATACATAACCTCAAATATTCGAACTCTAGATTAAAAAAATACTAGATTAAAAGAAGTCATATCTATTAAATAAATCACTTTAAAAATTAAAACAATAACACATTACAAGTAATTTAAACACGATGAAAGGAAAGTTTTTCGAAAGTGACTACGAAGAAGCGCTTATTGATTTATTAGAGCAACAAGGTTGGATCTATACTTATGGTGGCAATATTGCTCGCGAAAAAAATAATGAGGTTTTAATTTCAGATGACTTAAACACTTATCTCAAAAAGAGATATAGTGAATTAAACGATGCCGATATTGAAGAGATTACGAACCACTTGCGTTACACCAGTGGTCAAACCCACTTTGAGTTGCTTCGTAACACATTTCACCTTATTCGTGATGGCTACCGTTATACGCGTAGTAGTGATGGTAAAATATTCGATATTGAATATCTAGATTTTGAATTTGGCAACACCAATAATATCTATAGTTGTGTCAATCAATTTGAAGTTGGTTATGGTTTAAAAGCAGATATCCGTATACCAGATGTGTTACTTTTTATCAATGGTATTCCGCTTTGCATTTTTGAACTAAAAAACCCAACCGATGCTAGAGCAACTATTGCCAGTGCTTACGAGCAAATTCACGAAAGATACAAAAGAGATATTCCGCACCTTTTACGTTACTGCCCATTATCTTGTATTAGCGATGCAACAGTCAATAATACCAAATTAGGTACTACCTACACACCATATAACCACTATTATGCTTGGAAAAAAGTAAATAATGAAGATGAATCAGCAAAAAAAGGAATAGACCAAATAAAAACTATAGTGGCTGGTGTATATGAACCTAATCGCTTTTTAGAGATTATTCGTGACTACGTTTACTTTCCTGATAAAAAATCAGATAAAATTGAAGAGATAGTATGTCGTTATCCTCAGTTTTTTGCAACTCGTTTGTTAAAAGAAAGTGTGTTAAAAGCACATTCAGAAAATAGTCGTAAAGGAGGAACTTACTTTGGTGCAACAGGCTGTGGTAAAACCTATACAATGATGTTTTTGGCACGTCAATTATCTTTACGTTGCAAAGAACTTGGTTCACCAACTATAGTAATGATTGTAGATAGAGATGATTTACAGACACAGGCAGGTAAATTGTTTTTACGTTCAGAAGAATTTTTATCGTTAGGAGCAGCTAAAATAATTAAAGACAGAGAAGACCTAAAAACTGAAATGTCCATTAGAAAATCTGGTGGATTCTTTATCTGCACAATTCAGAAATTTTGTGAAGAGATAGGCGAACTAAATACGCGAAAAAATATTATCTGCTTTTCTGATGAGGCACATCGTACACAGGTAAAATTAAATAAGCAACTAAAAATAAAGGATAAAAAAGCCAATAGTAAAGACAATAAGGAGACTCCTTTAGGAGCATTTGTAACAAAGCCTTATGCGGAGCATTTACGGATTGCATTTCCTAAGGCTACTTTTGTAGGCTTCACAGGAACACCAATAGAAGAAACAATCCAAGTTTTTGGTGAGATTGTAGATAGCTATACAATGCAACAATCCGCTGACGATGATATTACTGCTGAACTTAAATATATTCCTCGTATAGCAAATGTTACCCTAGATAGTGAAAAAGCAAAAGAGATAGACGCCTATTATAAACAGTGTGCTGATGAAGGTGCTACCGAAGATGATGTAGCAGCTAGTAAAAAAGCAATGAGTGCAATGGAGGTAATTCTTGGTGATGACGAACGTTTAGACCGTTTAGCCAAAGATATTACAACACATTACACCAATGCTTGCGAAAACAAAGTTGATGTTGTGCAAAAAGCAATGATTGTATGTAGTAAACGTAGAATTGCTTACCGTTTGTTACAAAAGTTTAGAGCACAAAATCCTGAATGGTTTGAAGAGAAGAAATCACCAGACGATAGCAAGTTAACAAAGGAAGAGCTTAAGAAACTTCCAAAAATGCCTACTATAGCAATGGTGGCTACTCGTGGTTCAAACGACTCAAAGGATATGTATGAATATATTGGTAATAAAGCTCGTATAAAAAGCTTAGATGATGCTTTTAAAATGGAAAATTCAAATTTCCGCATTGTGATAGTTGTAGATATGTGGATTACTGGTTTTGATGTTCCTTGTTTGACCTATTTATACAATGATAAACCACTTCAAAAACAGACGCTTATTCAAACTATTAGTCGTGTAAATCGAAAATACGAAGGCAAAGAGTACGGACATGTTATTGACTACATAGGTATTCGTGAAAATATGATGAAAGCAATGCGTAGGTTTGGAGGTAAATCTTTTGGTCCGAGTGAAGATGATGTAAAACAGGCTTTGGAGGCTCTAATTATTGAGTTGAAAATTATTAGCGATGTATTTACTGATTTTGATATAACACCATTTACCGATGCTAACACAACACCATTAGAACGATTAGAATGTTTGTCTTCTGCAGCAGACTACATAATAACACTTACTGAACTACTAAATCTTAGCAACGGAAAAGATAAACCCAAAAAAGTTAGCGTAAAGACATTTTTTATGGCTCATGTTAGACGATTAAGGACGGCTTATGACATTTGCCAACCATCAAATGTGCTTACAGATGAACAACTTTCTTTATCGCAATGCTTTATGGCAGTAGCTTCGTATATCAGAAAAACATCAGGTGATAAACACGATGCTGAAAGTATGAACCGTGTGGTTGAGAAAATGGTTGGAGAGGCCTTAAAGTGTAATTCGGTAGTAGATATTCTTGATACAGATGTGGAAGAGAATATATTTAGTCCTGAATTTGTGGAGCAACTAGACAACATAAAACTTCCAGCTACCAAACTTGAAGTATTAATTAAGATGCTTCGTAAGTCAATACAAGAATACAAAGACACGAATAAAATAGCAGCAGAAAAATACGAAGAGTTACTAAACAAAACACTTGAGGAATATCATAATAGAAGAGCAAGTTTGTCTGCTGATGAAGCGTCTTCGACACAAGCAGAAGCTGTAGATTCAATCATCCGAAATGCTACCCAACAGGCATTAGATTTAATGTCTAAATTAGGAGAGGATAAAGACAGCTTTAGAAAACTTGGATTGACTTTTGAGGAAAAAGCTTTTTACGATATTCTTATGCACCTGCGAGACAAGTATAACTTTGAGTTTGGAAAGGATAAAAAAGTGGGTAGCTTAATTATAAACGAAAAATGTAAACTCTTGGCTCAGAAAATTAAAGAGCTCATTGATATACAATCTTCGTTTACTGATTGGCTAAATAATAGTAATGTGAGAGCAGACTTGAATCAAAAAATATTCTTCTGTTTAGTAAAAAATGGTTACCCACCGAAACATAACGATGAGGTGTTCGACCAAGTAATGGAACAAGTGGAAAATTTTAAAAACAAATAGAATAAGCCAACGCAAGTTCAAGCACATTTAAAGTTTGTTTGTGCCTCACAATTTAAAAGAGCTTTCACGCCAACGCTAAAAACGAAATGAATAAAATAAAAACGGCATGCAACAAGGTATAAAATGCATACTCACCCTATGGGATGGCTACTGCATCTTAGACAAACACGTTGTAACCAATTAAAAAATGATCGAGTTACTAAAAAGATATATTTTACAAAAATGGTGGTTGCCATTGCTTTTGTTCATTCTATCATCTTTAATATATTTGATACTGATACCTTCAACGGATAACAACCTTTTAAGTTTATCGGACTATTTCTTTCTATTCACTATTATTCTTTTGCTAATTGCCGGAATTTGGCAACTAATTAAAGGAAAATGGTATATAGGATTACTACAATTAAGTGTTCTATTTATTGGTTTTGCAGGATTGATATTTGTAATAACTTTAATATCACTGTTTGGACCAGATACAGATACATTTGCGGACAATTTAGAACTACCAAAAAACGTAAAATTAGAATACCCAATTGATTTAAGAATGGGAGATAATTTTGAAGGAATTAGACCTGATAGTATTCAAAAACAAACCAAAAAAGAAATTTCATTTCAAATTTATAATTCGTTTCAACCAGGATTATATGAATATGACCTATGGATAAAATCTAATGAAAGCGGAACAATATTTCTAAAAGCGTTTGAAATAACTCAAGAAATTGAATTATCTGTACCAAGACTAAAAGAGCGCTCAAGTATTAGAGTAAAAGAAACAAATGGAGAATTTAAAAAATTCGGAACAAACGACCACTTTAGTATTTATGAAGGAGATTGGGGAAAACCCTATGGCGCAAGGTTCGAGGTTTGGTTCAATCCTGACAACGGAAACGAAAGTAAAAAACTGTATGAAAAAAATTATGTTATAGAAGGTTGGATGCGTTAAAAACTAAAAGAAAGCCAAGCAAACTCGCTTAGCTTTTTTGAGTAGTAACTCGAAAAGTCATCATTTCAGCCTGTCCAAAATTATCTTCTCTACACAAAAGAAAACTAATCGGTACTCAAAAGCTCACTAACAGACATCTCCAATCCATCAGCAATCTTCATTAAGGTAAGTAAACGTGGATTGGTTTTTCCGTTTTCAATCATATACAATTGAGTTCTACCAATTTCACAATCGAAGGCAAAAGACTTTTGATCTATGCCTTTTTCTTCTCTTAACTGCTTAATTCTAGCTCCTAACTTTTGGAAATATTTTAAATCTTTCGTGTTCACTATACCGAAAAACTTTAATTTCAGATTAATTTAGAAAACAAAAAATGGAACTATGAAAAATTGACCAACTCTTTTAAAGGAACTTCTAAAGCCTTTGCAATTTCTAAAAGTGAATAAACAGTTGGGTTAACTTTTCCATTTTCTAACTTTTCAAGTGCTTGTCTATCTTTATTGCAAGCACGTGCTAAATCAGACTGACTCCAATTCTTTTTACTTCTTAATTCAACAATGCGTTGACCGATTTTCTTTTTAAGCTGTTCCTTATCCACATAACAAATGTCAATTAATTATACGACAAAATTGTCATATAAAAGTTTGACAAACAGATTTAACTCATTACATTTGTCATATAGAAATACGACAAATGAAGAAAAATAGAATCTTGAAAGTTTATTACAAGTTCCGTAATCGCAGATGGAGGAGAAACTATATTGTACCTGAAATTCGTCTTTCAGGAAAATGGTTAACCGAATTTGGATTTGAAATAAGTAAAGAAATATCTGTAGAACAAGAAAAAAACAAATTAACGATTACGTTAATTGAAGACAAAGAAAATGACATTTTGTAGCATACAGATGTATTTACGTAAAGACATATAATCGCTTATACGGCTGTATGTGCGTGCGTACACCTATTTATACGTCTACTTATTTAAACATAAGTCCGTACATACCAACGCACATACATAGGTAGATACGTATGTATGCGCATGCTTACATAAGCATTAAATATACTTTTGAAAAAACACGTCCTTTCATTCTCTGTATAGTTCCTATTTTAAGCTTCTTTAAGTGTGTTTCAAATCACTCTGATTTCTAAAAAAAATCACACTCTTTTATAATACAAAAACAGCTCCGGTGTATACTGTTCATAAGAACAGAGCAAGTTGTGTAATGAGTGCCCCAAAATGCATTTTGTGCCTCACATTACCACTTGCTCTACGAGGTTTTTAAATCCCCTCCAAAGTCGGAGATTTTAGTAATACTTAAGGAAAGTATTTCCTTTAATTTATTTACAAAACAGACTATTAACCCCTATATAACAGAATCTTACATTTTTATCTTGTAATGTAAAATTGAATATCATTAATGAAAAATTCATATATTGCAGAACAAAGTAATAGTTAATATTCCTTTAAGCTATTACATAAGTACATATCTCATTTAGCAAGTTTCTTTGCTAAATCTTCACTCTAAAGAAAATAGCATTTGATCTATTGAGATCAAATTTTGAATTAAGTAAAAATTAAAGTCAGAACATTACTTTAAAATTTATAATTATGAAAAACATGTATTTAATTATTACAGTGCTTATTCTTTTTACAGGGTGTAAAGATGAAGAAGTAGCAAAACTGGACAAATCAATTTATGGAACTTGGAAAATGGTAGAACGTTTTGATGGAGGCTCCTTAAAACCATTTCAACCACCTGCGCATGAATATTTAATGATTTTTGGTAGAGATAAAAGTTATTCAAATGCTTTATCATATACTGGTACTTTTAGTATAAATGATACTCTTATTGAAATTGATTTACCAAAATTTAAAAACATGGCAATTAAATACCGTTATGGAATTGGTGATAATGGATTAATATTAGCTCCTTATCCTAATCAATGTGATGAAGGGTGCTATGATAGGTATGTTAAAATAAGTCCATAAAGCAAGGGTTATAGAAATTTTGTATAAGCAACAGGAAAGAGCTAAACTTAGTTCTTTTCTGTTTTTTATTTTAAAATATGGTAACCCATATTTAAAACAATTAATATAGTTTTACATTTAGTCTTCAGAAAAAGCAAAAAAGAATTAGTTATAGTGTACTATAAGTTATTAAATTCAGATAAGAAAACTCTAGTCTCACTATGCAAAATATAATAGCCAATAAATGAGACATGATTTTTGTAAATACGCAAATATTGCACATCGAATCTTAAATGAAAAAACTCAGTACAAATCGAATAAACAATTAATTTCGTCATTATTCAAAAACACATTATCTAATAATAAATTAGAACAAGTTAAATATCGTTTAACTATAATAGACAGTTATTATTCTACACAAATGAATAAACGACTTTACGGTATAGAGCAAATAGCAGAAGCTATCTCTTCATTTACTGATGAGGAACTAAGAAATGAAATTACACCTTTTCTTAACGCACCAAAAACCGACACTAAGCTATTTAAATTATTGTATAGTTCCTACGGAATAAACAAAGAAGGTAATAGTTCTGGTAAAGCTACTTCTCTACTATCTAAATATATATACTTCTTAAATCATTACAACTTTCCAATTTATGATAATCTTGCGTCAGAATCTTATCCGCTATTAACAGGAAAAAGAATGAAACAAAACAACTATTTTGAAAACATAATACAATTAAATGAAGCTACAAATATTTGTGATTTTGAAAAATTAGATAATTTACTTTGGTTACTAGGTAAATTAAAAAAAGGTAGTTTTTCAATATTAATGGACATAGATAAATACCAGAAAATTACTTCAATTGAAAAAATCCAATCTCAATTTAATTCAATAAAAAATGGAAATTCTAAAAACAAAAGTCGCTTAAAAGATAATGTGATTAGAGATTATATTGCCCAAAATTACAATGACGTTGACTTCTTTAATTCAGATGAAATTAGTTTTTTTGATTTTGTTTTCAATCTAAAATAACAAGTTTTAATTTCCAAGGCAACACAAAAAAGAATGTTAATTTAAAATTATATTTAGCATCTAGATATCTGACTATTAGTGTTTTTACATCTTTTTTATTTACATTTAATGAAAAAAATGAGTGTATATGAAAGTTTCTTTAGATCAACTTATTAAATCAGAGGTTAGATATAATAAATACAAAAAAGAGAAAATTAGACCTACTATTACTGAAATTGATGCCAGCGAATTTTTATCGAACGTTTCAAGCTCTATACCACAAGAAATAGTTCAGGGTAATATAATTGGAGACAAGAAGAATCTTTTAAAAAGAAAAGAAATGCTTTCGTCTTCAAAATACGAACCACTTAACTTTGCTTACGAAAGAGCAATAGGAAAAAACGATTCTGTTTATAGCAATTTTGTTGAACTAATTCTGGAAGTCAAAAAGAAAGTAGGAAGAATTGTAGTAAAAGAGTTTAACGAAATTAATGGCTATGCTACAGGTTTTTTAATATCTGATAATTTATTGTTAACTAATTGGCATGTTTTTAAAACGAAGGAATCTGTAGGCGATAGCGTAGTACAATTCAATTATGAATTAGATACTAATGGTAACCCAACTTCCAGTATAACATTTAATCTTTCCGCATCTACATTTTATTATAGTTTCGAAGATTTGGATTACTGTATTGTAGCTGTAGAAAAGTCCGATGTAACAGGGAGTCACGACTTGTCTGGTATAGGGTATATTTTTTTAGATCCAACTTTAGGAAAATTAGGAAATGAAGATGAAGAATCTCTTAATATTATTCATCATCCTAATGGAGACTACAAGCAATTATCTATAAGAGAGAATAAATTCAAAAGAATTATGTCAACTTCTCTTTGGTATGAATCTGATACTGCCCAAGGAAGTAGCGGAGGCCCTGTATTTAACGATCAATGGCAAGTAGTAGCATTACATCATATGGGAGTTGCTAAAAAAAATGAGAATGGCGAATATTTAGATAAAAACAACCAAATAATTCCTGTAATAGATAATGAAATTGATGTATCGAAAGTTCATTGGATTGCCAACGAAGGAATAAGAATTAGTGTCATTCGGAAACATTTACAATCAGTATTTCCAAACACTCCATTAATATTTAAGATTTTTAATCAACCTAATAACAATCAGCCTAACCAACCTATTCTTAATAATGATAAAACACCTATCCTAGATACTCAGTCTCAAAATCAAATACCTAAAAAAATGGAAAACTCTATTAACATATCTATCCCATCAGAAATTCTAGAAAAAAAGGACACGATTAACGTGAATATAACTACTAAAGATTTTTTACAACAAGCATCTACAGCAAGTGTTCAATCTCATTCAACAACACCAACATCTTTAATCGAAGAAGAAAATTACAAGTTAGAAAGAGAAACGTCTTATGTTAATTGTAGAGGTTATCGTTCCGATTTTTTAGGAAGTAACTTTAGAGTAGCTATTCCTAAACCTTTAAAAACTATTAAAAATCAAATAGCAAAAATTTCAGGAACAAACGCTTATATTTTAAAGTATTACAAATTTAGCGTCATTTTCAATGCTTTAAATAAAATGCCATTAATTAGTTGTATTAATGTTGATGGAGATGAAGATAAAAGAAAAGATTTCACAGATAGATATGATAGATGGATAAGAGATAACAGAATAGATTTTGATTGTCAATTAGATAACAAATTTTATACTAAAAGTGGATTTGACAGAGGTCATATGAGCAGAAGAGAAGATGCAAATTGGGGTGAAACACCAAGTGAAGCTAAAAGAAATGCTGACCTAACTTGTGTGCACACAAACGCTTGTCCACAAGTACCTGAATTGAATAGAAGTAATAGAGGTGGAATTTGGGGGAAATTAGAAAAACTTGTCTTAGAATACGGAGCAAAAAAAGAAAACGGAAAAACAGGTAAAATATCCGTGTTTAATGGTCCTATATTTAAAAACACAGACCCAATATATAAAGGTGTTAAAATTCCAATGGAATACTTCAAGATAGTTATTTGGCTTTCAGATAATGATGAAATAAAAGCTACCGCTTTTAAATTATCTCAAGCAGATTTAGTTGGTAATATTGATTTCGAAGATTTAGGAATAGACCAAGATGTTAAATTCAAAGAATATCAATGTAGTCTTTCGGAACTACAAAAATTAACTAATATAGATTTCGAAGATATTAAAGAGTTCGATACTTATAAAGGGAATAAAAAGACAATAGAAATTAAAGATGAAAATCATTTAATTGAAATGATTAAAGTCTAATAATTTTATGACTGAAACGAAATAACCAATTAATGTGTATATTTACCTTAGAATTGATTGCTGAAAACTATACATTTTACATCATTTCTTAGGTTCGCAAATCGGTTATCATTAACGCAAGGAAAATATAAAGCCCCGTTTTTACTAGGGTTATCGGCATAGGGTTTGAATCCTGTCGAGGTCACAAAAAGAGTATCAAAACTCTCAAAAAAACCACATAAGTCTTATGATTTATGTGGTTTTCACGTTTTTAGAAGTTCATTTAATTTGATACAAAAACAAAACATTAAACACTGTAATACAACGCTTTAAATTCATAATTCACTATATAAAATTAAATATTATTAATAAAAAAATTGTATATTGCAGAGCAAAGTAATAGTTAACACACCTTTAAACTATTATATAAGCACATATCTCATTTAGCAAATACCTTTGCTAAATCTTCACTCAAAAGAAAATAGCACTTGATCTATTTAGATCAAATTTAGAATTAAGTAAAAATTAAGGCTAGAATATTGCTTTAAATTTATTAGTTAAGAAAAACATGTATTTAATCACAGTAATACTTGTTTTTTTTACTGAGGCAAAGACGAAAAAGCAACTGAACTGGAAAAAATCATATACAAAACATAGAAAACCGTTAAACATTTTGATAGAAATAAAAGCTACTCTGTTATCGCCAATACATTGAAACTTTTAACATAAAAAACATTATAATAACAATCTCTATAGAATTAGCGATAACAGACTAACATCAACATCTTATCTAACAATTGTGATAAAGAATCTTATAATAAACATATTAAGATAACATCTTCGCAAAAAAATTAAAACGGTTCAATAAAAATTTTATTAACTAAATACTTTAACTATGAAAAATTTATTAAAAACCACAATTACTCTGTTATTAACAATATTAGCGCTTTCTTGTAATCTCGAAGAAAACTTAGACTCTTTAGAAAACCAATCACTTCATTACGAGGATTTTTTTAAAAAGGTTTCTAATATGAAACTTAAAACTAGTGAAGAAAATGTGATTTATATAAATTATAAATGGGATGCAACTAAAGAGACAATTGAATATCTAAATTCCAAAGAAAAAGAACCAGATTTTTTTATTTTAGAATTAGAAAGTGAGGATAATATCGCCTCTAGAATAGAAGAAGGCGGTTATCAAGTTGATTGTGATAGAGGTGGCGATGGTAGTAATAATTGGAGTAAAACCTGTAATGGGAAATGGTCTTGCGCAAAATTAATAGCTAAATGCTTAAATGAAGGTGGTTGCGCTACAATTTGTCAACAACAAATGATATATATACCACAAACAAATACTTTTTACTTAAATGTCGTTGAATAGATAAAAATAACATCCATACTAATATCAGTATGGATGTTATTTTTTCACACCTTTTTGAGGAAATTTAAATGAAGTTATTCCATCAGAGTTTAAATATTCACATTTTTAAATTTATCGTTAAGTTTTATTTTTTTCTACTTCTAATAGGTTATTATTTTAATTTTGTGAACTTATTTTGAAGTAACATGAAAAAAGAGATTACTAACTACATTTTCATTATTCTTGGTTCAGCTCTAATGGCTTTCGGCGTTGTTGCTTTTTTAAGCCCAAATAATGTTGCTATGGGTGGAACTGGAGGATTATCTATTATTCTAAATAAACTCTTTAATGTTTCTATAGGTTTATTATTTGCCATAATAAATATTCCTTTACTAATTATTAGCACTAGATATTTAGGCAAATATTTTGCAATAAAGAGCACTATAGCTATTATAATTATCAGTTTTTTTATAGATATTTTTACTCATTTTTTTAAAATACCCGCTTTAAGTCAAGAAACTTTGCTAGCAACTTTATATGGTGGTATTTCAGTAGGAACTGGTATTGGATTAATATTTAAAGGAGGTGGATCTGCTGGTGGCGGCACTATCATTGCACGCATTATTACTACTAAAACTTCTCTCAAAACCGGAACAGTTATTCTTATATTAGATTCATTTGTTGTGATGGCAACAGCTATAGTTTTTAATAGTATAGAACTTGCTTTATGGAGTATAATAAGCATTTATGTTACTACAAAAATGATTGATGTAGTATTAACTGGTAGACCAAATGGTAGGGTTGTACATATTACATCTAAAAAAGATGTACATCAATTAGGTAAGTTAATTAATGACAAAATTGGAGTTAGCGGCACTATTTTTAAAGGGGATAACCTGAGTTTAACACAATCTAATTTTATGATAGTTGTTACTGTACCTGTTAACAGACTAAACTCTTTAAAACAAATAGTAAAAGATTATGACAACACTGCCAATATGATTGTTATGGATGCATCTCAAGTTTTAGGAACAAAATTTATTAACTAACAATATTGATTAGGTTTTAAAATACCTCTTTCTAAATGATGATGGACTTTCTCCTGTTTTAAGTTTAAAAAACTTAGAAAAATGCGAATAGTCATCAAAACCCAAATCATAAGCTATTTCAGACAACTGTTCGTCCGAATGAACCAAAAGTCTTTTTGCTTCTAAAACTACTTTACTATACAATATTTCTGTAATTGTCTTATCTAAAACCTCCTTAGCAACCCTGTTCAAATGCCTTACAGTTAGATGAAGTTTTTCAGCATAGAATGTAGCTTTTTTATGTTCTCTAAAATTTGAATCGATTAAGCTCTCTAATTTAGAAACTAGAATCAAATTATTGACAGATTGCCTAAGCTTTGGCTCACTATTTTCTTCAAAAAGCCTTAAAAAATCGATATAAATTAGATTTACCATACTTAATAAATAAGCCCTTTTAAAAATTTGATTACTATAATAAGCATTATTAATATTCATAAAAGCCTGAGTAAAAAAATCTATTTTCCCCTTAGGCAAATCTATGAAGGATTCATTTAAAGAATAAAACGGGAATTCATTTAAATTTAACTCACTCATGCTTAACATAAAAAATTCATGAGTATGAAAAAATATATAGCCCTTCACTAAAGAAGTAAAACTCCAAAAATGAGATTGTCCTGGTTTTAAAAAAAACACACGACCTGGCTTTACATCATATGTAGTAAAATCTATTTCATGCTTTCCTTCTCCTTCTATAATTAACACACACAAATAAAAGTCATGTCTATGAGGAGTACTAAAGTGATGTTCATTTTTTTTTAGATGCACCTCCAAATCGTTACTATAAAAGTAATTATCAACCTCTTCTGATAAATTAAAATTCTCAATATTTAAAATAGAAATCACAACAAATGTCTTAATTATACAAATTTAAGCAACTTATATATAATAACTAACAAGTTATATATGTATAATTTTGCAAAAAAATAATAATGAAATCAATTATCTCTTTAATTTCAAACAAATGTCCTAAATGCAGTAAAGGAAAGGTTTTTAAAAACTCAGCTCTTAATCTATTTAAAATTGGGAAAATGGAAGAAAATTGCTCTCATTGTAACTTTATTTACGAGAAAGAACCAGGTTTTTTCTTTGGAGCAATGTATGTTAGTTATGGTTTAATTGTAGCAGAAAGCGTAGCTATTTTTATAATTTCTAGATTAATTTTAAATATCGATTGGTTTATCAGTTTTGGCTTAATTATTTTAATATCACTAGCATTAATAGGTGTAAATTATAAACTATCGCGTTTAATTTGGATTTATATGTTTTACTCTGACAAAAAAGTCAAGTCTTCATAAACCTATTTTAACAAAAAAACTTCAAAAAATAAAAAAACCCATTCAAAAGAATTGAATGGGAAATTGCTATGAAAAAGAAGTCTTACAACGTCTTGTAAGACATATACAATATAATATAAATAAATTTAAAATCAATTCTTTTTAATAAGAATTATAAAATTTTCTACATCTTATATTTTTTATTGATTTTTTTTTTTAATTTTTAGAGACAATTACTACACTTACCAACCAACATAATTTCTGCTGAGTCTACTTGTTTATTTTCAACAGAAGGTATAACCACGTCTACAGGTAAACATTCAACATCACCACAGTCTTTACATTGAAAATGTGGATGCACGTCTAAATGATGATCTGCTGAACACCCTTGACATTTAGCATACCATCTTAAGCCATCTTTTCCTAAAAAGGAATGAATAATTCCATCTTGCTCCAATCTATCTAAAATCCTGTATACTGTAGTCTTATTCATTTTCTCTTTTAAAAGCTTCACCAAAGCTACTACAGAAACAGCTTTCTCTCTTTCTTCAAAAATACTTAAGACAAACTTTACCGATGCTGTTTTTCTAACTATACCCATAACTACAAATTTAACGCAATTAAGTTGCACTTACAAATCTTTTATTTAATTTTACAACTTAGTTGCATTAACATTTTTTATCGAATTAATCTTATCAAAATATATAATGATACTTACAAACAACTTAACCAAAAGCTATGGTGACTTCAAAGCTGTTCAAAATCTAAACCTTGAAGTAAAAGAAGGTGAAATTTTATGCCTTTTAGGAGCCAATGGTGCAGGCAAATCCACTACAATTAATATGTTATTAAATTTTACTCAACCAACATCTGGCGAAGCAAAAATTAATGGATTAGACGTAACTCAAAACTCAATTAAAACCAAAAGCTTCCTTACTTATATTCCTGAAAATTTAATGCTTTATCCTACACTAACTGCTGTGGAAAATTTAGACTATTTTACTAAACTTTCTGGAAAAAACTTTGACACACAAGAACTAAAACTGTACTTATCTGAAGCCGGGCTACAAGAAGAAGCTCATGAAAAACATGTAAAAACTTTTTCTAAAGGAATGCGTCAAAAAGTTGGAATTGCTTTAGCAATAGCAAAAGAATCTAAAGTACTTTTATTAGATGAACCTACTTCTGGTTTAGACCCAAAATCTAGCAATGAATTTATGGAACTCCTAACCAAAATGAAAAATGATGATGTAGCTATTTTAATGGCCACCCATGATTTATTTAGAGCTAAAGAAGTTAGTACACATATAGGCATAATGCGTTCTGGAATATTACAAAATTATTCAAACTCTTCTGAATTTTCTTTAAAAGAGCTAGAAACTATTTATCTAGATATTATGAACTTTAAAAATATGGATTAACATGAGACATATAATTTTTAAAGAACTTAAAGAACTATTAAGGGATGGACGTTTTAAAATTACTCTAGGTATTTCTTCTGTTTTACTAATTATCGCAACTATTACTAGTATTAATCAATACAATAAAAGTAATCAGCAATATGTAGAGTCTACTAATAAAGAACGTAGTATTTGGGAAAGTCAAGATGAAAAAAATCCGCATTCTGCCGCACACTATGGTACTTATGCTTTTAAACCTAAATTTGCTTTATCTCTATTTGACTATGGTGTAACTAAATATACAGGGAATTCCATTTTTTTAGAAGCTCATAATAGAAATGAAGCTTCTTTTAGCGAAGCAAGTGATCAAACTAGTTTAACTCGTTTTGGTACGTTATCCATCAACTTTGTTTTAATATACTTATTTCCTCTTATTATTATTCTAATTGGATATAACTCACATACTAAAGAAATTGAACATCAAACACTTTCTTTATTAAAAAGCCAAGGTATTCACCCTACAAAACTTGTAATAGGAAAATGGTTAGCCATATACATTCCTATTCTCATTTTAACTTCTTGTATATTTCTTATAATTGGTATTGTTTTATCAAACCTAGATAGCTTAAGTTTTTTTAGTTGGACTAGCCTACTTACTCTTTATATTTCTTATTTGATATATTATTTAATTATCACCTCTATTACTTTACTTATTTCTGTAAGAAGTAAATCTTCTGGGATTTCATTAGTTAGTTCTTTAGTTATCTGGATTCTATTTAGTTTTGTAACTCCTAAAATAGCTACAAACTTTGCCAACACTAACCACCCTTACCCTTCTAAGTCCGAATTTAATGCTCGTATTAGTAATGACAGAAAAAATGGATTAGACGGTCACAATCCATGGAATAAAGCTGCTAAAGAACTAGAGCAAAAAACCCTAAAAGAGTATGGAGTTGACAGCCTAAGTCAATTACCTTTTAATTATGATGCCTACCGAATGCAAAAAGGCGAAGAGCATGAAGCTAAAATTTATGAAAAGCATTATAATATTTTACACAATACTGCAAAGGGACAAAATAGTGTTTATCAAAACCTATCATTCATTTCTCCATTTATTGCTTTGCGTTTTTTATCTATGGATATCACCAATACAAGCGATAATTTACACTGGAAATTCACCAAAGCCGCAGAAAAATATAGAATAGAAACTCAAAAGTTTTTAAACTATGATTTTAAAGACAATTCTAAAACTGGGGATTGGAGCTATAAAATGAAAGCTGAAACGTTTAAAAAACTTCCTAAATTCAACTTTACTCCACCTACACTATCATTAATATTAAAAGAAAACACAAAAAACATATTGTTTTTAGTTTTATGGTTAGTGCTTCCAATAATAGGATTAATTATCTATTCAAAAAAAATATAAATTATGTTTACTAATAATTTACGTTACGAGATAAAATTATTAAACAGAAGTAACTGGCTAATTTTACTTCTAATTAGTATTTCACTTTTATTTGCTTTTGCCACATATAATGGAACAAAAAATGTAACTAAAAGAAAAAGCGACATTGCTAAAATGCAACAAGATTTGCACAAAAAAGATAGCTTAATGCTACTTAACCTGTCTAAAATTGAAAAAGGAGAAAAAGTAAGTCTTCCTCGTTGGCAACTTCCTTCAGAACCAATGACTATAGGATATCGTCACCCTCGTTTAGCTATAATGAAACCTAGTTCCTTTTCTTTTTTAGCTACCGGACAAAGTGATATGTACACGCATTTTAAAAGCCCTAAAGCTTATGGAAATAACTTTGCCTTAGATTATTCAGACATGGTAAATCCCGTTCAATTATTACTAGGGAATTTCGATTTGGCATTTGTTATCATCTATATACTTCCTCTCTTAATAATTGGTTTTTCTTTTAATGTTTTATCTAAAGAAAAAGAGTTAGGTACCTTACAACTTTTAAATGCACAACCCATTTCTATTACTAGATGGTTATTACAAAAAATGGCTATTAGGTATGTTATCTTTACTTTAATCACTCTTATTATTTTAATTATTACTATTACCATCTTCTCCACTAATACACTTAATAGTTTTAGTAATTTAATCGAAGTACTTTTAATGATAGCAGGATACAGCTTATTCTGGTTTATAATCGCTTATACTGTGAATATAAAAATCAATAACTCTTCTAAAAATGCTTTAACTCTTATTGGAATTTGGCTATTAATTGTTTTAGTACTACCTGCTACAATAAATCAAATAGGAAACTCACTATTCCCTACCCCTTCTCGTTTAAAAATGATTAATGAGATTCGGCAAATAAAAAAGGAGAACGAGAAAAAGCAAGATAAAATTATGAGTGATTATTTACGAAGTCATCCAGAACTTGCAAAAGAAACTAATAAGGATAAATTTGGTTTTTGGCATAATTACTTTGCTTCCGAAAAAGTTATGGAAGAAAAAACGAAGCCTTTACTTGCTGAATATGATTCTCAATTACAAAAACAGCAAAACCTAGTAAATTCTTTTAAATTTTTCTCTCCTGCAATATTAATGCAACAATCATTAAACAGTATCGCAGGAACTTCTGAAAAACATTATAACGAATACAAGAAACAAGTTTTCGAATTCTCTAATGAATGGAGAAACTATCTAGTTCCAATGTTATTTAAAGAGCAAAAATTCACTTTAAAAGATTACGAAAACTTACCTAAGTTCACTTATAAAAATAATCTTTCAAATAATGTTTGGACTAATTTATTAATCACTTTTCTTTTAAGTGGGTTAATTTTCACTTTAACCTTAGTTAAAAGAAAAAAAGAACAATAGTATTTAGGAAAATAAGAATACAAAAAACTCATCTTTTAGATGAGTTTTTCTTTTTTCATAATCCATTCTACAATGAAAAAGACCTTGAATTTACATCCAAGGCCTTTCGTCTAACCAAACTTAGTATAAAAACTAACTACTACTATTATTTATATTGTTTCTTTTAGAGGAATCTTCTCCTTTCAACATAATTGTTTACTCGGAGAAGGTTTTAATTTAAGGGTTTATTCACTTTAAGGGTTAGCTCTCTAAAAGAGTTAATTACTTATTTACACTATTATGACACAGTTTTTTTTGAAGAGTCACATAAAAACAAAAAAAAACTCAAAAAAAGTTTTTTTGAGTTTTTTTAATATAAATATTTTCTAAGAACTACCCGATGTTCTGGCACAGACTTATCGTAGTTTTTTATCAAACTTTCCAGTATTTCCGGAGGTTTAACACCTATATCTTTTTTTGAGTCGTATTTAGAAACATACAAATTGTAGGCTTCATTATTTTTTTCAAAAATTAAAAAATGTTGTTCATTTAATATTGAAAAACATATTTCATTTCCTGAAAAAGCCCCTGAATTATCTGTTATAAATTCTGAGAACTCATAATACCTAAAAACATTTTCCATACTAAACGATCTCCGCAGATAAACCTAATTGTAATAATTTAGAACATCTTGCTTCTAAATCTTTGTATTCTCCTGTTTTTACCGCGCATTTACCTTTGTAATGTACTAAAACAGCACACTGTTCTGCCTGCTCTAATGTATGTTCGCATACATCTACTAAACAGTCAATAACATGGTCAAAAGTATTTACATCATCATTATGCAAAATAATTTCGTGCTTTTTTGTTTCTTGAATTAAAACATCCAGCTCTTCCTGTATCTTTTCTATCGTACTCATTTGCTTTATTTTTGATATTGCAAAGCTACCCAATTATTTCTTTCTATGGTCTTTTTTAATGTTAAAGCGTACTTAGACACCTCAGCATCAATAATTGGAATATCTTCACTATAAAACCCGCTTAATAATAAAATTCCTTTTTCATTTAAGCAATCGGTGTATGTTTTCATGTCATTTAACAGGATATTACGATTAATATTTGCTATTATTAAATCATACTTTTTTCCTTCTAAAAGCGATGCTTCACCTTCATAAACAGAAATATGTTTGCAACCATTTCTTTCTGCATTTTCTATAGAGTTTTCATAACACCAAGTATCAATATCTATTGCATCAATAGGTTTTGCTCCTTTCATTTCAGCAAAAATTGCTAAAATTCCAGTTCCGCATCCCATATCTAATGTTTTTTTATTCTCAACATCTAAATCTATTAAATGTTGCACCATCATATGTGTTGTTTCATGATGTCCAGTACCAAAACTCATTTTTGGCTCTATTACAATATCGTATTGTAAGTTAGGATTTTCATGAAAAGGCGCTCGTATACTTACCAAATCTTCTACCTGAATTGGGTTAAAATTCTTTTCCCATTCTGCATTCCAATTGGTTTGTTCTATTTCTTTGTGATTATAATTTATTGTAAACTCTTCAGACTTTAAAATAAACACTTCCGATAATATATCTTCCTTCCATTCCTCCTTTTGAACGTAAGCAACTACTCCATTATCGTTTTCAACAAAGCTTTCGAAACCTACCATTCCTAACTCTGCAATTAAAATTTCAGTAGCTGGTTCTTTAGGAGTTACTTCAAATGTATATTCTATATAAATATTATCCATTAGATTGCATTTACTATGGCTACAAAATCTTCAGGTTTCAATGAAGCTCCTCCTATTAAACCTCCATCTACATCTGGTTTTGAGAATATTTCTTTTGCATTCCCTGGCTTAACACTCCCTCCATATAAAATAGAAACATCGTTGGCTACCTCAGCTCCATATGTTTTCTCCATAATTTCTCTAATGAAAGCGTGCATTTCTTGCGCTTGCTCAGGCGATGCTGTTTCTCCTGTTCCAATAGCCCATACTGGCTCATAAGCTAAAACTATTTTAGAAAAACTTTCTTTTCCTAAGTGAAATAATCCTTCTTTTAATTGTGTTTCGACAACCTTGAAGTGATTTCCTGATTTTCTTTCTTCTAACTGTTCTCCAAAGCAAAAAATAACTTCCAATTCATTCTCTAAAGCTGCATCTACTTTTTTTGCCAATAAATCATTTGTTTCATTAAAGTATTCTCTACGCTCTGAATGTCCTAAGATTACAATATTAACTCCTAAGTTGGTTAACATATTTGCTGATACTTCTCCTGTAAAAGCACCACTGCTTGCTTGATGCATATTTTGTGCTGATACTTCTACCTTAGATTTTCTCGTTCTTTTTATTGCAGTATTTAAATTCACAAAGCTAGGTGCTATTATTACTCTTGCTTCTGTTTCAGAATTCTTTACTTCTTTCTTAATACCCTTGATTAGTTGTTTTGCTTCTTCAAGGTTTTTATTCATCTTCCAGTTACCTGCAACTATCTTTTGTCTCACTATTCTTCTTATTTATATTAAATATTATTTTTTAGAAATCTTTGTATCAATATTATACTTTCAAACACTAAAAATATTAATGATTTCTCTTAAAGCTGAAGATTGTTCTAACTTGTAAAAAATAGATTTTAAAAACTTTTTCAACAAGTTACTTAGCTATTAAACAGCTAAAATACATTATTTTTTTAAGCCCTCTATAATTAAATTATCTGTTGCTTTTGTAGCGTTAAAAACTTCAATTCCCCCTGTTTCATTTATCAGTACATAACGGGGAATCCAACTCAAACCTAAAAAATCTCCAAACTTTCCTTCCCAACCAGATTTCATATAGTAATGTTGTCCTTTTATTTCTAATCTCTCTATACTATTTCTCCATGATTGTAAATCTCTATCTAATGATAAAAACAAATACACTACATCTGGATTCTCTTCTTGTAATTTTTTAACTTTTGGTAAATTCTCTAAACAATCTATACACCAAGAAGCCCAAACATCTATTAATATCTTTTTTCCTTTATTCTTAGTTAGAATTTCATCGAAAGTAACTTCTTCATTGTTTAAAGTAATAAACACATCCTCTAATGCCTTTTTGGAAAATGTTGTTGGACTTTCCAGTGTGCAACTAACCAATCCTACTAACAATAACAACATTACTTTTTTGACCATATACTATTTAATTTTACTTTTAAGTCTTTCTGATAGATTTGATGTTTTATAAAGTATAATATTACCTTCATTATCCAACACCATAAATCTAGGTATTGTTTTAAGTTTTAAAAACTGTCCTAATTTTCCTTTTCCTTTTTTTGGTATATAATAATGCTCTCCTTTTACCTTTATATTCTCAAGTCCTCTTTTCCAATCATGATAAGAATGATCTACTGACAAAAAAATATAATCAATTGATGGGTTTTCTTTTTGAAAAGCTATAACATCTTCAAAACTATCCTGACTTACCGGACAATAGGTAGCAAACACCTGTACAAACTGTTTTTCTGATGTATTCTTTTTTATAATTTCTTTTAAAGTTATACTATCTCTATTTACTGTAACTAATTTTTCTTCTAAAGCTTCTGTATTAAACTCTTTTGGCTGAAAAACTGCACAACTTCCTAAAATTGAAAAAACTATTATTAATAAAAAAAGTCTCATATTTAATTTAATCTAATCCTCGGATCTAACCAGCTATAAAGAACGTCTACCAAAATATTGATGACTATAAATAAAGTTGCTACTACGAGTACCGCTCCCATTATTACTGGTAAATCAAGTGTATTTAATGAATTTACAATCTCTTTTCCTAATCCATTCCAGTTAAAAATATACTCTACAAAAACCGCTCCTGCTAACATCGAAGCAAACCAACCTGAAATTGCCGTTATTACAGGATTCAAAGAATTTTTCAGGGCATGTTTTTTTACGACTTGAACCATAGTTAACCCTTTTGCTTTTGCTGTTCGTATATAATCTTGACTTAGTGTTTCAAGTAATGAATTTCTCATTAACTGTATTACTACTGCTAACGGACGTATTCCTAAAACTATTGCTGGTAATATTAAATTTTTTAATTGAATATAACTTCCTTCTCCAAAATCGTCAACTTCATACAAACTTCCTGTCATTTCTAAATTAGTGTATTTATGTAATACAAATCCAAAAAACCAAGCAAATAAAATTGCTGAAAAAAACGAAGGCACACTCATTCCAAAAGTACTTATCACAGCTATAACTCTATCGAAAATAGAATCTTTATAAAGCGCTGAAATAATCCCTAAAAATATACCTAATACCAAAGCTATTACAATTGCCGACACTGCTAATATCGCTGTATTAGGCAAAGTTTCTGCTATAATCTCAGATACTTCCTTTTCGTTTTTCTGAAATGATTCTCTTAAATATGGATATTTTAAAACTATTGTTGATTCTCCAACAGAAAACAGTTTTTGAGCATTATACTTTTTTTCTGCTAAATAAGTATAATCTTCTTTATTATTACTGTGAATTGAAAGTGGAGAAACATCATTTAAATAATAGAGGTACTGTGTAAATGCTGGCTTATCAAAACCATATTTTTTTCTAATATTATTTAATTGCTCTGTATCCTCTCTTTGATCTAACATCATACGAGCTGGATCTCCAGGTAAAATATTAAACAGTAAAAATATTACTGTAACCACCCCAAAGAGCGTTAAAAAGCCGTAAAGTATTTTGTTTGTAATATATTGAAACATCTATAACAAAGATAACAGAAAGTGGCAAAAAAGTGTACTTTTGTACAACTTTTACAACAACTCATGACAACACAACAACTTGTATCTGAAATCAAACGAAAAAACTCGTTTTTATGCATTGGATTAGATGTAGATTTAGATAAAATTCCATCTCATTTATTAAAAGAAGAAGATCCTATTTTTGCCTTCAACAAAGCAATCATTGATGCGACACACCATTTATGTGTGGCTTACAAACCCAATACTGCTTTTTATGAAGCTTATGGTATTAAAGGTTGGCAAGCTTTAGAAAAAACCATACAATACATTAATGATAAGCATCCTGAAATTTTTACCATTGCCGATGCTAAACGTGGTGATATTGGAAATACTTCTACCATGTATGCGAAAGCTTTTTTTAATGATTTAGCTTTTGATAGCGTTACAGTAGCTCCTTATATGGGAAAAGACTCTGTTGAGCCTTTTTTAGCTTTTGAAGATAAACACACTATAATGCTAGCTTTAACTTCTAATCAGGGAGCTTTCGACTTTCAAACTAAAAACGTTGATGGTATTGAATTATATAAACAAGTTTTAGAAACTTCTAAATCTTGGAATAATGCTGAAAACCTGATGTATGTTGTTGGCGCTACTAAAGCAGAGTTTTTAGCAGACATCAGAACTATTATTCCTAATTCATTTTTATTAGTTCCTGGTGTTGGAGCACAAGGAGGAAATTTACAAGATGTTTGTAAATATGGTATGAATGACACTGTTGGGTTACTTATTAATTCTTCACGTGGTATTATTTATGCTTCTAATGAAAAAGACTTTGCTGAAGCTGCTGCTAAAAAAGCCGAAGAATTACAAACTCAAATGAAGGATATTTTAAACTAGTTTATGAAGTTCAAAGACCAAATAAACAGAGTTTTTGAATTAAACAAAACTCCAAAACGAATTATCTCTTTAGTTCCAAGTCAAACAGAATTGCTTTTTGACTTGGGATTGGAAGAGAGTATTGTTGGAGTTACCAAGTTTTGTGTACATCCAACCCATTTAAGAAAAGAAAAAACTACTGTTGGTGGTACTAAAACTATTAAGCTTGATAAAATAAAAAGTTTAAATCCCGATATTATTCTTTGCAACAAGGAAGAAAACACGAAAGAAATTGTTGAGGCTTGTGAACGTATTGCTCCAACTCATGTTTCTGAAATTTTCACCCTTAATGATTCTAAAGAGTTAATAACCCAATATGGTTCAATTTTTTCTTGTGAACAAAAAGCTTTGGAAATTAATTCTGAATTAGATCGTAAATTACACCACTTTGCACAATTCATTAAAAATAAGGGTGAAAAAAAAGTAGCTTATTTTATTTGGAGAGATCCATGGATGGTTGCTGGAAACACTACCTTTATTAACCACCTTTTAGAACTAAATAAATTTAAAAATATTTATAGTTCTAAAAGTCGTTATCCAGAAGTAAAATTAACAAACATTATTTCTGATGGAAATCCTGAATTTATATTGCTCTCATCCGAACCTTATCCTTTTAAAAATAAGCACAAGGAGGAATTAAGAGAACATACAAACCACGCAAAAATAATTTTTGTTGATGGTGAAATGTTTTCTTGGTATGGAACCAGGTTGTTAAAAGCCTTTGACTATTTTATAGATTTACACAACAGAACTTGAGAGGTCCTTATCTAAATATTTAATTCTATTAAGCTTCTCTAAAACTTTCATTGCCTTAAAAGCAGAGCGATCACTTTTACATTCATCCTCATACTTGTAATCATTAGCTCTCTCAACCAATTTACGGTACCTATTTTCTAGATGCTCTCTATACCTTTGTAATTGATTAACTCTTGACATTTTGTAATTGATTAACTAGGACTATAAATATACACAAATATTTGATTTACAACAACATAAAAGCAATCGTATTTAATTCTTAGTGTTTTCCCTATGCTTTTTATACGATTTAACCTTATTACAAAAAAAGGAGCCTATTATGAAATTTCATAATAGGCTCTTAAGAAACAATATATATTATTTTATCTTTTATCTTGTAAAGCAAATACTTGACGTAATAATGCTGTATTACGTAAACCTACTTTTTCTCGTATTCCTTTTTCTTCTACTTCTATCATTGTAAAAACTCCATTTAGAGCTTGTGTAGTAACATAATCTGTTAAATCTGGATTTACTTTTTTTACAAACGGTATACTATTGTATTTTGAAATTAAGTTTGCCCAAATTTTATCAGCACCTACTTTAGCAAAAGAGTTTTTAATTACCGGATTAAACTCACTATATAATGCTCTATTTGTTTTTCCTGCTAAATAAACTGTAGCAGCATTTTTCTCTCCTAATAAAATATTTTTCGCATCATTAAAAGTTATTTCTTTCACTGCATTTACAAATATTGGTGTTGCTGTTTTTACTGCATCTTCTGCTGTTCTATTAATCGCTTTCAGCCCTTCATCTGCCAAATTACTTAAACCTATTTTACGTAACCCTTTATCTACTACTTGCAATTCTTTTGGCAAAACAATTTTCACTAATTTGTTTCTATAAAAACCATCTTTTGCTGTTAGTTTTTTTACTTGGTTTTTTATTCCATTATCTAATGCTTGACGTAAACCATTTCCTATCTGTTCTTGAGATAATACTCCTCCTTGTGGTAATTGATTTACTACCTTTTGCAACTCTGCACATCCTGTTAATAAAACAACGAATGCTACTGCTATAATTTTTTTCATTTCTCTTTAATTTATATTTTTTAGAAACAATTATTCTATAAATGTCACTTTATTTAAAGCTATCTGTTTTTTTATCGTATCCATAAGGACAATGCTTACAACCGTTTTTACAACAATAACCTCTTTTTAAATGATATTTTTCTGTAAATACTCTATACCCTTGTTCATTTAGGTAATAATCTTCTTCAGTAAGAGCTACTCTTCTATTATGCATGAATGCAAAAATAATTGTTTTTATTATTAATATAACTCCATGTAACAAAAAGCTTGTTAAATACACCTATATATAGTACTATTGAATACATTTTACAAACTCTATGGGATATACATTCATTTTAATCATTATTAGCTTAATAAGCATAGGCTTTTTAATTCTATTAAAAAAGAAACAACAAAAATCAGAAACGCTATCTTTTGTTTCAACTCTTCTAGCTACTCTTTTCGGTGTTCTTTTAGCCGTTAATTTATCAAATAAAGAAAACCTTAAAAAAGAGAAAGCTGATACTGTTAAACTTTTAAAATCTGCTAAAAACATTATTGATAATACTTTTGATTACACAAAAGGATTAGGAACTTATATTGATACTATTAAAAAAGATTCTAGTTACACCCCTAACCTTATTAATAAACTAAAATTAGACAACCCTATTCCTTATCCTGATTTAATGGAAAATATTATTTCTAACGAAGTTGTTTCTAAAAACATCTCTGAGTATAGTCATAATTTCATTTTTAGTAGTTTAATCAATTTGAGAAAAATAGCAAACTATAGCTCTATTGATACTTACAAGTTTTTATTGAAAGAACTTGAATTTATAATTGACCTTGAAATCAAATATCAAGAAAGAGAAATTGACGAAGAAGAGCTTGAAAAAATGTACAATAAAGGAAAAGAGAAATTAGAGAAAGAGTTTCCACATGACAGTAAAATTATAATTGATTAATAATTTAGATACCTTTTAAAATAAAAAGCGCCTTGTTATAATAACAAGGCGCTTTCTTTTTTACGTAAGTAGTATTTTAAAGTTTTCTTCTATTGTCATCAGACTTTGTATCTATTAACTTGTTATAAGGATCTACTCCTACTTCAACAGGCTTTTTATTTACAATTATCGAAACTTTATTATTTATCTGCGTTATTTTATGTTTTTTCAAATATAACTCAATCTCTTTTTTCTTTCCATCTACTTCTTCTTCACCAAAAATACCGATATCTACATAGTCAGCTAACTTAACAGATAATACTGGCTTTTTCATTTTTTCAGTTTTATATGTTAAAGTATCTCCTGCTTGCTCACCATAAAAACGTTTTCCTTTTTCGTCATTACGATATTTAGATACTTCAAACTCTATATCAACTTGGTATTTTCCGTTCTCTAACTCTTTAGATTCTACTTTAGTTACTCTATTTTTATACAAAGTAATCGTTTCAAACATATCTTTAATTACGTACTGTAAACTATCTGGTGTTGCTTTCTTTATATAATCAACCATTTCAATTGATGTAGTATATGGCGCATCTTGAAACTTAACCTTTTCTACATATTCTTTTAAAGCATTGTTCAACTTATCTTCTCCAATATAATCGCTTAAAGCATAAAATACTAAAGACCCTTTTTGATAACGGATATACCCTTGTCCGTCGTTATACATTAATGCTTTTTCTCGTTTACGCTCAAAAGTACGTTGCTGTAAATAATCGTCTAAGCTTTTCTTTAAGAACTTACGCATCTTCGTTTTCCCATATTCGTGTTCTAATACTTTTAACGACACGTATTCTGATAAACTTTCCGATAACATAGTTGCTCCTAAAACATCTGCTCCAATTACTTGGTGTGCCCACCATTGATGCGCTAATTCGTGAACCGTAATTGCAAATGGGTAATCAACTCCTCCTTCATCTGTATCATCTACATCAGCAATAAAACCAACTGCTTCTGAGAATGGAATCGTATTTGGGAATGATTGTGCAAAGCTTCCTTCTGTTCTTGGGAATTCAATAATTCTAACCTGTCTATGCTGATATGGACTGAAGTTTTTTGAATTATAATCTAACGATGCTTTTATTCCTTTAAACATTCTATCTAAGTTATATTCATGCCCTTTTTGATAATAGATTTCAAGATTTACATCATTCCACTTATCTTTTTTGACCTCGTATTTAGCTGAGTTAAACGCATAGAAATTTAGAATCTTACTATCCATTTTATAATGGAAATAACGACGTCCATCTTTTGTCCATTCCTTTTGTAAATATCCAGGTGCAATAGCTATTTGATCTTCTGATGTTGAAACAGTTGCTTCAAAATCAATCCAATCTGAATCTTTAGAAATATAAGTATCTCCTAAAGCTGTGCTATCTGTTGGATGTGGTCTTAATTCATTCTTTGGTAAACCAAACTTCTTTCTAGTCTCATCATCTCTTAATTCTCCTCCTGAAGCATAGCCTAATGATGGATAAATTCCACTATTTATAAATGTACCATTTTCTAATACTGGTGAATGGTTTCGTAAAAATGTATTTGGCTTATTATGAACTGTAAATTTTAATTCTAAACTATCTCCTGGTTGTATTGGTGTTTTGAATTTATAAATATCAAAATTCTGAACTGTATCTTCCAACACTAACGTATTTGGTTTATTAAACTCAAATGTACTTGGATAGTCATTATGATTTAAGAAAACACTATCAATAGCTTCGCTAGTTTTATTTATCATTTTATAAATTCCAGAAGATTTAAAATCTCTTATCTTCGGGAAAATATTCATATCTACATTTACAGCCACAATTCTAGGTTGGGCTTTTCCTTCATACTTTTTATAATTCTTCTCCCAATCAACTCTTAATTGTTCTCTTTCTTTCGATGATAAACGTGTATTCAACACATTGTTTTCGTAATAAATTCTTCCTCCTAAACCGAAAAACAAAAGAGTTAAAACAGATAAAACTGCAATTACTTTGTAATTTAGACGCTCTTTGGCGATTTTTAATCTTTCTGCAAAAGAGAATGTTATTCCTCTCATCCAAAATAACTTTGCTAAAATCAATAGAATCAAACCACCGATAAACCAATAAATCTTATAAGCAAAATATCTATTAAATGAAGCTCCATATTCATTCATATCAGAATACTGATAATTAGAACCTTGATTATACTTAAATACTGACTGTTCTATTCCCGCTAATGATAATAATGGTAACCCTATTAAAAAAACTAACAGTACAAATAATCCTAAATATTGGTTTTTAATTAACGTTTGAGTCAACATTGCTAAGAAGGCCCAAATAACAAAATGGATAAACATTAGTACATATACCTCATAAAAATAGTGTCCTAATTCAAAATTATAATACCCTTTATATATCTGAAATAACACTCCAGCCACAACAATTACTCCTAATAATACAATTTGCATTTTTATAATAGCAATAAATTTAGACACTAAAAGTGTCCAGTTTTTTACCGGAGTTACATCTATTAAATGGTTGGTTTTTGCTATTTCTCCTCTTCGTATTAACATTCCTGCATATAGAAAAGTTAATAAATTTATAAAGAAGGTAAATACAGTTCCTGGTAATAATAACATTTGCCAAGTAGTAGGATATGTTTTAGTTCCAAACAATTCTCCTGCTGTTTGAGCAAACACTAATAATGATATCAAACCAACTAATAAAATGGCTATAAATGGCCAACTCTTGAAGATATATTTAAAATCTACATTTGATAATTTCCAAGTAGTTTTTAAATCATTTATAAATGAATAATCATAAGTAACTTTAGGTAATTCTATACGAGTAATCCCTCCAAAGTTATGCTTTATAATACGTTCTCCTTTACTCTTTTTAAAACTAAATGTAAATGCACTCTGAGTAAATGAAAACAACTTATAAACTCCTGCTAGTATAACACTCGCTATCCCCAACCATAATAATCGGTTATAAATGATGACTCCTTTAAAAGGCAGCATTAATTCATTTTGTTCTGCAACAGTCCAATAACGTGTATAATAACTTGCCGCTTGTGATCCGAAAGGATCAAATAAAGCTGACCAAAAACGATTATCAGGATTTGACAAAAAGCTTTCCGCTACACCCTGAACAAACATTAATAAAACTACTGTTATAAAACCTGCAGCAATGTTTCTAGTGAATGTAACTACTCCAAATACAATAGCTCCAAATAATAATACATTTGGTATAATGTATATTAAATAAGAATGTGTATATGCTGAAAAATTAAAAGCTCCAACTATCTCTTGATTTGTTCCAGGTAATCTAAAACCTAAGAACAATCCTATACCTGCTACTAGAATAATTAAGAGCACAACTACAAAAGAACTTAAAAACTTAGCCGATAAATAATTCGCTTTACTAAATGGATAAGAATACAAAATTGAATGCATTTCACTTTTATAATCCCTATATACCGAAATTCCTATTATTGATGGAAATAAGAAGAATAAAAAAGTTGCCATTCCATTAAACAACCCATTAATTCCTGATGGTGAGTTTACAATGATTGAAGAACCAGTTGTTACTGTTAAAAAATCAAAAATACCAGCAGAACTAGATGATAAAAAAATAGCTATCAAGAATAAAATAGCCGTAAAAATATATGTTACTGGCTTCTTTAACCAGTAATTTAACTCGTGTTTAAATATTGTATAAAACATGTGTTTTTAGTTTAGAAATTGATTAAACTGCTACTGGTTGATCTCCTTTTAATGCTAAAAAGTACACATCATCTAACTGTGGTGTAGCCTCTTTAAAGTCTTCAGCTGGTTTTGTTTCTGAAAACACACGTACATTTAATGTATTGTCTTGATTGTAGTTTGAAGATAGCACATTGTAAGTAGCTTCCGTTTGCTCTAACGCTTCTCTATCAATAATTTTAGTCCAAATTTGTCCTTCAATTTCTTTTGTAGCCTCAGTTGGCGTTGTATGTTTTAAAATACGTCCTCCATTTAGAATCGCCATTTCTTTACATAACTCTTTAACATCTTCCACAATATGCGTTGAAAAAATAACTGTACAATTAGTTCCTACTTCTCTTAACACATTTAAAAATCGGTGACGCTCTGCTGGATCTAATCCTGCTGTTGGTTCATCTACTATAATTAGTTTTGGATTATTCAATAATAATTGCGCTATTCCAAAACGTTGTTTCATACCTCCTGAATATCCTGCTACATATTTTTTACGTACTTCATATAAATTGGTAATCTCTAATACTTCTCTCACCAATTTTTCACGATCTGATTTTGAAGCAATTCCTTTTAATGTTGCGAAATAATCTAATAAATCTTCTGCTGACATTTTTGGGTACACTCCAAATGATTGTGGTAAATACCCCAGTACTTTTCGCAATGCCATTTTATCTTCTAAAACATTAATATCTCCAAAAGTAATAGTTCCAGAATCTGGACTTTGTAATGTAGAAATAGTACGCATTAATGAAGACTTCCCTGCTCCATTTGGCCCTAATAATCCAAACATTCCTGTTCCGATTTCTAAATTTAAACCATCAATAGCTTTTACACCATTCTTATAGGTTTTTGTCAAATTCTCTATAACTAACTTCATACTTTTTGGTTTTGTAATTTTAATGATTTACATATCAGTAGACTTGATTAATAGTTTGTTACATTTTTTTTAACTTTTTTTAACAAAAAAAGCATCAAATATTCTATTTGATGCTTTTTGTTTTTTAATTTTTATTTAATTACTTCTTACTCCCAGGAGGATACTTAGCCATAATTTCTTTTACAAACTCTCTAATTCTGGCCTCTTTTTTCTCCATATTGGTAATTTTTAATGCTCCAGTTCCAATTCCCTGCCAAACTAACTCTTTATTTTTTGCATCAATAATATCCAAAAACAATGTTCCTTCAGTATACTGGTTTACATTTAAACGATTGGCACCTCCCCACATCCATGGATTCCAGCCCCAACCATAACCCCAGCCCCAGCCGTAGTTAACATCATTAATATTGATTCGTTCTCTAGATTTGGTAAATAAACTAACTAATACATCTGGATTAGATGACTTGGTCATACCTTTTGCTACTAATTCAGCTTCAACTGCACGCATAATTCTCTTCTTATCTAAGTCAGAGATAGGTGCTTTATCAATTCCTGTTTTATAAAACGCAAATGTTTTATAGTCATTAAAATTTACTTTAGTATCGTAATCTGTAGCTACTTTCACACTACTACATGAAACAATAAACAAAGTAATCATTGGTAAAAAAAGTAATTTCGATATCTTCATTTTCTTAGGGTTTATACATTTTCTAATAATGCATCATCCACTAAGTTTGGTAAAGTTACTTTTAAGTTAGGTTCAACGTTCATGGCACGTTTAATAGCAAAAACTGCTTCTTCATTTCTTGCCCAACTACGACGTGCTATTCCGTTATTTACATCCCAAAAAAGCATTGATTTTAAGCGTCTTGATGCATCTAAACTACCATCAAGAAGCATGCCAAATCCTCCGTTCATAACTTCTCCCCATCCTACTCCACCTCCGTTGTGAATTGAGACCCATGTAGCTCCTCTAAAACTATCTCCAATTACGTTGTGAATAGCCATATCTGCGGTATAACGAGAACCATCGTAAATATTTGAAGTTTCTCGGTATGGAGAATCTGTTCCTGATACATCATGATGATCACGACCTAAAACAACTGGATCTATTTCACCTCTTTCAATAGCTTCATTAAACGCTTGTGCTATTTTCATTCTTCCTTCTGCATCTGCATATAAAATTCGTGCCTGAGACCCTACTACTAATTTGTTTTCCTGAGCTCCTTTAATCCACTGAATATTGTCAGCCATTTGTTGCTGAATTTCTTCTGGCGAATTCTTTCTTATTTCTTCTAATACGCTACAAGCAATTTCATCTGTTTTTGCTAAATCTTCTGGTTTTCCTGAAGCACATACCCAACGGAATGGTCCAAAACCATAATCAAAACACATAGGCCCCATAATATCCTGTACATAACTTGGATATTTAAACTCTCTTCCTAATGTAGGATTTGGATTCATTACATCTGCTCCTGCTCTACTCGCTTCTAATAAAAATGCATTTCCATAATCAAAGAAATAGGTACCTTTAACTGTGTGCTTATTAATAGCTGCTGCATGACGACGTAGTGTTTCTTGTACTTTTTCCTTAAATAACTCTGGATTATTTGCCATCATATCATTTGATTCTTCAAATGACTGATCAACTGGATAATATCCTCCTGCCCATGGATTATGCAATGATGTTTGGTCAGATCCTAAATCAATATGCACATTCTCTTCTGCAAACTTCTCCCAAACCTCAACTATATTTCCTAAATAAGCTATTGAAACTACTTCTTCATTTGTTTTAGCTTCTTTAACTCTCTTAACTAATTCATCTAAATCGGTAATTTTTTCATCTATCCAACCTTGATCTAAACGTATTTGTGTAATCTTAGGGTTTACTTCTGCACAAACGGTAATACATCCTGCTATATTTCCAGCTTTTGGCTGTGCTCCACTCATTCCTCCTAAACCAGCAGTAACAAATAAACTTCCTTTTGGCGATTTTCCTATCTTTCTAAACCCATTCAATACTGTAATTGTTGTTCCATGTACAATTCCTTGTGGACCTATATACATGTAACTTCCTGCTGTCATTTGCCCATATTGGGTAACTCCTAAAGCATTGAATTTTTCCCAATCATCTGGTTTTGAATAATTAGGTATCATCATTCCATTTGTAACTACAACTCTTGGTGCATCTTTATGAGATGGAAATAATCCCATTGGATGTCCTGAGTACATTACTAAAGTTTGTTCATCTGTCATTTCAGATAAATACTTCATTGTTAGTAAATATTGAGCCCAGTTAGAAAATACTGCTCCATTTCCTCCATAAGTAATTAACTCATGTGGGTGTTGCGCTACCGCATAATCTAAATTATTCTGAATCATCAACATAATAGCTTTCGCTTGTAACGATTTCCCTGGGTATTCTTCAATATCACGTGCATGCATTTTGTAAGTAGGACGGAAACGGTACATATAAATACGTCCATACTTTTCTAACTCTTCAGCAAATTCTGGTAATAATACCTCATGATGTTCTTTATCAAAATAACGTAATGCGTTTCTTAGCGCTAATTTTTTCTCCTCTGTGGTTAAAATTTCTTTACGCTTAGGCGCTCTGTTTATTGATGAATCGTATACTGGAATTTCTGGTAATTCATTTGGAATTCCTTGTTGTATTTGTTCTTTAAATGTCATAATAATTTCTTTTTACGCTACTTTAAATTCTTGATTTTTAACCATTACTACCAAAGCATTAATATCATCTTTTAATACTCTATCCTCCTCTAATTTAGCCACTTTATTTCTAATTAGTTTAAAGTTTTCTTCTATGATTGATGAAAACTTATTTGGTCTTCTAAAGTCCATTGCCTGTGCAGCATACATAAACTCTATAGCTAATATTTTATCTAAATTCCCTAAAATTTGATTGAATTTTCTTCCTGAAATACTTCCCATAGAAACATGGTCTTCCTGACCTAATGAAGTAGGCACACTATCTGCCGACGGTGGAAAACACAATGATTTATTTTCTGTTACTAAAGCTGCTGTAGTATATTGAGGAATCATAAATCCTGAATTCAATCCGCCAGCTGTAGTTAATAATCTAGGTAAACCGTATTTTCCTTCTAATAACAAATATGAACGTCTATCTGAAATATTACCTAACTCAGCAACTGCAATTGATGCATAATCTAACACCATTGCTAAAGGTTGTCCATGGAAGTTCCCTCCTGATATTGCTTCTGTTTCACTTAATACAATTGGGTTATCTGTTACAGAATTCATTTCTATTTCAGCCATTTCATTTAAATGATTGTAAGCATTTCTTGATGCTCCATGCACTTGTGGCATACAACGAATAGAATATGGATCTTGTACTCTTGGGAAACTAGTATCTTCTACATTTTGAGAATCTTTTAAAAGCATTCTCATACGTTCCGCTACTTTTAAATTTCCTTCAAATGGACGTATTTTATGTAACTCTTCTTTAAATGGTGATACATTACCTGAATAGCCTTCTAAAGTCATAGCTCCAGCAACATCAGCCAAATCTAATAGGTACTCCATTTTTTTCAAACCAAGGATAGCATGTGCTAATATAAACTGTGTTCCGTTTATTAACCCCAAACCTTCTTTAGCTTGTAATATTAAAGGCTCTAAACCATTATCTTTTAATACTTTTTTTGCTGATTCTATACTATCTCCAACCCAAAATTCTCCTTCTCCTAACAATGGTAAAAATAGGTGAGATAGTGGTGCTAAATCTCCAGAAGCCCCTACTGAACCTTGCTCTGGAACTACTGGCAATAAATCATTTTCAATAAAATATACTATACGTTCTATCATTTCTAAACGTACTCCTGAAAATCCTTGACATAATGCATGTACTTTACATATCATCATGATTTTAGATAACTTTTTATTTATAGGATTCCCTACTCCAACCGCATGTGTGATTAATAAGTTTTCTTGTAACTTACTTGTCTCTTCTGGTGTAATTTGCACGTCACATAATGGACCAAAACCTGTATTTATACCATAAATAGCGGCATCAGAATTTGCCATTTTATCAACCTTCCCTCTACATACATTTACTTTATCTTTAGCTTCAGATGTTATTTCTGCTTTTAAAGTTCCTTCGGCAATTGCAATTACTTTGTCTACCGTTAAGTGATCTATTCCGTATTTAAACATGTCTATTATTTCATTTTTCACAAAGTTATTTTTAATTTTGATAACCAACAATATCAATTAAATCATCAATTAATAACTATGAGTTATCAAATAGAGTTAAGACACTTTAGATATTTTTTGGCTGTTGCTGAAGACTTACACTTTAGAAAAGCGGCTGAACGTCTTTTTATTTCACAGCCAGGTTTAAGTAGACAAATTAAACAAATGGAAGACGATTTAGGTGTCGAATTATTTGTGAGACATAACAGAAAAGTTGAGTTGACTTCTGCGGGTTTATATCTTAAAAATGAGCTTACAAGAAATCTGAAAAACTTAGATAACATTTTAGACTATGCGAAGCTTCTTCAAGATGGCAAACAAGGTAAGTTAGAATTTGGTTATGTTGGTTCTGCGATGCAAGATATTATCCCTAATTTATTAATTCAATTTAAAAAAGAGCATCCTAATGTACAATTTGGGTTAAAAGAAATGGACAATCAGAAGCAAATTGAAAGTTTACTTTCTCATGACATTGACGTTGGTTTTGTACGTTTAGATAGAGTTCCGAGAGGTTTAAATATTAAACCTATTTTAAAAGAATCTTTCTGCTTAGTATTACCCAAAAACCATCCAATAAATACTTCTAACTTTAAAGGTTTACAAGAATTAAAAGATGAATCTTTTATTTTATTTGACCCTTCTTATAGTCCGTCTTATTATGAAAAAATAATGCAAATATTTGATGAAAGTGGTTTTACTCCCATTGTTTCTCATAATACAATTCATGCTGCTTCTATTTATAAATTAGTTGAAAACAATTTTGGTTTATCTATTGTTCCTAAGTCACTTCAAAAAGGATACAACATGAACGTAAAGTTTATTGAGCTCCATAAAATACCTCAACGAACAACACTTTCGGTTGTATGGGATAAGAATAATAGAAACCCTATTGTGGCTTCTCTTATAGAAAAGATTACTACTTAAAAACACTCTTTTCATTCTTATAAAATATAAAATGGTTATTTTTACACCATAATCTTATCATGATTTTTATCTCTAAACATATCATCCCGAAAGGGTTCATTGGGCTAACCTTATATCCTTTTATTTTTTTGAAAAGAAAAGATTTAAGGTATAACTACGAGTTAATTAATCATGAAAAAATTCATTTAAGACAACAACAGGAATTACTTATTATTTTCTTTTTCTTGTTTTACATTATTGAATGGCTAGTTAAGTTGATTATTTATAAAAACCGTCATTTAGCTTATAAAAACTTAAGCTTTGAACGAGAAGCTTATTTAAACGAAACGAATCTATATTATTTAGAAAAAAGAAAATTTTGGAGCTTTATCCATTATTTATAATTTTCCTAATTGCTTTTTTTCCGTTTTTAAAATCATTTCAAAATTGAATAAGGTTTTTCGAACTATACACTTTTTCAAAACCCCTTCTTCATTATATATATAAGTATCTTTGTGCCTGCTATTTGGGTTAATTAAATCAAACTTATTTTCACTTATTTTCATCATGGTTTTATAAAAACCTCCTACCTCTTCAAAGACTCTTTCGTTATTTTCCGGTCTATGATAAGTTAACATTATAGTACTCATAAATATGGGTTTATCATGATATGTTTCTTTACCATCGGTTATAATAAAATATTTATCCTTCTTATATTCTAAAACTGCTTTTTCTCTAGTTTTCTTATTTTTTTTCACTTCATAAAAACTCCTTTGTAAAACATCGTTTTCATACACAGTTTCCATAAATGTTGAAATTTCTTTTTTTCCAAAAAAGCGAATTGATGAAAAGGAACTAGTTTTATAAACTGTTTTAGTTCCTTTTTGAATTCTATTTGCTGTAACTGTTCCTATTTTTTTTCCAAAAACCTTTACATCATAAATGTATTCTTGTCCGTACAATGTAGCGCTTGCTAAAAACAGTACTATAATTATTAGTTCAATTTTTGTCTTCATAAGTTAAAATGATGTTTTAAAACCAACTCGTATCCCAAAACCTGGGCTTACTGGTCCGTTTACATTTTTAAAATCTCCTCTCCAAATAAAATCAACACGTAAGGGTCTCAAATTCCCATAACCTATATTTTCTATTCCAAAACCATATTCGAAATATGGTTTCCTATTTGGTGCTGCATATTTTATCGTTGATCTATTTATCTTTTTATTTTTATCGGAAATACTTCCATAAACTGCTCTAAAAGTCAGTAAACTTCTCAACCCTAATTTTTTAATTAAAGGAATACGGTTAAATATCAAACCATTAAAATGCTGTTCAAAATGACCTTCAATTGAACTATCTGCTACAAAATCATAATAATCTAACAAGGCAAATGTATTAGGTGTTAAGAAATAAGTTTGATTTGAAGGTACAGCTGTTAACACCGATAAAGGTGTTTTCCCGAATGTTTTTGCAGCTATAATAGTTGGGTCGAATACTCCAAATTTCCCTACTGGTATTGGATGATTATATAGAATTGATAACTTTTCATAATCTACATTACCTCCAAAAATTCCTTTATATGCCTTTTTATAATTTACTAGCAATTTGGGGTGCAACTTTGTTCCTAACTGTCTATCAACCCCAAAACCTTCTGTAATTCTTCCTGGTTGATAACTTAAATAAAAATCAGAATACACATCTTTGGTTACGTTTATTGTTTTATTCTTTTTCTTATCAAAAAATGCCATAGAAAAACGTTTTGGATCTGCCGATGATATTTTTTCATGAGCCAACTTAATTCCCATGTTAAAGTTTTTAGCTATTTCTACATCAAATCGGAACATTTTCTTTTTCACTTTCGCTAAAAAATAATTATCTCCTCTTACAAAAACTGCTTTCGGACCTTTGTCTGGCTGTGGTATTAAATCTCTTTCATTAAATCTGGTAAACCCCATTTGTTCAACATCATCCATATAAGCTGCTCCAATAGTTATTCTTGGTTTTAATGAAACCAAATACCTACCCTCTAGACCATATTTAAACTTTTTATCTTTGAATCCATAAGCTCCATAACCTAATAACTTCATTCGGTCATTATTAGTCCTAAAGGTTCTAAAACCTAATCTTAACCTAATTCCCTCGACATCATTTCTTGCAGTTGTAGTAAATATATTTCCTAACTGAATTCCCGTAATAGGTGTAAAATAACCATCAGATAACGTATATATGGTACCCGTTATTTTTTTTACTTTACTACTAGATTTTACTTTATCTACAAGTTTAAATGTATTCTTTGCTGTTTCATCTTGCTTTATGTTCCAGTAAGTATCAGACTTTTTAAATTGATTAGCTGAATTTTGAACTATTTTCACATCATAAAAAGCTGCCGATTTTTCTCTATCAAAAACATATTTTGAGAACTTTTCTTTTTTTACTAGATAAATACCTTTTTCCTTATTATTCTTTGTCAAAAAAGTGAATTCTCCCTTATATTTATTTGTTTTCGGCAAATAAATACTATCGTTTTTTAATAAAAATGTTTTTTCTATTGATAAGTCTCTAACAAAATTCAGATTTACATCTTTTAAAATTTCCATATCAATAGAAGTTAAAGCAAAGCTTTTATCGGCAACTTTCATGTGACCTTTGAATACCAAATCTCCTTTTTGTCGAGGAAAAAAATGAATGGTATATTCTTTTCTATTATTTACAATTGAACTATCTGATAATACATAATCATAACTTCCAAACCCTGTTGTAGAAATTGGACTAATAAAGGTTTTATCTAAAATAAATACATTATCATTATACACATCTATCTCTTGAAAAATAGTAGCAGCTCTATCTACATATTTCCCTAGTTGATGTATTCCTATTTTTCGTTCTCCTTCAACATCTCTTCTTTCTTTGTGCAATAAATTATTTCCATAAACTTTTTCACTTTTTTCTATAAACTCTACTGGCAAATAGTAGGTATCATTGTCATAGTTTTTTTGCACATTATCTTTTAAGTCCTGAAACTTTTTACGTAAAACTTTACGAACAAAAGCACTATCCATGTTTCCAAAACCTAGCTCTCTTGAATTGTACTGATCATATTGATACGATCTAACCAAGGAAAGTCCATTTTTTTTCTTCTTTTTCCAGATTTCTTTTAATATTCGATACGCTGGGTTTTCTTCTTTCTTAACTCTCTTTTTTGGTCGCTTAACGATTACAACTTCTTCTAAAGTAGTATTATCTTCTTTTAATGTTACCTTCAACCCATTCATTATCCTATCTTTCAATTCAATTTCTTGAGTTTGAAAACCTAGAAAAACAATTGATATTACTGATTGCTTTTTAGCACTTTGTATATAAAACTCTCCTTTTTCATCACTTACTGTACCTATGGTAGTTCCTTTAAAAAAAACATTTACATATGGTAAAGGTTCATTATTCTCATCTAAAATTTTACCACTAACTTTTGTCTGTGCACTCAATGTAGTGTATATGAAAATAAACACTACTACTAACCTCATCTTCATCCTAAAACTACTTTACCGTTTTTAACTTTACCTTTTTATAAATAGGATTAGTTGAATGCTCTCTATTTTCATCAAAAGGACGAGTAATTAAATTTTTAAAATCTTTATTTTCATCTACATCCATATTGGTATCTATTCCATGTACAATGTCTGATTGTTTCATTTTACTGAATGTTGAAAACAATCGATCCCAAATAGAAAATATATCTCCATAATTACTATCAGTTTGCGGTAATACATAATGATGGTGTATGTGATGTGTATTTGGTGTTACAAATAAAAGCGATACAATATTGTTTACCTTTTCTGGCAATTTTGCCTTTGAATGCGAAGTTAAATTGATAAAACTTTGAATAAATTGTTTGATTAATAAGAACTCTACTGGAACTCCTAAAACGAAAACTATAGCTATTAAAAAACTTACTCTTACAGTAGTTTCTCCAGGATGCTCTCTAACTGTTGTTGAAATATCTACATCCATATCGCTATGATGTATTTGATGAAACCTCCAAAAAAGTGGAACTCTATGCATCATTACATGGTACCAATAATCAAAAAAATCAATACATATAAAAGCTACAATAAAGTGTAATATTGAAAACTCTTCTAAAGGTAATTGGTATAGTAAACCCCATTTTTCTTTAACTGTCCAATTTGCTACCATAAATACTATGGTAGAAAGCCCAATTTGAACCGGCAACACAAATATTATAAACTTTGCATTTAATAATGAATGAAGTGCTTTTTGTTTTATCTGCTGAGAGAATAGTACTAATTCTAATCCCCAAAAGAAAAAAATGATAAAAGCATAAACAATTAATTGTAAAACCAATGGGTTTTCATAAAATAGAGACATAGTGGATTTTTTTTAAGTGACTATAACGTTAATTTGGTTGGTTGATGGCTATAGTTATCCTATCCTACATCATACTTAAAACATAAACATGACGTAAGACTAATGATAATTTTACTCTAATTAATAGAGTTAAATATTAGATTTATTAAACTTTAAACAATAGTTATTTCTTCTGATAATGTAGGGTCAGAATTCCCTCTTCGGTGGCTATATCTAGCACCATTTTATTAGCGGTAAAGCCTTTTACTTTAAAAACAGCGTCATCTTCTCCTGCTTTTACAGTAATTGTTTTGGATTTATCATCAATAATAAAACTTCCGCTTACTTTTTCTCCTAAAAAACCTGTAAACTTATTAGGTTTTTGGTACTCTTGATAGGCTTCGGCAACTCCAAAAACTTCCATAGGACTTCCTTTTTGTCCCATTGCTTCTACCTGCTTTAATTCCCATTTCCCAAAAATTTGTTTAGAAATCTCTTGACATTGTGCTGGAACGTGTCCCAACCAAAGTATAATTATGGTTACTATTATTTTCTTCATCGTGATTTGTTTTTAAAATTAGACATGTACTTCTAAAAAGTAACTTTATCCCTTCAATAAATAACGTTACAATTACCTGTCAGCAAAGAAACGTTACACGATTAAAAAAATTCTTTTTAACAAGTCCTAGAACACGTATTCGGACTTCTTAACCTGTTTTTATACTCACTTGGAGTAACTCCCTCAACCTCTTTAAACACCTTGTAAAACGTTGATTTTGAAGAAAAACCAGCATCTTTCGCTAGTCCTAATATTGAATAATGCACAACTTTATCCGAGCTTATTAGTTTCTTGAATTCTTCTACTCTAAACTTATTAATAAAGCCATGAAAATTACTTTTTGCACATGAATTTATAAGTTCAGACAACTCTCTTTCCTTTATGAATAAAAAACCTGAAAGTAGTTTTAAAGTTAAATCTGGATTAGTAAAATATTTCTCCTTTAGAATTTGTTCACAGCAGCGTTTAAACTTCTCTAAATTTACATCGTCTACACTTTTGAGTTGTGAATTATTATTGTCTTGATTATCTGTCTCAGGAATTTCTACTAAGGCAACCGCTTCCGAAACATCATTAATGTAACCTATTTGTTGAAATCCATTATATCCAACCCAATACACCGCAAAGAATGTGAGCATGCTTAAAATTAATTCTAAGAATACCTCTAAATAACGGTTATCAAATACCATTATTAAAACACCTTCAAAAAGAATATAAAAATGTATTATTAAAGTAGTTATTACTATTGTTTTGACCCATGAAATACTTTTATCTTCTATATAAGAATAATAACTTTTCAGTTTCTTTTTAAATCTGTTTAATACTCTAAAAGAAAAAAACAATAATGAAAAGTTTAACAACACAAATGCTAAGCCCTGAATAATTTCCTCTCCTTCAGAATCTGAAAAACCAATAATATTCATTAAAACTCCAGGTAAATAGAGTAGTAACCAAACATATGATATATTTTTCCTTGCCACAGTTAAAGCATAAAGAAATATAGAAGGCATGATAAAAAAATCGGTTTCTATCACTATTCTTATATTATCCGATAGTATTCCTAAATTCTCATCTTCAAAAAGATCTTCTATAAAACCCAATGATAAACTCAATACAAAAAGCGCTAAGTAAATATTTCCTTTTTGGTTTTTTATTTTTAGTGTAATAAAAAGAATTCCAATAGTTATACCCGAAAAGGCTGTTAACAAATCAAATAACAGTGATATAAGTTCAAAGTTCTTCAATGAAATTGATATTTTAAGTTATAAATCAGTCTACCCAACACTGATTCTTTGGTTACAAAAACGAGCTTTATCTAGTTTTTATTACTTCCAAGCTCTAAAACTTCTGCGCAACATACAAGACTTACTTTTAAAAAACTAGAAATTTCTATTAAATTAGGAGAGTATTCAACCAAACAACTCTTAAACAAGCTTTTCAGAACACTTCAATTTACTCTTGTATTCACTAGGCGTCATTCCTTCTATTTGTTTGAATACTTTGTAGAAAGTTGATTTTGAAGAGAAGCCTGCATCTTTTGCTAGTCCTAAAATTGAATATTGCATTGCTTTATCAGATTCTATCAATCTTTTAAACTCTAGTACTCTTAGTTGGTTTATAAAGTGATGAAAATTCTTTTTTGCGCATACATTTATCAAATTAGATAATTCTCTCTCTTTTACAGTTAATAACTCTGATAAAAGTTTTACGGTTAAGTTAGGGTTTCTGTAATATTTCTCTTTTTCTATTTTAGTATAAAGCTCTTTAAACTTCAGAGTGTTAATCTCTTTGTTATTCTTTACAGTTTCTTCTACTACTTCTTCTTTTTCCACTTCTACTTTAGCTATTTTATCAGAAACATCGTTTATATAGGCTACTTGCTGAAATCCATTATAACCAATCCAATACACAATAAAAAAGGTAACTAAGCTTATGATAAATTCGATTTGTACTTCTACCAATTCACTGTCATCGTTTATCAATAAAATTCCACTTAAAAACATAAAAATATGTAATCCAACTATGGTAAGCATAATTACTTTAATCCATGAAAGTGTTTTATTTTCTACATATGAATAATAATTTTCTAACTTCAATCTATATCTTTTCAAAAAGTAAAAAGCAATTACTAACAACGGGATATTCATAAAAAGAAACATCAGTTCATGTAAAACCTCTCCTAGCTCAGGGTCTTTAAAAGAAATCAAATTCAAAAAGATACCTGGTAAATACAAAAACAACCACCAAAAACCTCCTTTTTCTTTCGTAACAATTATAATGTAGATAAATAGCGACGGAATAATAAATAAGTAACTATTAATTTCTATTGAAATATGATTAAAAACATTCGCTAATTCTTCGTCGTTAAGAAAGTCGCTTATTATATTAAATCCTAAAGCCCATAAAAACAATACTAAAAAAACATTTCCTTTTTGTTTTCTTATCTTCAAGGTTAAAAATAAAAAACCTATCATAATAGCTGAAAAAGATGCTAATAGATAACTAAATAATGATAACTGGTTTAAAATTTCCATTCAATTGCTTTTTTTCTTATAGTAAGTTGCTCTAACCTTGGTTTTGTTACAAAAAATTACCTCTTACAATGAACAATACTTTTAAAAAGTATGCTCATTTTTAACTTTATATAAACTTTAACAATCATTTAGTTTAATTCCCTAATAACATTAACTTTTATTATTCTTAGTAAATCCTTTTATTTTTTAATATTTCCGTAAATTGCGTACCCAAAATTTAAGTTAATTTACGAATGGAACAAATAGCACCATATAAACCCAAACATAAAGTTAGAATTGTAACTGCTGCTTCATTATTTGATGGACACGATGCTGCCATAAATATTATGCGTAGAATTATACAATCTACTGGTGTAGAGGTAATTCATTTAGGTCATGATAGAAGTGTTGAAGAAGTTGTAAACTGTGCAATTCAAGAAGATGCAAATGCTATTGCAATGACATCTTATCAAGGAGGTCATACAGAATACTTCAAATATATGTACGATTTACTTAAAGAAAGAGGTGCTGGCCATATCAAAATTTTTGGTGGCGGTGGAGGTGTAATTCTTCCAGAGGAAATTAAAGAACTAATGGATTATGGGATTACTCGTATATATTCTCCAGACGATGGACGTGAATTAGGTTTACAAGGAATGATTAATGATTTGGTAGAAACATCTGATTTTGCCATTGGAGATAAATTAAATGGAGAAATAAACAACTTAGCCGATAAAGAAATTGGAAGCATTGCGCGTATTATTTCTTCAGCTGAAAACTTTCCTGAAGTAGCTAAAAAAACGTTAGAAGCTATTCATGAAAAAAATAAAAATTCAAAAACACCAGTTTTAGGAATTACTGGTACTGGTGGGGCTGGAAAATCTTCTTTAGTAGACGAATTAGTACGTCGTTTTTTAATTGATTTTCCAAATAAAACAATTGGATTAATTTCTGTTGACCCATCAAAACGTAAAACAGGTGGTGCTTTATTAGGAGACCGTATTCGTATGAATGCTATTAATGATGAACGTGTATATATGCGTTCATTAGCTACACGTCAATCTAATTTAGCTTTATCTAAATATGTAAATGAAGCTGTTGAAGTTTTAAAAGCTGCTGAATTTGATTTAATCATTTTAGAAACTTCTGGTATTGGACAATCTGATACTGAAATTATTGAGCACTCAGATACTTCTTTATATGTAATGACTCCTGAATTTGGAGCTGCAACTCAGTTAGAAAAAATTGACATGCTTGATTTTGCTGATTTAGTTGCCATAAACAAATTTGACAAACGTGGTGCCTTAGATGCTATACGTGATGTTAAAAAGCAATATATGCGTAACAACAACTTATGGGATGTTCATATGGACGACATGCCTGTGTTTGGTACAATTGCTTCTCAATTTAACGATCCTGGTATGAATACCTTATATAAGCGTATTATGGATAAGTTAGTTGAAAAAACTGGTGCTGATTTAAAATCTAGCATGGAAATTACTAAGGAAATGTCTGAAAAGATATTTGTAATTCCACCTAGTAGAGTTCGTTATTTATCTGAAATATCAGAAAATAATAGAGCTTATGATAAAAAAGTTGATGTTCAAGTAACAGTTGCTCAAAAATTATATGGTATTCACCAAACAATTGAATCTATCATCAATACTTCTGTTGAAATTATAAAAACAGGATTGAACGAAGATGAAATTTTAAAGCAAACTCAAAGTGACGAACAAGACTTTATCAAACTTTTAATAGCACAATTCGATAAAGTAAAATTAAATCTTGATCCACATAACTGGGAAATTATATTAAACTGGCAGGAAAAAGTTCAGAAATATAAAGACCCTATTTATACATTTAAAGTACGTGATAAGGAAATAAAAATCGCAACTCATACTGAGTCGCTTTCTCATTCACAAATTCCTAAAGTAGCATTACCTAAATATCAAGCTTGGGGCGATTTATTACGTTGGAACTTACAAGAAAATGTTCCTGGTGAATTCCCATATGCTTCTGGATTATATCCTTTTAAAAGAACTGGAGAAGACCCAACAAGAATGTTTGCTGGAGAAGGTGGACCAGAACGTACAAACAGACGTTTCCACTATGTAAGTTTAGGAATGCCTGCTAAACGTTTATCTACCGCTTTTGATTCTGTTACTTTATATGGAAACGATCCTGGGCACAGACCAGATATTTATGGTAAAATTGGTAATGCTGGAGTTTCTATTTGCTGCTTAGATGATGCTAAAAAATTATATTCAGGTTTCGACTTAAGTCACGCAATGACATCTGTTTCGATGACTATTAATGGTCCAGCTCCTATGTTATTAGGTTTCTTTATGAATGCTGCAATCGATCAGAATTGTGAGAAATACATCAAAGAAAATAAGTTAGAAAAACAAGTTGAAGCTAAGTTTAAAGAAGTTTATGACTCTAAAGGTTTAGAGAGACCAAAATACCAAGGTGATTTACCAGAAGGTAACGATGGTCTAGGACTTATGCTTTTAGGTTTAACTGGAGACATGGTTTTACCTGCTGATGTTTATGCTGAAATTAAAGCTGCAACATTAGCACAAGTAAGAGGAACTGTTCAGGCAGATATTTTAAAAGAAGATCAAGCTCAAAACACTTGTATATTCTCTACTGAATTTGCCCTACGTTTGATGGGTGATGTTCAAGAATACTTTATTGAAAAACAAGTTCGTAATTTCTATTCAGTTTCTATTTCTGGATATCATATTGCAGAAGCTGGTGCAAACCCTATAACTCAATTAGCTTTAACTTTAGCTAACGGATTTACATATGTAGAATATTATTTATCTCGTGGAATGGATATTAATAAGTTTGGACCAAACTTATCATTCTTTTTCTCTAATGGTATTGACCCTGAATATTCTGTAATTGGTCGTGTAGCTCGTAAAATTTGGGCAAAAGCATTAAAATATAAATATAATGCTAACCCAAGAGCTCAAATGTTAAAGTATCATATTCAAACTTCTGGGCGTTCATTACATGCACAGGAAATTGATTTTAATGATATTCGTACTACCTTACAAGCTTTATACGCTATTTACGATAACTGTAACTCTTTACATACAAATGCTTATGATGAGGCTATAACAACCCCTACAGAAGAATCGGTAAGAAGAGCTATGGCAATTCAGTTAATTATTAATAAAGAATTAGGATTGGCTAAGAATGAAAATCCAATTCAAGGTTCTTTTATTATTGAAGAATTGACAGATTTAGTAGAAGCTGCTGTATTAGAAGAATTTGATAGAATTACCGAACGTGGTGGAGTTTTAGGAGCTATGGAAACAATGTACCAACGTTCTAAAATTCAAGAAGAAAGTTTGTATTACGAAACTTTAAAACATACCGGTGAATTCCCAATTATTGGTGTAAATACTTTCTTAAGTTCTAAAGGATCTCCTACTGTACAACCAGCAGAAGTTATTCGTGCAACTGAGGAAGAAAAACAATTCCAAATTCAAACTAAAGAATTATTAAATAAGGCTAATGAAGAAAAAGTTCAAGAACAATTAGCTATTTTACAGGAAGCTGCTATTCAAAACCAAAACTTATTTGATAAGTTAATGGAAGCTACTAAGTATTGTTCTTTAGGACAAATTACACAAGCTTTATTTAAAGTTGGTGGACAATATAGAAGAAACATGTAATATTCTAATATTTACAATAACAACAAAAGCCTCACAAATTAATGTGAGGCTTTTTTATTTATGTTTAAAACAGCTTCCTATAACCACTGACAATAAATGATTTATAGCTGTTTTTTATTTTTTTATAAAATTTATAGTCTTAAATGCAATAAATTAGAAAAACATCGTCTTTTAAAACGAAGACTCTTCATAAAAGGTTTTTAAATAATTTGGAATCAGAGAATACAAAAAAGCTTAAGGATTTTTTTGGTAGAGAATATCTATCACTTAAAAGGTATATCAATACCCGAATAAGTGATACGATTAATCGAAATGCCGAAGATATTATTCAAGATGTAGCTTTAAAACTATTTGCTGGTGCTGACAGATATGGTCCTATAAATAACGTAGCTAGTTTTGTATATCGATCAATAAAAAATAAAATTATTGATACAATGAGGGCTCCTAAAAAATCTGACAAACTAGATTCTGATGAAAGCTTATTAAACCTTGTTGATGCATTTAATCAATCTGAGAATTATTACAATTCAGATCAAATGATATCAATTTTAAAACAGTGTATTGAACATTTAAAACCTGCTTATAAGGATATTATTATCGCAGTAGATTTTGAAGGTTATACATATAAAGAAATATCAACTGAAACTGGAATTCCTATTGGAACACTAATGTCTAGAAGGCACAGAGCCATTGGAATTTTATATAAAAAAATAGAACAAGAAATACAAAAACATAAAATTATTGAATCATGACAAATTTTTTCACTCATAAGTTTAGAAAAAAATCGCCCGTAGAAATTGCAGCTATCATCATCTTTGGAGGTATATTCATTACAGGTTTGGCTATTTTATTTGGCTTTGTTATAATGTGGTTATGGAACTGGTTAATGCCTGAAATTTTTGGACTTAGTCACCTTACTTATTGGCAAGCTGTTGGTTTATTTATCCTTTTAAGAATTTTAATTGGAGGCTGTGGTGGCGGTAGCGGCAAAAAATCTCATCATAAATGTAAATGTGAAAAGAACGGTAAAACAGATTTTTCTAAGTGGAAACACTATGACAAATTTTGGAAAGAAGAAGGCGATAAATATTACAGTGAATATCTTGAACGAAAAATGAATCCAGAACAAGGTAGCTCATCTAAAGCTGAAATAGAATAAACTATGGAACCACTAATTTTTCAAACCAATATTGATTCAGAAAAAAAAGTTCAATCTTTAGAATCTATACTTAATAAGCATCCTTATATTTTTAAATGGTCTATTGACATTGAGGATATTGATAATGTACTTCGGATTGAAGGATCTGAGAATTTACTTGAGGAAGATATCATTGATTTAATTAAATCTCAAAATTTCCAAATAGAGATTTTACCTGATAAAGCTGTTATTAAAACTGATAAGATTTTAGTTTATTAAACGAATTTACTATTAAAATACAGAGGTTATTTACAACCTCTGTATTATATACTCATAGTATTGTTTTGTTTTCTACGGATATTTCTGAACCTTCTAATAAAAAAACAGAAGCTGGTTGTAATTCATTTAAAAATTCGAAATCTTTTCCATAACTAGCTAAGAAATCTACATTGATATTGTAGCTCTTTAAAGGGTAATATTTCCATTTAGGATGCTTTACTTCATATTCTGTTGTTTGAACTTTATTTTTGGCATACCCCCAATAATGTTCTGAAATAAACTCTATTTCAGAATTATCTTTCATTTCAAGCTGTTCATTTTTAACTACTGCTTCAATTAGATTCCATTTTTCACCAGTTTTCCATTGGTAAGAAATATTTAAATCCCCATCTTTTTCATTCCATTCATGCTTCATTGGTAAGGTTTCGTAATTCTCATTATAAATTGTATTTGCTACAAAAGTTATGGCTGGTTTTGGTACTATCTCTTTAATAAAGACCACTCCTCTTTTATAAACTCCATTCTCTTTTCTTTTCACATAAAAGCGTAGATTTACTTCTTCAAAATTTATATGAAATGGTATTTTAAACCCCAATAGTTTTGTGTTCTTAAACATAAAACCAATTAGACTTATATAGCATTTATCATTATACGAATCTAATTCTGTTCCATTAGGTACAAATGATTTTAAAACTTCAGGGTTTATTTGGTAGTTTACCATCAATAATTTTCTCCATTCTGCTTTTAAAAAACTCATAATTTTAATTTAATATTTCTTTCCATTTATTCGTTTCAGCAAACTCTTTTATTGTTTTATTTCTAATTTTCAAAAAATTAGTCATATACCTTTTTAAGAAAATAGCATCTACTAATTTACCTAGAAAACCGAAAGGTGATTTAAACTCTAAAACATCAATTAATATTGTTGAATCACTTTCATTAGTACAAAAATAATGTTCGTGCTTAAAACTTTTAAAAGCTCCTGAAATCATTTCATCAGCAAAATATTCTGATTCTTTACACCCTATTACTTTTGAGGTAAAATTTTGGTATACTCCTAAATGTTTTGCTCTCCAAGTAACAGTTTCATTTAACACTATAAGTCCTTCCATTTTTCCAGCAATAACTTTCTCATTTGTATGTGTGGCTGCTATTTTATGAAGTTCTATGCTACGAGAAAGATCAAATACTATTTTCTTAACTGCTTCTATCTTTGTTAATAATACTATAACTGCCATAAATTATATTTTAAATTCCTTAAAAGTTTTGGTAGTAAAATTAAAACCTAACTCTAATAGTTTTTCAGGGTATACATTTCTACTTTTCAGTAATAATTCTGATTCTGTTCCTATAATTTTTGCTCCTATTTTAAGTAAGCTTTCTGGAACATGTAAACCTAATGACATGTTTAACTTTCGCTTCAATAAATTCTGAAAATCACAATTTTGTATTGGATTAGGAGCGCAAACATTGTAAACTCCTTCTTTTTCATGTATTAAAAAGTTAATAGCTTTTACATAATCTTTCTCTGTAATCCAACTTATATACTGATTTCCTTTCCCTTGTCTTCCTCCAAAACCTAATTCCACCATTTTTTTCATTATAGGAAAAGCACCACCTTTTTGACCTAAAACTATAGAGGTTCTTGTAATAATTTTTTTAGTTTGTTTCAACTTATAACTATTAAATACTTCTTCCCATTTCTTGCATACATCCATTGAAAAATCTGCTCCAATTTTTCCTTTTTCTTCTGTCATCAATTTATTTTCTGAATGCTCATAAATAGTCGCTGAAGAAGACTGAATAAATACTTTTGGTGGAAATTCTAATTCTTGGACTACCTCACAGAGTAAAGCAGTGCTGTTTAATCTGCTATTATAAATTTCGTCTTTATTTTTTTGATGATATCTACAATTGACTGATTTTCCTGCCAAATTAATTAACACATCTGTGTTGTTTAACAAAACTGTCCAATAACCTTTAGAAACTCCATCCCATTGTACGTAATTAACATTATCTACATTTATCTTTTGTTTTCTAGTTAAAATGTAAATTTGATTTTCTTTTTCTTTTTTATAATATTCAATAAGCAAATTTCCCAAATATCCAGTTCCTCCAGCGATTACTATTTTCATAACTTTTCTTTTTCAATTTTTAAATTACCTTCTTTACTAGCTTTTCTTCCTTTTAAGAAAAATAAAATAAAGAAGATCATCACAAGTCCTAAGTAAATTGAAAAACCTCCAATTTTTGAACTTAGTGTTTCTACTAAATCTTTATAACCTGTTAAGCTGTATATTTCTATAATTCGCAAAGCAAAACCTATGTTTAATAAATAGAAACCTATTTTAAAAAGTTTATTTGTAGCCATTGCGATTTCTACTTTTTGATGAAAAATATCCAACATAAATATTTTGCTATTTTTAAATAAATGTTGTGATACAAATGTTGTAAGTCCTATACTAATAGGTAAATAAATGATGTAAGCTATTAATTCTAATGAAGTGTTCATATTATTATTTTTAGTGATTTATAATTTTCTTGTCATTCTTGCGAGATTTATTTTCTCTGCCTTTGTAAATTTTATTTCTCTTACCATACTCATGTCTTTCCATAAATATGTATATCCTTTTAATAGTTTTGCTTTCCTAACCCTACGCTGCATTGCTCGGAATTCCGCTTCGTTTGCATCTCTTTTAATTCCTAACTCACCATATAACTTTACTCCTGGATATTCTAAAAACTTGCCTAAAAACAATGATTTTAACCAAAACCATTTATTGGTATTTACCGCTAGTACACATATGTTTTTATTTGTCTTTTTATTCTCTTTTAACTTGGTTGCAAATTTTTCAAAATAAAAACCTGTTTGATTATCGTTTAAAAACAAAGAACCTATTGGAGTTACTGTAGGCTCATTATTAGCATTAACTGATGCTATAGATACATACATATTCTCTTGTCTGCTTTTTCTAAAATGTTCTTTAATTTTCTTCCAGTTTTCTTTTAGTTGAATTTCCATATTACTTTTTCTTTAAATGTTTATGAATTAAATAGACTGTATAAATATTGATGAAATGAAGAGAGCCTACTATTAAGAATACATAGCTTAATCTATTAGTAATCTCTTTTATAACACCTATCGAAGCGGTGATTTCTTTCATTGAATTTAAGCTCCATATAACCAAACCAATGTTTAATAAATAATAAGCTATTCTTAGCAACTTATTGATTCCATTACCAAAATTCACATCCTTTGGAAAATAATTTAAGATGTAAATTTTACCATTACTATAACATTCATTTCCAACCTTAATTACAATAAGAATTGATAGCAAAACATAAATTATATAGGTTACTTGATTCATAGCTCTTTTTTTATTGATTCTAAAATGAAAGTGAAATAACCTGCAATGCTTAAAGGCAAAATAATCATAGCAATAATTACAAAATCATCATAAAAATTTATAAAATCTGTAATCCAAAGAATCCCATAAGTAATTACAAAACCCCAATAAAATTTTAGCCTTTTCTGATTTTTTTTCGAGAAGTTTTTTATAAAATACAATAAAACTATTCCTGTTAAAACTTGTGAACACCCTAATACTATTTGAGCACATAACCCTAAGAAAATAGTAGCATATAATATTAAAGTAGCCCATACAATTACTCGATTAACATGTATTAAAATTCCTATATATTTCATATTTTCAGAAATTATTGAAAGTTTGTTTGTAAATTTTTTTACTTTTTTATCATTTTAGTAAAATTAGATAACAACCAATGCTCATCAGCTTTAATTGCTTTATCTAAAATACCATTTACTGTTGTTGTTACTGATGAAAGATCATTCATTAGCTTTTTAAATTCTTCTGCATCTTCTGAGTTTTCTTCTACTCCATTTTTCAAATCGTCTAAAACCTTTAATACAGGTTCTATTTCCCTTTTCTTGCGCTCTTTTGTTACTTGCTTAAATAACTCCCAGATATCTTTTCCCGCAACAAAAAACTCTTTGCGTTCTCCTACTACTAATTCTTTGCTTACAATTCCCCAATCAATCAACGCTCTTACATTCATGTTTACATTTCCACGAGATATTTTTAAAGTATCCATAATCTCATCGGCAGATAATGGCTTGGTAGATACTAATAACAACGCATGCACCTGTGCCATGGTTTTATTAATTCCCCAGTTTGTAGCCAAGCTACCCCAAGTATGGATGTATTTTAATTTCGCGTCTTCTAAATTCATGCGACAAATATATATCTTTTTTCTTAACTTTCAATAATTTCTGAAAATAAAATATTTTTATTTTTTTCTTTATTCTTGTAATAATTTAAATTCTCGATTTACTAATCAACAAAAAACAATTTTGAGTAACGACTTTTATATAACATCTATTTTGCCTCATGCAGGTATTATTATTAAAATATGTAGGGCTTATACTGACTCTGAAGAAGACTTCGAAGATTTTTATCAAGAAGCTTGCTTACAAATTTGGAAAAGTAGAGATGCTTTTCAAAATAAATCAAAATGGTCTACTTGGATATACAGAATTACTTTAAACGTTTGTTTGACCCTTTCTAAAAAAAACAAAAGAAGAGCTAATAGGATTGAAGTTTTTCATGAAGAAACTGATAAAAACGCTGCTTTTGAAGATGAAAATTTGAATTTGTTATATGATGCTATTAAAAAATTGTCGGAATTAGATAGAGCGATAATCCTGCTTTATTTAGAAGAAAATCCTAACAAAGAAATTGCAGCAATTATTGGAACTAGCGCTAACAATATTGGTGTACGTATTAACAGAATTAAAAAACAATTAAAAATATTATTAGATGGAAAAATCAATTGAGAAAATATGGACTGAAGCTTTTATTAATGAACAATCGTTAATTGCTCCTAAAATAAATAATTTGTACAATCAAAAATCAAAATCTATTATCAATAAGATTAAACGCACTTATGAAATTGACAACAAAGGGCTTATTCCAATGGCCATAATTGTTGTAATAGGAATGACATTACTTTCTGAAGTCATCATTGGTTTATATGCTGCTTTTTTAATTTTATGCTTGTACTTTTTTAACAGTAACCAATTGAAAAAATTTAAAGATATTGATGTTAAATCTGATAACTTGTCTTATCTAAAACAATACAGATACATTATTAATATTATTATGAAATCGACTAAAAAACTTTTTGTTTTTGCAATTCCTGTGGCTGTTTTATCAATATTTATTCTTGCTTATAACCTTAAAGAAAAGAGTTTTCTTTCAAAGTTCATTTCTAGCGATACTTCTTTATTAAAAATGATTAGTGTTGGTTTTCTAATCGCTGTTTGTGTATCAGTTATAGGCTTTGTAGTTTATAATATTTCTACTAAAATTTTATACGCTACTCAAATTTCTAAATTAGATGACCTTATTAAAGAAATGGATCAATTGAAAACTGAATAAAAACTATTTAAACGGCATCTTAAATAATTGGATGTCGTTTTATTTTGTTCGAGTTCTCTTTTTTAGCTTAAAAATCCTGTCTTTATAATATGCCTTTAATTCATCTACAAACAACATAGGTTTGTCATATTCATTTAGAACTTTGTTTGTATAGCTATTTAATAATTTATCTAACTCTTTTTCTAAACGTACAAGTTCACTTTTTAAATAGTTATTACTATTCGTTTCTGACTTAGGTATAATGCCTTTTGGTATTTTAACTCCTAAATTCCCACTAAATATATATGAATGATACTCTTTTAATTCTTCTAAAGTTCCAGTTTGGTAGATTTCTATTAGTTTAGTTGTAATATCTGTTGCCAATGTTTCTTCTTCTCCATTCATTGAAAACTTATCTGGATGTACGTATAACATCGCTTCTTTATACAATCTTTTTTTCTCCTTTATATCTTCTTTAACTATGCTAACTTTTTCTTTTTGTAATACTTTTAATCCTTTTGGTTCTTTATAATTTTTTCCTCTACGCTTTTGTTCTAATCGTTTTTCTTTTTTTGCTTTTTTCTGTTTTTTGTATAGAATTACCAATTCTCTTTCTTCTATAATTAAATCAGCTATGGCATTTCGCAATAATTGTTCAAAAGGCAATAATTTTTCTCTAACTTTTTTTATTTCCTTTTGTAAATTAAGTATTTGCTCTTTTAGTTTTAAAGCTTCATTACTTGTAAAATCTATTGGTAATTGAGAATCTTCCATTGCTTTTAAAAATTATCTTCTCTTTTGTAAAATGGTAAGTCCAACTCTTATTTGTTCATAAGGAATTTTCTCTCCTAAAAACTCAAAATAAGGTTTTAACGCTGTTTCATTTCTCAGCACTTTTTTTGCATTGGCTATTAACTTTAATTCATCTGCTGATATAAACTCATCTAAACTTACATCTTTTCCTTCTAAGTATAATTTAGATAAGTGGGAAAATACTGTTGGTGACTTTAAACCTCTTTTCTCTGCAATTTCTTCAATTGAAAAGCCTTCTTTATATAAATTATATGTTTCTAATGTTGTGTCCTTTCTACCTCGCTTTTTTTCTTGTAAAAAAGTTCTTATCTCTTCCATAAACTCACCACCATATACTTCTAATTTTCGCTGACCTACCCCACTTATAGCTAAAAACTCACTATCAGTTTGTGGTCTTTCATTTTCTAGTTCTCTTAACGTAGCGTCACTAAACACCAAATAGGCAGCTATATCTTCCTCTTGTGCTATCTTGTATCGGAGTTTTCTTAAGCGTTCAAATAATGTATCTCGAACCACCTTAGTTGTTCGTCTAGCTTTAGTTCTTACTAATTTTTCTTCTTTGTTAATTTCTTTCGGTATTGTTAACTGGATTTTCTCTCCGTTAAAAAGTATTTTTTTTGAAAACTCTGTTAACTGTAGTGTATTATTTAAGTGAAATGCTATTTGACAATATCCTTGATTTATTAATTGAATTATATAATGTTGCCAGTCTTTCCAAGATATATCATTACCTACTCCATATGTTTTTAATGTTTGATAGTTTTTATCTAAAATCGTTGCATTTTTTGCTCCTCTAAGTACATCAATTACTGTACCCATGGCTTCTTTTTGCTGTAATCGATATATAGCCGATAATGCCTTTTGTGCTATGATGGTTCCGTCAAAAAACTTTGGTGGATTTTTACAAACATCACAATTTCCACAGTTTTCTTCTATCAACTCTCCAAAATAACTCAGTAAAATTTTTCGTCTACAAACAGTTGCTTCTGCAAACTGCTTCATTCGATCTAACTTAGCTTCTTGTACTTCTTTATTCCCTGTATTAGCTATAAATTGTCGTAATTGAATTACATCTGCATAACTATGAAACAACAACGCATTTGCAGCTAAACCATCACGTCCAGAACGTCCAATTTCTTGATAATAGCCTTCTATGTTTTTGGGCATGTTATAATGTATTACCCAACGTACATTGGACTTATCTATTCCCATACCAAATGCTATTGTTGCACAAATAATAGTAACATCATCCTTTATAAAATCTTCCTGTGTTTTTGCTCTTTCTTCAAAAGTTAACCCTGCATGATATGCCTTTGCATCTATATTATTCTGTTTAAGTTTTGAGGCTAATTGTTCTGTTGCTTTCCTACTTAAACAGTAAACAATACCCGATTCTTTGGGACGTCGATTGATAAATTGAATAATTTGTTTAATCCTATCATTTGCCGGACGCACTTCTAAACTTATATTCTTTCTATTAAATGAACTTACATATTTAGTCGCATTAGGTACGGCCAATTGCTCTAAAATATCTTCTTGAGTAGCTTTATCAGCTGTTGCTGTTAATGCAACAATTGGCACTTCTGGTAGTGACTTTTTTAAAAATGATAGTTGCTTATATGAAGGTCTAAAGTCATGTCCCCAAGCCGATATACAATGTGCTTCATCTATGGCTATACAACTAATATAAGCTTGGTTTAATACATTTTGTAATAATGGTAAACTTTCTGGAGCTACATATATCAATTTTACAGTTTTATTTACAATAGCATCAAACACTTTTTGTTGCTCTTCTACTGATTGACTACTGTTATAATATGTTGCAGGTATTCCGTTAGCTTTTAAACTATCGACCTGATCTTTCATTAATGCTATTAATGGTGAAATAACCAAGGTAATACCTTTGAAGAATAATGCTGGTAATTGATAACAAATAGATTTTCCTCCACCTGTTGGCATAATAACCAACGTATCTCTTTTATTTAATATGTTTTCGATGATTTTTTGTTGCTCTAATCGAAAACTATCATATCCAAAATTTGACTTTAACTTTTCTAATAAATCTTTTTCCGTTATCTCCATCATAAGGCAAAAATAGTCATAAAAAAAGCGTAGAATTTAAATTCTACGCTTCATTTTATTTACTTTAAACTTACTTCGTTTATTTCAAATCTTTTAGTAACACCTCAACTGCTTTCTTTAATTGTGCATCCTCATTTCTTTCTTTCCATCCTGGTGCATTCTTTACTAAATAATCTGGTACAGCTGGTGCTTCATTCTCCATATTCTTTCCTGATTTCTTTACAAACCAAGCTCTAAATGGCATACGAATAAATCCGTTTTGTAAGCCTTTTCCTCCTGTAGAAATTACAGCTCCAAATGTTGGTTGCCCAACTAACTTTCCTAATCCTAAGTTCTTAAATGCATGTGAAAAGATTTCTGCATTTGAATAACTGTTCTCATTACATAAAGCTACAACTGGCTTTGTATTTACTGATAAAATTGCACGCTCGTTAAAAGGATAGTTTTTTGTAAACTTTTTATTATTCTTTAAGCTTTTTGCTGCTCCTCTTGGTATTGTATATGCATGTTGATCTACATTTAACACTGCCATTAATCGGTCTGTAGTCCATCCACCTCCGTTATAGCGAACATCAATTACAATTCCTTTTTTACCATACCCACTTGCTTTTAATTCTCTTTCAAAACGTTCAAAACTTGGAGTATTCATCCCTTGAATATGGATATATCCTAATTGTCCATTTGAGTATTGATCTACTAGCTTTTTTCTAGACTCAATCCAAGCCTCATATTGTGCTCTTCTAATTGAACTTTGTGGACGAATAACTATTTCTTTACCTCCTTTTAAAGTTAATAAGACTTCATTTCCTTGAGTATTCTTTAATAAACTATAAAAGTTTGTGTTCTTTTGAACTTTTTGTCCATTTACGTGAGTAATTATATCTCCAATGTTTAATTTACTTTTCGACTTACTAGCCACGGTATTGTTTAAAACATACTTTACACGAGCTCCGTCTTTAGTATTTTCTACTTCTAAACCTAGTAATCCAATTTTTTCACTTTTATTTTTAGGTGTATTTCTTGCAAAATACCCCATATGACTTGCATTTAATTGCCCTAATAACAAGTTATACATATATGCATAATCTTGATATGTTGATGCTGATAATACCCAAGGTCTATACTTTTTAACTAAACCTTTCCAATCATATCCGTGAAATTCTGGATCATAGAAACCTGCTGTTAAAGCTCTTATTCCTTCATCAAAAACTTGAACATGCTCTTTTTCTTTATTTACAGTATACATAGCTGAATGTGGTAAACCTGTTACTTTATCAGATTTAGTATTCATTTGTTTTAATCTTCCCCCTGAAACAAAGTAAGCTTTCTTGTTATTTAAGGTGAAACCTCCTGCTCTTGATACTCCTTTTATTGCTTTAGACTTAGTTCCATCCCACTTAATCTTATACAAACCTCTTTTTTTAGTTGCTGGGTTTGTTGCTGAAAAATAGATAAACTCACTATCGGCACTAAACATTGGTCCGAACTCATTATCTTGTAAAGAAGTTACTTGTACTAAACGATCAAAAATTCTATCAGAATCTATCTTTACGTTTACTTTTTTCTTCTTTTTACCTTTCTTTCCTTTTTTACCAGATTTTTTATCTTCTTTCTTTTCTGGGTAATATGCTCCTTCTTTATGATCTACTTTTGATTTTTCCCAATCTTCTTTTTGCAACCATACCATCCATACATCATAATTAATTCCATTTCTATTAGAAATAAAAGCTAATTTCTTTCCATCAGCACTCCAAACAGGACTTCTATCACTACGAGGGTGCATAGAAACATTCATTTTCTTGTTTTTATCTGCTACAGATTGGATAAATATTTCACTATCAAAATCTAAATCTTCTTGAGAATATGCAATATACTTACTATCTGGACTCCAAGAAAAATCTTCAGTTGGTGCCCATGAATCTGAAAAAACTTGTGGTTTTACAACTTTTCCATCTTTGATATCAGCAATCATTAAAGTACCTCTTCCTACTTGATAAGCTATTTTTTTTCCATTAGGTGATACTATTGGATTATCAACATCTTCTTTACTTGATGTTAATTTAGTTACTTCCGTTTTTAAACTTCTTTGTAATCCTACTAAAGTATCCTTCGAAACTACACTATATAATTCATAATGTCCATCTCTATCTGATATAAAAACAACCGTTTTATCATCTAACCATTGTGGACTACGATCTCTAAAAGGGTGTTTACTTACATTGTTAGAACGCTTCTTTTCTTTATTATTTTCTTTAACAAAAATTTCTCCGTCAATCTCCAATGCTACTTTTTCACCATCAGGAGATACAGCATAACCAGATATTTTATTAGATACTGTTTTAGTTACTTCTTGTTCAAAACGATTATCCGAATAAATTCTTAAATTAACTTTTTGAGCTTTTCCGTTTTCTAATTTAAAAATATTCATTCCACTTAAGTAAACAATTGTTCCATTGTTACTTACTGAAAATGTACGGACTCCATCTTTTTTATGTGATGTTAATTGTGTAGCTGAGCCATTTACAGTTCCGTTTGCTGTAATTGATTGCTTATAAATATTATAGCGACCGCTTTTAGCTCCTATATAATATAAATTTCCTGCAGCATCCCAAGCTGGTGAATGATCATTTTTATTACTTGTAGTTATTTGGTTGTACTGTTTTGTTTGTACATTATAAATCCAAATATCTCTTTGTGCAGAACCTGAATAGTCCTCACGAGCAATTCGACAAGCTCCTTTTACAAAAGCTATAAACTTACCATTTGGTGATAATTGAGCATCTTCACCATACGCTGTTAACAATCTACTTGGAGTTCCTCCTTGTTGATTAACAGAATACATTTGTCCGTCCCATTCTGGACCTCTATAAACTCTCCTTGTATTAAATAACACATCCCCATCTTTAGTCCAATCAGTTGGAATATTGGCTGTTGGGTAATATGTTAATTGCTTAGGTAAACCTCCGTTTATTGAAGTTGTAAAAATGTTATCATTACCTTTTCTATTTGAAGAAAAAGCAATTTCAGTTCCACTTGTATTCCAAACAGGATTACTTTCATAAGCCTTATGAATAGTAAGTCTTGTTTGTTGTTGGTTTCCAAAATTATAAGTCCAAATGTCTCCTTGGTATGAAAATGCCATTTGAGATGCATCTGGACTTATTTCTGGTTTTCGAATAAAAGTGTTTTGTGCTACTAAAAAGCTGGAGCATAAAAATGCTGCTAGTATGGAAAAAGGTTTCTTAGACATTATTGTTTGTGTTATAAACCACTAATTTATAACATTCAATAATGCCTTTAAGAACTTTAAGTTTTTCTTAACAGTTAATTTTTAATTCCTGAAATAAATGTTGAAATATTATCAACTCCGTTTTTTCCCAACTCTTTTATAAATGCCGAACCTATAATTGCTCCATTCATATGCGTACAAGCTGTAGTAAATGTTTTATTATCAGAAATTCCAAAACCAACAATTAACTTACTTTGTAAATTCATGGCATTTATTCGATTAAAATAATCTATTTGTTGTTGAGAAATTTCTCCCTTTGCTCCAGTAATTGAAGCTGATGCTACTACATAAATAAATGCATTTGTTAGAGAATCTATCTTACGAATTCTTTCTTCTGATGTATGTGGGGTTATTAAAAATACATTGGTAATCCCGTAACTATCAAATAATTCATTGTAATGATTCTCATATTCAATCATTGGTAAATCTGGAATAATCACAGTATCTATACCGCATTCTTTTACCTTCTGACAAAATTCATGTTCCCCATATTTTATAATTTGATTCAAATACCCCATTAAAACTAACGGTGTCTTATTAGTATCTTTAATAGCCATTAATTGCTCAAATATCACATCCAAGTTCATTCCATTATTCAATGCTACTGAACTACTATGTTGTATGGTTGGTCCGTCGGCTAATGGGTCTGAATATGGCAAACCTACTTCTATAAAATCGACACCACTTGAACCTAACTCGGCTATTATTTTAGTTGTATCATCTAGCTTTGGGAAACCCGCTGTAAAGAAAATAGATAATAGATCTTGGCTTTTCTCTTGAAATATATTTTTTACTGAATTCATGATTACTCCTCTAAATGCTTAATATAAGTTTCTAAATCTTTATCTCCTCTACCTGATAAATTAATAATAATGGTTTGTTCTTTTTTCAAATCCATTTTAGGTAAAACAGCTAAAGCATGTGCACTTTCTAATGCAGGAATTATTCCTTCAATTTTTGTTAACTCATAAGCTGCTTCTAACGCTTCTTTATCGGTTGCATTCATAAACTTAGCCCTACTTGTTTCATGTAAATATGCATGCAAAGGACCAACTCCAGGATAATCTAATCCTGCTGAAATAGAATAAGGCTCCACTATTTGACCATACTCGTCTTGCATCAAAATTGTTTTACTTCCATGTATTACTCCTACCTCTCCTAATTGTGAAGTTGCTGCACTTTCTCCTGAATTAACTCCTAGTCCTGCTGCTTCTACCGCTATTAGTTCCACTTCTTCATCATCTAAATAATGATAAAAAGCTCCAGCTGCATTTGACCCTCCTCCAACACAAGCTATTACTGTATCTGGATTTTCTTTTCCTGTTTGTTCTTTTAATTGGGCTTTCATTTCTTCTGAAATCACCGCTTGCAAACGTGCTACCATATCTGGATATGGGTGCGGACCAACTACAGATCCTATTAAATAATACGTTTCTGGGTTTTGAATCCAATAACGAATTGCTTCATTGGTTGCATCTTTTAATGTTTTACTACCACTAGTAGCTGGAACTACTTTTGCTCCTAACATTTTCATACGAGCTACATTCGGAGCTTGGCGCTTAATATCGGTTTCTCCCATAAAAACCACACATTCTAAATCCATCAAAGCACATACTGTAGCTGTTGCAACACCATGCTGTCCTGCACCAGTTTCAGCTATAATTTTAGTTTTCCCTAAGTGCTTTGCTACCAAAATTTGCCCTATAGTATTATTCACTTTATGAGCTCCAGTGTGGTTTAAATCTTCGCGTTTTAAATAAATAGTAGCTCCATATTTTTCAGACAATCGTTTTGCTAAATATAATGGACTTGGTCTTCCAACGTAATGTTGTAACAAATCTTTATATTCTTTTTGAAAAGCCTCTGAACTAAGAATCTTCAAATAATTATCTTCTAACTCTTTTACGTTTGGATGTAATAATTCTGGAATAAATGCTCCTCCAAACTGTCCGTAATATCCTTCTTTAGTTGGTTGAAATTTCATTTTTAAATTTCTTTATTTTTTTTACCGATTTTAAACCAGCTTCTTTTTCAAACTTACTATTTACGTCTAGTGCATAAATTGGTAAATCTGTTTTAATAATGTTTTGTACTTCTTTTATTTCTTCCAATCCAATACCTCCACTTAAAAAAAATGGTTTTGTTGAATTGTAATTTTTTAAGACCGACCAATCAAATGTAACTCCATTACCTCCTCTTTCTTTTCCTTTAGTATCAAACAAGAAATAATCAACAACTGCCTCGTATGATTTAAGTATTTCAAAGTCAAATTCGTCTTTAATTCCAAAAACTTTAATAAGCTCAACTTTAGGTAAATGCTCTTTTAAACTTTCAATATAAGTTACTGATTCATCTCCATGTAACTGAACTGCTTCTAGCTTATATTCTTCAACAAGAGAAATTACTATTTCTAAATACTCGTTTACAAAAACCCCAGTTTTCTTAATATCTTTAGGTAATTGTGGAATAATTCCTTCAAAATTTCTTTTTGATTTATCGTAAAAAATGAATCCTAAATAGTCTGGCTGTAAACCTGCTACTTGTTGTATATTTTCTACATATTTCATTCCACATACTTTCAGTTTCATACCTTATCTAATTTGGCTGATAAACTCTTTACACGCCTCACCTGGGTTTTCTGTTTTCATGAAGTTTTCTCCTATTAAGAAACCTTGAAACCCATGCTCTTTTAATCCTGTAATAATTCTTGGATCTGAAATTCCACTTTCTGAAACTTTTAGAGCTGTATCTGGAATTTGACCTGCTAACTTTATCGAATGTTCTAAATCAACTTCGAAAGTTTTAAGATTTCGATTGTTAATACCAATAATCTTATTATCTAAATCATTTATTTTATCTAAATCTTCTTGTGTATGCACCTCATATAAAACTTCCAAACCTAAATCTGATGCTAACTGTCCATAGTTTTTCAATTCTTGTTTGGTTAAACAAGCAGCTATCAACAATACTACATCTGCTCCAATAGCTTTAGCCTCTACAATTTGAAAACCATCTACAATAAAATCTTTTCTTAAAATTGGTTTTACTTGATTTACTGTTCTAGCTTCTAATAAATCCGCCATAGAACCTCCAAAAAAAGAAGTGTCAGTTAAAATAGATTGCGCTGCTACATTGGCATCTAAATACCCTTCAGTAACTTCTACAACTGTAGCCTTATCGTTTATAATTCCTTTTGACGGCGATTGACGTTTAAACTCAGCAATGATTCCTGTTGAACCAACTTGTAATAAAGATTTTTTTAATGAAAATGATGAATTTTTAAAGTTTGGACTCTCTACCAACTTCTTAACAGGAACTTCAGCTTTTATTTTTGCTACTTCTGTTTTTTTAAACGCTATTATTTTATCTAAAATTGTCATTTTAACTTACTAGTTTTTCTAATGATTTTTTTGCTTTTAATCCAAACAATGAATCTTTTGCTTCTTCAAAAGCAACTTCAAAACTTTTATTTTTATCAAATGTTTTTAATGCAAATGCCGTATTTGTTAGCACTACATTATTCTGTTGTTCTGTTCCTTTTCCGTTAATAATATCTACAAATATTTTCGCTGCTTCTGCTACTGTGTCTCCTCCAAAAATATCTGATTGTAATATTTGTTTTTGACCTAAATCTGATGGCGAAATTTGTTGTTCTGCCTCTTTAGTAAACAATTTGAAATCACCCGTTAACGAAATCTCATCATAACCATCTAATGCATGTACCACTCCGTAATTTACACTAGACTGTTGCAACATATAATTATATACTCTAGCAACCTCTAAATTGAACACCCCTACTAATTGATTTTGTGGCGCACTCGGATTTACTAAAGGACCTAACATATTAAAAAACGTTTTTACTCCCAACTCTCTTCGTATTGGAGCTACTACCTTCATTGCCGGATGGAATAATGGAGCATGTAAAAAGCAAATATTTGCTTCTTCTAACTGTCGTTTTAATACCGATTCATCATTAGTAAATTGGTATCCTAAAAACTCCAACATATTTGATGATCCAGAAGCAGACGATACTCCATAATTACCATGCTTGGCCACTTTGTTTCCTGTTCCTGCAACAATAAATGAAGTTAAAGTTGAAATGTTAAATGTATTTTTCCCATCTCCTCCTGTACCACATAAATCAATAGTATTAAAATCTGACAAATCAATTTTTATGGCTAATTCCAATAAAGCTTCTCTAAACCCAGATAATTCATCTACAGAAACTGGACGCATCAAAAATACTGTAATAAATGCAGCTATTTGAGACGCATTATATTTTTCTTGAGCTATATTTATAAGTACTTCTTTCGATTGTTCTTTAGTCAATCGTTTTTGTTCGAAAAGCGTATTTAATATTTTTTTCATTTCAATGGCTTTAAGCTTGAAGCTTTAGACTTTCAACTGAATTAATAAAATTTTGAATCATCTTTTTCCCTTCTGGTGTTAAGATACTTTCTGGGTGAAATTGCACAGCTTCTAAATGATGTATTTTGTGACGCAATGCCATTATACTTTCATTATCATCAATAGCTGTTATTTCTAATTCTTCTGGAAAATTTGTACGCGAAGCAATCCATGAATGGTATCGTGCTGCTTCAAATGTTTCTGGAATATCTTTAAAAGTAATACAATCATCCTTTAAAACTTTCATCTCTGTAGCTACTCCATGAAATACATCATTTAAGTTTTCTAATTCACCACCAAAAACTTCTGTGATTGCCTGTAAACCTAAACACACTCCAAAAATTGGAATCTTTCCCGCGTAAGTTTTAATCGTTTCTTTTAAAATACCTGCCTCATCTGGAATTCCAGGACCTGGCGATAAAATAATAGCATCGTAATTTTTAATTTCATCAATTGAAATTTCATCATTACGATAGACGTCAGGTAATTCTCCAGTTATATCTTCAACATAGTGTACCAAGTTATAGGTAAACGAATCGTAATTATCTAATATTAATATTTTCATTTTTTTTAAGTATTGAATGACGAGTACATATCGTTATTTTTGGATAGACTCACTTATTAATTCATTGAAATGATTAACGATGGATTATCTCCTCTTTTTAATCTTCTATAATTGACAAAAGCCGAACACTCCAATAAATCGTTTAAAATTTTTCTATTCGTTTTTTTTAATATTTCACTGTTCTTTAATTCTAATACAACCATTTTGTATTCACTACAATAATCATCAACAGAATCTATCCAAGCATCCATGTTTTTCCCATAATAATTTGGAAAACTAAATGCTAATGCAAAAACATTATGAAAACTCTCTTTATCTAACACATCCGCTAAATTGACATTTATTTTCTTCATTTTATATTTCTTCCGCTAACACCAAAGCCTTCTTTAAGGCCGCCAATTTATTATTTACTTCCTGCAACTCATTTTCTTCTTTTGAATTGATAACTATTCCTGCTCCAGCTTGATAAAACAACGTATTGTTTTTACTTACAAACGAACGTATTGCAATGGCCTGATTTACATCTCCATTCAGTCCAATAAATCCAACACAACCTCCATAAAATCCACGTGTTTGATTTTCATATGTATCTATCAATTCCATTGCTTTGTATTTTGGAGCACCACTTAGAGTTCCAGCGGGAAAAGTATCTCCTACAATTTCTATTGGATTTCCAGTAATTTTCCCAGTAACCGTAGATACCAAATGAATTACATGACTAAAATACTGTACTTCTTTATAGGTTTCTACTGTAACATTTGTAGCGTGCTTACTTAAATCGTTTCTAGCTAAATCTACCAACATTACATGTTCTGCATTTTCCTTAGGATCGTTTGCTAATTCTTTTGCCAACTCAGTATCTTTTGCATCATCTCCCGTTCTTCTAAATGTTCCTGCAATTGGATTTATAATAGCTTCTTTTGCATTAATCTTTATCTGAGCTTCAGGCGATGAACCCATCAATTTAAAACTTCCATAATCGAAATAAAACAAATACGGTGATGGATTTATAGATCGCAGTGCTCTATATACATTGAACTCATCTCCTTTAAATTTTTGTTGAAACTGACGTGATAATACCAATTGAAACACATCTCCTCTTTTACAATGCTCTTTGGCTTTGGTTACACTATTTTTAAAGTCTTCATCTGTAATATTAGAAGTTTCACTTCCTTCAAAATTGAATTGATACTTTGCAAAGGATTGTGAATTAGCCAAATTCGAGATTTCTGATAATCGAGATTCTTCTCCTTCGGGAATATTCTCTATTAAAATCATTTCATTTTTAAAATGATTAATTGCAATTATAAATCGAAAGAAACTATACTGCAACATAGGTATTTCTGATGGTGCTTTTTTTGAATTCAATTTTATAGTTTCAAAATATTGAACAGCATCAAAAGTTGTATATCCATATAAGCCATTAAACGATTTGACTTCTTCAGTACAATCAACATCTATCAAACCACTAAAATTATCAAAATAATCATAAAAATTACGGTCTATAGCCTTTCTTTCTAACTCCTTTTTTTGATATGAAAATGAAATATCATTTCCTTCTGCTTTAATTGTTATTAAAGGCTCAATACATAAAAATGAGTAACTATTCTCTTTACTATGATAATCTGAACTTTCTAACAATAAACTATTTGCATATTTATCTCTTGTTTTTAAATACAAACTTACAGGAGTAATTGTATCTGCTAATTGTTGTTTAGATATTGTTGTAAACTTTATTTTATTCATTTTTAATTTTATTATAAAAAAAAAGGCTTATCATGAGATAAGCCTTTTCGTTGTATTATGGATATAACGGTATGGTCTCACTAACGTAAGTTATGAGTTCTCCACCACCAGTTATTTAATAATTGTTTCATCATTATGAAGCAAATGTATAACAGATTTTTAAAAATCCAAATTTTTATTTCAGTTTATTTCTAAAAAATCAAAAAAAGTAAGTTTAAAAAGCAAAACAACTGAAAAACGATTACACATTAACACAAATAACAAATTATAAGTTTTAATTTATAACTCAAATAACAAATATTGTTTTCAAAAAAAAACATCATTCGGTTATTTGTATCGAAATAATAAATGAAAAAACAAAATATGTTTCTTGATTCTATTTCGAGATACTAATTAAAAATATAAAACTATGTGTGGAATTGTATGTGCATTTGATTTAAAAGAAAAAACTGAACAACTAAGACCTCAAATCTTAGAAATGTCAAAGAAAATTAGACATCGAGGTCCAGACTGGAGCGGTATTTATAGCGACGAAAAAGCTATTATGGCTCATGAACGTTTGGCTATTGTAGATCCTGCTTCTGGACAACAACCTTTATTTAGTGAAGATCGTCGTTTTGTCTTAGCTGCTAATGGAGAAATATACAACCACAAAGAGTTACGCCCACAATTTAACGGAAAACACACATTTTTAACACAGTCTGATTGTGAGGTTATTATTGCTCTTTACAAACAAAAAGGTGTTGAGTTTTTAGATGAATTAAATGGTATTTTTGGTTTTGCAATCTACGATTCTATTACTGACGAATACTTAATTGCTCGTGACCATATGGGAATTATTCCATTATACATGGGATGGGATAAAAAAGGAACTTTTTATGTAGCTTCTGAACTAAAAGCTTTAGAAGGAGTTTGTAACAAAATTGAAGTATTTCCTCCGGGTCACTACTACACTCGTGAAGACGGTTTACAACGTTGGTACTCTAGAGACTGGATGGAGTACGAAGCTGTTAAAGACAACCAAACATCTATTGATGAACTACGTGATGCTTTAGAAGCTGCTGTTCACCGTCAATTAATGAGCGATGTTCCTTACGGAGTTTTACTTTCTGGTGGATTAGACTCTTCTATCACTTCTGCCATTGCTAAAAAGTATGCTGCTAAGCGTATAGAAAGTGGCGATACTAAAGACGCTTGGTATCCTCAATTACACTCATTTTCTATTGGATTAGAAGGATCGCCAGATTTAGCTGCTGCAAAAAAAGTATCTGATCATATTGGTACAATTCACCATGAAATTACCTTCACTATTCAAGAAGGTTTAGATGCTATTCGTGATGTAATTTACAACTTAGAAACCTACGATATTACTACCATCCGCGCCTCTACTCCAATGTATTTAATGGCTCGTGTTATAAAATCTATGGGAATTAAAATGGTATTATCTGGCGAAGGAGCTGATGAAATTTTTGGAGGATATTTATATTTCCATAAAGCACCTAATGCTGAAGAATTCCACAAAGAAACTGTTCGCAAACTTGATAAATTATATCAATATGATTGCCTTCGCGCTAACAAAAGCTTAATGGCTTGGGGAATTGAAGGACGTGTTCCTTTCTTAGATAAAGAATTTATGGATGTAGCAATGCGTATTAACCCTGAAGATAAAATGATTAACGGAGAACGTATGGAAAAATGGGTATTACGTAAAGCCTTTGAAAGTTATTTACCTGAAGAAGTTGCTTGGAGACAAAAAGAACAATTTTCTGACGGAGTTGGATACAGCTGGATTGACACTTTAAAAGAATTAGTTGAAACCGCAGTAACTGATGAAATGATGAAAAATGCACAACATCGTTTCCCTACTCAAACACCTAGAGCTAAAGAAGAATACTATTATCGTTCAATATTTGAAGAGCACTTTTCAAGTGAAACGGCAGCTTTAACAGTTCCTTCTGTTCCATCAATAGCATGTAGCACACCTACTGCATTAGCTTGGGATGCCAGTTTTCAAAACATAAACGAACCTTCAGGCCGTGCAATTAAAGCCGTGCATGAAGATGCTTATTAAATATATTTTAAAATTTACAATCGAAAAAATCCTACCATCTGGTGGGATTTTTTTATTCAAAATCTAAAACATTTTCTGCTTCAATTAACTTTTGTAATGCATTTACTTTCTCCATCATTTTATAATAAAACACATTTTGCTCTTTTTCCCCCGCTGTATTTAATAATTTTGAATGATACAATTGCTTATTAAAATATTTTTTTGCTTCTAAACAGGTTTGTTTATCACTTGTTGAAAAATAGGAAAGCATTGAACTAGGAACAAACAACTTTTGCTGTTTAGGTGTTGTAACTAACACATTGTTATTCATTAATAACAACTCATTATAATACAACTTAAAAGACTTCTTTTTTGAAACAACTTTTAATGAAATATCGTTTAATAATTGTTTTAAATCCTTACAAATTTTAATTGCTGTTTCTCCCGAAAGCTGACCTGCTTTATAATAAAAATGGATTTGCTTTAACGTACTATTTATTGTAGTTGTATCCCAAATCTCTGTAATAGATAAATCACGATATAAATCCCCCAGTCTTTTTGCCGATTGTAACGTAGATAAACTCGGATGATAGCTATCAAAACTTTTATTTCTAAAACTTTTATCGAGAAGTTTTAACCATACATAAAACTTAAAACTACTCAACACACTAGAAGTTAGTGTATAAAAAATGGGTATATCTTTTGCCGAATAATACACTTCACTTTTATCTACATTCAACAAAGGTAACAATGATTGATATGAACTCTCAAAATAATACTGCAACTCTTTTTCATTAGTTATTTGTTTTGTTTTTTGTACTGAGACAAAATTTTTCTTTGACATACCAAACAAACTATCTAACGACAAATTAAAATAACGAGCTAATAAAACACTTTCTTCTAAAGTAAACTTACTCTTCAAGCTCGTACGTCTATGCGCGGCATCGTAACTAATATCTAATGCTGTAGCTATTTCACTATTAAGAGAATCACGTTCCGCTAACCCTTCTTTAATCTTCTGTAATAATATTTCTTGAAACATATAACAACATTTTTTATTTGTGATAATCACAAATAAAAATACTAAAATTTGTTTTACAAACAATTAAAAGTGTGTTAATCACAATAATTTTGAAACATACTAAAACCCAGAACCTATGAAACAAATACTTTTAATAACATCCTTGCTTATTACAATTTCATGTATAAGTCAATCGAAAAAAGACTCTTTAACAACTAGATTAGATTCAAAATCATTAAATAAAGATTCTCCTAATTACCTAGAAAGAATTGTATTCAAAGTAGGTGGTGGTTTGTTTATTCCACAAGGAAATTTAAATACTTATTTTGGGGTAGCTCCTCTTATTGAATTAAACGCAAATTTTCCTATTAAAGAAGAAAAATCTATAGAACTAGCACTTCAATTCGTGATTCCTAATCAAAAACAAAACTTCTTGTACTTAAGAACTATTGACACCCTGCAAGTTAAAAGCAAAATGATGATTAATCTTTTTATCAACCTAAAAAAGAAATTATATAGTAAACATAATTCTACAATAGATATATCATTAGGAATTGGTGGTTCTACAATAAGAACTGACGCCAGAAACCCCTCATACACTGGAAGAAAAGATGAAGAAAAATACGAAATGGTTTCCTCCTTATTAATCAGTCCTGGAATTAATTGGCATCATCAATTTAACACCAAAACAAAAATCACTTTTGGTTTAAACCTTCAATACTCCCCTTATAAAGTAGAAGGCGCCTTAAGAGAAGACATAGGAACTTTCGGTATCATTCCAAAAATCTTATTCACATTTTAACCTCATTAGCAAAACCATAAGAAAAATACAATCATTCGCCACCAACTACATTAATTTAGAACTCAAAAAACCAGTTATTCTTTATTTTTAAAACAAAAAAAGCATCCTAATATAGGATGCTCTTCTTTATGCATAATTACACAATTAATTAGATGCAACAAAGAAAGGAGATAAATTCACCTTTGCATTTCCTCTTGCACCATAATGGTTGTTATAATTTTTATTTTTTTCAATAGTGTAGAAAGAATCAACATAATCATCATTATTAGTATACCATTGATCTGGCATAGCTTGGATAATTGCTCCAGCAACTTGCCCTAAAACATTTACCCAAGGCTGCGTTGCTACTGTTCCTATTATTTGAAAAACTCCACTAACAATAGTAGAAACTAAACTTTTATAATTTACATTATCATCTTTTTCAAACAACTGGATATTTGCAGCTTGATACTTATAATCATCCCAGAATAATAATATTTGATTTGGATAATAATCGGTACCATCGTGATCTAAATAGTACATTGGAATTACTTTTATTTCTGGTTTATTTGCAGCGTCTTTAATTCCAGAAGTAATAGCATACACTTCAGCAGCACCACTTATCCATGGCTCCTCATCGTTATTCAATCTAATCTTGTCTAACTTCGTAGTCTCTAATCCTGAATTTCTTGGCGATACTGGGCTAAAATCCATATTAGATTTAGTTAGTCTTTCATTTTGCACACCTTCTTCTTGAAGATACTTATTCATATAAGCCACTTCCTTTTTCAAAGTCTCAAAACCATTAGTCTCAATTACAATAACTGCTTGCTCTGGAGCTTTTTTAGCATCTAAAAGGACTAATTCCTTATCCATAGTATAAGCTTCTACTGTCGACCAGTTTTTTTCTTCTCCTTCAGGCGCAAAAGAGAATAACACTTTTGAAAAATCAAGTTTCTTCTTAGGATTATGCATCCAAACTTCTAAAATTTCAATTTTTTCTGGAGCAAAATCAGCACTTGCTCTCTCTTCTAAAGTAGTTGTTTGAGTAGCTAAACTTTTATAAGCTTCTTCAGTACCTACAATACTTTTTGTTTCATCTAAAATTTTAGATAACGCAACACTAGGCTGTTGAGCTTCCAACATACTAATTGTTTTGTTCATAAAATCTTGATTCTTCATTAAATCAATGAATTTGAAAGCTACTTCTTTCTTATTCACATCATCTAACTCTGTTTGTTGATTTGGGGTATCTAATTCATTTGAATTAGTACAACTCACTAATAACATTGAAGCCAAGAAGGCTTTTACTAAAAATCGGGGGATTCTCATTTTTTAAAAATTTAATTTATTAATATCGAGGTCAAACATACAAAAATTACATTATATTATGTTAAAAATGTTAAATTTTTACAATTAATTAATCTTAAATCAACAAACACTAACTAATCTTTACCAAAACACAACTATTTAATGAATTTTAGTTAATTTCTCTTAATTTGACTATTTTTAAATTACCTCACCTGTATTCACTAAGCTAAAACCTTCTTTTTAAGAGTTTTTTCGTGTTTTCGATTTTCAGAATTAAATAAAAAAAACAACCTTCAATTTTAAGCACGTTTTTAAGCCATTTAACAGACTTTCTAATAAAATATATTTTTGACAATTTCTCAAACAAAACAGCTTAAAAACTTTATTATCAAGTTTAAAAACTGTAGATTTGTAAGGATAAATAATCGCAAAACGCGGTTATTTTTTATGTTATTGAATATTGTTTCTCATACGATTTTAATCAGTTAGGAATTTCAAAGAATAACATTCAGAAAACAAATTAATTTTTAACTCTAAGAAATGAGCGAAGAAAAAAAGCATAATTATTCAGCCGATAGTATTCAAGCACTAGAGGGGATGGAGCACGTAAGAATGCGTCCATCGATGTATATTGGAGATGTTGGTGTTCGTGGTTTACATCATTTAGTTTATGAGGTAGTTGATAACTCTATTGATGAAGCTTTAGCTGGTCATTGTGATACTATTTCAGTAGACATTAATGAAGATAATTCTATCACCGTTCGTGATAATGGACGTGGTATTCCTGTAGGAATACATAAAAAAGAAGGAGTTTCTGCACTACAAGTTGTAATGACTAAAATTGGTGCTGGTGGTAAATTTGACAAGGATTCATATAAAGTTTCTGGTGGTTTACACGGTGTTGGTGTATCTTGTGTTAACGCACTTTCAGACCACTTAACTGCCACAGTACATAAAGAAGGAAAAATTTGGCAACAAGAATACGAAAGAGGTAAAACATTATACCCAGTAAAAACTATTGGTGAAACTGATTTTACTGGAACTATTGTTACTTTCTTACCAGACAGATCTATTTTTCAGCAAACTACAGAGTACAATTACGATACATTAGCTACTCGTATGCGTGAGCTAGCTTATTTAAATAAAGGAATAACAATTACCTTAACTGATAAGCGTAACAAGGACGATGAAGGAAACTTCATAGCTGAAACATTCCACTCTACAGAAGGTTTATCTGAATTTGTAAAATATTTAGACTCTACCCGTGAGCAATTAACAGCTAGTGTTATTGCAATGGAAGGTGAGAAAAACGGAATTCCTGTTGAAGTAGCTATGGTATATAATACTTCTTATTCTGAAAACTTACATTCTTATGTAAACAATATTAACACTCATGAAGGAGGAACACATTTATCTGGTTTTCGTCGTGGATTAACTCATACTTTAAAAAAGTATGCTGATGAATCTGGATTATTAAAAAATGTAAAGTTTGATATCTCGGGAGATGATTTTCGCGAAGGACTTACCGCTATTATTTCTGTAAAAGTAGGCGAACCTCAATTCGAAGGACAAACTAAAACTAAGTTAGGAAACAGGGAGGTTACTTCTGCTGTTTCTCAAGCAGTTTCAGAAATGCTAACTGACTACTTAGAAGAAAATCCTAACGACGCTAAAACTATTGTTCAAAAAGTAATTTTAGCAGCTCAAGCACGTCATGCAGCTAGAAAAGCTCGTGAAATGGTGCAACGTAAAACTGTAATGAGTATTGGTGGTTTACCTGGTAAATTATCTGACTGTTCTGAAACAGATCCTGCACAATGTGAAATTTTCCTTGTCGAGGGAGATTCGGCAGGTGGTACTGCAAAACAAGGACGTGATCGTAATTTCCAAGCAATTCTTCCTTTAAGAGGTAAAATCTTAAATGTTGAGAAAGCAATGCAACATAAAGTTTTTGAAAATGAAGAAATCAAAAACATGTTTACTGCACTGGGTATTACAATTGGAACAGAAGAAGACCCTAGAGCTTTGAACCTATCTAAGTTACGTTACCACAAAGTAGTTATTATGTGTGATGCCGATGTCGACGGATCTCATATCGCTACCTTAATCTTAACCTTCTTCTTCCGATATATGAGAGATATGGTAGAACAAGGTTACATTTACATTGCTACTCCTCCTTTATACTTAGTTAAAAAAGGACAAAAACGTGAGTACGCATGGGATGACAATCAACGTGATTTAATCGCTCAGAAAATGGGTGGAGGTGTTAATATCCAACGTTATAAAGGTCTTGGAGAGATGAACGCTGAACAATTATGGGACACTACAATGAACCCAGAGTTTAGAACACTACGTCAAGTTGTTGTTGATAACGCTGCTGAAGCCGACAGAGTATTCTCTATGTTAATGGGTGACGAAGTTCCTCCTCGTAGAGATTTTATTGAAAAAAATGCCAAGTACGCTAATATTGATGCTTAGTTTTTTTGGAACACTATAAATAAAAAACTCAACCATTTTGGTTGAGTTTTTTATTTTACTAATAACAGTATTCTCTTTTTTATACATTTGTCACCTAATTAACAACTTAGTAACATGAAAAAAATTACTTTATCCCTTTTAACAATTTTCAGCTTAGTTTTTAGTACAAAAGCTCAAGATGGTTTTGAGCAAGCTATTTTAGGTAACACAAAAGATGCAGGAAATCTTATTCAAGCATATTTCAACCCAGGCATAGAAGGTTCAATAAATAGTATGAATTCAGGATGGTACCACACCGCAAAAGTTCATAAAAAATTTGGTTTTGATATTACTATCGGATTAAATGGTAGTTTTATTGGGTCTGAAAAAGAAACTTTTAATATCCAACAAGCCTTAGGTCCTGGATCTTCAATTACTTCAACATCCACAACTGCCTCTACTTTTGCAGGCCCAGACACTCCTACTACATTTACAGTTAGTAGAACTATAGATATTGGAGGAACACCACAAGTTGTTACTGCAGATTTTGAATTACCAGGTGGAATAATAAGTGATTTTCCAATAAAGGCAATACCAACCTACGCTGTACAAGTAGGTTTAGGATTACCATACAAATTTGAAGTTATGGCTCGTTTCTTTCCTGAAACAAAATTTGGTGATGATGGAGGAAAAATAAATATGTTTGGTATAGGGCTTAAGAAAGAAATAACCAGCTGGTTTGGACCTTTAGACAAATTACCATTACATGTTTCTTTATTAGCTGCTTATACTAATTTAGATGTAAAATACGGTTTTGGAAGTCAAACTACCGGAGCTTTAACAGTTCAAAACGGTGCTGGAGAATTTGGTTTATCAGCTTTTTCTTTTCAAGCAATCGCTTCTTTAAACTTCCCAATAATTAATGTATTTGGAGGTATAGGATACAACACCGGTAATGCAGATTTAAGAATGGTTGGTACATACACTGGTACATTTAACCATGCTGGTGGAACAGAGCAAGTAGCCTTAACTCCACCTAGTTTAGAATTTAAATCAAGTAGTTTTAACACAACTATAGGTGCAAGAATTAGTTTAGGATTTTTTAAGCTTTTTGGTAGTTATTCTTTACAAGATTACAACACTGTTAATGCCGGAATAGCTTTCAGTTTTAGATAAACTCTTATTTGTTAAAAAAATCTTAATAAAAAAAGAACTTTACTCTAACGAGTGAGGTTCTTTTTTTTATTTTCGAAACTCAATTATTAAAAAGAAATTATCAATATTAAAAAGATTATGAAAACAAGATTACTTATTTTATTATTCCTAACCTCTTTTTTAGGACATTCTCAAAAAGAGCCAGACCATACGCTTACATTAGATAGCAAAATTAGTAATGTTTACCTACACAATTTAACAGGAATACCCGTAGCAACAACAGATGGTGGCGTGTATGGAGTTAATGGTGAAACTGGGCAAAAAATATGGGAATTTAAAGAAACTGGTTTTGTTAAAAGCCTTAATGCTCTTGGACAAACTTCTGAATCTTCATTTAGAGAAATAGCCCTATCACCTTTTGGTAAATTTGGTCAAACAATTTTCAATATTAAAACCGGCCATAAAATTATAGATGATAAAACCAATGATTATAAAGGTATATTTTCTAACAAATTTGTATTTGGTAAAAACGCTATTTTATTTTTTGCAAAAACTGATAAAACTGCCGCAAAACTTTTCTTAGTTAGTATAGAAAACGACAACATTCTTTGGGAGAACGCTATTAAAACTAATAAAAAACTAGGTAGTTTATTATCAGGAGGAGCATCTATCAGTAATTTTGTACAAAACGATAATCGAATAGCTTTTTCTGCAGGAAAAACAGTATTCCTAGTAAACAAAGAAGACGGGGCTATTATTGTTTCAGAAAAGTATGATGCAGGAAAATTATTCTTTACAGAAGATAATAAATCTTTAATTGCTGTAGAAAACAAAAGCAGCTCATTAATCGGAGGAGCTATAAAAGCAGGATTTACTATGGGACTTTCTTTATTAGGAAAAAAAGTTATTGGTAAAGAATTAATTGCCTTTGACGTTAATACCGGTAAAGAAGTATGGAAAAAAGCTATTAAACTTGACGAAGGTTTTGTAGACTACCAATTTGAAGATGGAAAACTTTTCTTAATTCATGAAGACGGAGCTAAATTATACGATTATCATACAGGTAAAGAAGCTTGGAAAAAAGAATTTAAAAGAAAAAAAGTAAAAGGTGTTGAAAAAACTAATGAAGGTTATATCGTTTATTACAAAAACAAAAAGCATTTAGTAGACAACAACGGGAAAAAAATATGGAAAAAACCTCAAAGAGTAATCAAAAATGTAGATTTCGATGTAGATGATGAAGAAGAGTTCACTACATTTTCTTATGACAAAGGAACTATTTTTGTGACTCCAAATAGAATTGAATATTTTGAAAAAGGAAAAGAAAAAAGAATATACAAGATTAAATTAGATGAAAAAAGTGATAAACTAACTCATCATGAAAAAAATAATTCTTTAATTTTATTGAGCGGAAAAAAATTATACATTTTAAACCCTGATAAAGGCCTTGGAAAAGATCAAGTAAAAAAGATTGATTTTAATGATGCTAGTAAAATAACCTCAGTTGAAATAAGAGATAAAGGATACTTCATCAACAGTAACTGGGAATATGTAATTACCGATTTTGAAGGAAATACAATAAAAAAAGAATATTTTAAACAACCTGGAGAAGGACTTAGACATTTAAAGAATTTTGGTTCTTATGCATTAGGCTTTACTGGTTTTGGAATGCAAGGACTTGGACTAGCTAACGCTACATATGGGTCAGCACTTGTTGGATCTGGAGCATTTGTTGGTAAACAAAACACTATGAATCGTGGTGTAAAACACATAAACAAAGGTAAATCTCAATTCAACCAAGGAACAATGATTTCTGAAGTAGGTGAACTATTGTGGGACGGTGACCGTTACAATGCTTTTAAGGGCACCAAAAACAATGCTTTCTTCTATGCTAACAAAGATGGCAAAAAAGTTCTAGTTCAAGTAAATAAAGACTCTGGTAACACAATTGAAACTTATGAATTTGGCATAGATAAACCTAAATACAAAATAGATAAACCCGCTAAAAAGATTTATTTTTCAAAAGGAAAAGATTTAAAAATATTTAGCTATAACTAATCATTTTAAAGCCCATTGAAATTTCGATGGGCTTTTCTTTTTATATCCTTAGGCAAATCGCTATTTTTGTGCATCTTAAATTAATCATCACAATTAAAATATAAATAAAATGAAAGTAACAGTTGTAGGAGCAGGTGCTGTAGGTGCAAGTTGTGCAGAGTACATTGCTATTAAAAACTTCGCATCTGAAGTTGTATTAGTTGACATTAAAGAAGGTTTTGCTGAGGGTAAAGCTATGGACTTAATGCAAACTGCTTCTTTAAACGGTTTTGACACTAAAATCACAGGAACAACAGGAGATTATAGTAAAACTGCTGGGTCTGATGTATGTGTTATCACTTCTGGAATTGCTCGTAAGCCAGGTATGTCTCGCGACGAGTTACTAGGAATTAACGCTGGAATTGTAAAAACAGTTTCTGCTAGTTTAATTGAGCACTCTCCAAATACAATTATCATTGTAGTATCTAACCCAATGGATACTATGACTTACTTAGTTCACAAAACTACTGGATTACCTAAAAACAGAATTATTGGTATGGGTGGTGCTTTAGATTCTGCACGTTTCAAATATCGTTTAGCAGAAGCTTTAGAAGCCCCTATTTCTGATGTTGATGGTATGGTTATAGGTGGTCACTCAGATAAAGGAATGGTTCCTTTAACTCGTTTAGCTACTCGTAACTCTGTTCCTGTTTCTGAATTTTTATCAGAAGAACGTTTAGAGCAAGTAAAACAAGATACAAAAGTAGGTGGAGCAACTTTAACTGGTTTATTAGGAACTTCAGCTTGGTATGCACCAGGTGCTGCTGTATCAGGTATGGTTCAAGCAATTGCTTGTGATACTAAGAAAATATTCCCTTGTTCTGCTTTATTAGATGGAGAATACGGTTTATCAGATTTATGTATTGGTGTACCTGTTGTACTAGGAGCTAACGGTATTGAAAAAATCGTTAACATTAACTTAAGCGAAGAAGAAAAAGCACATTTAACAGCATCTGCAGAGGCCGTTAAAAATAACAATGCTGCTTTAGACATCTAAAATTAGCTTCAAAACAAATAACAAACCCCTGAATAATGAACTTATTCAGGGGTTTATCTTTATAAAAATATGTTAAAATCTAACTATAGTTGTAAGAAATTTAAATTCTATACGTCTTTATAGTAAGAGAAACATCAGCAGTGTTTCTTTTTCATAGTTTTTCATAGCAATTTTCCCACTTCATTCCATTGTGAAGTGGGTTTATTTTTTTTTAGACAGATTGTTGCACTACTTCAAATAATTCTCCACCTTCACACTTAACTGTTTTTTGCTTAAACTTCACAATCAGTTGATAATCGTGAGTAGCCATTAAAATTGTTTTCCCACTTTTATGAATTTCATTCAATAGCTCCATCACCTCTAGAGAAGTTTTAGGGTCTAAATTCCCTGTAGGCTCATCTGCTAAAATCAATTCTGGATTATTTAATAAAGCTCTAGCTATCGCAACACGCTGTTGTTCTCCTCCTGAAAGTTCAAAAGTTTTTTTATAGTACTTTTCTTTCATCCCTACTTTATCCAAAACCTCATAAATTTTATCTTTCATATCGGCTTTGTTTTTCCAACCAGTAGCTTTTAAGACAAATTCTAAATTTTCAAAAACATTCCTATCGTTTAATAATTTAAAATCTTGAAAAACGATACCTAGCTTCCTTCTTAAAAAAGGAATATCCTTTTCCTTAATTTTCTTTAAATCAAAACCAACAATATCTCCTAAACCACGTTGCAAACGCAAATCTCCATACAGAGTTTTTAACAAACTACTTTTACCACTTCCAGTTTTACCAATTAAGTAATAAAAGTCACCTTTATTTAAAGTAAAGTTAACTTTAGACAAAACTAAACTATCTTGTTGATAAATATCTGCATTTTCAAGGTGTAAAACGGGTCTTTCCATATATCGTTATGTTTCTACAAATCTAAAATTTTATTACGTAATTATATAACATTTATTACTTTTGATAAAAAGTCTTCCAACAAAAACAAAAAACAAACGTTATACTACTTAGATAACTGAAAAATATGAGATTTATTTGTTCTAATAAGAGCTACTATTTATTATTTTTATTAGCCTTTTCAACATCATTAATAGCCCAAGAATCAGCTATTAACACCGACGTTGCTTCCAACTTCCATAAAGCATTAAAGTTTTATAACAATAAGGCTTATGCTGCGGCTCAAGATTTATTTGTTGAAGTATCCAAAAATTCAGACCAACATAAAAATCGCAAAGCTGACGCAGATTATTATGATGCTATGTGTGCAATTAAATTAATACAAGACGATGCTGATGAAAAAGTATTAGAATTTGTAAAAAATTATCCCTATAACAATAAAAAGGAAAAAGCTTTTTTAAATGTGGGTAATTATTATTTCGCAAATAGAAAAGCTGCACATGCTTTAAAATGGTATCAAAAAGTAAATGAAAAGCTTTTAACACAACCTGAGCGAGATGAGTTAAACTACAAAATGGGATATGCCCTTTTGGCCTCTAATTATTTGAAAGATGCTAAATCTCGTTTTAAAACCTTGTTAGGAAACCCTATCTATGGTAACGATGCTCGTTATTACTATGGATACGTTGCTTACAAACAAGAAAACTTCGGCGAAGCGGAAGACAACCTAAGTCAATTAGCAAATGATGCTACTTATCAGGCTAAAGCCAACTACTATATCTTAGATATTAGTTTTAAAGCTGGACGTTTTGACAAGTCAGTACAAATTGGAAAAAAACTTCTAGAAAGTACTAAAGACAAAAAAGAGATTTCTCAAATTTCTAAAATCATGGGAGAAAGTTATTTTAATTTAAAAAAATACGACCAAGCAATCCCATATTTAAAAGCTTATAAAGGAAAGAAGGGAAAATGGACAAATACAGATTATTACTATTTAGGATATGCTTATTATAAGCAAAAAGACTACGAAAAGGCAATTAGTAACTTTAATAAGATTATAGGTGGTAATAACAAAGTTGCTCAAAACGCATATTATCATTTAGGTGAATGTTATTTAGAATTACAAAAAAAGCCTGAAGCTTTAAACGCATTTAGAAATGCTAGCGAAATGGATTTTGATTTAAAAATTACTGAAAGCTCTTTATTCAACTATGCGAAATTAAGTTACGAGCAAGGGAATCCTTATGAAAACGTTCCTGATGTTTTAAAAGGTTTTATAGCAAAATACCCTAACTCTCCTAATACAAGTGAAATAAACAATTTATTAATTACTTCTTATTTACATCAACAAGATTACCAAGGAGCTTTAGATTATTTAAACGAGTCTAAATCACCAGAAAATCAAAATCTTGCCAATGAAGTATCTTTATACAGAGGTATTCAATTATTTAATGAAAGTAAATTAAAAGAAGCTAAACCATATTTTTCAAAAGCTACTTTAGCTGAAAACGCTATTGTAAGCAACAAAGGAACTTTTTGGTTAGCAGAAACAGAATACTTATTAGGAAACTATAAAGAAGCTTTAACTAGTTTTTTATTAGTTACCAATAAAGAAATAGAAGAAATTAAAAAGTTAGATTACAATATTGCATATACTTATTTTAAGTTGAAAGATTATGAAAATTCTGCCAAGCACTTTCAACAATTTATAGATATAAAATTAGATGACAACGATTTAAATGACGATGCCTCAAATCGTTTAGGAGATTCTTATTATGCTTCTAAGAAATACCCAGAAGCTATTGAATCATACAATAAAGTAGTTCAAGAAGGAGGTGTTGGTTCTGATTATGCGCAATATCAAATTGCTATGAGTAATGGATTTATGGGTAAAAGTGATTCTAAAATTGAAAACTTAAAAACTTTAATCAATAGCTATCCAGACTCTCAATTACAAGATGATGCAATGTTTCAGTTAGCTACAACTTATACAACAGCTAATAATTCAACAGAAGCTCAGAACACATACAACAAACTATTATCAAAACACGCTAAAAGTAGCTATGTTCCTAATGTACTTCTAAGGCAAGGACTATTATTTTATAACAATAATGACAACAAAAAAGCATTAGAAAAATACAAAGAAATTGTAGCAAAACACCCAAATTCAAAAGAGGCAAAACAAGCCGTTACGAATGTTAAAAATGTATACATTGACATAGGTAAAGTTGATGAATATGCCGCTTGGGTTAAAAATGTAAAATTTGTAAATGTTAGTAACGCAGAATTAGACAATGCTACTTTCCAATCTGCTGAAAATAAATTCTTAGAAAATAATAGCGCAAAAGCAATAGAAGGATTTAACAAATATCTTGAAGCATTTCCAAATGGAGCACATGCTTTAAAAACACACTTCTATCTTGCCCAATCCTACAACAACATCAATCAGTTTAAAAATGCAGTTCCTCACTATACTTATGTAATAAGTCAGGATAAAAGCGAGTATACAGAAGAATCTTTAACAAAACTTGCTAAAATCTATTTAGAGGATGAAAACTGGGATAATGGAATGTTAGTTTTAGAGCAACTAGAAAAAGAAGCAAATTACCCTCAAAACATCATTTTTGCGCAAAGTAATTTGATGAAAGGACATTATAAAAAGGAAGATTATAACAACGCTATAAACTACGCTGAAAAAGTATTAAGTAACGGTAAAGTAGACGCAAATATTATTGAAGATGCTAAAGTAATCATAGCTCGTTCAGCATTCAAAACTAACGATTACCTAACTGCAGAAGAGTTCTTCCTTGAAATTAGTAAAAAGGCAACAGGTGCATTAAAAGCAGAAAGCTTATACTATAATGCCTTCTTTTTAAATGATCATAAAGATTATGAAGCTTCCAATAAAGCTGTACAAGATTTAATAGCCAACTACTCTTCTTATAAGTATTGGGGAGTAAAAAGCTATATTATAATGGCAAAAAACTATTATGCGTTAAAAGATGCTTACCAGGCTACTTACATTTTAGAAAACATCATCAAAAACTTTACACAATATAAAGATGTGTTGGAAGAAGCTAAAAATGAGCTTAGCAACATAAAGAATAAAGAAGCAAAAACAAACGAATCTGTAACTACCCAAAACTAAAATTTGTTAACAACAAAAGAAAGTTCAATGATTAGATTAATGAAAAAGCACATAGGTTTCCTTGTTTTATTTGTAACATTAATTGCAAATGCGCAAGAGAAAAAAGCAACCGAAAAAGCTAAAGACACCATAATAAAAACGGAAGTAGTTAATGTAGTTACTTCTTATGTCCCTAAAATTACTGATGCTTTTAAAATAAAGCAAAAGCCAATAATTAAGCATACTAAAGAAACTCAAAAGAAAGAGTTAAAATACCAAATATTTTCTGTACCGGTAGCTTCTACTTTTATACCAAAAAGTGGAACTATGAAAAAAATAAACTTAGGCAAACGAGAAAGATTATATCCAAACTATTTCTCTATAGGTTTGGCTAATAAAATTGCGCCTTACCTTGAAGCATATGTTAGACGCAATGAACGATTCAATAGTGAATACGGAGCACATATTAAATTTTTATTGTCAGCTGACCCAGTTGAAAACACAAGATTGAGTAGTACTTTTTATAATGCTAGTCTTAATTTATTTTATGCACAACAAGAACGTTTCTTTAACTGGAAAGCAGGTGTAAAAGCAGAACGAAATAAATACAATTGGTATGGTTTGCCTCGCAACATTACTTTTACAGATGCTACTATTAGTGCTATAGAAGAAGAACAGGCTTACAACAACTTTAAGGTTTTTGGAACTATTAAGTTTGACGACACTGATTTTAAAGAAGCAAATGGTTCTATTACCTATTTCTCAGATGCTTTGAGTAGCAATGAATTCTTTATAAACGGAAATGCACTTTTTGAATTTCGTCTAAGTGAAATAATTCATCGTGACTTAAATGACTTAAGTTTAAATACTACTATAAGTTATTTAGGTACTAAATTTGACAAAACATACGACTCTCAAAACGAATTAAAACATAGTTTCTTTGTTGTTGGCGCACACCCTACATACAAATTCAACGTACAAAATCTAGCTATTAAAATTGGAGCCAAAAGTTATTTTGCAATGGATTTAGAAAACAGCAAGAACAATTTTTTAATTTATCCAGATGTTGAGCTATCCTACCCTATTGTAAAAGATTTTGCAAATGTATTTGTTGGGGCTGGTGGTGATGTTGATATAACTTCATATCAATCCATTGTAGAGCAAAACCCTTACGTATCACCAACACAAAACTTATTATTAAAAAATACAAAATATTCAGTTTTTGGAGGTATTAAAGGAAAACTAGACGCACAATTTAGTTACAACTTCAAAGCTAGTTATTCAAATATAGAGAACAATCCATTCTTTTCATTGAATCAGTCAAAATCAAATGGAAGTAATACTGCAGGAAGCAACGCCTTTAGTTTTTTAGGATATGAGTATGGAAACTCTTTCACTACTGTTTATGACGACATAAAACTTCTGAACTTCTTTGGTGAAGTAGCTTACAATGGCTTTAAAAATTTAACTGTAGGATTCAATGGGCAATTCAACTCATTTACTTTAACGAATCAGTTAGAAGCTTGGAACGCCCCTAAAATACAAGGAGAAATCTTTGGAACTTATAAAACAGAAAAATGGTATGCTGGAGCAAATCTTTATTTTGTTGGAGAACGAAAAGGAAAATTGTTCGACGTATTACCAGCACAAACATTTAATACAATTAATTTAAAAAGTTATTTCGATGTAAACTTTAATGGAGGATATAATTTCAGTGACTCTTTTTCAGTTTTCCTAAACCTTAATAACGTATTAAATAACAGCTATCAAAGATTCAACAACTTTAATGTACAAGGTTTCCAAGTAATGGGAGGTGCAACTTGGAAGTTTGATTCAATTTTTTAATATTTTAAAATATAAAACTTACATTTATGGCACTTAAAAAAGTGTCATAAATGAAAAAACTAACTCTCCTATTAATTTCTGGGCTATTTGTAATTGCTTGCAAAACAGAAAAAAAAGAAAAAATAGTAATCTCAAAAGGTTTAACTGCTGAAGAAAAAATAGACTCAGCACAAATTAAACACATATTCAATACTGCACTAACAGAAGGTAAATCATATGAATGGCTACGTGATTTAACTCAAAATATCGGAAGCAGATTATCTGGTTCAGAAGGAGCTGCTAAATCGGTTGTTTGGAGTGAACAATTAATGAAAGATGTTGGTTTAGACTCTGTATGGCTACAACCAGTTATGGTTCCTCATTGGGTACGTGGCGAAAAAGAAGTAGCAAATTACACTTTTAACGGACAAGAAATAAATGTGCCTATTTGTGCTTTAGGAGGATCTATAGCAACCCCTAACAACGGAATAACTGCTGAAGTTATTGAAGTAAAAAGTACTGAAGAAGCTAAAAAATTAGGAGACAAAGCTAAAGGTAAAATCGTATTCTTTAATGGAGCTTTCGACAATACTCATATACAAACATTTAAAGCTTATGGAGGTTGTGTTGGACAACGTTATGGAGGAGCTTCAATTGTTGGTAAATTTGGAGCAAAAGGAGTTATAGTTCGTTCAATGACAAATGGAATTGATGACTATCCACACACAGGTTCTATGGGCTATGGAGATATTCCTGAATCAGAATATATTCCAGCAGCAGCTATTAGTTCAAGAGCAGCAGAAAACTTAAGTAAGCACTTAAAAGAAAACCCAAATATTAAATTCTATTTTAAACAAAGTTGTAAAACATTACCAGACGCTCCTTCACATAATGTAGTTGGAGAAATAAAAGGAAGCGAAAACCCTGATAAAATTATGGTAATTGGAGGTCACTTAGACTCATGGGATTTAGGAGAAGGCGCTCATGATGATGGTACTGGAGTTGTACAATCATTAGAAGTTGCTTATTTATTAAAAAAGAACAACATCAAACCAAAAAACACTATTCGTATTGTATTCTTTATGAATGAAGAAAATGGTTTAAGAGGAGCTACAGAATATGCACGCTTAGCAAAACAAAATAACGAAATACATATTGGAGCATTAGAATCTGATGCAGGTGGTCATACACCAAGAGGTTTTTCAATAGATGCCAATGAAAAGAATAGAAAGTTATTACAAAGTTGGAAAAAATTATTAGCACCATACGGTCTACATGATTTAACTCAAGGGGGTAGTGGTGCTGATATTGGACCTTTAAAAGATGACCATGTAACTTTAGTTGGTTACAGACCAGACTCTCAACGTTACTTTGATTATCACCATGCAGCTACTGATACTTTCGATAAAGTAAATAAGCGTGAATTAGAATTAGGAAGTGCTTCTATGACTAGTATCGTATATTTAATGGATAAATACTTATACAATAACGAGACTTTGAAACCTTAATTATTTAGATGAATAAAAAGCTGAACAATCAATATTTTGAGACAAAAGCAAAGCACAAAGTCGAGTATAAAAAGAAATCTTTAACTGCTAAAAAAGCATTTATAAACTTAATTATTACAGTTATTTTGATTTTTCTGTTTAACCTTTTATTCAATTACTTAACTCAGAAAGCTGAACAAAATAAAAAGAACGATTCTCGCGCATATTATGATTTGTTCGAGAAAAAATTTATTACAAACATCGTCTAACTAAATGAAAAAAATACTATTCCCCCTAGTTTTAACAGGAATTTTATTCTCTTGTAAAAAACAAGAAAAAGCAGATGTAATAGTTATCAATGCTAATACATATACAGTAAACACTAATTTTGATAAAGCTGAGAGCTTCGCTATAAAAGATGGTAAATTTATTGCAGTAGGAAACAACAAAGAAATTCAAGAGAAATATGCTACTTTACAAACTATAGACGCAAATAACAAACCTGTATATCCAGGGTTTATCGATGCACATTGTCATTTTTACGGATTAGGTTTACAACAACAAAAAGTAAACTTAGTAGGTACTAAAAGTTATAGTGAAGTACTTCAAAAGTTAGTTAAATTTCAAAAAGAAAAAAACTCTTCATTTATTACTGGACGTGGTTGGGATCAAAATGATTGGGAAGTAAAAGAATTTCCTACCAAAGAAAAGTTAGATCACCTTTTCCCAAAAATTCCAGTAGCCATTCGTAGAATTGACGGACATGCAATGTTGGTTAATCAAGCTGCAATTGACTTAGCAGGAATTACTACTAACACAAAAGTAGAAGGAGGAGAATTCTTACAAAAAGATGGAAAGCTAACTGGTGTTTTAATTGATAACGCCATGAACTTTATTAAAGTTCCGCAACCTTCAAAAAAAGAACAAATTCAAGCATTAAAAGATGCCCAAAAAATTTGTTTTGACTTAGGATTAACAACTGTTGATGATGCTGGATTAGACAAACAAGTAATTGAATTAATTGATAGTTTACAACAAACAGGAGATTTAAAAATGCGTATTTACGCTATGATTTCTAACAATAAAGAAAATCTAGACTATTACTTAAACAAAGGAGTTGTAAAAACAGATCGTTTAAATGTTCGTTCAGTAAAAGTATATTCAGATGGAGCTTTAGGATCAAGAGGAGCTACTTTAAAAGATGAATATTCAGATAAAAAAGGGCATTTTGGAGCATTAGTAAATTCTTATAACGATTTACAAGATTTAGCAAAGCGAATTGCTGCTTCAGAATATCAAATGAATACTCATGCTATTGGTGATTCTGCTAATTATGTAATGCTAAAAACATATGATAATGTTTTAAAAAATAAACAAGATCGTCGCTGGCGAATAGAACATGCACAAATAGTAGACTTAAAGGATTTTCATTTCTTTAAAAACGTATTACCATCTATACAGCCAACACATGCGACTAGTGATATGTACTGGGCTGAAGATCGTGTAGGAGCTGAAAGGATAAAAGGTGCTTATGCATATAATGATTTATTAAAAGAGTACGGAAAAGTTGCATTAGGAACAGATTTCCCTATAGAACATGTAAGTCCATTATATACTTATTATGCAGCAACCATTCGAAAAGATTTAAAAGGATATCCAGAAAAAGGATACCAAATGAATAACGCATTGTCTAGAAAAGATGCTTTAAAAGGAATGACCATATGGAATGCTTATGCAAATTTTGAAGAAGAAGAAAAAGGAAGTATTGAAGTAGGAAAAGTAGCGGATTTTATCATTCTAGAAAACGATATTATGACTGTAGACGGAAGTAAAATACCAAATACAAAAGTTATTGCTACATACGTAAACGGGGAAAAGGTAAACTAATTTAAATTCAACAACATTTATGAAAACTTATTTTTATTTATTATTAATTACATTATTTATTTCATGCAGTAGTGATGATTCAATTAACTACGATGCTAAAAACGAAGCTGATATAATCAAGTATATCGCTGATAATAACCTAACAGCTAAGAAAAGTAACTCTGGACTATACTATGTTATAAACGAAGAAGGAACTGGTGCTAATCCTACAACAAATTCAACAGTTACTGTTGGATACAAAGGTTACTTTTTAGACGGAAAAACTTTTGATGAAAAGTTATCTGGTGGAACATTCAACTTACAACAAGTTATACAAGGTTGGACAGAAGGTATTACATATTTTAAAGAAGGCGGAAAAGGAATCTTATTAATTCCAGCAAGACTAGCTTACGGTTCAACTCCTAGAAAAGGTATTCCAGCTGGATCTGTTTTAATATTTGACATCAACCTAATAAAAGTTCATTAATTGCATCTTTTTTCATGAAATTTAGTCTAATTGTTAAAAATCATGACTAAAACACAACGAAGACAAGAATTTTATCGTCAATTAACATTATCTAAAAAGGCACTTAAAAACAAAAGTTTTAAAGTGTCTTTTTATCATTTAGAAAATGCTCATATATTGGGACAAAAGCATTTATTCCGTCATACTTTATCGCATTATAAAATGTTAATTTTTGGAATTAAAACCAAAAATTTAAAGGAAATATTAGGACAGTTTACTCGGATTATTGCATCAATTTTCTTTACAAATATCTGGGTACCAAAAGGAAATACTGGAGGCACAAATATTTCTCCAATAAAACCTATTCCTATTAGAAAAGAATTACAAAAATATTTTTCATCATAAATGCATCTTTTTAAACAATTAAAAGTCTACTATATGAAATTAAAAAACAATAATTATGAAATATAAAAATCAGTGTACTTGTAATTGCGAAGGATGTAAAACAGGAAGTTGTGCAAACTGCACATGCGTAGATTGCACATGTAATAACTGCAACTGCTAAACAACAATAGTAACTGTTATTACGAAGTTTAAAAATCATATTAAACTTCGTAATAACATTTTTCGTAAATTTATAGTATGACTACAAATCAAGTTTGGACAAAATATGCCGAAGATGTAAAGTTTTTCATCCTAAGTAAAGTAAAAGACACTACAGTTACAGACGATCTTTTACAAGATACTTTTATTAAAGTCCATACCAAATTGCACACTTTAAAAGATTTAACAAAGTTAAAACCTTGGATTTTTACAATTGCTAGAAATTCTATGATGGATTATTTTAAGAGCACTAATCAAACATTTGAGTTAGCCAATTTTGAAACTGAAACCGAAATAGAAGAAAACACCCATACCGAGAAAGATTGCTTACAAGGTATTTTAAAAAGTTTACCTAAAAAATATAGAGACCCTTTATTTCTATCAGATATAAAAGGTTTAAAACAACAAGAAGTAGCAGACACTTTGAAACAAAGTTTACCAACAACCAAATCGCAAATACAACGAGCTCGTAAATTAATAGCAAAAGGCTTTATGGATTGTTGTGGTTTTGTATTAAATGAAGACGGAAAATTAGTAGGTGAAATTCAAGACAAAGAGGATTGTAAAATCTGTCATTAGTTATTTTATTTTGTGGTTTTTCTTTTTTTAAATATGTTTGAAAAAAGATACAACCAACTATGAATAAAACTCCTCTAAGCAAGTTTGAAATTTTGCAAGAAGAAATTTCAAAAATGATAGATAAAACCTCAAATTCAAGCATTCAAAACAAAAAAAAATCATTCAGAATTTACATTGGTATTTCAATATCTTCAGCATTGGTTACCTTTCTAGTTGCCATTGGAGGAGACATTCCTAAAGAATGGAGTTCTACATTAAAAGTTGTTACACTATTTTTCAGTGCATTTAGTACTGTACTTGCTGCATGGGATGGCTTTTACAATCATAAACAATTATGGGTTTATTATGGTGATTCAAAAAATAATTTGAAAGCACTTTTACTAAAATTGAGGCTTTTAAGTGAAGATGATAAAAATAATCCTGAGATGATAAATGAGATTCATAAGGAATACCAAGCCATCATGAATAAAGGCAATTACAAGTGGAAAGAATTGAGGCTTGAGGACAATGCCGACTAGTATTCCTCCTCAATAATAAAATTGCAATTCATCTTATTAAATTGTATATTTGAATATGATGATAAATGAGAAGTCACATAATAAAAAACAAGATTTAGGCCCTAAATTTGAAGCAGCTGGTTCTTCTGGCACCAAGTTGCATGTAATGCATCGTAGTGGAAAGTGGGTTGTTTTTAAAGAACGTACTGAAAAAATCATTTCTCAACATACTACACGTAGAAGTGCCATACTACAAGGCAAAAAAATTATAAATCTTCAAGAAGCTGAAGCATTGGTTGTACATAAAACTGATGGTTCTGTAGATAAAGTTCAATTTGCTGGATAATTTTTATGGCTTTTGAAAATAACCTTTTCATAAATTGTCCTTTTGACAACGAGTATAAACCGCTGTTAAAAGCCTTAGTTTTCTGTGCTGTATATTTAGACCTCTCTCCTCTTCTCTCTGAAACTACTAACTCAGCAGAATCTCGAATATCTGGTATTCAAAAGTTAATAGCTTCATCAAAGTATAGTATTCATGATTTATCACGAATGGAATCTACCAAAAAAAATCAACTAGCCAGATTTAATATGCCTTTTGAGCTAGGTATGGATATTGGATGTAAAGAATTTGGAGAAGAAAAAATGAAGGATAAGTTTCTATTAATACTCGATAAAGAGCGTTATCGATATCAAAGAGCTATTTCAGATTTATCAGGTAACGATATAGAAATTCATAAAAATTCACCCGAAGTTGCTATTCGAAAATTTAGAAATTGGATTCGTAAAATAAAAGGTACACATATAGATAGTGCTAATAAAATATGGCGTATTTACAACGAGTTTAATGGTGATTTTTATTTTATCGCTAAAGAATATGAACTTAGCAAAGAAGACATTGAAGAAATGCCTTGGGAAGAATTATCTCAGCACATAAAAAGATGGCTAAAAAGTCGAGAGAAATCTAGTTAAACATATACTACTCTTCACTTAAATGTTTATCAGCATTTACACAAAGTTTTTGTAGTTTTGTGTAAATACAACACTAAATGAAGATTCCACAAAATATCAAAGTTGCTGTAGATGCTGTTGTTTTTGGTTACGAACAAAAAGAACTTTCAGTATTATTAATCAAAAGAGGCGTTAATCCCTATAAAGGTAGCTGGGCACTTCCTGGAGGTTTAGTTTTAGAAAACGAATCACTAGAAGATGCAGTTCAAAGAGAGTTGCAAGAAGAAACTGGAGTTACTATTGATTACCTAGAACAATTATACACTTTTGGCACACCTGGAAGAGATCCAAGAAATAGAGTTGTATCAGTAACCTACTTTGCTTTGGTTAGGCCGAATAACTTTAAAATTAGTGCCGATACTGATGCTGATGAAGTACAATGGTTTTCTATAAATGAATTACCTGAACTAGCTTTTGATCATGATAAAATTCTAAGCATTGCTTTAAAACGATTGCAAAGTAAAATAAACTACCAACCCATAGGTTTTGAGTTATTAAAGAAAGAATTCCCTTTTTCAGATCTAGAGCATTTGTATCAAACTATTTTAAATAGAAAAATAGACCGTAGAAACTTCAGAAAAAAGATTTTAAGCTTTGGTATTTTAACAGAAACCGATAAAATTCACCAACCTTCTAGCGGTAGACCTGCCAAGCTTTTTAAGTTCAATGCTCAAAAATATAAAGAGCTACAAAAAAGTGGTTTCCATTTCGAAATAAAGTTTGCGTAAAAAAAACACAAAAACTTTTTTACAACTATAAATGTTTTTTATATTTGCGTCAAAAATACGCAATATGATTTTAAATTTAGACAAACATTTTTCTCCATACGGAACTACAAATACTATAGAGTACAATTATTTTACTTTCTCGGGAGGAGAACCGCATATTAAAATCATTACGGATTTAAAAGCTGTTTCGGAAGTAACTATAACACATCGTATTCAATCATTTAATGATTTAGGTATACTATTATTAGCTACCAATGCGCTAAAAAATATGGATATAAAAAAAATTAAAGTACTACTTCCCTATTTTCCAGCAGCAAGGCAGGATAGATTAATGCAAACTGGCGAACCTTTATCTGTAAAAGTATATGCTGATATTATCAATACACAAAACTATGAATCCGTAACTATATTCGATCCACATTCAGAGGTGGCACCAGCAGTATTAAACAATTGTAAAGTAATAGACAATCATGCTTTTATTAGACAAATAACGCAGCAACTCCCAGATGATTTATTATTAATATCACCTGATGGTGGAGCTTTAAAGAAAATTTATAAAGTAGCTGCTCATTTACAGAAGTATGAAGTTATAGAAGGGTCAAAAAGCAGAAATGTTAGAACAGGAGAATTAACAGGTTTCAAAGTATATGCAGAAGACTTAAAAGGTAAAGATTGTTTAGTAGTAGATGATATTTGCGATGGAGGCGGAACCTTTTTAGGATTGGCACAAGAGCTAAAGGCTAAAAATGCAGGAAACTTATATTTAGCGGTAAGTCATGGAATTTTCAGCAGAGGATTTGAAGATTTAGAAAAAGTATTTACCAAAATATATACAACTGATAGTTTTAAAACTATTGCACATAAAAATTGTGAACAAATTAAACTGAAAGAGATATTAAGAAATTAAGCTATGGAAACTGTTACATTATATAGACCCATTGGTGAAAAAGAACTGCTTTTAATTGCTGAAAGTAATTTTACAGCTTTCCCTCCAAGATTAGATTGGCAACCTATATTTTATCCAGTATTGAATGAAGAATATGCTAGTGAAATTGCTTCTAAATGGAATACTACAGATGAATTTGGAAACTATCTTGGTTTTGTTACAGAGTTTAAAATTAAAAAAGAAGAATTCAATAAATATAAAATCGAAAATGTTGGAGGCAAAATTCATAACGAATTATGGGTACCTGTTGAACAATTAGAAAATTTTAATAATGCTCTTATTGATAAAATTAAAATAACAAATGTATTTATTGGTGAAAAATTTACAGAAACAAATAACTCTATTACTAAAGAGTTAATTAAAAAAATAGAAAATGAAACTAAAAAAAGAGCTATATAAAGAACAATTAAAAAAGTGGCCTCATGAAGGACATCATATTATGGCACAATATGATGATGAAAAAGTGATTGTTTATCAATCGTATCGACCAGCCATTGGGAATTTTGCTATGAAAAACCAATACTTCGGAGGCCCTTTTAAATACACAAGAATGACTTGGATAAAACCCAATTTTTTATGGATGATGTATCGTAATGGTTGGGGAACTAAAGAAGGACAAGAAGTAGTACTAGCAATACATTTAAAACGAGAAGCTTTTGAACGCTATTTAAGTAAAGCTGTATATTCTAGCTTTAAAGAAAACTTATACGAAAATTGGGACAAATGGCAAGAAGAGGTAAAAAATTCTTCAATAAGATTACAGTGGGATCCCGATCACGATCCTTATGGTAATAAGCTAGAACGAAGAGCTATACAACTTGGTATTAGAAATGAAGAAATTATTCAATATGCTACTGAGGATATTATAGAAATTGAAGACATTTCTGATTTTGTAAAAGAACAATACCAGCATGTTTTAAACAATGATTTAGATAAATTGATTGTCCCTACAGAGAAACCTTATTTATCATATGATAATGAGGTAAACCAAAGATTAATGCTTGAAATGAATAACTATGAAAAATAACATTATTCAATCAACATTTATTGGATTGGCTGTGGCTGATGCACTAGGAGTACCAGTTGAATTTAAAAGTAGGAAAGTTTTAAAAGAAAGTCCAGTAACAGATATGATGTCTTATGGAAGTCATCATCAACCCAAAGGTACTTGGTCAGACGATAGCTCTCTTACTTTTTGTCTGGCTGAAAGTTTATGTAAAAAATATGACATTAATGATATTGCTAAAAAATCCGCTTTATGGTATCATGAAAAAATTTGGACTCCACATGGCTTTGTTTTCGATATTGGTCACACAACAAGAAAAGCTATACAAGCATATTTAAGAGGCACACCTCCAAGCTTATGTGGGGGAAATACAGAATATGATAACGGTAATGGTTCACTAATGCGAATTAGTCCACTTGCTTTTTATATTAAGGGCTTTCCCTTAGAAAAAAGATTTGATATAATAAAAGAAGTATCACAAACAACTCATGCACATATACGATCAATAATTAGTTGCTTTATTTATTTAGAGTTTTTCATTGAACTTTTAAATAAAAATGAATTGACAACAGCATACAAAAACACTAAAGAAAAAATAAACACATTTCTAAAAAACAATCCCATATGTTCTCAAAAGGAAATTGATGTTTTCAAAAGAGTACTGAACAATAATATAAAAGAGTTAACCGAGGAAGAAATAAACTCTGGCGGATATGTTATAGATACTTTAGAAGCTTCTATATGGTGTTTATTAAATAGTACAAATTATAGTGACGCTGTTTTAAAAGCAGTTAATTTAGGAGATGACACAGACACAACAGCAACCGTAGTAGGAGCAATAGCTGGTATGTATTATGGTTTAAATAATATTCCAGAAGACTGGATTAATTGTTTATCTAGAAAAGAAGATATCTATAAGCTAAGTGAACAATTTGCAAAAAAGTATGGTTATGAAAGTTAAACAATCATGAATGAAAAAGAAACTAAAAGAATTAGTAAATTTTTAAGCTTATTATTAAGACATAAACCAGAAAAAATAGGTTTAACATTAGATAAAAATGGCTGGGCATTAGTTGATGAACTTCTTATTAAATCAAAAAAATCAGGAACTTCATTTACAAAGGAAGATTTAGATTATGTTGTTATGACAAATGATAAAAAACGTTTTTCTTTTAATGACGACAAAACTAAAATAAGAGCTAGTCAGGGGCATTCAATTAAAAATGTTGAAGTTTTTACCAAAACACAAACTCCTCCTCCATTTTTATATCATGGAACTGTAGCTAAATTCATTTCATCTATAAAAGAAATTGGTTTACAAAAAATGAACAGACAGCATGTTCATTTAAGCCTAGATAAAGAAACAGCCATAAAAGTTGCAAGTAGAAGAGGAAAACCTATAATTTTAACCATTAATACTGATGAAATGTATCAGAAAGGTTATAAATTTTATCTTTCTGATAATGGTGTTTGGTTAACAGACAATGTACCCTCACATTTTATTCAGTTTAAAAATTAAAACTAATGAGAACACTTGCAATAGGAGATATTCATGGGGGATTAAAAGCTTTGCAACAAGTACTAGTTAAAGCCAATGTAACTACAAAAGATACTTTAATTTTCTTAGGAGATTATGTTGATGGCTGGAGTGAATCTGCTCAGGTAATTGAATTTTTAATAGAACTATCAAAAACGCATCAATGTGTATTTGTAAAAGGAAATCACGATTTATGGTGTGAAGATTGGTTAAGAACAGGAAAAGGTGAAGCAGTTTGGGAAATGCACGGAGGTAATGAAACTAAAGAAAGTTATTTGCATTTTTCAGAAGAAGAAAAACAAAAACATGTAACCTTTTTTCAGCAAATGCTTCCGTATTATATAGATACTAAAAACAGATTATTTGTTCATGCTGGATTTACTTCTATGCATGGTATAGAAAAAGAGACCTTCAAAATGAACTATTATTTTGATAGAACATTATGGGAAATGGCAATCACCATGGATAAAAGAATAGAAAAAAATTCAGAGTTATATCCAAATAGGTTAAAACATTACAACGAAATATTCATTGGACATACACCTACAACTCGTTATAGTAGTACACTTCCAATAAATGCTATTAACATATGGAATTTAGATACAGGTGCTGCATTTACTGGTTCTCTAACAATTATGGATATTCACACCAAAGAATTTTGGCAAAGTCAACCCGTAAAAGATTTATACCCTGATGAAATTGGAAGAAATAAATCTTAAAACAAAAACACTATGAAATATACCAACGAAAAAATAATTGAACGTTTTAATAACAACGAAACTTTAAAATTCTTATTCTTTTGGGGACATCAGCCTAATAAAGATGGAAGTATTGGAAAAAGTTGTTTTAGTCAGTGGTGGAAAGCTTCTTTTGAAATAGATAATATCACCTACCCTACTGCTGAACATTATATGATGGCAGGAAAAGCACGTTTATTCAAAGACAATGAAACTCTACAACAGATACTTATAGCTAAACATCCACATGAAGTAAAAAAACTGGGAAGAAAAGTTAAAAATTTTTCACCTGTACAATGGAATGAGCATAAATTTGATATCGTTTATAAAGCAAATTATGCCAAATTTTCACAAAACGAACATTTAAAAGAGTACTTGCTTAACACAAAAGATCGAATTATTGTAGAAGCAAGTCCAGTAGATCCTGTATGGGGTGTTGGCATGGCAGCTGATAATTCTAATATTACAAACCCAAACAACTGGCAAGGAGAAAATTTATTAGGTTATGTTTTAATGGAAGTTAGAGAGCAATTAACTTTTTAAATATTTTAGTTATTTATGCTTGAAATTGACCATTACTCTAAACTAAATTTAAAATACAATCCCTTTTCTTATCTTAATGACCAAGAATTATTACAAGTTACTTTAGAAAGAATTAATCTAGAAAGATTAACCAAAAAAATAAAATCTAGTGATTCTTGTTTTGTTGAGTTTTATGGTAAAAAAGGAAGAGGTAAATCAACTCTTTTACAATCTCTTTACTCTAACTACTTACCTAATGCTACTTTTGTTAAATTAAAAAAGAAAAAACACCAATACGTTAACGCAGTACCAGGTATTTTAATTATAGATTCCTTTCAACTTCTTTCCATTCAAAACAAATTACAATTACTTAAGAATCAAAATAAACTAATTATTAGTTCACATTACTCTCATAAAATTCCTTATTTTTCGAAAAGTAAATTATATGAAAAAGTAAATTTTAGTAAACTAGAAATTGATATCGAATTTTTAAAAAAAATTGTACAATACAGAATTGAATTAGCCTCTTTAGATTCTCAAAATAAATTGCCAAAAATTAAACATGAATATCTCGAAAGTTTGATAAAAGATTATGGTAATAATATACGTGCTATTCAATTGTGTTTGTATAATTTTTTCTTGAATCCAAACAAAAAATTATATGAGTTATAAAAACTTTGTAGATATAAAAGTATCATTTGACAAAGAACAGTTTCACGCAAATGAAAATATTAACGGAGACATTTTAGTTAGGAATAATAGTCCTATAGATTTAGAATTAGAAAACATACAAATTCAATTAGCTCTAAAACATCAAGGTAAAGGAGAAACTGATGAAATTATTATAGAAAATAATACTATTGATGAATTTAAAAGAATTACTAGAGGACAAACTATTTCCTTTAAATTCATGTTTAACCCTGCATACAATGTTTCTTTCAATGGACACAACGTAACTCAAAGTATTTTAATAAAAACTAAAGTTGATATTAAAAAAGAAAGTGAAAAACTCTTGAGAGATGAAAAATTGTCTGATTTCAAAATTGGTGGTTATTTAAAAGGACTTTTTAGTCCTGATTTCTATAATGAAACTCCAGTTACTTTAATAAAAGGTAACACAAACTATCTATTTGAAAAAAGCAATGGAAATATTAAAGCCGGTATTAAAAGAGCACGTAATATTCTGTTAGTTGGATTAATTGCTTCTGTAATTCTTAGCATATTTTTTTACAGTAATATAGAAAAAATAGAGGTTATCTATACCTTTTTAGCTCTCTATGCCTTACTCTTCATAGGGGTTTACTATTATAAAATTGGGCCTTCGCAAAAAGTTGGTTTAATAAATTACAGCTTAAATAGCTTAAATGAAAACTCTTACGAAGCAAATTTAAAGCTAGAAAAAAGATCTAATATCATAAAAGAAATTAACTGCCAATTAATCGGTAAAGAAAAAGTTACTTACAATAATGGTAGTAGTAGATCTACAGCAACCCGAGTTTTCTTCAAAGGGACTAAACATAAAATTACACCAAGAAACGTTCTAACCTATCAATCTGAATTCCCTGAAAAATCACTACCAATCTCGATAAACAATAACGATTTTGAAATTATATGGTACTATAGCATTGAAGTATTAACAAAAAATAATATTCGCATTAAAGGAGAAGACTCTATCCTTATCAATTATGCTCCTTAAGAATAATTGAGGAAATTTGTTAGTTTAATTTAATTTGCGTAATTTTGACGCAAATTAAATTATTTACTATGAATCCATTATTATATACAGACGGTTATAAAGTAGATCACAGAAGGCAATATCCTAATCAAACAACACTAGTATATTCAAACTGGACACCTCGAAAAAGTAGAATCAATGGAATTGAAAAAGTAGTTTTCTTTGGACTACAATACTTCATCAAAAAATATATTCTTCAAGACTTTCAAACAAATTTTTTCAATAAGCCTAAAGAAGAAGTTTGTAAACAATATAGCAGACGCATCAATAACTATTTAGGAGAAAACCAAGTAGGTATTAAACATATTGAAAACCTGCACGATTTAGGCTACATCCCAATGGTTATAAAAGCATTACCTGAAGGTACAGAAGTACCAATAAGAGTACCAATGTTTACCATGTACAATACTTTACCAGACTTTTTTTGGCTAACCAATTATTTTGAAACACTTTTATCTACTACAGTCTGGTTACCATGCAACTCTGCAACAATTGCCAAACAATACAGAAAAATTTTAGATCAATATGCACTGGAAACTTCTTCAACTCCTGAATTTGTAGACTGGCAAGGTCATGATTTTTCTATGAGAGGTATGGCTGGGTTAGAAGCTGCTGAATTAAGTGCAGCTGGTCATTTACTTAGTTTTACTGGAACCGATACCATTCCTGCTATAGACTTCTTAGAAACTTATTACAATGCTAATGCTGACGAAGAATTAATTGGAGGTACCGTTGCTGCTACAGAACACTCTGTAATGTGTATGGGAACAAATGATGGAGAACAAGAAACCTTTAAACGATTAATTACTGATGTATATCCAAATGGAATTGTTTCAATAGTTTCTGACACTTGGGACCTATGGAAAGTTCTTACTGAATATTTACCAAACTTAAAAGAAGAGGTACTTGCTCGTGATGGAAAAGTAGTTATAAGACCAGATAGTGGAAATCCTGTTGATATTATCTGTGGAAATCCGAATGGAAAAACTAAAAAAGAACAAAAAGGCGTGATAGAACTACTTTGGGAAACTTTTGGTGGTATAACTAACGAAAAAGGATATAAAGAGTTAGACAGCCATATTGGAGCTATTTACGGTGACAGTATAACTATTGAAAGAGCTACACAAATTTGTGAACGTTTAAAACAAAAAGGCTTTGCTTCTACCAACGTAGTATTAGGAATTGGTTCTTTTACATACCAATACAATACTAGAGATACTTTTGGATTTGCAATGAAAGCTACTTACGGGGAAGTTGACGGAATAGGTAGAGAAATTTTTAAAGACCCAATTACTGATGATGGTACTAAAAAATCTGCCAAAGGTTTATTAAAAATAACTTTAGAAGACGGAGAATACAAATTATATGATCAAGTAACTTGGGAAGAAGAACAACAAGGAGAATTAAGGGAAGTTTTTAGAGATGGAGAATTAATTATTGATGAAAAGTTAAGTAACATTAGAGAAAGAGTACAAAACTTCACAAATGAATTAGCAACTATATAACATTAAAAAAGGTTGGAAAATATTCCAACCTTTTTTTATACATTATTCACTCAATTTTATGAGAAAAATTTTTAATTTCTTTTTCTATATTTTCAAGCTCCCTTATATAAAATGAATATTTATTCAACTCTTTAGTTTCAACATGTACATGCATTGAACTTAAACTTTCTCGAGCTTTAAATAATTTGTTTGATAGAGTATTATGAAGCTCATGAGATAACTTAGTTTTTTCATCATTAGCTAAAACTATATTATTCTTTTTCCTTTGTTGGATAACCAAACATATAATTCCAACTATTAATATAAATAAACTTAAGAACCCAAGTTTTAAACTAATATTTTCTTGACTTGAAACTTCATTTTGAAGATTTATTTTTTCAGTTTTTAAAAGAGAAATTTCTTTATCTTTTTTAGTACTTAAATGGTTATATCTATCTGCTTTATTGGTAATTTCAGCTTTTTCTTCTACCAACTCATCCTTTAAATTGATATATTTTTTTAAATACTCTTTAGATCCTTTATTTGAGTTTAAATTTAAAACCTTTTCTATAATTTTAAACTTAACACTCTTATCCTCTAAATCAACAGCATAATCAAAGGCTTTCTTTGCATGTTTATCAGCTAAACTATAATTATTTGTTTTCTGATAATAATCACTGATATTTAGATGTATAAAACTTAACCCTCTAGCATTATTCAACTTTTCTCTAACCCTTAAAACTTCTTCATACTTTTTTAAAAGTCCTTTTGTTTTCCCTAAAGCTAAACTACTTACAGCATATCCTTCTAAAAAATTGGCATACTCCTCAGTGTAAATATTTTTAAGTTCAGGTATTTTTAAAGCAATACTAAAATCTTTAATAGCTCTTTCATGCTTACCTTCTTTCTGAGCTGAAAGTCCTTGGCTTAAAAGTTGTTCTAAAACCCAGGGGTTGGAATCAGTTTTATTTTTATCTTGACTAAAAGTAACATTAAAAACTAATAGTAATGAAAGTAAAATATATCGCATTTTCATAACAAATTTGCTCTAAATATAGTTGTTTAAAGCTTGTTATAAAAATCTATAATATCAATAATTTACCTTCTTTTCTTTTTAAAGCCTTTACCTTTATTTCCTCTTGATTTATTCCTAGAATTTCTAGATTTAGGATTAAAAGTTGTAACAGCATCATCAAAGGTATTTCTAGTTTTACCAGCTTTATTTTTTCTCCAAGAAGTATCCTCTGGTAATAATTTTTTTAATAAATCATTACGTCCAACCTTCGTTAAAGTATCTTTAATCCACTTACGATTTTCTTTTTTATACCAAAAGAAAAACTTGTGTTGATCTTCTTTCTCCTTTTTTGTTTTAGGAGTTTTTACTTCTTTTAAAGTATATGGATGATATCCGCTATAATAAATTACCGTCGCAACTGTCATAGGAGTTGGAGTAAACCCTTGAACTTGCTCTAACTGAAATCCCATATCTTTGGTTTCTGCAGCTAAATTTGCCATATCTTCAGCTTCACATGCAGGGTGACTAGATATGAAATAAGGTATTAGTTGAAGTTTTAATCGCTTCTTTATGTTAATACGATCGAACCTATTTTTAAATAAATGAAAATATTTAAATGATGGTTTACGCATTAATTTTAAAACAGGATCGGAAGTATGTTCAGGAGCTACTTTTAAACGTCCGGAAACATGATTCGTCATTACCTCTTCCGTATAAGCATCTAACTCTTTCGGATCTGCATTTTTATTAAACTCAGGCACTAACATATCATGTCGAATACCACTTCCTATAAATGATTTTTTTACTTTTGGATGCGCATCTACCGCCTGATATAATTTTGTTAATGGTTTATGTGAAGTATCTAAATTACTACATATAACCGGCGAAATACAAGAAGGTGCCACACACTTGTCGCAAATAGACTGTACTTTACCCTTCATTTTATACATGTTTGCAGAAGGTCCACCAATATCAGATAGATAACCTTTAAAATCATCCATCTTAGTAACTGCATCTACTTCTTTTAATACAGATTCTTGACTTCTACTTGCTATAAACTTTCCTTGATGTGCAGAGATCGTACAAAAACTACATCCCCCAAAACATCCTCGGTGAATGTTTATAGAAAACTTAATCATTTCAAACGCAGGAATAGGTCCACGTTTATTATACTTTGGATGTGGTAAACGAGTAAATGGCAAATCGAAAGAAGCATCTATTTCTTCTTCAGTCATTGTTGGAAATGGCGGATTAATCATCAGCTTTTTATCTCCAACTTGTTGAAAAATACGACGTGCATATAATTTATTAGACTCCTGCTCTATTACTTTAAAGTTAGAAGCATATGCCTTTTTATCTTTCAAACAAAGTTCATGAGAATTTATTTCTACATCTTTCCAATTCTTGTTTTTTGGTATTTTCTCTCCTTCTTCAATAAGAACTGCTGTTTGTTTAATAGTTCTTAAACTAGAAAACGGTACTCCTTTTTGTAATAGCTCTACTATTTCACGCAAAGGCTGCTCCCCCATTCCATACACCAACATATCTGCCTTAGAAGTTTCTAAAATAGTTGGTAATAATTTATCAGACCAGTAGTCATAATGAGTTACACGACGTAACGAAGCTTCTATACCTCCAATCAATACAGGTACATCAGGAAACTTTTCTTTTAAAATTTTAGAATATACTGAGGTAGCATAATCAGGTCTAAAACCTTTATCTCCATTTGGAGTATACGCATCTTTATCTCTTCTACGTTTACTAGCGGTATAATTACTAACCATTGGATCCATACATCCTCCAGTAACCGCGAAAAATAATCTAGGAACTCCTAGTTTTTCAAAATCTTGTAAATTATCGTGTACACTAGGTTGTGGTACAATTGCTACCTTTAACCCGTAACTCTCTAATATACGTCCAATTACTGCAGGACCAAATGATGGATGATCTACATATGCATCTCCACTAAAAAGAATTACATCTAATTCTTCCCATCCTCTTAACTTAACCTCCTTATTTGTAGTAGGTAACCAATCTGAAACTCGTCTAATTCTCATGCCGTTGCAAAGGTACGATGTTTTAATCGATATTACATATCATAAAAAGATGTTAAATAAGTAACAAAAACTGTAACATAACGTCTTTTGTAGATACTTATCAACTATAACAAAATACAATCATGAAAAAAATCATATTAGGAATAGCTTCGTTAGCACTGTTAGCTAGCTGTTCGTCAACAAAAAAGCTTGCAGAAAGTAAGCCTTTAATAGAAACTACAATTGACATTACCAATGTAGTAGATGATAGAGTTAAAGTAGAAATAAATCCACAAAAAATAAAAGAATCAACCGTTGTATATCAAATTCCAGCTATAGTTCCTGGAACGTATGCCATGAGTAACTATGGACAATTTGCTACAAATTTCAAGGCATTTGATTATGATGGAAATGAATTAACGGTAAAACAATTAGATCAAAATTCATGGCAAATTGATAATGCTACCAAAATGGATAAGCTATCTTATTGGGTAGATGACACTTTCGATTCTGAATTAAAGCATGGAATTTACGTAATGGCTGGAACTAATATTGAAAAAGATAAAAACTTTTTCATAAACCTTCCTGGTTTTGTTGGATATTTCAAAGGGAAAAAAGAAACTCCTTACCAAATTACTGTTGTACATCCATCAAACTTATATGAAACTTCTTCTTTAATTAATAAAAACACTACTAAAGAAGATAATACTAAGGATGTTTTTGTTGCTTCTAGATATGATGAAATATCAGACAACCCAATTATGTATGCTCCGTTAAACTCAATTAGTTTTAATGTAGATGGTATTGACGTTACTTTAGCTGTTTATTCTCCTAACAATGTGCATTCCGCAAAAGATATGGAAGCAGATTTAAAGAAAATGGTGCAAGCACAAAGTAACTTTTTAAAAGGGTTTAAAACAACTAAAGAATATAATATTTTATTATACTTATTTGACCCTAAAGTTTATAACTGGAGTAGTTTTGGAGCTTTAGAACACCTTTCTTCAACTACTGTTGTATACCCTGAAACTTACTCTAAAGAACAATTAGCAGATGGTATGATTAATGGAACTATTTCTCATGAATTCTTCCATATTGTATCTCCATTATCTGTACACTCAGAAGAAATTCATAATTTCAACTTTAACGAGCCTAATATGTCTAAACACTTATGGATGTATGAAGGTATTACAGAATACTTTGCAAATTTATTCCAAGTAAATCAAGGATTAATTACACCACAAGAGTTTATTTCTAAAATGCAAGGTAAAATTGCTACTTCTAAGCGTTTTAAAGATGATATGTCTTTTACTAAAATGAGTAAAAATATTTTAGATAAAGAATATGCTGCGAACTACTCTAATGTATACATGAAAGGAGCATTAATTGGAATGTGTTTAGATATTATTTTACGTGAAGAAACTGATGGTAAATATGGTTTACGTGACTTAATGAGAGATTTATCTAACAAATACGGACAACACAAACCTTTTAAAGATGATGAAATTATTGCTGAGATTGTAAAAATGACAAATCCAAAAGTTGGTGCATTCTTTGCAAATCACGTAGAAGGAGCTACTCCTATCGATTATACTAAATATTTAGATAAAGTAGGTGTAAAAGAAGCTACAAAAACTATGAACTCTGCGTACTTTATTGATGCTAAAGGACAACCTTTTATTTCAGTAAATAAGGACAAAAAAATATTTTTCACTCCAAGAACTAACTCTGCATTAACTGCTTTAGGAGTAAAAGCAGGAGATATATTAGAAGCTGTAAACGGAGAAAAAGTATCATTAGCAAATATTCGCCCAGTAATAGGACAAACAATGCAATGGAAAGCTGGAGATAAAATAGCTTTAGAAGTTTCTAGAGATGGTAAAATAGTGAAATTAGAAGGAGACTTTGTACAGCCAACTTACGAAAGTTCTAGCTTAGTGTTAGAAGAGTTACCAGCAAACAATGCTAAAGTAACTTTAAGAAATGCTTGGTTAAAAAACTAATAACCAAACAACTTACAAACTAAAAGCTGCCAATTGGCAGCTTTTTTTATTTTTCTATATTTGAAAAAACCAACCTACATAACCATGAAAAAAAACATATTGCTTTTAATTGCATTAATTACTTCCCTTTACTCTTACTCTCAAATAAAAAGTGATAAAATTACACCTCCTCAAGAAGGCAAATCTGTAATTTATTTCTTAAGAACAACCTCTTTAGGAGCTTTAATGAATATTAGATACTTTAACAATGGAGAATACTTAGGTCGATTCAAAGGTAGAAACTACATAAGATATGAATGTGATCCTGGTAAAACTTATTTTTGGATTAAAGCGGAAAATATTGATGTTTTAGAAGCAACTTTAGAACCTAATAAAATTTATTTGGTTGAAACCAATGCAGTAATGGGAGCATTCTCTGCTGGTGCTAAATTTAAAATTGTAGATTTTAACAGTAAAAAACAGATAAAGAGAATAAACAAATTACTAGCAAAGAAAGATGCCAAAAAGTTTAGTGATGAAGAATTGAACAAGCAACGAGAAAAAATGGAAAAGACAATTCAAAAAAGTATGAAAAAAGTCCGTTCTAAAATGAAAAAAGGAAAATTTAAAACTTTAACTGGCACAATGAATTATACAGCTGAGTAAAAAAGGAGAGCTAATTGCTCTCCTTTTTTTTATTTAATCGTTCAATATTATATGTGGAACTTTATCAACATCCCAATCAATAACTAACCCTCCTGCTAAAGACTTCGCAATTTCTTTTCCATATAAATATTCACATAAATACAAAGCAGCTTCAAAAGATTTTGCACCCCCAGCCGAAGTAATGTATTTTCCATCATGAACAAATAATACTTCACTCATTATATCTAAATTAGGAAACATAGCACGCATTTTCTCAATATCAGATGGAAATGTTGTTGATACTTTTCCATTTAAAACTCCAGCTTTAGCCAATACAAAAGCTCCATCGCAATGAGAAGTAACAAACTGAGCTTCTTTATCTACTTTTTTTACAAAATTAATTAATGCTTCATTTTCTAAATCGGTATCTAAATGATGTTCAGCACTAGGAACAACCAAAATATCTATTTTAGGCAAACTATCTTTTAGATAGTTAAAATCAGGTAATATTCGCATACCCTCAAATGTTGTAATAGGCTTATCTGTATCAGCCACAGTAAAAACATTCATCGGTTTAATTCCTTTTCTAAAAATAGTATGTTGAAAAATATCAAACGGAGCTGTCAATTCTGTATTAAAAGTTCCATCCATAATTAAAAAAGCAACATTATATCGATCTGGCTTTATTTCAGGAAAGACTTTTTTTGTGACTACTTCTTTTGTTGTTTTTTTGGCTACTGTATTAGTACATCCTAATAACATTAAAATAGAAATACTTAAAACTAAAACTCTCATAAAATATATTTTAAAGCTAAAATATTAAATATTCATAGTTAAACCGCATCAGTTTTTTATATTTACCTCCTAAACAACCAAATATCGTTATGAAACTTTACTTAAAGCTATTTTTAGCTATTTTACTTACTTCATTAAGTTGTACTAAAAAAACAACGCCTAACAAACCTAAAACTTCAAAAAATGATTCTTTTGTAAAAGACAATTACACAAAAAAAGAAGTACGTATTACCATGCGAGATGGGATAAAGTTACATACAACTATCTATTCTCCTAAAGACACTAGTAAAACATATCCAATATTATTACAACGTACACCTTACAGTTGTAGACCATATGGAGAAGATCAATTTAAAAACAAAATTGGCCCTAACTTAAACTTAATGAAAGAAGGTAATATTATTGTTTATCAAGATGTCCGCGGTCGTTGGATGAGTGATGGAGTTTATGATAATATGCGTGCTTATATTCCTAACAAAACAGAAAAACAAGCCGATGAAACTACTGATACTTATGATACTATAGACTGGTTGGTAAAAAATGTAGCACACAATAATGGAAAAGTTGGTACTTGGGGAATTTCTTACCCTGGGCACTACTCTACTGTATCTACTATTGATGCACACCCAGCTTTAAAAGCAGCATCTCCTCAAGCTTGTATTGGTGATTTCTTTTTTGATGATTTTCATCATAATGGTGCTTTCTTATTAAGCTATTTTAAAGTAATCCCATTATTTGGAACTTATAAAGATCAACCAACGGACTCTGCTTGGTACTCTTTTGCTGATATGAAAACGCAAGATCAATATCAATTTTTCTTAGATAAAGGGCCTTTAAAAAACTTAAATAGTTATTTTCAATATGATAAGTTAGACACAAAGTCTCCTGGTAGTGAAAATAATATCGATGATTTCTTTTGGAAAGAAATTGTAAATCATCCAAACTACGATTCTATATGGAAAAGTAAAGGAATTATTCAACACTTAAACAAAGTTCCTTCAACAGTAGCAACAATGGTTGTTGGTGGTTGGTTTGATGCTGAAGATTTATATGGTCCATTAGAAACTTATAAAAACATAGAAAAATACCAACCTAATAATTACAATACTCTTGTATTTGGTCCTTGGGATCATGGAGGATGGTCTAGAAACAAAGTAGCTAATAAAGTAGGAAACTACTATTTTGGGGATTCTATTTCCTTGAAATTTCAAAAAAATGTAGAAACTAAATTTTTCAATCATTTCTTAAAAGGTGATGGTTCTAAAAACAGTGGTCTACCTGAAGCTTATGTTTTTGACACAGGTAAGAAAGAATGGAAATCATACGATGTTTGGCCACCAAAAAACACTCAAAAAGAGACTTTTTATTTATCAGAAAATCAAGAATTGACTTCTACACAAAATGGGGTAGAAAAAATTAATTTTGTTAGTGACATCAAACGTCCTGTTCCTTATTCAGAAGATATTAAAACTGTATTTACACCTCGTAAATATATGACAGACGACCAGCGTTTCGCTGCTAGAAGACCAGATGTATTAGTTTTTGAAACCGATGTATTAACTGATGATTTTACATTAGCTGGTGATATTTTAGCTAAATTAAAAGTAGCTACTACTGGTTCTGCTGCCGATTGGATTGTTAAAGTTATTGATGTGCATCCTCATGATTTAAAAAACGACAATAAAGAAATGCAAACACATTTAAAACTAAGCAACTATCATATGATGGTACGTAGTGAAGTAATGCGTGGTCGTTTTAGAAATAGCTTTGAAAAGCCAGAACCTTTCATTCCTAATAAAAAGACTTCTGTAAATATTAAATTACAAGATGTATTTCACACGTTTAAGAAAGGGCATAAAGTGCAAATTCAAATTCAAAGTACTTGGTTTCCTTTAATTGACTTAAACCCTCAAACATATGTAGACAATATTTACAAGGCTGACGAGAAAGACTTTAAAACACAAACACATACGGTATTTACCGATTCTTCTATTAGTTTAACTGTTCTTAAAGAATAACTATGAATTGTAAAAACTGTAATGAAGTTTTAGATGTAAACGATCACTTTTGTGATAACTGTGGAGCGAAAGTAATTAAAGACAGAATTACTTTCCGCTTTTTAATGGTTGAATTATTTGCTGTATTAGGTTTTGATAGTTTGTTTTTTAAAACTTTGAAAAAAACACTTCAAGCTCCTCATGAAGTCTTGAATGAATACATGAATGGTGTAAGGCGTAGATATGTAAATCCTTTTGCTTATTTAGCTGTGGGGGCTGCTTTGTCTTTAATCATTTATAATTTTTTCTCTGAAGACTATATAAGGATGCAAGGGAGTCTTAACGAATCTCAAGTAAAGGAAATTAAAGAGACTGCTAATAAAGATCTTTCAAATATTAAAAATCTATCAGAAAAAGAGCTAAGGAGAATTAAAGCCCAACAACAGATAGCTAAAAAACAAATTCAATTTATGAATGGTTGGGTTGGATTTGTTTTGAATAATTTTAATATAATGACTTTTTTATTCCTTCCTTTTTATGCATTAATGAGTAAACTTACTTATCCTAAACCTTATAATTATGGTGAGCATATAGTAATGAACGCATACATACAAGGAACAATGATGTTTATTTCTATTATTACTTTCTTTTTAGCAATGCTTATTCACCCAATTGTTTTTTCGGCTAGCTTTTTCTTAACAATCGTATATTACCTTTATGTTTTTCATAAACTATTTAAACATAATTTTTGGAGGTCATTTTTAAAACTACTTAGATTTATTCTTGTTCTAGTTTTATTAGTTATTATACTTTCGATTATTGGAGGAATAATCGGACTAATAATTGGTAAGTTTTTCCCTTCAGTTATTCCTTCTTAAAAATATAATTTATTTATTTTAAATATTTTAGAAAGTCTTCTCTTTCTATTTCATGAGCACCTAAACTAGCTAGGTGCTCATTGTATACTTGACAGTCTATTAATTTATATCCACAATTTTGAGCTAAATGAATAAATGCTACTTTACTCATATTGCTCACTTTACTAAACATACTTTCACCACAAAAAACTCCATTGTTTAAATCAATTCCATACAAGCCTGCAACCAACTCATCGTTTACCCAAACTTCTATAGATTTTGCATGGCCTTTTTTATGTAAGTTTATATAAGCATGTTCCATTTCATTAGTTATCCAAGTTCCAAATTGATCTTTTCTATCAATATTTCTGCAATTAAAAATTACATCTTTAAATGCTTTATTTTCAGTAATTGTATAATTTTCTTTTCTCAAAACCTGTTTCATCGATTTTGATACTTTGACATTTTCTGGAAATAATACCATTCGTTGCCATGGTGAATACCAAATAATAGGTTCCCCTTCATTATACCAAGGGAATATTCCGTTTTGATATGCATAAACCAAACGTTCTACAGACAAATCGCCACCTATAGCTAAAAGCCCGTCTTCTGTAGCTAACTCATATGGTGGAAATTCTATTTTATCGGAAAGCCAAATCATACTAAAACAATAATAATCCTAATAAATAAACAATACTACCAACTACCATAGCTATTAATGTATAGGGTAATATTTCTTTTGCTTTTAACTTAGTAATTCCTAATAATGGTAGTGCCCAAAACGGCTGTAACATATTTGTTATTTGATCGCCATAAGCTAAGGCCATAATTGCTTTAGGTAAAGGAACACCTAATTGTAATGCACTCTCTACTACTATAGGACCTTGTACTACCCATTGTCCCCCTCCACTAGGCACAAAAATGTTTACCAATCCCGAACTAAAAAAAGTAAAAATAGGCAAAGTCGTTGCTGTTGAAATAGACACAAAGAAACTAGAAATTAAAGCTACCATTCCAGTACTTTTCATAATTCCCATGATCCCAAAATAAAGAGGAAATTGAATTAATATCCCTGATACATCACTGATTGATTCTCCTACTGCTTTGCTAAACTTTTTTAAGCTTCCATGCAACATAATTCCTAACCCTAACATAAATAAGTTAATTAGATTTGGTGTTATTTTTAATGCTTTAATTTCATCAAAATATCGATATGAAAATGCTATTAAAATCAAAATTCCAAACACATAAGCTAATACTTTAGATGTATCTAATTTTTCTGCTTTTGTTATTGCTTTTTCATCAACATCCATTTTATACTCTGGTAAATCTATTTTAGTTGGTGCTGCTTTTTTTCCTAAGAAATAAAAAGTACTAGAAACCGCTAGTAATACGATTAAAAAAATAAGCAAATTCCACCAGCTAAATACAGTTTGAGAATAATCTATAATATCAGGTATTTGGGCTAAAACACTTTCTGATGATATCGAATTCATAATACCTTTAATGTGTCCGCTTTCATTAATTTTTATAGGTGCAGATCCTGAAATTCCTCCATGCCATACCATTAAACCTACATAACCAGCAGCACCTATAATTGGGTAATTTAACTTAATATTATTCTTTTGAGCATGTTCGGCTACTTTACGAGCTAAAAGCGCTCCAAAAATTAAACCTAAGCCCCAATTAAAAAAAGCAACTAACATCGTCGTACAACTAACAATAGCCGCACTATTTGCTGTATTGGTACAATATTGCGTTACTCTTAAAATTAAATTACTCACAGGTTTACTTAATACTAGTACATGTCCTAATACTAATATTAACATCATTTGGTAAGCAAAAACCAATAGATTATTATTCCAAACTCCTTTTTCCCAATATTTTAAAACTTCTAAAGAATAATTCCCTACAGAAACATCAATAGGTTTGGTAAATATTAAGGCTAAAATTAATGTGACTAAAGTTAATAGAACAGCAATGGTAAAAGGAGATGGTAAGTATTTTTTAAATACGTTTTCGATAACCTGAGTAATCTTCATAAAACTAAGTTTGTTTTGCTAAAATAAACAAATCAAGCAAACTTTATGAAGGCATATTTTATGACTTCAGGATGCTCTTATTCTATAATAATTTCCACTTATGAGTATTTCATTTCTCTTTTAGCGAGTAAATCAAAATTTACCTAGCTTTGCAGCATGGTAAAAGAACTTCAACTACGAGTTAATTTAATAGAAGAAAGAAAGGAAGATATCTTAAAAAAGAAAGCTTCTAAAAAGTTAGAAATTAATATTGCTTCCATCACAGCAATAAAAGTTCTTAGAAAATCTATTGACGCCCGTAAAAAAGATGTTATTTTCAATTATAAAGTAGCTGTTTATATTAACGAACCTTTACCAGAAACTCCTGATTATGTTTTCGATTATAAAGATGTTTCTAATGCAAAAGAAATTCATATCATTGGTTTTGGTCCTGCAGGAATGTATGCTGCTCTTCGTTGTATTGAATTAGGTTATAAACCTATTGTTTTAGAACGTGGTAAAAATGTACAAGATCGTCGTAGAGATTTACGTGCTATTAATCAATTTCATGATGTTAATGAAGATTCAAATTATTGTTTTGGTGAAGGTGGAGCTGGGACTTATTCTGATGGAAAATTATATACACGTAGTTTAAAACGTGGTGATGTTCGAAGAATATTTGAAAATTTAGTGTACCATGGAGCTACTGAACAAATTTTGATTGATGCTCACCCACATATTGGAACTAACAAGCTTCCTAAAATTATAAAAAACATACGTGAGAATATTTTAAAATACGGTGGTGAAGTTCATTTTGATTCTCGAGTTACCGACTTTATTATTAAAAATAATAAACTACAAGCTATTCAGTTACAAAATGGTACTGAAATGACTGTAAACTCAGTAATATTAGCTACTGGACATTCAGCTAGAGATATTTATGAATTATTACATAAAAAAGACATTTTATTAAAAGCTAAATCATTTGCAATGGGAGTTCGTGTGGAGCATCCGCAAGAAATTATTGATCAAATTCAATATAGCTGTACCGGTCAAAGAGATGAATTATTACCAGCTGCTGCATATAGTTTAGTTCATCAGGTAAATAACAGAGGGGTTTATTCTTTCTGTATGTGCCCTGGTGGTTTTATTGTTCCTGCAGCTACTGCAAATGGTGAAGTTGTTGTAAACGGAATGTCGCCATCTCGAAGAAATAACAAATTTGCAAATTCTGGAATTGTTGTTGAAATTAACGTTGATAAAGACTTACCTAAATATGAAAAGTTTGGAGTACTTAAAGGACTGCAATATCAAAAAGATTTAGAAAAATTAGCGTTTAATGCAGGTGGTAGAACTCAAGTTGCACCGGCACAACGTTTAACTGATTTTGTTGAAGGTAGATTTTCACACTCTTTAAATGAAACATCCTACCAACCTGGACTAAACTCTTCTCCGATACATTCATTACTTCCAAAATTAATTGGAAGTCGATTACGAAAAGGTTTTACTGCCTTTGGTAAAAAAATGCATGGATATTATACACAAGAAGCGAATATTATTGGGGTTGAATCTCGTACCTCATCACCTGTAAACATTCCTAGAAAAGATAACTTAGAGCATCCGCAAATAGCTGGTTTATTCCCTTGTGGAGAAGGTGGAGGTTATGCTGGAGGTATTATTTCAGCTGCCATGGATGGAGAACGCTGTGCTGAAGCTGCTATTGCTAATTTATAATTAACAATATTTCTTTGATTTATCTGTAATTACCTTGTATTTTTGCCCCTTCCAAATGACTTTAGAAAAATAAGTAGAAAGAAAGTGGAGAAAAAAAGAAAGAAAAAAAAGAATAAACCTCACGTTAAAAGACTACATACCTACTACCAACGTACAGGTTTTTATATGTTTATATGGGAAAGTTTGAAAAAGGCTTTCTGGCCAATAGTGGGGGCAGTTGTAGGTATATATTTATTTAATAAATACGTTTATAATATTAATGATGGTTTACAAGCCATGACCGAAACTTTTTCTAGGCTTGGTGTTTTAGTTACCTTCTTTATATCTGAAACAATCTTAGGATTAATTCCGCCAGAAATTTTTATAGCATGGTCTAAGAAAACTGCTAATCCAGTTTTAAACTTATCTATTTTAGCAACTTTATCATATTTTGGAGGTCTTACTGCTTATTTTATTGGTAGAGCTTCTTTAAAAATTGAGTCTATTAGAACTTATTTAGAAGTTAAAATGGCTAAAAACCTTAAAAACACTAGTAAATGGGGTGGATTTCTAATTCTTGTTGGAGCATTATTACCTTTACCTTTTGCTATTAGTTGTTTAACAGCTGGTATGATTAAATATCCTTTTAGAAACGTAGTACTATTTGGTTTATTCCGTTTCTTGCGTTTTGCCATTTACGCGTGGGCAATTTTTAAAATGGTTAACTAATTAATATATATTACTATTATGGGTGGATTATCTAACAATGATGTTTTTAAAAAATTGAGAGTAGCTCATAAACTACGAGATACTGATATTATAGAAATTTGTGCTTTAGTTGACTTTAAAGTTTCTAAAAGTGAATTAGGAGCTTTTTTTAGAAGTGAAGATCATCCAAAATACATGGAATGTGGAGATCAAATTTTGAGAAACTTTTTAAACGGTTTAATCATTCATTTAAGAGGTCCAATGCCCGAAAAGAAAAAATAAAAACAATAAAAAACCTTCTGAAAATCAGAAGGTTTTATTTTTCCCCTTAAATTCCCCTTCCAGTTAAAAACTGGACGAAGATGGTACAAATATATATTGATGACTTAGATAAAAAAACGGGATTTCCGCAATAAAAAATGCAGATTTCCGCAAAATGCAAAATTATTTACATAAGCTATTGATAATTCCATTTAAAAGCATTAAAAAGGGGCTGTCTTAACAGCCCCTTTACTTTTTATTAAAATTTGGAATATTTATTTAACAATTAATTTACGCTTCTCTCTTTTTCCATTTACTCTTAACTCATAAACATAAACACCTGTTTGAAGTTTATTTCCTCTTACTTGACCATCCCAATTTACTTGGTGTTTAACATTACCTTTTACTTTTCCAGCTATAAAAGTATGTAACTTTTGGCCTAATAAATTATATAAACTAAGATCTACATATCCATCTTTAGAAATACTAAAACTAATTTGAGTATAGGAATCGATTGGATTTGGTACATTTTGAGATAATGATAACTCATAATTGTTACTCAATACATCTTCTCTAGATTTTAATGTAAATTCATAAGGAACATTCATATTTCCTAACGTTTTATCTACAATAAACTCTTCTACATTATCTAAATCAAATAAATTAACTCCATCATATAGTTTGAAACTAACTTCCTCTTGGTTATTACTTCCAACTCCAATATAATAATGATATTCGTTATTAATAAACTCCGATTTAGAAACTCCTCTTAATTCACCATTAACAAATGCTAAAATAGTTTGTGCTTTTGATGCGTCTAAATTTTCATCAGTTATTACACCATTCAAATACATAAAGTTAGCATACTTATTAATATCTATTTTAAGATCTAAGTCTTTATATGACGGCGTTTCTTCTAACTTACTTGATAATTCTTCAACTATTTCTACTTTAGATTCTGAATTTCTAGCTATTGATCTTGCTGCTCCACTCTTAACAATACCTGAGTAATTAATTGCTCCAGCATTTTGCGATTTAAAGATATAACCTAATCCAGGAGTTAAGTGTGTTAAACTACCTCTCCATCCTTCAGAAGTTGAATACTCTGCAAACAACCCTCTTCTTTCAATTCTATCTCCTTCACTAACATTTGTTGATGTAAATGATCGTAATGCATATCCTGTACGCTGTAAATCATTAGGATAAAATGGGATCGCATTTCTTGTGTTTCCACCGTTTATAGTTAGGTTAGTATCTAAGTTAACTGGAACCCCACTTATTTCAATATATTTAACATCTTCGTGTGTAGGTGCTACATTTACTAAATAAGCTTTTGTTACATCAATTTCTGTTAATCCTCCAGTAAAAATATTGTTACTTCCTAATACCGCTACTTTATTCTCTAATAAATCAAGAATTTGAGAATTAACTGGTAGTCCTTTAATCGATGTTAATGATAATTTATTAGACGCTTGATTATCTTTTAAATTAAAACTTAACTCTTGATATCCTGATACTACTGGTATTCTACGAGTAACTTTATTTCCTACTGTAAACTTTACTGGAGCTGAATTTGACCCTATTGTAGCATTTGAATTAAAGCTATAGTTCTCAACAATACCTTCATACTCGGTACATTCTGAAGCATCCCATACTTTAAAGTTTAAAGCAGCTGTTTCTCCAATATTTCCAAATACTGTTAAGTCTACCAAACCATTTGCTCCTACTTTTGCATATCCTCTTATTTGATTTCCTACATAAGCTTTTACAACATCGTTTATATCTACAGAGTTTTCTGAGTTAATAACTAAATTACCTTTCATATTCATTGAGAATGGATAATTGTTTTCAAAACCAGCCTCAACTGTTGGTTCTGGACATTTAACCGTAACCTCAACCCTAAAGCTTTCAACTCCTAATTTTACACCTGTATTTCTATTACTAGTTTTAATATAGATTGTTGCTGTATGAACTCCTGGATTTAGGTAATTCTTAACCTCAAACTCCAAATCTCTATTTGTTTCTGTAGCTCTAATTATATTTAAAGCATCTTTATCAGGGTTTGCTCCTTTGTTTACACTAAACCAAACTGGTAAATTTTCAAAAGTATAAGCTACATCTACTCCTCCTTCTTCATTTATTAAATCTACATAATCAATTGTTGTTGCTTCTCCTTGATTTTGACTTATTGAAATATTGTTATGACTCCATTTTAATTTACTTCTGTTTACAATAAAGCTCCAAGATGTTTTATCTATTTTATTTCCTAATGGATCTTCTAATTTTTTATCTTTTACAAAGACCGTTAATCTAGCTCCTTCTACAAACTCTAAATCTGAAATCTTCATATTAAAATTAATAATCGTATTATTTTCAGACATTGTTGTTGTAAACTGAATATCATCAACCATTTTTGTTTTATCTAATGGTGCAGCCTCTTCATTAGTAACAAAATCAATTCCTACAGCTGTTGTTCCTTTAGCCGTTCCTGTAAAATCTTGAATTGCTTCATCTGGTTCTCCATCTACTCCTTGTTTTGCCAATGTGTTATTATTAAATACAAAATATGCTTCCAAGGTATCTTCATTACCTAATAATTGATTTTTAAAATTACTAGCTATTTGTAATGGTGTTCTAGCCGATTGCCACAGTCTCATTTCATCTAAAGCCCCCACAAAAGAATCTGATGACACCATAGGAGAAATTACTAAATTCTCAGTATTGGCTTCGTTTCCTATAGTTGAAATATTTCCTGAACCAACTTCTCCACCATTAAAATAAATGACAGCATTTCCATTAGTTTTATCATATACTACAGCAACATGTGTCCATTCAAATGGCTGAATTCCTCTAGTAGATTTTACACCATCATTTGTTATTATTTTACCATCTGGCATTAATGAAACATGATAGTTTTCTCCTTTTTGAATAATTGGAATATTAGTTCCTGAAGGATACTTAGATGGATTTACCCACATCTCAACTGTTAACTTATCCTCTAAGTTAAATTTATCGTTATGAGGAATTGTTATTAAATCAGCAACATTATCTAATTTAACAGAAGTTAATGGTTTTGGTACACCTCCTAAAATCCCTCTCATTGCTAATGAATTTAAGTTTACAGTAGCTGGGTTTATAGGTGCTGAGAATTTTGCTGAAATAGTTCCTGTTGTAAAAATCCCACCATTGTCTGGTGTTGTCAATACCAACTGAGGTGCATCTCTAGCAATCTTTCCTTTTACAAATGGTGTAGGATTCTTTCTGTTATTAGGGTTATCTGATCCTCCATCACCACACACTGGTACAATTCTAAAGTTGTATTCTCCATTTGTTAATGCAGATACATCTGCACTATACTCTACTTGATCTGTTTTAGAGTTCAAGTGCGCTTTTAAAGTCTGTAGATTTAATTTCTTTAAAATTTTAGGTGTGTTATTTCCTTTAATAGTATACTCTAAATCTACTGAGAAATCTTTATCATCTGGCATTCCTTTTAACTCTGGAATTCTAAATGTAAAATCTAATTTCTTTTTATCAGAACCATTTACAATCCAATCGTCTTGTGGAGCATCTGCTGTAATTTCCTCTACACAAGCTCCTGTAAAATGAGCTGTTACTAAGATTTCTGCATAAGGTTTTACTCCTACTTCGTTATATTCGTCAACTCCATATGAACGATATCTATCTCCTGTTTGCTCACATTCTGAATACATTTGTATTTTGATATTCTCATATGATATTTCAGAAGGGGCATCGGTTCCTCTTGAAATTCTTAATTGTGCTTTGATTTCATTCTTAACTCCTGTCGGTGAACTTGGATCTAAATCGAATACAAACTTTGAAGATGTTGTTGGTTCAAAAATAGGTGACTCATTTAAATTCACCACGGCTCCTAATGGATTTGAAGCTCCAGCCATACCTACTATATAAGTTTTTCTGGTAGCATCTTTTGCAATTTGCGTATTACGTAATGTTAAGTTAAATAAAACTGACTCATCACCAGTTCCATAACCTACTACTTTATCTACAATTAATTCTACTCCTTCTCTAGGTACTGTTCCTGATTCAAATGGACAAGAACTTCTTCCTCCATTTGTTAAGAACATTGGAGTATCATATTCAGGATCTCTTCTTATTAATACATCAAAATGATCTCCTGCATCATCATCATTTAAAGTAAAACTATCTACTCTATTGTTTCCGTTTTCATCAGTATCTGTTCTACTATTAAAGTTATGAACTTTTGTCTGGTTTTCTAACGTAAGCCCTACTCCAAAAACTGTAAAATCTGTTGAAAAACTAACTCCTACGTATGGTCCTCCACTAAACGAATTCCCTGTACTTTTTGTTTTTCCTCTAGATAATGTATAACTAATTTCTGTTAATGCATCAAAAGTAATACGCTGATCTAATGCAGATGCATTTAATCCTGCTCCACTTTGTCCTACATCATTATCGTTAGTAAGCTTTTTAGTTGTTGAACTAAAGTTTGGTGCACTATCAAAATATGCTTTCGTTCGCTTATCATGATTCTTTTTAATAATAGCGTTCCATCTAGAAATTTGATGTAAATAATTAACTATATCCTTATCTTCTCTATCTTTTGGAGTGCTTGCTAATAACTTTTCTAAAGTTCCTTTTAAATCTAAATAATCTCTGTCTTTAGGTGGACTTACTATGTTATTATTTTTATCATATTTAGCTATTGCTAATTGATATAAATTAGGTATTACAATGTCATTTAAACTTTGTTTTGTATAAGCAAATGGTGTAATTGTAGATGGTTTTGCTACCTTACTTGAGCTTTCTACTACTGGCGAACATCCGTTTAACTTTAATACTTGTCCTGTTCCAAATGTAATTACCTTAGAAGTACCTATAAATACATCGGCATCTTCACCTACATAAGTTGGATCTGAAGGTGTTGAAATGGATTTTTCTAGGGTTACTGTTTCAGAATTACCACTATGTCTTACATAATCGAATTTTCCTCCTATTAGTCCTTTAGTATCACTACTTGTTTGAAGTGCTGGATTTACAAAACCTGCCACAGTTCCAACTCCTAATGGCGCTGCTACTACTCCTGTTAAAATTTGTTTTTTAAATTTTAATTTAGCTCCAATTGAATTATCTATTTCTAAACCAATTCCATTTTCTGCTGAAAAAGAATATGAATAGGTAGCTCCTTTAGCTAAAGTTGCAGAACTGTTATCTCCTGGAGGATCGTGTAATACAAATCCTACTTGTGGTTCTACTAATGTAAAATCTGAATTTCCTTGACGAGCTCCTAAAATAATTGCTTTTTTAGTTACTGATGCAGTTCTTCCATTATGGCTTGCTGAGATTAAAAAGTTTCTTGTATGATCTCCTAAAAAGTTTGGCGATGATACTTGTGTAATGATTTCTAACAGTCCCTTACTTAAAGTAGTTCCTGATAAATTACTATCTGATAAAATAGCATCTCCACCAAGCGTCACCTCAGCTCCTTCAACCACACATTTGTTTGCTCCATATCTTTCAAAAACGCTAACATCCATTTTAAATCCATCATGAGAATTAAATGTATAGCTTCCATCACATGTACTATTGATTTGTTCCCCAACATAATCTCTCATATTACCAACATCTCTAACACCAGCCATATCAAACTTAAATAACTCTATTTCAATTTCTATAGGGTTTCTAAATTCGAAATCATAAATTACATTACTTCTACGTAAATCTATAATAGGGCTATCCAATTTTCTATTACTATCAACATTGGTAATCTCTACTCTATATTGACCAGGTAATAAATCGTTTACTGTAAATACTGTTGCATTATTATTAAAGTTTGCTACACTAATTGTTTTTTCAAACTTTGGAGACTCAATATCTGTACGGACTATTTTTCCTGTCCAAGCTCCCACACTATTATTACATGGAACTACTATGTTTCCTATAAAACTACGACGCGTAGTATTTTCAAAATTCACATTTTGTAAAGGCTCTTCTAAAACTACTTCATAACTATTTCCTTTAGGGTTTAAGCTTTCATTGGTAGCCTTATATGTATACTCAACCTCTCTAACATATTGTTTATGCGTAGTATTATCAAACTTACATCCTCCTTCAAACTGTAAATAGTTATTTTCTAAATCGCTAGTAACTAAATTAATTGCTTTAGTTCCATACTTTTGATCAAAGCTATACAATAATGTTAATTGAGATTTTTCTGTTGTAAGATGTTTACCTTCTCTTATCTTAACAATATCCTCTTCTTCAAGTGCTGTAGTTCTATACTCTAATAAATCTACATGTGATTTTGAAAAATTAACATACTCACCTGCTTTTTCTTCTGCTCCTACTACTAAGTTACCAGCTATAGCTAAACTACTTAAAGCTGTGTTCTTCCTCTTATTATTTACATACAGCGACATTGTTCCTTTTGCCTTGTCGAAATTTATACTGAAGAAAGAAAATTGTCCCGGGCTATTTGTTGGCAATGTTTCCGATAACTTTACTTCAGTTCCTTTATACACCTTTAACGTTGTATTATTAACTAACTTTAAACTTAAAGTTCCCCATTGCAAAATTGTTTGAACTGCTGGAATTTCCTCTTCTGTATTTGTTCTTAAAAATGGTCTGATGAAACCTGACCAAACAAAACTTTCTCCTTCATTCGTAATAGATTTAGAAGAACGAGCATATCCTGTTTTTCCATCAAAAGCTAAACTTCCTTCATTTAAACGCTCTTCATTTGCTAATGATAATCTAGCGCTAGGTGTAATGATATGTTTTCCAGGAGCTGTTTTAATAGCATAAGTTCCTGTATTATCTGTAGTAACTTTAGCATCTTCACTACTTTGAATTACTGAACCGTCTACCTCAATTGAAGTTCCTCTAATTACTGGATATAATTCTTCTCCTACTTTATATGAAATAACTCCAGTTACTGGTAAACTAGATACATCATTAAAGTTTACAGCTGTAACCTCAGCACCATTTAGTCTTCTTGGTACACCTACCAATCTATTTTTTGGTAAAAATTCAAATCTCGGTTTTGATGGTGTTACTGTATATTCAAACTTATTATCGTTATTTGTTACACCTTGAATCCCGGTATTTAATGTATTAAACTCATAGTTTCCAGTTTCATTGGTATATGTAGCATATGTTATTTGTGGCTGCTCTTCTGCTGCTAAATGTTCTAACTCACTTTCAGTTTCTGCTATATACTGTCCTCTTCTTGTTGGTGAATAGTTAAATGCTTTATGTGTATCGTTAAAATCAAAACGATAATAAGCAAACAAACCTTCTACATCTCCTCCAATTATATGATTTGAATATTTACTTATCTCTAATGCTGTTCTTGGTCTATCCCATAAACGAACCTCATCTAAATAATACGTTACATTCACTGTTTCATTTAAAGAAAATGCATTTACACTACTTAAGTTCAAGTTTAGTAAAGTAGCTGTACTAGCGTTATCAATAGGATTTCCATCTTCATATAACGTTCCACCAGAAGCACTAAATACAAATGCATAATGATGCCAATTTGCATCTGATGTTCTTGTTCCTTCCAAGTAATTAGCACCATTAACTTTTACTATTATTTTATTTCTCTGAAGAACTAACTCGCTATTCCCTACTTTTAAAATCTTATTTTCTCCTTCCGATGCAGTAGGAGTTTTATACCAAAATTCTAATGTAGCCCCTCCTTTAGCTTTTCTAAAAGCATCGATATTTTTTATTAATAACGGCTTTTTTCCTTGTACAAATTTTAAAGCTCCACCTGGGTTTATATTTCTATCAGCAATTGCTTCTACTTTTGCATATTTGGTAGCTACATTTGACGAAGTTTCAATGATTCCACTTACTTTTCCATTTGGCAATACAAATCCTACATCTTTTCCCGATAATGTTGTTGCTCCATTTTTTTTAGCTTCAACTGTGTATTCGTATATTTCGTTTGGTAAAATTCCTCTATCAACGAAAAACAAAGACTCTGAGGGACTTCTTGTTTCTGTATCTTTTAATGAATGTACTACTGTACTGGTAGTTCCAGCTCTTAAGTTTCTTCTTTTTACATCATAAGCCTCAACATTTCTTACATGTTGCCACTCTATTAAAATACCGTTTGTACCTGATAACAATGGATTATCTATACCATCTCCATCACTTGCTCTAACAATAATTTTATTCAAGTTTAATATAGGGTGTGCTATATCTGATCCTATTCTTCCAATTGCATTTGTTTTTAAACTTGATGAAAATTCTGCTTCTTTCACCAAGTTATCATCTGGAAAATATTCATATAATAAATTTTCCCAAGAGACAGAAGTTAAAACATTTCCTCCAAAATAATCTTCGTTTTTATAGTTAGTATTGGTATAAACTATTTCTAAACCATTATTTTTTAATTCTGATAATGAGTTTTGAGTTTCTTTATAAAAAGTTCGATATTGTTCATCTTTTATTTGATTTTTACTCTTTACATTCGACCAACCTCTATATTCTGCTAAAAACAAATCGGTTTTCTTATCACTTGAAAAATATAATTCATATACATCAAAAGTAAGTTGGTTATTAAAGAAGTACTCATCACCATCTATATATACTCTTAATTCATTAAACTCCTTATCTAAAGTAATAGCATAATGATGCCATGTATTTTTAAATAATTTATCACTAAGTAATAAATTTCCTACCTGCTCATTATCGCCTACTTTTAAAGTAACTTTATCTTCTTCTATACTTAAAGTAAACTCTTTAGTACCTGTTTCTAAATTTGAAAATTGCCAATTAACAGCTTCAGTATTCCCTGAACTTGCTGTATTATGCATTCCCCAAAACTCAATGGTTGCTTTTTTATTTATTCCTTTATCTAACAAACTTTTTAAGTTTGTTTGTGGATTAAATATCCTACTATACTTTCCCTTACTTTGTAATTGCAGTACCGCTAAATCATACGATTGTTGAGCGTGTACAAAAGAAAAAGAATGCAATAGTGCTATGATTAAATAGCCTAAAATTTTATTTTTTTTCATCGTTATTATTTTAAAGTACGTTTGCTAATTTTTCTATGGTGAATCGATATTGATCACCTACTTTTTTATTCCCAACTAACAACTGATTTTCAGAATCTTTAAACACATTTACTCCAATGGTATTGTTATCCATCTGTACTAGTCCTTTGGTAGGATTATTTAAAGGAGAAATTAAAACCTTACCTGTTCCAGCAAATTGAATTTGCCATGTATATTCATTTAGTTGTTCTGGATTTTCAATAGTTGAAAAAACTATTTCATTCGAAGTATTATTAAATTTTAAAAAGTATTTTTTCTGCTTTGTTGAAGCAATTAACACCTTTCCTTTTTCTAACCTTTTCAAAATAAAAGATTGTAAATAACCATCTTTTTTATTGAAGTCAGAGCTTGATTTCTTGATTAAACTTATAGAATTGTTTGAAATATTATGGAACAAAACCATCTCATTTCCATCTACCAATTTGGTATTGGTAAACCTATATAACTCTATATCTTGAGCAATAGTTATCCCTGCACCTATGAAGAATAGGTACAAAAACAAAATAAATTTGTTTCTCATTTTCTTTATTTATTTTTTGTTGATTTTATAGCTTCTTTTATCGCTGTCAATTCTTTTAACAACTTCTCTATTTTTTCTTCTTGAGCTATTGTATGTAATGTAAGTTCTTCAACTTTTTCTACTAAAACTGTGTTTACTTGTTTTATATCCATTCCATTAGCAAGTACTTCAGCTTCAGACGGCATATTTGGTAAATGCTTATTTTCTTTTATATAAGTAGCAACTTCTTTCAAAGGCATTAACTTATAATCTTTAGAAAAAACATAATCTGGAAACGATCCTACATTTAATACCACTCTATCTAAAGTTAAAACTCCATTTTCTAAAGATGCCATTTCATTATTACTACCATTAATAAAACTTATCTTTTCATTGGTACCATGCCCTAAATTAAGTCGACCTGTAGTTTGGTTATAAGAAACACTTCCTAATGTACCTTGTTGAAACTGGACATTATCAGATGTAATTCTTTGATTAAACACTCCTGTATTAATTGTTAAAACACCATCGTGAATCTTTGCCATTTCACTATTAGCACTGTTTCTAAAAGAAATAATATCATCTCCATTATTATCTACATCTGGATGTAGTATTATTGGTCCCCAGCTCTGATACTCTCCACCATCTACTCTCACATTTTTATTTTTTATGTGAATTCCTTCTGTTGGAGTTATACCTATACCTATTTTTGAAAATTTACCATTGCCAGACACCTCAAAATCAGAATAAATATTAGTCTTTTTGTAAAAAACTGCTGACTCATTAAAGTTTACTCTATCAGAAAAATGAGTAGGCACATAAAACCTATTATATCCTGGGTAGAATGCAGCCATTTTTTTGTTTGCTGCATAAAATCGTATTCCTTCATAATATGTTGGATCTGCGTCAGTATCTGCTTTTATATCTATTCCACGAACAGTTCCAATTACATGCTGAGCTTGTGCAATACTAATTCCAAACAATAACAAACCTGTTAGCGTAATTTTTTTAATCATTCTGAAACTAATTTTTGGTTGAGTTATATTGTTGCTCAATTTTTGATAATCTTTCTAAAAGAGCTTGCATCTTTTTTTCAGTCTCTTTTGATTTCTTTTCAACTACTTTCAATTCATTTAAAAGTGTATCTATTTTTTCTTCTTGTGAAATTGTATGCAACGTAAGCTCTTCTACTTTTTCTACTAAAACAGTATTAATTTGTTTTATATCCATTCCTTTAGCTATTACTTCAGCTTCCGATGGCATATTAGGTAAATGTTTGTTTTCTTGAATATAAGCAGCAACTTCCTTTAAAGGCATTAACTCATAATTTTTTGAGAAAACATAATCTGGAAACGAACCTACATTTAACACTACTCTATCTAAAGTTAAAACTCCATTTTGTAGAAATGCCATTTCGTTATTACTTCCATTTAGGAATGTTATTTTTCCATTAATACCATGCCCCAAACTAAGTCTACCTGTACTTTGTGTATAGGAAACACTACCTAAATTACCTTCTGTAGCAGAAATACTATTATTAAAAACTCCTCTATTAGTTGTTAGGACACCATCATGAATCTTAGCCATCTCACCGTTGGCACTATTTCTAAAAGAAATAATATCATCTCCTGTATTATCTACATCTGGGTGGAATATTAACGCTCCCCAACTTTGATATTCACCATTATCAACTCTAACGTTTTGGTTTTTTACATGTATTGCTTGTTGTGGAGTAACACCAATACCTATTCTTGAAAACGTACTATTTCCTGAAGCACTTAAACCACTATTAAAGTTTGCTGCTCTTGCAAAAAAAGCATCGCCATCTGCATAAAAACGTCCTTTGGCTCTTAACTCTCTATTAGCTTTAAAGTTTACCTCAGAAATATTACCTGTTGTAAACGACCTAAAGGTGGTTATTGTTCCACCTCCTACTCCTCCATTAATAAATAATCCTTCGGATCCTTGATGACTTCCATCTTTATCGAAATAAATAATGTGTGTACTTCCTTGCGCTTTCAAATTGAAGCTAGCTAGTAATAATGCACCTAGCAAAAAAATTGTTTTTTTCATTAATCTTTATTTATGGTTATTAATTTTAACTAACACTTAGTTAATTTCAAGTCCACAAAATTGAGATAACAAAAACCATTTGATTTAACAGAAGTCACGATTTGACTTGTATCAAAAATTGATTTACATCACATTAAGCATCTGTTTATAAGATATTCACTAGTAATTTCAACTAAAAGAGTTACCAAATTCAATCTTAAACAATTCAGGTAGTGTTTTTTTAATATAAAATTAACATTTATTTAACATTTTATACTAAATTCGTCTTTATTAGAATATTAATCCCCTAAAAATTAATACTTATGAATAAAAAATTACTTTCTTTTTTTCAAAATAAAACAAGCAAACTATTGCTAAGCCCTTTCTATTCCTAAACTATAAGTAATACTTATGCCTTATAAGTATTTAGTATGAAGAGAATATAGGGTTTTCTTTTTACGTACTGTTTAAAATATATTGTAAGAACACAATATAATTTACTACTAAATAACCGCTTATAGATTTAAGCAATAATTAATTGTAAAATAATTTATAATGATTTTAAAGTCCCTCATCAATTGTAAAGAATCAACAGTTAGATTAATTCAATCTACTGCTATAAAAAAGAAATATATCACAGGCGATCCTATCTTATTAAAAGATGTACCTATCAATCATAGTGCTATTATAATTAAAGGTGTTTTAAAAGCACATTTAGATCAAGATGATAGCTCATTACTATTATATCACATTTCACCAAAAAACAATCCACTTATAGTGTTAATGAATATGACAGAAAATCAAGCTTCTCCTATTTCTATAACTGCAATAGAAGATAGCACTCTGTTATGGGTACCAAATGATAAAGTTTCAGAATGGGAAAGTAATTGCTTATCTTTTAAAAAAGCTATTATTAACTCTAGTGAACATAACATTAGTACTATGGTTTACAGGCTTCAAAACCTATTAACACATTCATTGGAAAACAGGCTATTTTATTACTTAAAAAATAAGTCTAATATCTACGAACAAAAAGACATTCGTATATCTAGAGCTGAAATTTCTTCAGACTTAAAAACTCCGAAAGCTTCAATTTCTAGAGCTATAAAACGTTTAGAAAATCAACATAAAATAATTGGAAAACCTAGGTCTATACAATTAGTTGTATAAACCTACATTTAAAATAAATTACTATTTAACAGAGGTTTGTATGTTTTAATTGCAAGCCTCTAAAAGTCTACTACCCCTTAATTATTTCAAATAAATGCTAACTAACTATTAATCTAGGATACTACCTAGGTTAGACAATCAACAAACTAAATTTATGCTAAAAAATTTACCACTGTCTAAAGAGGTAATCGACCTATTGAAAAACTATGGAACAATATTACACTACGAAAAAGGGTATTTATTACAAGACTGTAATCGTTTTGATCAAGGGGTTTGTATTTTAATTTCTGGAATCGTTAAAATGTCTGTTAAACACAATGATAAAAAAATACTTTTATATCACTTAGATTGTAGTAAACCTATAATTATGAATTATACGAATACTCCAAATATATCTTCAGATGTAATTTGCAGTACTGTTATAAAAGATACCACTATTTTAAACATTCCAAATGATTTATTTTTAGAACTGACAAGCACCTATATTGAGCTTAGAGATTTTATGATTACTTCTTTCCAATTTCATTACATGAACATTATAAATAAAACTCAAGAAATTAGTAATCAAACATTGGAAGAACTCTTGTTAAGCTATATAAAAACAAAATCTAGGTTATATAAAAGCGTAGAGATTAAAATACCTCTTTTAGAAATATCTGAAGATTTAAATTTTTCAAGAGAAGCAATTTCAAGAGGTTTAAAAAACTTAGAAAACAATGAAAAAATTATTCGAAAAACGAGATCTATAGTATTATTAAACAATTAATTTTATAAAACAAAAAACCTATGAATTTTCATTCATAGGTTTTTGTATATAACACCTTATTTAACTTTTTTATATTAAAAAGGTAAATCGTCTGGTTCGTTAGCTGATAAATCTGGAGCTGGTTCAAATTGTCCTGCAGGAGGTGTACCTTGAGGCGCAGATTGTGCTAAGTTTTCGATTCTCCATCCTTGAATAGAATTGAAATATTTAGCAACTCCTTCTGGATTAATCCACTCTCTACCTCTTAAATTAATAGATACTTTAACATCTTGACCAACTGAAAAGTTATTTAAAACATCACATTTATCCTGTACAAATTCAATTAAAAGCATTTGTGGATACTGCTCATCTGTAGTAACAACCATTTCTCTCTTTCTAAACCCACTAGCCCCAAATGTTTGAGTTTCGTTAATTAATTTAATCTTCCCTATAACTTCCATATTCTTATCTATTTAATTAAAAGTACCTTCCACGCACTTTCTACATCATTTTTTTGTAAATAATCTTGTGCAAATGTATGTCTTTTTTCAATTGAAAGCGAAATATATTCTGGATGTTCTTTACCAAAGTTATTAACAGCTTCTTCGTTTGGTAACTGCTCTACATTCCCTAGCATCCCTAAATTATTCCCCGTTAAAACAGTACTATTTCTTATTTTTTCTGGAATTTGATCAACCCCAATTCCTAATGTTGAAATAGGTTTAGGAATTTCAAAAAAACCATCTCTTGCTCTTGAATAGTAACTACCTCCTGCTCTTGCTACTAAATCTATTTTATGTTGATCTATACTTCCATCTTCAGCTATTACATTTTCATTTACATGAAGTTTAACCACTTCACAAACAATTAAATTTCCGGCTCCTCCTTCTGTTCCTGTATAAATAATATCGGTTACTTTGCATTCAAACTGTACTGGTGATTCTGCTACACGAAATGGTTTTACCTTATCAGAGGCTAACATGGTTAGTCCTGCCTTTTCAAACTCATTAACTCCTTTTGGATACATTGTACTACTCAATGACATTTGTTGTACCATGTCGTAATTAACTACGTTAATAACCACTTCTCTTGTTTCTTCTACATTATCTAAAGTATGCTTTGTTTTATTTCCTCTTACACTTCTAGCTGGAGAGAAAATCATCATAGGTGGATTAGCTCCAAAAACATTAAAAAAACTAAATGGTGATAAATTAGGATTTCCGTCTTTATCAATTGTACTTGCAAAAGCAATTGGTCTTGGGGCAATAGCGCCAAGTAAATAACTATGTAATTTTCCTGTAGGTAAATCTTTAGGATCTAATGATAACATGCTGTTTTTTATTTTTAATGTAAATATACTACGGTTTTACAAATTAAGTTATTATACAGAATAGTTTATATTTGACTAATGACTTTTTTTAAGAATACTTATTGGGTTAAACGGATTGCCATTGTCATATCCCTTTTAATCGTTTCATTTATTTTGTGGAACACTTATATTTTCTTTCAAAAATTTAAAGAAGAAGAGCGAGGTAAAATTGAAATTTATGCAACTGCTATTAAAGAACTTGCCTCTAATCCTGATTTGAATGACAATACAAATCTGATAAACAAAGTTTACGAAACTATTGAAGACATCCCAACTATTCTAGTTAATAAAGATGGAAGCATCAATTTATATAGAAATTTAGATTCTATAAAATCTAAAAACCCTAAGTATTTACAAAAGCAATTAACTATAATGAAAAGTCAAAACGCCCCAATAGTTATTGAATACTTTGGCTTTACACAATATCTTTATTATAGAAACTCAGATTTATTATACAAGCTTAAATACTATCCATTAGCTTTACTTCTTATTTTAGGGCTTTTCTTAACTATTATTTACATGGTTTATAAGTCGAGTAAGGTAGCCGAACAAAATAAACTTTGGACAGGTATGGCCAAAGAAACTGCTCATCAAATTGGTACGCCTTTATCTTCTTTATTAGGTTGGATTGCTATTTTACGTACAGAAAATGTTGATGAAGATTATATTATAGAAATAGAAAAAGATGTTGATCGTTTAAGTACTATTGCTAATCGATTTTCTAAAATTGGTTCTTTACCAAAATTAACAGCACATAATATTATTTCAATAACTGAAACTGCTTTTAATTATTTACGCTCAAGAAGTTCTAAACAAATTAATTTCACTTTTTCTTCAAATAAAAATGAGCTTATAACACAGTTAAATGCTGAATTGTATGGTTGGGTTATAGAAAATTTAGTAAAAAATGCTATCGATGCAATGCAAGGAAAAGGTAGTATTTCATTAGAAATAAAAGACACCAATAAATTTGTGAAAATTATAGTATCAGATTCGGGAAAAGGGATCCAAAAATCACAATTTAAACAAATATTCAAGCCAGGTTTTACAACTAAAAAACGTGGTTGGGGATTAGGGTTATCTCTTTCTAAACGAATTATAGAAGATTACCATAACGGGAAAATATCGGTTCTAAAATCAGAAATAGGAAAAGGTACTACTTTTGAAATTCAATTAAATAAAATGTAATTTATTCTTTTCTTTTAAGATAACCCATATAAAATTCCAACTAGTATCCATATAGGTAATGATATTAAAACCTTTTTTATTGTTATTGACTCTTTAGTAAAAAAAGGAAAAATAAAGCTTATCATTATAAACATTATTCCTCCCCAAATTAAATCAGTTTTTACTCACTTTTTCATGAGCTTTTATAATTATTCAAAATTATTTGAAATACCTGCTGCTAACTCTACAAACTCTTCGTTAGATAATTTTACTTTTTCAATAAACTGAATATCGCTCATCGTATTTAATGGGATTAGATGCACATGTACATGAGGTACTTCTAAACCAATTACACTCATTCCAACACGTTTACATGGTATTGTTTTTTCAATCGCTTTTGCTACTCGATAAGAAAAAGACATCAATCCATCATACTCTTCTTTAGATAAATCGAACAACTTATTTTCTTCTCTTTTAGGAATTACTAAAGTATGTCCTTTAGCATTTGGATTGATATCTAAAAAAGCAAAATAATTTTCATCCTCTGCTATTTTATATGATGGAATTTCTCCTGATACTATCTTTGTAAAAATACTAGCCATAATTTTATATTTTGTATGCTTGTAAAAATAAAAAAAGTGCTGCAATAGCAACACTTTAATTGATAATAATATTTTTAAAAAGATTAACGAGAAATCTCCATAATTTCAAAGTTCATAATTCCATTAGGTACTTTAATCTCTGCTATTTCACCTACTTTTTTACCTAATAATCCTTTACCAATTGGTGAATTTACAGATAACTTACCGTTTCTTACGTCAGTTTCAGAATCGGCAACTAAAGTATAAGAGAACTCCATACCGTTAGCTGTATTTTTGATTTTAACAACAGAGTGTATCAATATTTTAGAGGTATCTAATTGGCTCTCATCAATAACACGTGCACTTGCTACTACATTTTTTAATTTAGCTATCTTAAATTCTAACAAAGATTGTTCTTCCTTAGCTGCATGGTACTCTGCATTCTCACTTAAATCACCTTTATCACGAGCATCTGCAATTTCTTGAGACACACGTGGTCTTTCAACTTGCTCTAAATGAGCTAGCTCTTCTTTTAATTTTTTTAATCCTTCTTCAGTATAATATGATACTCCACTCATAACTTATAAATTTAAAAATCTCACACCGATAGGAATGAGATTGTATAACAAATGTACAAAATATTTGTAAATTCGTAGCGTTACATAAACAACTCTATTTAAAAAACAATGAAAAAATTATTTTATCTATTTATTCTTTTAATTAGCTTAGGCTGTAGTGATAATACACCTGTAAACAATTGTTTTAATGGAGTAACTGTAAATACTATAATCGATTTAACACTACCTGAATTTCAAGGTCTATTAGTTCCTAGTGGAAGCTCACAAAACATAATACAAGGTAGAAATATTTATATTTTTAGAACAGGTAATACTGGTTATAGAGCTTTTGACAGACAATGTCCAGAAGCTACTTGTAATTCTTTAATGACATTTGATGGTATTCATATTAAATGCCCTTGTGATAATAAAAAATATAATTACTTAGCGGGTGGAGCCCCAATAGATAACTCTGGTTGTAATGCTTTAATGTATTTTGTTACACAAATTAACAGCACACAGTTAAGAATATCTCGTTAATTCTATTTGTACTATTATTAAGATTCTTATTTTTGCGTTAACAACAACACAATAAAATATTTATCTTGAAAAATTATTTTTCTTCAGGTTTTAAATTGGGCGTTCTTGGTGGCGGTCAATTAGGAAGGATGCTGCTTTCCGAAACTCAAAAATTTGATATTTACACAGCTATTTTAGATCCCAATAAAGAGGCGCCTTGTGCTAGAATTTGTAATGAATTTCATCAAGGAGATTTATTAGATTTTGATACCGTTTATAATTTTGGAAAAAAAGTAGATGCTTTAACCATTGAAATTGAAAATGTAAATATTGATGCTCTTGACAAACTTGAAACAGAAGGTTTAACTATCTACCCAAAACCATCTAATTTAAGAGTTATTCAAAGCAAAGCACGTCAAAAAACCTTTTACACAGACAACAACATACCTACTGCAAGTTTTTCGCATTATGCTTTTTTAGAAGAATTAAAACATTCTTACGAAAACAATATTATTGAATTTCCTTTTGTATGGAAAGCTGCTCGTTTTGGCTATGATGGAAATGGTGTAAAAGTAGTTCGTAATTATGATGATTTACAGTCATTACCAGATGGTGAATGTATTGCCGAAAAATTAATTCCTTTTAAAAACGAATTAGCTGTAATTGTTGCTCGAAATTCTGATGGTGAAACAAGTACTTACCCTGTAGTCGAAATGGAATTTCATCCAGAGGCAAATCAAGTAGAATATGTAATTTGTCCTGCAAGAATTGATAACAACATAGCCGAAAGAGCTCAAGAAGTTGCTTTAAAAGTAGCTAATGCTTTTGAATTCGTTGGTTTACTTGCTGTGGAAATGTTTTTAACTGAAAATGACGAAATTTTAGTTAATGAAGTCGCTCCTAGAACGCATAATTCTGGACATTACTCAATTGAAGCTAGTTATACAAATCAGTTCGAACAACATTTAAGAAGTATCTTAAATCTTCCTTTAGGAAACACAGAAAGTAAAGTTGCTGGTATTATGGTTAACTTAGTTGGTGCTGAAGGTTATACAGGAGAAGTTGTGTACGAAAATATTGAAGATATTTTGAAAATAGATGGTGTGACTCCACATATATATGGAAAGAAAATCACCAAACCTTTTCGTAAAATGGGGCACGTAACTATTGTAAATGAAGATATAAATAAAGCGAGAGAAATCGCTCAACAAGTAAAAGAAACTATTAAAGTAATTAGTAAATAATTATGGTAGGAATTATAATGGGAAGTGATTCAGATCTTCCAATCATGCAAGAAGCAATTGATATTTTAGAAAGTTTCGATATCCAAATAGAAGTAGATATTGTTTCTGCTCATAGAACTCCAGAAAAATTAGTTGACTATTCAAAAAATGCACATTCACGAGGAATAAAAGTAATTATTGCAGGAGCTGGAGGAGCTGCCCATTTACCAGGAATGGTAGCAAGTATGAGTCCTTTACCTGTTATTGGTGTTCCAGTAAAAAGTAGAAACTCAATTGATGGGTGGGATTCTGTTTTATCAATCTTACAAATGCCTGGTGGTGTCCCTGTAGCTACTGTTGCTCTTGATGGTGCTAAAAATGCAGGGATTTTAGCAGCACAAATTATTGGTGCTTCTGATAAATGTGTATTAGATAAAATTATAGCCTACAAAGAAGGCTTAAAACTTAAAGTTGAAAAAGCTTCTGAAAGAGTAAAAAAATAAGTAATTTAGTACATTACATATATAGAAACCTCACAGATATTAGATTTGTGAGGTTTCCTCAATTATTAAAATGAATTTTTCATGACAAAAAATCCGCTATTACAAGATTTTAATACAGCTCCTTTTTCTAAAATAAATACAGATCATTATAAACCTGCTATTAAAAAAGCTATTGAATTAGCTAAAGATGAAATTAATGCAATTGCTGAAAACCCAGAAAAAGCTACTTTTCAAAACACTACTGAGGCCTTAGATTATACTGGTGAAAAATTAGATAGAATTACTTCTATTTTCTTTAATTTAAATTCAGCTGAAACCAACACTGCAATTCAAGAAATAGCTAAAGATATTTCTCCTTGGTTAAGTGAATTCAAGAATGATACGATTTTAAATGAAACTTTATTTAATAGAGTAAAAATAATTTATGACCAAAAAGATTCTTTAGAATTAACTCCAGAACAAACTATGCTATTAGAAAAACAATACAAAGGTTTTTCTAGAAATGGCGCCAATTTAAATGAAAAAGAAAAAACAGAGTTGCGAAAATTAGATGCTGAACTTGCCAAATTATCTTTACAATTTGGAGAAAATGTATTGGCTGAAACCAATGCTTTTGAAATGCATTTAATAAATGAAGAGGATGTTAAAGGATTACCTGAAAGTACAAAAGAAGCTGCTAAAGAATTAGCCAAATCAAAAGAAAAAGAAGGATGGCTTATTACATTAGATTATCCTAGTTATATTCCTTTTATGACCTATGCTGACAATAGAGAACTTAGAAAAAAGCTAGCTATTGCAATGGGGAAAAAAGGGTTTCAAAAAAATGATTTCAACAATGAAGAAATTGTTTTAAAAATAGTAATTCTTCGACATAAGCGAGCTAATTTATTAGGTTATAAAACACATGCGCATTTTGTTTTAGAAGAACGAATGGCTGAAAGTCCAGAAAAGGTACTAAACTTTTTAAATGAATTATTAGAAAAAGCAAAACCAGCCGCTAAAAAGGAATTTGAAAACTTAGAAATCTATGCTAAAAAATTAGATAATATTGATCAACTTCAAAAGTGGGACTCGGCCTATTATTCAGAAAAATTAAAAAAAGAATTATTTAGTTTAGACCAAGAATTACTAAAACCTTATTTCAAATTAGAAAATGTAATTGATGGAGTTTTTGAAATCTCAGGTAAATTATTCGATTTACAATTTGAAGAAATCGATTCTATTGATAAGTACCATGAGGATGTAAAAACCTATGCTGTATCTGATTCTAAAGGAAATTTCATTTCTCATCTTTATGCTGATTTTCACCCTAGACCAGGAAAAAGAAATGGAGCTTGGATGACTTCATACAAATCGCAACAAATAAAAAAAGGAGTTAATGAAAGGCCACAAGTTTCTATTGTTTGTAATTTTACCAAACCAACTGAAACTAAGCCTTCATTATTAACTTTTAATGAAGTTACTACGCTATTTCATGAATTTGGTCATGCTTTACATGGAATGTTAGCCAATACTACTTATAATAGCTTATCTGGAACATCTGTTTCTTGGGATTTTGTAGAATTACCTAGTCAAGTTTTAGAAAACTGGTGTTACGAAAAAGAAGCTTTAGAATTGTTTGCAAAACACTACGAAACAGGAGAAACCATCCCTATGGAATATGTTACTAAAATTAAAGAATCTGCTAGCTTTCATGAAGGTATGCAAACTTTACGTCAATTAAGCTTTGGTTTATTAGATATGAGTTGGCATGGAGGAGCTTCACCTCAAAATATTTCTTCGATAAAAGACTTTGAAACAAAAGCATTTTCTGAAACTCAATTATATCCTAATGTAGCCGAAAATTGTATGAGTACTGCTTTTTCTCATATTTTTCAAGGAGGTTATTCTGCAGGTTATTATTCTTATAAATGGGCAGAAGTTTTAGATGCCGATGCTTTTGAATATTTCTTAGAAAAAGGAATTTTCAATAAAGAAGTTGCTAATAAATTTAAAGACAACGTACTTTCTAAAGGAGGTACAGAAAAACCTATGAATTTATATGTTCGTTTTAGAGGAAAAGAGCCTAAGCCTGATGCATTATTAAAACGAGCTGGGTTGATTTAACACTAAATAACATTACTTCTTTTTAAAGAAAAAAATAAGTCCCTATTTTTATAAAAATTTATTTTATGAAAAAGGGATTTATTCTTTATTGTCTATTTACTTTTATTTCAATTTATAGTTTTTCTCAAACTAAAATTTCAGGAAAAATTATTTCCAAAGACAATGAAAATATAGAAGGAGCTTCTGTATATCTTAACAATACTACAATTGGCAGTATTACCAATAATAATGGTGAATTTCAATTAAAAGCTCCTAAAGGAAACTATACTCTTATAATTTCTTTCTTAGGATATAAAATTGAACAAATTCCTATAACTACTTCAAACAATCCTATTTCTCTCAACATTACTCTTAAAGAAGAAGATACTTTGTTAGATGAAGTAGTTGTTCATAAAACTAAATATGACGATGAGTGGAAATATAATTTAGCTAGGTTTAAAGAAACATTTTTAGGAAGAACATCACTAGCTGAAAAATGTATAATTCAAAACCCTAAATCACTACACTTTGAATTTGATAGAAAAACAAATAGTTTAACTGCATTTGCAAAAGAGCCTTTAAAAATAAAACATAAAGGTCTTGGTTATTTAATCACTTACGATTTAATTCACTTTGAAATAAAAGGTAAACAATTATTTTTTAGCGGATATTCACGTTATGAGAACTTAAAAAAATCTATTAAAAAGAAATGGAAACAAAATAGATTAGAAACCTATAACGGTTCTCGTATGCATTTTTTAAGAAGCTTGCTTGCTAAAAACTTAAAAAAAGAGGGCTTTATAATAAACCAATTTAAACGAGTTTTAAACCCTGAAAGACCTTCGGAAGAAAAAATACAAATGGCTCGTGAATTAATTAGGCTACACAACAAAAACATTAATCTTTCAAAAAAAGTAACAACTCCGAAAACACCATTGGATAGTGCTTTAGTTACCCTTAGAAAAAGTCGACTAACAAAATACAGAGATTACTTATACAAAAGAAATATCCCTTACAAAGACATGATTGAACACATTGAAAACAAACCTTTTTTAAGCTTTGAAAACTACCTTTCTATTACCTACACTAAAGAACCTGAAGAAGATAAATATTTGATTGGTATGTTTGGAAGGCGTAAAAAAGCTTCTGGTGTACAAACATCAAATATTGTTTTATTAGAGAAAAAATCTCAAATTGAAAATTCTGGAATTTTATTAAATCCACATGCAATTTTCAATGAAGGATATTGGGCTTTTGAATCTTTTGCAAACATGCTTCCGCTAGATTATCAGCCTCTTAAAAACTAATTCTTATTTTTTTCTTCAATCCACTTACTCATATATTTTGTAGCTTTAAGTGTTTGGTATTGTATTAAGTTTCCAAAAAAATTATGTGTGCGGTGAGTATCTAAATTCTCTTGAAGTTCTTCTATTTGATTTAGAAAAAGAAAACCTATTTTTTCTTTGTCATAAATTTGATTTATGATATCAATTCCTTTTTTCTGAGACTCTTCCCATACTTTTTTATCTGAGTAAAGTAATACTGCTTTATTTGAAAATTCATCCAAATTTGATTCAATAAAACCGTTCCATGGAAAATCTTCATGCATGCCTTCTGCTCCGATTAAAGTAGTTACAGATGGTGTTCCAGTAATCATAGCTTCCGTTAGCTTTCCTTTGATACCTGCTCCAAAACGAATAGGTGCTAAAACTACTCTAGAATTACTAATTACTTCAATTGCATCGTCTGTAAAACCTTTTACTAAAAATCCTTCTTGTGGTTTATTCAATTGCTTTATTTGTTGCGTTGCATAAGCTCCATAAATATGTATTTCTGCTTTGGGTAGTTGCTTTCTTATCTTTTCCCAAACGTGTTTTTTTAATTCTAAAACTGTATCTACATTTGGGACATGAAAGTAGTTACCTATAAAAACAAAATGGTTTCTTTTTTCAAAAGACTTCCAGTCCTTTATTTTATTATCATCTATTCTATCTAATAAAAATGGAAGGTGGTACAATAAACGTTCATCTATTTTAAAAACTTCCTTAAGTAATTTCATTTCATAGCTCGAAATAATCAAAGTTAAATCGCATCGTAAAATAGATGCTATCTCTCGCTTAGCATCGTCAGAATTTAACAACGCATTTTTAGAAAACTCTTCTCCTTTTTTTAACTGTTTATGACGTGTTTTTCGCAAGAAATGTAAATCTTCAGTATCTAATACACGGAGAGATTTTGGGCTGCTTTCTGCTACACGCCAACCAAATTGTTCTTCCATCATAAATCTATCAAACAATACAACATCTGGACGTAAACCTGCTATAAATTCATCAAAAGAAGAAGAATTTAACTCAATTGAAACTTCTTCAACTCCTACATTCGTTAACTCAATTGAATTTTCGGTTTTTTGGGCAGGGCTACCAAAAAGAATTTTATAATCTTGATTTTTAAAAACCTCTATAAGCTGTATCATTCTATTTCCAGCTCCAGTGGTTTTTTCTACCCAAACATACCCAATTATTAAAAGTGTTTTCATATAATTTTCAAAGGTAAAACAAATAGAATAAAACAAATCTAAAAACCTTTATTGCAAGTCAGTTAGATTGTGTAATTTTGTAGTTATAATTCTGAAATACAAAATATAAAACAGATGAAATACGATTTAATCGTTATTGGTTCTGGACCAGGTGGATATATTGCTGCCATCAGAGCTTCTCAATTAGGTTCTAAAGTTGCTATCATTGAAAAATACTCAACTTTAGGTGGTACATGTTTAAATGTTGGATGTATTCCTTCTAAAGCATTATTAGACTCTTCTCACCATTATTATGACGCTATAAAACATTTTGACGAACATGGAATTTCTGTTGAAAATCCTACGTTTGACTTTGGTAAGATGGTTGCTCGTAAAGCTAATGTTGTAGAGACTACTACTGGAGGAATCAAATATTTAATGGATAAAAACAATATTGATGTTTACGAAGGTTTAGGTTCTTTTGAGGATGCTACTCATGTAAAAGTTAGTAAAAATGATGGTACTTCAGAAGTTATTGAAGGTACAAATATCATTATTGCTACTGGTTCTAAACCATCTACATTACCTTTTATATCTATTGATAAAGAGCGTGTAATTACTTCTACTGAAGCTTTAAAATTAAAAGAAGTTCCAAAACATTTATTAGTTATTGGTGGTGGAGTTATTGGATTAGAGTTAGGTTCTGTTTATAAACGCTTAGGTGCTGATGTAACAGTTATCGAATATGCTCCTACAATTACTCCTACTATGGATAAAGATGTTTCTAAAGAGCTTACTAAAGTTTTAAAGAAACAAGGAATGAAATTTAATACAAGTCACGGTGTTACTTCTGTTGAAAGAAATGGTGATGAAGTTATTGTGAAAGCAACTAACAAAAAAGGAGAAGAAGTTACATTTACTGGTGATTACTGTTTAGTATCTGTTGGACGTAGGCCTTACACTGAAGGTTTAGCTTTAGATAAAGCTGGTGTAAAAGTTACTGAAAGAGGAATGGTTGAAGTAAATGACCATTTACAAACAAACGTTTCTAACATTTATGCTATTGGTGATGTAGTACGTGGTGCTATGTTAGCTCATAAAGCTGAAGAAGAAGGTGTTGTTGTTGCTGAGTATTTAGCTGGACAAAAGCCTCATATTGATTATAATTTAATTCCTGGTATTGTATACACTTGGCCAGAAGTTGCCGCTGTTGGTAAAACTGAACAAGAATTAAAAGATGCAGGTGTTGAATATAAAGCTGGTAAATTCTCAATGCGTGCTTTAGGGCGTTCTCGTGCTAGTGGTGACATTGATGGATTTGTAAAAGTTTTAGCTGATAAAAATACTGATGAAGTATTAGGTGTTCACATGGTTGGTGCTCGTGTAGCTGATTTAATTATGGAAGCTGCCGTAGCTATGGAATTTAGAGCTTCTGCTGAAGATTTAGCTCGTATTTGTCATGGACATCCAACGTATTCTGAAGCAGTAAAAGAAGCTGCGAAAGCTGCTTGGGATGGTAAACCATTAAACGCTTAATAAAAAGCTTTAAAACATATTTAAAAAGCAATCTCAAAAGAGATTGCTTTTTTTGTTTATACTATAAAGAGTTTTTATTTATATGATAACATAAAAAAGCCGAACGATATTCGTTCGGCTCTTTTTATTAAGTTTTCTAATCCTTATTGAATTCCGTAGAATGAACTTATGTTATCTTCAATGTTTGAAGCTTTTTTAACAGCTTCATACATTTGGAATGTTTTATTCTTTCTCTCGTTAGCTAAACGCTTTCTGTAAGTATCGTAATTTGGTAAAGCAGTTGGTAACTCTCTAGACTCAACTTCGAAAGCAAAAACTCCTTTATCACCTGATACATTCTTAATTACTTGCTTTTCTTTAGCATTTAACATTGCTCCCACAACTTTAGGCTCATAACCTACACCTGCTAAAGTTGGCGAATTTAAATTAACGTCTGCAGCATTTCTTACTATTTCATTTACAGACTTAGCAATATCAGCTAATGTAGCTCCGCTAATTTTAGCTTCTATCATTTTAGCTTTTCTTTCGTTTATTAAAATAGGACGAACTCTTGAAATTGCTTTATCTACTGGCATTAAACCTTTTTCTGTTATTCCTGTTAAAACAGCTACTACATATCCTCCTTCTATATCAAAACGTTTAAAACTTCCTTCATTTACATCATTTCCAAAAGACCAAGTAATAATTTCTCTTTCATTTCCAACTCCAGGAACTACTTCATCTAAAGACTTTAAACCTACAGCTGGTAAAGATGTTAAACTCTTCTCTTTTACTGTTTCTTCAAAATCTTTTCCATTTGCTAACTCTAAAGCAAAAGTTTCAGCATCTTGGAAAATTGCATTCTCTGTTGCTTCTGAAGCCTCTATTTTACGGCCAAAAGTTACTAACTTAACAACTGGTTGAAAATTCTTTTGACCATCAATTTTTATAACGTGGAATCCAAATGGAGATTTCACTACTCCCATATCACCTTCTTTTCCTTCAAAAACAAAGTCTCTAAAACTAGGTACCATTCTGTTATAGCTAAACCAATCGTAAAAACCACCTTTATCTGCTGATCCTTTATCAGAAGACATTTCTTTAGCTAAATCTGCAAACTTAGACTTATTAGCTTTTACTACTGCTAATAAACTATCTGCTGTTTTCTTAGCTTCTTCCTCTGTCTGAGTAACAGTTACATCTGCACTTGTAGCTCCTACAAAAGGAATTAATATGTGACTTGCTTGTGCAGAATCTGGTAATTGAGTAACCTTAGATATTTTTGAAATCTTAAAGTAATCAGCATCTTTATATGGTCCGAAAACATCTCCTTCTTTACCATTAAAAATTTCTTCAGCAATAACTTGTGGTACTTGTACTTTAAACTTATAGTTATCATCTAAAGCGATATCTGAATCGTTTTCATCTAAAAACTCTACATAATCTGTAGCATTTTTTAATCCTTTTATAACAACTCCTCTATTATCAGAATCATTAATTAATTTAGCTACTTCTTCTTTAGTTGCTGCTTCATCACCTTCAGTTGGTTTAATATCAAACTTTACAAATTTAATATCTCTTGAAGCTTCAACTTGAAAATCATTTTCATGTTTTTTGATGTAATTTTCAATATCACTCTTTTTAAGTACAACTAAACTATCTGCTATTGTAGTGTATGGTACATAAACAAATTTAGCATTAACCTTAGTGTTTTCCATTAAATATTGAGCCTCACCTTCTTTTAAAGAAGCTCCCAAACCTGCAGCTACTAAATTATCGTAAGTTGTTTTCTCAATGTTATTTTTTAAAGAAACCATATAGTTTTGCCAAGCTTTCCATTCATCACCATTAGTATCTTTAATAGATGCTAAAAACTCTTTAAATTTATTTTTATCGAATATACCTGAAGTTTCGAACCTAGGTTGATTTTGAACTGCAGGAGAATCATAAAGAGCAGTCATAATATCCTCATCTCCAACGGTGATACCAGCTTCTTCTAATTGAGTTTGATAAATTTTTTGTCTGATTAATTCATTCCAAACAGTTTTTGCTGCTTGCATTTCAGAAACTCTATTTCCAGTTTGAGCTTTATATGCATCTAAAGCTTCGGCAAATTCTTGGCGCGATATAGTTTCACCATTCACTTCCCCTACTTCATTTACTTTACTTGCATTAAAAAAATCTGATATTGTAGATGGGTCTAAAACAAATGCAAAAAGTGCTAAACCAATTACAAGAATTAAGAACATTGAGCGTTCTCTAATTTTCGATAAAATTGCCATACGTAGTTTATTTTATTAACAGTGTGCGAAAATACAATTTCACATTAAATAATGCAATGTTTTTTTTAGCTGTTTTTGAGGTAGTTTGCTACTTGAAGCTTAAATTTCTGTCTACTCTTCCTTATCCAGTACTTTCAAATAAATAGTATCAATTTTAGTAGCACTTGCGTTCAATATTTTTATTTGAAACTTATCTACTTCTAAAATTTCTTCTTGTTTTGGTATTGTTTCTGTATAATTTATGATAAAACCACCTAGAGTTTCGTAAGCTTCTTCTTTAGGTATATTTAAATCATATTCTTCGTTTAAATAATCAACTTCTAATCTTGCCGATAAATTAAATTCTTCCTCATTTAATCTTTCTTCTAACAACTCTTGATTGTCATGTTCATCTTCAATTTCTCCAAATAACTCTTCAACAATATCTTCTACAGTTATAATTCCAGATGTTCCTCCATATTCATCAACAACTACAGCAATGCTCTTTCGTTTTTTCATCAAACTATTCAAAACATCGTTTATAATCATTGATTCTGGAACAAACTCTACTGGTAACAATATTGATTTAATTGCTCTAGGCTTTTTAAATAATTCGAAAGCATTTACATAACCAAGAATATCATCTAAAGAGTTTTTATAAACTAAAATTTTAGATAAACCTGTTGAAATAAACATCTTTTTCAAATTACTTACAGATTCATGTATATCAACTGCCATGATTTCTGTACGTGGCACCATAATTTCTCTTGCTTTTACTTTATGAAACTCTAATGCATTTTGAAAAATTTGAATTTCGGAATCAACCTCTCCTTCATCATTTCCTCCATCTAATTGCTCTGAAATATAATTTCCTAATTCTTCTTTACTAAATTCTGTTTGCACTGCATCTTCTTTTGCTTTGAAAAATACACGTAAAAAGAAATCAGAGATTTTTGTAATAACCCAAGTTATTCCATAAAAAATCAAGTAAAAAATATAGGCTGGTATCACAAATACCTTTAGCATTTCATTTGCATAAATTCTAAAGATAGCCTTAGGTAAAAACTCTGCTGTAACAAGTATTACAACAGTTGATATTATTGTTTGAGTAAGTAAACTTAAATCGTCTAGTAAATAATTTATAAACGATATGTTTGTAGGTAATAATGATTGAAACCAAGTCATTAGCAATTGTCCCATAAAATAACTATAAATCACTAAAGCAACATTATTCCCTACTAACATAGTGGTAATAAACTTAGATGACTTTCTAGTTAATTTTGCTAAAATTTTAGGCAAAAGACCTTCTCTCTTTTTTTCTAGCTCAATATGTAGTTTATTGGCTGAAACAAAAGCTATTTCCATACCTGAAAAAAAGGCTGAAAATAATATAGAAGCTAAAATTATAATGACTTCAATTTGCATTAACGCTGTTTATTTCTGTTTTCTATTTTTCTTCTAAAATGTCTTTTAAAGAAAAAGATTAAGGTAATAAAGATAGCAAATCCAAACATAATAAGTGCTCCTTCTTTATCTGAACTCCATTTTAAAATTCCTTCTACTAGAAAAATTACCCCTACAACGAGGTATCCGTATTGTAAATACTTCCAAAGTGTATTCATTATATATCCTTTTGATTTACTTCGATATCGCCTGTGATATCTTTTGCTATATGTTTTGACAAATCTTCTTTTGATTCAAAACCAAACCCATTAATAATTGCATTAGGTGTTGTTAACCTAAAGCCATCTTCAGTAAAAAAGTAATGTTCTTTTTGGTCCCAAAAAAGCTGATTTGTTTCTAATTTAGTATTCTCTGTGTGGTTTATTATCACTACATCACCTCTTATTTCTGATACTTTGGTTTTGTTATAAGTCAGAGCATAATTCCCTGTGATAGTAACCGAATCTTTTCCTGTTTTATTTATTGATACTATTTTTATTCCTTTTGGAAATTCATTATAAGGATGCTCTTCTCTATTTGAAAAATCAAAAAAAACAGGTGCCTTAGTTTTTGAAGTTATTCTACCTGAATCTTTATGTATATGATAAATATTTTTAGCTGTACCCATAGGTAAATTTTTATCCGCTAAAAAGTCTCGTACTTCTTTTTTTGTATTTGTACAAGAAAAAAACATTGCTACCAAACAAATGGCAGCAATGCTATTATATATATTTACTAAAAATGATTTCATTTAAATCTA
>NZ_WAAU01000025.1 GCF_008806755.1 Tenacibaculum aiptasiae
AACAAAACATCTTTATAAGAAGCACTATTTTCGATTACAGCTAGCATTTCATTTTTTGAAACATTTTTTCCTTCATTAGCTAAAAACACTTCAAATTGCCCTGTTGATTTAGCATATATTTTTTCAGGTGGAAATGATGTAGTTACCATTACCTCTGAGGTAATTACATCTGGATACTTAACAAACCATGAGATAAATAAAAGCATAAGAATTAATACTAAAAATAAAGTATTTCCCCAACGTATCATCCAATTGGGTACTTGGCTTAGTATTTCTTGTACATCTTCACTACGAATTTCTATATCTGAATTATTCTGCGGCATAGATTTGAATTGAAAAGAATGAGGTGATTCATGTCACCTCATTCGATTAATTAAATTAATAATCTTGGCATGGCTCTGAACGTCTTGATAAATCAGTAACACATTCACCATCAATATCAATATAGCAATCACATGGACAACCACTAGCACCTGCATTACATCTAACAATATAGCCTCCTCCATTAATAGTTTTTTGTTCTGCTTTATTTAAAGCGTTTCCTATGTTTAAAATTGATTTTTTCATTTTATTTTGTTTTAAAATTATAATAATTTCCTTGAAGAATTAGAGACATTCAAGGTATATGTCTTTTCTGAAAATTCTTCCTTTTTTTAAAAGGTTTGAAATTATAACTATCAATTATTGATAGCAAACACAAAAAGGTTTAAATATTAATGAGTCCCATATGTCGCATATGTCTTGTGAACAAAGTGGAGCTCCTCCATTTACATTTTTTTGTTCTGTTTTGTTTAGAACTTTACCTAAGTTTAAAATTGAATTTTTCATATTTAAATGATTTAAAAAAATAATTAATTTGAGATGTTTATCCAGCGATACAAGTACCATTAATGCATAACCATGGAGTGAAAGTATGTCCTAATTGTTGCTCTTCACATGGTACTTCGAAGCAGCTGATACCTCCATTTACATTTTTTTGTTCTGCTTTATTTAAAGCTTTACCCAAGCTTAAAATTGATTTTCTCATAATTAAATGATTTAAAAAATTGATTAAATCCTTGAACTGTTTAAAGACACTCAAGGTCTATGTCTATTTTTCGCGAAAAAATATTTTTACTTACCCAAGTCAAGTTGATTTTTAACTAAATGGTAATAACTTCCTTTTAATTTGATAAGTTCTTCATGAGAACCTTTCTCTATAATATTTCCTTTGTCTAACACAACTATTTGATGAGCATTTTTTACGGTACTTAGTCTGTGAGCAATAACCACAGCTGTTTTATTGGCAAAAAATGTGTTTAACTTCTCCATAATCACCTTTTCATTGTTGGCATCTAAAGCTGAAGTTGCTTCATCAAAGAATAAAAACTTTGGGTTCTTATATACTGATCGAGCGATTAATAAACGTTGCTTTTGTCCTGTACTCAATCCATTTCCTTCACTACCTATTTTAGTATTGTAGCCTAAAGGAAGTCCTTCTATATAATCTGAGATGTTAGCTACATCAATAGCATGTGCTAGTTTTTCTTTATCTACATAATCTTCTCCTACAGCAATGTTTTTGGCAATGGAATCATTAAAAATATATCCTTCTTGCATCACCACTCCTGAGTTTCTTCTCCATTCTTTTTGTGAGATGTTTTTCAGATTAAAATTATTAATCATAATATCTCCTTGGTCTACCTGGTAAAACCCAAGTAATAATTTCATTAGTGTTGTTTTTCCACTTCCACTAACTCCAACAATAGCAGTGGTTTTATTAGCAGGTATTTCTAATGATAAATCTTTAAGTACTGGTTCTAATCCACCTGTGTATCTAAATGAGATATTTTTTAATGTAATAGCTGCATTCTCTGGAATATTGGTTACTTTCTCATCATCTGGATTTTCTTCATCTTCCATGTTATGAATTTCCCCTAGTCGATCAACCGATATTTGTGCATCTTGTACATCTCTCATAA
>NZ_WAAU01000003.1:0-55318 GCF_008806755.1 Tenacibaculum aiptasiae
TCAAACTATCGTTTTTCCGTTAGCGGGTGCAAATATAGAACCCTTTTTTAACATAACAACTATCTTTTTTAATCTTTTTTTGAATTATTCTTTACACGAGCTATTTATCAAGTAGTTATATGTTTTTTCACTTAAAAGCTAAGAGTTTTCTAATTAATTTCTTCTCTTATAAAAGCAGTAACATTACCTAATCTGTACACTAAATACAAATTTCACACATAACACTATTAAAATAAAAATCAACTCAAAAACAAGAAAACTTAAATATTATAAAAAACGCCTCTAATTACATCAATAATAATGAATCAATATAGTAAGTATAAATTTTACTTGGAATTACGTAAAACTATCTATCCTTTAAACATACTTAAATTACTATTAACTTTCTTTTAAAAAACTCAATAAACACATTGAGGATAACAAAAAAGCCTTTCAATATTTTGAAAGGCTTTTTCTGAGGTGTCGAGCGGATTCGAACCGCTGTACATGGTGTTGCAGACCACTGCCTAGCCACTCGGCCACGACACCTTATATTGATAAGGACTGCAAATTTACAGTTTTTATCCTTTTCTGCAAGCTTTTTTTAATTTTTACGCACATCTTTTACAATAATTACAACTTCTCCTACATTTCCTCCTATTGGTGGATTAATTTTTGAAACGCTAACCTCCGCTTTTTCAACAAGTTGTATCTCTCTAAAGATTCTATCTATAATTCTTTGTGCTACATGCTCCAATAATTTAGAACGAATAGCCATTTCTTCTTTTACAATATGATTTAAATGAACATAGTCTACTGTATCAACTAACTCATCTGTTTTTGCCGATTTTTGTAAATCTGCTTTTACTTCAACATCTACTCTATATTCTGAGCCTATCTTTCCTTCTTCGTCTAAACATCCATGATTGGTAAATAAACGAATATCATTTACTCTTATAATTCCCATATAGGCAAAGATACTATTGTTTCTTAATTTGTAAAGAAATCAAAAACATTACTTAATGCGCTTGTACTTGCTTTATAAAACTCTGTATAACTGCATCTTTGACAAGTTACACTAGTAAATTTTTTATTCTGTACATCAAAAATTTTAGACAATGTTCCTCCTGTAGCTCTCATTTCACTTACTTCGTAAGTATGATTATTACATTTTGGACAAGTATAGTTTAACGGTTTTTTCATTTTCTTTTATTTTTTATACTTATTAGAGTACTTAAATAAAAAAATGTTACAACTTACTTAATTTCTAACGTCTGCTTTTTGTCTTCAAGCTTTATAGTATATTTTCCTTTTGGTAAATAATAAACTCCGTTTTTTGCTTTTTTTACAATTGCATCCTTGTGTTTTTTCAAATATTCTTTTCTTCCTTTTTCAGAAAAAGAAGCATCGTATGTTACTTCATTAAATCCTTTCTCTACATCTTTTTTAATTATATTTACTAGAACATCTCCTGCATAAATTTTTATGCTAACCTTTTTATTTTCTTTCACATAAAAAGGAATGGAAATTTTAGGTGTATTTGGCTTTAACCACTTACTCCATGAACTTCCCCAAAAATTACTTTTTCTAATTTTCTTTACAGCAAACAATGTTTCTTCATTTTTGAAATCTTGCAACGGTGCTATGTTTGCTTTATACAAACTACGACCATGCGTTCCTACAATTAAATGCTTAGCCTTTGGTTGAATTACTAAATCGTGAACCGCTACATTAGGTAATCCTTTTTGGAATAATTGCCATTTTGCTCCTTTATTAAAAGATACATACAAACCATTATCTGTCCCTACATACAAAATGTTTTCTTTTTTAGGATCTTCTTTAATCACATTTACTGGTGAAATTGGAATATTACCACTTATGTTTTTCCACGTTTTTCCATAATCATCAGACATGTATACATATACATTAAAATCGTCCCAACGGTAGCCATTCAACGTAACATAGACTCTTTCTTTTTTATGTTTTGAAGCAATTACTCTACTTACCCATAAATTTTGAGGCAATGTATTTGAAATGTTCATCCAACTTCCTCCTCCATTTTTAGTAACTTGTACAAGTCCATCATCTGTTCCTATATAAATTAAACCAAATTGGAACGGGCTTTCCGAAATAGTAGTTAACGTACCATAAGCTACATTACCTTTTCTTCCTCCTTTGGTTAAATCTTCTGAAATAGTTTCCCAAGTATCTCCTTTATCTAATGAACGGTGTAATTTATTTCCTCCTAAGTATAATATATCCTGATTGTGTTTTGATAATTGAATAGGTGTTTGCCAATTAAAACGATATGGATTCTCTCCTAACTTATGCTTTGGTTGAATATATTTTTGCTGTCCAGTTTTTCTATTTATACGGAAATAGTTTCCAAATTGATATCCTGTATATACAATATTAGGGTCTCTATCATCTACAGCCACTTGCATTCCGTCTCCTCCCATAATACTCTCGTATGGATTTTTTCCTGTTTGCTTCCAACGCTTATCCATTTTAGCATTATGATTCGCTACCCAAACACCATTGTCTTGTAAACCTCCATACACTTTATAGTTTTTCTGATTATCGGCATAAACCGTATAAAACTGACCTACTGCTGGTTGATTCAGTTTTGTCCAACTTTCACCATCATCATATGAAATATTTAAACCTCCATCATTCCCATCAATTAAATGTCCTTGTTTCTTTGCATTTACCCATAATGCTTGATGATCGGCATGTACATTTTCTTTACTAATTGATGTAAATGTTTTTCCTCCATCTTTCGATTTTAAAATAGGAACCCCTAATACATAAATTCCTTTTTCATCCTGTGGATCTACTCGTATTTCTCCAAAATAATATCCATATGAATAATATAAATCATCTAAATAGCCTTCGTGTGTTTTCTTCCATGTTTTTCCACCATTGGTAGTCTTAAACACTTCTGCTCCAATTACCGGAGTATCAAATAACAATGTATTTGCGTTTTCTAAATACTTAGCTAAATCGTTTGGTTTTACAGAACCTGAACGCACCATTTGTTTTACATTTTCAGCTCTATACTTTTCTTGAAAACCATTCATTTTTAAATAGGTGTTCAGCTTTTTATCTTTCAATTTTAAAAAGTCTTCTACAGACATTGTTTTAAAATCGTCTTTTGTTAACGCATTAGAGTCTTCTTCTTTTTTCTTTTCCTTTTTTCTTCTAAACTGACTATCGTGAAAAGCATATACTACATTTTCATTAAAAACTGCTAAACCAATTCTTCCTACATTTTCTCCATTTGGGAAACCATTATTGTCGGTTATTTTTATCCAAGTAGTTCCTGAGTCTATTGATTTATATATTGCTGAATTCTTTCCATCTCCATCAAAATTCCATGCCTTTCTATTACGTTCCCAAGCTGCAGCATATAATACATTAAAATTATTGGGAGCTTGCTGCACATCTATAATTCCAGTATTTTCATTAATAAACAAGGTTCTTTTCCAAGTTTTACCACCATCGGTAGTTTTAAAAATACCACGCTCATCATTTGAAGAATATAAATGACCTATAACTCCAATAACAACCTCATCTGGATTATTTGGGTTAATTAAAATTCTTCCTATATGATGACTATCCTGTAATCCAACATTTTCCCACGTTTTTCCTTTATTAGTAGATTTTAAAATCCCAATCCCTGCATATGAAGAACGCGATGAATTATTTTCTCCTGTACCTACCCAAAGAGTTCCGTTTTTCCAATCAACTGCAATATCCCCTACATTTTGTGTTGGTGAACTATCTAATATTGGTGTAAAAGTTGTTCCATTATTATTAGTATACCATAAACCTCCTGATGCATAACCTACATAAAATTCAGTTGTATTTTCTGGATTTACATCAATATCTACTACTCGGCCACTCATTACTGTTGGCCCAATATTTTCAAAAGAAATATTTTTTACTATTGATGTTTTTGCTAGTGTTTCTTTTTGTACTAGCGACTCTTTTATTTTTTTTGAAGTAGTAGCCTGTTGTGCTACCAACGCATAAGGAACTAATGCTATAAAAACTTTACAAATTGTTTTCATCATCTTGGTTTTAGAGCTTATGAAAGTACTCTATGTAAACTTCATATCAAAAAAATTAACAGAAGATTCTCTTATCGTTTTAAAAAACAATTCTCTCTATGCAAAAAAATATTAGATTTGTGTAATTTGAACAGCATAGCTATGAATATTTTTATTCTTTCTGTTAGTAATCAAATATATTCTACTCAAAGAATATATAAAGAAGCACATCGTAGAGGACATAATGTTAGAATTATAAATCACTTAAGATGTTCTATAAAACTTACAAATGGTAAACCTGAAATTATTTATGAGGGTGAAAATATTATTGACATTCCCGATGTAATCATTCCTAGAATTGGTGCTTCTGCAACTCGTCATGGAGCAGCAGTTGTTAAAGAGTTTGAAATGAATGGTGTATATAGTGCTGCCACTTCTTTAGGAATTCTTCGTGCTCAAAATAAGGTTCGTACTTTACAAATAATGAACCGTAAAAACATTCCTATTCCAGATACTTTATTTTCTGTTAATCCAGAAAACATTAACGAACAAATAGATTTGTTAGGCGGAGCTCCAATTATAATTAAATTACAAGAAGGTACGCATGGTTCTGGAGTTATTTTAGCTGAAAGTAAAAAATCTGCTAAATCTATTATCGATACTATGTATGGTACAAATACCAATATTTTACTCCAAGAATTTATTCAAGAGAGTAACAGCGAAGATATTCGTGCTTTTGTTGTTGGGGATAAAGTAGTTTCTTCTATGAAAAGAAAAGGGTTAGAAGATGATTTTCGTTCAAATATTCATAGAGGTGGTAATGGCTTTAAAGTAAGCTTAACTCCTGAGGAGGAAGAAATAGCTATAAAAGCTGCCCAATACTTAAGGTTACCTGTTACTGGTGTTGATTTGATACGCTCAAAAAGAGGCCCTTTATTAATTGAAGTAAATTCTACTCCTGGACTCCAAGGTATTGAAGCTTACACAAAAGACAATATAGCCAAAGCTATTATTAAATTCTTAGAAGAAAAATGTTTAAACAAGAGTTTAAAAACGAAATTGTAGAAATACGTGGAAATAAAATTGGTTTAGGTGAATCTAAATTAATTAAAATCCCTATTGATAGGTTACCTACTGGTACTCTTATCGAAATTCCTGTGTATGTTTTTAACGGTGATAAATTAGGCCCTACCATTTTATTACAAGGAGGTTTACATGGTGATGAAGTAAACAGTATTGAACTTGTACGTAGAATGCTTATTGATAAATCTTATAAAATACATAGAGGTTGTGTTATAGTTGTTCCTTTATTAAACATCTTTGGTTTTTTAAGTTTATCTAGATATATGCATGGGAAAGATGTTAATAGAAGTTTCCCTGGTTCTAAGTCTGGTTCTTTAGCCAGTAGAATGGCATACTACTTAATGAAAGAGCTTACTAAAAATATCAATTTTGCTATTGATTTTCATACTGGAGGTGCTCAAAGAAATAACTTTCCTCAAATAAGATATACTCCTGAAGATGAAAGAGGGTATAAACTAGCCAAACTTTTTAATGCTCCTTTTTTGTTTGGTTCTAAATTGATCCCTAAATCTTTTAGAAATCAATGCTATAAAAACAACATCCCTGTAATTGTTTATGAAGGAGGTGAATCTTTACGTTTAGATGAAAATGCTATTCAACAAGGAATAAATGGCACACTTAGAATTTTAAAACACTTTGAAATGATCAATCATAGTGTTGAAGTTCCGGAAAATCTTATTACTATAGCTATTCATAAGCGAAAATGGATTCGTGCAAAAGTTGCTGGTTTATTCAATGCCAAGATTGAAAACGGAGCAACAATTAAAAAAGGACAAGTTTTAGGTAATATTATGGATACTTACGGTAAAACTAACTTTGATATCAAAGCTCCTTTTGATGGATATATTATTTCTAAAAACAACTTTCCAATTGTAAACATGGGTGATGCTTTATTTCATATCGGAACCACCTAACTAACTGATATTATTTGTTTTATTAATTATTTTTCACTTTCTTTAGAATCAATTAACTAATTAAAAAACAATAAATTATGGAATTAATTATTAGCTTATTAAGTGGTGCCGTTGGGGGTAATATTGCTGGTGCTTTATTAAAAAAATATTCTTTAGGTACTCTTTGGAATTCTGTTGTAGGAATTCTTGGTGGTGGACTAGGAGCCCAACTATTAGGTATGCTTAATATTGATATTTCTGGTATTATTGGAAATATCATTGGTAGCGGTGTTGGTGGTGGAGTTTTAATGGTTATCATTGGACTTATTAAAGGTGCAATGAAAAAATAAGCTAGCTAAATATTACATCTAAAAGGCGCTTTTTAGGCGTCTTTTTTATTTACTATATTTCCTAATAAATAGCAGTACCTTTGCAGCTTCATAGCTATACTTATTATCGCTATTTCTGAAAAAAAACATATGACATTTAAATCTTTAGGTTTATCTGATGCTTTACTAAAAGCCATCAAAGAAAAAGGATACAATTCTCCTTCTCCAATTCAAGAAAAAGCAATTCCACATATTTTAGAAGGAAAAGATGTATTAGCTTCTGCACAAACAGGAACTGGAAAAACCGCTGGTTTTACACTCCCTGTTTTACAATATTTAGCCGACACTAAACATCCTAAATACCGTCCAATAAGAGCTTTAGTATTAACTCCTACTAGAGAGTTAGCTGCTCAAGTTTACGATAACATAAGAGAGTATAGTACTTATTTAAATATAAAATCTACAGTAATTTTTGGAGGTGTAAAAGCATCTGGTCAAATTAAAACTATACGACAAGGTGTAGACATCCTAGTTGCTACTCCTGGTAGATTATTAGACTTATACGAGCAAAAAGCCGTATCGCTCAAAAGAATTAATGTTCTTATTTTAGATGAAGCTGATAGAATGTTAGACATGGGGTTTGTTAGAGACATTAACAAAATTATCAGTTTCATGCCAGAAAAACGTCAAAATTTGTTGTTCTCTGCTACTTTTTCTAAAGAAATAAGAAAACTTGCTGAAGGCATTTTAAAAAATCCTATTTCTGTCGAAGCTGCTCCGCAAAATTCTACTGCTGATAAAGTTGCTCAAAAAGTGTATTCAATTGACAAAAAAAAGAAAACTGAGGTAGTTATCAAACTCATCAAAGAAGGTAATTGGAGTCAGGTTTTAATTTTTACTAGAACCAAACACGGAGCTAACAAACTAACTGAAAAGCTTATTAAAGCAGGTGTTACTGCTGCTGCTATTCATGGAAATAAAAGTCAAGGGGCCAGAACCAAAGCACTTGCTAATTTTAAAAACAATACTAATAGAGTTTTAGTTGCTACTGATATTGCTGCACGTGGTATTGACATTCCTTTATTACCACATGTTATAAACTTTGAACTACCAAATGTTCCTGAAGATTATGTTCATAGAATTGGTAGAACAGGAAGAGCTGGAGCTAAAGGAGAGGCCATATCATTAGTTTGTAGTGAAGAAACTGAATATCAAAAAGAAATAGAGAAAATACTAAACCAAAAACTGAAGACTGAAATTATTGAAGGTTTCGAACCAACTGATACAGCAAAACCTAAAAGAGCTTCTACTCAAAAAAAGAAGCCTTTTAAAAAGAAAAAAGGTGTTGGTGCTACTGATAAAAAACCTAAATCTAATATTCCTAATGAATCTTCTAACAAAAAAGAAAGAAGGTCTAGGAATAATAAAAAGAATCAATCTTCTACTAATTCTAATAACAAACCACGAAAAAGAAACAACAGAAGAAGAAATAATAAAAAAGCTGAGAATTAATCCTCAGCTTTTTTATTTTGATTATTATTTATAATGTACTTCTTGTACTTTCCATCTTTATATCGGTAGTAAATAAATAAAGGCATTAAAATAAATGACATAAATAGAACTCCTAATCCCATTACTACTTGTGCTTTTGAATGCTCAGTATTTAAAAGATAAACTCCAGCAATCATCCATAACAAAAAGATAACGAATAGTATTTTTAATAAAGTCTTCATTGTTTTCTATTTAATAACGCAAAAATAAAAAATCCTACCATTTTTAGAATGATAGGATTTCAAGTTTTATATAAATATCAATTACATTTTTTGTAACCAATTTTTAACATCTACTTCCTCTTTAATAATATCTCTTAATTCAGAAATAGCTACACGTTTTTGCTCCATAGTATCTCTATGACGAATTGTTACCGTGTTATCATTTAAAGTATCGTGATCTACAGTAATACAGAATGGTGTTCCATTTGCATCTTGACGACGGTAACGACGTCCTACAGCATCTTTTTCATCATAAGACACATTGAAATCCCATTTTAAATCATCAACAATTTTACGTGCTATTTCTGGCAATCCATCTTTTTTAACTAATGGTAAAATAGCTGCTTTTGTTGGTGCTAAAACTGCTGGTAATTTTAAAACTGTTCTTGTTGTTCCATTTTCTAATTCTTCTTCTTGTAAAGATGTTGAGAAAACTGCTAAGAACATTCTATCTAAACCAATTGATGTTTCTACTACGTATGGTACATAGTTCTTATTTTCTGCATGATCGAAGTACTGTAATTTCTTCCCTGAATGCTCTTCATGTGCTTTTAAATCGAAATCAGTACGAGAATGAATTCCTTCTAATTCTTTGAATCCGAATGGGAATTTAAATTCAATATCAGCAGCTGCATCAGCATAGTGTGCTAATTTTTCATGATCGTGGAAACGATAATTATCAGCTCCCATACCTAAGCTTAAGTGCCACTTTAAACGAGTTTCTTTCCAAGTGTCATACCATTCTTTTTGAGTTCCTGGCTTTACAAAAAATTGCATTTCCATTTGTTCAAATTCACGCATTCTAAAAATAAACTGGCGTGCTACTATTTCGTTACGAAAAGCCTTACCTGTTTGAGCAATTCCAAAAGGAATTTTCATACGACCTGTTTTTTGCACATTTAAGAAGTTTACAAAAATTCCTTGTGCAGTTTCAGGTCTTAAATATAAATCCATTGCAGTATCTGCTGAAGCTCCTAATTTTGTTCCAAACATTAAGTTAAATTGCTTAACATCTGTCCAGTTTTTAGAACCTGTTAAAGGATCGGCAATTTCCAATTCTTCAATTAACGCTTTTACATCTGCTAAATCTTCATTTTCTAAAGACTTTCCAAGTCTACCTAAAATAGTATTTATCTTTTCTTGGTATCCTAAAACACGGCCATTAGTAGCAAGAAATTCTTCTTTATTAAAAGCGTCGCCAAAACGTTTTGCTGCTTTTTTTACTTCTTTCTCTATTTTACCTTCTATTTTAGCACAATAATCTTCTACTAAAACATCTGCTCTATATCTTTTCTTAGAATCTTTATTATCAATTAATGGATCATTAAATGCATCTACGTGACCTGATGCTTTCCATGTAGTAGGATGCATTAAGATTGATGCATCTATCCCTACAATATTTTCGTGCATTTGCACCATTGCTTTCCACCAATAATCTCTAATATTTTTCTTTAATTCTACTCCATTTTGAGCATAATCATATACCGCACTTAAACCATCGTAAATTTCAGATGATTGAAATACATAACCATACTCCTTAGCATGCGATAATACCTTTTTAAATTGATCTTCTTGTTTTGCCATGGTGCAAAAATATAGGTTTTAAATTAACTTTTTAAGCACAAAAATATACATTTGCTAAAAAAACAGCTTTATGAAAAAAAGACTACTATTTTTTATTGCATTATTATCTAATATTTTTCTTGTTTTTACTCAAATTCAAAAAAAAGCAGCTCCATCATGGATTGAAAAAATTGATTACAGCATTAATCCTGATATTAATCTAGATGATGTTATTCAAGGAAATTTAATTTTACTCTACGATGAACAAATTCATATTGATAAAAAGGAAAATTATTTTCATTTTGCAACCAAAATAACTGAAAATGTTGGTATTCAACCTGCTTCTTCAATTAATATCACTTTTGACCCTACATATCAATCATTAGTAATCCATTCATTAAATATTATTAGAGATGGAGAAGTTATTAATAAACTACATTCTTCAGACTTTCAAACAATAAGAAGAGAATTAAATGCTGAAAGTTATATATATGATGGTAGTATCTCTGCTATTACAAATATTAGTGATGTAAGAACTGGAGATATTATTGACTATAGTTATACAATTAAAGGCTTCAATCCTATTCATCAAAATTTATATTCCGCTATATTTAATTTAAGCTCTTCTATTCCATATGGGAAATTTTTCATAAAAATTATTACTCAGAAACCTATTGAATACAGATTACTTAAAACTGATTTTAAATTAAACCAAACTAAGAAAGGAAATAGTTACATATACACTCTTAATGAGAAAAACATTAATCCCTTTAAATATGAAGCAAATACACCTTCATGGTATATTGATTCTGGAATTTTAAATATTAGCAATTACAAATCATGGGAAAATGTAATTAACTGGGGAATTAATGTTTTTAAAGTCAACAAATCGTTATCTAAAAACCTCAAAGAAAAAATCTTGCTTATCAATAACGAAAATAAATCTCAGGGAGAAAAAATAAGTGCTGTTTTAAATTTTATTCAAAATGATATTAGGTATTTAGGATTAGAGAGTGGTATTGGAGCGTATAAACCATTTACTCCTAATAAGGTTTTTGAGCAACGCTATGGAGACTGTAAAGATAAGAGTTTACTTATGGTTACTATGTTAAATTCAATGGGAATTGAAGCATATCCAGTATTAGTTAACACCTATTTAAAAGGAACAATAAAAAAACTATTACCTGCAACTGAGAATTTTAATCATTGCGTGGTAAAGGTTATAGATGAAAATAAAAATGAGTTATGGTTTGACCCAACAATTTCAAATCAAGGTGGTGATTACAAAAATATTGTTTTCCCTGATTATCGATATGGACTAGTTCTTAAAAAAGGCAATAAAGGTTTTGATAAAACCCCTTCTCCTTCCCCACATGCTATGGATGTTACAGATACTTTTATTCTTGATAAAGAAGGTAAAGGAGCTACATTAAATATTTCTACTATTTATTATCAAAGTGGAGCGGATTATATGAGAGAATATTATAAGAACAATAGTATAAACTCTATAAAAAAAGAATACGAGAATTATTACTCTAAATATTTCAACAATATAAAGAGTATTAAAAATCTTGAATATAACGATGATTTAGCCAACAATACTTTCACAATTTACGAAAACTATAGAATAGATAGCTTATGGACCCCCTCTATAAACAAAGGACAAATTGCTGTTAATTTTTATCCTTATACAATTTCTGAAGTAATTTCATTACCAACAAAATTGGATCGAAAAACTCCATTTGCTCTCAGTTTCCCTATAGAAAGAAACCATACTATAAAAGTCTATTTACCTGAAGATTGGAAAATGAATCAAGATAGTTATGGTATTAATTCATTAAATATATCTTATGACCTAGATATATATTATAACAAGTTTAAAAATCTTTTAACAATTAACCATTCTTTTAAAACTCTTAAAGACCATGTTACAACAGAAGAGTTCCCTGAGTTTTTTAGTGATTTACAAACACTTGATAAACAGATGGTTTATAATATAACTACCACAAACGAAGGTTTATCAAACAACGATAAAACTTCTTTATTTTGGTTAAAAACGTTTGGTTCATTATTATTTTTTCTGTCAGTTGGCTTTAGCATTTGGTTAGCTTTAAAAATTTACAATTACAACCCTGTACCAGTAATAGAAAGTCATTTTGAATCAGAAAAACAAATTGGAGGATGGTTAGTTCTAATTGGCTTGGGACTTTGCTTATCTCCTTTTAGAGTTCTTTTTGATTTATTCACCAACACAATATATATAAATGGTGACTGGCTAACATATATTAGTTCTAATAACTTAGGTTTTAACCCTGCTATTGGATTTCTTTTATTTTTAGAAACTATTATAAATGCATTCCTTATTATTTATTATCCATTAGCTATAATTCTATTTTTCAAGAAAAGAAGTAGTTTCCCTAAAGTGCATGCATTATTTTTAATTGGTTTTTTCTTATTTAATCTTATTGATCAATTAATAGCTAGTTACTACCTTAACGATGATGTTTCTAATAGTATATCTAACGATTTACTACGAATGTTTATCTCTTGTTCTTTAATAGTTCCTTATTTATTATTTTCTGATAGAGCTAAAGAAACTTTTGTAAAATTAAAAAAGAGGGAATAACCCTCTTTTTTAATTTTACTCTTTTTATTTTTATCTAAGCTTTAAAGTTGTAGCTCCTGTATAGACACCATCAACAAATGCACTCACAGTATATTCTCCTTTGTTTATATCATCTCTATTTACTAGAACTAACGATACTAAACTTAATCTATCATTATTATAATTTACTTCAATAGAATCTGAATACTGAATTTTACCTCCATCTTTTAAGTTTGTAACTCCTTTTGGCGCTACCACTTTTTTATTCTCATCTATAATTTGAATATAAACAGATTTTTCTCCTGCTTCAGTAATTACATTTTTTAATAAATCAAAATTGATTTTAAACGCGTCTGTTCTACTTGATCTCGATGTAGAGGTTAATTTTCCACTACTGCGCTCCTTCATTGCAATTGCTTTTACTGGGCTTGTTTTAATAACTCCTCCAATAGCTATTTTCTCTTCAAGTGATTTTTGTTTCTCTGTTAACTCTTTATTCTTTTCTGTTAAAGAAACATTTATTGTTTCCTTTTGCTTTAATATTTCATTGGTAATAACATTCTCTTGAGCTAAAGCGTTGTTAACTGTACTAAGTGAATCTACTCGAATAAATAAGTTTCTGTTTTCTCTTTCTAAAGTAACAATCTTTCTCCTATACTTTCTAATTAGGTTATAATTATCTGTTCGTAAATTTTTGATAGAATCACGTAGTTCTTTCATTTTTACCAACTCTACTTTTAATCTTTTAGAAAGACGTTTTTTTCTTACAACAACATCAGTGTAATCTTTTATCATCTCATCTAGCTCTTTTTCTAAATCAGTTTTTTCTTGTTGAAAGATTTGTTTCAAGTCTTCGTATTGGCTAGATTTCTGAAACGAGTACAATGTTAAAAAAAGTGTAAGCATTAAAAGCACAACAATTAATATGCTTTTTCTTTTGTGGGGAGTCATAATTAAGGGGGTTTATTTGGGGTTAATTAATAGTTTTCTACTTCATTTCTTTATCTTAATTTCACAATTGATTTACCAGCAAAAACGCCATTTACAAATATCTTAACTAAGTAAGATCCTTTGTGTATATTTTCTCTATTTACATAAATAAAAGAAATTACGGGTATTTGCTTATTATGATATTCTGCCATTAAAATATCACTACTCATTATTTTCTCTTTATTTTTTAATCTTACTTCCTTTGCAGGAGCTATTACCTTTTTATTTTCATCTAATATCTGAATATAAATAGGCTTTATTCCTTCTGAAATAATTTTATTTTCTAATAAGTTAAACTCTACTTTAAATGCATCGGTTCTACTCGATCTAGATGTAGAGGTATATTTATCTTTTCTTCTTTTTTTCATTGCCTCTACTTTTACTGATGATATTTCAATAATCTCTGCTACGGCAATTTTTTCCTTTAGAACCTTTTTCTCTTGTCCTAAGAAATAATTTTTATGCTTTAATTTCGTGTTTAGGTTTTCTTTTTCTATCAATGCTTCTTTTACACTATCGTTTTTAGTTTCCAGTTCATTATTAAGAAGGTTTAATGAATCTATCTGTGTAAAAAGAATTTTATTTTGTGTAGCTAAATTGGCGATTCTTTTTCTATAAAAACGAATCAATCCATAATCTATAGCCTTTAAATTTTGAATGGTATCTCTAAGTTTTATTATTTTATGAAGCTCTTCTCTAAGTTTTAATGAAACTTCATTTTTATCAAAGCTTACATCTTCATAATCCTTAATAACAATATTAAGTTCAGATTCTAGCTCCTTTTTTTCTAACTCAAAAACATTCTTTAATTCTGCATAGTCACTAGCATTCTGGTATGACAAATATCCAATGGTAATTATTAAAACCATCAAAAAGGCAACAATGCCGTTATTTTTCAATCTTGGTATAGTAATCATCATCTGGGGAATTATGATGAACAACTTGATGTGTTCTGCGCTAATATACTATTTTTTAACACACTTGTACACAAATGCCGGAGGAAAGTTAAGAGGCTCAAAACTTAAGGATATGTTTTTCCCAAAAACTTCTTTCAATTTTTTATAGTAAGTTAAGCTATATTGATATTGAATAAACATCCCATTTGACTTTAAAAAACGATAACTTTCTAATAAAATATTAGACGATATTTTTTTAGGTATAATTGTTAATGGTAAACTAGAAATTATATGATCTGCTTTATCATAACCTAACTTTTCAATTTCTTCTTTTATTTTTTCAGCAGAAGACTTTAGAACAATTAACTGCGGATGGTCTATTTCTTTTAATTCTTCATAAAAAGCATCATTGATTTCAAAACATATAACAACTGCACTAGGGTTAACTTTCTTTAAAATACTATGCGTAATTGCACCATTTCCAGGCCCCAACTCTACAATAACCTTAGCTCTTGAAAAATCTATTTCTTTTAGCATTTTATCTGCTAAAAATCTAGAGCTAGGAACTACAGTTCCAGATGTTTTATAGTTTTTTACGGCTTCTTTAAAAAAATTAAGTTTCTTGTTCAAAATGCTTTTTTGTTGGTTTTTTGTATCTTTCTATTAAAAAATGGCTTGTAAAGATGCGACTTTTAAAAGAAATATTCTATTTATTTTATCCTAATCTATGTGTTAATTGTACGTTAACCCTATTACAAAACGAAAATTACCTATGTACAACTTGTTACAATGATTTACCTATTATCGACGACAACCCTTATACAAATGTTACAATGTTATCTCCTTTTTATGGAAAAGTCCCTATAAAAAGCATTCGTTCTTTTTTATATTATCAAAAACACGGAATAACACAAAAAATTATTCATGAGTTAAAATATAAAAACCAACAACAAATTGGTGTATTTCTTGCCAATAGGTTTGGTAATAAATTAAAAGAATCTGGTGTTTTCAATAATATCGATTATATTATCCCTGTTCCTCTTCATCCTAAAAAATTAAAACATCGCGGTTATAATCAACTCACTAAATTTGGTCAAACTTTAAGTAAAATTTTAAATGTCAAATATATTCCTAATATCCTTATTAAAATTTCTATTTCAAAAACACAAACTTTAAAAAAGCGTTTTGAACGTTTTTCGAACAGTAAAACCAAATTTAAATTAACTAATTATACTTTTCTTGAAAAAAAACACGTTTTACTTATCGATGATGTTATTACCACGGGAGCTACTCTTGAAAACTGTTGTAAAGAATTACTTAAAACAAAAGATATTACCATTAGTATTGCTAGCATAGCTTACACAAAAAATGTATAAATTTCATTCGTCTTATTTTACTACTTTTGATCTTATATTTTAAATATTAATTTGTGAAAAACAAACACACTCTTTTAGTTCTTTTATATACTCTTATAATAGCTAGTTGCGCAAGAAAAGGTAGGCCTGATGGTGGTCCTAAAGATAAGGACGCTCCTATTATGGTTACCGCTAAACCTCCTTATGAAACTACCAACTTTAACAAAAAAAATATACGAATTGAGTTTGACGAATATATTGTTTTAAAAGATCTTATTAAACAACTTGTTGTTTCTCCTCCTTTAAAAAATCCTCCTTTAATTACTCCACAAGGTTCTCCAAGTAAATATATTAATATTAAAATATTAGATACCTTAAAACCTAATACTACCTATACTTTTAATTTTGGTAATGCTATCCAAGATAATAATGAAAACAATAAATTGGAAAGTTTCAAATACGTTTTCTCTACTGGAAACTACATAGATTCTTTAAGCTTAAAAGGTTCTGTTGCCTCTGCTTTTAAAAAAGAAAAGATTAAAGAAATTAGCGTATTATTATACAAATTAGATAGCACATATAATGATTCTATTGTTTACAAACAAAAACCAAGCTATGTAACTAGTACATTAGACTCTACAAATTTTGAATTTACCAATTTACGAGAAGGAAAATATCTTTTACTTGGTTTAAAACAGTCATCAAAAAACTACCTATTTAATAGTCAAAATGATGAAATTGGTTTTTTTAAAGACACTATTTCTTTACCTCAAGACACCTTGATTACAAAACCTATACGTATTTTTAAAGAACTTCAACCTTATAAATTTAAGAGAGGAAAAGAAGCTTCTAAAGGAAAAATTTTATTTGGATTTAATGGAGAAAAAGAAAATATGAAAGTCGATTTATTATCGTCTGTTCCTTCTGATTTTAAATCTTTTTCTGAGTTTGAAGAAGGCAAAGACACTCTCAACTTCTGGTATACACCAATAATAGAGCAAGATTCTTTAAACTTCATAGTAAGCAATACTAATTTTAAAGATACCATTACTATACGTTTACGTAAAAAGAAAATCGATTCTCTTTCTATTACTTCAAATATTCGTAGAACACTACATCTTAATGACACCTTAATTTTAAATACTAATAATCCTATTATAAATATTGACAAAACAAAGTTTTCTTTGATAAACAAAGACACTGTTGACGTTCCTTTTGAAGTTAAAAAATTAGAAAACAAAAAAATAGCCATTTTATTTTCTAAAAAACAAAAGATGAAATACGATTTTAACGTTTTACCTAAAGGAATTATTGATTTATACAAAACCTCAAACGACTCGTTAAATTATAAATTTAACACTTTAACTAATGAAGACTACGGAAGTATTATTTTAGATATTAAAAAAGAAACTAAATATCCTGTAATTATAGAATTACTAAACAAAGACCTAGTTTTAAAGAAAAAACATATTAATTCTTCAAGAAAAATCGAATTTAATCTGCTAGAACCTAAAGAATATACTATTAGAGCCATTGTTGATAAAAACAGTAATCATCAATGGGACACTGGTAATTTCTTATCAAAAAAACAACCTGAACAAGTAATATACTTTGAAAAAATTATTAAATTGAAACCTAATTGGTTTCAAGAAGAAATTTTCACTATTAAATAACGTTTTACCAACTTGCTGTTGGAGAAAATAAAAAATCCGTGGGGTTATCAACATCATATAAATATTGATAACTCCTCGTTTCTTTTTTACAAAAAGGTTCCATAAGGTTCAACATTTTTATAAAGCTTCTTAATGTGAGAACACAATAAAAAGTTTTATAATCTTCTGTAAGTATTCCTTCATCTGACTTAAATAACCCTAAAATTAGATTACAATTCCTAGGCTTTATAAAATCTACAGTAGATAAATCTAATCGTTGTTTTTTATTAATAATTACATCTTCAATTAGCTCACTAAGCTTCTGTGCTTCTTCCTTATTAAAGTTGTACAGTCTAACAACATTCTCATTAAGACCATTTACATTCTCCAAATAATCTAACTCCATTTTTTAGCTTTTAATGTGCCTCTAACCAATTTTCTCCTAAACCAACCTCAACGTCTAATGGAACTGTCATTTTAAAAGCATTTTCCATTTCTTCTTTTATAATTGGCTGAATAATCTCTAATTCATCTTTATGTGCATCAAACACCAATTCATCATGTACTTGTAACAACATTTTTGATTTGAAATTTTCTTTTTCAAATCTGTTGTGAATATTAATCATTGCAAGCTTTATAACATCTGCAGCACTACCTTGTATTGGCGCATTTACAGCATTTCGTTCGGCAGCACTACGCACAATACCATTACGAGAATTAATATCTTTCAAATATCTACGACGCCCTAAAATTGTTTCCACATAACCATTTTCACGAGCAAAATCTACTTGCTTTGATATATAGCTTTTTAACTTTGGGTATGTTTCGTAATACGTATCAATTAAGGCTTTTGCTTCTTTTCTTGATAAATCTGTTTGATTACTTAATCCAAATGCCGAAACTCCATAAATAATTCCAAAGTTTACTGTTTTAGCATTACTACGTTGCTCTCTAGTTACCTCATCGATGGCTACATTGAAAACTTTTGCAGCTGTTGAAGCATGAATATCTTCTCCATCCTGGAAAGCTTTAATCATCGTTTCTTCTTCACTTAAAGCAGCTATAATTCGTAATTCAATTTGAGAATAATCGGCAGCTAATAATACGTGATTTTCATCTCTAGGAATAAAAGCTTTTCTAACTTCTTGCCCTCTTTTTGTTCTAATTGGAATGTTCTGTAAATTCGGATTATTAGAACTCAATCTACCCGTTGCAGCCACAGCTTGAGCATATACTGTATGCACACGTCCTGTTTTAGGGTTTACCTCATTTGGCAAAGCATCTACATAAGTACTTTGTAGTTTTTTATATTGACGATATTCTAAAATATTAGCTATAATCTCATGATCTTTTGCTAATGCTGAAAGCACATCTTCTGCTGTTGAATATTGTCCCGTTTTGGTTTTTTTAGGTTTATCAACCAACTTCATGTTTTCAAACAAAACAACTCCTAATTGTTTAGGTGATGCTATATTGAACTCCTCTCCTGCTTCTTTATAAATATTTTGCTCTAATTGCTCAATATCTTTTGCTAAATCTACCGATAAAGACTTTAAAAAATCAGTATTTAAGTTAATCCCTTCTATCTCCATTGCTGTTAACACAGACACCAACGGTGCTTCAACATCTTTAAATAACCCTGTTAAGTTGCCACTTTCTAACTCCTCTGAAAAATGTTCTTTTAACTGGTATGTTATATCTGCATCCTCTACTGCATACTCACTTTGCTTTGAAAGCTCTACCTGACGCATTGACAACTGATTCTTTCCTTTTTTCCCTATTAACTCTGTAATTGATACCGGTTGATAATTCAAATAGGTTTCTGAAAGTACATCCATATTATGGCGCATATCTGGATTTATCAAATAATGCGCAATCATAGTATCAAACAATTTTCCTTTTACAGGCATATTGTAATTTGACAATACTTTGATATCGTATTTTAAATTATGTCCTACTTTTTCTATGCTATCATTTTCAAAAAACGGTCTGAATTCTTCAAGTATCGTTTGTGTTTCTTCTTGGTCTTCTGGAAATGTAACATAATACCCTTTCTTTTCCTCCCAAGAAAAAGCAATACCTATTAACTCAACTTCTAAAGCTTTTAATCCAGTAGTTTCTGTATCAAAACACACCGATTTCTGTTGCATTAATTTATTCAACAACAGTTTCCTAGACACTGGTGTATTTATTAATTGGTAAAAGTGATTTGTATTATCAATAGTTCTAAAACCATTAATGTTATTTTCTTCACTAACTTTTCCAGTTCCTGGTGCTGCAAACAAATCAAACTGACCTGTATTGTTAGCTCCATCTGCTACTGTTTTTTTAGTTGTTTTACTTGAACTTTCTTCAGCTACAGGTTTTTCTCCAAATGTTTTTAAGAAGTTATCACTTAAGCGTCTAAATTCTAACTCATTAAATATTTCTGTTGTTTTTTGAATATCTGGTTGTTCAAAAATCAATTTATCCTGTTCTAATTCAACAGGCACATCTAACATTATGGTTGCTAATTTTTTAGAAAGTAATCCTAGTTCGGCATTTGCTTCTACTTTCTCCTTCATCTTTCCTTTTAGCTCGTGGGTATTTGCTAGCAAGCCTTCCATAGTTCCATAGGCAGCAAGGAATTTTTTAGCTGTTTTTTCTCCTACTCCTGGCAGTCCTGGGATGTTATCAGCTGAATCTCCCATCATACCCAAGTAATCTATGACTTGTTCTGGGGTTTCTACACCAAATTTTGTTTTTACTTCCTCAATCCCCCATTTCTCATAACCATTTCCCATTCTTGGTGGACGGTACATAAAAATGTTATCTGAAACCAATTGAGCAAAATCCTTATCAGGTGTAACCATATAAGTTTGTAAACCTTCTTTCTCTGCTTTTTTTGCTAAGGTTCCTATAATATCATCCGCTTCGTACCCTTCTTTTACAATTGCAGGAATATTCATTGCTTCCAATATCTTTTCAATATATGGAACAGCTATTTTAATAGCTTCTGGTGTTTCTTGTCTATTCGCTTTATACTCAGGAAAAGCTTCTACTCTATCTACACTTCCTCCTCTATCAAAACAAACAGCTAAATAATCTGGTTTCTCACGCTTTATTACATCAATTAAAGAATTTGTAAATCCTAAAATTGCCGATGTATCCATTCCTTTTGAATTAATACGTGGATTTTTTATAAAAGCATAATATCCTCTGAATATTAGTGCAAATGCATCAAGTAAAAAAAGTCGTTTTTGTTCTGCCATTTTATTATTTAAAGCCTAATGAAATAAATTACTGATATAGATTGAATTAAGAAAAATAACCTATAGAAATAGTTCCTGCGAACTCCGTTTGTAAAGCTACAAAACTTTAACAAGATGTTAAAAATTGATTTTTTAGAATCCCCCTATCTTTGTTCGACTTAAAAAAACATAAATATGTCTCGTTGGCTTATAACAATCATTATCATTTCGTTACTTATTATTTTACTTGAAACTTATGCTTTTCAAGCCATTAAAACAGTAACTAAAAATAAGTTTACTCGTTACGGATGGTTACTCTTCGGAGTTTTAGCATACGTCAACTTTTTTTATGTAATTTTTACTTCCGATAGAAGCTCTGGTCAAACCAAGCAATTTCAATGGGCATTTGGTTTTTTACTACTAGCTTTAGTTCCTAAATTATTTATTTTATTGTTTATGCTAGGAGAAGATTTAGTAAGATGGATTCAAAAAGCTATCTCGTATTTTTCCTCAAATGACACTAAAGAACTGACTGGAAGAAGAAGTTTTATTGCCAAATTAGCTTTAGGTATTGCTGCCATTCCTTTTGCAAGTTTACTTTATGGAATTTTTAAAGGCAAATACAATTATAAAGTACTTAAATATCAATTAAAATTTAGTGATTTACCTGATGCTTTCGATGGTTTTACTATTACTCAAATTACCGATATTCATTCTGGTAGTTTTACTAATAAAGAAGAAATTCAATATGGTGTTGATTTAATAAACGAGCAAAAATCAGATGTAATTTTATTTACTGGTGATATTGTAAACAATTTTGCTACTGAAATGGATAACTGGATTGACACTTTTAAACAATTAGAAGCTCCTTCGGGAAAATATTCTATCCTTGGAAATCATGATTATGGTGATTATTCAAAATGGGATAGCAAAGAAGAGAAAACTGCAAATTTTGACGCCATTAAAGGAATTCATCCTAAAATTGGTTTTGACTTATTACTAAATGAGAATAGATATCTTGAAAAAGATGGTCAAAAAATAGCTTTAATTGGTGTAGAAAACTGGGGAAAAGGTTTTAATCAAGCTGGCGATTTACAAAAGGCTTCTGAAGGAATTAATAAAGACGATTTTAAAATATTAATGAGTCACGACCCTAGCCACTGGGAATATAAAGTTAAAAAAGACGATTTTAACTACCAGTTAACCTTAAGTGGTCATACTCACGGTTTACAGTTTGGTATAGAAATCCCAGGATTTATCAAATGGAGCCCTGCCAAGTATGTTTACAAGCAATGGGCTGGTTTATATGAGGAATTTGGACGCTATATTAACGTAAATAGAGGTTTTGGATACCATGCTTTTCCTGGAAGAGTGGGTATTTGGCCAGAAATTACTGTAATTGAGTTAAAAAAAGCCTGATTTTTAAAGGAATTTAAACAAATGTTAATATCTATTTAAAAAAAAATCGGTAATTTTGATAAATTTTTTATATAAAACTTTATAGAAATGACAAAGTTTGGTGAAATTATAAGTATTGACAAACCTGTTTTAATTGACTTTTATACAGATTGGAGCGAGGTAGAACCTAGCTTAGACACACTTCGTGATGTCGCTGCTGCTTTAGGAGACAAAGCTAAAGTTATTAAAATAGACATTAAAAAGAATGAAGTTCTTGCTGATGCTTTGCGCGTTAAAGGAAACCCAACTTTTATGATTTATAAAGATGGTGAAATGAAATGGCGCCAGACCGGTGAGCAAGATGCTAACACTTTAATTGGCTTAGTACAACAGTACGTTTAAAGTATAGCCTTAAATTCATACCCCTTTTTTGTATATTCTTCTAAAAACCTTGGAAGAGCATAATACAGCCTGCCACTTGCTTTTATGCTATCATGAAAAACGATAACACTTCCTTTTTCAGTATTATCTAACACGTTTTTTAAGCATTTTTCTTTAGTTACTGAGGTGTCAAAATCTGCAGAAAGGACATCCCACATTATAACCCTATACCCTTTTTTAAGTATATCATTTGCTTGTTTTGCTTTTATCTTACCGTAAGGAGGTCTAAACAATTTTGTTTCGTTAGACTCCTTTATTTTAGAAATCTCATTGTTAATAATCTCTTCACAAAGCTCAACATTCTTTATATAATCTTCTTGATTCGTTTTCCAACCATTTAAATGATTAAATGTATGGTTCCCTACCGAATGTCCTTCTTTTACTATTCGTGAAAAAACTATTGGGTGTTTTCTAACATTATCACCAATGCAAAAAAAGGTTGCTTTTGCATTATATTTTTGCAATTCATCTAATACAAACTCTGTAACCTCAGGAATAGGACCATCATCAAAAGTTAAATAAATTTCTTTTTTATTAGAAGAAAAACACCACGTATACTTAGAAAATATCTTTTTAAGTATACGTGGTGTTTTTATAAAATACAACCTCATTAATTTAAGGTTTTATAGAATCTAATTGTTGCATAAATCGCTCATTTTCTTCTGTTGATGATGGATTAAACAAACCTTCATGAACTAAATAATCTTTAAGCGCTTTTTTTCCATATTCTGTATCATCATAACGCATTATCTGCTGCATTACATTTTGATACATATATAAGTACGTTTCTATATTCTCTTTTACTAAATCTAAGTCTTCATAGTTAAACGTATGATAGTACTTTAATTTTTGTTGGAAAATATTTGTCAACGTTTCTGATGTTTCTCTGGCCTTATCAATATCTCCCATGCGGTAATATAACTCAGGGTACCCTAAAGAAATACTATAATGATCAAAGTCTTTAATTGGCATTTTGTATAATGATAAATCTAGTACATCTTTTGCTTTTACCGAGTCTCCTTGTTTCATAAACTCTTCTGATAATCGCATTAAGTTGTTTCTAATTGATATTGCATTACGCTTACTTTGCTCATCTAAATAGATTTTACCATTATTAATGGTTTTCCAATCCCATTTTTTAACATTAGCATACATTTTTTCTGGGTCAATACGCCCCATATCAAATATAGACTTTCCTTTGTTTGGTGTTTTTATTGGTACTAGTTTATATGCCATTCCATCTAGCTGTAAATAGTCTTTTAACCAAATATACTCTTCATCTGCATTTGCTCCTCCTGTAAAATAAATTGGGCGTTTCCAATCGAAATTATTTAAGATATCTAACATTAAAATTCTATTCTTTGTTAGCCCTTGCTCATCGACAGTAATATCTATATATGGTAAAATTTTATCGGCATCTTTTTTAGCTACCAATCCAGTTTTTAATACATTTTCTTTATTTACTGGAATTCTAATTCTATTTAATGGATAAAATTTTTCTTTAGAATCTTCTCCTGTTTCTAAATATGTTCTATCACTATCACTAGAAATCCAACGCATAAAGGTATCTATTGGCCAAATTGAATCTTTCAATTGTGGTAATGGATAATAATATGCTACATCTAAAGTTCCATACTTATATTGGTCATGTGTTAATTTTGATGGTATCGGATCAGCATCATAGGTTTTCTTTTTCATTTGATCTATATACCAATCTGTTTGAAAAAGACTTGTATTTACAATCTTAATATCAGGTCGAACACCTTCTACTTGTTGCATATACCATAATGGGAACGTATCGTTATCTCCAATAGTAAATATAATTGCATTCGGATCGCAACTTTCTAAATAAGTTTGTGCATTTAACTGTGCAATATATCTGTCTGCCCTATCATGGTCATCCCAGTTTTGAGCTCCCATTAATACTGGTACTGCTAGTAAAGAAACTACCGATACCGCTATAGCTACTGCTCTTTTATTCGCATAATTCTTAAAATATTCATACAGCGCTAACACTCCAAATCCTATCCAAATAGCAAATACATAAAACGAACCTACTACTGCATAATCTCTTTCTCTTGGTTCAAATGGCTTTGGATTAGTATAGAATATAATTGCAAACCCTGTGAATGCAAAAAACATTGCTAGTGTATATAAATTCTTTTTATCCTTCTTAGCCTGATATAATAACCCAATTAATCCTAAAATTAATGGTAAAAAGAAATAGGTATTACGTCCTTTATTATTCTTTACATCATCTGGTAAGTTTTTTTGCGAACCTAAACGAGCTTCATCAATAAAATTAATTCCACTTAACCAGTTTCCTGACTCTATATCTAAATGTCCTTGTATATCATTTTGACGACCTACAAAATTCCACATAAAATAACGCCCGTACATATAACCGAACTGATAATCGATCATAAATTTCATATTTTCTATAAAGGTTGGACGTCTTTTACTTCTTGCAGGTATTCCTGCTATTCTTTTATAATGCTGTTCCGAACCAGGAGCCACCATTCTTGGTATAAACCCTTTGTGTTTACTTGAGTAATTTGGTAATATATTTTTATATTTATTTACAATTACATATTTCCCGTCCTTCTTTTCGTATTTAGGCTTATCGTCTTTATATGGTTTCTCTGAATCTAATTCTCCATCATAAGATACAGAATAGTATTTATCGTAAAACACATTTGCATCTCCATATTGTTCACGATTATAATACGCTAACAACTCTCTCGCACTTGATGGATTATTTTCATTAATTACTGTATCTGCGTTTGCACGTATTGGTAACATTAACCATGATGAAAAACCAATCATGATAAACAATATCGACAACACTAAAGTATTTCCTGTTACTAAACCTTTTTTACGAGTATAATTTAATCCAAAATAGAACATTGCAATTAATACTATTCCGGCTATAATAGTTCCTGAATTATACGGTAATCCTATTTGGTTAATAAAGAAAAGTTCTGATACACTAAAGAACTTAAGTGTGAACGGAAATAAAAACTTAAATACAAATGCCAATACTAATATTGAAACTACCGTTGCTATTGCTGTAGTTTTTACATTGATATCTTTATACGTTTTAAAGAAGTATAATAATACTATTGATGGTATTACTAATAACGATAATATATGTACTCCAAACGAAAGTCCTACAACAAAGCTTATTAATACTAGCCATTTATTACCTCTTGGTGTATTAATTTCACTTTCCCAACGTAATCCTAACCAAAATAACAACGCCATTAAAAATGATGACATTGCATATACCTCACCTTCTACTGCACTAAACCAAAAACTATCTGAGAATGTATATGCTAAAGCTCCAACTACTCCACTTCCTAAAACAGCTATAGCTGCACTTTTACTAAACTCACCATTTCTAGTGGCCATTTTCTTAGCCAAGTCAGTTATAGTCCAAAACATAAACAAAATAGTAAATGCACTTGCTAAGCCCGACATAAAGTTTACCATCATAGCCCACTGACTAGGGTCGCTGGTAAACATTGCAAAGAAAGCTCCTAGCATTTGAAATAAGGGTGCTCCAGGTGGATGACCTACTTCTAATTTTACTGCTGTAGAGATATATTCACCACAATCCCATGAGCTCACGGTAGGTTCTAATGTTAAAGTATAAGTGATTAATGCCACTGCAAATGTAACCCAACCTAAAATTGTGTTCCATTTTTTGTAGTTAAATTCGTCCATAGATTTTTAATAAAGTTATTGCGAATGTACTAATAACTAGTCTGTTTTTGTTTCTAGCAAAAATATAATTTTGATTATATTTGTAGTGATGTAAATCAGATAATTTTCTGTTAAAGAAAAAAAATCAAAAAAAGTTTTGTGTAAACGAAAAAAGTATGTAAATTTGCATCCGCAATCACGCAATTGGCCTATGGTGTAATGGTAACACACCGGTTTTTGGTACCGATATTCAAGGTTCGAGTCCTTGTAGGCCAACTAAAAAGACTTAACAAATAATGTTAAGTCTTTTTTTTGTTATATATTTTGATTCTTTTTACTTCTTTTCAATTACCGAAGGCAGTATATATCCCTTTATAATCTTATCTGCATTAAGGTGAGCAATGGGGTTATTATACGCAGAAGAAGTTATAACTACCACAAATGGAATGTCTTTAAAAATAAAAATCTTGTTTCCGCCTCTTCCACTACAAAAAGAAACCTCGTAACTCTTGCCTTGTACTTTGTATTCTTTATTCCAAAAAAGATAACCATAGTAACCGTTTTCTATCCCTGCATTAATTTGGCTAACTTGTTTTGATAAACTTTTATCTACCCATTCTTTGGTTAGAATCTGTTTTCCATTCCACATTCCTTTATTCTTATATAATTGACCATACTTTGCAAAATCAATAGCTCTTAATTGTATTCCTCCAGCTGTGTTTCCTACTTTTTGTGGAGTGTATTGCCATTTATAGTTAGTTATATTTAATGGTTTAAATAATTTTTCTTCTGCATAAGACACCAATCCTTTTGGAACCGATTTATGAATAACATCTCCCAAAACAACGACTCCTGCTGTAAAATAAGAAAAATCTTTCCCTATTCTTTTTTTCTTTCCCATAGGTAAATCAAGTGAGAATTTAACCCAATTACTCGTTGGATACATCTTCTCTTCATTTCCTATACTATTGTAATTACTATCATCTCCAACAAATCCTGAACTCATTGTTAAGAGAGATTTTAATGTTACCGAGTCTTTCTTTTTACTATAATTTTCAAAAGATTGTAAATCATAAAAATCTTTCAACAATACATTTTCACTTTGTATATAATTTTCTTTAATTGCTATTCCTAATACTGTAGAAGCAAATGATTTTCCTACCGACCTTGCATCATGCAAACTATCTCTAGTTTCTCCATTAAAATATTCTTCTATTAACAATTGGTTGTCTTTTATAACTACAATCCCATTGATATCTTCAAATCTTTTTTCTGTTATTTTTCTATTTAAATCCTCTATCTTTTTTACATTAAAAGTACTTTTTGATAATTCCCATCCACTATTCGGTTGTATTTTTTGAACAGGAATCAAACTTTCATTCACGGGAATTTTAGCCACCTCAACGGTAATATTTCCTTTAGCTAACAATGGACCTACTTTTAATGTTTCTGTTTTTACATAAGGTCGAACCTCAAAACCTAAAGAATGTTTACTTCCTACCAATACATCTTGTCCTCCACTTAGTTTCATGAATTTCATCCACATAAACCAACCCCAAAAATCAATTTGTTCTGGATACATTAAAGGAATAAAGTGTTTTCTTTTTTTGGTTTTAAAGTCAACTGTTCCTGCTCCTTTGTTTAAATTCTCAGTATGTATCTTTTTTCCATCTACTATAATTGAAAACTGAAAGTTTCCTTTATTTAGTAATTGATCATCTCTTAAATTAGGAGCTAACAATTTAAGACTTTCAATAAGAGGTTTATCTAATGCAAAGTGAATATTTAAGTATTTGTCCTTATGTAAAGTGAAACTGTTAGTGTAATTTTTTGAAGTTATTTTACTTTTTTGAAAATCAATTTTGGAGAAAAATAATTTTCCAGTTGCTATTTCTTCAGATTTTTTTTGTGCGAAACTTATCGTATTGTTAGAAATAAATAAACATACAACAAGCACTAAGTAATAATTCAATCTCATGTTTTTAATTTAAATTTTCAACAAACATATATTCACACAAGACAGCAATAGCTCCAAACTATAAAATGGCACTCATTTTTAGTTGTTCTGAAGTGTTTTTTATTGATTTTTTATAAGCTAAAGGAGTAACGCCTTTTATATTTTTAAACACCCTATTAAAAGTTGTTTTTGAATTAAAACCACATTCAAAAGATAAACCTAACAGTGTTATATGATTGTATTTTTCGTTACGCATTTTTTCTATTACTGCTTCTACCCTGTATTCATTTACAAAATCAGAGAAATTCTTATTCAACCCATCATTAATTACTTTTGATAGAATATGCGGAGTCATATTTAGATTCTCTGCTAAAGATTTTAATGTTAGATCAGGATTTAGATAAAACTGGTTTGCTACCATCTGTTCTTTTAACCATGATGCTTTTTTGTAGATTTCTTCTGATGGTTTTTCTTTTTTTATAGTGTCCTCACTATTTTTAAGCGGTACTGTTTCCGGTTTTAAAAAGATTTTAGCACCAAGGCGAGTCGCTATAAAAAAGATGGATGCTACAGAACTTAACTTAAAAATAAATACTACTGAACTACTAATACTATAAGGAGCCCACAAAAACGAAAAGAATGCAAATACAATGACAACCTTATACATCCATTTTAAAATATAAACATCTTTTGGCTCAAATCTTTTATTTAACCAAGAATGATAAATCCTATAGGTAAAAAGGTAAATAACGGAGAATAGTACAACTGCAAAAATAATTTTTTTAGCCATGGAAAAGGTTTATAGTTAAGACTATAAATCCTTCTTTTTGTTACAAGTTTACAACTCATTATCAACAGCTTGCATCTAATCAAATTTAGCTTCATAATTTTCCAAAATTATTTTTATTGTAACAAATTTTAAAGCTGGTCGTCTCCCTTGTAAAACTAAAACAAACCATTATGAAACGAATTTTAACAGCATTATTCTGCTTTTTCTTAGTAAGCTTATCTGCACAAGAAGCCAAGTTCAAACAATTTTACAAGAGTCATAAAGACAAATCTGCTTTTTCTATAAACTTATCTAGCTCTTTTGCTGGTTCTTTTTTAGATGACACTGATAATAAAGAATTAAAAAATCTTTTAGAGCAATCAAGCGACTTTAAGGTTATGATATTTAATAACAACAACAATGATGTTTCAAAAGATTTTAGACGTTTTTCTAGAAAAAACAGTTTAAAAACTTTGGTAAGAGCTAAAGATAAAGGCAGTAAAGCAGAAATTTTATTCTTAGAAAAGAAGGGATATGTAAGAGAAATTATTGTAAGAGCTAGTGGCGATAGCGATAAATTAGTATTATTAGGTATTAAAACTAAAATTACAAAAGACGAATTAGCTAGCTTATTAGCTTCTTCTAAAAACAAAGTGGCTTCTAGATAAAAGCAAACACTAGTACTTTTATATCTTTAAAGTACAGCAACTACTTTGAATAACTATATTTATATAAATACCATAACGGTAATTATTTAAACAATACAACGAGGGTTATAATGTCTTTATAACCCTCGTTATTCTTTTAGTATCATTAGGCTTACCAAAACACTTTGCTTATAAGCAAAATACTTCTTTCACTAGTAACAAAATATTCTTCATTCGAAGCTTTGTTTATTCTTCCGATAAGAAGAGTTTCAAAAGCTTATGGTTAAAAATATTTTATTTAGTCTTTCTTCTTTTCTGATTCTTTTAATTTCCCAGAAAACAAATAATATAACCACATCACAAAGCCAAAACCAGCACTCAATATATAATCTATACTCTCTACATTTTGCCCTTTTATCATTGCAAAAAGATATTTTACAATTACTGAGACTAAGCAGAACACTATCAAATACACTAAATATCTTATTATTCTATTCATTTTTTTCTAAAAACAAAAAAACCACCTCATTACTAAAGCAGTTTTTAATATTTATTCTTTAAAAAAGTCTTAATTCACCCTTTCTTTTAAAGCCTCTACTACTTTTTTACTGTTTCCTATAAAAATCTCATTGTCTACAATAAAAACTGGACGCTTTAAAAATGTGTATTCTTCTAAAATAAATTGACGATAATCAGTTTCCGTTAAGTTCTGATTTTTTAAATCTCTTTCCTTGTATAACTTTGCTCTTTTATTAAATAAACTCTCATAGCTATCCGTTAATTTTCGCATTTCTTCTAATTGCTCAACAGTTATAGCTTTGGTTTTTATTTCTTGCTTTTCAAAACCGTCAATATTTACTTCTTTTAAAATTCTACGGCAAGTATCACAAGTTTGTAAAAAATAAACTTTCTTCATGGGTAAATAATTATCTTTGAGCTAGCTAAAATAAGTAGAAAAATGAACAAACAATTTGAAGTTTTAAAAAAATCAAGAGAATTAGTTTTAAAAAAAATAGAAGGTTTATCAAGTGAGCAATTACATAAAATTCCAGAAGGATTTAAAAACAATATTGCTTGGAATGTAGCCCATTTAGTAGTAACTCAGCAGTTATTACATTATAAGTTATCTGGATTAAACTGCTTAGCTTCAGATGAATTAATTGAAAAATACAGAAAAGGTACTTTTCCTACGAAAGTATTTACTGAAGAAGAATTTGATGAAGTAAAAGATTTATTAATTGGTTTACCAGATACTTTAAAAGAAGATTTTGAAGCTGGAATTTTTACAAGCTATACTACTTACGAAACTAGTACAGGGTTTGTTTTAGATTCTATTGAAAGTGCTATTGCCTTTAATAATTTACATGAAGGTATTCATTTAGGTAATATCATGGCTTTAACTAAGTTGGTATAAAACAAAGCAGCGCATGAAATTTAACACCAAAGCCATACATGGAGGTCAAAAGCATGAGGAGTCTACAGGCGCTGTAATGACTCCCATTTTTCAAACCTCAACATATGCACAAGCCAGTCCGGGAGTACATAAAGGTTATGAATATTCTAGAGGTGCAAATCCAACGAGAACTGCATTAGAAAATTCGTTTGCAGCATTGGAAAACGGAACACATGGTTTTGCATTTGCATCAGGATTAGCTGCTATTGACTGTGTTTTAAGAACTTTAAAACCTGGTGATGAAGTTATTGCTGGTGATGATATTTATGGTGGTACTTACCGTATGTTTATGAGACTATTTAAAAACTACGGGTTAAATTTTCAGTTTGTAAGCATGGATGAAATAGCTAATGTAACCAATGCTATTTCTAACAACACCAAATTAATATGGATTGAAACACCAACCAATCCGTTAATGAAAATTGCAGATATCGCTGCAATTACCAAAGCTGTAAAAGCAAAAAACGCTAATATTTTAATAGGTGTTGATAATACTTTTGCAACACCTTATTTACAACGCCCTTTAGATTTAGGAGTAGACATTGTAATGCATTCGGCAACAAAATACTTAGGAGGTCATTCCGATCTTGTTATGGGTGCTTTGATGGTAAAAGATGCTGAACTTGCTAAAGAGTTACATTTTATACAGTTTGCAGCCGGTGCTATTGCTGGACCAATGGATTCGTTCTTAGCTTTAAGAGGTGTTAAAACTTTACACTTGCGTATGCAGCGCCATTGTGAAAACGGAAAAGCTGTTGCTGAATTTTTGAATGCCCACCCAAAGGTTAGCGATGTTTATTACCCAGGGTTAGAAAGCCATCCGAATCATGAAATTGCTAAAAAGCAAATGGATGATTTTGGTGGAATGGTTTCTTTCCGTTTAAAAGATGAAAGTAAAGAAGCAGCGCTTTCTTTTTTAGAAAATACTAAAGTTTTTACGCTTGCTGAATCTTTAGGTGGTGTAGAAAGTTTGGTAAGCCACCCTATAACAATGACACATGCATCGATACCAGAAGCTGAACGTTTAAAGTTAGGAATTACGAATTCATTAATTCGTTTAAGCATTGGAATAGAAGATATTGACGATTTATTAGCTGATTTATCACAAGCTTTAGAGATATAAAATTGACAACTCCTCATAGTAAGGAGTTGTTTTTTATTACAAAAAATACCGATTGGTATATTTTTTATATATTTACACTTTAATCTAGTACTATTGTGTCTAAATCAGAGAAAACAAAAGCTTTTATTATTGAAACGGTTGCTCCAATATTCAACAAGAATGGGTATTCGGCAATGAGTTTATCAAAAATAACTCAAGCTACTGGTTTAACAAAAGGTGCTATTTATGGTCATTTTGAAAACAAAGAAGAGCTAGCCATTGAAGCTTTTCGTTTTTCTGTAAGAAATGTTTTAAAAGATTTAAATGCACATATTAATAAAGACGCTTCTCCTATAGAAAAGTTATATAACATTGCTTCTTTTTACGAAAACTATTATAACTATAGTAAACAATTTGGAGGTTGCCCTATTTTAAACATTGGAGTAGATTCTAACAATCAAAATACGGCTATTTCTAATTTAGTTCGCTCTTATAATACTCGAATTTTAGAACAATTTTCTTTATTAATTGAAGCTGGAAAGCAAGCTAATGAAATCAAACCTACTATAGATAATGCTACTTATGCAAAACGTTTTTTTTATATGATTGAAGGTGCTGTATACATGTCATATATAATGAAAGACCCTAGTTTTCTTACAGATTTATCATTAACCATGAAACAGATTATACAACAAGATTTACAACTATAACTATTTTTTTAATTAAAAATATACCAATTGGTATATTTAAACTTATTTACTATGGAATTACCAAAAATTTTAGAAAGCAAAACAAAAATAAGGTTTCAAGACTGCGATCCTTTTAACCATTTAAACAATGCTTCGTACTTTAATTATCTTATCAATGCTAGAGAAGATCAGCTAATTGAAAATTACAATTTAGACATCTATGCTCATGGGAAAAACAAAGGAAAAAGCTGGGTAGTAGCTTCTCATCAAATTTCTTATTTGAAACCTGCTACTCTAATGGAAACTGTTACTATAGATTCACAATTAATTAATTACGGAGATAGAAAATTGTTAGTTGAAATTCGTATGTGGAATGAGGCAAAAACTGAATTGAAAGCGGTTTTATGGAGCTCTTTTGCCTATTTTAACTTAGTACAGTTAGCTTCTGAAAAGCATTCTGAAGATTTATTAAATTTATTTGAAAGTGTAGTTTTACCTGTAGAAGAAACCTCTTTTGAAGAAAGAATTAAAAGCTTACGTTTTCAAAAAGTATAAGCATAAAAAACCCGCTAATAGCGGGTTTTATTTTATATGTTGGCTAATAACTTTGTTATTATTTAGCTTCTGCATATCTTCTTTCAACCTCGTTCCAGTTGATTACTTTAAAGAAAGCATCAATATAATCAGGACGACGGTTTTGGTAGTTTAAGTAGTAAGCGTGCTCCCAAACATCTAATCCTAAGATTGGCGTTCCACCACAAGTTACACCTGGCATTAATGGGTTGTCTTGGTTTGGAGTAGAACAAACTTCTACTTTTCCTCCTTTGTGAACACATAACCAAGCCCATCCAGAACCAAATTGAGTTGCAGCAGCCTTAGAAAAAGCATCGATAAAAGCTTCTTTAGAACCAAACTCAGCTTCGATAGCGTCTTTTAATTCTCCTGATAAATATCCTCTATCTTCTGGGTTCATTACTGTCCAGAATAAAGAGTGGTTGTAAAATCCACCTCCATTATTACGAACAGCTCCGTTGCTCATATCTAAGTTTGTTAAAATATCTTCAATAGACTTTCCTTCTAAATCAGTTCCTTCAATAGCAGCGTTTAACTTAGTTGTATATCCGTTATGGTGCTTACCATGGTGAATTTCCATCGTTCTTGCATCTATATGTGGTTCTAATGCATCGTAAGCATATCCTAATTCTGGTAATTCAAAAGCCATAATTATTTGTTTTTTAATAGTTTAAAATTTCGTTTTTCCGATTGTAAATTTAACTCAAAAAAATAAGGCAAACAACCGTTTGCCTTATTGAAAATTTATTTAACTATAAGTTATATCAATCTTATTGTTTTAATGCGTTTTAGTAATTCGCGTCCTCTGGATATTTAGCCATAAATTCTTCTGCTTTTTCAACCATGTTGGTACTTCCACAGAAAAAAGGTACTCTTTGGTGTAATTCAGTTGGTTCTAAATCTAAAATTCTTCTGTAACCATCAGTTGCCTTACCTCCTGCTTGTTCTGCTAAAAATGCCATTGGATTACATTCATATAACAAACGTAATTTTCCTTTAGGTCCAATAGTACTTGTTGGGTACATATAAATACCTCCTTTTAACATATTTCTATGGAAATCAGAAACCAATGAACCAATATACCTAGAAGTATAAGGTCTGTTTTCCTTTTCCTCTTGGCAGTATTTTAAATATTCTTTTACTCCTTGTGGAAAATGTACATAGTTTCCTTCATTTATAGAATATATAGATCCTTGCTCAGGAATTTTAATATTAGGATGTGACAAATAAAAAGTTCCGATAGCTGGATTTAAGGTAAATCCACTTACTCCATTACCTGTTGTAAACACTAAAATTGTAGAAGTTCCATAAGCAACATAACCAGCTGCTACTTGCTCTGACCCTTTTTGTAAAAAATCTTCTTTAGTTACCGGTGTTCCTTCTGGAGACACTCTTCTGTATATAGAGAAAATAGTACCTACAGATACATTTACATCAATATTCGACGATCCATCTAAAGGGTCCATTAACAATACATACTTGTTATCGTTTCCTTTATTCTTTCCTTCAACAACAATATAATCGTCTTCTTCTTCGCTCCCAATTCCACAAACTATTTCTCTATTAATAAGAGTTTGTTTAAATAAATCGTTTGCTAAAACATCTAATTTTTGCTGAGTTTCCCCTTGTACATTTATATCTCCTGAAGCTCCGGTAATATCAACCAAACCAGCTTTTCTAATTTCGTGATTTACTACTTTTGCCGCTAATCTTATCGAGTTTATTAAACGAGAAAGCTCTCCAGAAGAGTATTTAAAATGATTTTGGTTATCAATAATATACTCGCCAAGGGTCATGTGTTTGTTATTCATCTCAAATTTTTGTGTGTTGCGTATGTCTGCACAAAGATGCTACCTTTTTGGGGTTACTACAACGATTTCGTTTATATTTTTTTAGAATATTAGCTATCAATTGATAGTCGCTAATACTCTTATATAAAGAAACAAATATTTTTTTATATTCGCTAACTGTTAAAGAAATCTTAAAACTATGAAACGAATACTACTATCATTTATTTTTTTATTACCAACTATCCTAGCAGCACAAAGTACCAATCTTGATCGAGAAAGGTTTAGTGTTTCTTACGTAAAACTTCCTTCTGATCCTATTATAGATCATGACAAAAGAACATTTTCTATCAATCTTAATGGAATTTCTATCCAAGGATACTCAAGAGTAAACGCACCAGGTACTTTAGATATTAAGTATAATTTTGAAGGCACAACAGTAAGTGATATAAGCATTGAAAAAATTAAACACGAAAAGAAAAACAAAGACGGTAAAGTAATATCGGTATCTTATACTTACAAAGCAAAAGCTAAGTATACTTCAAGAGCAACTATTAATGTTATTAATTCTTTTAACGGTAAGAGTTATGAGCAAAACTTTCAGGAAAAATCATACTACACCAGTAATGCTTATAACAGCTATTATAAAGCAGAAAGGCATTATGCAATTAATAAATATGATATAAAAAGTAATCATAGATCTAAGCATAAAACTGGTATTAAATCTAGCATCAAATCTTATTTAAACTCAAGATATGGCTATATTCCATTTACTACTAATCGTGAGTTTTTATGGATTCTAGGTTCAGATCGTCATCCAGAACATAAAAAACATCATGAAGCATATAATAAAGTGAAAACAATTTTTGCTAAAATGAAGTATGATGAGCCTATGGATGAAATTCACAAAGAATTAGAACCTGTTATACAATATTTTAACGACGTTATTCCTCGATACCCAGGTAAAAAACGTAAAATGAGAAAAGTAAAATATGCTAGTTATTATAATCTTGCTAATATTTATTACTACTTAGATATGCCTGAAAAGGTGAAAGAAAATGCTCAGAAGTTAATAGAGAATGGTTATGATAAATCTGATGGGAAAAGATTTTTAAGATATGCAGATGCATTAATTAAAGATTTAGAAACAAATCAGATGAAGTCACGACACATGAAAGTTATTACTGAGGATCTTAGTAATATAGAAAAAGAAGCAGAAGAAGTTGCTTCACCACAACCTAAACAAAACTTAGAGTTTAATAAAGCCTATTTAATTACTAAGAAAAACGATACTGTTTTAGTTGATATAGACACTAAAAATATAGATAAGATTGCTTACGATGTAAGAACGGTACAATACGACAATAATGGTTCGCCAATAGGAACAAGAATAAAAAAAGCAAAAGTTTGTAAAGAGCTTTTATTTGTTGATGGTTTACATTACAAAAACATTAAGTTTAAAGAGTCTTCTGCTAAAAATGGTGCATTAAGCGTTAGTAAAGCTTTAGAAGGAGCTTCAGACAAATTATGTAAAGTATTATTTGAATCTGATAAAATCAATTTATATAAATTCAATAATAAAGAACTTGTATTTGTTACTCCAGGAAGCGATAAAGGAAAATCTACTTTAAGTATGGCATTTGTATTTGGATTTAAGAAAAACCTAATGAAACTTGCCAAAGACTGTCCAGAGGTGGCTAAAAAGGCAAAAGCAAAAGCCTACAAAAACACAGAGGAAAGTTTATTAAAATTCTGTAATGATCTTACAGATTGTGATACTTCAAAAAGTATAAAATAAAACACTCTCAAATAAAGAAACGCAACCGGTAAGGTTGCGTTTTTTACTTTTATATCGTTTATGAAAAATTCAACAATTTAAAATGATGTGTTTTAATTTTCTATTTGTTTTTGAGTAGTTTTTTAAGAAGTATCTTTACACAAAAATTTTACAATGAGTTTTATAATTAGGTCCGGAGAAAGTAAGGATGCTCAAGCTATATTAAATTTAATTATCGAATTAGCTGTTTTTGAAAAAGAGCCAGATGCAGTAAAAGTTACCGTTGACGATTTATTACGTGATGGTTTTTCAGACAATCCTAAGTTTAAAACTTTTGTTGCTGAAGAAGCAGATGGGAAAATTATAGGAATGGCATTATTTTATGAACGCTACTCAACTTGGAAAGGTAAAGCAATTCATTTAGAAGATTTAATGGTAACTGAATCTAAAAGAGGAATCGGGGCTGGTAAAGCTTTGTATACTTCAATTATGAAATACGCTCATGAAAATAACTTTAAAAGAGTTGCTTGGGAAGTGTTAGACTGGAATCTTGGTGCTGTTAACTTTTATAAAAGTACGGGTGCTACCGTTTATGATGAATGGAGAGTATGCCATATGAGTGAAGATAACTTAAGAGAATTTTACAATGAGAATATTTAAGTTTGGAGGAGCGTCTGTTAAAGATGCTGAAAGCGTAAAAAATGTAGCTCGTGTTTTACAACATGAAGGAACTGAAAATCTTTTAGTTGTTATCTCTGCAATGGGTAAAATGACCAATGCATTTGAAGAAATTATAAACAATTATTTTTATAAAAAAGATAACTTACAAAACTCAATAGATTTTGTAGTAAACTACCATCAAGAAATTATAAATGATTTATTTGAAGAAAATCATGAGATTACTAATAAAGTAAGTCTTTTATTTGGCGAATTAAGTGGTTTTATGGCTCAAAACACCTCAACTGATTATAATTATGTATATGATCAAATAGTAGGGTTTGGTGAACTTATATCTACAAGTATTGTAAGTGCTTATTTAACTAAAATTGGAGTAAATAACCAATGGTTGGATGTAAGAGATTATATACAAACCAATTCTAATTTTAGAGATGCGAAAATTGATTGGAAACTAACTGAAAAGAAAATCAGTGAAAATGTAAATACTTCTCAACTAAATATAACTCAAGGTTTTTTAGGTAGTAATGGAAAAAACACTACAACCTTAGGAAGAGAGGGATCTGATTACACTGCTGGCATTTTTGCTTATTGTTTAAACGCTGAAAATGTATCTATTTGGAAAGATGTTGACGGAGTTTTAAACGCAGATCCTAGAGTATTTACTGAAACGGAGTTATTACATGAAATATCATATACTGAAGCTATAGAAATGGCTTTCTATGGAGCTTCAGTAATACACCCAAAAACAATTCAGCCTTTAGAACAAAAAAACATACCATTATTTGTTCGTTCTTTTAAGGATATTACTAAAGACGGAACTTGCGTGGGAAGAGGAAAAAAAATAACACCAGAAGTACCTTGTTTTATCGTGAAGAAAAATCAAATTTTAGCTTCAATTTCTGCTAAAGACTTTTCTTTTATGGTTGAACACAACATTAGCGATGTATTTAAAAAATTACATGAGTATAAATTGAAGGTAAATTTAATTCAAAATTCAGCCATTAGTTTTTCTGTTTGTATAGAAGATAAGTACAATCGTTTCGATGCCTTTTACAATGATTTACAAACAAATTTCAATATTAAATCATACAAAAATGTAACGCTTTATACCATTCGTCATTTCAATGATACAGCTATAAAAACCATACAAAAAAGAGGTAAAGCTATTATACGTCAAATCAATACAGAAACAGCTCAATTGGTCATCGAATAAAAGCTATTAAAGCTCGCAAATTTCCGTTATATTTGCAATTACGTCGAATTGATATCTGTGTATGGGATTAGTAACACCAAAAGAAGTTGCAAAGGCAATAGGAGTCGATAAACTGGGAGCGTTTGGAACGTTTTCTGGTTGGCTTTTAATGAAAATTTTGCGCATTTCTACGGCCAATAAAATTTATAATAAACATAAGCATAAGAAGGACTTACCTTTTTTAAATGGACTTTTGAATGAGTTTCAAATTGAATTTGAAATTCCTGAAGAAGATTTAAAACGTATTCCTAAAGAAGGACCTTTTATTACCATTTCTAACCATCCATTAGGAGGTATAGATGGGATTTTATTGCTTAAATTATTGGTTGAACACAGAGCCGACTATAAAATTATAGCCAATTTTTTACTGCATAGAATTGAGCCTTTAAAGCCTTATGTAATGCCAGTAAATCCTTTTGAAAATCATAAGGATGCTAAATCGAGTGTTGCTGGTATTAAAAATGCATTATTACACTTACGTGAAGGAAAACCTTTAGGTATTTTTCCAGCAGGAGAAGTTTCTACGTACCGAGATGGTAAATTAATGGTTGATAAAGAATGGGAAGAAGGAGCTGTACGTTTAATTAAAAAAGCTAAAGTACCAGTAATTCCTATTTATTTCCACGCTAAGAATAGTCAGTTATTTTATTTCTTATCTAAAATTAGCGACACCTTACGTACTGCTAAATTACCATCGGAATTACTTTCACAAAAAAGCCGAGTAATTAAAGTTAGAATTGGAAAACCTATTTCAGTAAAAGATCAAGATACCTACACTGAGATTCCAGATTTTTACCAATTCTTACGTAAAAAAACATACATGTTGGCGAATCCTTTTGAGAAAACACCTCAAAAGATTTTATCAACACAAAACCTTAAAATACCTAAAAAAGCAAAGAAAGTTACTTCACAAAAATCTTCTGCTCTCTTCATTAAAGAAGTTGATGAGTTAAGAGACAAAGGAAGCAGACTATTGCAAAGTAAAAACTATGAAGTCTTTTTTTCTAACGCAAAAGAGATTCCGAATATTTTACATGAAATAGGACGATTACGTGAAATTACCTTTAGAGATGTTGGAGAAGGTACTAACAAAGCTATTGACTTAGATAAGTTTGATAGGTATTACCACCATTTATTCTTGTGGGATAATGTACAGAATGAATTGGTAGGTGCCTATAGAATGGGTCTTGGAAAAGATATTTTTAAGAAATATGAAATTAACGGATTTTATATCCACACCTTATTTAGAATAGAACCTGAATTATATTCAATGATGCAGAGTACTATCGAATTAGGTAGAGCTTTTATATCAAAAAAGTATCAGCAAAAACCAATGCCTTTATTCCTTTTATGGAAAGGTATTGTTCATGTTACTTTACGTTACCCTAAGTACAAATACTTAATGGGTGGAGTAAGTATTAGTAATCAGTTTTCAGAATTTTCAAAATCGTTAATGATTGAATTCATGAAATCTCATTACTACGATCCATATGTAGCTCAATACATACATCCTAAAAAAGAATTCAAGGTAAGTCTGAAAGACGCCGATAAAGACTTTGTTTTTGATGCTACTAAAGCAGACATGCAAAAGTTTGATAAAATTATTGACGAAATTGAACCTGGAGCTTTACGTATTCCTGTATTAATTAAGAAATATGTAAAACAAAATGCACGATTGGTTGCCTTTAACGTAGATCCGAAATTTAACAATGCTGTAGATGGATTAATGTATATTAAAGTAGCCGATATTCCAGACAGTACTGTTAAACCTGTTATGGAAGAGTTTCAAGCCGAATTAGAAAGGCGTGCTTCTGAGAGTTTAAATAAATAATACTATTATCTTATAAAAAGGGTGCTTGTTTAAGCATCCTTTTTTTATACTTTTAAACCAAAATTAGCTCCCTATGAGTGTTTTAAAAGAAAATCTTACACAGTACATACAAACTATCATAAACAATGAAACTTTGAATTCATTTGTACCTGAAATTGTAAAACACTTTTCTCTTAAAACCCTTGCCAAAAACGAATACTTTGTTGAAGAAGGTAAAATATGTAAACACTTTTGCTTTATAGAAAGTGGCGTTTTACAACATGCTATTCAAGTTTCTAACGAAGAAAAAACAACTTATTTAGGTTTAAAAAACACTTGTACCGCCTCTTTAAAAAGCTTCTTACAACAAACTCCTTCTCGTAAAAACATAAAAGCTTTAAGCGATTGTAATTTGTGGGTAATTTCTGTTACTGACTTTAAACTTCTTTTAAAAAATAACAAAGGCTTTCATCAGTTTTATTTCAATTTAATTGAAAATCAAATTTTTTTAATTGACGATTATCGTATTGATTTACTTACGCTAACTCCAGAAGAACGTTACCAGAAGTTATTATTAAACGAGCCCATATTATTACAAAAAGTTCCGTTACATTATTTAGCCTCTTTTTTGGGAATTTCAACAAGGCATATGAGTAGAATTCGTAAAAATGTAAAATAACGCCAAATGGCTAATATTTGCACATTTTGTTTGCTTATTTTTGGAACAAGTTTATAATTTAATTTGAATTTATTATGAAATACCATCCAATAAATAGAGATTTATTTATTAAAAATCGTAAAAACTTTATGGCACAAATGAAGCCTAATAGTTTAGCTGTTTTTAATTCGAACGATATATATCCAGTAAGTGCTGATAGTACTTTACCTTTTGAACAACATAGAGATATTTTCTTTTTAAGTGGTGTAGACCAAGAAGAAAGTATTTTAGTAGTATTCCCAGATTGCCCAAAAGAAAACTTACGTGAAGTTTTATTTTTACGTGAAACCAATGAGCACATTGCTGTTTGGGAAGGTGAAAAATTAACTAAAGAAAAAGCTTTAGCTACAAGTGGTATTAAATCTGTTTTTTGGTTACAAGACTTAGAAAAAGTATTAGCTGAAATGATGGCCTTAGCAAATACTGTTTATATTAACACAAATGAGCACTATCGTGCTTCTGTAGAAACAGAAACTCGTGAAGCTCGTTTTAACAAATGGTTATTAGCCAAATACCCTGCACATTCAGTAGCTAAAAGTAATCCTATTTTACAGCGTTTACGTTCAATAAAAGATCAAATTGAGTTAGACTTATTACAAACTGCTTGTGATATTACCGAAAAAGGTTTTAGACGTGTTTTAGATTTTATAAAACCTGGTGTTTGGGAATATGAAATTGAAGCTGAATTTATCCACGAATTCATTAGAAATCGTTCTAAAAAATTCGCTTATACACCAATTATTGCTTCAGGAAACAATGCAAACGTATTACACTACATTGAAAACAATCAACAATGTAAAGCTGGTGATTTAGTTTTAATGGATGTTGGTGCTGAATACGCTAATTATTCTTCTGATATGACAAGAACTGTACCTGTTTCTGGTCGTTTTACTGATAGACAAAAAGCTGTATATAATGCTGTAAATCGTGTAAAAAACGATGCTACAAAATTATTAGTTCCTGGAACCATTTGGGCTGATTATCATGTAGAAGTTGGTAAACTAATGACTTCTGAATTATTAGGTTTAGGTTTATTAGATAAAGCTGATGTACAAAACGAAGATCCAAACTGGCCAGCATATAAAAAATACTTTATGCACGGAACTTCTCACCACATGGGATTAGATACTCATGATTATGGTTTATTACATGAGCCAATGCAAGCTAATATGGTATTTACTGTTGAACCTGGTATTTATATTCCAGAGGAAGGCTTTGGTGTTCGTTTAGAAGATGATGTAGTTATCCAAGAAACTGGAGAACCATTCAACTTAATGCGTAATATTCCAATTGAAGCTGATGAGATTGAAGATATTATGAATAAATAATTAAAAATGAAAAAACTAATATTATTACTGTTTTTCATTACTTCTATTGCTTATTCCCAAAGTAATATTAAAGACTTAAATTGTTCTCTTTTTAAAGTTGGTAATTTTAAAATAGTAGATGATTTAAGTGGTATTACTAATATCAAAAGAACGTCAAAATATCAAATTGAAGAAAATAAAAAACATAATTACAAGATAAAATTAGTAGTAACCTGGATTAACGATTGTACTTATCAACTTAAGCCTGTTGAGGACTTATTAAATCCACAGAATAAAAATCTTCCTGAAATGATTTTAACTTGTAAAATTATTAAGAAAACCAAAAATGGTTATCTTCAAGTTTCGACATCAAATGTTAGTGACTTGACATTAAAAAAAGAAGTAATTCAAGTTGATTAAATTGAATTCTCTTTTCACATAAAAATCAGAAAACCCCGTAATATTTACGGGGTTTTCTTTTCTATATAAAAAAGCTTACTCTACTTTTAAGCTGTATTGTGGTGTTGGATTTAATGGGCAAAAATATACATACTCTCCCTTTTTTAAAGTTACTTTCTTAGAAGTAGACTTTCCATTATTCTTTACTAAAGAAGTTACATAGGCATTTTTGATATGATCTTTTGCTTCTACTTTTCCTTTTGGAGCTAATACAAAACCTACATCATGTCCTACTCCTTTATTAGAGATTTCAAAAATATAAGTTCCTTCTTTTAAGGTTAATGCTTTTTGAGTAAACTCTCCTTTAGTTTGCTCTAAAGCTACTGTTTTAACATCTTGTGCATTTGCTTGAAAAGCGATTCCTAATGTTAATACTAAAATTGCGATAATACGTTTCATTTGATTTGTTTTTATAATTATGGATGATTTATTTAAGGGTTGAGCAGCCTTGTAGCCTATAACTCCGTTATTATAGTTATGCCTCACATATTACTACAAGAACTAACTCAAATTTTATTATGCGTTTACGTTAAATTTTCCTGATTCTACTTTTGGAAAATCGATTTCAGTTTCAGCAATGTGGTTAACATAGTTTGTTAATGTATTCGATACTACGTTTAATACTATTTCTAATACATCTCCGTCGTTATAACCTGCTGCTTTTACTGCTGCTATCTCTTCAGAACTTACTTTACCTCTATTTTTAGTTACACTTTGTGCAAAGTTTAACCCTGCTTGTACTTTTGCATCAGCTGCTATTCCTTGTCTGTTTTGAGCAGTTTCTTCTTCAGTTAAACCATTCATTTTACCAATAGCAGTGTGTGCTGATAAACAATAGTTACACTCGTTTTCTTCTGCGATTGCTAAAGCTAATTGCTCTCTAAACTTATTAGAAAAGTTTCCACTTGCAGTTAACTCCCCTAAGCTTAAATAACTTTGTAATGTTGCTGGTGAATTACCAAACACTTTTATTAAATTAGGGATAAATCCTAATTTGTTTTGTACTGCATCAAATAATTCTTTTGATTTTCCTGTTGTAGTTTCTGGGTTTAATGTTTCAATTCTTGTACTCATTTCTTTATTTTTTTTAGGTTCTTATTTTTGTTTGTCACACAATTCTCCTTCAGAAAATTGATTTTCGTATTCTTGGTATCCCCAACAATTAGGGCACTGATATTCTTTTGTCTTCATCTTTTTTGTTTTTAATTAACCGTGAAAACCATCGGTTAAAATTCTAGTACAAAGATGCGACGAGAATGTTCTTCTAAAAATGGACAAAGGTTCCTATGATTAGGACTTTTTTTAAAATATTAACCTATGTTAATTGGCTGATTGAAAAAGAATGTTATATTTGTCTCATTATTACATAACATATCCCCTTATGTTATACCCCCTTTAATAATACCCCTTACTCGTAGCCCTTGTGTGTTGCGAGTTTTTTTATGCCTTTTGTTCTTTTTGAAATTGTTTTGGCGATTGCCCTGTTGCTTTTGTAAAAAAGCGAGAAAAGTATGCAGGATCATTAAATCCTAAATCGAAAGCAATATTTTTTATAGCTTCTGTTGAATATAAAAGTTGTCGTTTTGCTTCAGTTATCACTCTATCTTTAATAAAATCACTTGGTGTTTTTGCTCCTATTTTTTGAAAATGCTTTGCCAATGATTTTGGAGAAATACCTAAACGATTTGCATAATCGGTTACGCTATGTAGTTTTTTAAAGTTTTGCTCTACCAACAAACTAAAATCTTTAAAAAGCTTTGTTTCGGAGTCTTCTTTTATAATATGATGCTCTTTTTTGATTCTTACCGAATGAATTATAAACTGTTTTAAATATGCTTGTAACATATCGTATTGAGCCGTATCTGTATTCTTTAACTCATCTTTTAAGCTTTCAATAATGAAGTTTAATTTTTCTATGTCTTTTTTACACGGTTTTACAAATGGTGTTTCATAGATATTATTAAATAAAATTCCATTACACGCTATTTCTGAATCATGTGTTTGAATACAATAGAAGTCTCTAACAAAACTTAACATATGTGCTTTATTGATATTTTCTGATTCAACTGAAAATATTTGTCCTGGTGATAAAAAACACAATACATTTCCTTCAAAAGAATAGGTTTCAAAATCTATACTATATTTTCCACTACCTTCTTTTATCCAAAAGATTTTATATTCATCTATTCGTTGTGGTTTGTTTATAACACAAGTTCGTTCAAACTGAATTGTTTGTAAACTAAAGATATCTTTGTACGAGTGTGAGGTTACTTCTTGTATAGCCATAGTTTTGCATAGTTTTATTCTTGGTCGAAAAAATTAAAAATACTGACATAAAAAAACCGCTAAAATTAGCGGTTTTGGAAGTCAATTATTATTTCTTCACTAAATATCAATAACGATTTCTACTCAAGTTTTTCATATACCCCTTGTTTCGCTATCTACTTGTTTTAGTATTGTTGGCATTCTGTATTCTCCATGCATTTCTTTAATATTTGCTATAGCTTCGTCTAAATCAAAATCTATAACACTAACATAAAGTGGATTTGTACTCTCTCCTCTATAAACTTCTCTACTTACTTTTTCTGTATTATTAAAACTTCTTTTAGCAATTCCTATAATAGGTACTTTTTTACCTAAACTCTCCCATAAATACCCTCCTAGACCATTTTTTTTATCATTATTAACAAAACAATGACCATCTACTATTATAGCCGTTAATTTATTAAGTTTAACCTTTTTTAATAATTCTAAAATACATGGTAATTCTCGTTTGTAAAACATACCCGATTCATATGGGAGTACATTAGGATATGTACATGTTATTATTTTTTGTGGTTCTTTATCTTCCCAAGAAAACAAAGCACCAACAACTTTAGCACTTTGTTCATTGTAATATACATCTATAGCTAACAACATCCTTGCTAATTTAACTCAAGTGGCTTTGCATTTTTTGGGTCTTCTCCTATAATTTCGCATAATTCTTCTAATAAATCTTCAGCAAAAAAATTGTCTCCTAAAGAATTTCCTTCTTCATCATACTCTACAAAATATACATTAGTAGCACCAATATCTAAACTTTCATTTTTTATCATTCCATTATTGTAATAATCAATACTCCATCCAATACCTTCTCCTTTTACATATTGTTGCTCCCATGTAACTTCTCTTTTTCCTGAAGCATAATCTGTTCCCACTGCAAACCCCGTAAAAGGCTCTCCTTTATAATCCATATATAAACCTCCTGTATATATATTTACCTTTTTTGTTTCTGTTAAATCTTCATAATCTATCCTAATTTGCTCAGGCATTCTCTTATATGTATTTTTCATTTTTAATTTATTCTTTTTGTTATTTTTTCTAAAAATAATACATTTCTTAAAATCAATTGACAATCTAAACAACGTATCATATAACTCTGATCTTTTAAATTCTTATTATACCCAATAAATCCATTTAACACCTCTTCCGTTAATTTTATTCCTTTGTTTTCTAGTAGCCAAAGTAAATCATTCAAAGCCAATACTTCTGCATGTGTTCCTGGAATCCCTCCTGTTCTATGCATTTTATATAAATCAGTATGTTTTATTCCTTTTTTCAATTCCTTTAAATGCGTTTTTATTAATGATTCAATATATGGATGCATCTTATATTGTAAATACCCTTCTTTTTTGAAAAGACTATATAACTCATGAATTCCTTCTATATCGAATTTATGACGATTATAATTACTAGTTTTTAAAAATTTATTCATTTTAGTTTTAGGGTAATTTGTTCTAGTAACTATAATTTCCCCTAGTTTTTTATCTCTATGAATCATTCCTGCTACTAAAACATTATCCTCTAACCATTTTTTATCAACATACTTATTTCCTTTATTATTTATTTTAATAATCTTTTCTTTACTTAAACCACTAGTGTAATTAGGGTTTAAAATGTTTTTTACTTCTGTATCAACTTTATGTAATAGTAATCTGGATTGCCTTCGTATAACAAAAGGAATCTCTATTAAATTTGGAGTTATTGCATTATAATAATCAAATCCTTTTTTATAACTAGGTTGTGGAGAGTTGTCTAGAGTTTTAATCGCATTTGCTAACTCAGATCTTACTCCTGATGTATTATATATATTTTCTAAAACATCATCAACCTTGTCAATTTCTCCTTTTTTAACTAAATCATTTACGCTTTTTTCAAAGTTTTTATTTTCAACTATTTTTTTTGCAGATGTTCTAATTTTCTTAAAAAGGAAATCACTTACATCAATACTTAAACTTGCCATTTCTAACCAAAAAAGATATTTAGTAACCGTTCGTCCTAAGTCAGAGTCAGCATTATTCGTTAGTTTTAACAAAGCATTTACTGAGGCTTCACTAACTTCTATCCCTCCTAAAACTGTTTTTGCCGTAGCAATTACCTTTGCTGCTTTGCGTGTTTTAAAGAATATAGTTTTTCCTCCTTTTAAAATTTTAAACAAACGCCCTGCTCTTAATAAGTTTCCTACTCCAGAAAGAGTTGTAATAATATCTATTGCATATTCACCCGCTGTAATAATATTTTTCCAAAATGCGGTTTCATTATTTGCGTATAACATAAAAGCTGGAAGTACAGTAAATAATTGATTTGTATTTTCCTTATCTTTTAATATAAATCTCGGGTTATCGCTATCAATTAATACTATTGGAGCAAAGGGGTGGTATTGGTAGTTGTGTTTTTCTTGTTTTTCTACCAATTTTTTTTCATTCCCATCGGCTGTTCTTGTGGTTACTTCTTCAAATTCACCTGTTTTTATGTTAACAGAAATATCAATTAAAGCTTGACTTCCATCCCAATCTATACTTGAATTATCAGTGTGAAATCCTAAAATTTTGTTAGATTTATATGCTAAAAGTACAGGGGATTTATCGGTAATTACTACTTGTTTATTCGTTTTGGGATTAATATTCGCATACGAGCTACTTTTCCAGATACTCCAAATAAAATATACATAGGTTTGAAAATGTTCTCCATTTAAACCATCAATTAGCTTGTATAAAAGTATTTTTTTATCTGCTTTTCTAATTAATAAGTTTTTAATAAAAAGATCATTTATTTCTTTACTTCCAATGCCTTTCTCTTCTAGTACTTTTGAACCGTCTATGGTTTTTGTTTTTTGCCTGTGCGTGTATCTAAAATAAAGTATTCGTAATGTTTTTATAATTAAATCTTCCTCATTAATGCTTAAATAGTTTCGTATATAGCCTTTGGCTAATCCTTCCAGCAAATTCCAAAGAGAGTCAATATTAAATGCATAGTATAAGGGTTGAGCTAAATGATATACAATAGCTGCTTTATTATCTAACTTACTATTATTATAGGCAGGAGCTATTTTTTCAATTAATTTAATTAAAAATAAATTACGCCATTTAGATTGGTAATCTGTATATTCTTTGTAATAATTAAAGATTGTTTCGTTTAAAAACTGCAATACTGTAGTAATGTTTTTACAATAAATACGCAGTCCTATAAATAGGTAATCTTCTTCCGTTGGAACTATACCTCTTATTTCATTGCTATCTTTTTTATAATAATACGATAAGCAATAGCTAAAGCCACTTCCAAATGATTTTGAAATAACAGGAAATCTATGAATCAAGTTACTTTTAGTGTTCGCAACTACTTTAATCGTATCTGCTATTGAAGTTCCGTATACACTTTTATACTTATAAGGAACAATAGGGTAGCTTTTAAAATAGGAAAAAGCACTTTTCTGATAAGCAACATAGTTACTCAAACTATTTAAGGTTGCTATTTGAATAGAAGCAACTAAAGTATCTTCTTTATTTACATAAAATTCATAACCATCACTATATAACTCATCTAGAATGGTTATTTCTGTAATGTAATTTTCTATCTCTTGTTCAGCATATAGATCTAGGTTTTTATCATAAGTAATCGGCCTATAAAAAACACCTGTGGAATACACTCGTTTTACAAAAGCTCTATTATCCTTATCTAAATATAGTGTTTGTGGAACATCTACTCTTTTGTATTGCAATCCAAAATCTTGAAAACTTATTGCTTCTTCTTTAAAAGTAGGTTCTTGTGTTATTTTTTTAATCAGTACTTCTTGGTTGGTTTTACTATTTGAATCACCAACTTTTAAATAACTAATTAAATCTTCTATTGTTGTTAACGTTGTCATTTCTTTTTCTTTTTTAATCAAACAATCGATAACCAACTCCTATATTATGTGTTGGCTGACTTATCTGGTTTAGATTTAACCGATAACTCGCAAACCATTTTCCTTTTCGGTTGTATTGCAGTCCAAAGCTTAGGTTATTGAATGTATGGGTATTGCCTCCTATTTCTGAAAACAAGTACAATCCGCTTCTATAAACCTTTGGGTGTTCTATGGTTTTTGTTATGGTTATTTCTCTTGGTACTTTTAACTTATATGAGATATTACTGTCTAACAATTTTCCTTTTACAAGGTCGTAGCTATAAATTTCTACATCGGTATTATTTAAGGTATCTCTATATGTTTTAGCTGCTACATAATTGGTAGTATCTTTTATAAAAATGGTGTCTTTTACTATTTTTGTAACATTGTTTTTGTGTACATACACCCTTTTATATTTTACTGTTTGTACTTTAAAAGTATCTATCTTCGTTTTCCAAACTGTATCTCTTACTATTGTTGTTTTAGGGTTTTCTATTGCTACTTTTTCATTTCCTTTTTTAAAAAGATTTATTAATAACAACAGAACTATTATTGCCAATAGAAATCTATCGACCTTTGTATTTAAAAAGTTCATGTTTGTTTTTTAAAAGGTTAGAAATACAAGTGAATATTTTTCTATTCACTTGTATTGTTTAAAAGGAAAGAATCGCTAAAAACGAATGCTAGCGGTTAAACTTTGTATTTTAGATTATGGTGTATAGACGTTTGTTTTAAATCTTCCACTAATTATAATATCAACCCCACTTGTATCATCATTAAAAGATACATTTTGTAAAGGAAAGCCAAAGACATCACTAAAAGTTATTGTTCCATTAATAGCCCCATAACTTCCTCTTATTATAGAAGGCGTTGTAGTAGAGTATGGGTTATTAGAATTCTGAGAATTTGCTGCGTTTGAAAAAGCTAATCTTGTAATATTGACACTTGAAAGCCTTTGGTCTCCATACTCGGCATTAAAAGGGATTCCTCCTATTGTAAGTGCCCCTAAAACTCCGTCCGTTGGATTAGATACATTCCTAAAGCTTATCCAAAAATCAACCATATTACCAATTCTAACAAAATTTCCTCTAGGACTTACTGTACTATATTTTTTAGAATTATCATCTAGACTATTCCCTGTAACTAATACTGGAGTAAAAGTACCCTCCTCATAAAAATTAGCTTTCATTAATCCAGCATTAGTAGCATCTGCTACTGGTATAACTACATCTGTACCTGAACTTGAAGCTAAAGTTCTTGTAGAAGCATTGTAAGATAAATTTGTACTACCTCCGCCACTTGAACCTGTAGCGTTAATAATTGGTCTTTGTGGATCTGTTTTGTCAATCGTAATATTTGTTCCTGCCTGTATTTGAGACACATCATCTAACGTAGCAATTGTACCTGCTTTATTTGGCAACTTTAAGACTTTACTAGATGATGTTGTTTCTTGTTTTAATTCTTCTGTCGGAAACGCTAAATTTAAACTAGAACTTCCATCTGTTTTTTGATGTGTACTAGTAAAACTACCATTATTAACATCAAAATTTAGCTTTGATTGCTCATCTAACATTGCAACCCTCTGTTGCAATAAAAATGTAGATTGCCTTGAATTAAGCATTCCTACTTCATTATGACTCAAATCTAATTTTCCAGTAGCATCAAAACTATTTTCAACTGTTAATTTATTAGTTGTTTTACTTCCATTATCGGAAACCTGTTGTAAATTATATTCTTGTGCTTTTTTCTCAGGAGCAACACTTACTTCTCCTGTTTCATCAATTACGAATCTACGATTTGCTTCTCCTTCAGGCTGTTTACTATCTATATAACTATCAATTAATTCCGCATACTGTTGTTGCGTAGGTTTATCTCCTGTTTCGAAATACTTTTTTAATGTTTCTTTGTTTTGTTTCATGTTTGTTCTTTTTTATCTGTTTTTATTTAATTTTGATAAAAAAGAGGCGCTAAAAACGAATATTGCTAGCGACTAAACTTTTTAAATGACTATGGTTTATTTTTATACAACCTGAGTTGTTACTACATTTCCTGAATTATCAATACTTATTCTAAAATCTTTAGAGCCATCTGGAGTTTTTAAAATTACCCCATAACCCGAACCTGTACTTTTATAATCTTTAGCAGTTGTTACTTCTTCTGTAGCTGCATTTCCTAAAACTACTTGGTTCGATTTTGTTGGTTGGGAATTATAACCTATAACTGTAGTGTTATTATATATAAACTGCGGTATAAAAGTATGTAAACCAGTCCCTGCTGTGTCTATATTTTGAGCCACTGATTCTAAAGTGTTTGCATCAATAATCTTAAATGATCCAATCATTCCATTTGGTAGTCCTGTTGGTGCTGTCCCAGTTGTTCTAAACTTTAAGTTTACAATAGAATCTGCTGTTCCAAACCCATGATTTATAACCGTAACTCTATTATTTTCAAAATCCACTTCTGCTGCTGTAAAAGATTTTGATTTAGTTGTGTCTTCAATAAAACTATTCCAAGATCTAACCCCTAAAGCTATATTTTTTTCACCTGAATTATATCGTAAAGATTGGTAACCTAATGCCATAACATCATTACCTGTATTATTAACAATAGATTCATCTCCTATACCAATAGTATAGTTACCTAAATTTTGTCTGGCACTTGTATAGCCTATAGCAACAACAGAAGAACCTTTATTTTCCGATAAAGTACTATTTCCTAATCCAACAATTCTATTACCTATATTTTTAATTCCAGAAAAATACCCTACTACAACACTATCGTACCCTGTATTATATCGCAAAGCATGATTACCAATTGCTATTGGTGTGTGTCCCGTAGAAGCATTTGATGATAATGCGTTATTACCAATTGCTATACAGTTATTACCTTTATTTTGATACCCTGCTCTAAAACCTAAAAAGGTCGCAAGACTACCTGTATTTGATTCTCCAGACTGATACCCCACTCCTGTACTACCATCATGTGTGTTTAATGCAAGAGCACTGTGTCCTACAGCAGTTGAAAAAGCTCCTTTATTTGAACTAGCTGCATTATAACCAATACCTGTTGTATATCTTCCCCTATTACTAGCCCCAGATGATACACCTACAAATACAGAACTGTCTCCTGTATTATCTGCACCTGAAGAATATCCAACACCAACAGAAGTTCCACCTGTATTCATTCTCAAAGCAAAATCGCCAATTGCTGTAGCATAGTTCCCTGTATTATTTTGAGCTGCATAATTACCATTGGCTACAACGTTTGCCCCTGTGTTATTCTGTGCAGCAGAAATACCCGTACCAACAACATTTATCCCTGTGTTATTTAATAACGCTTTTTTTCCTAATCCGATACTTTCTCCATCAATATAATCTGTCTCATTGTGTACGTGTGTTTGCTGCTTTAGAAAACTATCATTACCTATATATAACAAATCTTTATGCTTTGCTTTATTTAATACAGTTCTTTCCTTGCCCAATTTCAAATAATGATTCCCTAAATCAACATCTTGGGTAGCTCCTGTGTAAGGAACTAAATTACTCACATCAACTGCTCCACCTCCTTTTAAATTACTCAAATCAACGGTAAAAATTGAATTGTCATCTCTTGTAAATGTAGCAATACCATTATTATCAACTGTCCCTGATACTAATCTTGCTAAATTTGTATCATCTATATATGGGGTTAAGTCTATTTCCTTTACTGTAATCCCATCTTTTAATAAAGACAGTTTATTATTTACAATATCAGATAAAGTATATTCTGGAGTTCTTTCTTCTTCCGCAACATTTACTTCTCCTGTTTCATCTATCACAAATCTACGATTCGCCTTTCCCTCTGGTGGTTTACTATCTACATAGCTATCAATTAACTCTGCATACTGTTGCTGAGTAGGTTTATCGCCTGTTTCGAAATACTTTTTTAATGTTTCTTTGTTTTGTTTCATGTTTATTCTTTTTTATCTGGTTTTAATTTTTCTGATAAAAAAGAGGCGCTAAAAACGAATAATGTTAGCGACTAAACTTTTTACTTGTATTTATTCTTCTTCCAATACAGGCATTAAAACATTTATTGAGTTAAACACATTATGTGCTTCTAACAAACTAAAAACACCTTTGCTTTGTGCATATTCTGTACATTGAATTAAATACGTAATTGCTTCTGTTTGTTCTTTTTTCATTGTTTTTTATATTAATGTTATTGCTAAACTCCCAGCATTATCTATACTTAACCTATATTGTTTTGTATTATCTGGTGTTGTTAACACAAGTCCTTTTCCTGCACTTGCAGTTACATAGTCTCCCTTTGTAAAAACTTCTTGTACGTTTGAATTCCCTAAAACTACTTGGTTTGATTTTGTAACTACTGAATTATAACCTATAGCTGTAGAATTAGTAACCTCAAATTGAGGTGTAAACCTATGAACTGTTGTTCCATTATTATTAGGCAATGTAGATATATTAAAAGGCGCTGCTATTTCTATAGTATTTGAGTCTACTATTAAAAAAATAAAGATACTATTATTATGCAGACCTCCTATATAATGTCCATCACTAGCATTGTATCTAAGGTTTACATAAGAACCATTAGTTCCAAAACCATGATTATTAATAGTTATTCTGTTAGTAGCTATATCTACAACAGATAGATCAGTAAAAGATTTAGAATTAATAGAATCATCATTAAAGCCAGATTGAGATAAATAACCTAAAAAAGTATTAAAATCCTTATCTGCATATTTTCCTGAAGAAAAACCTATAGATGTAGAACCTTTACCTGTATTATAACTACCACTATCATTACCTAATGCCGTTAACCAGTTTTCTTTGTTATATCTACCTGAATAATTTCCAATCATAACAGAATTATTACCTAGATTTCTCTCTCCAGCTACTTGTCCCATGGCATTACAATAATCCCCTTCATTTTTAGAGAGCGTATTATTACCTATGGCAGAAGTATATAAACCGCTATTATTAATCATAGCATAATATCCTAAAGCAGAAGCAGAAACACCTGTGTTATTTTTACCACTCCAATACCCTATAAGAGTAGAATTACTTCCTGTATTATCCCCTCCTGAATTATGTCCAAAAAATGACGATGCACTACCTGCGTTATTTTTACCACTCCAATGCCCTACAGAGGTAACATGCATTGAATTATTATTAAAACCAGAATCTTCTCCTATAAATATTGCCTCGTTTCCTGTATTTATAGCTCCAGCTCTATAACCTAACCCAATTACATCATAACCTGTATTTTGACCTAATGCACTTGTACCGACTGCTGTAGAATTTTGTCCTCCTCCTACATTCATAGCCCCATTACCTATAGCAACAGTATTATTGGCCGTAACATTTTGCATAGCAAAGGAACCTATAGCAATAGAACCTTGCCCTCCTCCGTTCATCATAGAAGAAGGACCTATAGCAATGTTTCTCATATTAGATCCTAAAGATGCATTTTTCAAAGCATTATGCCCTATAGCAATTCCATTAGAACCTACATAATTCAGTGCTGCGCTTTCTCCTAAACCTATAGTTGAATTATCAAACGTTATTGATTTAATAATTCTAATAAAATCTCTCCCTTTTATATTTAAAGGAGTATAATGTTGCTTAGATCCCACAGTGGTTTCCTTATCAGATCTTATATTAACACTCCCAAGATCAACATCTTGGGTAGCTCCTGTATAAGGAACCAAACTACTCACATCAGTTGCTCCACTTCCTTTTAGATTACTCAAATCAACGGTAAAAGTTGAATTGTCATCTCTTGTAAATGTAGCAACACCATTATTGTCAACTGTTCCTGATACTAATCTTGCTAAATTTGTATCATCTATATATGGAGTTAAGTCAACTTCCTTTACTGTAATTCCATCTTTTAATAAAGACAGTTTATTATTCACAATATCAGATAAATTATATTCTGGAGTTCTTTCTTCTTCTGCAACATTTACTTCTCCTGGTTCATCTATCACAAATCTACGATTCGCCTTTCCCTCTGGTTGTTTACTATCTACATAGCTATCAATTAACTCTGCATACTGTTGCTGAGTAGGTTTATCTCCTGTTTCGAAATACTTTTTTAATATTTCTTTGTTTTGTTTCATATTTATTCTTTTTTATCTGTTTCTATTTAATTTTGATAAAAAAGAGGCGCTAAAAACGAATAATGTTAGCGACT
>NZ_WAAU01000003.1:55410-264540 GCF_008806755.1 Tenacibaculum aiptasiae
ATATTTATTCTTCTTCCAATACAGGCATCAAAACATTTATTGAGTTAAATACATTATGTGCTTCTAACAAACTAAAAACACCTTTGCTTTGTGCATATTCTATACATTGAATTAAATACGTAATTGCTTCTTTTTGTTCTTTTTTCATTGCTTTTGATACAAAAATTATCTTTTTATAATGTACCACTTGTCAGTGGATACAAATACTATATCTGCCGATTCATTTTTACCTAATGCAACAGTTTCTGGATACGTTGTAACACCAACTACTTTATCTATAGTTACTGTACCCTCTCCTCTATTAAAAACAAGCATATTTCTTGCTTTTAATCCTAATGGTATACTTACTGTTGTAGAAAAAGCTTCATCGGTAGTTATTAAACCGTCGAGATGAGTAATTGTATAATTTCCTCCAAACTCTCTTATTGGCATTTCTGAAATAGCTCTCACCTCTCCTGTCTCATCAATTACAAACCTACGATTTGCCTCACCTTCAGGCTGTTTACTATCTATATAGCTATCAATTAAATCTGCGTACTGTTGTTGCGTTGGCTTATCACCTGTTTCAAAATACTTTTTTAATGTTTCTTTGTTTTGTTTCATGTTTATTCTTTTTTATCTGTTTTTAATTTTTCTGATAAAAAAGAGACTGCTAAAAACAACTGTTAGCATCTAAACTTTTTTCTCTTCTTCTGTTAATTGCTCTACTGTACTATGCAACCCACTTTGTTTTAAAAAATTATGTAATGCTTTAAATGGATTCACCCCATAAATTTTGTTATAATTTTCTAAAATTGATTTTATCTCTGTTATAGCAATAAACCCTGCTATTATTTTTAGAAATGGCACTTCATTAACAATATGCTTTTCTAAAAAATATGCCGATATAATTACTAAATTGTAAATAAAAAATTTAGAAATTGTATGCCCTAAACGTATACTCCGAATAGGAACTGCATGTTTTATTGCTGCATACGATCCAGTAATAAAATCGACAACAATAAGCAACATCATTGTTGTTAAAACTCCATTTAAGGGAGATAGTAAAGCTAGCAACCAAAAAATTATGTTTGATAACTTATCCATCTTTCCTTAGTTTTCTATAATCCAATATTTTGTTTTTAGGGTATGCTTTTATACTTACACTATTCCCTTGATTCCCTCCAAGTATATATACATATCGTTTTGTTTCTTTAATAAAGAAACCAACATGTCCCTTCCAACTTCTTGGGTCTTCTCTCCAGAGAACAACTACATCTCCCGTTTTAGGAGCACTTGTAGAAGTTCCTACTGTTAACCAACTTCTGGCTGTTAATCTATTAGAACGTTCATAGCCTGCTATTTTTGCTACCCAATTGGCAAAAGCACTACACCAAGCTGTCTCGTCTTTTAGCTTAGCTCCGTCGAAGCCCATTGAGGTAAAATAATTTATAATTTGCGGGTGATCTTTAGATCCTTTTACTTCTTTTACACCGTATTGCGATAATGCAACTGATATTATACTCATACATCTGTTTAATTTTTGGTGTTAGCAGACAAAACTTTTTTAAGTTTTTGATTCTTTTTTCTTTTTCTGTACCCGAAAGAGGTTTAATCAACTTTTTTAGTTTCTGCTTAACTTTAAGGGTTAATAAATCTATCAACTGTTAGAAAGCGAATACAAATATACAACATATTACAAACTATACAAGTAAAAATATAATTATTTTTGTAATATGTTTGTAGTTTCGTTTTTACTAAAATAAACCAACCCATTTTTTACTGAAGGAGTATCTATAAAAACACTTTTATAAGTATCAAATTGTATAGAAAAATCTTGTTTATAATTCAACACTTCGAAATACATACCACAACCTTCTATTTGAATTCCAAGTTCGAAGTTTATTTTTTCTAAATCTTTATTCTCAATAGACTCATTTGCAGTAACAAGCATTGTATAATTGTAAGAAACATCTTTAATTTTAGTAGAAAAGGTTATCTGAAAAGATTCATTATCAAAATACTCCTTAGATGCTTTATTATTTATTACAGATAGTGATCCTGATAAATCGACACTGTTCTTTTTCTTTGCAATTTTAAATATCCTATCATAGAATACTCTTTTTTTTTGACCATCATTTTTTCTCATAGCTTGAAGGTTTTTAAAAATTTATAATATCATCTAAACATACTAACATATGTTTAAAAATCCTTTAAAATAACTACTATTAATTTGTTAAAACACGCAATTTTTGTTTTATAAAAGACAAACTACCTCATAGCTTTTGTAATTTATCTTATTACTTTTTTTTAAGAAAATAAAAATCGTCTTTTCAGACGATTTTTACAATTAAATTTATAAAGTTATTGTTTTTCTCAAGGAGGACTCGTAGGTCTATCATCCGTTAATAGACCATACTTTTCATTTTCTTTAAAAGATTTGAAGTTTACAAGTACACAACTACTTAATATTATCTATAAAATTAGTAAAAGAATCTGTTATATATTGTAACTCACTACCATCCCAATAATGAAGGTAGACAAAACCATAATCTTGTTTTCTAGTAGAAATACAATAGACTGCTCCTCCAGAGTTCTGACCGAAAGGATATAAAAAAGCAGGTAATTCCCTCTCCTCAATCTGATAATTATCAATAATTTCATTAACTGTTACCAAATCATGTAAAGCATCCAACACATCTTTATTTTGATAATCTAAATCAATAGAATAGAAAAAATCAAAATCAAATTCTAAGTCTACTTTTTTAGAGTAAAAATTCGATTTATCTGGATACCCTCCATTATTCTGCAGAATAAACTCTAAATACGAATTAGGTAAATTTAAATTATACTTTTTCACAAACTTATCAAGCTTATTTAATGAAACTCTTTCAATACCATCTGTTATATTCATTTTTCTTATACTTAAATTTTCATTTAGTTTTAGATTGTTTAATTCTAAAAACGAAAACAATCACTAACCGTCCCAGTAACTTTTATTTTACTCCTCTAAAACTTTTTATTAAAAATCATTTTCATATTTCTCTACATCCTCAAGAGTCTCTATAAATTTACTAAAAGAATCACTAATAAAAGTAGGTTCATCATAAGTACCATCTAAATAAACCAAAAAAACCTTTCCAAAACTTTCATCTTTCATTGAAAGACAAAACTTAGCACCCCCTTCATCATCTGCAAAAGGATATAAGTAAGGTGGTATATTTTTCTCTATTATTTGATGTGTCCTTATTATTTCTCTAGAAGATAATAAAGCAACCTCATCTTTATTAAATCTATAATCACTAAGAGAAACACTATAAAAACTATCCACAATCAAACCATCATCATACGGATTACCATAAGCTGTCAAATTAGGGTATCCTCCATTATTTTTTAAAATAAAATCAATATAAGATTCTGGTAACCTTAAATCAAACTCATTGATAAATATATTTAAATCCGATATTTTTATTGATTCATCACTTAACTCTAACTTTAATTTTTTCATTTTATTTAAATTTCTTTTTTCTGTTTTTACAACAAGGTAATACCCATCTATCAAAAACCCTTATAAAGCTTCGTTAAAATCGTTTTCAAAATCATAGTTCAACCCTTTTATTTCTCCTAACTAAACTAAGTACTCTTCTATATAGAAATCACCACACCCACCAGAAAACACCACTAAACTCTTAAAATTCGTTTTATATTTAAAGTGTTTTTTACCATATATATGTGAATGCATAATTTTATTTTTAAGGTTTATTAAAAACAAACCTCACCCAACCCTTCTCTGCTTAATACAGAGAAAGGAACCAAACACTCTTATAATTATTTAGTATTTTTTTACGGGTGAGGCTTGAAGAAAACGTGCATTAAAACACTTATGCTACATTATTGGTCTGACCAATAATATCAAAGTCTACTCCATCTGGAGAACCACCTATCTTACTAGAGCTAGACGAAAACAACCCTTGCCCTTCACAATCTGGATTACATGGCAAACCTCCTTCATTTAAAACTACTGAGTCTGCCTGAAGAACAGTTAACGCAGTTGGAACACGAGTCTCCCAAGTACCTTCAACTTCTCCTTCAATAGTTTGCATCTCTTCAGCAACTGAGATATATAAATCATCATCTACATCGGTAACCATTCCTTGACCATTCCAAATTTCTCCTGTTTTCATGTACCAGTTAACAGCTTCTTCAAATCCAGGACGTACTGGTACTACACTTCTTGCCATACCACTTTGTAAAAAGGCTTGAAAAATAGGGTCGCTACCTTCATTATATTCAAAATTAGCTTCCCAATTATCTTCATTACCATAAAAATATGGATAAAAAGTATAGGCCATAATTTCCCAATCAAAAGCTTGCTCAAAAAACTTAACAACCTCTGAGTGCTTTTGAAATTCCGGAGTTCTAGCTACATGTTTAGAATCCGAAACTTTTCCTTCTTCTTTATAATTATCTCTAAACGTAACGAGATTATGAGCTCTAGCTATTAAATCAATAGCAATACGTTTTAACTCTCGTTTTTCAATACCACGATTAATTTGAGAGCTTAATTCTTTTTTCTTTTCAGATGGCTCATCATTCGTATTTTGATTTTCAATAAACTCATTATACTCTTGTAAACGCTCATTATAAGCATCCATAATAGCTTTATAAGTTTCATTTCTCCATTCCTCTAATGCTTTTTCAGTTAATTCACATTTAATAGACACATTAATATTTGCTGCATGATAACCTACACATGAATACGAAACAGGCACTCTTTCAGTATATTTTTCTATACTTTTATAAGTATTAACACCATTACTACCATAGAAAGAAGCTGAGAATGGGAGAGAACCAACAGTAACACTAGCACCTACTCCATCTCCTTTGAGAAGTTTAAAACTAGCATAAGCTGAAGACGATTGATACCCTTCTGGTATAATAACATCTCCACTTCCATGAATTAACTCATCATAATCTCCTTTCCCATTAGACATTCCTGAAAACGATTTACCTGCATAAGTAATTTCTTCTGGTCTTGATTTTACCTCAGCGTTATATTGAGATGCTAAATACTGATAATTCTTTTCTGTTAAATATTCTACCGATGAAATTCCATTGGAAAGCTTACTCGGATGTATTGGTTTTTTAGGTTCAATTAATCCTTTGTTTGTAACATTATCTCCTCCTTTGTTTTCTAAATAAGATTCAATAAAAAACTTAGCTGGCTCTGGTAACGCAAACTCATACATTAAACGTTTACCATAGTTAATTAATTTATTTTTATAAATCTTATCTACCCAACGGTACACTCCTGTTACATGCTCATCTCCTTTTCTATTATCAAAACCATGTGTGTTATTTTCTTCAAATTCTTTTAAAATTCGAGAAGTTCTCTTAGAGCTTACTTTCTGCACTACACGTTCTAAAGCACGCTCTGTAACCTCTTGTGCATAAGTTTGAGCCTGTGAATTTGAATTTGAAGCTGAACTAGAAGACGATGTATTAAAATTCGTACCTGCATTAAACGTTGTTCCTCCAAATCCACCACTAACACTTGCATTCGCTCCAAAACTAGTTGCAGTATCTTCATTAATAATAGAAGACGTTTCACTTTGCAACTCATTTCGCTCTGTTGAAGTAGTATCTGTTAAGTTTTCAACCTCTCTCTCTGTCGTTTTTTCTGTTGTTTGCTCTGAAGACGTTAAATTCCTAGTAGAACGCTCTTTATACTCACGCGCCATAATATTCTCAATATGCGAAACTTCACCTGGAACATAACAACACACCTCTTGTTCTACACGTCTAAAATCTGCAATTCCTAATTGAGACACTCCATATAAAATACCATCTGCAACTTCAGTAACCTCATTTTCAACTTCAGAACCTTGTCCTTCTCCAGAACCGGCTCCTTCTCCTCCATTTTCAACAACTTTTGTAGCAACACCTGAATACTCCCCTACAAACCTATAATCAACACCAAAAAAGAAATTTACTATTTTTTCAGTATCAATAAACAGAACTGAATTAAATCTTAGTTTAACTCCATTATTTAATGTTAATTCTCCTTCAAAAATATATTCGCCAGAAGTTAACATTTGACCATCAGGAAAAAAACTTAAACTCAATAAGCCTTTATTTTTTGAAAGCTCTCTAACTTTAGTATTAGCAATAGCTCCACCTCCGTTTTTCTTTTTTAATCCATAAGTAGCATTGGTAACATACGCATTAGCATAACCTACATTTAAATTCATTGAAATAGAACTTTCGCCTTTGACAAAAGAAGGTATAACCGCTCCTACATACGAATACAATTGAGCTCCCTTAAGAGCATCCAATGTTACAGTTGCACCCCCTATAGCTACTTTTTTTGCTTCTTCAGGTGTTTTCTCATATACGAATTGATAATCTTTTTTAATCTCATCTCTTAAAACTCTTTTTACTTCACCAAAGGTATCATACTGCTTTAATTCATCTAATTTTAATAACGCTAATGTCTCTGTTGAAAAGGTAGAATCATCACCTCTTACAACTTCTTCACCTCTTACAAATTCAAACTTAGGTAACTGTAATTCAGGATAAGTCTTTAACTCTTTCTGAAACCCAGTTTTTGAATCTACAATAGTTTGAATTTTAGGAGTAGCATCTTGCTGAATTTGCTCTATAGAAGCCTCATAAGTTTTCACCTCTGCATCATATCTTGCTTTTTCAACTTTCTTATATAAAACTTCCTTTTGCTCTAATTCTTTTAAAGATGTTTCATATTTTTTAATCTTATCCTTAGCTAATGCAACTTTCAAATCTGCTTGCATATAATCTTGAGAAGCCTTTGATAAAGCTGGCTGACTTATCCCTATTCCATTAGAACCTGAAATAACAATTCCTTTAGGAATAATTACACTTGCATTTGCTCTACGAACAAATTCTGCTTTTTCTTCTTTTGAAAAAATAGGAGAACCTTCTTTAGGAACAATAGTAGGTCTAAAATTTTTAAATTTTTCAACAAACCTATATCCAATAAGTATTTGAATAATTGCTTCTCTTACTGAAGTAGATTTTTTATTTATGGTATTATAAAATAATTGATCCCATAAAACAGCTTCAAAGTTCTCTATGCGCTTACTAACTCCATCTTTAGGTAAGTTTTCCGTAATACTTACATATGAAAGGTTTGACTTATTTCTCCCAAGCCAAAGAGAAAATCTATACAATTCAGAATCTGTTTTTTTAACATCTAATCGAGTGGTAAAAGGCGTAAAATTTGTTTTATAAGCATTTAATAACGCAGTTTTTCGCGCCGCTTCTGTAGTTACTCCATCAATAGCTGTTAGCGCCTTATTACTCAACCCTTGATCCTCTGGGAAAGAAATAAATCCTAATTCCTTATCATCAATTAATTGTGGACTACGTAATGTTACAAACCTAAAAAGGTTTGATTTAATCGGTTTACTCATTTTTAATAAAATTTTAATTGTTTTTCTAATTAAGCTCTCAACAAGAGCTACTGTTTTTTCGCCTTCTAACAGTTTCTACACGTTAATACTTCTTAATTAGTTTTTAAGAAAAGTGACATTCAATAAAATGTTTGAATATCATAGAATGAAATTTTAAAAAAATGAATATTACAAGTTAAAACTTCTAAAAAACAGTTACTATTTTTATACAAATGTTTGATTATTAAAGATTTTATGTATATTAGCAACTTATTTACAATGCAAATATATAACATTTTACAAATAAAACAAAACAAAAGTTTAATTATTCTGTAAAATGATTAAAAACAAAACAAAATGGGGATAGCAGAAAAAATAACTTCGATAAGAGATACCTTTCATTTAAATAACTTTTCCTTTTCTAAAAGAATTGGAGTAACAGGTACTACTATAGACAGTATTATTAATGGAAGACCTCAGAAAGACGGTACTAGAAAGAGAACTAAACCTGGATATGATGTTTTAAAAGCCATTATAGATGAATTTGACATTAATCCTGAGTATCTATTTGGTAAAAGCGATTTAATGCTAAAATCGGATTCCTCTACAACTCAAACATATTCTGGAGTACCACAAGTAATTTCTGTAAATTCATCAGGAAATGAAAACGTAATTTATGTTCCTATACAAGCTAGAGCAGGATATTTATCTGGTTATGGAGACACCAACTATATTGAACAATTACCTTCTTTTAATATGCCACATTTAAATAATGGCACATTTAGGTGCTTTGAGGTACAAGGAAACTCAATGGTACGTACTTTTTTTGATGGTGATTTGGTTTTTGGTAAATTCATTGAAAACCTAAACGAAATAAAAGACGGTCGTGTTTATATTATTGTGAGTAAAAATGATGGAATTGTACTTAAACGTGTTATCAACAGAATAGAAGAACGAGGAAAGCTAATTTTAAAAAGCGATAATAAAGACGGAAACTACCCTACTTACACTATTAACGTTGAAGAAATAATGGAAGTTTGGTACGTTACGATGTTTGCCTCAAAACAAATGCCCGAACCTGTTGATGTATATGATAGATTACATGATTTAGAAAGTAAAATTGTGGAATTACAAGAACAGATTAATCACAACAATTAAATATTTTTATTATTGAATTTTAAGATAACTTTTTTATCTATTTTTCTTTTTTTAAACTCTATTGTTTTCTCACAATCTAACTGGAAAAAGTTTAAAAAATTATCTCATCAGAAAAAGATGTGGGTAATATCTCATCCATTTAAAGCTAAAAAAGCTTTGGATGTTTCACGTGAAGCAAATAGAATTGCTGACTCTATTAAAAAGTCTCCTTTATTAGACGGAGATCCCTCTGGCGGACAAGTAGACGCCTTTCGTCATGCTTTTTGGATGGCTAGTTTACGACAAAAAATAGGTCTTAATGCAGCACGCTCTCTAGGAAAAGCTCATGAAAGAGAAAATTACAAAACTTATAAGAAACGAAAACTAGAAGACGGAGTTATTCCTGATAAAATATCAACCACCATGGATTTGTTTAATAATGAATTCGGATTGTCACTTACTTACAAAGGAAGTAAAACTCCTAAAAACGGATTAATCTACAGAATTATTAACGCCATACATGCTGGAAAATTAAAAATTATTAAAAAAGATAAAAACGGTCGTTTCTTAACCTGTAAAAATGAACTCATTAGTCAGGAATCATTAAACGGGAAATGGGAAAACAATAAATGTTTGGTAAACTCTAATACTGACAGATAATGCAAAAGGTATATTTTATTTCTGGCACTATGTGTACTGCTGATTTATGGCAATTTGTATTTCCTAACTTAGAAAACATTGATCCTATCCATATTGACATTAGTAATGCTAACTCTTTTGAAGACATAAACAGTATAATTCTATCAAAAATTGAAACTGAAACACCTGTAACTATTGTTGGTTTCTCATTAGGTGGGTTTTCTGCTTTAAATTTTGCTATTCATTTTCCTAATAAGATTAAAAAGTTAATTATTGTTGCAGCAAACACCAATGGTTTAAATGATAAGGAAATCTCATTAAGAAAAAGCACTATTGATTTTTTAGAAAAACACAGCTACAAAGGAATATCTCAAGCTAGAATTCAACAATTTTTACATCCAGATAATCATAGCAATCCAAAAATTACTGGAATTATAAAAAAAATGGATAGTGATTTAGGAAAAAAAGTTTTAATCCAACAGTTAAAAGCTACTTCTTCTAGAGTAGACATATCTCAACAAATTACTCAATTAAATATTCCAATATTATTTATTTCTGCTGAAAATGACACCTTGGTTCCTTCAGAAGCAATCAAAAAAACTGCTAATAATACTTTAAAAGGAAAATTTATTAGTATTAAAAATTGTGGTCATATGATTCCTTTAGAAAAACCAAAAGAGTTATCTGGTATTTTGAATGTTATCTTGAAAGATTAAACAATCTATCTATTCTTTCTGAAATTGGAAGGTGTTATTCCCTCAAACTTTTTAAACGCACTATTAAAAGAAGATAAGCTTCCAAACCCTATTTCAAACGCTATTGATGAAATGGTAAACTTTTCGTTTTTAGAATCTAACAGCATTTTTTTAGCTTCCTCTACCCTATAATAATTAATAAAATCATTAAAATTTCGTTTTCCATATTCATTAATTATCGATGATGTTTTTTGTGTACTCTCCCCTATTAAATTACTTAATTTAGAAAGTGTTAAATCTGGTTTCAAATACAACTCATCATCTATAATTAATTTAGATATTTGATTAAATAATACTAAATCGTTATTAAGTTTAAATGCATCTCCATCTATTTCTGTAGCTTTTAGCTCAAAAGCCTTATAACTGAGAAAATAAATAATTACTGAATACATTATAGGACCAATAATATAAGGAACCGATTCTTCTATAAGGTTCAAAAAGTAGGAAATCCAAATAACAACAAAACCTATAACAACTAGCTTTAACCAATCGAATATTGCTTTTTGCGATTTTGTTTGTGCTTCATTTTTTACTTCTCTTCTTTTGTCTCTTAGTATTTTCCATGAAAGCCCTATATAAAAAGCAAAATGTAAATAAATGAACAGAAGTACACTTGAAAGTAAAATTATAACTATTCTATCATTTTCAAATGATTCTTTGGTTATAAAAAAACTCATTACAAATACGAGAAAAAAAGGAATTAACTCTAAAAAATAAGTCTTTAAAAACTTAAAGTTTGGCTTAGTCATTCCTAAAGTGTACCACCTAAGAAAAGGACCTATTAATAGTAAAAAAGCAAGTCCAGCAAAGATAAATATAGGTTCCAAATCGTCACCAAAATTCATCATTACCGATTTTCCTATTCTAAATGCCATAAAAATCAAAATCAACCCTAATAATAAATTAGTTAATGTTTTTTTCTTTTTAAAAAAGCATAAGTAAAATGCAAATAAGATTCCGTGCAATAAGCCTGCACTACTAATAATTATAAGAAGTATTTCTAAAAAACTCAACAGAATATTTTTATCAAATTTATAAATATTTACTAAAAAGTAAAGCACAAACCCCTATATAGGTTTATGCTTCTAAAAACAATCAAAAGTGTTTTTTATTTATTTTTAGCCTTATTTTTAGCATAAGATGTTAACCCAAGTAAACCAAAGAAACGACCTATTTCTCCTTTCATTCCTGCAATAACACTATGAGATGCTAACAATAATCTATCTATTGATTTATTTTCACTTATTAATAGTTTATCAATTAACTCTTTTGCTTTTTTGGATCCTTCATTTTCGTATACCTGTAAAACTTTTACGGCGTTCTCTTCTCCTGTTATTTTTCTGTATTTAGGTGTATAACCTAATTGTTTCACCATTGTTTCTGCTAGTTTCCATGTAGACCATGGGTTTTGTCCAGTAATTAAATTATTATCGTGACTTATCGTTTCTAAATACATCGTTCCTTCATGAAACTTAGCTCCCTTAGACACTAATTTATCTTGTAATAAGAATGGAAATATTGATTCTGCATCTGGTATTAACAACAGTTCTTCTTTATTCGTAAAACTACTTACAGTCTTATTTTCTAATAGATGGGTTCCATTATCAAGAGTTACATTTACTAATGCTGATGGACCATGACAAACTGCTCCTATAACTTTCCTTGATTGATATATTTTTTTTACAATTTCTTGAATTGCTTTATTATTTGGAAAATCGAACATTGCTCCCTTACCTCCTACAAAGTATACTGCTTCGTAATCTTCAGCAATTACATTATCTAAAGCAATTGTATTACTTGTTTTATATTGTGCTATTGGGTCATTTAAAAAAGCATAATCAAATTCTCTCATATCATCTTTATCTATTACTACAGGTGGTTTTCCTCCTAACGGACTTGCTACATCTACTTCAAAACCATTTGCTTTAAAAACATAATAAGCTCTTGATAATTCAGTTAATTCATACCCTGTACTCTTTCCACTATTCCCCATCGTATTAGTACTGGTAACAACTGCTAATATTTTCCCTCTATTAGAAATTACATTTTGCGATAAGTAAGCAATATCTTCTGCTTTACTCTTTGTTAAATCTTTTTTCATTTCTTCAAGAGGTAAAAGATTTATAAACCAAAGTCCAAAAGAAACAATAAGAATTACTAAACTAAGGATTGAAATTAAGGTCCATTTTAGTTTTGGATATTTTTTAAGCATGGTATTTATTTTTAATAATTATGCTGCTAATTACTATAAACAAACCCGTAAAGACTGAGTAAATGATAATTTCGTCAGAGGAAAAGATTATTTAATCAATTATTTTTTAAGAAACTACACCCTCTATTTAAACCCATTCTAAATATTTAAGAAAAGAATTCGTAAAGTTTGTCCGTGTAGCCTTTAGCTCTTAAATTTGTATTATAATATAATCAATAAACAAAATAATGGGATTATTAAAATCTTCGATAGGAAGAAAATTTGCCATGGCACTTTCGGCGTTCTTCTTGATGTTTTTCTTATTACAGCACTTTGCAATTAACATTACTTCAATTTTTCCAGACAATGGAGCAACATTTAACAAGTTATCCCACTTTATGGGGACTAATGCGTTAGTACAATACGTAATGCAACCTGTCTTAATTTTTGGTGTAATTTTTCACTTTGTAATGGGATTTGTATTAGAAGCAAAAAACTGGAGTGCAAGAAAAGTAAGTTATGCTAAAAATAATGGTGCGGCCAATTCTACTTGGATGAGTAGAAACATGATTTGGTCTGGTGCAGCTATTTTAGCTTTTGTTGTTTTACACTTTATCGATTTTTGGTTTCCAGAAATCAACACTAAGTTTATTCAAGGTGACTGGAGTGGTTTACACGATGGAGAATTTAGATATTTCCACGAGTTACAACACAAGTTTTTAAGTCCAATTAGAGTTGGTGCTTATGTTGTTGCATTTGTATTCTTAGCAATGCACTTGTTACATGGCTTTAATTCAGCTTTTCAATCAGTTGGAGCAAATAATAAATATACTAAAGGATTGAAAACATTTAGTAAAATTTATGCAATTGGTATTCCTGTAGGATTCATCATCATTGCTTTATTTCACCATTTCAATCATTAATACCTAATAAGTATGGCTACTTTAGATTCAAAAATTCCAAAAGGTCCATTAAAAGATAAATGGACATCTTATAAAGATAAAATTGACTTAGTAAATCCTGCCAACAAGCGTTTAATAGATGTAATTGTAGTTGGTACAGGTTTAGCAGGTGGTTCTGCTTCAGCAACATTAGCTGAATTAGGATACAATGTAAAAGCATTTGCTTATCAAGATTCACCTCGTCGTGCACACTCTATTGCTGCACAAGGTGGTATTAATGCTGCTAAAAACTATCAAGGTGATGGGGATTCTTTTTACCGTTTATTTTATGATACAGTAAAAGGAGGAGATTACCGTTCACGTGAAGCAAACGTATATCGTTTGGCTGAAGTTTCTGCTAATATTATTGACCAGTGTGTGGCACAAGGTGTTCCTTTTGCTCGTGATTATGGTGGTTTATTAGATAACCGTTCGTTTGGAGGTGTATTAGTATCTCGTACTTTTTATGCTAAAGGACAAACTGGACAACAGTTATTATTAGGTGCTTACTCAGCAATGAACCGTCAAATAGCTCGTGGTAAGATTGAAATGTTCAATCGTCATGAAATGTTAGATGTAGTTATTGTTGACGGAAAAGCACGTGGTATTATAGCTCGTAACTTAGTTACTGGTGAAATAGAGCGTCATTCTGCGCATGCTGTAGTTATTGCTTCTGGTGGATACGGAAATGTATATTTCTTATCTACAAACGCAATGGGATCTAACGCTACTGCTGCATGGAAAATTCATAAAAAAGGAGCGTATTTCGCAAATCCTTGTTATACACAAATTCACCCAACATGTATTCCTCGTTCTGGAGATTACCAATCGAAATTAACGTTAATGTCTGAATCATTACGTAATGATGGTAGAATTTGGGTTCCTAAGAATATGGATGATGTAATGGCAATTAGAGAAGGTCGTAAAAAACCAACTGATTTGTCTGAAGAAGAAAGAGATTATTACTTAGAAAGAAGATATCCTGCATTTGGTAACTTAGTACCTCGTGATGTTGCTTCTCGTGCTGCTAAAGAGCGTTGTGATGCTGGTTACGGAGTAAATGCTACTGGAGAGGCTGTATACTTAGATTTTAAATCGGCAATTGAGCGTTACGGTAAAGAGCAAGCTAAATTAAAAGGTATTGAAAATCCTTCAGCTGCTAAGATTACTGAATTAGGTGAAGCAATTGTTGAGGCTAAATATGGAAACTTATTCCAAATGTATGAGAAGATTGTTGATGACAATCCATATAAAACACCAATGATGATTTATCCTGCAACTCACTATACAATGGGTGGTATTTGGGTAGATTATAACTTAATGACTACTATTGATGGTTGTTATGCTATTGGTGAAGCAAATTTCTCTGATCACGGTGCTAACCGTTTAGGAGCTTCTGCTTTAATGCAAGGCTTAGCCGATGGTTACTTTGTATTACCTTATACAATTGGTGATTATTTATCAGGAGATATTCGTACTGGAAAAATCCCTACTGATACTAAAGAATTTGACGAAGCTGAAAAAGCTGTTAAAGATCGTATCGATTTCTTCGTAAACAATAAAGGAGAGCATTCTGTAGATTACTACCACAAAAAGCTGGGAGTTATTATGTGGGAAAAATGTGGAATGGCTCGTAACGAAAAAGGTTTAAAAGAAGCAATGACAGAAATTAAAGCTTTACGTGAAGATTTCTGGAAAAATGTAACAGTACCTGGAGGTGCAAACGAAATGAACCCAGAATTAGAAAAAGCTGGTCGTGTTGCTGATTTCTTAGAATTAGGAGAATTATTTGCTAAAGATGCCTTAAACAGAACAGAATCTTGTGGAGGTCACTTTAGAGAAGAATCTGTAGAATTAGATGGTCCTCAAAAAGGAGAAGCTAAACGTGACGATAAAAACTTTGCATACGTATCTGCTTGGGAATATAAAGGAGAGCCTGCTGATGCAGTTTTACACAAAGAAGAATTAGAATTTAACGATATTGAATTAAAACAACGTTCATACAAATAAGATAGTATTATGAATTTAACACTTAAAATTTGGCGTCAAAAAGGCGCAAGTGATAAAGGAAAAATGGTCGATTATAAAGTGACCGATATTTCTGAGCATATGTCTTTCTTAGAAATGATGGATGTATTAAACGAACAATTAATTAATAAAGGTGAAGAGCCTGTTGCATTTGACCATGACTGTCGTGAAGGAATTTGCGGTATGTGTTCTATGTATATTAATGGTGAAGCTCATGGTCCAGACCGTGGTGTAACTACTTGTCAGTTACACATGCGTATGTTTAAAGATGGTGATACGATTACTATTGAACCATGGAGAGCAGCTGCATTCCCTGTAATTAAAGATTTAGTGGTTGATAGAAGTTCTTTTGAACGTATTCAACAAGCTGGTGGATATATTTCAGTAAACACTTCTGGTAATACACAAGATGCTAATGCTATTCCTATTTCTAAGGAAGCTGCAGATAAAGCTATGGATGCTGCTACTTGTATTGGTTGTGGTGCTTGTGTTGCTACTTGTAAAAACTCATCTGCAATGTTATTCGTAGGTGCTAAAGTTTCGCAATATGCTTTATTACCTCAAGGACAAGTTGAAGCTACAGAACGTGTTAAAAACATGGTAGCTCAAATGGACTTAGAAGGTTTTGGTAACTGTACTAATACAGGTGCTTGTGAAATTGAGTGTCCTAAAGGAATTTCTTTAGAAAATATAGCTCGTATGAACTCTGAGTTTATAAAAGCTTCTTTAAAAGGATAAAAAACACCTTATATAAAATTAAAAAACTCAAGCTATTTGCTTGAGTTTTTTTGTTGGTGAAACTTGTAACAAAAAATAAGCTAAGAATACTTATATTGTAGAGGTAATCTATTAAAAAGAATCAAATGGGAATTTTCGATGAAATTAAAAAGAAATTAAGCCACGAGTTTATTGATATAATTGAATGGCTTGACAATACAAATGATACTATTGTTCATCGTTTTGAACGCTACCAAAATGAAATTAAAAATGGTGCTCAATTAGTAGTAAGAGAAGGACAAATCGCTGTATTTATAAACGAAGGGCAATTAGCCGATGTTTTTAAACCAGGAACCTACACTTTAAACACTCAAAACTTACCTATACTTGCTACTCTAAAAGGATGGAAATATGGTTTTAACAGCCCTTTTAAAGCTGAAGTATATTTTGTTAGTTCACGCATGTTTACTGACGAAAAATGGGGAACTAAAAACCCTATTACTTTAAACGATGATCGTTTTGGTTTTGTAGAAATAAGAGCTTTTGGTACTTATGCTTTTAAAATTAACGATGCCGGTAAGTTTATAACAGATATTGTTGGTACTGATAGCCATTTTACCAATTATGAAATAAATGAGCACCTTAAAAGTTTAATCTCTACTCGTTTTACTGATACTATTGGTGAAGCTAATTTACCGATTGAATTGTATGCTGCTAATACAAACGAGTTGTCGGAAACTTGCTTAGAGGTAATGAATCCTGAATTTAATTCAGTAGGTATTTCCTTAGAAAAGTTCTTCATTGAAAATGTTTCAATGCCAGAAGAACTGAAAAAAGAAATTTTTGAATACAGCAGACTTAATAAAGTAGATTTAGATAAGTTAGCAAAATTCAAAGCTGCTAAAGCAATGGAAGCTGCTGCTTCTAACGAATCTGGTGCTGCTGGTGCTGGTATGGGTATGGGTATGGGCTTTGCCATGGCCCAACAAATGGGAAACTTATTTAACCAACAAACGCAGTCAAAAACAGTAAATCAACCTGCTTCAACTGGAGCTACTCCACCACCATTACCAAATCAAGTTCAATACTATTATGCAGCTAATGGCCAGCAAGCTGGACCTGTTAATTTTGAAGCACTTAAGAATTTATTTGCGGCTAGAAGTATAAACGCTGAAACCTTAGTTTGGAAACAAGGAATGGCCAATTGGACTAGCTTACAAAGCGTGCCTGAATTACAAAACTTATTAGGTTCTGTACCTCCACCTTTACCAAATAATTAAAATATCAATCTATAATTAGAACTTAACCTATTATTCTTTAATAATGGGTTAGTTTTATATGATTCTAATATCAATGAATCAAGAAACAATACAACATTCTGAACAAAAAAAACCATGTATTAATTGTGGTGCTGAACTGCTATATAAACCTGGTTCTTCTGAAATTAAATGTGAATATTGTGGTTATGAAGAAACAATAGAAAAAACAGATTCTGTATTTGAAGAACTAGAGCTATACCCTTATTTAGAAAAAATGGGGGCACAATCTCATACTGAAAAAATAAGTATGCTGCATTGTAAATCTTGTGGTGCAAATCAACATATAGAGGAAAACTATAAATCTTTACACTGTGTATATTGTAGCCAACCTCTTGTTGTAGAAGATGCTTATGACGAAGATTGGATTTTACCTGGCGCTGTGCTTCCTTTTCAATTGACACACAAACAATCTCATGAGATTTTTAGAAAATGGGTAAAAAGTTTATGGTTTGCGCCTAATAAACTTCAAAAAGCAGCTTTAGATCCACAAAAAACAAAAGGTTTATATGTTCCTTATTGGACTTTTGATGCTGAATTATTTGCAAATTATACTGGTCAACGAGGAGATTATTACTATGTAACTGAAAGTTATAATACTGTTGAAAATGGAAAAAGTGTAACAAAAACAAGGCAAGTTAGAAAAACTAGATGGACACCAGCTTATGGATCTGTTAGCGGTTTTATAGACGACACCCTTATTAACGCTTCTAAGAAAAGAAACAATTCTTTACCAAACAATATAGCTAATTGGGATTTAACCGCCTTAGAAACCTTTAATTCTAAATATTTAGCAGGTTTTGTTACTGAGAAGTATACATTACCTTTAGAAGATGGTCATTTAAAATCTAAACAAGAAGCTGAGAGAATAGCAACTAATTGGGCTTGTAGAGATATTGGTGGCGATACACAGCGTGTAAGTAGTTTAGACATGACGCTTTCTGAAGAAACTTTTAAGCATATATTATTACCTGTTTATATCTCTTCTTATTTATTTAATAGTAAGAAGTATCATTTTTATGTAAATGGTCAAACTGGTAAGATTTCAGGAAATAGACCTTATTCTTTCTGGAAAATATTTTTCTTATGTTTATTTATACTTACAATTATTGGTCTAATAATCGTTTTTTCTGAAAAATAAAACGAGGTATTCAAAATATAAATCATTTATAAAAATTAAAAACCGAGTTGAAATCAACTCGGTTTTCTACAAACAGTAAATTAAACTTTTTCTTTATTAAGTTTCTCTTTACTAACAAACCCTTTAATCTTTATCATTTTTCTCGATTGTTTTGCATTTGATATAATAGTAACAGCCTTTGAAAACCCTCCCATTCTTGAAGTATCATAAGAAACTTGTATTTGTCCTTTTTCGCCAGGCATAATTGGTTTTTCTGGTTTTTTTGGTACAGCACAACCACAAGTAGATTGAACTCCAGTTATAATTAAAGGCGCATCTCCTATATTGGTAAATTCAAATGTTCTTGTTCCTTCTGATCCTTGACTTATTTTTCCGTAATCTATAGATTCAGTTACAAACTTAAACTCTTGTGCATTCATTGTTATTCCAATAAAACAAAGCACTAAAAAAGGTAAAATTGTTTTCATATTTTCTGTTTTTAAATTATTAAATCATTTCTTTTTTTATTTTTTCAATCATTTCAATAGCATTTTCATCGTTAGGTTTTAGTTTTAAAACCTTCTGATAACTTTGCAGTGACTTTTCATAATTTTTATTTGTGTAATAAGCTTCTCCTAAGCTATCAAAAACGTTGTATTTATATGGATACATCTTTGTGTTTAATTGAAATACAAATAAGGCTTTTTCTATTTGCTTAGATCGCAATAACTTGTATCCAAAAGTATTTAACTCCCTACTCCCCTTAGTAAACTCAGCAAAAGAAACTATCAATTTTTCTTCCTCTTTCTTTAGATCTTCTAAAGACTTAAAATTCATTAAACTATGTAAATTTTCTGCTACGATATATTGTGGTGCATATCTTTTTCCTTGAGTAATAGCAAGCATATCTCTTTCATAATCTTGCTTTGGAGATTCAACAATTCTTCCAACCTCTCTATTATTTTTGTAAAAAATAAAGGTAGGTACTCTGTGAATATTCAATCCTTTTTCTTCTCCATTAGGTGATGCTTTGTATGCTTCAGGTTTTCTATCAACCGCAATAGCTTCTAAATTCTTTAGATCATATCCAGCTTCGTCTAATACTTTATAAAATTTTGGAATTCCTCGTTTACTATCTCCACACCAACTACCATAAAAAACCTTGATCGTATAGTCTTTTAATTGCTCTTTAAATTCGTTTATTACATCTTTGTTTGTGATATAGTCTTCATAGTTTTTTTGAAACCATGAAAAGTCTTTTGTTTCAAAAGCTTTTTTGTTAGTTTTTCCTAACAACATAACTCTACCTTTACTGTCTAAAGTTGTTTTATTAATCTGTTGAGCACTAATTATACAGCTAATTAAGAAGAAGCTACCAAGTAATATTTTTTTCATTTTTTTTGAATTATACTCGAATTTATTTCATTCTTACTCTATAAAAAAACTTGAAGTATATACTGCTTAAAAAACAGTATTAACAACATAAATTCAAAATAATATGCAGTATGTACCGACGAAATAACCTTTCGTACTTATTCTTTTGCTGAATGGTGAATTTTTACTTACTTACATATCCTATGATTACATTAAATAGAAAAAATAGCACAGAGGCTTTAATTCATGTACTTTTCTGGGTCTTATTTACTTTTGTCTCACTATTTGTCTTTACAAAATATTACTGGGCTGAAAACCCTTTTTTACAGTACTTTTTTATTCTTGTTGTTATTGTATATACAAATAATCAAATTTTATTACCCTACTTTGTCAAAAAGAAGTGGTATGTGTGGTATTCTTTACTTTTTATTCTTATTTCATTTTTAGCAACACAATTGTATTGTAATGTTTTTACTCGCTGCGGTTGTACTATTATGAAATGTTTGAGTGATTACTTATGGCAAACTTTAACTCCGTTGCTGTTTTTTTCATTTATATGGATTCTTTTCAAATACATTGATCAATCTGAAGAAGTAGAAAAAATAAAACAGGAAAGAACTACTATGGAATTAAAATTTTTAAAATCTCAAATAAATCCACATGTACTGTTTAATAATTTAAATACCATTTACTCGTATTCGCTAGAAAAACCTGATAATACTCCTGATTTAATTTTAAAGCTATCAGATAATTTAAAACATGTATTATATGAGAGTAATGCTGAAAAGGTAAGTCTACAAAAGGAAATACAATTTCTAGACAATTATATTACCTTTCATAAAATTAGAACTGAAGGATTAAAGCAAATTAAATACAGTACTTTCTCTGATAATGATACTTATACAATAGCTCCTTTACTTTTAATAACTATTATTGAAAATGCTTTTAAACATAGCTCTGTAAATAGTGTTATTAATATTGATATTATTGCTAAAAACAATACACTTGTTTGTATCACTACAAATAGCTTTGATAAAAAAACTATTAAAAACAATAATACTATTGGTTTAGGAAATTTAAAAAAACGATTAGATTTATTATACAAAGACAACTATAAATTAGATATTGATTCCTCTAATGTTTTTAAGGTAACATTAAACCTCAATTTAAGTTAATAAACTATGAACTGTATTATTATTGAAGACGAGCTTCCTGCTCAAAATATTTTAAAAAATTACATTAAAAAAGTACCTGGCGTTCATCTTACAGATACTTTTCAAACGGCTATAGCAGCCAATAAATTTTTTAAAAATAATACCGTTGATACCGTTTTTTTAGACATTAACTTACCTGATATTTCTGGATTAGATTTTATCAAAACAATTAAAAACCCACCAAAAATTGTTATTACCACTGCATATCCTGATTATGCTGTTACCAGTTTTGAATTGGATACTATTGTTGATTATTTAGTAAAACCCTTTTCTTTTGATCGTTTTTTAAAGGCAATAACTAAAGTTGAAAAACATTTAAGTCGTGAAGAGATTAAACAAGAAAATGTACTTTTTTTAAATATCGATAAAACAATACATAAAGTACATATTTCAGATATCTTGTATTTAGAATCTGATAGAAACTATGTTACTTTTCATACAACTTCAAAAAAGTTAACTATTATTGATTCTCTTAAAAAATGGAGAGATTCTTTAGAAAAGAATCATTTTGTACAAATTCATAAATCATATCTAGTAAACACAAAAAAAATAGATAAACTCGCCGGAACAAGTTTATCTATTAATAATATTTCTTTGCCTGTAGGAAGGACTTATAAGAATAATATAAAAGCTATTTTAAAATAGCTTTTATATTATTATTTCCATGTGTTTTCAGCGTCTCCACCACCCCAGATTACAGTAGCTAAATATGGGTTATCAATTAATGGATTTCTATTTCCTTGTGCATTTGCAACTACATTATTACGAGTTTTTTCAAAATCTGATACTGGATCATCTATATTCCATTGTAATAATAAATCAATCATATTACTATCTGATGAATTAGCAGAACCTACAATTACGTTTTTAGGTAAACATTGGTTACCATAACGTAAATACATATACATTATCATACGTGCTACATCACCTTGCCATTCTTCACCAGGATACCAATTTCCAGACACATCCTTAGCATTACCTGATCCTGCAGCGAATAATTTATTTCCTCTGTTAGAATTCATTGTAACATCTGATGGTCTTAAATGATGCGCATCAGAACCTGGTCCTGTGCTTCCTAAGTTAGGTGTTCCTAATGATCTTGGGTATACATGTTCTCTATTCCAATCAGAACCTGCTGTACCTCCGTTACTATCCTTACCTCTACTTCTATCTGTTACAGTATTTCCATCAGAATCATTGTACCCATAAACTAAAAGAACTTTAGTATTGTTTGTAGGATCTAAATCTGATTGCTTTAATACATCCCAAACACCTGGTGTGTATGATAAATTAGTAGCATGTGTACTTGTAATTTTTGTTGCTAAAGCATCTTTTAATGCAGATCCTGTTAAAGTAAAGTTTACATCATTGTAATAACTAGCTAATGATGAAGGAATATTGAAATTTCCTGAATTATTAGAATTACCAGTAGAAGCTTTTACAGTAACAGTAATTGTAGCTGTAGAACAACTCGATGTTGTAATAGTACTACATATTGTATATTTAAAAGAATCATTTCCTACAAAATCTTTAGCTGGTGTATACGTAAAACTATTTCCACTTTGCGTTATTGCTCCATTTTTTAACGAATTAGGTTCTACAGTTATCTTTACATTACCTTGTTTATAAGTATCGTTAGATAAGAAATCAGAGATAACCTTTGCTTTATTTTCTTCGCCTTGGTAAGAATCATTTATCGCAGTAACTTTATCTTCTGGCACTGGTGGTACCACCTCACTGTCGTTTCCTCCACAATTAATATATAAAAGGGCTATAACCCCTAACATTAATATTCTTTTCATCGTTCTATATACTATTTAAATTTACTTTGTTACTATTTTATCGTGTACTTTAGTTGGTATATTATCATTCCATTCTGTTAATATATCAGTAGCTACACTTGCTCCACTACCTGCAGCAATGGCAAATTGACTACGCCATCCTGCTAAAGTTCCGCAAACATACAAACCTTTTTTTATTAGATGGTTAAAATTACGTAATTGTATTCTGTCTTTCATAGCATTAGCACGCATATGTGGTTCAACATATTGCTCTAAACCTGCTATTTCAAAGGGTTTTGAATAATTTAATGCTATAACTACATTTTTACTAAAATACTCATTCTTGTTGGTAATTACCTTGTATATATCTTCTTTGTCGTCTAAAACAGCGATTACTTTTTCATTTTCTAACTGTGAAATAGCTGGGTATTGAGTTTTTAATTGCTCTTTTCCATCAATTAATATATCCTTCCCTAAGGTTCCAGGAGCTAATCCTAAAACATTATTGAACAAAGCATTTTGTAAATGAGAAGATCGTTGATGTAAGATAATTCCTACTTTTTTACCTTTGCTGTATTCTTTATTTTGAGCTGATCCCAATACTAACGCACATTGCATTCCTGCGACTCCTCCTCCAATAATTAAAGTGTCAAAACTCATACTATGCTAATAAAACTTTTATATTCGTTGCAAATAATTTTACAGCAATTGCTAATAGAATTACACCAAAAACCTTTCTAATTATTTTTATTCCATTATTACCGATCATTTTTTCAATTTTAGAAGATGTTTTTAAAACGATGTAAATAACTAATACATTTAATAAAACTGCTATAATAATATTTCCAATATGAAATTCAGCTCGTAAAGATAAAAGTGTAGTTAAACTACCTGGACCAGCTATTAATGGAAAAGCAAGAGGGAAAACTGTTGCTGTTAAGGTTTCATCTTCGTCTTCTTTGTACAACGTAATTCCTAAAATCATTTCTAAAGCTATAAAGAATAAAATAAAAGCTCCAGCTACGGCAAAAGAATGAACATCTATACCAATTAAACTTAACAATCGTTCTCCTACGAATAAGAATAAAATCATAATAAAACCCGCTATTACTGAGGCTTTTTCTGATTGAATATGACCTACTTTTTTACGTAGATCAATAATAATAGGAATGTTTCCAATAATATCAATTACCGCAAACAATACCATGAAAGCAGTAAAAATTTCTTTTAAGTTAAAATTCATATTATAATGTTTTTCAGGTGCAAAATTAGATAAGTAATGTTACAATCTAGTATTTTTGCATTTAAATTTACGTGAAGTTAACATAAACTTCCAACTTTAAATATCTTTTATGTTTCAATTAGGAAAAACCATCGTTTCAGAAGATCTTATAGAAAAAGACTTTGTTTGTAATTTATCGGCATGCAAAGGTGCTTGTTGTATTGATGGTGATGCAGGAGCGCCATTACTAGAAGAAGAAACTAAAATTTTAGAAGACATATATCCTAAAGTAAAACCTTTTCTTCGTAAAGAAGGTATTGATGCTATTGAAAAACAAGGAACATGGATTACAAGTGACTTTGGAGAATTAGAAACTCCTCTTATTGATGATGCTGATTGTGCTTATGTAATTTTTGACGATAAAGGGACTGCTCTTTGCGCTATTGAAGAAGCATACAACCAAGGTATCGTAAATTGGAAAAAACCTATTTCTTGCCACTTATACCCTGTTCGTGTCAAAGATTATAGCGAGTTCTCAGCAGTTAACTATCATAAATGGGAAATTTGTGATGACGCTTGTTCTTTAGGTAAAGAACTACAAGTACCTGTTTATAAATTTGTAAAACAGGCTTTAGTTAGAAGATTTGGTCAGAATTGGTATGATGAATTAGAGAAGTTAGCTGAAAAAAAATAAAAAAGAGGTGATTTAAAAATCACCTCTTTTTATTTATATACTTAAAATACGGTTTTAATTTACTTTAAAACTCCATATTTGTCCAATTGATTTTGCTCCTGAATCATCAATTGTATTTACTTTCCAGTAATATGTTTTTCCACTTGCAACAGTAACATTTAATGTGTTTGTTGTTAAAAGAGATCCTTCTTTTGTTTTTGGATCAGCATCTTCTCCAAAATACACATCGTATTTTAATGTATCTCCTGTGTTAGAATCTGCCCCTTTCCATTCTAAACTAACCGTAGTACCAGAAACAGAACTATCCATAGCTGGACTTGTTAATTCAGCTGTAAATGGTGCTGCGTTTACAACTCCAGTTCCTTTAGTATAAAAAGCAAATACAGACGAAGCATCTCCTGATTTACCTTTACTATCTGTAGCTGTAACACGCCAATAAAGTGCTACTCCCTTTTCTAATGTAATAGAAAGTTCAGAAGTATTTGCTGTTTCTGTTTTAACAATGTTAGTCATATCTCTATTTTTAGATATTTCAACCTTATATGTTACAGCATCATTATTTGGGTCAGTTGCATCAGTCCAATTAAATGTAATTGTATTATCAATACATAATAAATTTTCTGTAGGATATTCTAAATCTACTTTACTAGGCGCTTCATTAACAACTTCTCCGCCACCGCTTGAGCTACTTCCTCCTCCACAAGCAACGAATAATGGAATTGAAAATAAAGCTATATTTTTTATTGCTTTTATCATTATTTTAAGATTTTAAAAGTATTAGTTTTATCTGTACCAATTTTTAAGATATAAATTCCAGATCTGAAGCTATCAAATGGAATTGACACTTCATTTCCTTGTCTTTCAACTTTTTTATCTAACACTACTTTACCTGCAACGTCATAAACTATTACATCTAAATTAGATGGTCCATTTGAAGGTACTATTAAGTTAATAGCGTCTGTAACTGGGTTTGTTCTTAAGAATATATTATCTATTGAAGTTTTAAATACTCCTTCACAAGCTTTAGCTGTTTTAACCTCTAAAATTCCACTTCCTTCAACTTTTAAGTTAAATGATGATACATTAAATGTTTCTATTAAATTACCATTGAAGTAAACATTATAAGGAGCTGTTCCTGAGTTTACATTAAACGTATAATCTTTAGATTGTTGATTTTTAGAAACTTTTAAAGAAATAGGACTTGCCTTATCAATATTAATTTCAAAACATTGCTTGTAACTCTTACCGTTAATTTCAACACAAACTTCATAACTAGCTGGTTTTAAGTTTTCAAAAGTTAACGATGTAGTTGTTAATGGTTTTGATTCATTTTTTCCATCACCAATTAAAGTTACAGTATAAGCTACAAAAGTTTGCTTAACATTTACAGTAATTTTACCGTCATTTTGGTCTACACAAGTTTCTGAAGTACTTTCTATAGAAATATTATCAGGGTTTAAATAACTTGTATCACAAACATCTCCTATTCCATTACCATTTGTATCTTTTTGATCTGCATTTTTAACTTTTATACAGTTGTCTTTATCGTCCATTACACCATCTCCATCTGTATCTTGACAAGCATCACCAACTCCATTACCATCTGTATCTTTTTGATCTGGATTAGCAGTAGTTGGACAATTATCATCAACATCTAAAACACCATCTCCATCTGTATCTTGACAAGCATCTCCTATTCCATTTCCATCAGAATCTTTTTGATCTGCATTAGCAGTAGTTGGACAGTTATCAACACCATTTAAAACACCATCTCCATCATCATCACCATTTGGATTAGATTCTTTTTTAAATTCACCAGAGAAAACACCTCTACCATAAGTCGCTGCAAAAACCACATTATCATCTCTTAAATCTAAATCTAAAACCGGTACACTACTCATTCCGTTATATGATTGAGTCCAAACTGGTGAAGATTTTGTAATATCTGCTGTTTTCCATACTCCTAAATCTGTACCCAATATCACTTCTTTTCTGTTTAACGGGTTTTGTAAGACAGCCTTTACAGGAATATCTGGTAAATTACCTTCTTTGTTTAACCAATTTGTTCCTCCATCATTAGTATACCATACACTTACAACGCCATAGTTATGCATTGTTACAAAAATATCATTCTCAGTTTCACCAAATTCTATATCAGAAACAGAACCTACAAAACCTTTACCTGTAATATCTGCCCAAGTACCAGATCCTGTATTTGCTCCTTCAACTCTTAATACTTTACCATTCTTTAACCCTACAAATAATTTAGTAGTAGCTGTTGTATGTGGAGATACTTTTAATGCTGAAGGTTCAGCATTCATTAATCCATTAGTTAAATCTTCTTTAACAGATGTTGCTAAAATGTTTGAATATCTTCTTACAACATAATTAGATCCTTCTGAATAATTTGAGTATAATATATTTAAATTAGAATCTAATTCTTCTTGATTTATAAAATCTCCTTTACTCAAATCTTCTTCATTTATCATGATCTCAGAATTTGTAGCATAATTACGTAAAACTATTGCTTGATTATAAACATAATTAGCAATATGATACTTATCTGTTCCATCTGTATCAAAGAAACTTGCTGCACCATCTCCTCCAAACACTCTACTAGAACTATTGATTCCTGCAACAGCATTACTGATCAACTGTGTTCCATTATCTTGTGCTCCTGCTAAGAAATATTCATTTCCTCCGAAAGCTCCTTTTGGAGCAACTCCAACTGTATAGAATTGTAAAGTATTATAATTTTTGTTTCTAGCTTCAATTACACCTCCTGAATCATTAGAAAAATAAACTCCTCCGTCATTACCAAATACCATTCTAGATGATGATGCGAAAGCTAATCCATGTTGATCTGCATGAACTAAAGATTTAGCTAATCCTGATAAATTGTTATTATTTGACCATTTTGATATTTGCTCCCAAGAACTAGCACCATCAACTGATTTAAATAAATCAATTCCTCCAATATAAACAGTATTTTCATTATTAGGATCTACCTTTAATAGTAAATCATAGAATGCTTGACCTCTGGTAAAATCATTAGCTGGAATTCCTGTATCTACATCATCTGGTAATGTTATATCAGTAATATTATTAAAATCATCAGTTGTCTTATACATTTTAACTGGAGTTCCAGAACTACTTGTAGCTCCTAATACATATACTACTCCTGCATTTGTAGGCGATGTAGCAATTTCAGTTCTAGTTCCTGCTGGTACAATATATTTTAATGTGAATGTTGTTCCATCAGTTGATTTAAAAACAGATCCTCCTCCGTCTCTAAATGTAAAACTTTGATTAGTACTTAAATAAATTGAGTTATCAGAAGCTATTTCTAAATTATTTGGTTCATATTCATTTCCGTTTGTAGTTTTAGGAATGTTAACTTTTGAAAAATTTGTTCCATCTGTCGATTTATATAACCCGAAACTATCTCCTCCTAAAGAAGCTCCTCCAGTATATCCTGATTCTCCTGCTGCTACATACACTTCAGAAGTACCACCATTATTTCTAACTATAATATCATTTACATGTTGTACACCTGGTACCACAGTTCCATTAGTTGCTCCATCTTTTACTTTTATTAACTCTACAGAAACTGTTTCTGTTGCTAATTTTTCAATAATAGAGTCACCTACTTCTTTTCCTATCATTAAAGCAGGAATTGTAATTGAACCATCTGTTCCTGACATATTAAAAGGATTAGTTGTTACATTGTTAACAACAATAGCAGCAACTGCACCTGCATCTTGAGCAGCTTTTACTTTAAGAGTAAAATTACAAGAACCTCTTCTTATAACAGCTATTTTTCCATTTAAAGCCGAAGAGTTAGTTAAAGCTTCACAACCATCTTCAGTTGTTCCTACTCCATCATTAACTAATACTAAATCATTAACTATTGGAGCAGTAATAGCTCCTCCAAAAAAAGTAGTTCGAATTGCTGGATGTTCACCAGCAATGGCTGCTGGTGCTGTTATTTTTAGTTTTGAATTTGAATCTAAAAATGAACTTCCTGTAGCACCTCCAAATACTCTAGCCCAAGAATTTCCTCCATCGGTAGATTTCCATACTCCATTACCATTTACGTCACCATTAACGTAAGACTCTCCTGTACCTACATAAAATGTTTTTGAATCATTAGGGTCTACTGCAATACATGTAATTGCTAAGTTTTCTGAAATCCCAACCTTTACCCATTTATTTAAAGGATCTGAAATTTTAGTATTTTTCCATAAACCTCCACTTACACCTCCAGCAAATACTGTTTCATTGGTTGCATCATTTGGATCAAACAATAAAGCTCTTGTTCTTCCTCCTACATTATCAGGACCTCTCTCAACCCAAGCATTATCTGGCTCACCTGGAGATTTTTGTCCTGCTCTCATTTTATTTAACTTCTCTTGAAGTTGATAAACATTTTCTTTGTGTGTTCTTCCTGTGTTTGGATTTATCTCACTCAGATATTTTTGCTCAAAGTAAGCATTCGGCGGTAATCCTTGAGCTTTTCTTTGTTTTTTTGGTAGTTCAGCCGTTTTTTGATACGGATGATTTTTTAAAAGTTCTGCATGTTGTTTTCTTAATTTTTCAACCTTGGAATCATTTCTTTCCAAAGATTTAAAAACAACACCACTTAAAGCTACAATTAGTAAGCTAAAAAAAAGTATTCTTTTATTCATAATAAAGTTATTAGTAACACATATAACAGGCGTGGTTAGTTTTTCCCTACCTTTTTTTTAAAAAAAAGCTAATATATTGAATATTTTAACATAAAAAATAAACTTTAACAGTCGTTTAAACAACATTTCCTTTTATTTTTTGATACAATCTTATTGCGAAACCATCCGATAAACCAGATACATAGCTAGCTATTTGCATAATTCTATCATATAACTTTTCTTTTTCTTTTTGGTATTCTTTAGGAAGTAAGTTCAACACTAACTTATCATAATTTGACTCTTTTCCTTCAAATTTATTGTTAAGAGCCGTAACAAAAACATCTAACAAATCAGCAATAATTTTATAACCTGCTACTTCTTTCTCTATTACTTCTTTGCTACGATAAATTTTTTCTACACTAATTTTTATGATATCATTAATTTGTGCTTCAAACTTACATTTATCCAACAAGGATTTATCAAACGTTCCATTTAATATCTCTTCTTCATTTTCTAAGAAAATATCAATTGCTTCATTGATTAATACACCAATTGCCAAAGCTCTCAAATAACTAATTCTATCTTTTTTATGTTGAAGTGAATGATATTTTTTAATATCGATGGTATCTTTTACCAACTTAACCATATACTCCAAAGCATAATCTTCATCTATTAACCCTAGGTTTATTCCATCTTCAAAATCAATAATTGTATAGCAAATATCGTCTGCAGCTTCTACTAAGTACGCCAATGGATGTCGATAATACGACATTCCATCACTTTCTTTTCTCTTCAAACCTAAATCGTTAGCTATATCTAAAAAAGCCTCTTTTTCCGATTGAAAAAAACCATACTTTTTGTCAACTATATGTTTGGTTGGTTTTTTAGGCAGACTTTCTTTAGGATACTTCATAAAAGCTCCTAAAGTAGCATAGGATAGTCGTAAACCTCCTTCGGTTCCCTGATTATTCTCTGTTAGAATTTTAAATCCATTTGCATTACCTTCAAAATCTATGATATCTTGATACTCTTTTTCTGTAAGTTTTTCTTTGTATTGAAATCCTTTTCCTGTTTTAAAGTATTCTCCTATTGCTTTTTCTCCTGAATGACCAAAAGGCGGATTTCCTATATCATGCATTACAGAAGCTGCTGCTACAATTGCTCCAAAATCATTAAAAGTATATCCTAATTCTTTTAGATTTGGGTGTCTTTCTAATAATATCTTACCCACTCTACGACCAAGTGTCCTACCAACTACAGATACTTCTAAACTGTGGGTTAATCTAGTATGTACAAAATCGGTTTTTGAAAGTGGAATTACCTGTGTTTTATCTTGAAGACTTCGAAATGCTGATGAAAATATAATTCTATCAAAATCTACTTCAAATCCTAGACGTGTTTCGTCTTGTTTTATTCGTTCTCGTTTTTGAGTGTCTCCATAACGTTTTAAAGAAAGTAATTGTTCCCAGTTCATCATTTTGAATAAAATTTTTTCGAAAATACTAAAAAAGAGAAGCCTTTCGACTTCTCTTTATCACTTTTAATTTAATCCTAGTGTTTAAGAACCACACATTAAACAATCGTCTGGTCCTTCTGCATTTTTAGAAGCATCTACCATTGCCTTAAATTCTTCTGGGCTCATTGGCTTATCTTCTTCTTTCTTTTCTATATTTAACGTAAATTGCTTCGCATTAACTGCCGATTTTGTACGTAAATAATACATTCCAGTTTTTAAACCAGATTTCCAAGCATAGAAATGCATTGATGTTAACTTACCAAAATCAGGATCTTTCATAAATAAGTTTAACGATTGAGATTGATCAATAAAATATCCTCTTTGACGAGCCATATCAATAATATCTTTCATACTCATCTCCCAAACTGTCTTATATAAGTCTTTTAACTCTTGTGGAATCACTTCAATATGTTGGATAGATCCATTAGCACGCATAATATCTTCCTTCATATTATTATCCCATAAACCTAACTCTACTAAATCTTCTAGTAAATGTTTATTTACTACGATAAACTCTCCTGATAATACTCTACGTGTATAAATATTAGAAGTATATGGTTCAAAAGCTTCATTATTTCCTAAAATCTGTGATGTAGAAGCTGTTGGCATCGGTGCAACTAATAAAGAGTTACGCACTCCATGTTTCTTAACTTCTTTACGTAATGCTTTCCAGTCCCAACGACCACTTAATTCATCATCATTAACTCCCCACATATTGTATTGGAATTCTCCTTGAGACATTGGTGACCCTTCATAAGTAGAATATGCTCCTTTTGCTTTTGCTACCTCCATAGATGAAGTTACCGAAGCAAAGTATAATGTTTCAAAAATTTCTTGGTTTAATTTTTTTGCTTCATCCGATGTAAACGGCATACGTAACATGATAAAAGCATCTGCTAATCCTTGAATCCCTAATCCTACTGGACGGTGACGCATGTTTGAATTTTCTGCCTCTACTACTGGGTAATAGTTACGATCAATTACTGTATCTAAGTTTCTAATTACTTTTTTAGTTACTTCAAATAATCTGTCGTGATCAAAGAATTTATTACCATTTTCATCCTCAGCAACAAACATTGGTATAGCTATCGATGCTAAGTTACATACAGCTACCTCATCTTCAGCTGTATACTCCATAATCTCTGTACATAAATTTGAAGAACGAATTGTTCCTAAATTCTTCTGGTTTGATTTACGGTTAGCAGCATCTTTATATAACATGTACGGAGTACCTGTTTCTATTTGAGACTCTAATATCTTTTCCCATAAATCACGAGCTTTAATGGTTTTCCTTCCTTTTCCAGCTTCCTCGTAGCTTGTATATAAACGCTCAAACTCTTCTCCATATGTATCATATAAGTGTGGACACTCGTGCGGACACATTAATGTCCAATCTCCATCTTCTTGTACTCTTTTCATGAATAAATCAGAAATCCACATTGCATAGAATAAGTCACGTGCACGCATTTCTTCTTTACCATGATTCTTTTTTAAATCTAAGAAATCATAAATATCTGCATGCCAAGGCTCTAAATACATAGCAAAAGAACCTTTACGTTTTCCTCCTCCTTGATCTACATATCTAGCAGTATCGTTAAATACTCGTAACATTGGAACGATACCATTTGATGTACCATTGGTTCCTGCTATATAGCTTCCTGTAGCACGAATATTATGTATAGACAAACCAATACCTCCAGCAGATTGTGAAATTTTTGCTGTTTGTTTTAATGTATCATAAATACCGTCGATACTATCATCTTGCATTTGTAATAAAAAGCATGATGACATTTGTGGTTTTGGTGTTCCAGCATTGAATAAGGTTGGCGTTGCATGAGTAAAATATTTTTTACTCATTAATTCGTATGTAGCAATAGCCTCATCAATATCTTCTTTATGAATTCCAATAGAAACACGCATTAACATTTGTTGTGGACGCTCAACAATGTTACCATTTAACTTTAACAAATATGATCTTTCTAAGGTTTTAAAACCAAAATAATCATAATTAAAATCACGACTATAAATAATAGTTGAGTCTAATTTATCAGCATTTTTCATGATGATTTCATATACATCATCCGCTAATAATGGAGCTTTATTTCCTGTACGAGGATTGATGTATTCATACAAATCAGTCATCGTATCAGAAAAAGATTTCTTTGTGTTTTTATGTAAGTTAGATACGGCTATTCTTGCAGCTAATTTTGCATAATCTGGGTGAGCTGTAGTCATAGTAGCAGCAATTTCTGCAGCTAAATTATCTAATTCAGAAGTAGTTACCCCATCATACAAACCTTCAATAACTCGCATTGCTACTTTTACTGGATCAACAATTTTGTTTAATCCATAACACATTTTTCTAACCCTTGCTGTGATTTTATCGAACATCACAGGCTCTTTTCTGCCGTCTCTTTTTACTACATACATATTCTTACTGGTTTTTAAATTTGTTAATAAAGTTACTATAGCACTATATAATAGTAACTCATGTTTGTTAAAATAATTTTGTTTCTTAGGGGAAACCTTATGGTGCAAAAGCACAAAATGTGCTTTTGCAAAAAATTACCGCATGTAGGGGTTAGCAGTATTTATATTTTACTAGAAATCAGCATCGAAACTGATATCTCCTGTACCTCCTGATGACACACCAGCTTTTTGGTACTCTGATACTCTTTTCTCAAAGAAGTTTGTCTTTCCTTCTAACGAAATCATTTCCATAAAATCGAATGGATTCGACACATTATATTCTTTTTCACAACCAAATTCTAATAATAACCTATCAGTTACATACTCTAAATACTGAGTCATTAACTTAGCATTCATACCAATTAAACTTACAGGTAAAGATTCTGTAATAAACTCTCTTTCAATAGAAAGAGCATCAATAATTATTTCTCGAATACGCTCTTTTGGTACTTTATTAACTATATGGTGGTTATGTAAATGAACTGCGAAATCACAGTGCATTCCTTCATCTCTAGAAATTAACTCATTAGAAAACGTTAACCCTGGTAACAATCCTCTTTTCTTTAACCAGAAAATAGAACAAAATGAACCTGAGAAGAAAACACCTTCAACCGCTGCAAATGCAATTAATCTTTCTGCAAACGAATCAGATTCTATCCACTTTAATGCCCATTCAGCTTTTTTCTTGATTGCTGGAAAAACCTCTATAGCTTTAAATAACCTATCTTTTTCCTCTTCATCTTTAACATAAGTATCTATTAATAAAGAGTATGTTTCTGAATGAATATTTTCCATCATTATCTGAAAACCATAAAAAAACTTTGCTTCAGAATATTGAACTTCATTTACGAAGTTTTCTGCTAAGTTTTCATTTACGATACCATCAGAAGCAGCAAAAAAGGCTAAAATATGTTTAATAAAGTAACGCTCATCGTCTGTCAATTTTTTATTCCAATCATTTAAATCGGAATGTAAATCGATTTCTTCGGCTGTCCAGAAACAGGCCTGCTGTTTTTTATACCATTCCCATAAATCATTATGTTGAATTGGAAAAATTACAAATCTATCTTTATTTTCTTGTAAAATTGGTTCAGTTACAGCCATTCTTTTTGAGCTAAATTTTATGTGTTATTTTGTCTTCTTGAGGGATAAAACAAAGATTCAAAAAATTGCTAAAAATTGAAAGCGATACTTATTCACAAATCCCTTGAAGTTTTTAACAAATTAGCTTTTCTCTTAAAAAAAACGTCATTTTTTAATTTTTACAAAACACTTAAAAACAACAACTTAAAAACCAAAAAACAGCTTCCGTAGTGATAATCACTGAGTTTCTTATTTTGGTTTTTTGTACAAAAAAAGTGATGCTTTTTGCATCACTTTTAATTTTTATTTTTCAACTTTTAAAACGTCTTTTATTATTTGTTCTATCTGTTTTTGAGGGAGTGCTCCATGAGCCATTTGAGGCTCTTCTCCCATAGGGCAAAATAACATTGATGGAATACTACGAATTCCGAATGCTGCTGATAATTCTTGTTGCTCTTCAGTATTTATTTTATAAATATCTATTTTCCCTTCATATTCTTCACTTAATACTTCTAAAACTGGAGCTAATGCTTTACATGGACCACACCAGTCTGCATAAAAATCTATCAATGCTGGTTTATCTCCTTCAAATTTCCACTCTTTATTTTCTTCGTAGTTGAACACTTTCTTTAAAAATGTTTCTTTTGTTAAGTTTTCTGTCATTATTGTAGTTTTTTACTAATTCTTGTTTAGTAATATTTTTTAAGCATAAAAATAGTCGTTTTTATTTCTAAAGATTACACAAAACTTATTTAATGTTAAATTCATCTTAAAAAAACAAGGTTCCCAATCATTTTCTTCTAACTTTGAAAGAATTAACTAATTATTTCATCATGAAAAAAATTCTTTTCCCTGTCCTTTGTGCCAGTGTAATACTAGTATCTTGCAAAGAACAAAAACAAACCAAGAAAAACATTACTGTGAATTATCCTGAAACAACCAAAAAACCTGTTGTAGATGATTATTTCGGAACTAAAGTTACCGATAATTACCGTTGGCTAGAAGATGACCGTAGTCCAGAAACTGAAAACTGGGTAAAAGCTGAAAACGAAGTTACTTTCGATTACTTAAGCAAAATACCATACCGTAAACAAATAAAAGATCGTTTATCTGAATTATGGAACTACGAAAAAGTAGGTACTCCTTTTAAAGAAGGAAACTATACTTATTTTTATAAAAATGATGGTTTACAAAACCAATACGTATTATATAGAAAGGATGATAGTGGTAAAGAAGAAGTTTTTTTAGATCCTAATACTTTTTCTAACGACGGAACTACCTCTTTAGGTTCTGTTAGCTTTTCTAAGAGCGGAGATATTGTTGCTTATTCAATTTCTGAAGGAGGTAGCGATTGGAGAAAAATTATTGTGATGGATGCCAAAAACAAAGAAATTATTGGTGATACCTTAATTGATGTAAAGTTCTCTGGTATAGCTTGGAAAGGTAATGAAGGTTTTTACTACTCTAGTTACGATAAACCTAAAGGAAGTGAACTTTCAGCAAAAACAGATCAACATAAACTATATTATCATAAGTTAGGGACTAAACAAAATGAAGACGCTGTTATTTTTGGAGCTACTCCAGAAGAAAAAAACAGATACGTTGGTGGTTATTTAACTGAAGATGATAAATATTTAATCATCTCTGCTTCAACATCTACTTCTGGAAATAAATTATTTTTAAAAGACTTAAGTCGAGAAAACAGTAAACTAGTTACCGTTGTAGATAATTATAAGAATGATACTTATGTAATAGATAATCGTGATGATAAATTATATTTAGTTACCAACTTAAATGCACCTAATAAAAAGGTAGTAACAGTAGATGCTAAAAATCCTACTCCAGAAAACTGGAAAGATTTTATTACTGAAACTGAAAATGTTTTATCTCCTTCTACCGGTGCTGGATATTTCTTTGCTGAATATATGGTTGATGCTGTTTCTAAAGTATTACAGTATGATTTTGATGGAAAATTAATTCGTGAAGTTAAATTACCTGGTGTAGGGTCTTCTGGTGGTTTTGGAGGAAAAACTGATGCTAAAGAATTATATTTCTCTTTTACAAATTACAATACTCCAAGCTCCTCTTATAAGTTTAATCCACAAAACGGTACTTATAAATTATATTGGAAACCAGCTATTTCTTTCAATTCTGATGATTATGAAAGTAAACAAGTTTTCTACACTTCAAAAGACGGAACTAAAGTTCCTATGATTATTACCTACAAAAAAGGATTAGAATTAAATGGTAAAAACCCAACTATATTGTATGGTTATGGTGGATTTAATGTTTCTTTAACTCCTTCTTTTAGCATTGCTAATGCAGTATGGATGGAGCAAGGAGGTGTATATGCAGTACCTAACTTACGTGGTGGTGGTGAATATGGTAAAAAATGGCACAAAGCTGGAACTCAATTACAAAAACAAAATGTTTTTGACGATTTTATTGCTGCCGCTGAATACTTAATTAAAGAAAAATATACTGCTTCTGATTTCTTAGCAATTCGTGGAGGATCTAATGGAGGTTTATTAGTAGGTGCTACAATGACACAACGCCCTGACTTAATGAAAGTTGCTTTACCAGCTGTAGGTGTATTAGACATGTTACGTTATCATACATTTACTGCAGGTGCTGGTTGGGCATATGACTACGGAACTGCAGAACAAAGTGAAGAAATGTTTAAATACTTAAAAGGATACTCTCCAGTACACAATGTTAAAAAAGAAGCATATCCTGCTACTATGGTAACTACAGGAGACCACGACGACCGTGTTGTACCTGCTCATAGTTTCAAATTTGCTGCAGAATTACAAGAAAAACAACAAGGAGATAACCCTGTATTAATTCGTATTGAAACTAATGCTGGTCACGGTGCTGGAACGCCTGTTGCTAAAACCATAGAACAATACGCTGATATATTTGGTTTTACATTATTTAACATGGGATTTGATCAATTACCAAACCCTCCAAAATCAAAAATTAAGAGTTAACTAATATTAATTCAAACACAAACATCTTTATATTTTTAACTTTTTAAATTTTGATATTTTGTAAAAAAAATATGTTTATATTGCAATCATTAATCGTAAAACACAATTACTATGAATTTTAAAAATTTGAAAAAGTATCAATTAAAAAAAGATGAACTAAAAAACATTGAAGGAGGAAACAACAACCCTTCAAACGAACTTCAAAAGTTTGATTATTGTCCTTCTGGTTATGTTGAAGTATGGATTAATTATCGTTTTACTGGTTGTTTCTTACGACCTTTATAAACAATCTATATAAAAAACAACTTTACAAACAAGCTGAACAATGATATCATTGTTCAGTTTTTTTATTTTTGACTTCTTCTTTTAAAAACCTTAAAACTTCATTAGTTGTTTAAATAACAACAGATAAACTTATTTTTTTTAAGTTTGTTACTTAATCCTAAAATTACTCATCAGCAAACTAATAGAAATATATTAGTTTTATAATATTTATCAGCAGATTTTATATTTTATTAAATCTGCTGAAATCAAAAAATAAGAAATAAACTGTAACATTTTTTGCATTTAGTATTCTTATATAAATAAACCTAAAAACCATGATGTTTATTTCTTTTGAAACTATATTCAAAACGCTGTAATGATACATAGGTATTATAATTAAAACAAGAAAAAGATAAAAAAGCGAAACAAGAAGGAAAACAAATAAAAATCAATTGTAATTAAATCAATCAAATTATATACAATGAAAACCATTCACAAAATGCTGTTTACTACTGCTGTGGCTTCTTTAGCAATTGCATCGTGTAAAACAGATAAAAAAGCGGATAAACAACCTGAGGAAAAAGTTCAGGGAATTATCTTAGAAAACATGGATACCTCTGTAAAACCTACAGACGATTTCTTTAGATATGTAAACGGGGCTTGGTTGGATAAAACTGAAATCCCTGCCGACAGAACTTCTTGGGGAGGTTTTGGAGAGCTTCGTAAAAAAACAGATGCTGATGTATTAGCTATCTTAAACAAAGCTATTGAAGAAGGAAACTTTCCTAAAATAAAAGATTCTGAAGGAAACGAAATCGATTCTGATCAAGAAAAAGCTGTAAACTACTACGAAACTATTATGGATACCGTAGCTAGAAACAAAGCTGGTAAAGAACCTTTAAAGCCCTTCCTAAAAAAAATTGAGGAGATTAAAGATTTAAACGGAGTACAAGAATTTATTACTAACATGGCTCCTTATGGAGGTGGTGGTTTCTATGGATTTGGAGTTTTCAACGACCTTAAAAACAGTAGTATGAATGCTGGTTATATGGGAGCTGGAAGTTTAGGATTATCTAGAGACTATTATGTAGATGATAAAGTAAAAGATAAGCTTGAAAAATATCAAGAATTTGTAGCTAAAATGTTACAAGAATTTGGTGACGATGAAGCTACTGCAAAGAAAAACGCTGAAACGATTGTTGGTTTTGAAAAAAGCTTAGCAGAACCAATGATGACTAAAGAAGAGCGTAGAGATACTCGTAAAATGTATAATCCAATGACTATTGAAGAGCTAACAGCTTTAGCCCCAACAATTGATTGGGCAGCTCATTTAAAAGGAATTGGAGTTAAAAATCTTGATAAAATAGACGATAATAATCTCGATAAAGCAGGTGATAAGAATCTTAATAAAGTAATCGTTACTGACCCTGGGTACTTTAAAGCAATGAGTGAAATCCTTAAAACTCGTCCTGTAGAAGATATCAAGCTATTATTACGTTGGAATGCAATTAATAACTCATTAGGATTATTATCTACCGACTTAGAAAAAGCTAACTGGGAGTTTTACAGTAAAGTAATGCGTGGAGCTAAAAAGCAACGTCCAAGAGACGAACGTGCTTTAGGTAACTTAAACGGTGCTATTGGAGAAGCTTTAGGTAAATTATATGTTGATGCTAAATTCCCGCCAGAAGCTAAGAAAAAAGCTAAGGAAATGATTGACAATGTAATGTTAGGTTTTGAAAAACGTATTGCTCAATTACCTTGGATGAGTGAAGAAACTAAGAAAAAAGCCTTAGAAAAATTACATAAATTAACTGTTAAAATTGCTTACCCAGATAAATGGAAAGACTATTCTGCTTTACAAGTTAAAGGTTTAAAAAACGGAGGTACTTATTTTGACAATGCTATTAATGTTTCTAAATGGAACTTTGATAAAAACATGGCTAAATTAGGTAAAGAAGTAGATAGAACTGAATGGGGAATGTCTCCACAAACAGTAAATGCTTACTTTAACCCTGTAAATAACGAAATCGTATTCCCAGCAGCAATTTTACAACCGCCTTTCTACAACTATAAAGCTGATGAAGCTGTAAACTATGGTGGAATTGGAGCTGTTATTGGTCACGAAATCTCACACAGTTTTGATGATTCTGGTGCTCGTTTTGACGGTGATGGAAACCTTAAAAATTGGTGGACTGAAGAAGATTCTAAAAAGTTTAAAGACGTTGGAAGTAAATTAGTTAAACAATACAGTGATATTATTGCCATTGATAGTATGCATTTAAATGGTGAGTATACTTTAGGTGAAAACATTGGTGATTTAGGTGGTGTTCAAGCTGCTTATGAAGGATTAAAAGTATTCTTAGAAAAGAACGGTCGTCCTGATGATATTGATGGTTTCTCTCCTGAACAACGTTTCTTCCTTTCTTGGGGTACTATTTGGAGAACTAAAATGCGTGATGAGGCTTTAAAGAACTTAATCATGACAAATACACATGCTCCAGGTCAATATAGAGCTTATATGCCTCTTAAAAACGTTGACGCTTTCTATGAAGCATTTGATGTAAAAGAAGGTGATAAAATGTATTTAAAACCTGAAGAAAGAGTTAGAATCTGGTAAAAAGATTTTTTCTTTTGATAAAATACAAAAACCGATGCTTTTGCATCGGTTTTTTTTATATAAAAAATAGAGTTCATTATTTTTGCAACTATGTTAAAAGTTAACAATATCTCTTTTTCATATTCTGATGAAAAATCAACCTTAAAAAACATTAATTTCTCCTTAGAAAAAGGCGAGCATTTATGTGTTATGGGGGAAAGTGGTTGTGGAAAATCTACTTTATTAAAAGCTATCTACGGCTTATTAGATTTAAATGAAGGTACACTTTACTGGAATGATATTCAAATTTTAGGTCCAGCCCATCATTTGGTGCCTGGAATGGATTTTTTTAAGTACGTAGCTCAAGATTTTGACCTAATGCCTTTTATTTCTGTAAGTGAAAACATTAAAAAATTTCTTTCTCGTTTTTACCCAGAAGAAGCAGAAAAAAGAACACAAGAACTCCTTGATGTTATAGAAATGACTTCGTTTGCTAACGAAAAAGTAAAAAATTTAAGTGGAGGTCAACAACAACGAGTTGCCATAGCTAGAGCAATAGCTAAACAACCTGAATTACTTCTTTTAGATGAACCTTTTAGCCAAATAGACAACTTTAAAAAGAATTCTCTACGAAGGAAGTTATTTGCTTATTTAAAAGCAAATAATATTTCCTGTATCGTTGCAACGCATGACGGTAACGACGCTTTATCTTTTGCTGATAAAATGATTGTAATAAAAAATCATAAAGTTATTGCTAATGATACACCTGATAGTTTATACAAAGGATTAAAACAAAAATATATTGCTTCTTTATTTGATGATGTGAATGAGTTTTTTTTGAACGAAAAACAAGTTTTATTATATCCTCATCAAATACAAGTTGTTGAATATTCTAACAATAAAGCTATTGTTAAAAAAGCATATTTTAAAGGATATTATTGGCTTATAGAAGCATATTATAATAATCAAACTATTTTCTTCAACTATCATTCAATTATAGATACAAAAAAAACAGTTTCATTAGCGTTCAATGAAACTGTTTAAACCAATAATAACTATCTCATAATTATTACTCAACTATTTTAATATACTTTTATATCTACAGAAAAATACACTCTTACCAGTCTAAACACTAAAAAATGATAAAAGTGTACTATAAAACTTCTTTTCCTCATGAAGGGTAGCAACCTTTCCTATGATAAAACCGTTTTAATTTATTTTACCCTACTTTTTATTTAAAAAATTTCCTTTATTGTTTGTTTATTACCATTAAACACAAAAGATTCTGTTGCTTTTTTCCCTAGTAATAAACGTCCTATTGGTGAAGAAACTGAAACTGAAAAATAAACTTTATCTGCTATTTTTAATTGCCCAGAACTAATACTTAAAAAATACGCGTTTTTATTCGTTATAACTACATTTCCTAAGTGAGCCACATCTGTTACTCTTTCTAAATTAATTTTAGAAAGCGTTTCTTTCATTTTTTCAACTCCACTAAGTTGCTGACTTGCTTTTTCCATTTCTAACTGCAACATTGCTCTTCCTGTTTCATGTTTATCTCCAGCTGAGCTTTTTGTTTCAGATTGTAATGCTTTTTTATTAGATGAAATTATTTCTTCAATTGTTTTCATCCGTTTATTTACATAAGCAACACATTGCTTAAACAATTCTTCTTTTATATTCATACCAAATCTGCTAATTCTTTTCCAACCAAGCTACCTATAGCAACTCCCATTCCTCCTAAACGAACACCACAAAAAACATTATTAGACAATTGTTTCACAATAGCCTTTTTTTGATTTCCAACTCCCATAATACCACTCCACCTATGATCTATTTCAAAATTGTTCTTGGGTAAAATTACTGTTTTTAAAATCTCTTCTAATTTATTTTGAATTAACTCTGTTTGTCCAAACTCTACAGTTTCCTCTGCTTTAAAATCTAAATTCCTTCCTCCTCCAAACAATATTCTATTATCAATATTTCTAAAATAATAATATCCTTTATCTAAATGAAAAGTTCCTTTGATATGAAGGTTTTTAATCGGTTTCGTAATTAAAACTTGTGCTCTAGCAGGTTGTACATCTTCCTTAAGTAATTGTTTTGCAAAACCGTTGGTAGCAATGAATATTTTTTTAGTCGTAAATTCTATCTGTTTAGTTTTAACAACTATACTTCCGTTAAGTTCAGTATAATTTTCAACAGCTATATTATTAATAATTTTGATTCCAAACGACTGAGCTAAATTTAATAAACATGTAGCCATTTTACCAGTATCTATCTGACCTTCAAATTCATTTACAATATAATTTCCATGAATATTATTAAAACCAAAAATGTTTTCATTTACATGAAAAACATCTGATTTAAATAAAGGTTTTAACAATTCATTTATTTTATCTTTTTTACTCAAACAGTCTTCAAAAAAAGCATCATCTTGAAATAATTCGTATCCTTTATTTTGTTGAAAATCGATGTTTTTATCTCCTAAATTCTTTTTCAACAACTCTAACCCTTCCCATCTTTTTTTTACTAAATTAAAAACCTCTTCTTCAGTATGTGTATTTAAGTCGTCAATTAATTCAGATAAACTTCCAAAACAAGCAAACCCAGCATTTTTAGTACTAGCTCCCTGAGGTAAAGTTCCTTTTTCTAAAATTAAAATCTTCGATTTCGGGTATTTTTTCTTTAATTCTAATGCACAATTTAATCCGACAATTCCACTACCTACTACTGTAAAATCAACATTAGTAAACCACTCCTTAAGCTCCCAATAACTGTAATTCAACATCTTAAAAATATAAATATATTTGTACCTTGGCACACTACTTGAATGTCTAAAATTAAACAATAAAATAGTAATCCTATGAAATTATTCGGAATCTTAATATTAGCTTTTACATTTACTCAATGTGCAAGCATGAAAATGGATAGCAATCCTCCTTTTTCTGTAAAACATGCTACATACACTCATATAACAGGTGGTTTACCTGGTAATAATAGTCTTGATTTAATTATTGAATTTACTTCAGAAGATTCAGTTAATTTTGAAAAGGTTTTCTTTCAAAATAGAATTACGAAAGCTGTAATTGAAAAAAAACAGGATAAGCAATATATAGCCGCACGTTATAATACCTCAACAAATCAAGCTAAAAAAGATTTAACATTACATGCTGACCCTAAAGAAGAACATGGAAATACAGCTGGTGCAAAAAGCGAAAAAGATTTTCCTTTTAAATTAAAAGAAAATGAAGCCATCGTTACCTATAAAGTAGGAACTAAAATTCATTATTATAAAATAGAAAACATTAAAAAAGGAGAAAAGGTTTTTATGCCATCGGTAAAACCTCAATACTAAAATAAAAAACACCTCAATGAGGTGTTTTTTATTTTTGGCACGTAATTTGAAAACGTATAAGCATAACCATAAAATGAAAGCTTATGAAACGTATAAAATTACTATTCTTATTTATAGCAACAAGTGTTACTCTTACATCTTGTGTTGTACAAAATGAAATAATTGATGATAATGCTTTTTCATTAAACCAATTTATCTCTAGTTACGATTTATGGTATATTGATTACCATAGAACTACTGGTACAGGTGATGTTCCTTTCCTATCTAAAGCATTTACAGTATCATTTTTAAATGGAACTATGTATGCTAATAATAATATTGCAGATATCGGTAAAACAGGAAATGGTTTAGGAATTATAGTTGGTAGATATGGGGCAATAGGAACAGTTTTAGAAACACGTCATAATTTAGATGGAAATTACGACTTTGAGGTTGTTCAATTATCAAATAATGAAATTAGAATTGATGATTTATCACAAAATGTTAGTTATTATCTAATAGGTTACCAAAGAAATAATTTTGATTACGATAAATTATTTTATGAAAACATAGAATATTTTTTACAAGAATATATTGCTTGGGAAAGAATAGATGCAAAAGGAGGAACTCCAAATGCATTTGATGACGAGCATTTTTTACAGTTTACTCCTGAGAACAACGTAACATTTTATTCTTCTCATGATGCTTTTGGCACGAATATTGATATAATTAAGTGGGACTATGTGGGAGGTTATGAAGTAGCCAATATTTCAGGATTCGAGAATCTAAAACTTTTAACACTTAATTATGATGGTGGAGATACTGAAAGATTTGAGTTAAGCGTTATAGATGATGAAACAATAGAGTTGTTCCACTTAAGTTCAAAAACAACGTACACTTTTTCTGGTAGAGGATTTGTACAATATTTAAAAGGTAAAAACAAAAGTACTGCAAAGTCTACCGTAAGGAATAGCGGTAGAAAACGTACTAAAATACAACGAAAGACAGTTGATAGAAAATATTTAAAATAAAGTTTGGTTAGTTGATTTTTGGTTGGTGTAGTTACCAACTAAAAGGAACCGCCCCCACAAAGGGGCGGTTTTTATTTTTATAAACTTTTTGTTAAGTATCTTTATAAAGGTTTTATTTTTTAGTTGAATAACCTACCTTTAACCAAAACATAAATAATGAAACTTACTGCTCTTATTACTGGTGCTACATCTGGTATAGGTAAAGCAACTGCTGAGATTTTTGCTAAAAATAATATTCGATTAATTCTATGTGGCCGTAGAAAAAATCGATTAGATGAAATACAAAAACAACTAAGAAACTATACTGAAGTTGCTACTTTAAACTTTGATGTTAAAAATAGAAATGAAGTACAAAAAGCAATAAATAACTTACCTCAAGACTTCCGTCAAATAGATATTTTAATTAACAATGCTGGAAATGCTCACGGATTAAGTGCTATTCAGGATGGAAATATTGATGATTGGGATGCTATGATTGATATTAATGTAAAGGGATTACTTTATGTTACCAAAGCTATTGTACCTCAAATGGTAGAAAGAAATAGTGGTTTTATTGTTAATATTGGTTCTATTGCTGGAAAAGAAGTATATCCTAATGGAAATGTATATTGTGCTTCTAAACATGCTGTAAATGCTATTAATAAATCGATGCGTATTGATTTAAATAAGCATAACATAAGAGTTTCTGGCATTCATCCTGGAGCAGTAGAAACAGAGTTTTCTGATGTACGCTTCAAGGGAGATAAAGAAAAAGCTAAAAATGTTTACAAAGGTTACAATGCTTTACAAGCTGAAGATATTGCCGATATTATTCATTTTGTAGTTACCAGACCTTATCATGTTAATATTGAAGATTTAGTAGTATATCCAACTGCACAAGCTAGTGCAACAATTTTAAATAAAAATGTCTAATTATTCAGAACTAATTGCTGGTTGTATGACTTGGGGTATTTGGGGTAAAAACCTAAACACTCAAGAAATGAGTACTCTAATTCATACTTGCTTAGAAAATGATATCACCACATTTGACCATGCTGATATTTATGGTGATTATACTACTGAAGCTGATTTTGGAAAGGCTTTTATTGAAAGTAAAGTTAACCGTAATCAAATTCAGTTAATTTCTAAGTGTGGTATTCAATACGTTGGAAAAACAAGAAACAATAGGGTAAAATATTACGACTATTCAAAAGAATACATTATTTGGAGTGTAGAACAATCTCTTAAAAATTTACAAACTGAATATTTAGACTTGTTATTATTACACAGACCTAGTCCTTTAATGCAAGCTGATGAAATTTATGAAGCGATTGACCAATTAAAAAAACAAGGTAAAATTATTGATTTTGGTGTTTCTAATTTTACTCCATCACAAACTGATTTAATTAACAAGAAAAATTCTATTACAGTTAATCAAATAGAAGTATCGTTAACTCAATTTTCTTCAATGCTAGATGGTAGTTTAGATCATATGCAAACACATAATGTAAAACCAATGGCATGGAGTCCTTTAGGTTCTTATTTTAAGGAACATTCAGATCAAAATGAACGAATTAAAACAGAATTAGTACATTTATGTAAAAAATATAATGCTACTGAAAGCCAATTATTATTGGCTTGGTTATATAAGCATCCTGCTAAGATTACACCTGTTATTGGAACTACTAATATTCAACGTATAAAAGAAGCGATAAAGGCTCAGTTTATAAAATTAGAAACAGAAGATTGGTTTTCTTTACTTGTAGCTAGTCAAGGCCATAAAGTACCTTAAAAATGATTAATAAACGCTTACTTATTAAAAACTTATTATCTCATAATGATGAGAATAGTTTTTATGATAAAAAGCAAAAACTTTCTTTAAGTTCTAAAGAAGGAAAAGCTAAGTTTATTAAACATATCTGTGCTTTATCAAATTCTAATCCTCAAAATAACTCATACATTGTTATTGGAGTTGAAGATGAAGAAAACAAAATTGTAGGTGTTGATTTTTATGATGATAGTAAAATTCAGAATTTAGTCAATGCCTATTTAAACAATCCTCCTAAAGTTGAGTATGAAAATGTTCCGTTTCCTCGTTTACCTCGGCATAAAGTAATTGGGTTAGTAACTATTTACCCTAACGAACAGGTTACTTCTTTATCTAAAAACGCTTGGAAATATCGTAAAGGAACAGTGTTTTTTCGTAGAGGAAGTAATTCTATTCCTACAGAAAACATACTAGAGCACAAAAATGAAAATGCTCCTATTGTAGAAGCTATTGAAAAAAATGCTAGTAATAATATTCAACTTACTTTAGATGGTGTTTTTGATTTTATCAATAACCATAAACCAGAATACAATCCACAATACAAAGTTTTTAATGAACAGTTTGTTCTGTGTTGGGCAGGCAAAAAAAAGCTTGTTAATGACGAAGAATTTTTAACTCGAGTAGACATCGAATTAATAAACGAACAGGTTCGTTTATTTTTTTCAGCGCTAGATGATGTGCAAATAAGTTACAACGAGCAATCTTTTATTATTACCGAATATATAGTTTTAGGGATTGATAAAAGTGAAAAACGATATCCTTTAGAAAAAACTATTATTAATTTTAAAGATAATGGAAAACACGATATTGTTACCGAATTCCTATTTGAACCTCCTCAGTATGATAGCACCATTATTAATCATATTTATAATAACAACAACATTATTACTAACAAAATAGAAAATAATATAGCTTTATCTGTTATAGAGCATGAAGATGTTTTTAAACTACCTACCTCCTACTTAATTTGCTATTTAAATGGTTTTTTAGATGCCCCAACTCAACTAAGAAAAGCTAAAAGTTATATTAAAAATTTAGATGACAAAACTACTTATATTAAATACAAAGAAGCTATGCGAGTATTACGTAAAGTAAAGTATAATTAACGTTTATGTTTTAAACGTTTTTTTGAATATTTTAAAATATAAAGAATTAACAATAAAGCCACTAATATAACTACAAACATGGTATAATTCTTATTATGGGGTAAAGGACAATCATTACCTGTAATTGTAGTAACTGCCCAATAATAAGGAGAGCTTAAATTTGTGTTCTTATATTTCTTTAGATATTTCCTTTTTGCAATAGCTAAGCTTGTAGATTTTGGATTCCCGCTTTTCAAAGCTTTTAAGAAGTTTTTCAAAATTTCAGTATTATATTTCTCATTTACCTGCCATTGTGTAGACAATACACTCTTTGCTCCTGCATTTAAAAAACCTCTTGTTAAATTAAAATTTCCTTCTCCTGTTTGTAATCTACCCATTCCTGTTTCACAAGCATTTAAAACCACAAAGTTTTTAGGGCTATTAAGGAAAAACAATTCGTTTAAGTATAATTTTTGATCGTATAAAGCAATCCAAGGAATTTGATTTTTCCCATCTGCATGACTAGAAATAAAAATTGAAGAAGCTTTTTTAAACTCTTTTATAAAATTTTCTTTTAATACTTCTTCATTAACAAACATTTTATCATTGAAAAAAGGTTCTTTTTTTACTGTTAAAGAAGTAAAGCTGGTGTCTTTAAATTTATTAACTATAAAATTGTACTGACGTTTAAAAAATGGTGTTTGCAAAGAATTATTTAATAACGTTAATGATAATGAATTATGGTATACTAATTCTTTTTCTTCTATCAAATACTTAAAACCACCATCTTTATTTATAAAAGGGATTAAGGCGTCGAATGAAATATTATTTAAAATACCATCAGTTACTATTGAATATTTATTATAATGCTTAAAATAAGACGTTATTTCTTTTGGAAATAGTATTTGATATAATTTATTAGATATATTCTTAAACGTGCTTAATTCTTCTTTGTATTGGATAGGTGATAAACATAATTTTTTATATCTCTTTACTAAAGAAGCTAATTCATTGTAATTTTTTAGAGGTAAAACCTTATACTTATTTTTAGATAATACCAATATAAACCCACTATCTTTTCCTAAAATATAAGAAATAGCTAATTCATCATTTCTTAAATTCTTCTTTGCAGCTTTTATAGTAGTTATAGGAATGCTTGTTTTATACCTATAATAGTTTATATTATTTCTTTCCAGAGTATTTAAAAAAGTAAAATACTTTTCTTTAGTTAAAAATAAACTATCCTTAAATGCGGCTTTTTGAGTTCGGTTTATTTGTTCGTTAAAATGTAATATTCGCCTTTTTAAACTGTCTTCTTTTTCTATTAAAAAATCTGAAAGATTGGCTAATTTTTTAGCAAATTGATTATTCGTATTCTCTAAAAGTAGTATTCCTTTACTTTTTTCTATATAATAAAAAACCTCCTTCAGTTTATTTAAACGGTAACAAATTTTAACAGCATTAATATAAAAATCTCTCCCTTCTTCTCTCCAAAAAAGTTTAGATATTCGTTCTTTACTTGTATGATGAATAGCGTCGAATTGAGAATCTATTTTAGTTAATAATTCATAAGCTTCCTGCAAAATACGAGTACTTTGTTTTTCTTCATAAAAAGTAATTAGTGCATTCAACTTATCTAAATGATACCCCAATAGTTCTTTAAAATAAATTGTTGTAGGAAATTCATCAGAACTATTTAGTGATATTGTTTGAATAGCTTTATCATAATAATAAAAGGCTTTCTTAAATTTAGATTCTGAAAGATATACATCCCCTAAATTATTATACAAAGCACTTTTTCCTAATAGGTTTTTTGAATTTGTATACTTAAGTCCTTTTTGACAGTAATATTTTGCTGAATCTGGTTTTGATTCTTTCAAAAAAGGAAGAGAAAAATTATTATAAAAATCAACTAAACGAGTGGAGTCCCCCTTACTTAGTAACATTTTTTGTACTTCTTTATATGTTATAATCGACTCTTTGTAATGTTTATTACGATATAAAATACTAGCAGAGTTATAAAAAAAATCAAACGTATCTTTAAAAGTAGCATTAAAACTATCTTTTATAACTTTATTTTCTTCAGATAGTTTTTTATAAAATGAAAAAGATTTTTGGTCTTTCTTATCAATCAATAATTTCAATAAATCATTATTTACTCTGAATAACCTATCTTCTAATCCTAGTTTCTTAAATATTTTTCTTGCTCTATTCAAATAGTTACCAGCTCGCTCAAAATCACCTAAATTTGTATAAATATTTCCTTTTAATTTATAACTTTTAGCAAGCTGTTTATTAGGTTTTTCAGTATAAGAAATAAGCTCATCTAAATACTTTATAGCATTTGTATAATCTTTCAGTTCTTTATAAAACAAACCTAGATTAAATAGGTTTCTTTTTATTAAAGCAGTTTTAGTTGAATCTAAAGTATTTCTAATCGATTGCTCTTTTTTTAAGAAATAAATTCCTTCTTTTAATATCCAGGGTGATTTTTTTCGTTCTCTCCAGAAAAAAACAACTGTTTTATAACATAACTCAGCAGCTATTTGTTGATTCTTTTCATTCTTTAATTTCTCTTTAAACACCGCTACTTTTTCAGCAGTACTAATACTTTTTAAACCTACAATACTATCAAACTCTTCTTTATTAAATTGCTGAGAATAAACCTGAAAACTAAAAGCACATACATAAATACACAAAAAACATAATTTTAATAATTGTTTATGTTTTTTGGTTGCATGCATAGGAATTGTATTTATTCATTCCTAATATACTGCTATAATTCTAAATAAGCACTGTGTTTTATCAAGTTAAGGTTTGATGAAGGAATACTATGCTGAAGTATTTCATGGTACCATTCATTTATTGACATACCTGTTTTATACAATGATGCATTAAAACCCGAAGCCTTTGCACTAGAATATGATGTTCCACTAATAAAAACAGGTCCATTATTTGAAGAGGTATAAAAAGGAATTCCTAGTCCTTTCACTCCAATATCTACTGAGTTTTCACCATAATTAGATAATGAAATACTTCCTAAAACTAAATTTGGAGGTATTGTATTATCAATTGCTGTAACTGCTAGTATATTGTTGTTTTTGTAAGAAGATGGATAATGTGGTATAGCATCATTATTTTCACCAAGGTTTCCTGCAGAAGCGTTAATTAAAATATACTCTTCAATTTCATTAATATATGATTTCATTACACTTGATGGATTATTTTTCCAACCAAAACTCATATTAATTACATTAACTTTTCTTTTTATTAAATAGCTAAAACCACAGTTAATTGTAAAAAGTGAACTACTTCCATTAATATCAAAAACTTTAGCAGGAAGTATTTGAAAATTTTTAGGAGAATTGATTAATTGTTCATAAATAAAATAGCTTACACGTGTTCCATGACCACTATCGTCAATTGGAGCATTATTGTTATTAACAAAATTCCATCCAAAAATTTCGTTTCCACAGGTATCATTCATTCCTGTACTATCAAATAAAAATGGTTTCGTAAATTTAAAATACGATGGATTAATTCCAGAATCCAATACTCCTACAACAACATCTATTTTATCTAATGTATTTTTTTTAAAATTACCTACAGATACTTCCCGCTGCGCATTTACATTAGGTTTACTTATTCCACTAATATCAATGGTAATTTTAAAGTTAAGATCAGCTCCTTCCATATCGGTATCTGATTCCATTGATAATACTTTTTCTTCTAAGTCAGCAAAAGTTAAATTACCTGAAAAAAACCAATTTTCTAATTCGGGGTCTCCACATGAACAAACTTCAAAGTATAAAACATTATACTTTGCTCTAACAATTGCTTTTTCTGTATCGCTTAACCCTTTTTTAAAACGAATTACAACTGTGTTTTCTTGTTCTTGTTTATCAGCTGACCTACTTTTAGAAAGTGCATTTTCATTATTAAAATTCACTTCTTCAAATTCATTGTTTTGACAACTTATTACTATAAAAAGAAGTAGTATGGGTAGAAAATATTTTATCATTTTTAGTTAGTGTTTTTCGCGTTTATTTTGTTATTAATTCCAATAAAAGAACTGTATTAAAAAATTAACTGTATATCTTAAAGTAAAGACATACAGTTAATAAACTTAAATTAAAAAATATAAGTATCACAAAATGTTTCTACTTATTTTCTTTTTTTATAGTGCTTCACTTCCCCAATCGTAATATGCAACTTCAGGACATCCTGCAGATGGTTGTGGATAAAAGATATATAACACAGCTGCTCCATTTGGATTATCTGGTGTTTGATTACAACATTTAAACTCAACTACTTTACAAGTATTATTTGCTTCATCTTGAAGATCTTGTTGATCTTGCTCACTTATTATGCATGGATAAAAATCATCAATATCATCATCAATTGGATTAATGTTGATTGCTTTCATTGCATTTAAAGTATACGAATACCCATCTTTAGCACGATATGTTATAATCTTTTTGATGTTTCCTCTAAGAATTTGTTCTGATTCTCTAGCAGTTACATAAGTATCTTTAATAGTAGTTATTTTATCCCTACTATTTTGTTTGCATTTATAAACTACTGGTGTTAACACTAAGCCTTCTTTAGTTGCTTTTCTTGCAGAAAATTGTTCTTGAGATTGTTCGTTTACGTTTAAGGCTTCATCGTTTGAATTACAGCTAGCAAAAATTACTATAGCTATAAAAAATAAAATTTTTTTCATTGTTCGGTTAGTTTAATTATATATCTAGATTTTCTTTTTGCGTACTAGATTTAAACGCTGTTTTTTATTAAGAGTAATTTTAGCATCTTTGTTACTACTTTTTGAAAAAAAATCTATGACAGATGAAAATCAGAATTTTATAAAGCTATTTATAGAGGGTAAACAAGAGGTTTTAGAGAAAATTTATACCAAAAATTTTACTGGAGTAAAAAAATATATTCTGAAAAATAATGGTACAAAAGCCGATGCTTTAGATATTTTTCAGGAAGCCTTACTGATTTTATATTCTGGACTTAAAAGTGGAAATCTAAAAATTATAGCTTTTGATAGTTATTTATTTTTTACTTGTAAAAACCTATGGATTAAAAAAGTAACTAAAAATAAGGTAACAGAAACCGACCTAACTACTCTTATAAGTAATGATATTGAAGACAATACGTTCGAATTAAAAGAGCGTCAATGGGAATTATTTGAAGAAAAATTTAACCTCTTAAAAGATGATTGCATTAACATATTAAAATTAATGCTACAAAAAACTCCTTACGAATCAATTTTTAAAAAACTTAATTTACCTAACGAAAATGCTGCTAGACAAAAGGTTTTTAAGTGTAAAAAAAAGCTGTTTAAAATGATTCAAAGCGACAAAAGGTATAATGATTTGAAAGATATTTAATTATGGAGAACACTATTGAAATACAAACCGAACGTTACTTAGCAGGAGAAATGTCTTTTGAAGAAAAATTAGCTTTCGAAAAAATAATAGCTGATAATGATGACTTAAAAGAACATGTTTTCCTGAGTAAAAAATTAGTTGAAAAACATGAGTATACTAATTTCAAAAATAATTTACTATCGGCTGAAAAGAGTTATTTACAAACTACTAGAAAAAAATACAATTACCTTTATGGATCTATAGCTGCTACTATAATAGTATTGGTTGGTCTTTTCTTTTATTATCAATCTATTCCTGTTGGTTTACATAAATTATATGCTATTCATTCTAATAAAGTAGAGATGCCTTCTTTTATCGTTCAAGGGAATAATCAACAACAAGCTCTTGAAGAAATTGAAATTGCGTTTAAAAACGAAAACTATCAAAAAAGTTTAAGTTTATGTAATCTTCAATTAGATACTTCTTCTAAACCCAATCCTAATGTTCTAATTTATAAAGGAATTTCTTTGTTAAAACTGCATAATGAAAAAGAAGCTTTAGTCACTTTCAATAAATTAAAACAAAGCGATGCTATTGATGCCAGTAAAGGAAACTGGTACGAAGCCATAACCTACATGAAATTAAATAATAAACCCGCTTTGAAAAAAGCTTTAGAAACTATTATTAAAAATCCAACAAATTATAACTACAAGAAAGCTAGAAAAATTTTAAATTCTTTAGATTAATAGTTCTTACACAAAACTTAATTTAGAAAATTGTTTATTTAAAATTTGTGTATCATCCACTTGCAACCATTTATCTAAAAGTGTAGCATAAATTTCTCTGAAGTCTATTTCATATTTTAAATCACCATTGGTATCTAAATTTTGTAAATCAGGCAGTCCATTATATAAACCTTGCTTTTTTAAATGTTTTCCTATTATAAAAACATTATTAGCTGTTCCATGATCTGTTCCATTTGCCGCATTTTGTTGCACTCTCCTACCAAATTCTGAAAACGTAATTATCAACACATCTTCTAGCTTATTACTTTTCTCTAAGTCATTTACAAAAACCTCCATACTCTTAGCGTATAAGTCTAATAAACGAGCTTGTCTATTTACCTGATTTGCATGTGTATCAAAACCACTTAAGGCTGCATAATATACTTGTGTTTCTAGTCCTGAATTAATAAATCCTGCAATTGTTTTTAATTGTTTTCCAAAAACATTTTTTGGATAGCTTGCTTTAGATATTGTAGTTTTACTTTTTTCATGAATATCTTTTGCCGAAGATTTAGCATCTATCATTGTGTTATATAAATATCCCAGATTATGCTCACTTAAATGTGTATCATTATAATTATTTAAAATTTCGGTAAAAAAAGGCTGTTTAAGCGACTGATATAAAAGTTTGGGGTTAGTTACTGCCAAACCATTTTGCAGCTCTCCTTTTAGCATTAAAGAGAGACTTTCGTCTACTTCAATGGCTTTATATGGTTTTGAATTGGTTGTATCTAGAAAACGCCCTATCCAACCACTTTGTAAATATTCATTACTATCGCTTGCTGTTTGCCAAATATCAGTAGATCTAAAGTGTGAACGGTTTGGATTTGGATATCCTACATTGTTTATAATGCTCAAATAACCTTTATCGTATAATTTTTGAAGTGGTGCTAAGCTTTTATGTAAACCAACCTCATCATTCAACCTTAATAAATTGTTTTTAGGTATGGAAATTCCGTTTCTTTTTTGATAATAAATATCATTTCTAAAAGGCACAACGGTATTTAATCCATCATTTCCTCCTTTTAATTGAACAATTACTATTTTTTTATTACTAAAGAGCTGTTGTGCTTGCTGCTCAAATGCTTTTACAAACTGAGGTACAAAAAATAATCCGCCACTTGCTAATGAAGTTCTTTTTATAAAATTTCTTCTATCCATCTCTTCTCTTTTTTAACATAATTGATATTCTGGTAACGACATTAATTGCACGCAAAAATCTTGTTTTGATACTAACTCACTATTTTCTAAAACTTCTAATGTTCCTTTATTTATTGGACTTATAAGAATTTGTTTAATTAATTCTTTATTTGATTGTGTTGGAAAATTATTCTCAAAAGAGGTCCAATTTGGTGTTGCTTTTATAAAAGTTCTTCTTCTTAATCTTTTCTCACTAAAACTTCTCACCTCATCTTCTAAATCCCCTTTATCTGAATACGTTATTTCTGCATTGTTCAACAATACGGATGACAATCTTAATCGAGTAACTATGGTATTACTATCTATCCATGTTTTTCCTCCCTTCCACCCTGCTACATTGGGAGGTCTCAATAAAATTTGTCCTAATAACTTCTGAATTAACAAACTGTGTTTGTTTTTTTCTATAGTGAATGGAACTACTGTATGTAATCCTACTAAAAATTCAATGGGTGACTTTATCTTGGTTCCTATATTTTCTTCTTCATAAAACCATTCGGAAGTCAATACAAAAAACATTAATTCTTCAATATTATAATTTGGATAAAACACCGAAACCATTTTATTAACATGTTCAGAATTAAGATTTTCATTTACAAAATAGCCATAGATTTTTTCGCAAATAAATTGTGCACATTGCTTCTGTTTTAGAATAATATCTATAATATCGTTTCCATCAAAATTTCCTGTATATCCTAAAAATATCTTTTCTCCTTCATCATGTTGACGTCTACGCATTTTAAATTCACCAAAAAAATTATGATTATAACCAGTAAATGCTCTTGCACTTTCTTTTATATCTTTTTCAGTATAATTTCCTTGTCCTAAAGTAAAAAGCTCCATGAGTTCTCTTGCAAAATTTTCGTTTGGACTTTTCTTTTTATTCTGTTTATTGTTTAAGTATTTTAACATAGCAGGCTCTTTTGAAATTACTTTAACAAAGGTTCTAAAATCGCCTAATGCATGGGTTCGCAACGCATTGTTATATTGCTTGGCAAACAGCACGTTTTTATCTTCACAAACAAAATGATTAGCCCAAAAAAGCGTCATTTTTTCTCGTAACAATTCCTTTGGTGAATACAATCTATCTAACCAAGATTTATTTAATTCGATAATCTTTTTTCTGCTCATTTTCATGAGTTCTCTTCGTTTCTTTTTATTTTTCAAATCTTCTCTCGTAAGATTTGAAATAAAAGAAGTATCTATTTCTAAAGGGCGTATTTTTTCTGACTCTTTAAATAAAGTTTTTATAATTTCTTTTTTGGGTTTGTACTTATATTCTTCTATTTCTACAGGAGTAATTCCAAAACCAATTCTGTTATATAAATGTTGTATGTGCCTTGTTTCCATATTTATTTTGACACCTATTTTATCAAAAGGTTTAAAAATTTAATTCTCAAAAATATTTTTCTTTTCTTAAACACAAAAAAACAACTACCTAAAAAACAATCATTTAACTATAGGTTGTTTTTAATTTTAAGAGCATTTTAAGAACAATTATTAAATATATGTTAACTATTAATTTTTAGTGAAACGTTTTTTTTCTATGGGCGTCTATTAGTCGTAATCCTAATCTAAAAAACTCAACATCATGAAAAAATTAATCTTAACCGTATTCGCTATCGTAGTATCTTTTGGAACCATTACAGCTTCTGATTTACATAAACCAACTTTTAAAACATCAATTGAATATCCAAACGTTAGTACATTATGTAAATTGATAAAAGCTGGAAACTATGACGCTGTAAAAAGTTTAATAGAAAATGGAACAAATATTAATAGAAAATCCACTGGCTTAACTCCATTAATGTTTGCAGCTAGATATAATAAAGTAGACATTGTTAAATTATTAATTAGTAAAGGAGCAAAATTATACACAAAATCAGAAAAAGGTGATTTTACAGCTCTTGACTATGCGAAAATGTCTAAAGCCCATGAATCTTACAAGATAATTAAAGAGGCAATGGATAAGTAACAAAAAAACTAACTATCTCAAAATAAAAAGTCACATCATTAAGATGTGACTTTTTTAATTTATCTCTAGATAAATATCTATTATAAATCGAACTTAATTCCTTGTGCTAATGGTAACTCATCAGAATAGTTAACCGTATTCGTTTGTCTTCTCATATAAACTTTCCAAGAATCAGAACCAGACTCACGTCCTCCTCCAGTTTCTTTTTCTCCTCCAAAAGCTCCACCAATCTCAGCTCCTGAAGTACCAATGTTTACATTAGCAATACCACAATCAGATCCAGCAAATGACAAGAATCTTTCAGCTTCTTTCATCTCACTTGTCATTATTGATGATGATAATCCTTGTGCTACTCCATTTTGTAATTCAATTGCATTTTCAACATCTCCTGAATACTTCATTAAATATAAGATTGGAGCAAATGTTTCATGTTGAACGATTTCAAAGTGGTTTTCTGCCTCTATAATTGCTGGCTTAACATAACATCCGCTTTCGTATCCTTCTCCTTCTAAAACGCCTCCTTCTACTAATACTTTTCCTCCTTCTGCTTTTGCTTTTTCAATAGCAGCTAAATAAGTATTTACAGCATCTTTATCGATTAATGGTCCAACGTGATTATTTTCATCTAATGGATTTCCAATTCTAATTTGTCCATAAGCACCAACAATAGCGTCTCTTACTTTATCATATACAGATTCGTGAATAATTAATCTACGAGTTGATGTACAACGTTGACCACAAGTCCCTACTGCTCCAAATACTGCTCCTGGAACAACTACTTTTAAATCGGCTGTTGGAGTAATAATAATAGCATTGTTTCCTCCTAATTCTAATAATGATTTACCAAAACGCTCAGCAACCTTAGCTCCAACAATACGTCCCATTCTTGTAGAACCAGTTGCAGATACTAAAGGAATGCGAGTATCTTCTGTAATATATTCACCCACTTTATAATCACCATTAACAATACAAGAAATTCCTTCTGGTAAGTCATTATCTTTTAATACTCCTGCAATAATGTTTTGACATGCTACAGAACATAATGGAGCTTTTTCAGAACCTTTCCATACACATACATTACCACAAATCCATGCTAAAGCTGTGTTCCATGACCAAACAGCAACTGGGAAGTTAAATGCAGAAATAATACCAACTACTCCTAATGGGTGCCATTGTTCTCTCATTACGTGTCCTGGTCTTTCTGATGGAATTACTTGTCCATTTAATTGACGTGACAATCCTACAGCAAAATCACAGATATCAATCATTTCTTGAACTTCTCCTAAACCTTCTTGATAAGATTTACCCATCTCATAAGAAACTAATTTACCTAATGGCTCTTTTAACTCTCTTAATTTATTTCCAAATTGACGAACAATCTCTCCTCTTTGTGGAGCTGGCATTGCTCTAAAAGTTTTAAAAGCTGATGTTGCAGCATCCATTACTTTATCGTAATCTTCTCTAGTAGTAGCTTTTACTTTTCCTATTAACTTTCCATCAACTGGTGAGTAACTTTCAATAATTTCTCCATTTGAAAAATTTATCGAACCTGTTGACGTTCCATCATTTATATCTTTTAAGCCTAATTGAGCTAAAGCTTCCTTGATACCAAAATCTGCCATTTTTATTGTAATTTTAGTTGTTTTAAATTTATTTGTCAAAACTACAAATAATTTTACATTTATATAAATCAAACAAAACCTTTAGTTTCTGTTTAATATTAAACAAAAAACACATGAAAAAAACATTTTTTCTATTTACTCTTAGCATCTTAATTCTTAGTTGTAACAAGCAAAAAGAGTCTTCTAATCCTCAAAAAACAAATGAATTTGCAATTATTATTCATGGTGGAGCTGGTACTATTTTAAAAAAGAATATGACCCCTGAAAAAGAAGCTGCTTATAAGGCTAAACTAAAAGAAGCTATTACAGTGGGATATAACATTTTGAAAAGCGGTGGAACAAGTATAGATGCTGTTGAAAAAACAATTCATATAATGGAAAACTCCCCTCTTTTTAATGCTGGTAAAGGAGCTGTTTTTACACATAATGAAACCAATGAAATGGATGCTTCCATTATGAATGGAAAAAACTTAAATGCCGGTGCTGTTGCTGGTGTTACAGATGTAAAAAACCCAATTTCTGCTGCTAGAAAGGTAATGACTAACTCAAATCATGTTTTACTTTCTGGTAAAGGTGCTTCTATTTTTGCTAAAGAACAAGGATTAGAAATTGTAGAGCCTAGTTATTTTTTTACTGAAAAAAGATTTAAATCTCTTCAAAAAATAAAAGAAAAAGAAAAAACAGCATTGGATCATAATAGTAAGTCTGCTTTTTATGACCCAGAGATTAAAGATAGTAAGTTTGGAACCGTAGGCTGTGTTGCTCTTGATAAAAAAGGTAATATTACTGCAGGAACATCTACTGGTGGAATGACTAACAAACGTTGGAATAGAATTGGCGATTCTCCAATTATAGGATCAGGTACTTATGCTAATAATAAAACTTGTGGTGTTTCATCTACAGGTTGGGGAGAATATTTTATTAGAACTCAAGTTGCTTATGATATTTCTGCTCAAATGGAATATCAAAATAAATCTTTAAAAGAAGCTACTAAAGATGTAATTCAAAATAAACTTACTAAACTTGGTGGTACAGGTGGAGTTATTGCTTTAGATAAAAATGGTAATATGTCCTTTGAATTTAATACTGCAGGAATGTATAGAGCTTCTATGGATAATGAAGGAGAATTAATAATTAAAATTTATAAAAACTAAAAAAGAGGTTTAAAACCTCTTTTTAGTTTACTGGAACTAATTTTTCTTCAAATATATCTTCTCCTTTGTTATCTTTCCCCTTCCAAAACTTGAATAAGTAATCTTCTTTTTGTGTTATTTGTACTGGGAATTTCAGTTCTCTTTCAATTGCGGTTTGAGAACAGTCTTCAAGAAATGTTTCAACTGATCTTATAGCTACAACTCTTGTAGTTCCTTGATACTGGTAATATAAGCTATGAAAACTATGGCAAGAATTTGGTAATTCATAAGTTACTTTTATTGTATCAATTTCTCCGAATTTAAAAAACTGTGGTACTGTAGCTTCCTTTATTGTAAGTAATTTAAATTGATAATTTGGTTCATCAACACTACAGGATGCTAATATTATAGTGAAAATAATTAAAGTTAGTTTTTTCATTTTTTTTCGTTTTTAAAATTTATATGATAGTCCACTATATATTCCAATTGTATAAGGTTGAAAACCATTTGCTGTATTTGAAAATGTATTCATTTGAACTTTAAACATTGGTGTAATATTTAGATTTAATTTATTATTTAATGAGTAATTAAAATCTAATCCTAAATTTCCACTAAAATTAATGGAACTTAAATTTGTTGCTGTTCCTACATCTTTAATTTTATCTTTGGTTTCTATATAAATGTTATTATCATTTAAAAACAATGTACTGAAACCTGATACTAATTTAGTATTAAATTTTTGTTTTTCTATTAACGTATATTTCAATTCAATTGGTACCTCAATATATCCAAATGTTTGCTTTAAACTAACATTATTTTCTATTATATTTATTCCATTTAAAACAACAGAATCACTAGACAATTCATTATTACTAATAAGAATAAATGATACTTGAGAATTATAATTTAAATTTTTTAAATTACTTCCAGAAACATTAGATACTACTGAAAGATTGTTTGTAGAAAAATCTAAATTTCTTTTAAAAAAACCTGTTTGTAAAGACCATTTTTTATTCAATTTATAATTAACTCTAACACCATAAGTAATTGAATTTTCTCCATTTGTATTGGATGCAAAACTTTTATCTAAAGGTGATGTCTTTGAAAAAGAATTTGAATTAATAATAGCTACAGTTGGTATTACTGACCATTTTGTTTCGATTACTTTTTCCTTTTTAATATTATCTAATTTAGATACTTCAGCTAAAAAATCTTTTTTCTTTTCTTTATTGAACACACTATCTGTTTTTGCTATTAATTCTTCATTTTCTTTTTCAGAAAAAATCTTTTTCAAAGCAATTTTTTCATCAGACAATAACCCTTTCTTATTATCCTTACTTACTTTTTCTTTAGTCAATAATATAACAGTATCTTCATAAAGAGGTTTAATCTGTTTCTTGTTTCTTTTTATCTTTTTATTTTTTAAAATATCTAAATCATAATTTTCCTTATACACTAATTCTGTTTGGATTGTATCTTTATCTATCTGTGGTATCTCTTTAAATTTGATTTCTCTTTGCTCTTCTTTATTTTCTTCTACAATTACAGGAATATCATCAAAAATTCTAATAGGTTCAGATTTTTCCTCTTTATAAATAAATAACATTCCAATTATCAATACTCCAGCAATACCACCATACCACCATAAAGGTATTATGCGTCTTTTTTTCTTCTTTTGAAGTTTTGATTCAATAGCTTCCCAAATTTCAGGACTTGGAGTAGTCTCAAAATTTTCAAGCTTTTCTTGAAACAATCGATCTATGTCTTTATAATCATCCATCTATGCTTCTTTTTGCTTTTGATAATGTTTTTCTATCTTTTGCTTTAATAATTTCCTTGCTCTAGATAAGTTTGATTTTGATGTTCCCTCTGATATTTCTAATAATTTTGCTATTTCTTTATGTGAAAAATTATCTAAAACATATAAATTAAAAACTAGTCTATACCTATCAGGTAATTGTTGAATTATATTTAATAAAAAATCAACATTTAAAGAACTTTCATTAACCATTATTTCATCTTCAACATCTTCTATAATCTCCTCTTTAACAATTCTTAATGGTGATTTTTTTCTATACTTTTGTACTGCTTCATTTATAACAATTCGTTTCATCCATCCTTCAAAAGATCCATTTCCTTTATATTTCTTTATTTTCTTAAAAATAATTAAGAAACTATCCTGTAAGGTATCTTCTGCATCCTCATAATTCTTAGAATATTTTAAACATACACCAAATAATTTCTTAGCAAAAAGTTGATAAACTTTTGCCTGTGCCTTTATATCATTTTGGCAACACTTTTGTATTAGCTCTTTTAGATTGATGCGTTTAATATTTTATTAAAAATAATTAATATTTAAACACAGGAAATCCATTCACACAATTTATTTCTACCGGTTTCATAGGGATACTGCAATTCGAAAAAATATTCCACTTTTTATTGTACGCATCTTCTTCTTTTGTATATGTTATTACTTTTTCTAAAAAGTCAGATACATTTATTTTATTTGAATATGCTATATATCCTTGAAAACCACCACAAGCTTTTGTTCCATATCCTATAAAATTCCAATCATTACTATTTACACAAGAAACGCTATTAGCTAATGTTTCTATTTCTGAAAATAATACCATTAACTTTTGATAGTCTTTTTCTTGATCTGTTAATGTTCTTCTAATAACCAATTTTTTTTCATCCAATGAAACAATTTCCCAATTAAAACTAAATGGAAATTCTTGAGATGTCACTTTGATTATTTTATTTTCTAATAAAAAGCTTCCTTTTGTGTTATAAAATGTTAATGGAGGTGTTCCACACCATCCTGATGTTCTAGTTATAAAATTTCCATCTCTTTCAAATAAAACACCATACTGTTCATCTGGTAGTTTATAAACACGCTCAAAAGTAGTCGTCTCTGTGTCTTGGTTATACACTGAGTTTGTCCAACTTCCTAATAATAAATTTTCAGGATTTATATCTACTTCATCATTCTTTTGACAAGATGAAATTATTATAAACAGAATTAGTACATACAGTCTTTTCATAATTTTTAGTTTTTTGGTAAATTTTCTGAGTCTTTTTTAATTTTAGAAACAATTTTTACTAGAACAATCTTAACAGTTGAAGCATCAGCTGGTAATGGTGAAACTTCTTTTTCAGAAACTTCAAGTACATATTCAAAACCTTCTTCATAATTAAATCCTTCTATATTATCATAAAAATATTCCCAATTTTTTCCTGTAGTTTCTTTAACTAATAAACATTTTTGAGTTCCTACTCCCGTACAGTTCAATCTTTTAGAAGCAACTAATATTGTTTTATCAATATTATCTTGATTCGACATACAGGACGTTAATAATAAAGTTATTACAATAGTTTTTAACCAATAAATACTCTTCATATGTTCTTCTTTTATTACTAGATGAAGAAAAATTAAAAAGGTTGCGTTAAATACTATTATTTTTGTCAAAGTTTATGAAAGATCAAGTTTTCAACATACAATCCAGAGAAGAATTTAACAATGTAGCTTTAAATGTTTTTAAACATCAGTTTAAAAATAACAAGGTATATCGCTCTTTTTGCGATTTGTTATACATCCATCCCTCAGATGTACAAACAATTGAACAAATTCCTTTTTTACCTATTCAGTTTTTTAAGACCAGAAAAGTACTTTCATCTACAGATGAAATTCAAGAAACTTTTTCTAGTTCTGGTACTACTGGAAGTATTACTAGTAAACATTTAGTAACCGATTTATCTTGGTATGAAAATAGTTATTTAAAAGGTTTTGAATATTTCTATGGTAATATTGAAGAGTATACTGTTTTAGCATTATTACCTAATTATTTAGAACGAAAAGGTTCTTCTTTAATTTATATGGTTGACGATTTAATTAAACGATCAAAACAGCCTGAAAGTGGTTTTTATCTCAATAATTTATCTGAGCTTGCTAAAAAACTTGAAGAACTAGATAAAAAGGGTAAAAAAATACTATTAATTGGAGTTTCTTTTGCTTTATTAGATTTGGTTGAACAATACGATTTTGGACTTAAAAATACCATCATAATGGAAACTGGTGGGATGAAAGGTAGAAGAAAAGAACTTATTAGAAATGAATTGCATCAAATTTTAGGTAAAGGTTTTGGTGTAAACGAAATTCATTCTGAATATGGAATGACAGAACTATTAAGTCAAGGATACTCAAAAGGTAACGGTATATTCAACTGTCCTCCATGGATGCAAATTTTAACTAGAGATACTGAAGATCCACTTACCACTTTACCAAAAGAAACATCTGGAGGTATTAATGTAATTGATTTAGCAAACTACAATTCTTGTTCTTTTATTGCTACTCAAGATTTAGGAAAAGTATATCCTGATTATAGTTTTGAAATTATTGGCCGATTCGATAATTCTGATATACGTGGTTGTAATTTAATGGTTTTATAAAAACAAACCAATTGGTCTGTTTTTGTTTTTTTCTCTATATTTGAGAAAATTACAGTTTATAATGGCCAAACAAGGAAGAGAAAAAATAGTTACAACTGCTTTTACTTTATTTTTAAATAAAGGTTATAAAAAAACCAGTTTAAACGACATTATTGTTGCTACCAATTCTTCTAAAGGAGCCATTTATCATCACTTTAAAAGCAAACATGCTATATATTTAGCAGCTTTAGACGAATACTTTTTTAAGCTGTATGAAGATCTTTTAATTGAAGATTCTCATGAAACTTTGATTAATAGAATAAAAAATAGGTACCTGTTTTTTGTTAATTTAATTGATTTTGTTGAAAAATCTGGTAAAGGTCTTTCCTTCCCTATTCGTCGGTATTTTTTATTTCAGTTAGAAAGTGAAGAAGATGAAACTGTACGAACAAAAATTATAGAAACTTTAAATGCATATCATAAAGAAATAGAGGCTATTATTCATACTTCTATAAGTAAAAAAGAAATAACAATTACACTTTCTACTTCTGTAATAGCACAACAATTAATGAGTATGATTGAAGGTCTTGCAATCCATCATTCAACTTTAGAAAAAAACAGTAAAGAATATTTATTGAAAAAATTCGATGAAGTTATCCAACCTTATATAAATCTATTAACAAACCAAAATTAGTATGAAAAACTGGTCAAGAAACGTAGAATGGAATCCATCAGAAATAATATATCCTTCTTCAGAAGAAGAAATTCAAGATGTGGTTTTAAAAGCAATACAGTACAACAAAAAAATACGTGTTATTGGATCCGGTCATTCATTTACTCCTCTATGTAGTACAAATGAGATTTTAATAAGTTTAGATAAATATCAAGGAAAAGTAGCTATAAATAAAGAAAAGAATCTAGCAACAATTAAGGCTGGAACAAAATTATCGTTACTGGGAGAATTGTTATTTAAAGAAGGACTCGCTATGGAAAATTTGGGCGATATTAATGTCCAATCCATAGCAGGAGCTATAAGCACAGGAACACATGGAACGGGTCTAGGTTTAAAATCAATAAGCAATCAAGTCGTTGCTTTAAAGTTTGTAAATGGAAAAGGAGAAATTATTGAATGCTCTGAAACCAAAAACGTTGAGTTATTTAAAGCTGCTCAAGTTTCTTTGGGTTGTTTAGGTATTCTTACTGAAATAACTATACAGTGTGTTCCTGCTTATAAATTAAGTCTTCAAAATAAAAAAGAAAAATTAAATGATGTTTTAATCAGCTTAGATCAAAGAAATTCACAAAATAGAAATTTCGAATTCTATTGGATTCCTTATACAAATACAGCTTGGACTAAAACATCCAACATTGTAGAAGATTCTGAACCTGATAAAATTAATTTTTTCAATTACTGGACAGAATACGTTTTAGAGAACTATGTTTTTAAAGTTTTTTGTGAATTTGCAAAATTATTTCCTTCACAAAATAAAACTGTAGCAAACATTACAGCAGCCAGCATCAGTAATGTTAAAAAAACATATTATAGTCATAAAGTGTATGCTACTCAAAGGTTGGTTAAATTTCATGAAATGGAATATAACATTCCTTCAGAAGCATATAAAGACGCCTTTAAAGACATTCAAAAAATTGTTAATTCTAAAAAATTCAATATTCATTTTCCCATTGAAAATCGATGGGTAAAAGGAGACGATGTTTATATGAGTCCAGCATATGGTAGAGATTCGGCATATATAGCTTGCCATGTGTATAATAAAAAAGAGTACAAAGCCTATTTTGCTGCTTTAGAAGAGGTTTTTAAAGCATACAATGGAAGGCCTCATTGGGGAAAAATGAACACTTTTATTACTCAAGATGTTATAAATATGTATCCAAAGTTTGATGTTTTTTTACAAAAAAGAAAAGAACATGATCCTGAAAACATATTTGTAAACCCATACATTAAAACTTTATTCGGTATATAGATGGATGCTTATTTCAATAATCTAAACAAAGAATTAAAAAACTACCGAAGAGCAGTTCCTTGCTTATTAGTAGACTTGGATATTTTAGATAAAAATATAACTACTTTACAATCGAATTTAAGGTCTGATGCTGAATTTAGAATTGTTGTAAAATCTTTACCTTCTTTAGATTTAATTAAGTATGTTTTACAAAAAACAAACACTCATAAATTAATGGTTTTTCATCAACCATTTTTAACCCATTTATCATCTGAATTAGACCATCAAAAAGATATATTATTAGGTAAACCAATGCCTATTAAAACAGCTCATTTTTTCTATCAAAACTTACCTCAACATCATCATGGATTTAATCCTTTTACACAAATTCAATGGTTGGTAGATACAAAAAAAAGAATACAAGAATACATTAATCTAGCAAAGCAGCTTCAACAAAAAATTCGTTTAAATATCGAAATTGATGTAGGGCTACATCGAGGTGGTTTTAACTCTATAGACTCATTAAAAGAAGGTCTAGAACTGATAAAAGAGCATCAAGATTATGTTGAATTTTCTGGTTTTATGGGATATGATCCTCATGTAGTAAAACTTCCTAAAATAATTTTATCTGAAAAGAAAGCTTTACAAAAAGCCAATACTTTTTATGAACAATGCAAGCAATTGGTTGAACAAAACTTTTCTTCCTTATGGAAGGAAGATTTAACATTTAACGGCGCTGGAAGTCCTACTTTAAATTTACATAAAACAAATAAATCTCCAATTAATGACATTGCTATTGGTTCTTGTCTTGTAAAACCTTCAACTTTTAATATTCCTTCTTTAAAAGATTTTACTGCTGCTTCTTTTATTGCAACTCCTATTTTAAAAAAGTTCAAAAACACTACTATTCCAGGTATCGAAAAATACAAATGGTTTTTAAATATACTTAATTCAATAAACAAACAATCTTACTTTATTTACGGTGGTTATTGGAAGGCAGATTATTATTACCCTGAAAACATTAAAGAAAATAACTTATTTGGTAAATCAACTAATCAAACTATGATAAACGCTCCCATAAAAACAACTTTAAATGTTGATGATTTTGTGTTTTTAAAACCTCAACAAAGTGAGTTCGTTTTTTTACAATTTGGTGAAATTCTTCCTATTAAAAACGGGAAAATATTAAACCCTTGGTGCTTATTAAAAAATAATTAATTGTAATTATCTATCTTTTTCATCGACTATCTAAAAAATTTTAAAAACGATGAAACAAATTCTTACACTTCTATTACTTACAGTTTCTACTGTTTTAATAGCTCAAAAGACTGATTATAATACAAAAAAAGGTTATGTAGCCGAAGGTTTTGATGTAGTATCATATTTTGAAGATGGAAAACCTTTAGAAGGTAAAAAGAAATTTCAAACTACATATGATGGTACTAAATTCAAATTCTCTTCAGAAAAAAATTTAAATCTTTTCAAAGAAAATCCAGTAAAATATATTCCTCAATACGGTGGTTACTGTGCTTATGCTATAGCTGAGAAAAACAAAAAAATGTATATCGATCCTGAAGTATATGAAATACGTGATGGTAAACTATATCTTTTTTACAGCTCTTGGATAGGTAGTAAACTTGGCGATTGGCAAGAAGGTGATGTAAAAAAGAGACAAATGAGAGGTGATAAAAATTGGGAAACTTTAAAGCATAAAAAATAACAATCGATGAAAAAAATATGGATTTTATTCGTATTTCTATCAACTGCATTAGTTGCTCAGGAGTACAATACTAAAAAAGGAGCTGTAGCCAGCGGTTATGATGTAGTTGCTTATTTTTCTAATAAAGCAGTAAAAGGAAATAAAAAAATTACAACAAAGTATGATGGTGTTTCTTTTCGATTTTCCTCTCAAGAAAATTTAAACTTATTTAAACAAAATCCTAAAAAATATATACCACAATACGGTGGATACTGTGCATATGCTATTGGTAAAACTGGAGAAAAAGTAAGTATTAATCCAAAGACTTTTGAAATAAGAAACGGTAAACTATACTTATTTTATAATTCTTGGGGAACCAATACACTTGAACTTTGGCAAAAAGAAGGTGCCGATGAGTTAAAAAATAGTGCAGATAAAAATTGGAAAAAAATAAATCATTAAATGGTTTATGTGTTGCGGGGGCGACTATAAAGAGTTGAATTAATTTTCAACTCTTTTTTTATTGATATCTACTTCTTTTTATTCTTATTTTTGTTAGGAACAAAAAATATTCTATGAACAAATTTTCATTTTTTAACCGAACAAATACTCAAAAAGAAATACAAGAAACCGAATTTGATATTTTAATTATTGGAGGAGGTATTACAGGAGCAGGAATTGCTTTAGATGCAGCTTCAAGAGGAATGAAAGTTGCACTAGTAGAAAAAAATGATTTTGCTTCGGGTACCTCAAGTAAATCAACAAAACTAATTCATGGTGGTTTACGATATTTAAAACAATTTGATTTTTGGTTGGTAAAAGAAGTGGGAACAGAACGAGCAATTGTTCATAAAATAGCTCCACATTTGGTCATTCCTGAAAAAATGATTTTACCTTTAATTGATGGAGGAACTTATGGTTCTTGGTTAACTTCTATAGGTTTAAAAGTATACGACGTTTTAGCTTCTGTTGAAGGTGATGATAAACGTAAAATGCTTGATAAAAAAGAAGCACTTCAAAAAGAACCATTATTACCTGAAAATATTTTAAATGGCGCTGGTTATTATGCTGAATATCGTACTGATGATGCTCGTTTAACCATTGAAGTATTAAAAACCGCTAGTCAATATAACGCTCAAATACTTAATTATACCAAAGCAAATGAATTTATTTATAAAAATAAACGAGTTGTTGGAGCTAAAGTAACTGATGAGTTTACCAATGAAACATATGAAATTAAAGCTAAATATGTAGTAAATGCAGCAGGTCCTTGGGTTGATGAACTACGTCAAATAAATAATTCAAAAATTGGTAAACGATTGCATTTGACAAAAGGAGTACATTTGGTGGTTGCTCATGAAAAATTACCAGTAAAACAATCTGTTTATTTTGATATTCCTGATGGACGAATGATGTTTGCTATTCCTCGAGGAAAAGTAACTTATTTTGGTACTACTGATACCAACTTTCAGCAAGATAAAAATACTGTAGAAACAAGTATTGTTGATGCCATGTATTTAATAGAAGCTGTAAATAACATGTTTCCTGAAGTCACCTTAACTATTGATGATATTCAATCTTCATGGGCTGGTTTACGTCCTTTAATTCATGAGGAAGGGAAATCTGCTTCAGAATTATCTAGGAAAGATGAAATTTTCGTTTCCGATACTAAATTAATATCTATAGCTGGAGGTAAATTAACCGGATACAGAAAAATGGCTGAACGAATTGTTGATTTGGTTGCTAAAAAAATGGTTCGTCGTTTTGAAATTGAATTTGAACCTATTCAAACTGAAGATATCATTTTAACAGGTGGTCCTTTTCAGAATTACAAATCGGTAAATTTATACATAGAACAAGTTGCTAAAAATTTAAAAAACCATGGTTTTACAAAAACAGATGCTGCTTATTTAGTTCATAATTATGGAAAACAAACCGATGTAATTATTGATAAGTTTAACGAATTAAAAGATGAAGATTATCTACTTCGTTTATTAAAAGCAGAAACTTGGTTTACCATTCAACATGAAATGACTTGTACTCCAACCGATTTTTTTATGCGTAGAACAGGCAGATTATTCTTCGATAAGCCTAGTGTTGATACATATAAATATGAAGTTTTAAAAGAGTTTTCAAATTATTATAATTGGTCAGATACTGAAAATCAGAAGTATTTAAAAGAATTAGAATCAAAAATAGAAATGGCTGTAAACTTTAACTAATCGCTTTACATAATTTAATTGTTAGGAAAAACATTTATTATATCTTTGGCGGGCTAAAAATTTTCTGAAAAAGATTGTTGTACAATTAATAATTAAAGTAAAATGAAACATAGAATATTTGTATTCATATTTTTATTGAGTAGTCTTATTGCAAAAAGTCAAACTAGTAATATTATGACTTCCTCTGAATTTGAAGGAATCAAAATAAATACTACTACTTTGGCTGATTTAAAAAAAACAAAAGGTAAACAATCTGCTGTTGAGAAATTATTAGGGCCTGCTGCTTCATTTAGTATGAACGAAACAGAAACTTATTATTACTTCACATTTAATGGTTTAAAAGTAGATTTTTCTACTATGGGTAGTAAGCCTTTTGTAGAATCTTTTGAAATAAATAGTAATGCATCTTCTATTACAATTAAAGGTGCTACTGTTACAATTGGAGATAACATTAGTAAATTAGGTAAAATTGTATTTAGCTTAGGTAGAAATGGTGCTAAAAGTATTTTATTTACTGAATGTGAAGATTGTGATGCTTTTATTAATATAGAATTTGATCAAGCTGCAAATACCATTACTAAAATTAGTTACATGGATATGTCTTAAAACAGACCTGTTATATAATATAAAACCCCGTAAGAGAATTCTTTTACGGGGTTTATTTTTATAGTGAAATTATAATAGTACTATTCTATTTTCTCATGTGCTTCTAAATCCTTTGTTAGATCTAACTTTCGTAATGTTGGATTTAAAACACCTGTTGTAATTACCGTAATTAAGGTCATAGTTCCACCAAAAACTACTGCAGTAACCGTTCCCATTAATTTTGCAGTTAAACCGCTCTCAAACGCTCCTAACTCATTTGATGACCCAACAAACATAGAATTTACTGAAGCAACTCTACCTCTCATATGATCTGGTGTTTTTAATTGTAAAATAGTTTGTCTTATAACCATTGAAATTCCATCGGTAACACCGCTAAAAAACAAAGCTAATAAGGATACCCAAAAAATTGATGAAAGTCCGAATACAATAATACATACTCCAAAGCCAAAAATGGCTGCTAGTAATTTCATACCAGCATTTTTACTAATTGGTATATATGCTGTAATTAACATCGTTAAAGATGCTCCTACAGCTGGGGCTGCATATAAAATTCCAAAACCTGAAGCTCCAACATCCAATATATCTTTAGCAAATACAGGTAATAATGCAATAGCTCCTCCAAACAATACCGAAATCATATCTAACGTAATAGCTCCTAAAATTACTTTTGTTTTAAACACAAATGAAATTCCTTCTTTTAAACTCTTTTTTATTGGCTCCCCCTTTTTATGATTCATTATTGGCTTTTTCTTTATAAAGAATACAAATAATAAAGATATTACTACCAATAGAAAAACAATATTTAAAGAAAATGGTACTCCACAAAAAGCTATTGTAAGTCCAGCAAAAGCAGGCCCTAAAACCTTAGCTACTTGCCAAGTAGAACTACTCCAAGTAGCTGCATTAGGGTATAATTTTTTAGGTACAATTAGTGATATTAACGAAAAAATAGTAGGACCAAAAAATGAACGCAAGAACCCTCCAAAAAATACCAATGCATAAATGGAGTATAAAACTGTATTAGAACTCCAATTTTCAACAAATTCAGGAGTAGTTAAAAAATACAAACCAAAACTTATTAAAGAAAATAAGGCTATACATAAAGCTAAGAGGTTTCTTTTTTCTTTTTGATCTACTATGTGTCCTGCAAATAACGCCATAGAAAATGCTGGAACAAATTCACAAGCCCCAATAATACCAAGACTTAATTCACTTTCTGTCATGTCATATACCTTCCATTCAATAATAACAAACTGCATTGACCAAGCAAAAACCAATAAAAAACGCACTAAAAGAAAAATATTAAATTCCTTAATTCTTAGTGATGCGTAGGGATCTTTTTTATCCATTCTTTTGTTTTAATTCAGTTTTAAATCCATTAAAATGGCAAAAGTTTCATTAATATCTTGTTCTTTTACAACAATTGTCATTTCATGAGTTGTAGATATTACCTCTTGTACTGCTATGTTTGCCCAAGCAAACTGTTTTAAAATAAAATAGTAAACTCCTGATTGCTCTAAGTTATCTTTTGGTAATTTTATTGTAATTGAAGCTAAATCATTAACATTATTAATTAACGTTTCACGTTTAAAAATTTCTTCAACATAAGGTTGTAAATTTTTACTCGTAACAATATTTGTTTCAAATATTCCTTGAGAAACCGTTAAGAAATAATCGTTACTATCTGCCGATTTACTTAAAATTTTAGCAATCTCTTTTAATAATGAAGTTGTATTTTTAAACGTAAAATCGCATAAGTCAGAACGTACTATTACATCGCCTAAATCAAGAGCTAAACGTTTAATATTTTTACGTACTCTTAATTCGTTAGCAGGTGATAGCCTGTTAATAGCCATCATTACTGCACCAACTTTTACTTCCTTTTTTAAAAGCTTTGATACTTCTGGTAAAATTTCTCTAGCTAAAGAGGATACATTGATAAGCTTCTCATTTAAAGCTTCTTCAATAAACGGTGTCTTTCTAATTGTAATTTCTACAGCTTCTTGTATCGTTTTCATTATTGTTTGATTTTAAACGAATCTATAAAATTTTAAACTAACTGTAAAATTATTTCTCTAATTTAAATAAGAATATATTTTTACAAAAAAGTTTGTCAATCAGAATTTTAAATTAAATTTGTCGTTATTGTAATTCGTTACAAAACCTACACACAACTCAATCTAGAAGCGATTGGTGAGTAGACTTCTTTTTATTAAGAAGGATTATTTGTACAAATGCAGACAACTAATCTAATCTATTTGTTAACTTTAAAAACTCATCTTTCGCTTCTTTTTTGTCGTATAAGACATTATAAACAGCGTCGATAATAGGAGTTTTTGCACCGTTTTTCTGATTAATTTTATAAGCACTCTTTGTAGCATAGTACCCTTCTGCAACCATACTCATTTCAAACATAGCCGATTTTACAGTGTAACCTTTACCAATCATATTTCCAAACATTCTGTTTCTACTAAAAACTGAATATCCTGTAACTAATAAATCTCCTAAATAGGCCGAATTATTAATGTTACGTTTCATTTTATGAACCTTTTTAATAAATCGTTTCATTTCACGAATCGCATTACTCATCAATACCGATTGGAAATTATCTCCATAACCTAAACCATGCGCTATACCTGCAGCTATTGCATAGATGTTTTTTAACATGGCAGCATATTCTGTACCAATAATATCGTCAGATATTTTAGTTTTTATATAACGTCCAGCAATAAACTTACTTAAATCTTTTGCTTTTTGTTCGTCCTGACAAGCTAAGGTTAAGTACGATAATCGTTCCATAGCAACTTCTTCTGCATGGCAAGGACCAGTAATAACTCCTATGTTTTCAAAAGGCACATTATGAATATCATGGAAATGCTCACCTACTATTAATCCCGACTCGGGAACGATTCCTTTTATTGCCGAAAAAATAATTTTATTTTCAAGTGAAACAGACAATTTTTCTAGTTCAGTTTTTAGAAATGCTGATGGAATTGCAAAAATTAAAACATCATAATTTTCTACAATGTAATTCATATCATCAGACAAATCTAATTGCTCTGGATGTAGTTCTGCAGAACTTAAATAACTAGGATTATGTTTATTACGTTTTATATGTTCAATAGCATATACACTTCGCATATACCAACCAATAGTATCTAGGTTTTCTGATAACATTTTTACAATAGCCGTAGCCCAACTTCCTCCACCTAAAACTGCTATCTTTTGATGTGTACTCATAGTAGTATTTTATTTCTAAGACAAAATTAATAAAACTATAAACTACTATCTATAACTTAAAGGTATTATATTTGAAGGTTGAAAAAAATGAAAAATGAAAACCTTCAAAATTGCGCTTATTTTCTTAATATTTCTTTCATCTTGTATTAAAAAAAAAGAACCCTGTGAAGAATATTCTGAACCTTATTATTCATCTAAACTTATAAACTTTTCTTACCAATATCATAACACTAAAATTAAAGGAGAAAATATTACCATAAGAAATTCTTTTGAAAAATTAATTTCTCAAGAACATAATATTATTCCCGAAAACGGTATGATTATTTTGAAAATACATATCGATAAATTTGGCGTTTTTTGCAATCAGGAAAACTTTCAAATTGATGAAAATTATCAGCCAGTATCTTTTAATAATGGAGAACTTATAAAGAAAATTGAAACAGTTTCAAGTAACTTATCTGGCTGGCAAAATGATACCGAGACCAAAACATTTTATTTAATTCGTTTAAAAATTAAAGATGGAATTATTAAAGAAATTTTTTAAAGCAATAGGTGCTTTATTATTCATTTTTGTAATAGGTATCTTAGGTTATTTATATTTTTGTAATAAAATTTACCAAAAAGAATATGCTGAAAAAGCTAAAAAAATTGAAGCTTTTGAAAGTACAGATAGTAACGATTATTATAAATATTCTATAGATTTTAATAAAGCTGGAGATTTTACTACTGGTTTTAAATATTTAAATAAAGCTGTAGAACTAGAACCTGAAAAACATCTTGGGTACAGAGGGTGGATAAATTTAAGAAAACTCAGAAATTATGATAAAGCCTTATCAGATTTTAATAAACTTGATAGTTTAACGCCAAATTTTGTTGATGCGCCTTGGAATGAAGATATTGACTTTTTAAGAGGTGAATGTTATTTTGGTAAAAAAGATTATAATACATCTATAATTTACTTTAATCAAAGTATAATAAACCAAAATGGAGATGAATGGGTAGATATACAAACTTTTGTTTATTTAGGCATCTCTCAATTTAAATTAAATAATTATGAAAAAGCTATTAATGAATTAAAAAGAGCTTTAAAACAATCAGAATATACTTGTGAAGCTCATTATTGGTTAGCTAAAACCTATTTAAAATTGAAAAAAATTAAAAAAGCTAATTATCATATTTTAAAAGCTGAGGAATATATAGATTATAAGAGAGAAGATTTTTATAATGAATTTTTAAATGAAATATATTTATCCGAAATTATAGATCTAAAACTACAAATGAATAAAATAAAAATATGAACGTACAAATAATTAACAAATCAAAACACCAAACTCCTGCTTATGAGACTGAAGGTTCGGCTGGTATGGACTTACGTGCCAATATTGATGCTGCTATAACTTTAAAGCCATTAGAAAGAGCTATTATTAAAACTGGTTTATTTATAGCTTTGCCGCAGGGTTATGAAGCACAGGTACGTCCGCGAAGCGGACTCGCTGCCAAAAAAGGAATTACTGTTTTAAATGCTCCAGGTACTGTTGATGCTGATTATAGAGGCGAAATTGGAGTAATTTTAGTAAACTTATCTAACGAAGATTTTATAGTTAACGATGGAGAACGTATTGCACAACTTGTTATTGCTAAACACGAACGTGTAAACTGGCAAGAAGTTACGGTTTTAGACGAAACTGAACGTGGTGCTGGTGGTTTTGGTAGTACTGGAGTTTAATTCAACTTTTTGTAAAGTTGGCTCATTTTTCTGACATTATCATACAACAAGTCAAAATCTAAAAAACAATGTGAATGATATTGGTATCCTTGTTTTTTATAAAACTTAAACGCTTGTGGTTTTTCATCCATAGCATCTAGCCAAATAAGTTCATATTGTTTTTTTATTGCTTCTTTTTCTAACCAAGTTAATAAGGATTTTCCTATACCATTCCCTTGTACTTTTGAATGTAAATATATTCTATGCAATTTTACACTTCTTTGATCTTCAAAACCAGCTAACTTCTTATCCCAAAGAATTCTAAAATTACCTATTATTTCATTTTTAAATAGCACAAAATAATACGCAGCGTTTTCTTCTAAAAGTTCTTTTTTTATATTCTCTTTTGAATACTGACTATCCAAATACCAACTTCCATCATCTTTCCAGAAATGATTATAAGCAGCTGGATAAACTTCTTTCATTAATGTAAAAAGAGACTCCGAATCTGTAATCGAAATCTCTTTTAATTGTATGTTTTCTGATATGTTTATCAAGGCTATTTTTTATAAATTTCTTTCCCGTTAAAAATAGTCAAAATAACTTTTGTTTGTTTAATTTGAGAGGTAGAAATTGTAAAAATATCTCGATCTAAAACTACAAAGTCTGCCAACTTCCCTACTTCCAATGAACCTACTTTATTTTCTTGTCTCATTACATAGGCTCCATTAATTGTATACGCTTTAATTGCTTCTTCTAAACTTATATTTTGTGGAGATCTTGTAACTGCATTTTGAAGTCCAATGAATGGATTTAATGAACTCACATTCCAATCGCTACTTAAAGTTAACCTAGCTCCCGCTTCTTTTAATGATTTTATTGGAACTTGATTATCAGCCAACGTACTTCCTAACAAATGATTATTATGATGCCAATTTTGTGGTTGCGTAAAATCTCCAGCTACTTGCGCATCTGCTGTTACGTTTAATTGTTTAAATCTGTTCATATCTGATAAAGAAACCATTTCAACATGTGTTAAACGATGCCTTCCCTTATCTGATCCACTTTTTTGAATAGCGTTTAAAGCTTCTGTAACTCCCCTGTCGCCAATAGCATGTATATGAAAATCAAAACCAACCGATTCTAGTTCCTGAACATACTTTGCTATTCTGTTTTCAGTAAAATAATTCAATCCATTATTGGTAGGTTGATTAAAATAGTCTTCTTTATAGTTACTGTGTAAAGCTGCTGTTGTATTATGTGTTATACCATCTGAATACAATTTAATTTGATTAATTTTTAATAAACTGTTTTCATTATTTTCAAATAATGTTTTTAGTGATGCTATTTGACTTGCATCATCAGCTGTAGGATATGCCCATAAACCTAAATTAAAACGAGCTGTTAGTTTACCATTATCTGCTAAATTTTTCCATGTTTTATGCTGATCTCTTTTCCAATAAGTTCTCGCGTCAGAAACTGATGTTATTCCATGTTTTGCTAGCTCTGGTAAAACATAAGAAACCATCCCATCATATTCTCCATTCGCATCTTTTAAAGCAGTTAATGCTTGCTGATAAACTAGGTCTCCAGCATTGTCTATTAGAACTCCATTTAAAGCGCCGTTGTCTTTCATTATAATTCCGCCTTGCGGATTTTTGCTCGCCCCCGTAATTCCTGCCATTTCTAAACCTTTTGAATTGATCCACATAGAGTGCGATGTTTGTTCCATAATAATTACTGGCCTATCTGAAACTGCTTCATCTATAATTTCTAACGGACTTCTTTGAGCGTCAAATAATGCTCCTATTGAATGTCCAAAACCTATTAACCACTTTACATTTGGATTATCTTGAGCTGCCTTTTTTATTATTGATATATAATTTTCTGCATCACTTTCGTTTTCATTTAATGTAAAAACAGTAGTTGTCGATCCTACTTCCATTGGATGCATATGAACATCATGAAAACCTGGTAATACTAACTTTCCTTTTAAATTAATTTTTTCAGCTCCTTTTTCTATCTTTTGCTCTGCTTCAGAATTAGAACCTACAAAAACTATTTTATTTTTTTCAATAATTAAGGCTTCAGCCCATGGTTGAGCTTCATTTACTGTAAATATTTTTCCGTTATAATACATTTTTTGTGTACTAGAATTGTCTTTTATTACAGCTATATCTTCTTTTTTACTACAAGAGTTTGAAGTTAGTATTAAGCTAAAAAATATGATTAATAATTTCATTTTCTTCATTTTAATGTCGATTTTAAAAATCAACCTTTTAAGGGTACATAAATTTCTGTTTCGTATTCTTTTGGATTCTCTGTATGAGATTCGTGTTTTGTATAAAATTCTAAAAAAGGATCTTCTGATATTTCTTTGTCAGTTGCAAATAACCAACTACTAAATATTTTATCGTAGGTTTTACTTATTGATTTATAATCTCCTACATGTGTAAAGACAGCATATTTCTTACTTGGTATGTTCTTTACTTTAAATTTTTTATCTGGTATTTTTAAAGTATCATCAATTACTAAACAAGCATCGTAATTATAGTTTATACTTTCTGAAATAATAGGTTCGTCCCAAATTATTCCAAAAGATTCTAGCTCTTCTATTTCAACTTTATAGCTTTCAACTTCTTCTAATAACTGATCCCAAATTTCATCAACCTTAGTACTATAATAATCTCCTTTATACGTTTTATACACTACTTTTTTGGTTTCTAAAACAGTAATTCTGTCTTCATAAAAAGGCATAATTGTATTTGTTTTATTACTATTTTTTTTAAGAATTTCTTCTTTTCTATTTCTATAAATAGCTGGTGTAATTCCAAAATGTTTTTTAAATGATTTACTAAAAGATTGTACGTCCGAATAGCCAACATTTTCTGCTATTTGCTTGATTTCATCTTTTGTAAACAACAACATTTTAGCGCCATTTTCTATTTTTAATCTTGTTACATAAGCTCCTATAGTTTCATTATAATATGCTTTGAAAATACGTTGAAGATTTCTGTACGAGAAATTAGATAGCTCTTCCAATTCTTCTATTAAAATCTTTTTATTGTATTGGGTTCTTACATAGGAAACTACCTGTTGCAATCGGCTTTTATAGAATTCTTTTGTTTCCATACTGCAAATGTAAAAGGAAGGTTTAGTTTAGGTTTTGTCTTAAATTGACAACTTAAAATATACAAAAAAAAGCTGTTGAAATATTTCAACAGCTTCTTAGTAGTAGTTTGAACTTTTAATTTAAAACTTATTCTTGATTTTCAATAGCATCTTTAATTTTTCCTTCAAGTTCTTCAGCTAATTCTGGGTTGTCTTTAATTAAATTTTTAACTGCATCTCTACCCTGACCTAGCTTAGTATCTCCATAACTAAACCACGAACCACTTTTCTTTATAATACCGTATTCTACACCAATATCTAATACTTCTCCTACTTTTGATATTCCTTCTCCATACATAATATCAAACTCTGTCATTTGGAAAGGTGGTGCTACTTTATTTTTAACAATTTTTACTTTAGTACTGTTACCAATTACTCTATCGCCATCTTTTATTTGTGTTCTACGACGAATATCTAAACGAACTGAAGCATAGAATTTTAAAGCGTTACCTCCAGTTGTTGTTTCTGGATTTCCAAACATTACTCCAATTTTTTCACGTAATTGGTTAATGAATATAACTGTACATTTTGTTTTACTAATTGTACCTGTTAATTTACGTAACGCTTGAGACATTAAACGGGCATGTAATCCCATTTTAGAATCTCCCATTTCACCTTCAATTTCCGATTTCGGTGTTAAAGCTGCAACCGAGTCAACTACAACAATATCAATTGCTCCAGAACGAATTAAGTTATCGGCAATTTCTAATGCTTGTTCACCATGATCTGGTTGTGAAATAATTAAATTATCAACATCTACTCCTAAACTTTCTGCATAAAAACGATCAAAAGCGTGCTCTGCATCAATAAATGCTGCAATACCTCCAGCTTTTTGCGCTTCTGCAATTGCATGGATTGTTAAAGTCGTTTTACCAGATGATTCTGGTCCGTAAATTTCTATAATTCTACCACGAGGATATCCTCCTACTCCTAAAGCTAAATCTAAACCTAAAGATCCTGATGATATTGCATCTACATCTTCTACCTGGCTGTCACCTAACTTCATTACCGTTCCCTTACCGTAAGTCTTATCTAACTTATCTAAAGTAAGTTGAAGCGCTTTTAATTTTGCTTCTTTTTCTTTATCTGCTGCCATAAATCGTGCTAATTATATTATAAAATAAGAGTCGCTAAGTTATAAAAAACTCCTCTTATTTTCCTATCTTTTTTATGCTACATTTTGTAATATTGTTTTCCTTAATCATTTTAAAAAATGAGTTCTAATATTTTTTTAAATAGTATACATAGTTCTGCTACCATTACAAATGGTGAACTTGTTAGTTTTATTGTTCATAACGAAGAGCTTATTCACTCTAAAGATGCTCCTGGATGGAATGCTTCTGACATTGAAATGTTTCCTGTTATTGGTCCCACAAAACTTAATAATTATACTATTGAAACAATACAAGGTTTTGGTAAACAAGACCAACACGGACTGTTAAGAGAACTTGAATATGAATTAGTTTCTAATGATGATACTAAAGCTATTTTTGAAAAAAAATATGAGAAAAACACTCAAATAAAAAATTCAAAATTTCCTAAAAAATCTACTCAAGAATATTTGTTTTGGCCTTATGATTTTGTGTTTAGAAAAATAATTTCACTATCAAATTCTTCTTTACATATTGATTTTGAAATTATAAGCGATAAAGGAATGCCTTTTATGATTGGCTATCATCCTAGTTTTAAACTTTCTGGTTCTGGAAATGAAATTATAAAAACTAAAGAAGAAGAAATTAGTTTAAAAACTATTTTAGATGTTGGTTCTGCTGCTTATAAAGTTTTAAATACCAACGAAATTTTTTTAGTTAAAGACAATACTTCTAATGTAAAAATTGCCACTGAAAACTTTAACAATTTTATGTTATGGACCGAGGTTAACAATATGGTTTGTATTGAACCTATAAGCCATTATCCATTGTTAACAACTCAAAAATATTCAGAAAAAAATATGAGAATAAGCACTGGTAAAGATCTATTTTCTGTAACCATTAGTGCTTTATAAAATACTTATGAAACACCGTCATTTTATTATTTATAAACCTTATGGTTTTCTATCTCAGTTTATTACAAATCAAAAGAAAGGTGGTAAACATAAGTTATTGGGGGAACTTTTTGATTTCCCTGAAAAGACCATGGCAGTTGGTAGACTCGATGTAAAATCGGAGGGTTTATTATTGTTAACAACTGATGGAAAAGTAAGTGATTTTATTACTACTAGAGGAAAAGTTGAAAAGGAATATTATGTACAAGTTAACGGACAAATAACAACTACCGAAATTGAGCAATTAGAAAACGGTGTTCAAATTGGTTTTGACGGAAAAAAATACATGACTAAACCTTGCAAAGTTAGTATGATAGATACTCCTGAATTTCCTGAACGTTCGAAAAAAATAAGAGACGACCGTCATGGACCAACTTCCTGGATTTCTGTTACTTTAACAGAAGGTAAGTTTAGACAAGTTCGAAAAATGACTTCTGCCGTTGGTTTTCCTACACTTCGTTTAGTTAGAGTTCGTGTAGGTGATATTGAATTAGGTAAAATGGAATCTGGAGAAGTTATTGAAGTTGAAAAACTAATTGATTAAACCTCTCTTTGATAAAGGTTATTAACAGTATCTTTTAATTCTTTTGTTCCAACCTTATTAAAACCTTGTTTTTCATAATATTTACAAAGTTTTGTATTTGTTGAAACTGCATCCAGTCTTAAATATTTATATTGTTTTTGTTGAGCTAAACTTTCTACTTTATTTAAAATAATTTTTCCAACTCCTTTTTTATTGAATTGCTCTCTTACTACTAATGAATGGATATACAACGACTTATCTTCTTGTTTTCCCCAATATAATAGATCTTCTTCTAAAATCCTTACCATTCCTATGGTCTCATTATCAGTATTTTTAATAAAATAAAACTCTTTATTTTCAATACCTTCTTCAACCCATTTAATTTTTTCTAAAGGTGGATTTTTCCAGTATTGCCAATGATCTACATTCATCTTGGCAATTTTTATAGCAGCTTCCTTGAATAAAGATAAAACAACATCCTTATTGTTAATTTCTATTTGACAAAATTCAATAAACATGTAACAATGTTTTATTTAATCATTTTTATATGCGGAATACCATCTTCTAAATACTCAACTCCCTCTTTTTCAAAGCCATGAGATTCATAAAATTTTTGAAGATAACTTTGTGCAGAAATGGTAATTTTAGTTTCGTTATAGTTATCAACAATTGCTTGAACAGAAGCTTTAATTAAATCGTGACCATAGCCATATTTTCGTTCTGTTTCCTTTATAATAACTCTACCAAAGCTTGGTGTATCAAAATATTCACCACTATTAAACAAACGTGCATAAGCTATAATAGTACCATCTTTGATACCAATAACATGTAATGCTTTTTGATCTTTTCCGTCAATATCCTGATATACACAGTTTTGCTCAACAACAAAAACTTCAGAACGTAATTGAAGAATCGCATACAGTTCTGAAGTTGTTAAGTCTTGAAATTTTTTAACTTGAAAATTCACTTAAATATTTCTTATGCTATACTAATTAACAATTAGTAGGTATTTTGTTTACTCTGTTCGCATGACGTCCACCTTCAAACTCAGTAGATAAAAAAATCTTAACAAAACCTAAAGCTTGTTGTAAAGAAACAAAACGAGCTGGAATTGTTAAAATATTTGCATTGTTATGCTGACGTGTTAATTCAACCAATTCATTATTCCAACATAGTGCTGCTCTTACTCCTTGGTGCTTATTTGCAGTCATTTGAGCGCCGTTTCCACTTCCACAAAGTATAATTCCCATTTCTGCTTGTTCTGCCTCTACAGCTTCTGCTGTGGGGTGAATAGCATCAGGATAATCCATACTATCATTTGTATTCGTTCCAAAATTAATAACCTTGTGTCCTAATTCTTCTAAAAGTTTAATGATTTCAAACTTATATTCAGTACCTGCATGGTCATTTCCTATGGCAATTGTCATAATTTGTTGATTTTAATTTAGTTGTGAACTACAAAAATACAGTTATTCACGGTTATCAACAGTAATTAACAATGCTTTTTTTGGTGTTCTTAATAACCTCCTTAAAAACAAGTACTTAAACCATATTAAGTAATTGTTAAGAACTGGTAGTATATTTTTAAAAAAATATTTGATTATTTACATTTTTTTTACAATACAAGAACCAACTTTAATTATGCAACTTTTTTTTTGAGTTTTTAACTAACATTTATCAACATAAAATTAACGCTTTATTTACACTGAAATTAAAATTAACTATTCATAATTTTTAGTGAACTACTGTTTATAAGTTTTGTTAATAACTCTAAATTATAATTGATTTCTAAGAAATTATAATCTTAATAACCTGTTTATTTTATTTAATAAGTGATAACTCCAAATATTAAAACAGAAATTTATTCCACATATTAACACACTATAATAACAATCATTTCTTTTTTTAAATTTTAAAATATCTTTTATTAATATATAGTATATGTTAATAACAACTCTTTTTGAAAATTTGTGATGAAACTAATTTTAGATGAAGTTATGTTTCTTTTGAGAATAAAAAAAGAGTTATACGGTTAGTTATAACTCTAGTTTTGTTTATAAGTGAGAACAATAGGGCAAGAAAAAGCTCTTAAGCTGTTTTCTGTAACTTTTTGATAAGGTATACACTGTCTTTAGCCTTGACTAATTCAGTAGGAGTCTTTTTATTCAACGTTGAGTTGATGCTTATTACAGTAACGATGATTCCTGTAATAAAGATGAATAAAAATAAAGCGATAATTTTTCTTAATTTTTTCATTATTAACGACTTTCTATTATAAAGACGTTAAATTTTAAGAAATGTTACATTTTTCTTAAGATTTATTTAACTTATTTAGGTACAATGAATTGCAATGCCTTATGAATGAGTGTTACTTTTATGGCTCCCTGCCCTATTAATTCTCCGTCTGCTTGGATAAATGGTTTGTCCTTTTTTGATTTTGGAGTTATTAACAATGTGTTTGATAAATGTGTTTCTACCTTAGTATGTTTGACTATCAGACCATTATATAACTTCTTAATGTTTAATATTAAGTCGCTTAAATTCAGGTTTTTAGCTATAGTTATATCAAATAAACCGTTTGTAGAATCTTTATAGTCAGTTAGTTGCATCCCTCCTGCTGAGTACTTACAAATACCAAATAAAGTCATTAAACACTTCGTTTCAACAAGCTTATTGTTAACTTCTATAGCAAAAGTTGTCTTTTTATAAAATAATAAACCAGCAATTCCGCTTAATAAATATGCTATAGCACCAAAACGTTTTAATTTATTCAACTTGTTAACAACATAACCGTCATAGCCTATTCCTGCTACGTTGTTAAAGTATGAGAGCTCATTATTTAACTCTATACAACCAATATCTTGATATATCTTATTCTCAGCTTTTATCAAACCTATTGCTTCTTTTATATTTTTTGAAATTCCATAGGTTTTAATCCAATCATTTCCAGTACCTAAAGGTATTACAGCTACTGTAACTTCTTTAGGATCAGTAATTTTCTGTTTCATTATACCGTTTACAACATGATGTAAGGTGCCATCACCACCTACAGAAATTATGTTTCTAAAACCTTGATTAATAGCGTTTTCAACTAATTCTAATTCATGTTTAGAATGTGTTGTTTTAGCATGTTGATAAGTGATTTGATAATAATTTAATTGTTTTTGAATTTCATTCCATAGTTCATTAAAATTACCATTTCCTGCAATAGGATTAACAATTACAAACCAAGATTTTTGCATAAAAGAATAAATTAAGGAGCGACAAAGTACAAAATAGAATTGATAACTCTTATTTAATTAACAAGGTCTAATTTTATTCGTACTTTGGTGGAAAATTTATTTAAGACGAAAGATTAATGACTAGAAAGAAAAAAATCTACAAGAAAAAAGGGAAAATTATAAAAGATCTTACCCGAAACATTTTTAGAATTCTTAACGAAGACAGCTCTAAATTTTATAATTATAAACAAATTGCTAGTAAAATGGGAATTTCCGATACTGATGGAAAAACTCAAATTTTAAAAAAATTAGCAGAACTAACAGCCAGTCAAAAAATTAAGGAAATTGATAGAGGTAAATATCAAATCAATGAAGATAGAAAGTATCATATTGGTACACTGGATGTTACTTCTAACGGTAATGCTTATTTTATTTCTGATGATTTTGAAAACGACATATTTGTTCCTTCAGTTAACTTAGGAAAAGCTTTGCATGATGATACTGTAAGAGTATATGTTTATAAAAAAAGAAGAAGCAATAAGTTAGAAGCTGATGTTGTTGAAATTATAGATAGAGCTAAAACAGAGTTTGTTGGAGTTTTACAAATGAATAAAAACTTCGGTTTTGTAGTACCTGATAGTACTAAGATGTATGCTGATATTTTTATATCGCAAAACAAATTAAACAATGCACAAGATGGCGATAAAGTTGTTGCTAGAATAACAGATTGGCCTGAAAATTCTAAAAATCCATTTGGTAAAATAACTGAGGTTTTAGGTAAACCAGGAGACCATAATACAGAAATTCATTCAATTCTATTAGAATATGGTTTACCATATGAATTTCCAAAAGAAGTTGAAGAAGATGCTAAAAAGCTTTCTCTAGAAATAACAGAAGATGAGATTGCTAAACGACGTGATATGCGAAGCGATTTGACATTCACTATTGATCCTAAAGATGCTAAGGATTTTGATGATGCACTATCATTTACAAAATTAGAAAATGGTAATTATGAAATTGGAATTCATATTGCAGATGTTTCACATTATGTACAACCAAAAACCATTTTAGATGATGAAGCTTATGACAGAGCAACATCTGTTTATTTAGTTGATAGAGTGGTTCCTATGTTACCTGAAATGTTAAGTAATGGTGCTTGTTCGTTAAGGCCTAACGAAGAAAAATTGACATTTTCAGCAGTTTTTGAAATGAACGATAAAGCTCAAATTATTAACAAATGGTTTGGAAGAACAGTAACTTATTCTGACAAACGTTTTGCTTATGAAGAAGCACAGGCAATTATTGAAAATAAAAATAATATAGTTCCAGCTGATGTATCGCTTACCGGAGAAGAATATATTGTTGATGACGCTATAGTTGAAGCTACTTTAAAATTAGATGAACTTGCTAAGAAAATGCGTAAAAAACGTATGAAATCTGGAGCAATTTCATTTGATAGAGTCGAAGTAAAATTCAATTTAGATGAAGAAGCAAATCCAACTGGAGTTTTCTTTAAAGAATCTAAAGATGCTAATAAACTTATTGAAGAGTTTATGTTGTTAGCAAACAAAAAGGTAGCTGAGTTTATAGGATTTTCTAAAGGAAAAGCAACTAAGAATACTTTTGTATATCGTGTGCATGATGAGCCCAATATTGAAAAATTAGCTTCATTGCAAAACATTATTGGTAAGTTTGGATATAAGATCAATACTGAAAGTAAAGAAACTACTTCTCAGTCTTTAAACCAGTTACTAGCTGATGTTCATGGAAAAGGTGAAGCCAATATGGTTGAAACTTTAGCCATTAGATCAATGAGTAAGGCTGAATATACTACTCAAAATATTGGACATTATGGTTTAGCTTTTGATTACTATAGCCACTTTACTTCACCAATACGTAGGTATCCTGACGTAATGACACATCGTTTACTACAGCATTATTTAGATGGCGGAAAATCACCAAAAGCAGAAGTTTACGAAGAAAGATGTAAACATTCTTCAAAAATGGAAGAATTAGCTTCTAAAGCTGAGAGAGATTCTATTAAGTATATGCAAGTTAAGTATATGCAGGATCATAAAGACCAAGAATTTGAAGGTGTTGTTTCTGGAGTTACTGAATGGGGAATTTATGTAGAAATTTCTTCTAACAAATGTGAAGGAATGGTTCGTATTAGAGATATTAAAGACGATTATTATATCTATGATGAACAGCAGTATGCTATTGTAGGTCAGTCAACTAAAAATTTGATTCAACTTGGAGATAATGTTGTAGTTAAAGTTAAAAAGACAGATTTAGAGCGCAAGCACTTAGATTTTGATCTAATTTCACATTAATTTTATACACTTTGTAACAATAAAATTTAATATTTGTCTTTATAGTAATGGTATAATTCTTGGTTATACTAACTAACTAATGACGATTAAAATGAAAAAATTAGCATTTTTGAGTTTGTTTTTGATGACCGTTTTAGCATCAGCACAAACAACGATTGATAAAAAATTAGGAGATTTCACTACCGTAAAAGTGTATAATGGTATTGATGTTAAGCTTGTTAAAAGTGATGAATCAAAAATTGTTATCACTGGCGAAAAAGCTGAAAAAGTAAAAATTAAAACATCAGGAAATACATTAAAAATATCATTAAGATTTCCTGAAACTACAGCAGATGGTAAAGTAAAAGCTACACTTTATTATGCATCAACATTAAAAACAATCGATGCAAATGAAGGGGCAATAATTACTAGTAATGGCATAGAACAATCACAAGTTGAAATAAAGGCTCAAGAAGGAGCTTTTATTAACATGGTAGTTAAGGTTAAGCATTTAAAGGTAAAAAGCTCTTCAGGGGCTGTTATAAGGCTTTCAGGTACATCTAAAAACCAAACTGTTGATGCTGACTTAGGAGGAATGTATCACGGATATAAATTAGAAGTAACTGATATGACCATGGTAAGAGCAGGTTCTGGTTCTAAAGTAGAAGTACAATCAGGAGAAACATTAGATGCTAAAGTATCTTTTGGAGGATCAATTTTTTATAAAGGAACACCTGAAGTATTTAAAGATAAAAAAGTAATTGGTGGTGTTATAGAACAGAGAAGTTAATTTTGTATCTTTGTACTGTAAAATTTAATATAAAATGATTTCACAGACTATATTTTTAGGAATGATCGGGCCTTGGCAAATTGCCATTGTAGTAGCACTAGTTTTATTAATGTTTGGAGGTAAGAAGATTCCAGAACTAATGAAAGGTTTAGGTACTGGTATTAAAGAGTTTAAAGATGCTACTAAAACTGAAGGAGAAGAGAAAATAGAAGAAAAGAAATAATTATTTTCTATATATAAAAAAAGCCGATACAATTAAGTATCGGCTTTTTGTTTATACCTTTATGGCTGTTCCAGAGGCGGTTACCATTAGCATTCCACCATTGGGTCCTACAGTTTCATAGTCTAAATCTACACCAACTATAGCATTAGCTCCAAGAGCTTGAGCACGCTCTTGCATTTCTCTTAATGATGTGTCTTTTGCTTCTCGTAAGACTTTTTCATACGAACCAGAACGTCCACCAACTATATCTCTAATTCCTGCAAAGAAATCTTTTAAAATATTGGCTCCAATAATTGTTTCACCCGTAACAATTCCTAAATATTCTTTAGCTGGCTTATTTTCAATAGTATGTGTTGTTGATATAATCATAATTTATTCTGATTTTTTATTTTTTTTCATGGCTTCACCAATTTGATTACTAGCTGTAAAACTAGCTACCATGTCATTTAACATTTGACTTCCTGCTTGTGGTGAATTTGGTAATAATATTAAGTTACTGTTAGTTTCCCCACCAATAGACTGTAATGTATCATAATGTTGCGTTACAACGATTAAAGCAGATGCTTCCTGACTATTGATACCAACTTTGTTTAAAACTTCTACAGACTCTTCTAATCCACGCGCAATTTCACGTCTTTGATCTGCAATACCTTGTCCTTGTAAACGCTTACTTTCAGCTTCAGCTTTTGCCTTTTCTACAATTAAAATACGTTGCGCATCTCCTTCGTATTGTGCAGCTACCTTTTCACGTTCAGCAGCATTAATTCGGTTCATAGCTTCTTTTACTTGAGCATCTGGATCAATATCTGTTACTAAAGTTTTGATAATATCGTAACCATATTCCATCATTGCATCATTTAATTCAGCTTTTACAGCAATTGCAATATCATCTTTCTTTACAAATACGTCATCTAAGCGCATTTTAGGAACTTCTGCACGTACCACATCAAAAACATAAGAAGTAATCTGATCGTGAGGATAATCTAGCTTATAGAATGCTTCATACACCTTATCTCTAATAACTTTATATTGAACAGATACTTTTAATTTTACGAATACATCATCTAGAGTTTTTGTTTCTACAATAACATCTAATTGTTGAATTTTTAAACTCAATTTTCCAGCAATTCTATCAACTAAAGGAATCTTTAAATGTAAACCTGAGTGTCTGATACTGTGAAATTTACCGAATCTTTCGATAATACCAGCGGTTTGCTGTTTTATAATAAAGAAAGAAGAAAGAAAGATTATAATTCCGAAGAATATAACCGGATACATGAAAATAGGCATGATTTTAATTTTTAATAGTTAGTAATTTTTCTTTAAATATATAGCTTATATATGTTATAAGACGCATTTTTAAGAAAATGTTACAACTAGATACAGAGATGAATTATATTTGCTAAAAATCAATTATATGGAACTAATACAAACACACGCCACCGAAATTTTAATATTACTTTTTTTAACAGTTACTTTTTTACAATCTGGAATAGATAAAGTAAACGATTGGAATGGTAATCTTTCTTTTATCAAAGACCATTTTAAAAATTCACCTTTAAAAAATTCTGTACCTCTTCTGTTAGCTATAATTTTAGTGATGGAAATTTTAGCAGGTGCTTTTATGCTTGTTGGTATTTTTAATTTAGCAACAACAGGTGCAAAAGATTTAGCTTTATTAGGAATTGAATTAGCAGCATTGTCTTTAATATTTTTATTAATAGGCCAACGTTTAGCAAAAGATTATGCAGGTGCGATGACTTTAGCAGTTTACTTCATAATTGCAATTTTTGGTGTTTATATTTTAAATAGTTAAAATTTATGATTATATTTTAATAATAAAAATAATTTATTAAAAAACCTCTTAAAACGTAAGTTTTAAGAGGTTTTTATTTTTAATCAAGGTGTTTTATTGTTATTTATATTTACTATCCTTAAATAGTCTTTAAAATAGTTTTTTACTTGTTTTTTATGATATATATCAAAGATGAGTACTCTCCATTCTTTTTTGCTTTCAAATTTGATTTTAAACCAACAAAAAATGCTTTAACAGTTTTACTTTTTTTGTTTTTGTATTTTTCTGATAATAATGAAACATAAAAAGAATCAAACTTCATAGGAAGTATTTTTTCAACATTCATGTTTATGTTAGAAAATATTTTTTGAATAGAGTTTTTAGAAAAATGCCACAAGTGTCTTGGAACATCATAAGCTGCCCAAAATTCTTTATAATAATCAGCATCGTAACTTTTGTAATTAGGAACAGCTATTATTAATACACCATTAGGTTTTAATAATTTTTTTAATTGATTCGTGTATTCTACTAAATTTGGAATATGTTCTAAAACATGCCACAAAGTAATTACATCAAAACTAGTATTTTTTATCTCTGTGATTTCTTTATGTAGTTTAATTGATTTTTCTTCTGCAATTTTACGAGCCTTATCTGAAGGTTCTACTCCTTTTATCTCCCAATTATTTTCTTTACATACTTTTAAAAAATCTCCAGTACCTGCTCCAACATCTAAAATTGTTTTTGATTCGGTATTGAATGAATTAATTAATTTTAATTTTTTCTTTAGTGTATAGTTTTTTACTAACTGATATATTTTATCTATAAATCCTTTTTTGCTATCGGTATGTGAAATGTACTCTTCGCTTAAATAGTATGTTTCTAAATTTGATGGAACAGGAGAGGTTACTAACATGTCATATTCTTCATTAAGCATTACCTCGTAACTTTCTTTTGAAACTGTGTAATCAATACAATTTAAAAAAGGTTTTAAATCTTTATACAACTCTTTTTTGTTATTCAAGTTTTATATTTTTTTGATATTGTTCCATGTGGAACGTAAGTTTAATTATTTGCAATATTACGTAAAAAGAAAAAACGTTCCACATGGAACGTTTTATTTTTAGTTATATTTTATCTACCCATATAAACTAATAGAACTGATATGTCGCTTGGAGATACTCCACTTATTCTACTAGCTTGAGAAATTGATGTTGGTTGGATTTTAGATAATTTTTCTCTTGCTTCAAATGATAAAGATTTTACTTTGCTGTAATCAAAACTAGAAGGTATTGGAACATTTTCTAATCTGTTTAATTTGTCAGCATTATTTTTTTCTTTCTCTATATATCCAGAATATTTTAAATGTATTTCTACTTGCTCTATAATTTCAGAATCGATATTGTTTTCTGTAAAATAATTTTCAAGCTTTGCAATCGATTTAAAATCGTTAATACTTAATTGAGGTCTAGCAGCAATTTTAAAAAGCTTCATTGATTGGTTGATTAAAGTTAAACCTTTGCTTTCTAAAATTGGATTGATTTCTTCTTTCTTTACACTTAAGTTTTCTAAGAAATTAATAACATCTTTAGTTTTTCTTCTCTTCTCTTCTACTCTATCCATTCTCTCTTGAGAAGCTAAACCTAATTGAAATGATTTTTCTGTTAAACGTAAATCAGCGTTATCTTGTCTTAAAAGAGTTCTGTATTCTGCTCTTGAAGTAAACATACGATAAGGCTCTTCTGTTCCTTTAGTAATTAAATCGTCAATTAAAACTCCAATATAAGCTTCACTTCTTTTTAAAATAAATGGCTCTTTGTTTTGAATTTTAAGAGCGGCATTTACTCCTGCCATTAATCCTTGAGCAGCTGCTTCTTCGTACCCTGTAGTTCCGTTTATTTGCCCAGCAAAAAATAAGTTCTCAATTAACTTAGTTTCTAAGTTGTGTTTTAATTGTGTTGGAGGAAAGTAATCGTATTCTATAGCGTAACCATAACGTAAGAATTTTACATTCTCAAAACCTTCGATAGATCGTATAGCTTTATCTTGAATATCTTCAGGTAAAGAAGTTGAAAAACCATTTACATATATTTCAACTGTGTTCCATCCTTCTGGTTCAACAAATATTTGGTGACGTTCTTTTTCTGCAAAACGATTAATCTTATCTTCTACAGATGGACAATAACGAGGTCCTGTAGATTTAATTCTTCCGTTAAACATTGGAGACCGATCAAAACCTTCTCTAAGTAAATCGTGTACTTTAGGGTTAGTATAAGTTAAATAACAAGAACGTTGTTTAGTTAATGTTTTTGTTATTGGTAAATAAGAGAATTTCTCAGGATTATCATCTCCTGGTTGCTCTGTCATTTTAGTATAATCTAAAGATCGTCCATCAACTCTTGGAGGTGTTCCAGTTTTCATTCTTCCAGATTCAAATCCTTTAGAAACTAAATCTTCTGTTATTCCTGTAGAAGAACCTTCTCCAGCTCTTCCTCCACCAAATGTTTTATCCCCTATATGAATTAAACCATTTAAAAAAGTTCCTGCTGTTACAATGACTGTTTTAGCTTTTATGTGTAATCCTAATACGGTTTTTACTCCTACAATTTTATCTCCTTCAAAGATTAAACCGTTTACAGAATCTTGATAGAAATCTAAATTATCAGTTTGCTCAAGCATGGTTCTCCAACACTCTGCAAATTGCATTCTATCAGATTGAGCTCTTGGACTCCACATAGCAGGTCCTTTCGATTTATTTAGCATTTTAAATTGTATAGCTGTCTTGTCGGTTACAATAGCGCTATAACCTCCTAATGCATCAATTTCACGAACTATTTGTCCTTTAGCAATTCCACCCATAGCAGGGTTACAACTCATTTGAGCTATGTTTTGCAAGTTCATTGTAATTAGAAGTGTGTGTGCACCCATGTTTGCACTTGCGGCTGCAGCTTCACTTCCAGCATGTCCTCCTCCTACTACAATTACATCGTATGTTGTATTAAATAAACTCATTTTATATTCAGTTCCACGTGGAACGGTTTTAATTATTTTCTAATTTCTTTAAACAGTCGTTTTCTTTATTTCGCATAATTTCTTTCTCTTCTTTTGTTTTATCCTTGTATTTCATGTAGTGCAAAATACCATGAATAATTACTCGGTGTAATTCGTTTTCAAAAGAAGTTTTAAATAAGTCAGCGTTTTCTTTTACGCGTTCTACTGAGATAAAAATATCTCCACCAACTAATTTACCAAGTGTGTAGTCGAAACTAATTATATCAGTAAAAGTATCGTGTTGTAAAAACTCAACGTTTATTTTGTGTAAATAAGAATCGTCACAAAATATATAGTTTACTTCGCCTAATTCAAAGCCTTCTTCTTCTATGCAGCTCTGAATCCATTTAGAAGTTTTTTCTTCGCTTTCTAACTGAAAATTGGTTTCGTAATTAAAGTCAATCATTCTTTATTTATCAGGATAATTAATTTATTAATTAAGTAATAAATCAATTTAATAAATAAAAAGTATTGTTTTAAATACTAAATTGACTCTATTACTTTTCGTTTTTAGGAAGGCTAAAATACTCTTGAACCTTCTTTTTATAATTTTGGCGCAAAGGTAGTGATTGTCTGTTTAATATCTCTGTTTGGTTATAAAACAGCTTTTTGAATTTTAATTCTTTACTGGAACTATTATTGAATTCTTGTAAGTTGGTGTTTGATTTTCGTTTCTTATCACGATTCTGTTCAAAGGTAGCTTTATCTAATTTTAGTAATTCATAGTTTAATCGTTGCATTCTGTTAATGCTTTGTTGCGTAAAACCTTTTTCTAAAATTTCATTTTCTAACTGCTCCATTTCTTTTAAAGCTTGCTTAGCTTTTCCATTTGAATCTTTACCTTCTTTAATTGCGTTTTCTAATTGTTGTCTTAGTTCAGATTGTTCTTTATAAATTTGAAATAATTCACCATCTAAACCTTCGCCTTGTTCTCCGTTTTTACCTTCTTTTTTGCCTTTATCTCCACCCTTCTTTCCGTCTTTTCCATCTTTAGGTTTTCCTTGATTTTTCTTTTTCATACCATTCTTCATCTTTTCCATTAATTCATTTTGTTTTTGAATAATGTCTGGTAAGCTAAAAGATTTACCTTTCCCCTTTCCTTTTCCGCTACCAGGTAATGGATTTTGCATAGCGTCTAAAGCATTACTTAACATGTCTGCTAATGTGTTTGCAGAAGTCATTACATAGCGTTGATTTGAAATACCATTTCTAAATTTGTTGTCAGCAAAGTTTTCTAATGATTGGTCTAAGTTGTAATGAGCTAATGCAAGTTGATCTTGAACCTTAGAAGATATCTTTGGAGATTTCATTGATAATACAAATAAGCTATCATCTATGTGCTCAAAATAAGTTTTAAGTAGATGCTGTTTTTGTAAGTTCTTACCAAAGTTTGGGTGTGATGAATTAGTGCTTGAAAAAATATTCATTAGTCTTTCTTGGTTAAAAGAAAATGTAATTAAGTTTTCTAATACCTGACGTAAACCTTCCATGTTTTCTTGTTCCATATCGGCGCTCATTTGTTGCATTGAGTCTTGCATTTTTTGACTCATTTCTTTCATCTTTTTAGCAGCCTTTTTTTGATTTTCTTTTGCCTCTTGTTGTTTTCCGTTATCTAATTTTTTATCTGCGTTATTTAATTCTTTTTGTATTTCTTCAGAAGGCTTTTCTAAAGATGGAAGTTTCATAGGAGCTTTTAATTTATTGTTATCTTTTTTTAATTCATCAAGATCTTTTTTAATCTTTTGAAACTCCTTATTGATTTTGTTTTGCTCTTCTTTTGTAGCTTCTTTCTTATTAAGCTCTTCTTGCTTTTTAGCTAAATCGTTTATGTCGTCAGCAATTTTTTGCATCTTTTGTTCAACATAATAACGTTTGGTCATTTCCAAAATACGTTCTAAACTTTTTTCTTGTTGCTTATTTTGTTCTGCTAATTCTTTTGTTTTTTTAATTAGCTCTTCCTTGTTAAGCTTCTCTGCAAGCTTCTTTAATTCATCTAATAGCTTTTGTTGTTTCTCTAATTTCTTTAGCTCTTCTATTCTCTTTTTTAAGTCTTCTTTTTTCTCTTGAAGTGTTTCGTTTTTCTCTTTTTTCTCAGAGAAATTCTCTTGTAATTTTTGAGCTTGACGTTGCATCATTTCTTTATACTGGTCTTGACGCTTAATTAAATTTTTAATTTTTTTCTGATCGTTCCAGTTAATATTCTTTTTGTTTTGTAGATCGAATTGAATCTTCTCTAATTCTTTTTTACTCTTTTCTTGCTTGCTTAAAGAATTTTCTAAATTCTGAATATAATTACGTTGTTCTTGTAATAATTCGTTTTCAATTTCATTAGATGTTTTCTGTCTATATGAAAACTTTCTACTAACAGCTTTTTTGCTTCCATTAATAATATCATTGTCAAAAACCTGAAAATACATTTCATAATTAACTCCTTCTTTTAAGTCTAATTTGTTTGGAAACTCAAAAAAGAAAGTCTGAATATTATTCTTGTTTATGTTTATTAAAGTGTTTTTAGAATCGCTAATATTGTTTTTATCATAATACACCAACTCTAATTTTTTAAAGCCGTAGTCGTCTGAAATCTGTCCTACAAATTGAGCATTACCTCTACTAATACTATCTATGTTTGAATTCACATTTATAGTTGGAAATTCATCTTTAGTAACATCAATAGAAAACTGTAATTGTTCGTAATCTTTTAAATTTTTATTAGTAGTTGTTATCTGATAATTGATTGATTCTTTTAATTGTTTATTCAATTGAAAAAGATCAGAGTTTTCTTTAGAAAAATTAAAACGTTTTTGATTTAGTAGTAAACTAACTGTATCGGTTTCAGTTGTTTTTACCTTCCATTGAACAATTGTTCCTTGTGGAACATTTATGTTTCCCGTGTTTTCAATCGTCTCATTTTTCTTTTTAGTATAAGCTGGATATTTTAAGTTTAAAGAGATGTTTTGAATAGATGGAGTGTTTATAACAGATAAATTAAATGTATTCGATTCAATACCGTTTGCGCTTGTATAAAAACTAATAGCCTCTTGAATTTCTACAAATGTGTAAGAAAAAAGACCGTTACCTTCATTCTCTAAATAATATTGTTGATTGTTGAAATGGATTTTAGCTTCTTGAGGAATCACCTCTCCTGTTGTTTGAATATATATAGTAATATCTTTTCCTTTAATTACATTTAAATCTTTAGAAGTTAAATTAAAATAAAAAGGAGCTGGAGGTGTATAAGCAACAGAATGATTTACCATACGATTAAAACTCTGTGAAAGTTTACTTGTTGTTCCAGTCAAAAAAGTAAAGCCCCAAATTAAAAGAGGAATTAAAGCGTACTTTAAATACTTTTTATTCTTTTTAAAGTCTATTGCTTTATTAAAAGAAATAGGTTGTAATACACTTGATTTTTGTTCTATACTAGCTAATAATAAATCTGAATTATCGCTATTTTCTTTTAATTGAAGTACGTTTAAAAGTTTGTCTTTAACTTCAGGAAAATGATTTCCGATAATTTTTGAAGCATCTTCAAAAGAAATTCCTTTTTGTAAACCAGTAATTTTAAAAATAGGAAAGCAAATAAAACGGAAAAATAGAAATAGTTCTACAGCAATAAATAGCCAAAATAAAATGGTTCTTGCATTAGGTTTAAGCCATAAAAAGTATTCAATGAATAGGGTAAAGAAAAGATATATTAACCCTAAAGAAACAAATAGTATGCTTCCTCTTATTAATTCATTTGTGTAGTATTTTTTACTAAATTGTAGTAACTTCTGTTCTATTATATTAAATTTCTCCATATCAACTATAAAAGTACTATTTTTAAAAGTAAATTATTGTTAAAGATATGTGTAAGAAAATACCATTAATAGCTACTAAAGCCTTGAAATAATTATTTTTTAAAAAATTAAATACGTTAAACATGAAAAAACTATCTATTTTACTCTTATTATTTTCAGTAAATCTTATAGCTCAAAGTCCATGGACGAAAAAGAAAAACGAGGGATATGTACAATTATCTTTTACTACAATTTCTAATTATGATGCATTGTACGGTAACCCAGATTATAGCACAAATCGTAAAATAAATGATAATACTTTACAATTATATGGAGAGTATGGTCTTTCAGATAAAACAACTTTAATAGCTTCTGTACCTTTAAAAATGGTTAAATCTGGAGCTTTAGTACAACCAATTTCATTTACTACTGAGGAATCAAAAACATCATTAGGAAATATTCAAATTGGAGTTAAGCATAATTTCTACAACAAAAAATGGTTATTAACAGGGCAATTAACAGTTGAAGCTAACACAAGTAGTTTTTCAATTGCTTCTGGTTTAAGAACTGGTTACGATGCTTGGACAGTTACACCATTATTTATTGCAGGAAGAGGATTTGATAGATGGTATATTCAAGCCTCAACAGGATTTGATATTAGAACTAACGATTATAGTAGTACATATAAGTTAGGTGGAGAAATAGGATATAAAGCTATAGATTGGTTATGGGTTGCTGGATTTTTAGATGGCGTAGCTTCTCTTAAAAACGGAGATGTTGCTTTACCACTTCAAAATGTTGCTACAGGATTATACGTAAATGATCAAAGTTTTGCCGCATTTGGATTAAAACTAATAGGAGAAGTTAGCGATAAAACAGGAATCAATTTTGGTTTTGGAGGAGCATTTGCTGGAAGAAATGTACCTAAAAAAGCAGCATTAACTTTCGGATTATATCATAAATTTTAAAAAGTAAGGAAATCCCCTACTTTTTTTATGGCAAAAATAAAAGATGAAACATAAAATTAATGTAGTTTGCGTTATCAACTAACCAAACTTAAGCTTTGATTAGCTTAAATGGTTTTTGCCAATTCAAATAATACAAAGCGAGCTTAGGCTCGCTTTTTTTATGATTATATTAAAACTATCTTTGCGCTTTCAAATTAAAAACAATGACTGATAACGTAAGAGTACGCTTTGCTCCTAGTCCAACAGGACCATTACACATGGGTGGTGTTAGAACCGCATTATTCAATTATTTATTTGCAAAAAAATATAACGGAACTTTTGTTTTACGTATTGAAGATACAGATCAAACTCGTTATGTAGCAAATGCAGAACAATACATCATAGATTCTTTAGAATGGTGTAATATACCATTTGATGAAGGACCAGGAAAAAATGAAAAATTCGGACCATACCGTCAGTCAGAACGAAAAGAATTATATAAGCAGTATGCCGATTTATTAATTGAAAAAGGATGGGCATATTACGCTTTTGATACAGCTGAAGAGTTAGATGCACACCGTAAAAACCATGAAGAAAATGGTAAAACATTTATCTACAATTGGCATAATCGCGAAAAATTACAAAACTCTTTAGCGCTTTCTGAAGAAGAAGTAGCTACTAAAATAGCTGCTGGTGATAAATATGTAGTTCGTTTTAAAACACCACAAGACGAAACATTAATCATGCAAGATGAAATACGTGGGACTATTAAAATAGACACAAATACCTTAGACGATAAAGTATTATTTAAGTCAGACGGAATGCCAACGTATCATTTAGCAAACATTGTTGATGATCATTTAATGGAAATATCACATGTAATTCGTGGTGAAGAATGGTTGCCTTCTCTCCCACTTCACATGTTATTGTATAAAGCTTTTGGTTGGGATGCACCAAAATTTGCACACTTACCATTAATTTTAAAGCCAGTAGGAAAAGGAAAATTAAGCAAACGTGATGGAGATAAATTAGGTTTTCCAGTATTTCCATTAGAATATACCAACGAAGAATCAGGAGATGTTTCTAGAGGATATAAAGAAGACGGATATTTTAACGATGCATTTATTAATATGCTTGCTTTCTTAGGATGGAATCCTGGTACAGAGCAAGAAATATTCTCTTTAGAAGAATTAGTAAAAACATTCGATTTAGCAAGAGTTAGTAAATCTGGTGCCAAGTTTAGTCCAGATAAAACAAAATGGTTTAATCAACAGTATTTACAGCTTAAAACAGATAAAGAGTTGACTGATTTATACTTGCCAATTCTTGAAGAAAAAGGAATCAATAGTGATGTAGATTATACAGAGAAAGTGGTTTCTTTAATAAAAGAGAGAGCAGTTTTTGTAGCTGATTTCTGGGATTTATCAAGTTTCTTCTTTGAAAATCCTACAGAATATGATGCAAAAGCAGCAAAAAAACAATGGAAAGAAACAACAGGAGCTTTAATGACTGAATTAACAGAAGTTATTTCTAACATTGAAGATTTTTCTATTGAAAACTCACAAACTGAAATTAAAGGATGGATTACCTCAAAAGAAATAGGGTTTGGAAAAGTAATGCAACCACTTCGTTTGAGTTTAGTTGGTAAGTTAGCAGGACCAGATTTGTTTGAAATTATGACAATGATAGGAAAAGAAACTACTTTACAACGCATAAAAAATGCAATTGAGAAGTTATCATAAATAAAAAAATCCGGTTTAAAACCGGATTTTTTTATGTGTTTAGTTTTCTATTTAAAACTGATTGTAGTAGCATGAAGCACTTGATTTATTAGGTGAATTGCCACCAGACATATTATTCCAATTCAACCTAAATACAACACTCAAAGTCCCTTGGATATGAGAACGCATGCTTTCAAAGCTCTCTAATGAATGCTTGTAATATACTTGAGGATTTATACCTATAGTATCGGTTAACCAGTAAATACCACCCGCACCAATATTAAACGTTGGTGTCATCTTTCTTTCAGAATCAACCACACTTCCACCAGCGAAAACATAAGGACTAAAATTCTCAAAAAGAGGATTTAAGTTATAACGAAAAGATGCGTCTAATGAAAAATATTTAGCTGAATTTTTGATTAATCCAATATCATCAATTGTATTAAATGACATGGCTCCGTCTAAAGAAAATCGCTCACCAATTGGCATTGTTAAACTGATAACAGGTACTTGAAATAAAGCCCCATCGCCAATAAAAGCAGCATCACTTGAACTAAATTTTGTAACTCCCATTCCAATACCAATTTGCCAAGAATCGTTCAAATTTTGGGAAAATAAATTTATAGAACTGCAAAGTAAGGCTATAAGTAAAATTTTATTCTTCATTAAATAGTAGATTTATTATAATAACTTGGTTAGCGCGAATTTAGTATAAATCTGTTTAAATAGCGTTTACTTTTTTTATTGCATTAGTAAAATCATCCAAGTCATTATCGTTCAATACTAAGTGCAAAGCTTCATCACATACTTTTTCAACATTATCTGTTGGAAAATGTAAAGCAACAGCTATTTTTTGCATTAAAATCACCTGATCCTTGTCAACATGTTCATCGGCAAAAATCATTTTAGTTAAACGATATAAACGTTCAATACGCTCATCGTAGCTCACAGGAGGATTGACAGGAAATTTTTCAGGATTTTTTAAAATTTCATCATACTCACTTTTATTAATGTGTAATTTTTTAGCAGCTCTATCTAAAAGTTTCTGCTCCCCTTCTGAAATAATTCCATCAGTCTTTGCAATTTTTACAACACTAGCAAAATGACCTTTTTCTTGTTTGTGTTTTCCGCTTGAATATAAATCTGAAATAGCCATATCTAAATTTTTTAAGATTAATAAGTTTTTAATATTTAGAAGCAGGGATTCAAAAAAAGTCACGAGTAACTTTTCTATTAAATTTAAGAAATTTGTCAAAAAAACAAGAATTGATTTTTTTTATGTTGTTGTTTTTAAGTATAAATTTTAGTAATTAAAACAACTCTCTCAAGGTTTTTTTAAGCGTATTTTAAAAATGGCCTTATAGAATTGTTGTTATTTATTTAAAAGAGCCTAAAAACTACCTAAAATTAAGTTTTTACATTTTTTTGACTCAAAAATTCACTTTTGAGTGTTTTTTGAAAATTTAAATAAAATTTTATGATCAAATTAAAAATTATATAAGGAAATTCTATTTTAAAAAAATAAATCCTAAACAATGTTTTACATGAAAAAATTTCATGTGGAACATTTCAATTAATAATCCCAAATAGGATTTGGAAATTTTTTTTGTTGATGAAGATCACCTCCATCGATACGATCCCAAAATCTTCCACCAACTTTTTGTTCGGCGTCATAAGTAACAACTAAATAGTCTTCTAATTCACCACTCAGTTGTCTATTCTCCATTTCAAAAGTCCATAAAGACAAACGACCTTTATCATCTTCGGCTAAAACACTTTTAACAAAAGCATGAGGAATAGGAACATCGATACCATATTCGTTAGAAGAATCGCCAATAGTTTTAATTTTTTGATCAAAATAGAAAACAGGAGCGGTAAGCACATAAGTTTCTAAAATTTCAGGTTTATCGTTGAGTTTTCTGATAGCTTCTTCTAATTTTCTCCAAATTCTACGATTAAAATATGGTTTTTGAGGAGACATATTCGATAGTAAAAAGGTTTCACTATTTTGAATTTCCAGAATATCACTATTTGCACTGGCCACAAGGTGTCCACGGTCGTAACCACTATTTTTATAAGCCCCTAAACCAGCACGAAAACGTTTTGGAATTCTAGTATCAGCACGAAAATTATTCATACGATCGGCTTTGGTTAGTAAATACTTATTTCTGTTAATAATTTCTAGTGTCCATTTGGCTTGTCTGAAATACCAAGAGTAACCAATAGTAAAATAACGGCCTACTAAAATTTCATCGCATACAGGAGCACCATAACGAAGTTCAGGTTGGATTTGAAATGGATTATTCATTTTTCTTTTTTATAAAATTTAGTTGTTAAATTACTGAAAATAAGTTAATTGAATATTTGTAAAACGTTAATTTTAAGAGGTTTATAAAATATATGGCTGAAGAAAAATTGTATTTACAAAATGAAAAGTTCCACGTGTAGTAAGTTTAAAAACAAACAAACTTCTATATTTTAAACGTTTTTCTACATGTAAAATTGGAAGAACTACTTTGCTCCTCTCCTATTAAATAACTAAGTTTAATGACAGAAAAGAAAAGGTTTTTAACAATGGAAAACGTAGAAATATTCGAAGATAAAAGAGCTACCAATTACAATGAATTTGTTGAGGCTTGGATACCAAACTACCATTATTTTTTAAGCAAATTACCACAGATTTTAAGTCAAACAACCAACAAAAAATTACTGGTAGCAGGTTGTGGAACAGGTAACGAAATAGCCTATTTTATAGAGAATTCTAAGCAATGGGAAATTTTAGGAGTAGATCCGTCGCCAGAAATGATAGCACAAGCTAGAAAAAAGCTACAAGAATATAAAAATGTAACTTTAATCGAAGGATTGGTAAGTGACTTAAGTTCATCACAAAAATTTGGAGCTGCTACCCTACTATTGGTACTGCATTTTATGGAAGATGATGGTACGAAGCTAAACTTATTAAAAAGTATAGCAGAGAGGTTGGAAAACAACGCTCCATTGGTATTATTAGACATTACAGGAACTAAAAAACAACTCAAAGAAAACTTACAAATATTAAGACAGCTTTTACCAAAAACAATTACGGAAGAAGAGATAAACAATCGCTTGTATCGTATAGAAAATAAGTTAAAATCAGTATCGGAAGAACGATTAAGAGAATTGCTTATAAAAGCTGGATTTGAAGCACCTTTACGCTTTTTTCAAACATCTATTTATATGGGTTGGATAACTACAAAAAGAACGAATTAAATTATATAAAATGCTAAAGAAAATAGACAAAGTTTTAGCTGCTTTTGGAAACATTAGAGCTATGAAAAGAACACATGTTGATACTTATACAGAAGGAAGGATAAATGAAATAAAAGGTGATCAAATTGCAGGAAATAATCTATTAGGTATTTGGATTACATTCAACGAATTGGCTGGTTATAAGTTCTTGGAATTAGCTATGCTTAGCAGAACAGAAATAAAAACATTTAAAGGTGTAGAGTTATCTTTTTTGGGAGGGGAAGTAGAAATGTATATAGATTCTGATACTAAAGAAATAAGTTCTGATTTTTCTAATATTTCCAATAGATGGTTAACACATATAAGTTTTGAAGTAAGTGATGAAGATATAGATTTTATAACAAAAAAAGAGTATGAAATTATTCAAATAGAGAGTAAAAAGAAGCAAATTAGATTTAAAACAACTAACAATAGTTAAAAGCAACTAATTTTAGAAAAATTTAAAATTAGAAAAAAAATAATACTCGTATTTTAGCTCAAAATTTTTTAGGTTGAGTAAGCAAACTATTGTAAATTATTACCAACAATCGGATAATGTAAACCAGATTGTTAGTGCATTTCAACAAGAACAACACCATTTTCAAATAACGAATTTGGTTGGTTCTTCGTTGTCTTTTGTTATTTCAGAATCATTTAAAAAAGCCGATAAACCTTACTTGTTAGTACTAAACGATAAGGAAGAAGCCGCTTATTATTTAAACGATTTAGAGCAATTATTAGGCGATAAAAACGTACTGTTTTACCCAGGTTCATATCGAAGACCTTATCAGATAGAAGAAACGGATAATGCGAATGTATTACTGCGTTCAGAGGTATTAAACCGAATTAATTCTCGAAAGAAACCAGCCATTATAGTTACTTATCCAACTGCTCTATTTGAAAAAGTAGTAACTAAGAAAGAACTAGAAAAAAACACACTAAAAATTACGGTTAGTGAAAATGTTTCGCCAGATTTTGTCAACGAAGTATTGTTTGAATATAATTTCAATCGAGTAGATTTTGTTACAGAACCAGGAGAATTCTCGGTACGTGGAGGAATTATTGATGTGTTTTCATTTTCCAATGACGAACCGTATCGTATAGAGTTTTTTGGCGACGAAGTTGATAGTATTCGAACCTTTGATGTAGAAACTCAACTATCAAAAGAAAAGCTGAAGAAAGTAAGTATAATGCCAAATGTAGAAAACAAGGCATTACAAGAAAAAAGAGAGAGTTTTTTAAAGTACATCTCTTCAAAAACAGCCATTTTTGTCAAGAATGTTGATATTCTTACAGGAAATTTAGATAAGTTTTATAGAAAAGCAGAGCTATCATTTGCCGAATTATCAACAGAAATAAAACATTCGGAGCCTAAAGAGTTATTTTGTAATGGAGAACTCATAAAAAATCAATTACAAGAGTTTACAACCGTAAAAATTGGAACAACAGTAGATGAAAAACTAACAAAAGTTAGTTTTGATACCCATCCACAACCTTCATTCAATAAAAAATTCGATTTATTAATTCAGAATTTTAACGAGTTTTCGGCTAAAGGATTTACCAATTATATTTTTTGTGCTAATGAAAAACAAGCACAAAGGTTCCACGATATTTTTGACGATGGTGAACAAGATGTTTCATATGAAACAATTGTATTCCCTTTGTATCAGGGGTTTGTTGATTTAGAAAACAAAATAGTTTGTTATACAGATCATCAAATATTTGAACGTTATTACAAATTCCGTTTAAAGAATGGATATGCTAAAAAGCAGTCAATAACCCTAAAAGAACTAACAAAATTAGATATTGGCGACTATGTAACTCATATAGACCACGGAATAGGAAAGTTTGGAGGATTACAAAAAATAGACGTAGAAGGAAAAAAGCAAGAAGCTATTAAACTAGTTTATGGCGATCGCGATATTTTGTATGTAAGCATCCACTCGTTGCATAAAATCTCGAAGTTTAATGGAAAGGATGGTAAGCCACCTAAAGTATATAAACTAGGCTCAGGTGCTTGGAAAAAGGTAAAACAGAAAACCAAGGCAAGAGTAAAGCATATAGCATTTAACTTAATTCAGTTATATGCAAAGAGAAAGTTACAAAAGGGATTTGCTTTTGGTCCAGATACTCACATGCAGCATGAGCTAGAAGCAAGTTTCTTGTATGAAGATACACCAGATCAGTACACATCTACACAAGATGTAAAGGCAGATATGGAAAAAGAACAACCTATGGATCGTTTGGTTTGTGGTGATGTTGGTTTTGGAAAAACAGAAGTAGCCGTGCGTGCAGCATTTAAGGCAGTAGATAACGGAAAACAAGTAGCTGTTTTAGTACCAACAACAGTTTTAGCGTTTCAGCACTTTAAAACCTTCTCTGAGCGATTAAAAGACTTTCCGGTTAGTATTGACTATTTAAACCGATTTAGGACCGCAAAACAGCGAAAAGGCGTTTTAGAAGGTGTTACCGATGGTAGTGTAGATATTGTAATAGGAACACATCAATTAACCAACAAGAGCATAAAATTTAAAGATTTAGGACTGTTAATTATTGATGAAGAACAAAAGTTTGGAGTAGCCGTAAAAGACAAGTTAAAAACTATTAAAGAAAACGTAGATACGCTAACCTTAACTGCAACACCAATTCCAAGAACATTGCAGTTTAGTTTAATGGCCGCACGTGATTTATCGGTAATAAAAACCCCACCACCTAACCGTCATCCAATAGAAACCAATGTAATTCGCTTTAGCGAAGAGAGCATTCGAGATGCAATTTCTTACGAGGTTTCACGTGGAGGACAGGTGTTTTTTATTCACAATAGAATAGAAAATATAAAGGAAGTAGCTGGTTTGTTACAACGATTGGTACCAAGTGCTAAAATTGGTATAGGCCACGGTCAAATGGAAGGAAAAAAGCTAGAAGAATTGATGCTTGGTTTTATGAACAATGAATTTGATGTATTAGTATCAACTACCATTATTGAAAGTGGATTGGATGTACCTAATGCAAATACCATTTTTATAAACAATGCTAATAATTTTGGACTGTCTGACCTTCATCAAATGCGTGGACGTGTAGGACGTTCAAACAAAAAAGCTTTTTGTTACTTTATTACACCTCCATATCATATGATGACAGACGATGCTCGTAAGCGTATACAAGCCTTAGAGCTGTTTTCTGAATTAGGTAGTGGATTGAATATAGCCATGAAAGATTTAGAAATTCGTGGAGCTGGAGACTTATTAGGAGGTGAACAAAGCGGATTTATTAATGATATTGGTTTTGATGCTTATCAGAAGATATTACAAGAAGCTATAGAAGAGCTAAAAGAAAACGAGTTTAAAGAATTATATCCGGTAGATGAAAATGCACCAAAAGAATACGTAAAAGAGGTGCAAATTGATACCGATTTTGAGATTCTTTTCCCTGACGATTATGTGAATTCTGTTACAGAACGTTTAAGCTTATATAACAAGTTATCTACCCTAACCACAGAAGAAGAATTACTAGAATTTGAGAGTCAAATTACCGATCGTTTTGGAGAATATCCAACACAAGTTCAAGATTTATTTGACAGTGTTCGTATTAAATGGTTAGCAAAAGAATTAGGGATTGAAAAGATAATCTTAAAGCAAAAACGAATGATTGGATACTTTGTATCGGATCAGCAAAGTGCTTTTTATCAAACAGAAGCATTTACTAAGATGCTACAGTATGTACAACGTAATTCTAAAAGCTGTGTAATGAAGGAAAAACAAACCAAAAATGGCTTGCGTTTACTTATTACATTTATAAAAATAGATTCGGTTCATAAAGCCTTAGAAACCTTAAAAAGAGTATAAATTAAATAATTAAAAAAAGCTATGAAAAAAATGAGTATGCTACTAATACTGTTTGCATCAGCAGTAGTATTAGGTCAAGAATTAAAAGGAAAAATAGAGAATTATGAAAAAGGAACTTTTTTTTCGTTACGAAACCTTGGAGAAAGAGTAGTTAAAAACATTGAAGTAGATACAACAGGTACGTTTAATACAGGAAAAATTGATTTATCTGATGGATATTATATTCTAAGAAAGAATAATGAAATGATTTATTTGTATCTAAAAAACGATGATGATTTAACCATTTCATTTGATGCAAAAGATCTTATAAATACGGTTGCTTTTTCAGGGAAAGGAGCAAAAATAAACCAGTATTTAATAGATAAAAGAAAATTATTTATAGAGAGAAAAAAAGATACTGAGAAGTTTTATAAAGTAGGTGAGAATAAATATTCAGAGCAAATAAAAATCTTAAATGAAGAGGTTAAAAATATGCTAATGAGTAAAAAATTAGACGATTCTTTTGTTGGGAAAGAATTAGAAAATTTAAAATACGACTACTTATTGGATTTATATAGTTATGAAAATTTGCAAAAATTTTATTTTGGAAAAATAGTTACTCCTTCAGAAAGCTATTTAAAGCCTTTAAAAGATATAAATTATGATGATGAGTATTTGTTTAATACAATACCAGCATATAAGAGTTTAGCGGGTTTAAAATGGAAAAAAGCTATAGAAAAAGCAGAAGATATAGAAGAAATGGACTTGCTGTTTAGAAGTATTAAAACAGGAGCGTTAAAGCTAGATGTATTATTGAGTTTTTATTATGGTATTTCTAAAACCCCAAAGAAATCAGAAGAATATTATAAGCTGATAAAAGCATATGTTACCCACAAAGAGTTTTTAAAAGAAGCCAAGAAGTTATATGAAAATGTTAAAAAAACTAAAGAAGGGAAAACATCTCCTAATTTTGAATTTAATGATATAAACGGAAAAATAGTTAAGCTAACCGATTTTAAAGGTAAATATGTTTTTATAGACGTTTGGGCTACTTGGTGCTTACCTTGTTTACAGCAAATACCTTACATAAAAAAGTTAGAAGAAAAATACCATGGCAAAAACATAGTTTTTATTGGGATTTCAGTTGATAAGAAAGATAAATATGCTTTATGGAAAGAAACATTAGAATCTAAAAAAATGAAAGGAATACAGTTATTTGCAGATAATTCTTTTCAATCTAAATTTATAGAATCATACAGTATAACTTCGATTCCAAGATTTATATTAATATCACCAGAAGGAAAAATTGTGAATCCAAATATGCATAAACCTTCAGATGAAAGAACTGAAGAAGTTTTAGATGAACTACTCAAATAATTAAAAACTCCTCTATTCAAAGAGGAGTTTTTTAGTTTTTGAAGTATTTAGAATTTTAATAAAAAAGTGTTTACTTTTGTGGTGAATGAAGATATACTCAACGCTCCAGAGAGGAGAATTCCACACCCATTACTGCGAAGATTTTTTAATAAACGAAGAACTATCCAATAATCAGAGATTAATAGCTGTTATGGATGGATGTTCCACGGGGAAAGAAGCTGTTTTTTCATCTATATTGTTTGGCAAAATCTTAAGAAATATAGCTAAAAAGATAGGATATAAGTTTTTTGTAGAGAAAGAAGTTACAGGACCTAAACTAACACTTGAAAACGTTTTAAAAGAGCTTTTTGATGAATTAAAAATCATTAGAAATAAGTTAGATTTAGAATTTAACGAGTTGTTATCTACTTTAATTTTAGGAATAGTGAATTCTAATAATGCTAAGGCAGAAATTATAGTTGTAGGTGATGGATTGGTTTGTGTTGATGGAAAAGAATATCATTTTGAACAAGAAGACAAACCTGATTATCTGGGCTATCATTTGAATGAAGATTTTAATTTCTGGTTTGAGCAACAAAAACAACGAATTTCAATAGAAATGTTCCACGATTTATCTATCAGTACAGATGGAATTTATTCTTTTAAAAATCTTAAAAACAAAGAAAATCAAAAGGAAGAATCAGAAATAATTCAAATATTATTAAAAGATATCCCAGAAGCGTCTGCTACCAATTTTTTAGATAGAAAATTGATAGAGTTATCCAAAGAAAACCAGATTCCAACAGACGATATAGCTATTTTAAGATTAGTGATTTAATAATTCTAGTTACTTACCAAGTCTTTTTGCTGAGGTAATTTATCTTTAATAATTTTTATTAAAAATCTTAGTACTTCATCTCTTCTATATTTCCATGAGACATAAGAAATAGGGATTATTTGTATTCCTACTCTGTGCAAAATACGATATCTTTCAATATCAAAAGCATGAATAAAACTACCAGGATACCCTATTAAATCAATACCAAGGTACTTTTTATCCTTTTCTAGCAATAAATCTATACTTAAACCTGCAATGACGTATCCAACATGAATAGTTGCGTTAAACGGCTTTAAAAAGGCTTGTATTTCTTTACTGAAGATATCTTCTTCAATTTTTAAAGTGGTAGTCTGTTCAGAAATTTGTTTCTCAAAAGAGCTTAAATAATGCTTCAATAGTGATTTTTCTGGTAAGGCTTGAGAAGTCACTGAATAAAATACGTGTTGTTCATGTCGAGCACGGGTAATAGCTACATTAAATACATCTTCTTTGTTTAAATAATTTAAACTAGCAAAATGTGATTGTTCGCTAACCACCATGGATAAAAGCATAACATCGCATTCTTCTCCTTGAAAATGATAAGGAGTTCCGAGTTTAATCTTATGTTTTTTAATCTGTCGTAATGTAAATGCTTCTTTAATAGCCTTAGTTAAATAGTCCGTTTGTTGTCTAAAAGGTGATAAAATACCAATACTGGTAGCCTTACTTTTGTGTGTTTCTTTTTCTTTAACAACAATACCTTTTACATGGTTAATGATGAGGTTTATTTCTTCATTATTAACACCATTTTCTTCTTGTTTTCCTGAAGTTTTATGTAAAAAAACGGCTTGTTTATGAGTATTTGAAGGTGTTTGAGTCATGATACGAAGGGCTTCTCCGTAAAATGTAGCATTACTAAAACGTATAATGTCAGGTAAAGAACGATAATGCTCGTCTAATAATACTATTTGATTTCCTTTTTCAGTGCTTTCTAAGGTGAAATCTAACAAACTTTTTTTACGATAATTAAAACGCAAAGCATCGGTAATGTTATGTTGCTTTTGATAACGATGCATTTGAGTTTTTGATAAGAAACTAATATGACGTAATTGATTTGTATCTCCAGCAACCACAACTTTTTTAGCTCTTTGCATAATAGGTAAGCAAGAAGCAATGTCGCATTGGGTAGCCTCATCAACAATAGCAATGTCAAAAAGATCTTTTTGCATTGGTAAACAAGAAGAAACTTCGTCTATTTTTACCAACCAAATAGGTAAGAAATGTGTAAGAGATGTAGCATCTAAATTTTGTATATGTTGGTTTTTTAAAGATTTTTCTTCTGTTTCTAATATATTTGTTAGGGTGATTAACTTCCTTATTTCGCTGTTTGAATAAATGTTAATTTTACTTATTAAGTTTTTAAATAATGCTTCATCAGCCTTTTTTTCAAATGAACTTAATGTATCAAAGTATTTTAATATAATATCCCACTCTTCGGCTTCAAAAGATCGAATAAAATTGATATCAATTTTTGAAAGAGTTCTTTGTAGAAAACTATCTGAAAATAACTTTTCAACACGATCTATTTCTTTTGTAGCTTTTTCGGTAAAGTTAGTTTCCAAAGATTTTAAAGAATTGTACAAAGTATTCTTCTTTAAATTAGCATTGGTTGCTTGTTCTAGATGATTATGGCGATAATAACGCCCACTACTTATTCTTTTTAGTTTAGCTAAAACAGTTCTTTTATAGTAGTTACCTCCTACTTTAATAGCAAATTCACCTATTTTAGAACTCATTAATTTGTCTGAAACTACTTGTAAAGCTTGTGGAGTTTTAGTAACAATCAATACACTTTTTCCTTTACTTACATAGTCTTGAGCAATGGCATTGATAGTATATGTTTTCCCTGTTCCTGGAGGTCCAAAAATGACCGATTTATGATATTTAGATGCATTGTAAACAATACGTTCTTGTGCTGTGTTTAACAGTAAAGGAATTTGTATGTTTCTATCTACATTCGATTGTTCTTGAGGTACATGTGAGAAAAAAGCTTGAATAGCTTGTGAATAATCGGAACTATTTTTTAATAATTCTAATTCGTTAACTACAGCATTAACATTGTTAATTCTACTAGATATAAAAACTCCAGAACTAGCTACTAGAGTATATTTTTCTGCTTCCTCGGTATTTTGAAGTTTTTTCTTTAAAAATGTTTGATTTTTCAACTTAGGAAAAAGTAAAAAGTCATTGTCAATATCTAAGTTTTTAATGTGCTTTTCAAGAATTCTTTTAAACTGACTTAACGCTTCAAAAGTTAAATGTGAATTGTATTCTAAAAACTGTTCTACTTCCGTTAAAAAATCTTCAAAAGAAGTTTGATATAATAAGTTTCTACAAAAAGCAATATTCAATTGCCTAGTTTGTTGATCAATTTTTATAAAATAATCCTCCTCTTTTTCTATAATTTCAGCCTTATATAAAAATAATGGAGCAGCTATAGAATTAACTCTCTTTCTAAAATTATTTTTCTTTCCTAAACAAAATAAACTCCCATACCATAGTTCTTTATCGTTTTTAAATAAGGTAAGTGTTTGTAGGCATTGTTCAGCTTGTTTTTTAGCTATAAACTGAATTGGATAAAGATTATTAACAAGCTCCTCTTTAGGTTTTATAATAAACTGATTTTCATATTTGGATGAAAAAAAATTAAGTATGCCAGTTTCATTATTGTCAGCTTTATAACAAGAATGGAAATAAGAAATATAGTTCGTTATCATAGTTTTTTTAAGAACAGCTAACTTAAGAAATCTATAAATAATAAAAAGAGTAGCATTTATTAAAACACTACTCTTATTTTCTTCCCCTTAATACATAATTAAATTTCCCCTCTATCCAAAAAAGTACTTATAAAAATTAACCAAAGAAGCATAAAGCATAAATAAGGCCATTGCTTTTGCTGTATACATATAGCCTTTAATACCAAATACTTTTTTAAAAAACCATATAAATCTTGTACTTGATTTTTCTGAAGTATCTTTTGCTATCTGAAACCAAAATAAGGCTGCAAAGCCCAATAAAAAAAATCCTGAAAACATAAGATTAATAAATTAAAATTTCTGAGTTAAAAGTATTTTAAAATCTCTAAAAAGAGGATTAGATTTTCACCAGTAACAATTAGATTTTCACCAGTATAATCCACATTTCCACTAGGTCATTTTTTTGACGCAATTTCTACGCTACTTTCGTGAAAAACAATGAAATAAAATCATGAAAACAACTCAGTATCTATTCACATTATTATTCGTTTTTTTACTTCAAACGAACCATGTAAATGCCCAGTTTGGAAAGCTCAGTAAGCGATTTAAAAAAACATCTAAAGCTATTTCTAAAAACACTCAAAAAGTAACAAACACAAAACAGCTTTTGGCGTCTTTTTTTGATGCCGATTTTAGTACCTATCCTAATCTAATAAAATCAAAACCTTATAAAGAACAAGTACGTAATTCTGGTGCTGTAAGTAGAATTAATAAAGTAGATCAGCTAATCTCATTATATCTAAGAGATAAATCGAAATGGGAAGCCAAAGGTTTTTCTAAATATCAAGGGTTTTTAAAAGCTCGTATATCTCGATTAGAACCTGGAGTACAAGGCATACAGGAAGTAGCTCCTGCATGGTTTATGCTGCCATTTTACCATAAAACAATCAATAATATTAAAGAAGAATTAGAAGGTAAAACAGCCGAAAATGAAGCATTGAAACAAAAACAATATGAAGATGAACTTCAAGCAAAAAAAGAACAAGGAGTTGCTGATTCTTTAGCCTATGTACAAAAGGCTTACGATGAATTTAAGATGTTAACTAAGGAAAGACCTTATAAAGAAGAGGAAAAAATAGTTTCAGATTTTCATAAAAAGAATATTGGAAAAATAGTTTTTTCAAAATCTAATATTGTTAAGGATGCTCCAAGTACTACCAAAACAACTAATTATTTTACTTCTAATGATGAGATTTATATGGCAGCATATTTAGGAAAGGCTATTCGAAATATGTACTTTAAACCTAAAAATGTTGAAAAAGAGTTATATAAAGATTTACTATTATCTGCCGATAATTACAATGTATCTATTTACATAGATGGGAAAAAACACTATACTCCAGAGCTTCGTTTAAACTTTGAAGGAATGAACGAAAAATACGTGGAACCTTTATCGTATTACGCTTCTTGGCATACTAAAAAAAGAGACGGAGGTTATACTTCAGAGGATTTTATTGAAATAATGAGAAAATTACCAAGAGGTAAACATAAAATTAAAATTGTAGCTACGGTAAATACATCAATAAATTTCCAAGATCCAGAGTTACAAGTTCAGGCTTATTTTGAAAAGAATCGCTATAAAAACGAAGAGTTATGGGAAGCTTCAAAAAAGAGCATTGATTATAAGCCAGAGGCACCAGTTTTTGAGGGAGAATTTACAATTAATATCCTTGGTCCAATGAAGTCTGGGTATAAGTGGACAACTGTTAAAACAGGAGGCCTAAATAAGAGTGCTAGTATTAAAGCTGGGATTAAAAAAGTAGAACAAAAAGACGGTTCAAAGGTTATTGGAGTAAAGGTAGAATCTGATAGTTATGGAATAGCTCGTAACAGTCTTACAGGCGTAATACTATATCGTTATGTAGTTGCTACAGTAGCTTTTAAAAGTAAAAGAAATGGGTTGCCTTATAAATTCCGCAAAACATATAAACAACGATATAATGGAAGTAAATATCAAACTACTTGGTATGCTAATACAGCAGCTATAGGAGGCGTATATAGACTTTTAGACTTGTAAAATACTTAAAACATAAGTAAGGGAAGACTGCTCTTAAAGTATTATAAAACTACTAGTTAGAAATTATAGACTTTAAAGCAGTCTTTATATTATTCTACTAAATAAAATCGATTGATTTGGTTTCTCAAGTTGTTTTTATAGGTAGCCCCAATAACAAAAGTAGTTTTGCCTATTACTATTTTATCACCTAAAATGTTTCCATTGTAAAAATTAGGTGATAGATTTACTATAGTTCCCTCATTAATTCTACAAAAATTAGAGGGTAATTGAGATTGTAATGAACGCAAGGAAGTTTTTAGAAAGTAATATTCTTTTTGATGAGTTTGAAACCATATATAATTTTCACGAACAGCCTCAGGTTCATCGTTTTCATTTAAAAAAGCTTTTTTAGAAAAGAAAGCTATATCTGAATATGCAACAGGAACTTTGGTAATTTGAGAATCGGTGTATTGTTTCAATTCTTCTAAATAATCTACTAACCCCATAACCCCTTTTTTAGGGGTTGTTTGTCTGATGTTTTTTTTAGCAAGTACGGTTTGAATAGTTCTTATAATTTCTCTAGAATCTAATCGAGGCTTTGTTTTTAGCATAAATGCATCATGATGCGTTGCTAATCCTTGATAAAAAGTTTGATTATCCTGTAAACTAGTTAAATAAATAAAAGGAATTGAATAATGGTCAGATAAGTATTTTCCTAAATCTATGCCTGTTTCTGTTCCTTGCAAATCAATATCTAATAAAACCAAGTCAGGCAATTGTTTAGTAAGTGCTTTTTTAGCATCTTCAACACTTGGTAAATAATCACTTACTGCATACCCTTCTTTTAATAATAATCTACGTAAACGCTCGTATAATATAGCTTCATCTTCTACAATAAAAATAGTTGCTTTCATAAATTATAAAGGGAATTTAATTTGCATACGAACACCTTGATGTTCCATAATTTGGAAGTTACCATTTAATTGACGACTTAACAGTTGAATGGTTCGTAAACCAAAAGAAGTTGTAGTATCTATATTAAAATCAGAACTAAATCCAATTCCATTGTCTTTTAATTCTAATATACCTTCATTTTTGTTTTGTGTAAGTTGAACCCAAACGGCTCCTTTGTGTTGATTTGGAAAGGCGTGTTTAATTGCATTTGTTAAAAATTCGTTGACAATTAAACCTAAACAAAAAGAGGTTTCAGCTTTTAACTGTAAGTTTTCACTCACTTCATTTTCAATAGTTACTGTTTCATCTGGAAAAGTATCTTGCAACTTGTCAATCAATTGATTTACATAACGACGAGCTGGAATTTTTAATCCATTTTCTGTTTGATATAAGTGATTGTGAACTTCGTATATACCATTTATTTTTTGTTGAATTTCTGATAGTTTAGATTCAAAATGAGTTTCATCAAATTCTTCTTTAGCTACCTCTAAAAATGCATCAATAATTCCTAAGTTATTTTTAATGCGATGATGCATTTCTTTTTGTAAAGCAATGATTAGTTTTTGCTGACGGTTACTTTTAATCAACAACCAAAAAATTATTGTTAATACAATTAAAATAGTACTGATTATCCAGATTAATAATCGATTTTTTTTGCTCTGATTTACTAATAAAATTTCTTGTTTTTCCTTTTGAAGTTCTAGCTCTAAATTCTCTTTTTCCTTTTGAGCAAGTCCTATTTTTTGTGAAGTATAAGCTGTTTTACGTTTTACAGTTTCATTAGCTACTGAGTCTTTTAAATGAATGCGAAGGCTTTGCAAATTATAAGCTTGTTCCCAGTTTTTATTAGCTACATATAACTTTTCTAAAGCTTTGTAATTGGCAATTTTTAAATCGGCCATTCCCTTTTCTTTTTTAAGAGTTTCAAACTGTTTTATAGCGCTATTCGTTTTGCCCTTAATTTTATCCATGTGTGCATGGATACTAGCAATATTATAATCGTAAGTTTTCTTAACGGGGCTTTCAATGGCCAAAAAATCATTGTAAACTTTTAAGGCTTCCTTTTTCTTGTTATTTTTTAACAATACCCTAATATATCCAGGCTGTATAAGTTTCCATTCCCAATCTGAATAAAAACCTGAGTTTTTAAAGAGTTCTAAACCTTTTTTATAAGCATCTAAAGCCTCCTTGTTTTTTTCTATATGACCTAAGTTTATGGATCTATTTATAGTGCTAACAAATTGATAATAAACATTATCCAAATCACCATAACGATCAAAAGCTTCTTGATATCTTTTATCAGCTAACTCATAATTACCAACAGAAGTATCAATCATTGCTTGGAACATAGCAGCACTTGCAGCATAAAAGGGACTTTGCTCTATTTTATTAGCTTTTAATAATTGATCGATATGATTTTCTGCTTTAAAAAAATTACTCTGACCAAGGTAAAGACCTACCAAGTTAATATGCACTCTACACTCTCCAGAAATATCATTTAATTTTCTATAATTAGTTAAGGCTTGATTGTATAACTCTAAGGCTTTTTTAGTTTGGTTATTTTCTTTGTAATGATTAGCCAAATTCATTTTTAAACCAGCTAAATTGCTGAAATCATTATTTTTTTCGGCAACTTTAATACCTCTCTTTAATTGACTTTTAGCACTATCTACTTTATTTAATGAACTCCATAAATTTCCTTTTAACAAGTATTGCCAAGCAATAAGTGATTGGTTTTTCGTGTTTTTTTGAATAGAATCTAGAAAAAGTAATCCCTCTTCTATTTTTCGATGTGAATCGTAATAATTAGTAATCGTAGTTTGAATATCTTTTTTTGCTTTATAGGTGTAAGCAGTATCTAAAATATGACGTAAACTATCTGGAATTTGTGAAAAACAATTAGAAACGGTGAATATAATACCAATTAAAATGAAGGGATACGTTTTCATACCTACAAAAATAGCGTATGAAATTAGCCTTCGTTATGCAGATATTACCCTATACCTTGAGTCATTTACCTTAAATTGTATTTTTTAGGGGTTATAAACTCCAAAAGATCAGTTTAAACACAATTTTTCCAATAATTAATTATCAGGAATCCTTTTATATTTGCGGGCATATTTTAATAGCATGCAAAACAATCATATTCAAAACTTAACAGGCTTATTGTTAGCAACATTTTTTATCAGTACTTCAGGTGTTTTAGGTAAATATATTGCCATGCCTTCTGAAGTAATTGTTTGGTTTCGATCAGCTTTTGCTATGGTGTTTTTATACGTGTTTTGCCGTTATAAGAAAATAACAGTTACTATTAAATCAAGGAAGCACTTAATACCGTTTATTATTAGCGGGATTTTTATGGCAATTCATTGGATTACTTATTTCTATGCTTTAAAAAAATCGAGTGTTGCTATTGGGATGTTATCATTGTACACGTTTCCAGTTATGATTGCTTTTTTAGAGCCTTTATTTTTAAAAGTTAAGTTCAATCCTATATATATTGTTTTAGGGATTATGGTGTTGTTAGGAATTTATATTCTTGCACCCGATTTTAATTTAGAAAGTTCTAATGTACAAGGAGTTTTGTTTGGACTTTTATCTGCGCTATGTTATTCTATTAGAATCTTAATATTAAAGCAATATGTTACTCAATATGATGGAGTATTACTCATGTTTTTTCAAACCTTAATAATTACTGTTTGTTTGGTACCTGTTCTGTTTTTTATGGACGTATCAGGATTCGAAAGTCAATTTCCATTTTTATTATTATTAGCTTTATTAACTACAGCTATTGGACATAGTTTAATGGTACATTCGTTGCAGTTTTTCTCAGTGTCTACAGCTAGTATCATTAGTAGCGTGCAACCTATTTTTGGAATTATTTTAGCTTTTTTATTTTTAAATGAAATTCCCACATGGAACACTTATTTGGGAGGAAGTTTAATTTTAGCTACTGTAATTATAGAAAGTATTAGAAGTAAAAAATAATCGATTAGATTACTCTCATATTTTCATAATTACGCTTTACAAACTCTAGTGCAGTATCTAGTATTTCTCCCATATTATTGCTCTTTTTAAAATGAACATCTTTAGTAAAATCAAAAATTTGCTGTTTTAACAAGCTAATGTTTTTTTCGGTTGAAATTACATCGTTTTTCATACAATAAACGAGTTGGTCTACCCTACTTTCAGAACTTAAAATACGTTTAGCAACAATAGAGCGTTCTTCAATTTTGTATTGATTAATAGAAGTTTCTTGAAGCTTTTGCCCTACTAAGGTTACCATTGAAAAGTTTTCTTTAAAAAATTGAGGATAATACACTTTGAATTTTCCTTCAAAACATTGTTGATCAAAATCTATTGCACGAATTTTATACACTACATGATCAAAGTCATGAGTAGGTACAATTACGTAGTTATATGAACGCATATCGCCCAATAAACGAATCATACAACGTTCGTTAAATTTCACAAACTCTTTAGCTATCTGAGCTTTTTCAGATTCGGTACATTTTGGTAAAAAATCTTTAATAAAAACATCACCTGGAATTCCAGCAATATGTTCTTCAATTAGTGTGTCTTTATACACTAAAAAATTGAGATTGTAAGGTGATAAAATATGTTCTAATTCAAGCCCATAAATACGAGAGGCATCGGTTTTTTTTACATAAAAATAGGTATAGTTATCGTTTAAAATATTACGAACTTTTACACGGAATGGTTTAGAGTTACCAAAAGTACAGTAGTCTATGGCATCAATATTTAAAAAAGGAATGGTTTCTTCATTACCATTTGAATGTAAAATAGTGTATACTTTTTTAAGACTTAAATCAATTTCTTCACGATCAAATTCAGAATAATAGGTGCGCACCCAGAGTGTATCAACATCATTGTTATCATATACAACTATCGATCCTTGAAATCGCAATAAATCATCATAAAAAATAGGGATTTTAATGTTTCTACTATGCTCGGTTAAATAAGTATGCAGCTCTTCAGTTACTGGAAAAGCAGGCTTTTTTTGAGACATTAATTTTTCTTCTGATGACATTCGGATGGTTAATTTTTGATGTTAGCTAATTTAAATTATTTCTTTGGAATAGTCTTTGCTACTTTTTACAAAACGATTAACTATGAAAAATTATAAACTACGTATTCCAAAACCTTGTCATGAAGATTGGGAAGAAATGACAGCTAATGAAAAAGGAAAATTTTGTACTTCTTGTTCTAAGACTGTAATAGATTTTACTAAGAACTCAACATATGAAATTAAAAAATATTTGATTGAAAATATAAACCAAAGAGTTTGCGGACACTTTCATAGAAAACAGTTAGATAGCATAGTTATTCAGCTATCAGAAAATACTTTTAACCAGCAGTTGACATTTCAAAAACTATTTTTATTGACTTTATTATTAGTAATGGGAACAACTTTATTTAGCTGTAAAACAAAGACTGGTAAGATTCAAAAAATAGAGAAAGTTGAAATAATAGATAGTTTACTGGTTGATATAAAAGATGATACTATAAAATATTTGAACCCAAAAGATTCAATAGTAAAAAGGAGCTCTTTATGTGCAATGAAAGAAAATAATGAAGATGATGTAATGATTGATGGATTAATTGAAATTACTGGAAAAATAAGAATAGAAGAAGCTGTATTTGAAGAAAATAAGGTATATCCTATTCATTTAGTTGATGAATATATTAGGTTTAAAGAAGATAAACCACTTTCAGAAAATAAAGCAAAAAAGGCATTTGAAAAAAAAATTAGAACATTCGTGAAGAATAACTTTAAAATGGATATAACCAATAATCTTGGTTTACATTCTGGAAAATATAAAATTTTTACACAACTTATAATTGATAAAAAAGGAATTGTATCCAATATAAAAGTAAGAGCGCCTCATCAAAAATTGATAGAACATATCAAAGAAGTTTTAAAAGAACTACCACAGTTTATACCAGGGAAAATAGAAGAAAAAAATGTGAGTGTTAAATATACTTTTCCAATAACTTTTAAAATAAACTAAACTTCAAACATTTTACCTGGTAAAGGTTTTACAATATCTTTTAATTCCATTTGTAATAATATAGAAGATAGCTGATATATGGGAATTTCGCATTTTATAGCAATAGTATCCATGAGTTGCTTACCATGTTGCTGTAAGTAATCATAAATCTTTTTTTCAGTATCATTTAAACTTACAAATAATTGTTTTTGTATGGCCTGTACCTTTTTAGTTTGTTGAACATCCCAATTCAGCATTTTTACAATATCCTCAGCTGAGGTTAATAAATGTGCTTGATTGTTTTTTATTAAGTTATTACAACCTATGCTATAGGTGTCTGTGTATTTTCCAGGTAAAGCAAAAACATCTCTGTTATAAGAATTAGCAATATCAGCAGTAACTAATGAGCCTCCTTTTTCTGCAGATTCTACAATAATTGTGGCTTTAGAAAGTCCAGCAACAATACGATTACGCTTTAAAAAGTTTTCTCGTTGAGGTTTTTCCTGATGCCAAAATTCGGTAATAAAACCACCATTTTTATGTAATTGAGAAATATATCTTTTATGAGTTTTTGGATAAATATCTTCCAAACCATGTGCTAAAACAGCTATGGTTTGTAAGTTGTTTTTTATGGCTGCTTTGTGAGCATATATATCAACACCATAGGCAAAACCACTAACTATTATAGGGTTATAAGTTTTTAAATCTTCAATCAATTGATTACAAAAATCACGTCCATACGAAGTACACTTTCTAGTCCCAACAATTGAAATAATTTTTTGATTGTTCAAATTCATGTCTCCATCTTTAAAAATAAGAATGGGGGGATCTACAGAATTTTTTAAATTAATAGGGTAATCTTCTTCTAAAAAATATGAATATTGAATGTTTTTTTGCTGTATATATTTTAACTCCTCCTCTGCTCTTTTTAGGTTTTTTGTATCCAATAAATGTGTTGTAATATTTGGACCAATTCCATTAATTTTATGAAGAGAGTTTTTATGTTCTTTAAATACATTTTCTACACCTCCAGTAGTACTAATTAGCTTTTTTGCTAAAACACTACCAATGTTTTTTGTAGTCTGTAGCCTAAGAATGGCTAGTAATTTTTCTTCTTTCATATAGCAATATTTTGATTATCAATATACAAAAAAACTGTTGATAAATTTTAGAAGTAACCTTGACAAGAAACGCTAAAAAAACTATCTTTGTTTTTATGACATTAGCCAACTATATAAACGATTTATTATACAGATACGATTGCGTAATTGTTCCTAACTTTGGTGGATTTGTAACCAACAAAATAGGTGCTAAAGTGAATAACTTTACTCATACCTTTTCACCACCTAAGAAACAAATTACTTTTAATTCGTATTTGCAACACAATGATGGTTTATTGGCTAATTACATAGCTTCTAACAAAAACATTTCTTTCGAGAAAGCAAATGCATTTATTGCTAGTGAAGTAGCAAAGTGGAAAAAGGAGTTAGAATCTAAAACTATTACTGTTGCTTCAGTAGGTGCTTTATCTTTAAACGAAGCAAAGCAAGTAGTTTTTGAACCTAATACTTCTAGTAACTTTTTAGCAGAATCTTTTGGTTTAGCTGAGGTAGAAAGTCCTGCAATAAAAAGATTTAAAGAAGAAGTTAAAACATTACCAGCTACTGCTGAGGAAAAAGAAAGAAGAATGCCTATTTTATTAAAGCGTGCTGCTGTAGCTGCCGCTGTTGTAGGTATTGCTTATGTTGGTTGGAATGGAGTTCAAAACCAACAGCAAAAAGAAGTTTTAGCAAATCAAGAGAAATCTTTACAAAAGAAAATACAATCTGCAACTTTTGTAATTGATAATCCGTTACCAACAATCAATTTAAATGTAGCAAAGGCTGAAGATAATAACTTTCATATTATTGCTGGTGCTTTTCAAGAAGTTGAAAATGCTGAAAACAAGCTACAAGAGTTAAAAGACTTAGGTTATGATGCAAGCATCATTGGAGAAAATGCTTATGGTTTAACTCAAGTTGCTTTTGCTAGTTATAGTAACAAATCAGATGCAAGAAAAGCATTAGAATTGATTAAAGAAAAGGTAAGCGAAGACGCTTGGTTATTGGCTAAATAATCACATTTAAAATTACCCGTTTTTTTGGCTTTATGTATATCTTTGCATCAAAATTTAATTGATGAGAGTTAAAACGCCAAAAGAGTCATTAACTGTACTTACCGATCTTGTTTTACCAGGTGAAACAAATTATTTAGATAACCTTTTTGGAGGTGAATTATTAGCACGTATGGACAGAGCTTGTAGTATCGCAGCTCGTCGCCATTCGAGAAGAATTGTGGTTACTGCATCCGTAAATCATGTCGCGTTTACTAAATCAGTTCCTGTAGGAAGTGTTGTAACAGTAGAAGCGAAGGTTTCAAGAGCTTTTAAATCATCAATGGAGGTTTATGTAGATGTTTGGATAGAAGATCGTCAATCGGGTGAAAAAACAAAGGTAAATGAAGGAATTTACACATTTGTTGCTGTTGACGAAACTGGAAAACCAGTACCTATTGCACAAATTAAACCAGAAACTGAATTGGAAAAGCAACGTTACGACGGAGCTTTACGTAGAAAGCAGCTTAGCTTAGTTTTAGCGAATAAATTAGCGCCTAAAGATGCAACTGAGTTAAAAGCATTGTTTTCTGAATAAAACGAGCTTAAACCTCTTCTAAATCGCCGTTTTCGGATAAGAAAATGGCGATTGTTTTAGTTTTCTCAAACTGTGAGAATATTATAATCATAATTACAGTAATTGGTACACTTAAAATCATACCTGTAATTCCCCAAATTTTTCCCCACACAGCTAACGATAATATTGTTACAAGTGGACTTAAATTTAACGACTTTCCAAATAACTTAGGCTCAATTACATTTCCTACGATTACTTGTACGGTACCTACAGCAATTAATACGATTATAAAAGGAGTAAATTCACCAAACTGTATTAAACTAAAAATTGCTGGGAAAACTGTAGCTATTAAAGAACCAATAGTTGGGATGTAATTTAATAAGAAGATTAAAAAAGCCCAGAAAGGAGCGCTATCTACCCCTACTACTAGTAAAACAATATAACTTAGAACTCCAGTAAGTAAGCTTACATACGTTTTTAAACGAAGATAATTTGAAATTGAAAACTCAATTTTAGATAACATAGATTGCATGCTATCATAACTTGTTTGTTTACCCTGAAACATCTTTACTAGTTTCTTTTTAAAGCTAGTTTCTTCTAAGAAAATAAACAACGCATAGATTACAATCATAAAAGTATCACCTAGTAAACCGCTTATTCCATTGGCGATATTTCCTAGTACAGAACCATAATTAAAATCTCCTAAAACAGAAGTAATTGATTTAATTATATCAATATGAAAATAAGTATCTAACTTTTTAATAATTGCCTCAACATTAGGTTCGTATTTTGAATAGGAAGTAGTTAAGTCAGAAATACTGTTTGTTATAATTCCTGAAATAAATCCAAAGCTTAAAATTATTAAAGTGAAAACTATAAGGTTACTTAACCAAAAAGGAATAAACTTTTTAGCAAAAGGTATCTTATAAATAGTCTTTCGTATTTCACGAGTTAAAAACCAAAAGATTAAAGCAAAAATGAATGGAATTAGGATACCTTTTCCAATTACTAATGTTGCAATTAATGCTATGGTTATAATAATAAAGTTAGCTGAATTTTTCATGTATTTTTATTTACTACGTATCCAAAGAGCTGGATTTAAACGAACAATATTTTTGTATAAAATGAACACTAATTTTGTTTTACCTGAGATTTTATCTGTAAAAACTTTACCTAATTTATCTCCCGTTTTTATTGAGTTACCTTTTTTAACATATACTTTCTCTAAGTTATTGTAGGCAGAAATATAATTACCATGCTGTACTAAGACAGATTTTTTACCTCCTAATTGTGTTTGAATAGCTAATACTTTTCCATTAAAAATACTTTGAGCATCAGTGTTTGCTTTGGTTGTAATATGTAAACCAGGACTACTAACATTAATTCCAGGAAAAGTTGGATGTGGTTGTACACCGAATTTTCTTGTTATAATACCATGTACTGGCCAAGGTAAACGCCCTTTATTTTGTTCAAAATTTGCTAATAATTTCTTTTCAGCAGCATTTAAAACAAAACTAGCAGATGATGACTTTTTCTTATTACTTTTTTTATTCTTATTGGCACGAGCAATTGCATTTCTAATTAACCTGTCAATACGTGCAGTAATACGTTTTTCCTCTTTTAATTTCTTTTGTAAATCTCTCTTATACTTCTTCTCCTGTCTCTTAATTTTAGAAATTAACTTTTCCTGACTCTTTTTATCAGATTCTATTTTATCCTTCTGATCTTTTTCATCAGTAATTAATAACTCTTTAGATTTTTTTCGTTCAATTAAAGAATCATTTAGCTTTTGTATGTCTTTGGTTTTTACAATAATCTCCTCTCCTTGTTTTTTTCTATAGTCGCTATATTGTTGCATATATTTTATACGCTTATAGGCTTGATAGAAACTTTCAGAAGAAAGTAAAAACATAGTTTTACTTTGTTGCGATTTGCTTTTATGAGTTTTAACTACCATATCAGCATATTCTTTCTTTAGGTTTTTTAGCTGATTATTGTAGTCTTTTAGCTGTTTTTCGTTGTTATCTATCTCTTTTGATAGTAGTTTAGCTTCTAATTCAATTGTTTCAATTAAACGTTCTCTAGCGTTTATTTTTTGACTTAAATCTTTTAAATCATCTAAAGCATTACTTTTTTTCTTTACTGTTTTAATTAGTAAAGTATTTACTTGTTTTATTTCATTTTTTAGCTTCTTACGTTTGTTTTCAAGCGCTTTTCTGCTTTGTCCAAATGAAGAGAAACTAGCCAAAAAAAGGCATAGAAAAGAAAGGGTAAATAGCGTGTGCTTCTTCATTATAGTTTAATTTCTTTATATCCGCTAGGAATTTTAAAATCAGTGTTTAATTTTTTATTAAATTCTACAGAACGAGTTGTAAGGTTGATATTAGTAAACTTATCTTTTGTTTTAGCGTTTATGATAATTTTTTGTGGAAATAAAACATTCTTTTTATTTGAATATTTTGGGTAAGAAATATCTAAACGTTGATTTTTTGCTTGGTTTACAATTGATTGTTTATCTAGCTTGTAATGATTCGGATTTACATGAAAGAAAATATCAAACAATTCAGCTTGTTTTTTAGGTGAAAGTTGATAAGATTGATCTTTTATAATTACTTCTTGGCGTTGCGATTTTACATTCAAAATTGATTGCCCTAATAACATATTTTGAAGTTGTTCAAAGTTGATGTCTGTGCCTAATATTTTTCTTAGCATTGCAAAATCACCATCAAAATAGTTTTTGTAATAAGAAGAGTAAAATTGGACTTTGTTTGGTGTTATTTTGGCTTTAAAAATATTGATAACTTTAGTTCCTTTTAACCAAATAACTTCATCTTTTATGATTTTCATGCGTACAGAAAATCCTATTTTATCTTTAGTATCTCTATAATTTACTTTTAAGCGTGCATCAATAGTTTTCTCATCGAAGTTAGAAGACATATGTTTCTTTGCAACTTTACGAGCAGACATTTTTTTTACTACTGTAGAATTGATTACCTTTTTGCTCGATTTACATGAAGTAAAACCAATGAATAATATAAATAAGAGAGTATAATATTTCATAAACTAGTAATAGAGAAGTAAATTATTTTAGAACTTTTGCTGCTTTCTTTTTATAAGTTTTTACTTTTTCCGGATTGTTTAATCCTTTGTAAGCTCGTGCAATTTCTAGATAAAATTTAGCTTCAATTTCATTATTATCAATTACAAAATCGATGCCATTTTGTAAGCTTTGAATTGCCTTTTTAAATTGATTTTTGTTGTTTAACGCTTTTCCATTCATAAAATAAACTAAGGGCTGTGCAGGAAATAATGCTAAACCTTGTTCACTGTATTTTAATAAATCATCATCATTGTTTGATGAAAGTTTATTTAATAAAAGTTTTAAATTATTGAATGATTTTTCCTTTTCAAAATTAGCTTTTAAGTCTGTACTAGCAATTGTATTTTCTTCTTTCTTTATAGTTTTCTTAGTAGATCTTGTTTCCTCCAGTTTTTCTTGTATTAGTCTTAATCTAGCATTTAATAGCTTGCTCTTTTTTAATTCAAACAAAACTTCTTTTGCTGAAGGGATATCTCTGTTTTGTAAATGTAAAAAAACTAAAAGACGTTTCTTTTTTGGGTATTTATGAGCAATTTTTTCTTGAACTTCAATTGCTTCATCAAAAGCTGCAATTTTTCTTAAAATATGTACTTGATGTTCTAAAAGCCAAATGTTTTCATTGTCGATTTCTACGGCAGCTTTTATGTACTCTAAGGCTTCGTTATTTCTGCCTAGTTTTACATAATTTTTAGAGAGTTCAAATAATACAGATTTATTATTTGGGTCTAACTCATTACATTTTTCTAGGTTTTCAATTGCTTTTTGATAATTGAAAATAGCTTTGTTAGACAGTGCTTTAAAGAAGTTTTCTTGAAATTCAATATTGTCACTTTCACTAACATCTTCTGAAGGAGGAATGCTGTCTTGTGCTTTTAAGGAGAGAAAATAAAACAAAAAGAAAAATAGAGACAAAAAGAAGTTCCTTCTTGCCTCTTTAATTTTTCTTCTATTTTTTTTATGTAAGTTCTGTATAATCACCTATACTTACTGATGTATAATTAGCATTGTATTTTGCATGATTACCAATCATGGCGTTATCTAATTTTGCATTAGATATTTGAACATTTGTTTGTATTAATGAATTTACAATAGTAGAATTTTCAACTATACTATTTTCACCAATAGAAACATAAGGTCCTATTTTTGTGTTTTTTAATGTTACGTTATTTCCAACATAACATGGTTGAATAATTTCAGAGTTTTCTAATACAACGTCGTTAGCTACTAAATTGTTGCCATTGTTTTGTTCAAAACCTAAAACTTGCTTGTTTGTATCTACTGTTGGATCTTTCTTTCCGCAATCCATCCAAGCGTCAACAGTACCAGGAATAAACTTAGCTCCTTGTTGCTTTAAAGATTCTAAAACATTGGTTAATTGATATTCACCATTTTCTTTAATATCATTATCTAACAAATATTTTATTTCGTTACGAACCTTAGCTCCATCTTTAAAGTAATATATACCAATAATAGCTAAGTCAGAAACAAAATCTTTTGGTTTCTCTACGAAATCTGTAATAAAACCATCTTTTAGTTTTACAACTCCAAAAGCACTTGGGTCCTCTACTCTTTTTACCCAAATAGCACCATCTGCATTTGAATCTAATTTAAAATCTGCTTTAAATAAAGTGTCAGCAAAAGCTACTACACAAGGTCCATCTAAAGACTCTTGAGCACAGTAAATTGCATGAGCAGTTCCTAAAGCTTCTTCTTGAACATATACAGAACCTTTTGCTCCAAGATTCTCAGCGATACTTTTAAGTTTATCTGCAGTGTTTGCAGGGAACCCTTTGGCAGCAGGACCAATTATAAAAGCTATTTCTTCTATTGGTTGGTTTACTACTGAAGTTATATCTTCAACTAAGCGTTGTACAATTGACTTACCCGCTATGACGGTTAAAGGTTTAGGAATAGTTAAAGTATGAGGTCTCAAACGAGAACCTATTCCTGCCATTGGGACTATTATTTTCATGTTTCTCTTTTCTATTTTTTAACAGCGCAATATACTACTAATATAGTATTGAAAAAAGTTAAAGCCCTTTTGGGACGGCTTCTACTAATGTTTTGGTATACGTTGTTTTTGGGTTATTATATATTTCGTCTGCATCTGCAATTTCCTCTATTTTACCTTTGTTCATTACAACTAATTGATCAGCCATGTATTTAACTACTGATAAATCGTGTGAAATGAATATGTAAGTAAAATTAAATTCAGCTTTTAATTGATTTAATAAGTTCAAAACTTGCGCTTGGACTGATACATCTAAAGCTGAAACTGATTCGTCGCAAATAATTAATTTTGGTTGTAAAGCTATGGTACGAGCAATCCCTATACGTTGCCTTTGTCCTCCAGAAAATTCATGAGGATATCGATAAAAATGTTCTTTATCAAGTCCCACTTTTTCTAATAAATTAAGCACATAATCTTTTCTTTCTTTCGATGAATTAAGAATGTTATGAACTTTCATAGGTTCAAGAATTGCATTACCAATAGTAATTCTTGGGTTTAAGGAAGAGAAAGGATCTTGAAATATTATTTGAATGTCCTTTCTTAGTTTTTTAAATTCTGATTTTGAAAGCTTTGTAATGTCTTTTCCTTTGTATATAATTGCTCCTGAACTGGCTGTTTCTAGTTGTAAAATTGTTCTACTTAATGTAGTTTTTCCACAACCACTTTCACCAACTAAACCTAAGGTTTCTCCTTCATAAATTTTAAAAGAAACATCATTTACTGCTTTTACTATGTTTGGTTTTGAAAACCAAGAAGCATTAGAAATAAAATCTTTATGTAAATTTTCGATTTCCAGTAATGGGGATTTATTGTAAATTTTGTTATGATACTCTTCTCGTTCTTTATCGGTATATAAAGTAGTATCAACAGAATTGGTTATAAAATCGCTAACTGTTGGTAATGTTTTTAAACGATTCTTAGTATTTGGTTTCGAGTTTATTAATGCTTTGGTGTAATTCTCTTTTGGGTTTAAAAATATATCTTTTGAAGCGCCTTGTTCTATAACTATTCCTTTGTGCATTACAACTACATTATCGGCAATTTCTGAAACAAGCGCTAAATCATGAGAAATAAATAATATTCCCATTTTAAACTCTTTTTGTAGCTCTTTTAATAGTAAAATTATTTCTTTTTGAACCGTAACATCTAATGCTGTTGTAGGTTCATCGGCAATTAATAATTGTGGCTTACAAGCTATTGCCATGGCAATCATAACTCGTTGTTTTTGTCCACCGCTTATTTGGTGTGGATAAGAGTTATAAATATCATTTGGCCTAGGTAATTTGACTTTATTAAAAAGAGAAATAACTTCTTCTTTTATTTCACTACTTGATAGTGTTGTATGTAATTGTAATATCTCTGCAACCTGATAACCACAAGTTAAGGTTGGATTTAAAGAACTCATTGGTTCTTGAAAAATCATAGCGATTTCGCTCCCTCTAATTTTTTGAAAGGATTGATTATCAAATGCTAATAAATTTTGTTGGTTAAAAAGGATTTCTCCTTTAATATCTGCAAACTTAGGTAAAAGTCCTAAGATTGCAAGAGAGGTTATAGATTTTCCACTTCCACTCTCTCCTACTATTCCAAGTATTTCATTCTGCTGTAAATTAAAAGATATGTTTTTAACAACTGAAGGTGATTTTTTAAAAGCTATTTCTAAGTTTTTAATTTGGAGCATTCGTGTGAAATTTTAATAAAAATACAATTAATCTTATTGAAAAGTTAATGACAGATGTATTTTTTTTAAAAGTTTTAAAAATGCTTTAAACCTAGTGTAGTACTGGGTTTATAAAAAAATGAAAAGACTTAAAGATATTAAAAGTTTTTGTTTTTTGCAAAAAAAATAGCAGAACTAATGTTTTTTTCTATATTTGTTGCCCGTTTAACAAAAATTTAAGAGTTTTTATTGCGAATATGATAATAGTTAACTTTTAAATAAAAAATAATTAATTAAAAACCCCTTCAGAAATGAAAAACAAAATTACTCTGGCATTTTTATGCTTATTTTTTATTGGAGCGACATTTGCTCAACAAAAAAGGACCTGCTATGCAATGGAGGACATAGAGGAACGAAAGGCTACAGACCCTGGTCTTGAAAACCGAATGAAAGAGATTGAAAAGTTTACTCAAAAAAGAGTAAAAGAAATGGAGAGTTACCAAGGTAAGGTAAATGGAAGTATTATTACGATTCCTGTTGTAGTTCACGTTTTATATACTAATTCGACAAACAACATTAGTGACGCACAAATTCTTTCTCAAATTGATGTTTTAAATAAAGATTTTAGAAGAACTAATACTGATAAAACTAATAAATGGTCTCAAGCTGCTGATACTCAGATAGAGTTCGCTATGGCTAAAGTTGACCCTAATGGAAACGCTACTACAGCAATTACTAGAAAGCAAGTAAGTGGAGCTGATTGGGGGACAAAATTTAAAGCATACAATGCAATGAAAAGTTCAGCTTCTGGTGGGGTTGATCCATGGAATACTGCTGAGTATTTAAACATGTGGATTGTACCAAAAATGACAAATACTAGTCCTCAAGGAGATAGAACTATTTTAGGTTTTGCACAATTTCCAGGAGGATCAGCTGCAACTGATGGATTAGTAATGATTCACGATGCTTTTGGTTCAACAGGAACTCTTAATCCTTCTTTTAACTTAGGAAGAACTACTACTCACGAGATTGGACACTATTTAAATTTACGTCACATTTGGGGTGATGGTGGATGTGGTGTTGATGATTTCGTATCTGATACTCCAGAATCTGATGCTCCAAACTATGGATGTAAAACTGGACACGTTTCTTGTGGTTCTGAAGATATGGTTCAAAACTTTATGGATTATTCTGACGATGCTTGTATGAACTTATTTACTGTAGGACAAAAAAATAGAATGCGTGCTGTTTTAGAAGCTGGTGGTTCTAGACGTTCTTTAGCGTTATCTGATAAATTTGGTAGCGGTAATACAGGTGGAGGTACTACTCAAGATCCTTGTAATGGTGGTGCTACTTTAACTGAAAACACAGGTTCTTTTAATGATGGAAGTGGAAGTCAAAACTATGGAAATGGTAAAAACTGTACTTGGTTAATTAAACCTGCTAACGGAGGAAAAGTTACTTTAAACTTTAGTAGTTTTAATACTGAAAGTGGTTATGATTTCGTAACTGTTTACGATGGTTCTAGTGCTAGTGCGACTCAATTAGGTAAGTTCTCAGGAACTTCTACTCCAAGTGCTGTAACTTCTACAGGAAATGCAATGTTTGTTAAGTTTACTTCTGATGGATCTGTAACAGCTGCTGGATGGGCTGCAAACTATACTTCTGCAACTTCTAGTGCGGATACTCAAGCACCAACTGCTCCATCAAGTTTAACTGCTTCTAATGTAGCTCAAACTACTTTAACTTTAAACTGGTCTGCTTCTTCTGATAACGTAGGAGTAACTGAATATGACGTATACCGTGGTTCTACAAAATTAGGAAGCACTGCTAATACATCTGTAAATATTACTGGATTAACTGCTGGAACTGCTTATACTTTCTCTGTAAGAGCAAAAGATGCTGCTGGAAATGTATCTTCAAGTAGTAATACTGTAAGTGTTTCAACTTTATCTAATTCTGTATCTTACTGTTCTTATAAAGGAACTACTTCTTATGAGTGGATTGATTATGTATCATTCGGAGGAATGACAAATTCTACTGGTGCTAATGGTGGTTATGGTGACTTTACTTCTAAAGTAGCTACAGTTGCTAAAGGAAGTACTAGTAAAATTGTATTAAGTGTTGGATACTCAAGTACTGTTTATAAAGAGTACTGGTCTGTTTGGATTGATTTTAATAAAAATGGAACTTTTGAATCTAGCGAAAGAGTAGTAGCTGGTTCTGCTTCAACTGCATCAAATGTATCTGCTGATATTACAATTCCTGCATCTGCATTATTAGGTCAAACTAGAATGCGTGTTGCAATGAAAGATACTGCTCAACATACTACTTCTTGTGGAACTTATAACTACGGAGAGGTTGAAGATTATACTGTAAATATTACAGCAAGTACTACCAGAGATTCTGATGTAGTAAGAGCTACAAACTTAGGAAACGATACAAGCTTAAGCTTAATGGCTTACCCTAACCCTTCATCTGATTTTGTTCAGGTTGAATTAGCTTCTAAGTCTAACGATATTGCTTATAGAGTTGTAAACACTATAGGAAAAGTTGTAAAAGCTGGACGTTTAGATAACTCTCGTAGTTTAAATGTATCTAATTTAAACACTGGAATTTATATTTTAGAAGTTAATGATGGACAAAAATTATTAAAAACTAAAATTATTAAGAAATAGCTTATTAGAAACTAATAAAGCTAAGTATAACCCGGGCTTTCGCCTGGGTTTTTTTATCAATTTAATTTATTAACAATCAAACCCTTTACAAAATGAATAACAATTTAAAGTTGTTAATGGGTGGTTTGTCTATAGCCTTAGTCACGTCTATAGGTTATAAGCATTTCTCTGATAAAAATGAGATGCTAGATGTTGAAAAACAGCGACAAACACACGCAGAGTTCTTAAAGAACAGCCCTTATCAAGAAACCTTGAAATGGGATAAAAAAAAGAGAAAAAACTATGGTTTACCTCCTAATCGATATTTCGAACAAATGTGGGGTCTTACTATTAACCCAGCTACTGGTAAATTAGAAGATGGGTCTTTAAATGAGTTAAGAAATAGATTAATAGCTGAAAGAAAAGGACAAAAGAATCCTGGTACTAGTACGAATGCTTGGGTTGAAAGAGGACCTAATAATGTTGGTGGTAGAACGAGAGCTATTATGTTTGACCCTAATGATGCTACTAACAATCGTGTTTATGCCGGTGGTGTTAGTGGTGGTTTATGGGTAAATAATAATATTAGTAACTCAAATTCTCAGTGGCAAAGAGTTCAAAATGTACCTGGAAATTTATCGGTAACTTCTATTACTGTTGATCCTAGAAACTCTAATACTTGGTATGTAGGTACAGGTGAGCAGTATACTGCTGGTGATGTAGTAGGAAATGGAGTATATAGAACTACAGATGGAGGTACTACTTGGACAGCTGTTAATATACCTGCTGCTGGTACTGCTGTTATTAACCATAATGCGAGCAATGTTTTTCTTTCTGGTATTCACTATGTAAACGATGTTTTAGCATGGGATAATGGAAATTCTACTGAATTATTTGTAGCGGTTGGATCACATGTTTATGGTGATTCATCAAGTCCAAAAAATTGGTTAGGATTACAATCTGCTGGATTATATCGTTCTACCGATGGTGGTGCTAACTGGAATAGGATTGAGTCTGATAATATGAAGTATACTTTTAGTGGTAATGATTATTATTATACTCCTAACGATTTAGAAGTAAGTGCCAACAATACTATTTGGATGGGTACTATTAAGTCTGTATTAAGTGCTACTAGCGGTGGTAGAGTATTTAGTTCTACAAACGGTTCTACTTGGAATGAAGCTGCTGCTTCTCCTTTAACTGATTCGAATAGAGTTGAATTAGAGCCTTCTGCAACTGATGCTAATAAGATTTATGCGCTTACTGAAGGTTTGGCTAGAGATGCTCAAAATAGATTAATTGATCCTGTTCATATTTACAAGACTACAAATGGTTTTGCAACGATTTCTGCTACTTCTTTACCTAATGATGCTGATTTAAGTATTCCTGCTAAAGATTTTACTAGAGGTCAATCTTTTTATAACTTAGTAATTGAAGCTGATCCTACAAATGATGATATTGTTTATGTAGGTGGTATTGATTTATTTAAATCGACAAATGGAGGTACTTCTTGGTCTCAAATATCTAAGTGGTCTAACAATAACAATTTAGCTGGTTTAAATGTTTCTATTGTTCATGCAGATCAGCATGCTATTGCTTTTGGAAATAACGATTCTTCTAAAATCTTATTTGGTACTGATGGTGGTATTTACTACTCTGGAAACTCTGGAGGTTCTTTAAATGTTAGAAACAGAGGATATAATGTAACTCAGTTTGTGAAAGCTGGTATAGGTCCTGATGGAGTTGGTGATGTTAATGGTATTTTTAGTGCTGGTGCTCAGGATAACGGTACTCAAGGTTTTAGAAATGCGGTTGCTGGTGTAAATAGTTCTACAGAAGTTTCTGGTGGTGACGGTTTTTACACTTTTATTGATAAAGATGGTCAGTATATGATTGCTACGTATACGAACAATGTTATTTATCGTTTTAACTTACCTTGGAATGGTGTAAGCAGAATTCAAGGAGGTGCTACTACGATTTTAAATGAGCGTAATACAGGTGATTTCGTAAACCCTATGGGGTATGATAGTCAAGCAAATCGTTTATTATCGAATGCTTCTGCATCTTCTAAATCTATTAAAAGTATTAATGTAGCTTCTAATACTAAAGGGAATATTACAAATGCTCTTTTAGATGCAAGCCCTACTGCTTTTAGAGCTTCTCCTTTTGCTAATAATACTTGGTATGTTGGTTTATCTAATGGTAAATTATTAAAGTTAACTAACGTTACTAATAGTAGTGCTACTTGGACTAATGTTGCTACTCCTTTTGTAGGATCAGTTTCTTCTGTTCGTTTTGGTGCTACTGATGATGATATTTTTGTTACTATTCATAACTATGGTGTAACAAGTGTATGGGCTACTACTGATGGTGGTGCTAACTGGGTAAATAAAGAAGGTAATTTACCAAACATTCCTGTAAGAGATATTTTACAAAATCCATTAGACAGAACTGAAGCTATTTTAGCAACTCAATTAGGAGTATGGTCTACTACAAACTTTAACGAAGCGAATCCAACTTGGACACAAGCTTATAATGGTATGAGCGATGTTAGTGTTACTTCTTTTGATTATTGGAATGTGAATGGTAATCATTCTCAAAATAAAATTATTGCTGCTACTTATGGTAGAGGAGTGTTTACTGGTTCTTTTACTGCTAATGCTGTAAATGACACACAAGCTCCTACTGCTCCAAGTAATTTGGCTGCTTCTAATGTAGTATCTACTTCTTTAACTTTAAACTGGACTGGTTCAACTGATAATGTTGCTGTATCTGGTTATGATGTATATCAAGGTTCTACTAAGTTAGGAACTACTACTAATACTACTTATAATGTAACTGGTTTAACTGCTTCTACGGCTTATACTTTTTCTGTAAAAGCTAAAGATGCAGCTGGTAATGAATCTTCGGCTAGTAATGTTGTTAGTGTAACTACACCTGCTAAAACAGTTTCTTACTGTAATGCTAGCGGTAACACTTCTTATGCTACTGGAATTACTAGAGTTGTTTTTGGTTCTATTAACAATGCTGATGGGCCTGCTAAAGATAAAGGTTATGAAGACTTTACAAGTATGAGTACAACGGTTTCTCAGTCTTCTACAGAGAATCTTACAGTATCTGTAAATACTGATGGTAACTATAGAATTGATGTTATTGCATGGATTGACTGGAATCAAGATGGTGATTTTGCTGATGCTGGTGAATCTTTTGATTTAGGTAATATTAGTAATGTACCAAATGGTGCTTTACCTACTAAAGCTATTGCTGTACCTGCTAGTGCTAAGGCTGGTGCTACTCGAATGAGAGTTGCTGCTAGATATAATACAAACCCTACTTCTTGTGGAACTAACTTTGATGGTGAAGTTGAAGATTATACGGTTAATGTTCAGGCTGCTGTTGCTGATACTACTGCACCAACTGCTCCTAGTAGTTTAGCTGCTGCTAGTGTTGCTCAAACTTCTTTAACTTTAAACTGGACTGCTGCTACTGATAATGTTGCTGTAACTGGTTATGATGTATATCAAGGTTCTACTAAATTAGGTTCTACTACTTCTGCAACTACCTATGATGTAACTGGTTTAACTGCTGCTACTGCTTATACTTTCTCTGTAAAAGCTAAAGATGCTGCTGGTAATGAGTCTGCTTCTAGTAATGTTGTAAATGTAACTACTTTAGCAAATGCTGTTACTTATTGTGAGTCTAAAGGTGAAAGAGTTAGTTATGAATGGATTGATTATGTTGCTTTTGGTGGTATGACAAACACTACTGCTGCTAATGGTGGTTATGGTGACTTTACTTCTAAAGTTGCTACTGTTGCTAAAGGAAGTACGAATCAAATTGTTGTAAGTGCTGGATTTGCTAGTAGTGCATATACTGAGTATTTTACAGTATGGATCGATTATGATAGAGATGGTACTTTTGAAGATAGTGAAAGAACTCTTTTAGGTTCTTCTAATACAGCTTCTAATAGAACTGCAAATATTAGTATCCCTTCTACTGCATTAGTTGGTCAAACTAGAATGCGTGTTTCTATGAAGTATAATGCTGCTTCTACTCCATGTGAAACTTTTAGAGATGGTGAAGTTGAAGATTACACAGTTAACATTACTGAAACTTCTTCTTCAGGTACTGAAATTATTGCTGAAAATCCTTTAGATCAAACAGCTACGGTTGATTTAATGACATACCCTAACCCTGCAAAATCTTTTGTTCGTGTTAAAATTGCTTCTAAAGCTAATAACATGACTTATAAACTTGTAAATACGGCTGGGAAAGTTGTTCAATCTGGTTATTTAGATGTTTCTAATTTAGATGTTTCTAATTTGAATACTGGAATTTATATTTTAGAGGTTAATGATGGTCAAAAATCATTAAAAACTAAAATAATGAAGAAATAATTTGACTTTCAAGGACTTATATTTTTATATAAGTCCTTTTTTTTCAAAACCTCATAAACCTACATAAACACTAGGCTTATGAGGTTTTTTAATTATTGTTTTTTGAATATAATTTTGTGTTTTTGGTGTTTGATTAGGAATAATTCATTTTTTTAGTATATTTGCCAACGAAATGATAAAATATTAAGAGTAATTAATATTAAATTTCGCTATTAAATAACTAATCAAAATAACCCTTCAAATGAAACAGAAGTACTTTAAAAGTATTGTCTTGGCAAGTGCTATTTTGGGATTAAGTTTCCAAGCGCAAGCTCAAAACAAAAGAGAGGTTGAAAAAATCAAAAGTCAATATGACTTAGGAAAACTTCAAAGAATTCAAAAAACTTTAAAAGCTAAAGAAGATTCTGAAAGAAAAGAAGCTTTAAGAATCGCAAAACAAAATGGGTGGGAAACTCAAATTAACAATCCAGATGGAAGTTTTATGGAACTTCAAAGAGTTGTTAATGGAAAACCTATCTACTACACTACTTACAATGTAGATGCTGCCAAATCTACAAGAACCAATCATTTACATTCTGGAGGATCATTAGGATTAAATTTAATGGGTCAAGGAATGACTGCCTATGTATGGGATGGTGGTGGAACTCGTTTAACGCATCAAGAATTTGATGGAGCGGGTGGAAACAATCGTGTATCTATTATTGATGGATCTACTTTAAACAGTAATAGTTTCCATGCACAACACGTAACAGGAACTATTGTAGCATCTGGTGTAGTTGCCAATGCTAAAGGAATGGCTCCTCATGCCAAAGCTAAAACTGCCGATTGGACAAATGATAAGTCTGAAGCAACAGCTGAGGTATCTAATGGAATGATTTTATCAAATCACTCTTATGGTTTTGCTTTTAGAAACCAATTTGGTCAAGTTCAATTACCACAACACTATTTTGGTGGTTATATTACTGAATCTCGTGAGTGGGATCAAATTATGTTTAACGCTCCTAACTATTTAATGGTTGTGGCTGCTGGTAACGACGGTAATGATAACTCGGCTAATAACAATCCTACTGGTGGTTCTGGATGGGATAAATTAACTGGGCACTCTACTTCTAAAAACAACTTAGTAGTAGCAAATGCTCAAGACGCGAACATCGATTCTAGTGGTAACTTAGTTTCTGTTTCTATAAACAGTTCTAGTAGTGAGGGACCTACTGATGATATGCGTATTAAACCAGACATTACTGGTAACGGTACTGGTGTATATTCTACGTATGATAATAGTGATACTGCTTATAATTCTATTACGGGTACTTCTATGGCTTCGCCTAATGTAACTGGATCTTTATTATTATTACAACAACACTATAAAAATTTAAACAGTGGTAACTTTATGAAAGCTGCAACTTTAAAAGGTTTAGCTTTACATACTGCTGATGATGCTGGTGCTTCTGGTCCTGATGCCGTTTTTGGATGGGGATTATTAAACACCAAGAGAGCTGCTGAAACAATTACTAAAAAAGGTAATCAAGCTAAAATTGAGGAGTTAACTTTAACTTCTGGTCAAACCTACACAATTACAGTTGATTCTGATGGTACTAACCCTTTATTAGCTTCTATTTCATGGACTGATAGACCTGGTACTGCTAATACTACTGTAAACTCTACAACTCCTGTATTAGTAAACGATTTAGATATTAGAGTTTCTAAAGGTGGTACTACTCACTTACCTTATGAGTTAACTGGTCCAACTACTTCTGCTAAGAGAGATAACAATGTTGATCCTTATGAAAGAGTTGATGTTGCTAACGCTTCTGGAACGTATACTATTACAGTTACTCATAAAGGTTCTTTAACTGGTGGTAGCCAAAACTATTCTTTAATTGTAACTGGTATTACTGGTACTCCTGTAGTATGTAATGCTACTGTACCAACTGGTGTTTCTACTGGTTCTGTAACTGCTTCTGGAGCTTCTGTTTCTTGGACTGCTGTTCCTGGTGCTACTTATGATGTACGTTACCGTCAAGTAGGTACTTCTTCTTGGACTACTAACGCTGTTACTGGTACTTCTACTACTTTAAGTGGTTTATCGGCTTCTACTCAATATGAAGTACAAGTTCGTTCTAAATGTTCTTCTGGAAACTCTAATTACAGTTCTTCTGTAAACTTTACAACTACAGCTGTTCAAATTAACTATTGTGCTTCTAGTGGTAATACTTCGTATGCTACTGGTGTAACTAGAGTTCGTTTTGGATCTATTGATAATGCTGATGGTACTGCTAAAGATAAAGGATATGAAGACTTTACAAGTATGAGTACTACGGTATCTCAATCATCTAATGTAAACCTTACTGTTAATGTAAATACAGATGGTAACTATAGAGTTGATGCTATTGCTTGGATTGACTGGAACCGTGATGGTGACTTTGCCGATGCTGGTGAGACTATTGATTTAGGTAATATAAGTAATGTATCTAATGGTGCGTTACCAACTAAAGCTGTAGCTGTTCCTGCAAACGCTGCTGTGGGTGCTACTCGAATGAGAGTTTCTGCTCGTTACAATGCTAACCCAACTTCTTGTCAGACTAATTTTGATGGTGAGGTTGAAGATTATACGGTAAATGTTCAAGCTGGTTCTGCTGATACTACTGCACCAAGTGCACCAAGTAGTTTAGCTGCTGCTAGTGTAACTCAAACTACCTTAACTTTAAACTGGTCCGCTTCTACTGATAATGTAGGTGTAACTGGATACGATGTATTTAGAGGTTCTACTAAGATTGGATCGACTACTTCTGCTACTACTTATAATGTAACTGGATTAACTGCTGCTACTGCTTATACGTTCTCTGTAAAAGCTAAGGATGCTGCTGGTAATGAGTCTGCTTCTAGTAATGTAGTAAATGTAACTACTTTAGCAAATGCTGTTTCTTACTGTGCTTCTAAAGGTACTCGTGTTACTTATGAGTGGATTGATTATGTATCATTTGGTGGAATGACTAATTCTACGGGTGCTAACGGTGGTTATGGTGACTTTACGTCTAAAGTAGCTAATGTTGCTCAAGGTAGTACAAGTCAATTAGTAGTAAGTGCTGGATTTAGCGGTACAGCTTATAACGAATATTTTGTAATTTGGATTGACTTTAACGGTGACGGTGATTTCGCTGATAGTGGAGAGCAAGTAGCTTCTGGAAACTCAACTAGCTCTGGAAACAGAACTGCTAATGTTACCATTCCTGCAACTGCTAAAATTGGTCAAACAAGAATGCGTGTATCTATGAAGTATAACTCTGCACCAACTGCTTGTGAAGCTAACTTAGGAGACGGTGAGGTTGAAGATTATACTGTAAATATTACTGGTGCTTCTTCTTCTAGTTTCAATGCTATTTTTGCTGACGTACCAGGAGAAACTATAAGAAATAATAATATATCTGAGTTATTAGCATATCCTAACCCTGCTATTAACAATGTACAAGTTAAATTAGCTTCTAAAGCTGATGCTGTTAGCTATAGAATTGTAAACACTATAGGTAAAGTTGTGCAAGCAGGTAAATTAACTTCACCTAATATTAATGTATCTGATTTAAATACTGGAATGTATATTTTAGAAGTTAATGATGGTCAAAAATTATTGAAGACCAAGTTGATGAAGAAATAAATGTTTTAAATTTATAAAATCATTAAATCCGTTAAATCCAATGTCTATTGGGTTTAGCGGATTTTTTCTTTTTAAATCACTTATTTAATTGATAATCAGTTGTTTGAATGTTTTTTGTTTGTTATATTTATGTAGTGTAATGCTATTTCTATCTTATTTAAGGTACTTATCATTACACCCCAATTAACTAACTTAAACCCTTCAAACGATGAAGCACAATTATTTAAAAAATGTGTTTTTATCTTCTTTATTATTGGCTGGAATTACTACGGTAACCGCCCAAGATAATAGAGGATTAAAACATATTAAGCTCGAGAAATCTTCTAAAATCTCTTTACAGCAAGCGCCTGATATCATCAGGAAAAAATTAGAATTATCCCCGAATGACAACTTACAAAAAATTAAATCTGAAGTAGATAATTTAGGATTTACTCATGAAAAATTTCAACAAAAATTTAAAGGTTTAAAAGTCGAATTTGGAACGTACTCTGCTCATGCTAAAAATAGCGTGTTGCAAACGATGAATGGTGAATTTTACGATGTAGGTAAGGTAAATGTAAAACCGAACTTATCTAAGAATTCTGCTTTTAATAGAGCTATTGCTCATACTGGAGCCCAACAATACTTATGGGAACTACCTAAAGAGGCAAAAGCTTTAGGTAATTATAAAAAGCCCGAAGGTGAATTACTCATTCTTCCTAGAGAGGTTATTGGTACTAAAACTGCTAGATTAGCATACAAGTTTGATATTTATGCTACAAAACCTTTGAGTAGGGGTGACTTGTATATTGATGCTCATACAGGTGAGGTTTTATTTTTTAATGCTACTATTAAACATTTAGATGAGCATGCTCATTCTTCTAAACATTTAGGAGCTGTTAGTCATGATATTGGTGCTAAGTTTATTGAAACTTTGGCTACTGGTAATGCTGCTACTCGATATAGTGGTACACGTTCTATTACAACTAGAATTATTGGAAGTACTTATGCTTTACGTGATAACACAAGAGGTAATGGAGTAAATACTTATAATAGTGGTGGTCAGCCAAGTTATCCTTCTACTAATTTTACGGATGCTGATAACAATTGGACTGCTGCTGAATTTGACAATGCTGCTAAAGATAATGCTGCCTTAGATGCTCACTGGGGTGCTATGATGACTTATGATTATTTTCAAAATAAACATAATAGAAATAGTTTTAATGGTTCTGGTGCTGCTATTAATAGTTATGTGCATTACGATAATATTGCGGGTGGTCCTGGATATGACAATGCTTTCTGGAATGGTTCGGTAATGACCTATGGTGATGGTTCTTCTAACGGACAAGAAGGTAATGGTAATTTTGATGCTTTAACTTCTATTGACGTTGCTGCGCACGAAATAGGTCACGCTGTTTGTTCTAATACAGCTAATTTAGCTTACCAAAGAGAATCAGGTGCTTTAAATGAGGGTTTTTCTGATATTTGGGGTGCTGCTGTTGAGCATTTTGCGAAAGGAAATGGTAGTGACACTGCTCCTAGTAACGCTGTATGGCTTATTGGTGATGAAATTGATAGAAGAGTTGGTGCTGTTGCATTGCGTTCTATGAGCAATCCTAACGAAAGAAATCAGCCTGATACTTATGGTGGTACTTATTGGAAAGAACCTAATTGTGGTGTTCCTACTCGTGCCAATGATTATTGTGGTGTTCACACGAATTCTGGTGTTTTAAATTATTGGTTTTACTTATTAACGGTAGGTGGTTCTGGTACGAACGATATTAATAATGCTTATAATGTTACTGGTATTGGTATGGAGAAAGCTGCTAAAATATCATATCGTTTAGAGGTGAATTATTTATCTGCTAATTCTACTTTTGCGAATGCTAGAACAGGGGCTATTACTGCTGCTACTGATTTGTATGGTGCTAATAGTAATGAGGTTAAATCTGTTACCAATGCTTGGCATGCTGTTGGTGTAGGGGATGCTTATTCTGAGCCTTGTGCTTTGGCTGCTCCTGCTAATTTTGCCGGTAGTAGTATTAATGATAACGGATTTACATTGTCGTGGACTGCTGTTTCTGGTGCTGTATCATATACAGTAACTGCAAATGGTACTTCTACTACGGTAACTACTACTTCGCAGGTTATTACAGGTTTAAATCCTGGTACTGAATATGCATGTACGGTAACTGCTAACTGTTCTGCTAATGGTAGTGGTACTGCTGCGAATGTTTCTGTAACAACTACGGGTACTGCTCCTCTAGTGTATTGTACCTCTAAAGGTGCGAATGTTAGTGATGAATATATTCAAAAAGTTGAATTAGGTTCTATTAATAATACATCTACAGGTGGTAATGGATACTCTGATCATACTTCTATTTCTACGAATTTAACGAAAGGTGATTCTAACACAATTACGATTACTCCTAAATGGACAGGTACTGTTTATGATGAAGGTTATGGTGTTTGGATTGATTATAACCAAGATGGTGATTTTTCTGATGCTGGTGAAACGGTTTGGACGAAAGCTAAATCGAAAACTACTCCTGTGAGTGGAACTTTTACTGTTCCAGCTTCGGCTACTAATGGTGCAACGAGAATGCGTGTTGTTATGAAATACAATGCTACTCCAACTGCCTGTGAAGCTTCTATTCAATATGGTGAGGTTGAAGATTATACAGTTGTTATTGGTGCTGGTCAAGCCGATACTACTGCGCCAACTGCTCCTAGTAGTTTAGCTGCTGCTAGTGTTGCTCAAACTACCTTAACGTTAAATTGGTCTGCTTCTACCGATAATGTAGGTGTAACAGGTTATGATGTATATCAAGGATCTACTGTTATTGGGTCGACTACTACGGCTACTTCTTATAATGTAACTGGATTAACTGCTGCTACTGCATATTCTTTTTCTGTAAAAGCTAAAGATGCTGCTGGTAATGAATCGGCTGCTAGTAATGTTGTTAACGTTACTACTTTAGATAACCAAGTTTCTTATTGTGATTCTAAAGGTACTCGTGTTACTTACGAGTGGATTGATTATGTTGCTTTTGGTGGAATGACTAATTCTACTGGTGCGAACGGTGGTTATGGCGATTTTACTTCTAAAGTTGCTACAGTAGCTCAAGGTAGTACAAGTCAGTTAGTAGTAAGTGCTGGTTTTAGTGGAAGTGCTTATAACGAATACTTTGTTGTATGGATTGACTTTAATGGTGACGGTGATTTTTCTGATAGTGGCGAACAGGTTACTTCTGGTAATTCTACCACAGCTGGTAATAGAACAACTAATGTAACAGTACCTGCTGGTGCTAAATTAGGAGCAACTAGAATGCGTGTTTCTATGAAATATAATTCAGCACCAACTGCTTGTGAGGCTAATTTAGGTGATGGTGAGGTTGAAGATTATACAGTAAATATTACTGCTTCTAGTGTTGGTATTGTAGATACTAATATCGTTGGTGAAACTATTAGAACTAATGCTATTTCTAATTTAATGGCTTATCCGAATCCTGCTAAAAATACGATTCAAATTAAGTTGTCTTCTGAGGCTAATAATATGTCTTACAGAATTGTAAATACGATTGGGAAAATTGTTCAAGTTGGTCGTTTATCTTCTTCTGAAATTAATGTTTCTAAATTGAATACTGGAATTTATATTTTAGAGGTTAATGATGGTCAAAAAATATTGAAGACTAAATTAATGAAAGAGTAAAAAAGGGTAAAACCTTACTTGCAATATGGGAAAGCCAGAACGAAATTTTGTTCTGGCTTTTTTCGTTTTTTTTCGTTGTTGAAAAATTATTTTTTTAATACATTTATTGAGTGAAGAATAAAAATTTAAGACTTTTTATGTTTTAAATTTTATTTTTCACATATTTTTTATTAATCAAAACCCCCCGGAACAATGAAACACAATTGTATTAAAAATGTGTTTTTAGCATCTTTCATGCTCGCTGGTTTCTTAACAACCACAGCACAAGAAAGTAGAAGTCTAAAGCGAATCAAGATGGTTGAATCTTCTAAATCATCTTTAGAAAAAGCCCCCGAAATTCTTAGAAAAAAACTTCAACTCTCCTCCAACGATGGTTTGGTAAAAGTAAAGGAGAAACGTGATGACCTCGGTTTTACTCACAAGAAATTTCAACAAAAATTTAAGGGTCTTAAAGTTGAATTTGCCACCTATACAGCACATGCTAAAAATGGCAGATTGAAAACTATGAATGGTCAATTTTATGATGTTGGTAAAGTGAATGTTATTCCTAAACTCTCTAATCAACAGGCCTTTCAAAAAGCGTTGGATCATACCGGCGCTGAAAAATACCTTTGGGAGTTTCCAAAAGCTGCCAAAGAGATGGATAATTACCAAAAACCTGAAGGTGAATTGGTAATTTTACCTAGAGAAGTTATACGTACTGATGTCCCTAAATTAGCATACAAGTTTGACATTTTTGCTACCAAGCCTTTGAGCAGAGGTTACTTGTATATTGATGCGCATACAGGTAAAGCTTTGTTTTTTAACCCTATTATTAAGCACGCAGACAACTTTGGTCATGTAGGTGAGGTTTCTCATGTTTCTCATGAACATGCTAAAGAAAGTTTTGAATCTATGCTGGTTGCTGGTTCTGCTCAGACTCGTTATAGCGGCACTCGTTCTATTGAAACTAGAAATGATGGTGGCGTATTTAGCTTGAATGATGAATCTAGGAAAGTGTATACTAGAAATGCTAATAATCAGCCTGCTTCTGGTTATCCTTATATTAACAATTATACGGAGTTTACCGATAATGATAATAATTGGACTACGGCCGAACATAGTGCGAATAAAGACGATGCTGCTTTAGATGCGCATTGGGGTGCTATGATGACCTATGATTATTTCCAAGCTGAGCATAATAGAAATAGTTTTGACGATAATGGTGCTGCTATTCGTAGTTATGTGCATGTTGGTACGAATTATGACAATGCCTTTTGGAATGGTTCGGTAATGTCGTACGGTGATGGTTCTTCTAATGGTGCTGAAGGTAATGGTCGTTTTGATGCATTAACTTCTATTGATGTAGCTGCTCATGAAATTGGACATGCTGTATGTACGAGTACTGCCGATTTAGCTTATCAACGTGAATCTGGTGCTTTGAATGAAGGTTTTTCTGATATTTGGGGTGCTGCTGTTGAGCATTTTGCGAAAGGTAATGGTAACGATATGGCTCCTGACCCTGCGGTATGGTTAATTGGTGATGAAATTGATAGAAGAGCTGGTGCTGTTGCTTTGCGTTCTATGAGTAATCCTAATGAAAGAAGTCAGCCTGATACTTATGGTGGTTCTTATTGGAAAGACCCTAACTGTGCTTTTCCTAGTTTTTTTAATGATTATTGTGGTGTGCATACCAATTCTGGTGTTTTAAATTACTGGTTCTACTTGCTTACTGTTGGTGGTTCTGGTACAAATGATATTGGTAATAATTTTAATGTTGCTGGTATTGGTATGACTAAGGCTGCTAAGATTTCGTACCGTTTGGAAGCGAATTATTTATCGGCGAATTCTACTTTTGCCGATGCTAGAGAGGGCGCTATTATTGCTGCTTCTGATTTGTATGGTGAGGATAGTGCTGAGGTTTTTTCGGTAATTAATGCTTGGTATGCTGTAGGTGTTGGAGAACTTTGTTTCTTAGATGCTCCTGATAATTTTGTTTCTTCTTCTATTTCCGATGCAGCATTTTCTTTATCTTGGGATGCCGTTCCTAGCGCGATGTCTTATACTATTGATATTAATGGTACCATTGATGGAGTTACAAACCCTGGTGAATTTACGGTTACGGGTACTTCTTTAGCGGTTCCTAATTTAGATCCTGGTACTGTTTATGTTTGTACTATTAAAGCGAATTGTACGGACGGTGGTAGTGGTAAACTTGCCACGCTTTCTGTTGCTACTACGGGTACTCCTCCTTTGCGTTACTGTATTTCTGAAGGAAATAATGTTGACGATGAATATATTGGTAGAGTTCAAATTGGTAGTATTGATAATACGACTCCTAAGGGTAGTGGTTATACGGATCATACCGATCTTTCTACCGATTTAGCTAGAGGTAGTTCTCAAACAATTACTGTTACTCCTGTATGGCGTGCTACTGCTTATGAGGAAGGTTATGGTGTTTGGATTGATTATAATCAAGATGGTGATTTTTCTGATCCAGGTGAAACGGTTTGGACTAAAGATAAATCGAATGAGACTCCTGTTAGTGGTACGTTTACGGTTCCTACCGATGCTTCTTTAGGGGCTACTCGTATGCGTGTTGTTATGAAATATGATGCTACGCCTACTGCTTGTGAAAAGTTATTTTCGTATGGTGAAGTTGAGGATTATACAGTAGTAATTACTGCTGTGTCTGCCGATACAGAAGCGCCTACAGTTCCTACGAATTTTATGACTAGCGACGTTACGTTGTCGTCTGCTACTTTAAGTTGGGATGCCGCTACTGATAATGTTGGTGTTGTTGGCTATGATGTTTATCAAGGTGCTACTTTAGTTGAATCTACGGCGAATACTTCTATTGCTGTTAGTGGTTTGAATATGAATTCTTCGTATACTTATTCTGTAAGTGCTAAAGATGCGGCTGGTAATTCTTCTACAGCTGTTGAACTTACGTTTATGACCTTAAACGATACGGAAGCTCCTAGTGTTCCTTTAAATGTAGTGGCTTCTAATATTACCATGTCTTCTGCTACTTTAAGTTGGGATGCTTCTACGGATAATGTTGGTGTTGTTGGTTATGATGTTTATTTAGGTACTGACTTGGTAAGCTCTGTTACGAATACTTCTATTGACCTTAGTGGTTTAACTTTGGATTCTTCTTATACGTATTCTGTAAGTGCTAGAGACGCTGTTGGTAATGTTTCTGCTAAAACTGATGTTTCTTTTGCTACGTTAGCTGATACTGAAGCTCCTTCTAAACCTGGAAACTTAACAGCTTCTGGTATTACTAAAACGAAAGCTACTTTAAATTGGAATCCTTCTATTGATAATGTTGGTGTTGTTGGTTATGATATTTTTAGAGGCACTTCTTTAGTAAGTTCTACCACAAATACTTCTTTTGCTTTGACTGGTTTATCTGCGGGTACTTCGTATACCTATTCTGTAAAGGCTAAAGATGCTGCTGGTAATATTTCTGCTACTGCTACTGTTACTTTTAGAACTGTGGATAATGGTCCGACCTATTGTTCTGCTCAAGGGAATAGTACGAGCACTGCTTGGATTGATTATGTTGCTGTTGGTGGTATGTCTAAATCTTCTGGTTCAAATGGTGGTTATGCTAACTTTACGAATAAGGTTGGAAATCTTAGTAAAGGCGGTAGTTCTTTAATTACGGTAAGTGCTGGCTATGCTAGTAGTAATAACAGACCTACGATGTTTTTTGCTGTTTGGATTGACTTTAACCAAAATGGTTCTTTTGATAACAACGAGCGTATTATGACCAATGCTTCTAGTCAGCAAGGTAATCGTTCTACTAGTTTCTCTATTCCACATTCGGCTAAATCTGGTAAAACGAGAATGCGTGTTGCTATGCGTCATAATAGAGAGCCAAATCCTTGTGGTTCTTTTTCTAGTGGTGAAGTTGAAGACTATTCTGTTAAGATTGGTTCTGGTGGTTTTATTGTTGGACTTGATGGTACACCTCAGGAGGATGCTATTTCTAAAATGTTGGTATATCCTAATCCAGGAACTAATGAAATTCAGGTTAAACTTCCTGATACGGGTAAAATGATGCATTATAGAATTATAAATAGCATAGGGAAAGTTGTGTTATTTGGTGATTTGAACTCTTCTCGTATTAACATTTCTAGTTTGAATACTGGTATGTATTTTATTGAGGTTTCTAATGGTGAAAAATCATTTAAATCTAAATTGATGAAGAAATAATAAGTTGTACTTATTATCTGATAGAAAACCCAAGCTTTTGCTTGGGTTTTTGTTTCTTTGCATAAATTTTAGCAAATGAATTACCTATCTGTAGAAAACATATCGAAAGCATATGGCGAAAAAATATTGTTTCAAGACATTTCTTTTGGAATTAACAAAGACCAAAAGATAGCTTTTGTTGCGAAAAATGGTAGTGGTAAAACTTCTATTTTAAATATTGTTGCTGGTGTTGATGAGTCGGATACAGGACAGGTAGTGAGCAGAAAAGGTATTGATATTGCTTATTTATCGCAAGATGATAAATTAGATCCTTCTTTATCTATTGAAGAGACCATTTCTTCTACAGATAATAAAGTTCTAGATATTATTAAGCAATATGAAAAGGCTTTGGAGAATCCGGATAATACGGAAGCTTATCAAGAAGCTTTTGAATTGATGGAGCAACATAATGCGTGGGATTTTGAAACGCAATACAAGCAAATTTTATCGAAGTTAAAGCTGGATAATTTACAGCAAAAGGTTGGTTTGCTTTCGGGTGGTCAGAAGAAACGTTTGTCGTTGGCTCTTGTTTTGATTCAGAAACCTGACTTGCTTATTTTAGATGAGCCTACTAACCATTTAGATTTGGAAATGATTGAATGGTTGGAAGCTTTTTTTGCTAAAGAGAAAATTACTTTGTTTATGGTTACGCACGACCGTTACTTTTTAGAGCGTGTGTGTAATGAAATTATTGAACTTGACAATGGTCAATTGTATAAATACAAAGGGAATTACTCGTATTATTTACAAAACAAAGAAGAACGTTTGGCCTTAGAAGCTACCAATTTGAGTAAGGCTAAAAGTTTATTTAAGAAGGAGCTGGATTGGATGCGTCGTCAGCCTAAAGCTCGTACTACGAAGTCTAAATCTCGTATTGATGACTTTTTTGAGATTAAGAAGAAAGCGCATAAGCGTAGAACTGAGCATGAAGTTCAGTTAGAGATTAATATGGAGCGTTTAGGTAGCAAAATTGTAGAGCTTCATAAGATGAAAAAATCGTTTGGTGATAAAGTTATCTTAGATGGTTTTGACTATGTGTTTAAACGTGGTGAGCGTATTGGTGTTATTGGTAAAAATGGTACTGGTAAGTCTTCTTTTTTAAATATGTTAACTGGTGCTATTCCGTTAGATGGTGGTAAAGTTGTTGTTGGTGAAACGGTTAAGTTTGGTTACTATACTCAAAAAGGGATTGTAATTAAAGAAGGGCAAAAGGTTATTGAGGTTATTAAGGAGTTTGGTGAATATATTCCGTTGAGTAAGGGTCGTAAGATTTCTGCTGGACAACTTCTTGAACGCTTTTTGTTTGACCGTAAAAAGCAGCACGACTTTGTTGAGAAATTGAGTGGTGGTGAGCAAAAGCGTTTGTACTTATGTGCGGTGTTGATTCAGAATCCAAACTTTTTGATTTTAGATGAGCCTACGAACGATTTGGATGTGGTTACGTTGAATGTTTTAGAGAACTTTTTATTGGATTATCCTGGTAACTTGATTGTGGTTTCTCACGACCGTTATTTTATGGATAAGATTGTTGATAATCTATTTGTGTTTAGAGGTGAGGGTGCTGTTGATAACTTCCCTGGTAATTATTCTGATTTTAGAGCTTATGAGGACTCTAAGCCTAAAGAAGAAAAAGAAGTAAAGCAAGAAGTGGTTGCTTCTGTTAAAACTCCTAAAAAGGGTGTTTTAAGCTATAATGAGAAACGTGAATGGGGCTTACTTGAAAAAGACATTGATAGATTACAAAAGAAAAAGGCTGCTCTTGAAGAGAAGTTTATGAATGTTGAGTTTTCTGCCGATGAGATTAATGAAAAATCTAAGGAGCTTCAAGATATTATTGAAAGTATTGAAGAAAAGGAAGAACGCTGGTTTGAACTTTCTATGAAATTGGAAGGGGAGTAGTTCTTCCTTTTCTTTTGGTTTTTATTTTAGATTGCTTGTTTTATACTTTAGGATACAAGAATATTCAATTGGATTAGCAGTTTTATAAAACCGACCGCTTGTTTTATACTTTAGGGCACAAGAATATTCAATTGGGTTGGCAGTTTTATAAAACCGACCGCTTGTTTTATACTTTAGGACGCAAGAATATTCAATTGGATTGGTAGTTTTATAAAACCGACCACTAGTTTTATACTTTAGGACACAAGAATATTCAATTAGATTGGTAGTTTTATAAAATCGATGACCTGTTTTTTATAGGTTTACTATGAATTTAATTTTTGCTATGTTTTGATATTCTGGTGATTTGGCTCCATAAATACTTTTGACATATTTTTTTACATTTTGTACTGTTGTATATAAGTTTGCGCCATCTTTATACAGTATTGCATTTCTTTCTATTAACTTAGAACTGAATGCTGCTTCTGTTTGATCTACCTTTTTGGTACTTTCCACCAATGAGGCATGGTAATCGTTTAAGCTTTCTAATTTTAATTCTTCTAAGTTTGGACTGTAGGCTGGTATGGTTGTTAGCAGTTGTATAAGTTTTGCAAAATTGTCTGCTAATTGGGTATAGGATTGTCTTGATGTTGATATTGTTTTCTTTTCTTCTCCTGTTGCTTCGTCTATTTGTTTCTTTTTCTTTGTATTTCCTTGTATGAGTTTATTTAAATGTTTTGCTTGTGCTAATATTCCTTCTGTAAGCCCTAAAATTTCTAATTGATTGATTACTCTTGTTGAGGTTTTCTTTAGGGTATTGTATTTTTCTTGTCGTACTGAAATGGCGTTTTTCTTTGCATTTCGTTTTTCTTCTGCCTCTGTTATGGCATTGAGTGCATTTGCATAGAGTAGATTTAAATTTTCTACGGTAAGGCTTTCTACTGGTGGATTGTAGTTGGTGTATAAACTTATGTGTTCTATTAGCTTTTGTAAGTTTGCTACATTTTTGGCATTTCCTGTTTCATATTGCTTGCTCATTTTTAATGGTTTTTGAAGTAAGTCTTATACCTTGTATTCTGACTTACTTGTGTTAATACTGCTTTTAATTTAGCTGTATTCTTTGCCTTTTACTAAGGCTAATGAACAAACGGTAGGTTTTATGTAATTAACGGTTGTGTTTTTTGTTTTTGTGGTTTTATTTTGTTGGGAGTTAATAGTTTATGTATATGGTATTAATTACTGTTGTTTATTTTTAATTGAGAATAAAAGTTTAAATAATTCATTTCTTCGTTTTTAAACTCTATAGTTTTGTTTTTCAAAATTACAGTAGAATTATCAATCCATTTAGCAGAAAAGGGTCCCCAACCATCAGGTTTATAACTTCCTATATTTTTTAACTTTCCATTAATATTTTGGAATAACTGAAAACCATTATTACTGTAACCTGCTTCTATATCTGAATTTACAGAGATTAAGAATTTTCCATTTTCCGAAAAATATGGCCTACCAAATAATTTTGTGGTTTCTCCGCTGATGTCATTAATTAATTTATATCCATTTCCTTCTCCCCATTGGGTACGAACAGAATAAAAACCAAAATCTTTAAAATAATGTTCAAAGGTGTTATCTGTCTCGTCTGTATTTGGGTCTAATGAAATAAGTTTCCAGTTATTATTAGTCATTTTTAAGTGAAGCCCTGCAGAATCTTTTTTTGCGAATTCTTTATTAATGTTTAAAAGATATTTTTCAATTTCTAAAGCAGTTCGATGACTATTATTATGAAGCGTAGTTAAAGAATCTAAAACTTCAATTTCAAGAAAATATTCTGTGATAGGTATTGAATCAGTATTCTTTAATATTATTGAATAAGAATTATTAAAATGTAAAATTGTATCTAATTTAGTTGGTTCAAACCATCTTTCAATTTTGGATTCAACGGTTGTTATTGGTTCTTTAATTTCTTTTTCTTCTAATGTAAGGTCTGTTTGCAATTCAGCTTTTACTGATTGTGATTGGTTTGTTGTATTCTGTTTACAACTTAAAAGAATGAAAAATAGGATTATGAATATTAATTGTTGATTCATATTGTTCTAACTGACGTTTAATGGATGATTCCGTTGCGTGCTTAGTCAACTAAATTAGTAAATACAAACTGAATAGTAAAACTGTGAGGATTTTTATAGATAGAAACAAGCAATTATTTATATGGATTGTTCTGTGTAGTTTTATCTCCTAAAAAACTCCCACCATTTTTTGTTATTCTTATCTAAAGTTTTAAATCCAGTGGATTTATTTTGATTTTCGGTACTATTTGTTTTCTCTTTTTTCCTATTTAAATCATCTATCACACAGTCGATGGCGCCATCAATATCAGAATTTATCTCTTCTGGTATAAGTGTTTTAATATGATTTAAGTCTTCCAAACTAATCTTATTCACAGAAATTTTTAACCAATTTAAGTTTGATATTTGGGTAAATATAGATTCAGGGAACTTTTTAATTTCATTAAATCTTATATCGAATGATTCTAGATTTTTAAGCTTGCTTATCGACTGGTTAAGGGTATTGATTTTATTATTTGAAAAATCTAAAATTTTCAGACTTTGAATACTAAAAATAGAATCAGGTATACTTGTAAACTTATTATAATTCAATTTTATATCTTCTAAAACTTTAAGATTTGAAAATGATTGAGGTAAGTTCGAAAACTTATTGGATCCTAAATTTAAATCCTTTAGGTTGGTTAGTAACCCAATTTCTTTTGGAATTGATTCCAATTTATTACCATTGAGATTTAAATATTTTAAATTTATTAAAGATGAAATTTCAACAGGTATGTGTTCTATCTTATTATTACTAATAGTAAGTTTTTCTAGTGCTGTTAATTTAGTTACTTGTATAGGAAAAGTCTTCAGTTTGTTGAACGACAAATGCAAAGATGTTAAGTTCTTTAATAAGTTAATTCCTGAAGGAATTTGATCGATATGATTTCCATGAAAACTAAGTTCTTTGATTTCGTTTAATAGTACTATAATTTCTTCCGCAGTTAAATCAGAATTTCTATTTCGGTAACCATAGATCATTTTAAGGTCTACTAACCAATTAAAAATCTCTTGATAAGGCGCTGTATTTTCGACTTCAACAGATTGACTTAATTTTGCTAACCGAGATTTACGTTCTTTCAAGTTTTCGAGCAGATGAAATTTTGTGAAATAATGTGTTAAAAAATGATCATCTTCATCTTTACTATTAGCCCAACTAGGACTATTACCATATTCCCAATCGGCAACATGTAAAAGTTTTTGGCCATGAAACGCTGCTCCAAAACCATGCTCACATTCCCATGTACAAGAACCAGAAAACCCTATGAATGCTATATCATCTTGATCAGAATCACTAATATTTATAGAATCAATAGTAATATAATTTATAAATTCTATTGGATCTTTAACTAATGGAAAGCCTGAATAGCTTGTGTAACTGTGTTCTTTTTGGTTATTATAGAAGGGTTTATGCTCAATTTCTTTGTAAACACCATGGAAATCAAAGAAGTATTCTTCATCTTGTTTTAGGTATTGAATGATGTTATTCATCATTTTATTTGCGCTTGACACTAGAATTTTATGTGTTTGTAGTTGTATCTCGCTTGGTTGGTTGTCTTCGTCAGTGAAACTAAAATTAATTGCTATATAATGGCTTTTACTTTTCTTGTAAAAAGATGTAAAATCTGTAAATAAATCTTCAAACTTTATATAATAACCTAGTTCATCTGATTCTGTAAGTTCTAATTCAGGTAGCATTTAAAAGTTTTTATTATGATTGTTGTTTCAATTGCATACAATTTGTTTATATGAGGAGCTTTTATAGACTCATAGTCAATTTATATATTAAATGTGTAGCTTTGTTTTTTAGTATTTCTTTTCAATTTTCGCGAGTCTAATGTACTCAATGTGTGTTGGGAATTTATTTTTTAATCTGTTATTATCCAGTCTCCTTTCTCTTTGTTATAGTAAGCTGCGTATCCGTAATATGACTGAAACCATAGTCGATAATCTTGTTCTTTGACTATTTTATATTGATATAGAGTTCCAATATTGGTTCTTGTAGGAACATTTTTGTTTAGTGTTTTTTCAAGTTCTGTTAATGTAGTTGGATATAAACCGAATTGTTGTTTATAGCTTTCCAAGGGCTTAATAATCAGTTGAGCTTTTTCTAATGAACTGTTTATTTGCCAAGTCCTGATTGGGTTGGAAATAGCCCAAATGATGAACAACTGAATTATTGAGATTAAAAAATATTTTTTTAGTTGCCAACCGAATTTCTTGTCTAATAGTTTAGCAATAACAAATCCAATAATTAATATAACTAAGAGTCTTATCATAAAATGAGTTACACTAAAGATAAGTTCCCAAACAAATGAAAATTTCCAGGTATAGGCACTCAAACAGAAAAGGGACAGTACTCCATAAAGCAACAGGATTATGGAATCAGGTTTCAATACTCTTACTATTAGTAGTCTCATTTTTAGACTTGCACGCAACTTATTTATATTAAATAATTAAATATATAGCGTTGTTTTTTATATGTTTCTTTTTCATTTTTTGTGAGTCTAATGTACTTAATGTATGTTGGTTTTGCAAGTGGACTATTTGCTATTGTTTTTTAAATATTTGATATAATTATTTAAAAGCCCTTTTATTTGTTCAGATGCTACTGGATTTGCTGAATGAACTTTAAATTTTAAGTTTCGTAAATCAAGTCCTGATTCATAAACTAACCATTTAGCGCAAGCCAATCCATCCAAAGCTACAACTCCGTTTTTGTCAAGGCCAAGATCATTGTCAAAACTTATATAATTAGGCAATCCATTCTTGTTTATGTAAGTAACAAATTCATCATAAGTTCTAACGATATCGAATTCAGATTCCATTGATTTATCATAAATCATTTCGATGGTTCTTATATCGTCTAAAAAAAGCTTTTTCATATTTTTATTTTGGAATAACTAGGTGCTCTTTCTCCTAAGTTTAATACTTCTTTTTCAATTTTTTATTCAGTTTTATATTCAATTTTTACTTCATTTCCTTGGAAAAAGGATTTACACTCTTTTTTTACAAAATTTAAATTAGGTTCATGAATTATTTCTAAGTTGTTATTGTCAATCCATTTGGCAGAAACTTTTTTACTTTCTCCATTAAAATAAATTATTCCAGCACCACCACCAGAATTCCATTCCATTATTCCACTTGTATGAATATATTTTCCGTTCGTAAATTCTTCATTTACTCTAAATTCCTTTGTTCCATCAGCAGTTGAAATTCGGACGATTTCATTTGTTGTAAATTCAACTTTTGGTCGAACTCTTCTTTTCGCTTTTGGTTTTTCAGTTGAGATTAGTTTTAAGAAGTTTTGTAATTCAGTTTTTCTTTCCTGAATTGTCTTTTCATCTGCACCAAGCTCTTTCCATAATTCCAAGTCAATTCCGTTATCAATTATTTCTTTGACCATGAATAAAATTTCTGGTTCAAGAGATTTTGTTTCCCATTGAGCTAAAGCAAGTCCGAACAATGAATTATTCCTGTCGTCTGAGTCGGAAAAATAGTTAGCAAATTCTTTTTTTATTTGATTCGAAACCCAAACTTGATTTCCACCATTATTATACTTTTCGAAAAAGCTCGAATAAATATCTAATGTAGTATCATTCCCTTTTATTTTAGTGTTCCAAACTCCCATTCAATTTCAATTTTTACGAGCCTAATGTACTGAAAGCTTGCTAGTGTTACAAGTGAGGTTAGATGAATATGCTTTTTTAATTGATTATATAATATTAAGCAACATTTTTATTCGATTTATATTCAGATAGCCAACTTTGAAACCCCATTGCTTCAGCTCCATTTCCATTAGCCACCTTTTTAATTATTTTCAATGCAATTTGTTCAGTTTTTTTATCAACTTTCAATTTTTCCAGCATTTGGGTTGCAACCCAAAGGTTAGTTTTATTTTCCTTAACGGTAAGTAATTCTGCAAAGTTTAGAATTTCAGTTTGGTTGTTTTTTTCTGAAAGTAAATTTATAATCTCATACATTCTTGCAACTGCAGAATTATTTCTATTCACAGATTTTTTATCAGAATAATCTACTTCTGCACAGGTTTTAGTAAGATTTAGATATTCTCTTTTTAGTTCGTTTATGTCCATTATTTTTAATCTTTTCTCAATTCGGATTTCGACTGAGTATTTAATTTAGATTGATACTTTTCTCTGTCCTTTGAGTGAATTCCGAAAATTGTAATTCCGCTATCAAAGATTTTAATATCAAAATCACGTTTTATATTATATTGGTCGTTTAAATCGTTTGATAAGTAAAGAAATCCTAAAAACAAAACAGTAAATCCAATCCAAAAAACTTTAGAAAAAAGCTTAGGAATATTGACTTTCCAAAATCGATTAATAGTCAAAGTTACTATTAACCAAAAGGCAAAATAAATTAGTAAATCAATTGCCATTTCAGTCAGAAAATATTGTGTAGATAAAGATGTATGAAATCCATCACATTTATAAATTAGCGGAAATCCGTAAAAGAATTCATCAGTTCCGTCAACTACAATTCCGTACTTCCATTTTGTTATACTTCCAAATGAAATTAAAGTTAGAGGTAAAGCTTGATGTAAAATCAGTTTTTTCATTTATCAGATTTGAGTGAGGAAATGCATCAATAGGTTTGTGTATGGTTTGTTGTGTGTTTTAAGGACAAGCTTTATTTACAATTTGTTTTGATTGCTTTGAGTAAATGTTTTTGGAATTTGTATGTTACAAAACGAAAAGGCAAGTGTAAAATAAAACCAATAAACCCTTTAAGTTTATAGTTACTTGATAATTCTAATAAAACTCCGTTGGATTTTCTAGTCAACTGATACCCTCCAGTTTTTATTTCAAATGGACCATTAGACAAATTCATTACATGTCCCACTTTAAAATTGTCTGAAGCATTGAAACTGAATCGATACTTTTTATGTAAATCCCATTCAAGTATTTCCTGTTGAAACTCTGCATCATTTGAGAAATGAGCAACTCGATAACCGCCAACACCTTCCTTTATTACTTTGGCAGAAACTGGTTTAGGTACTCCTAGGATTGAAAGAAAAATAGGATACGGAAATTTGTTAACCATTACATCTGTTATCTCTTTCCAAATTTGTTCTGGAGAACTATTAAGAGTTATCTCATTGCAAATATATTTTTGTTTGTAACCACTAAAGAATTTCATGTTTTTATAATTTTTCTTTTTCAATTATTGCATGTCTAATGTACTAAAAGTGTGTTAGTGTTACAAGTGGGTAGAGGGTTTGTGTTTTTGAATTGATTTAGTTATTAATTATATACTGTATTAAGCGACGTTTTTTCTCTTATACAATACAATATTATTTATTTCAATTGGTTCAGTTTTGAATTTTGCTAACCAATTTTTATTTATTTCCTTTAATGAAATTATGAGTTTATCATTAAAATCTTTCCAATAACTTGACGTTTCACAGATTTCAAATCCCTTTAAATTATCGATTCTTAGATATAGACAAACCTCATTTTCTATAAATAAATTTTCACGAACAATGATTATTTGAGAGATTTCATTCCATTCAATATTTTCTTTTTTGTTATTAATTATAGCAGTGAATCCAGATTTATTATATAATTCAATTTTTAAAGATTTAAATTGATCTTTTCTTTTATCTAATTTAATTTGTTTAGCCTTTTCAGTATTCTTTCCAATTATTTTATTTTTTGGAGATATGTAATCCCATATGTATATCATTGAAGACATTCCTATCAAAGCCATTATAATAATTCCACCTGTTGTTAGGGATTCTTTATTTAAATAGTAAAATAGAAATGAAAAAACTAGACCTAGAATTCCAAGTAATAAGTTTTTATATCCAATAATATATTTTGAATTGTTTTGTTTCATTGTGTTGATTAGCGTTAATGTATAAGCGTAAAAGTGGTTTTTTTAGAATTTTTATTTAAAAGCATGCTAGTTTTGTAAGTGGGATTAGAGAGGTTATATTTTTGTTGAAGGGATATGTTTTTTGTATTGATTTAGTTATGCTGTTAGACATTAGACTTTATACAATGTAAACCATTGTATTCCAAAAGACATGAAAGACAATAGATGGTTCAATAGATTTCGATTTGAAATATAGGAATCCTGATATTATTCCGCCAAAAAATGTTAAATAGAATAGATGCCAATCTTGATTTGATGATTCTAGGATTAAATTATAATTAATTGTGTGTTTTTGTACTCAACTTAGCAATTAAACAGGATGCTACCGCTATTTTATTTCTTCTTTTAATAATTCTTTTACTAGTCTTTCGAGGTGTTGTTTGTATTTTACTTCTACTTCCAATTCTTCCTTTTTATTGAAATTAGCATACATTTTCATTTGATTATTACCTAAGAAATATATTCCTATATGCGGTGTATCATCATTTATAATATGTCTTCTAGTTCGAGATATAATTAACCAAGATAATCGAGTCCCTATTCTTAATGATTCATTAAGCCCTTCCTTTCTCATTTCTTTGGTTAATCTAATTATATCTTTGTTAATATGATATTCTTCGTCGTTGACAGATAAATATTTAGAGCAATTTTCTTCTGTATCATTCCAGCTCTCTATAAATTCTCCTTTTATTCCTTCTCCATTTTCATAATATTTTGCAAGTTTATTTAGCTTTATTTCAGGGAACTGTACTTGTATTTCTGATGGCTTTGCTTTTTTAAATATCCAACTTTTTAATATTTCTACTTGCCTTTTAACATCACTGCTTGTTGTTTTAAAAATAGTACAGCCATCCCATTCGAACTCATATATTGGATTTTTACTAAAATAAAATGGATATATCTTACAACCTCTGTCTTTGTCTTTTAATTCAATATGGGATTCGTTATCAAAACCTGGTATAATAATTATTTTATTACTATCTATTTTTTGTAATTCATTACAGGTCCTATTGAGTTCTGATTGTAATAATTCTAACTGGTTACTCATTTTAATCTTGACTTTTTCTTAATTCGTTATAAGGTTTTTTTGTATGGTTAGTTATGGGGTTAAGCAAAGAGTTTTTATTTCTTAATAATGAAATCCCTGAAACTAGTCCAATTGTGGCAATTCCAAACATTAATAATTGTTTTTGTTTAATAGTCTTTTCTAAATTGCCAATCGCTTTGCTTTTTTCTCGAATTTCTATTTCAGATAATTTATTTGAATCTATTTCTAAAAATGTTCTTGCATGTTGAATTTGATATTTATCTGTAATCATTGTTCCTAAAATCCCGATTCCAGATAAAGGAATTAGCAAAAATAAAAGTCCGACAATAATGTAAAATATAAGTGTTTTCATAGCTTTAAATGTTATGAATTCGACCTTTTAGTTTACTTCTATTAAACGAATTGACTCTAGTTTGGTCTTGTTTTTTTATAATCTCATATGTGATTATAGGAACTAGTAAAAATCCACCAATAGCATATATTACATAATGATTCCAATTTCCATTAAATACTAGGTTTAGTGATAAGAAGATTAAAGGTGTTCCGATTAACAAAATTAAACCAGCTCCAATTTGAGCAATTTTAGATTCTTTTGTAAATAATTCATCAACGTGAAATTTTGTTTTTATTCCGCAATTTTTACAATTCAGTATTTTGTTTTCTCCATCTTGCATAGCAAATTCAACTCTTGTATTTGCACTCGTTGAAAATCCAATTTCAGTTTCACAATTTTTACATTTTCCGTAAATTTTCATTCGTTTTCTTTAATCGTTATAGACGCTACATAACTTATTGTAAGTGGAACTCTGTTTATTAAGTGGATAGCATTATTTTTTTATGTTTCTTTTTCAATTTTAGTGAATCTAATGTACTCAATATTTGTTAGTGCAGAATTAGATTTGAGGTTGTAAATTGTTATAATTTCGCTACTCTATTCTATTGATATAGTTTTTAAATTTTTTAAACAATCTTTTTTCTTGTATTCTAAAAATAAACCAAAACCATAGTAATGAAAAAGGTAGCAACAAATAAATCCAAATAGGAAAATTTTCTCCAGAGATATATCCTACAAAGAATATGAAAAGAGAAACAAATAGAGCGAAATATAACTCTATCCGAATTTTTGTATTCATTTCAATAAGTGTATTTCCATTTTCAGACTCACTTAAACTTCCATAACCTTTAATTCCATCAATTGCTCCAGGAAATCCACTCATGGTTAATGTTCCAAAAGAGATATTAGATAAAAATTTAAGTTCGTTTTGTTTGCTCCATTCTATTTTGAAATCGGGTTTATTATTCAGGTTTATTTTTTCTTTTAAATCGGATATTGTTCCGTTAAATTCAATAGTATCTTTTAATAGTATTTTGGTTAACAATTTTTTTAGTTTTAAAGTATTTTCATGGTTTCGTTTAATCGTTAATGGAGAATATGAGAATGTAATCCAAGGTTATTTCGATCGTAAATTGTTGGGAACCACTAGTTGTTAGTTATTTTTATTCGTTTTATTTGATTTTTGTATTGTATTTCAGTTTTCCCAATTTCATTTTGGTCCAGTCCATTATAAATTGAAAAGAAATTTTCATTATCGGACTCAGATTCTTTTTCAAGTACAAATTCAATTCCAGTAAGTAATTCGCTCTCTTTTGTATAAGTTAAAATATTAATTCCAATTATTGGCTTGTTTAAATTTTTAACTAATTCTGGTTTACCATTTTCTTTCCAAGTTAGTGGCATTTCATCTCCACTTCCGTACCAGTCTAGTTTGTCAGATAATTCAAATGAGTTTATAGTTAGGCTGAATTCAGCTATTTGATATACTGTAAATTCAAACCTGATTCCATTAATTTCTAAGATTACTGGAGCATCGGCAAGCCATTCATTTTCATTGATGTCCCACATAATCCAAAATCGGTTAATCTTTTTTCCAATAAGCTCGGATAAGGTTTTGTTAAATTCTTTTTTAAAGCTTTTGGCTTTAGTGTGAAAGTTTGGTTTGTATGTAGGAATTCCAAGCATTAATTTTTAATGTTTCTTTTTCAATTTTAGTGAGTGTAATGTACTTAATATGTGTTGGTGTTGCAAGTGGTGGTGATACTTGTTTTTATTTTAATATAGAGTATCCTTTATGTTTTAGATAAATTCTGTTATTTATTTTTAACTTGGTTTTAGATAAAAAATCAATTTTAGTTGTATCGGAACCTCCAAGTCCAACAAACACTATTTTCACAGTGTCCTTTATTTTAATTAAACTAGCAATTGGTTCAGAAGAGTTAGTTTCATAGTAATTATTTAGAAGTTTTTTATTGTAGTTAATGTGTTCCCATGAACTTAAATTATTATAGAATTGCAAGCATAAAATAGTTTCTATATCTGAGTTTTTAGTATTCAAATCCATCAACCAAAAACCATTAAGATTCTCTCGTACTGAATCTATTATAGTTAAATCAATTTTATAATCATTCTTAACACGAATTAGATTCTGTTTTGGATTAGTACAACTAATTATTCCAAGAGAAAGAATTAGTATATAAAATGTATTTTTCATTTAGCAACTTTATTATTTAAATAAAAGTAGTTGAATTTTAGTTGATTATAGGTTGTTGTTATACGTTTTTATATTTCGCCAACCTCTTTTTTCAATTCTTCTTACATTTTCGGATTCTTTTATTGTTTTAAGAAATTCTGAGAGTAAGTTTAACTCATTATCTTTTTGGTTTCCTTCGAATGGTAAAATATAAATAGCATTTCCGAAGTTATCTCTTGTTTTTTTAGGTGAATCATCTACAATTAGAGTTTTTTCAAGCTTGAAGCCTTGTTTTTTTACTTTTTTAAGTCTTTTTTCATGAACATATTTATCCAATTGATAGTCACGTCTTGGAGTACATCTGCTACGTGCCCAAACAAATTCAAATTCTATTTCTGCAGGTTTTATTAGTTTAACAATATCATTTACATATTTATCATCTGCAGATGACCAAATTGCAAGTTTGAAATACTTATTCATTTCAGTCAGAAACTTCATTAAGTTTGGTCGTTTATATACGTAATATTGCACATACTGAAAGTCCGAATCAATCTCAAGTTTTGTTTCGGTAGCGTGAATTAGAGTTTCATCTAAGTCAAGAATTAATAAAATCTTTTCTGTTTCTTTCAAGCTGCTTAGGGTGGTTTTGTATAATTGTTTGTTATGGGTAATACATTAATTTTTTTCTTCAGTAATAATATCTCCTTCAACTATTGGTACTATTACGAATCCGTATTCTACATCATTAGGAATTTTATACTTTTCCTAATATTCACCACTAATTCCTGCTAATTCACCTTTTTTGTCATAGACTTCAAGTCTTGTATCACCGAAAAATATTTTAGCTCCAATATTAAATAAAATTGAATCTGTATTTACAAATTCAAATATTTTCTCTTCATTCGATTGCAACATGTAATTCCTTTTTTAGGTATTGCCATTTTCTAATTAATACATTGTTGTAATGCGTTATTTTTTATTTTGATAGAGTTCAATTGCTTTTAGGTATTTTATTCCACCAGTTTTTGTTTGGTCGTGAATAAATCCATTCAATTCTGGATGATTTTTGTCAATCCAATTCAAAAGTTTATCTCGATTTTTAACAAAAATTGAATCATTAAAAATCACATTTTTTGCCGTTTCAATACTTGTTATTTTATCATTATCGAAATAGATGATTTGTTCGCTGACAATAGGCTCTTTATGAAGGAAAGAGATTCTTTTATCTGTTTTTGAAATTTTAGCTTTTACAGTTTTATTTTCTTGTTTTATTTCGATGATTTTGTAAGTTGGTTCATACACAGAATCCCATTTTAACCATTTGATGTATTCTTTTTTAGAAAATGTTTGCTCATAATCATATTCGGTTTCCTTTATTAATAGGCTATCGGTAAGCAAAATTTCGATTTCAGAAACATTTGATTTATCAAGAACGTTATAATATTTCTTAGCAATTTCCAATTTATCAAATTCCTTTTCAGAATTTTTACAGGAATTGATTACTATTGTTATGAGTAGTAAAAAAACTGTGAATTTATTCATTTTATGTTTTTTGTATTGATTTAGCTATTATTTATATACAGTTTTATTACATATTTATTGGAGGTCCTGCTTGTCCTGTTATTTGTCCGCCAAAGTTTATCAATTCAAATAATCTTAAGACAGCTTCATCCAAATAGTCTTGATTGCAATAATATCCATTTATTTTTCCGTACTCAGTATAATCGGAAATATTAAACCCTTCCTCAATATCGTTATACCAAATTATTTTACGTCCGCAAATTGCAACAACCCAAAATCCACCACCCTCGTTTCCAAAATTTGGTTCACTCCATTTTTCAGGACCTATGTTTATTAAATTCCAAAAATTAAGATGTTTTCCTTCTAATTTATATTCTGCATCCCATATTTCAGAATAGAGTTGTTTTTCGGTTATTGGTTCCCACATATTTAATTCAGTTTTTTTCAAATTGCAAACAAAGGGTTTGTGTATGAGTTTGTTGTATAAAGCTAGCAATTTTTTATAGTTATTGTTGATAATAGTTTTATTTAATTTTATGTTCAGCGATAATATCATAATAGAACATGATTGCTATAGCTAGTTTTGTATTCTCAACATCGTAATCGTTTTCTCCCAGATAAGTTGTAAAGACTGAAACTAAAATGTATGGACTAGGTTTAAATTTAGCATTATGATTATTGTTAAGCTTTTTAAACTCTAATAAAGATTGTTTTAAATTTTTTTGATCACAATTTTTTGTAATGTATTCATAAAAATCTCCGTTATAATCGATTATAAATTTTTTATTTTCCTCTTTTACAGGATTTAACTTCCATACTTTTTTGAAAGTACTATCCTCAGTAAACTTCTTTATAGCGTTGAAGCTATTTTTCTCATTTATGATATTCGGATTTATTTTTTTTTGAAGTAAATCTTCAAGGTAATTTTGATAAGCTTTGTTACTTTCAGTTTTTGGATAATATTTCTTTAGAACTACGTCAAATTCATTAACAAGATTTTTAAGTTGTTTTAAATCAGTATTATTGATTTGGCTTTGTGAAATTTGAGTGACAATAAAAAAAATAAAAATTAAGATTCGTTTCATAGGTGTTTGTTTTTAATTATTACCAAGGATATTGGCTATGTGTAGTTGGGTGGGGTAGTACTTAATTTTATAAGTACACATTAAACTGAAAATTTGTGAGCAATGTTATTTTTTAAAGTTCATTCTGTATATAATTCTTTCTATTACTAATTCCCCATTTTTAGTTGCAGGAATATATAATAATTTGTTGTCAATTATATTACTTATCAAAGGTTCAGAAATCTCTTCTATTTGATTTAAGCTTTTGTCAAAAGATTCAATATCAAACTCTGTTAAAAAACCTATTTTTTGAATATGATAATATCCTTTTTTGTCTATTATTGAAGCTATCCAAATATTTTTTTGTCCATATTTCTTTCTTAGAATTCTAAGTTGTTTTTTTGATAGATTATTCAGAATATGACTTTTTAAATCTTTTTCTTTATTTATTAGGCTTGCACTTCTATTTCCTTTTCCATTTTCATCTAAATATTTTGCTTTTTCTTCTGTATGTTTTAAGAAGTTAAAACCAAATTTTTTATTAAGCAATTTTTCTATTTTGTAGTCATAACAATTATTCATATGAAATCTTGAACTTTCAATTTTTATTCCATATTCTTTTATAATTCTAATTTGAGTGTCTGTTAACCAAGGAGTTTTTTGGATTCTTAAAGTAAAGTTATTTTGATTGAAATCTTTTTCAGCTTTATCGAGTTCTTTTTTACATGAAACCTCAGTCGTATCAGGCTGGAATTCGAATTGAGCCTGAATTGAAATGGTAAAAAATAATAAAAATATAAGCAGTTTGTTTTTCATAATATTTTATAACTTGTTTATATGAGAATTTTGTACGTTGTATTACTTTCAATTTTCATAATACTTATACACGACCGCTAATTCTTTCCATCGATTGTTTTCGAGCGAGTAAAAGCTAAAATTTAGTTGCGTGTAGTTTGTTCTATATCTTTTTTGATCTAGAAAAAGAGCTAGTGTACCGTTTCTTAGAATAATTGGTTTTGAAAAAGTATAAACAATAGCGCACATATTCTTTTCCTTTTCTGTTCCTAGTTTTTCAGTTCGGTTGAATGCATTTTGAATTTCTTGCGGACTATCAAGGCGACTAGAGTAAGGAAATAAATGTTCTTGCCATTCGTGGTTTAATAATGTACTTAGTTCTTTTATAATGTAACTCTTTTCTTTAGCTGATAACTTTAAATTTTTAGTTTGTTTTCCTCTATATAATGACGATAATTCAAATTCTTTAGTTGATTGAATAGCTGATATTGTTGCATTGATTATTGATGCTTCTATGGACTTTGTATAGTATAGAGTGTAACACTCAAATTGTTCATATTTCCACCTTGATACCCAATCTCTATAAGGATCTTCCATTAGTCCTAACTTATTCTTAGGAATCTTAGATCTTTTGGATTTTTTATTCCTCTTACTAGGAATAGAAGCCTTAAATTCTTCAAGGTTTATTTTGTTAAATGTTTGCTTCTTTTTTTCTAGTAGTTGCTTAGCTAATTGTAATTCCTCAGAAGACATATAAGCCTTAATTAAATGTCTAGTAGTAGTTCCTTTTTGAATTGGATCGTAAGCTGCAGCAATTTCAGCCCAAACCAAGGCATTTACTTTATATTTTGGAGTGGTTATACTCTTTTGAAAATAAATAACAGATAATAATCCCATTGCTCTACCAAACTTTTGGTTTGCCGATTTAATTAAATATTGTTCGGCTAAGGAGTCATTCTTTATTTCTAATTCTTTATTGTAATAACAATATCCAACTATAAATTGAGCTGTTTTGTCGCCCGAATCGGCATAAGGTTGCATGATTTTAAAGGATTTTATAAACTTCATTGAGTCAAAATATTTCAATCCTTTTTTATACTTAGCGTTTTGTGAAAATGATATTGCTGATATAAAGCAAAAGATTATTAATGTTAGTTTTTTCATTCTATTTAATTTGTGCGTAACGGTATTGTGTATAAGTTTGTTACGTAAGGATAGCAATTCTTTATAGTTATTGTTGTACGTTCTTTATTTTAAACAATACTTTTTCCTTTTTCAGTTATAAAGATATTGTCTTGATTTCTGGTTAAACATTCAATTTCAATCAATTTTGTTATTGTTGATTCTATTTCTTGCTGAGATAATATTTCTCTATATCTTTTATTTACTTCCGAAATATTGGTTTCTCCTTTATTAACATAATTAACAAAGCGAAGAAATGAATCATCTCTATAAGTGAAACCTTTTTTAAAAAATATCCTATATTCAAAATCTTCATCTAGTGCTTCTTGAGCTTGGTTAAAAGAAGAAATTAAATCCATAGTTTCATTGTCATAACCTTTGAATTGATATTCAATTGATTTATAATTAATACTTTTAATTGAATTAAATTTAGAAAGTCTTTTTTCTTCTATAGGCTTTTTATAGTTTTTTAATTTTTCTTCGATTAGGTTTTCTAGTTCTTGAATTAAATTTTTAATGTCCTTTTTATTTAGTGATATAATACTAATTGTATTATTTAATTTTTCATTCGATATTTTATGTTTTATAAATGGCGAAATTGTAAAACTTTCAAATATTGAAGCATAGCCTAATTTTATATATTCACCATTTTTATAAAAGTACATTGATACTCCATCGTCATATGGAAGAGCATTTTTTATTCGATGGTTTTGTTCTCTGGTTAAATGACAAGGATAACAAACCTCTTTAGGAAGGTATTTACTGTCAGTTTGTATTATTGGTATTCTACAATCTTCACATTTAAAAGCAGTTTTCGAAAGCCACCAATCAGGGCACTCTCTTGACCATTCATCAGGTGAAGGGAAGTAAAATTCAGCGTTATGTTTTTCAGCTAAAGTTTTTCCAATTGTTTTGGCTTCTTTACTGAGTTCTTGTTGACTTTCAAAGTCTATATAGTTAAGAGTAGTTACACTCTCTTTTTTATACCCTAGCCTAGTTTTATAAACTAGCTCAATTTCTAATGCTAGGTAATCAAAATCTGAATACCATAAGCATTGTACAGCTTTAGGCTTTTTATAGTCTTCTCCAATGATCTTCTGAATTATTTTTTTTAGCATTTTGGTTTTAACTACGCACTACTTATTTATATATTAAGTGTTAAGTGCATAGGATTATTTTTAATGTTTCTTTTTCAATTTTTGTGAGTCTAATGTACTCAATGTATGTTGGTTTTACAAGTGGGGTTTATGCATAGTAGAATATATAATAATAGTGAATATATTAGTGTAGTTTTCTATTTATCTAAAACTCCAATAAACTTTAAATATTCAATTTCAACATTATAGATTTCGAGTAAATGGTCTTTTGTTAAGTCTATTTTTTCCTTATGCATAGCATATTTCACAAGTTCATTTATATCTAAATAGGCATTTGATTTATTTTTTGAATCCGGATTTTTGGATAGTAATCTGATTTTAGACATATAGTTCTCTTCTGCAATCAAAGCATCGCGAATTAAATTCAAATCGGACTTTTTCTTTTCTAGTTTCAATGCAATGAAGCAGGTTGCTTCATCCAAGTCGTAGGTTTCTTTTCCAGCATTATTTTCATTAATAGTGCAGATTGGATCTTTTTTACAGCTGAAAAATGAGAATAAAATTAAAATGTAAGTAAGTTTGAATTTCATTAGGTTTAAATTAATTCCAACGTTTTGGTTCAGGTATTTTTAAAGTTGTTTAGGTATTGTTGTAATTAGTTAAAAGCCTATTTTTTTTAGTTTAAGATTAGAATAATTTTCTTCATCTTGATTATATATCTCAGATAGAGGTAAAGCCTTATTCGAGTTTTCAAAATTTAAACTATTCAATAACTCATTAGTTTTATTTATTTCTAAATCTTTGAATTCGTATTTAGAAATAATTCTACCTTTTCTTAAAAGCGCATTGTCAATTTTAGATAAACTAGTATTGAAAGTACAGATAATTTTAATATTTAAATAATCGCTAAAGAGCCCATCTGTTAATTGAAGAATAGTAGAAACAACAGATTCTTGTTTTAAATTTTCTCTTGATGTAATTACTTTTTCAGCATCTTCAATTATTAAAATAGAATTTCTTTGTTTTAGTAGAAATGAAATAAAATCAGGATCTAATAAATTGTTTACAAATTCGTTTTGAACAAAAATAAAATTAGCTTTATTGTTTTTTGAAATAAGTCCTTTAATTAAAGTTGTTTTTCCTGTTCCTGGTTTTCCATATAATAAAATCAAGCCTGATTGTTTTGACTTAATTGCTTTTTGAATTTTTTCATATTCAGTAACGAAATCAGAATTATAATTTTTAGCAATATCGAGTTCAATTTTTTCAGTTCCTACATCTTCGGTTTCAAAGCCTCCTGCGTCTTTTGTTAAAACCTTAAAAGTTGGAGTCTTCGGCATTCCTAATTCAGAACGAACTTTATGATTTTGATTTATAATGTATTTTTCAAGATTAGAGTCTTTACAATCATAATAGAAATCAATTTTCAATGTTTCATATTCTAAAGAAATCCAAATGATGCATTTATTGGATATGGATTTAAATAAAAATTGATAAGGAAAATCTGAACTGAAATCAGCATTATTTGAATCTTCTGTATTCCAATTTTTAAATACTAATTCATAATCTCCATTTTTCAGATTTAAAATTTGTAATACTTTCTCAATGTTCTCTTTAGATTCCTCAAGGTTAATTTCGAGAGACAAAGTAGATGCTATAGAATTAAACATCAATGTGAAATATGAACTTTTTTCAAATTCATTATAAGAATCGAAAGCTTTTAATAATTCGGACATTTTGACTTTTTTATTTTTTATGTAATAATTATTTGCAACTTGTTATATAAGGAACTTTGTTCCTTGTATTTATACATTAAGTGTTAAGTGTGTAGCATTATTTTATGTTTCTTTTTCATTTCACGTAAGTTAAGAATTAATACATTTTTCTGCCTTATTCAAGTTGCTTATGTTTAGTGTAAAATGCGTTTTAATGCATTTTAAAATAGTGTTTGGTAGTTTTATATTAATGTCCTTTTTACAATTACATGATAACCCCAAAATCCTTTTGAGATATCAATTTTGACTTTTTTGCTTTGAAGTTCCTTAGTTGATATTTCCCTAAAGTTTATTCTTTTACTGGTATTATTATAATTAATTTCAGCACTTTTTACACCATGCTTTTTTTCATAAATATTTTGAGGTTTAATATAAATAGTTTCAATATTTTCTTCCTTAAACAAAATATTTGTTCCTAAAAATGTTGCAACAAGAAAATTCCCAATTGGCATCATGATTAATACATATGTTGCAAAACGGATTAAGAAATTATAATTCTGACTATCTTTTATTTTAAGTTGATAACCTAACGAAGTAATTATTTTCTTTGATAGAAAAGGGGTTATTATTAATGCTGGAATAAATAAAATGAATAATATTAGTTTTATATTAATAAAAATGATGGGGTATAAAAACAATATCCAAAAAAGCATAAATCCGAATCCTATTAAAACAGAATAATTAATAAAGCGTTCAACTTTTTTGTTTTTCTTTTCTGTTTTTCCTTTTGCTAATATGCTGTTTATCTTGTTTTTCATTCAAAGTTATAGTGCTTAAGGGGTTTGTACTTGAAAAGTGTTGTGTTTTTAATGCACTAACTTTTCTGTTTTATATTGACCTCTAATTTATTGATGCTTTTTTAGGTTGTTATCTATAGTGTTTTTTTCATGCTCTTGTTTATAAACCCAATGTTCAAGAGCTAATAGTTCTGATGAATTTTTGTTTGGTTTGATTATCATTTTCAATCCGCTACTGATTAATTCGTAATTTTTATCTATGATTACACAATCTCCGTTAAGAATTTTTTTAGAATTATTTACTTTAACTAAATCATTAAAAATATTTTTTAGCTCTTCAAATTCGGTTTGAGTAATTTTAAATTTAGATCTTTTTCCTTTCAGTTTATCATTATATTTAACTCGATATTCCTTTCCGTTATTTTTTCGTTTTACAATCAGTTTACTAATTCCGATTATGTTTGCTCCTGACCCGCCATGATTTGTAATCCGTATTTGAACTCGTTTATTAGCGAATATTTTTTCTACACTCTGCTTTTCAGTCGGGAGTAAATTTCTAACTGAATTTCTAACAAAACTTGTTAAAATAAGAAAGCTACATATTAAGAAAACCGTTTTTTTCATATTGTGAGCAATTAATATAGCGTTGTTTTTTTGATTTTCTTTTAATTGTTTAGCGTTTTAGGTTTCTTAAAGGTTTAATAATTATTTGACAAAAACATTAATTAGGGGTTATAGTAGTACTTACTATTGTTAAAACCTTATTCTAAGGTGTCTTTAACAACTTTTGTTTTTGATAAAAGATCGTGAAATCCATTTTTTTGAAATAGAAATGAAATTCTATCTAATGGAATTAATCGGCAAAAAGTTCTAACTATTATATCTTCATCAGTTGGTTTTTTACCATCTATTTTTACCACTTTTGTTTTAGTTATAAACTTTCCAATTGTTTTTTGGAATTTTATTTCCATTAGAGCATAATAAGCAATAAAAGTTCCTAAGATTAAAAGATTGACAATTAAAAAATTAGTTAATTGGATAAAAAGACTAACTATAAAACCGGTAATAAATATTACGATTAACCATGCGATAAGATCTATTAAAAAATTCAAAAATCGAATTTCTGAACTAACAACATTTGAATCAATTTTTTCTTTTTGTTTTCTTTCTTCTGCTGCTTTTTGTCTTATTTTTTCGAAACCTGAGGTATCGATACCTCGCTTTTCAACTTCTGCATCAGCAGCTTCAATTGCAATGGGGTTATATTTTTCTCTTTCAACTGTTACAATCTTAATTAATTCATTGTCTGTTCTCTCAGACATTACTTTTGCAAATTCGTTTTCCATATAGTTTGTTCTGAATTAAACCAACTTATTTATGTAAGCATAGCTGTGTTTTTAATGTTTCCTTTTCAATTTTAGCGAGCGTAATGTACTCAATGTATGTTGGTTTTACAAGTTGGTAAGAGGGATTTGTTATGGGAGGTGTTGTTAATTAGTCATTATAACTGTAAAATACATCAGAGGAACTGCACTTAACAATATCCAAATCCAATTAGTTTTTAAATCAGATTTATGCTTTGAAAGTAAAAAGATTGTATTTATCAAGGATGCAAGAATTCCGCCAAAGAAGGTAAAATAAGAAGTAAGGTTTCCGTATTGATAAATCCATGTTCCACGGTAAGGTTGTACTAAATGTTGTAGTAATATAGCGCATAGACAAATTCCAATAATTAGAATTCCGCTTCCTTCAGTCCAGTTTTTATTTTGTTGTATAATATTCAACATTTTGTTAAAGGTAAATGAATTACTGTATTTAGGTTTTAATTTGCTCGTTTTATCTTAATCAGAAAATCAATTTCTTTATAGTAGAATTCCAATTATTATTTTCTTTTTTATAGGTAAGTTTTAAAGCTACTTTTCAATTTTAGCGAGCGAAATGTACTCAATGTATGTTGGTTTTACAAGTGGGTAAGAGGGATTTGTTATGGTAGAAGATGTTATATGTTTTAGGCAATCCATACCTGAGTTGATGAGCATATTTCCCAATCATTTTTAATTTTTTTAAATACTAACACATACCCGCCACCATTTGTATTATTAGACTGATTGGAATAATATAATAAAGCTTTATTTTTTTTCTTGTTAAAACCTATTCTGGATAATGTTAATAAACCTTGAGCTTCTTCTCCGTAAGTTTCGTAAAACTTTTTCCAGCCATTATAAATTGAATTTTTTAAAACTTCATTTATTTGTTGATTTTCTAGTATAACGATGTTCTTTTGAGTATAAAAATTGCCTTTAATTTTAACAGGAGATTGATTTTTAAGAAGAAAATTATCAAAAGTTTCTTTATCTAAACAAGGTAACCTGTAATTAAAATTACCGAATTCTATTTGTTCTGTATCCTGAGTTATATCAACAATTGTTGTTTTTTCTGTAATTACAATTTTTTTTGCTTTATGAAATGAATTTATGATTTTGGATAATATCTTTTTATTATCATTAACTGTAATTGTTGAATCAGAGTTATTTAAGTTTAAAGTGTTTTTTGAAGGTTCTTTTTCTATCTTTTTGCAACCAATAGTTAAATGCAATATGAATACTAAATAGAAATATTTTTTCATTTTATGCTAGGTAAGGACTTTGTGTAATTGCCAATTATAAAATTAAATTTAATTTAATGTTTTTTGATTTAGACTTTTGTTAGTATTTCCGATTATAGATTGTAGGGAACTAGCAATTATTTTTTTCGTACTCTTAGTTTTTCAACTTCTTCAATTGATAATCCAGTTGATTCAGATATTGTCTTTTCATCAATACCTTTTCTTTTCAACTGTTTAGCAATTTCAATTTTCTCTTTTCGTTTGGCAATTTCAGTGGCTTCTTTTTTTATTCGTTCGGCCAATACATATGGTGGAACATACTTTGTACTTTTTTCTAACTCTTCTAAAAGTCCAATGTCCTTAAAACTCAAATAGCTTTTGTTTGATACAATTAAATGATCAATCACTTTTAAGTCAACAATAATACCCACTTGTATTAGTCTGTCTGTAATGTCTTTATCGTCTTCAGAAGGTTTTAATTCACCACTTGGATGATTATGGCAAAGAATGATATTAACAGCTCTTTTTTGTAAAGCAAAGCTAAAAACTTCCATAGGTTCAACTAATGTTTTATTAACTGTTCCTAAGCTGATTAATTCGATAAAAAGAATTCGATTGTTATTTTCCAATCCAATTACCCAGAAGTGTTCTCGGTTTTGGTCAATTTTTTGTTCTCGAAGCAGAATCTTTTGCATAATTCCGTACATATCATCGGAATTAAGCACTTTGATTTTTTCAGATTCTGTTAGTTTTATATTCATAGCATAAATGTAATGCTTTATTTTAAAACCGAAGAGGGATTTTTATGCTTGTGTTTAATGGTTTTGTATGACTGTTTTTTTATGTGAAAGTTAGCGGTTTATTTCGGGTTTAGCATTAGCCGTATTTGTGTTTATATATTGTTGTTATGTCGTTTTATTTTCAAAAAAACCATTTTAGAACTGTTATTACTCCAAAAATTTTTTAAAAACAGCGTGGACTTGGGCATTGCAAATAGATGATGCTAAAAAATAAAATAATATATAAACTTTCAATTTCATTTAATGAATCACAGGCATTGTTAGTCACAGCTTTTTAATTCGGTTAGTATTTTTCTTTATTCAGTTATTTCAGTAAGCTTTAAATCTAGTTCCTTGATAACTTGATCAATGTTAAATTCAAAATTTTTAGGAATGTTGATTGTAGCAATACTTCCAAGGTCGACTTGCCAAAAACCACCTCTTTTACTCAATTCCTCTCCAAGCATTCTGTAGTCTGATTCTTTATATTTAGGAGCTAATCTAAATCTACGAGTAATAAATTCTGATTCCTTTGTTATTTTTACAACCTCGTGTTCATTTTCAGAATTAATTTTGGTTTCAAATTCAGTGCCTAAAGTGAGTTGGTAATTGAATATATGATTATCAATCATTCGAAATTGGTTTACTGATATTTGTTCAACCCAAAGAGTAGTTGTTACTTTTTCTCTTTCGTTATGAATTTGAATTTCAACTTCTTTCATCATTTTTGAACTTTACTTATTATCTAAAGAAGTAAAAAATGTATTAAGATTGTCTTATTCATATTTACTCAATATTTTTTTCATTTAGTTCTAAATCTCACATTTGTTTTAATTAAACATAAAGTATTTTTACTTCTTGAACTAAAACTTTCAATAAAACCTATTCTATGACAACTCTTTTTTAATTTATTTTTTCAAACTTTTGATAATACCCTTCATTAGAAATAAAACTTAAAATCAAAAACTGCCTTTTTAATTCAAAACCAATTGTTGCAATATTTGAATTTTGACAATTTGTAGTTATTGTATTATTAGAATAAGTTCCTGAGCTTATTATTTCTTTTGAATAAGGATTGCACAAAGAACCGTTAGTTGTTATAGTCCCATTAGCTTTAAATTCAATTGTTTTGTTACTTTCAACTGCTTTAAAAGTTCCACTTCCGTTACCAGGGTCTGCCAAAACTTCTATTAATTTCCAGTTTCCAACTAATTCTACATTTGAATTTAGTTCATGATCATTGTCGCAAGAAAATAGAATTCCGATTGTTGTTAAAATTAATACTATTCTTTTCATAATACTTTTAATGTTTATTTATTAGATGTAAAAGTTTTGATTTGGTTGCGTTAAATTGCTTACAATTTGTTTTATTTTTTAGACTTCTGATTCTTACTTGTTGTTAACGTTTGAGCTAAACTATGCTTTAATGCTGTTTGGGTATTGTTATAGGTAGTTTTTCTTTTTCTCTCGATACTAATTTTAGATTTTTAATCTCGTTCTTAAATTCAAAATCTTCACAATCGAATTCATAAATACTCTTGGTCAGATAATAATTTCCATTTTCAGAATTAATACTTCGTTTTATTAACTCTCCCTTTTCTCTCCCCATAGTGCAGTCGCGTTCTTCAGAATAGAATTTAAATTGACTTATGATTTTTTTGTTTTTATCAATCTCAAAATATTCATGAAGAGTAACAATATGTGGAACAGAAGTAGTTGGTAAAAAGATTTTATATAAAACTTGATTTTGATTGTTTTTTAAATCATTTGATAACTTAAATGTTCCAGAGTGATATTTATAGTTTAGTCGTTCGATTTTATCTATTATTTTCTTTTCCGCTATTAAATACAATAATGCTTTATATTCTCCAGTTAAGATAGATTGAAAACTTGTTGTTAAGATCTCATAGTTATTATTTCTCAGTAGACTAAAGATGTTATTTGAAATTCTATTTTTCTGGATTGAATTGCCTGCATATTCATCTTTCAAATCAGATAATACTAATTCTTGATTTGTAAAAATCTGCTTTTGTGCATGACAACTAATGATTATAATTAGAAAGGGTATTAGTATATGAAATGTATTTTTCATTTAGCAATTTTAATATTTAAAGCAAGATGGAAGGAACCCATATAATTAAGGTCATATATTGTTTTATGTAGTTTTTATATTTCGCTAACCTCTTTTTTCAAATCTTTTTACATTTTTGGATGTCCTTATGACTATAACTTATTTATTGATATTCAATGTTAAGTATATAGGGCTGTGTTTTGATGCTTCTTTTTCAATTTTTTTGAATCTAATGTACTCAATGTGTGTATTTTTGTAATTAAGCTTGCATGTTTATGAAAGAGATTGATCGTTGAGGTGTTGTTGTATGTTTTTGTTTTTTTTAAATTCTGCTAGTACTAGGTTTTCTAGTCGTTCAAAGTTATAATTCAATGTGTTTGATGTTATGGTAATAGGAGTGTAGTATTTACTCATATTAGCTTTCATTAGTTTTTTTTGTGCTATGTTTTTAGCTTTTTTAATATATTTTTCTGGGTTGTTAACGTCAATCAATAGAAACTTTGTTGATACTACTTGTTCGGTTCGAATTCCTGTAATGTCTTTCCATTCAATTAAGCCAATACTTGTAGCATTGGTGTTGTCAGTAATTCCTTTTGAATCGATTTTTAAACCGGTTTTGAAATCAAATAATTTTGATAACCCATAGATTCCTGTTGCTCCAAAAAATAGTATTCCAATTATTCCCATTACATTCCATAAGATAAAGTAACATGCATATACAAAACCGATTGAACAAAGTGTTAATAATCCAATTTTTAATTTGTTAAGAGGTATTTTAATTTCTGAGTTCATTTTGTGAATAATAAATATAAGCTTGATTTATAAGTGAGTTTATTGATGTTAAGTTTTTATATCCAATCCATTGATAAGTTTTCTGTTTTCAAAAATTCTCTTGGAGTAATTTGTTCTTTTCCTATGTCTTTTAATATTTCTTGAGCTATTTGTGAAACCTTTACCCAATCTGGATCATTTCTTTTCATTTTGTTGCCCAATGTATTGTTTATCATTGGACTTATAGTTTCTCTCAATAAATATATTTTCTCTCTTACAAATAGAGGAAAATGATAAGGTTTTGAAATTGCATTGATTGTTTCTTGATGAAAAATAAACCCCAATTCTTCATCTAGTGTTTCTGCATATTCACAAATATCGTCTATACCTTCTTTTTCGTAATTCATAGCGATGATCTGAAGTATATAATTTATTAAATTATATATATGTCTCTTTATTTTTGGAATTTTTTCTGAATCATTTCCATTATAATAGAATATAATTAAAGAATCATTGTTAAAATCTTTTATTTCGAATTTCTTACTCATTTTTTCTAATGAATACCGCTTATTTATATGTGGGGGTTTTTTAAGTGTTGACAGTCAATTTTTGCAAATCTAATGTACTCAATGTACTTTGGTTTTGCAAATAAGGTAGAAGAATTGGTTATGAGAGGTGTTGTTATATGTTTGTATTTAAATACTAATAGTGCCAATATCAATATTGATATTGGCACTATTTAATGCTTTTTATATTATACGATAATCTATATTTTTAATTTGAATTGGACTGAATGTCGAAATGTTTTAAATAACCCTCTATTGGTTCCATTCCCATTTCCTTTCTTCTTTCGTTTACTGTTTCTGGATTTTCTAATTTATATAATTTACCATTATTTATTTGTGAACCATATATCTGAGGCTTCCCTTCATCCATTAATATTCTATCTTTCATTAAAGCATATTGCTGTTTGGATAAGTCTCCATTTTCTACCGCTTTTTCTATTTGTGGAAAATACTTTTTTCTGATTTTTTTATTACTATGTTGCAGCCCCAACCAGATGGCATTCATTTGTTTTTGAGATACCTCCTTTAATGTCGGCATTCCACATTTTTCAATAATGCTTATTACTAATTCTTGATTTTTGTGATCTTCTTTAGCGTACTTAATGAGGTCATTTGCTTTTCTAATCCTTTGATCGCTTTCATATACTTTGCTCAAGATTTGTTGTTTTTTACTGCAGTCTATCTCAATAAGATCTACTGAACCTACATAAACAAATTTGTCTTTATTTATAAATAAAAATGTTGAAATTGCTACTATTAAAACAGCAAATATGCTCAGGAATACTTTTCTCTTTTTCATTTTTTTAGAATTTATTTTTTGATTTAATATAATTCATAACAGTTTTGTTATTATTTGTGTAAAATCGATTTTCAATAACTGAGCCAAGTAAAATTCTAAGACAGTTTGTCTTTTTAAAAGACTTATTGACTGGTTGTTTTCTATTAATATAGAATTGTTTTTAGAATCTATTTTAATGATTATGAGTTGCTTTTCCCTGATATTTAGGTTTTATTTCATAAAGATCTATTCCGTTAGGTTTGTTCCTTAAGATTTCATTAATTAATTCAGCTTTTCCACCTATAAATGTCATTGGGCAATCATAATCTGTAATTATAAACCAATCATTTCCTTTTGTTGGATAGATTGCATTTGGACTATTACTAATTTCGGGTTCAAAATCAAGAACTTTTGGTAATTCAGATAGTTTTCCTCGTAAAATCTTATTTTCTAAAGACTCTTTTGTTTTTAAAAGGCTATAAAAGAAATCAGATTCTAAGTCTCCATAATTTTTAATCAATAATTGAATGATAAATTCCAAATCAGAAAACTCCGCTTCTCCTTCAGCAGGATACCATATGTATTTGGGCCAATCATTATCTTCTCTAAAATATTTATCCGCAATTTTTTCTTTTATATTTTTTGCCGTTTCTAACTTAAATTCTTCATTATATTTTTTGAAGAATTCGAAATACGTTAATCTTTTAAAGTCTTCGTCATTGATATCTTTTTCTCTTAAAAAAGAGACAGTTTTATTTAGTTTTTCTGCTTTATAGTTTATCCAGAAAGGATGAAGGAGAATAAGGTATTTTTCAAAATTGGGAGGACTACACATAGCTTGTAAATACCAAAAAAAGTTGTCATGATTGATTTTTATGTCAAGCTTTATTCCAGGTCCAAATTCAGCAAAGGGTTTAATCCATTTTGGTATATCATCTTTTACAAAGATCATATTTCTTTTTCAATTTTTGTAGACCTAATGTAGTTATTGTGTTTTTTATTTCCAAGGTTCTATTTGTATATTTTCCCACCTCTTTTTAAAACTATTGGTCATTTTAATATAATTATCCTCACTCATTGTGATTTTATTTGGTTTTACAAGCATATTAAAAGCATCCTTCAATCCGTATGGTGCATATATTTGGTACTCTTTTGTTTTTCGAATTCCAATTGCAAATGCTGAAAGCCAAGTTTGTATTCCGTTTTCTGTTTTATTAAATGGTTTTATCTTATTTCCGAACTTTTCCGGATACCATTCATGAACATATGCTTGATTGGTTATATCGAGAGGGAATTTATGACTTATTAATTTTTCTATTTCTAATTGATGGACTTTTGATTGCTCCCTTTTTTCGTTTTTTGAATAGTATACGATATCAAAATCTTTTACATTTTTAAGTGTTGATTCTCCGTTTAAATTATTCCAAATTATTTGTGTTATTGCTCCTCCTGCAACATAATAATCTTTTAATCCATACTTTGTACAAGCCTCTATTGTTTCGACTATTTCGGGACAATCTATGATTAGTGAAATTAGCTTTTCTTTAAGCAGTTTATTTTTCTGTGTGTTTAATGTATTCAATGTATGTTGATGGTGTAAAGGGAGGTTATATTCCTACTATTTTTACAATTTCGGTTCCGTTTGTTAGTTTTTGATTCAGTCTGCAGGTGTTTACTATTTTTCCACTATAAAAAGTTTCAAATTCCATTGTGATTTTTTTGTTTTCTATTTCACAAATTACATCTCCGCTTTTTACAATGTCCCCTGGCTTAACATACCATTTTGTTAAAATGAACCCTCTTTGGTTTCCCGTTGTTGGTAGGAAGATTGATTGGGTTTTTCCTTTTTCTAATTTGGTTTCTGTTTGGGTTGAGGTAGTTCCCTTTTTCTCCATTTCTTCTTTTGTTTTGAAGTTTGGATTGCTTTTTAAATCGTTTATAACCGTATTTCGGTTTTCATTGGAAAGAAATAGTTTACGGATTAGAGATTTTATCATTTATAAGATTGATTTTGCAGTAAGTATAGCGTTGTATTTTGATGTTTTTTTTCAATTTTTACGAGCGTAATGTACTCAATTTATATTGATGTTTTAAACTGATATAATAGAACTATTATATAGTATTTTTTGTTTTCAAGTTTTTATTTCAGAAAACGAATTTAGTTGTATTCATAGCAATTACAATTATACCTTGTTGATAACTAGATTTTTTTATTTAAAATGCATTTTCATTCCTTCGTGAGTAGCTTTAAAACCTAAGTCTTCATAGAATTTAATGGCCTTTGATCTTTTTTTATCAGATGTAAGTTGTAATAAATGAGCATTTCGTTCTTTTGCTCTATTAATTGCCCATTCAAACATTGTTTTTCCTATTCCAAGGTTTCTTTGGTCTTTTCGAATTCTAACTGCTTCTATTTGTGCTCTAATACCACCACGATAAGTCAGATATTGGATAAATGATAATTGTAAAGTTCCAATAATTTCAGAGTTTTTATTTTCGATAACAATCAGTTCTTGATTTTGGTCAGAATTTATATTTTCGAAAGCGTTAAGATATTCTGCTGGTAATGGTGTTTGAAAATCTTCTCTTGTTTTTCCTAGTTCGTCATCTGCAATCATTTCCACAATTTTTGAAACATCATTTTTTGTCGCTTTTCTAAATTTCATTATTGAGATTAGTTTTTTAGCTTGTTGCTATCTTGTTTATATGTGGAACTTTTGCGTGTTTACAGTTAACATTGATGTTCCTTTTTCTTTTTTTGTAAGTCCAAAGTACTAAATGTATGTTGGTGTTGCAAATGGGGATTTGTTAGTTGTTGTTCTAATTTTTTGGTTTTCGTTTTTTTGAATCTAAATGTTGGTTTTTATGACGAAAACTTGTAAAACCACGGTTTGGACAAAAAGTATAGATATTATCTTGATTTCTTTTTTTTCCTTCTCCAACTGTCCATCGAAATGTAAGGCAATGATTAGGTCCGTCTAGTTCTATAATTTCTATTCTTGTTGGTCTGCGTGATGGATAGGTACGTACTTCTCCTTGTTTCCAATAGCCTAGTGGAAATTTACTTCCTAATCCGTCATATGCTCTTTCTCCCCATTGTTTTCGTTTATCATAAATTCTAACCAGTCCATCTTTTGAATTGTTAATGGTAAAAAACGATTCTACTTTCCCTCCTCGTTTGGTGTTATATATTCTTTGATAATAGGGAATTTTATTACCTACCCATTCAATTTTTGTGTTGTTCTTTTCTGTTTTGAAAGGCCCTGTAATAGTATATTTAGTGCATCGTTTTCCTGTTACTGGATGACAGGAAGTGGCTGTGGTAGCAACTTTTTTTAATGTTAATTTATGTTCCCCATCCCATTTAGCTCCTGTAAATAATTCCACTGGAATGAATCTTTCTTTTGTTGATTTATTATATGATTTTTTCGAATAATTCTTTTGTTCTGTATTTGTTGAAATTTTGTTTTTTGGCTTTTGTCCGAATGATATGTTACTGATACTTACTACTAGGAATACTGTTGTTAATAGCCTCATTTTATTACTTTTTTAATTTAAAAGTTCAATATTAAATATGTGAAGCTTTTAAAAAAAAGAGATGTAGTCAACTGTAGAATTCATGTTATGAAATGCTGTTTTGGTGGTTGTTTAATGTGTATTGGTAATTTAAGAATAATGTTATCAAATACTAGTATTGTATTATGAAATTATAAAGGAGGAGGTATGTTTGATATTTTAGTTAAAATTAAATGGGTAATATTGGTTTTGTATATGAAATGTAGTTAATTTAATGTTCTATTGTTTTCAGTTTAAGAATAAAGTAAGCAGAAAGCACAAACTTTGTAGTTTGCACTTAACTGCTATTTTTATATACTATGTTGTGAGTTTTTTTCTTTTCCTCTTAAAGTTAGTCAAAAGATATCTTAATAAATAAATAATGCTTCCAAACGGGAATATTACTATCATTATTATCCATAAAAAGACTGAAATACCTTTTTCTTTTTTTAAACAAAGAACTAAACTTGTAATTAATAAAATACAATATATAATACTGAGTGTTAAAAATTCTTTAGGTGCTAGTATGCTGTTTGCTATCATAATATTAACTTTAATTACAACAAACAGCTTGTGAAGATAAACACATATGTTGTCCCCAAGCACAACTAGTATTAATACCTCCAATTTTAGAACAACCCCCTAATTCTCCAGTCACTATTTCATATGCTGCTTCTTGGTCAACATTTGTTTCTGAAACACTTTGATTGCCCCCAAAACTATACACATAATAAGTATTCCAAAAACTACAAGCCTGTTTTAATGGTAGTGTTTTATGTATTATTGCTTCTGTATTTACAAGCGTGACTCTATTTTGTGTAATTTCATTAAAATATAAAAGCAAAATTGATAGTTCATTTACCTTTATAATTTCTTTAGTGTTAGTAGTATAAAAAGGCTCATTATTTTGATTAGTTTTAGAAAGTTTTTTCATTTTAAGGTAAATCATTAGTTATTTAGATATTAGCAATATGAATTGTAACGGTAACGTATAAGCATAGTAAGGGATTGATAAGCGATTAGTTTCGGTTTAAACTACTTTTGATTTTAGCCTTTTAGCCCTTATTATAGTTATACAATGTTGTGGTTTCGTATTTATTTCAAATCAGAATCATTAATCTCCAATATCTTTTTTATCCAAAGATTATTTTCAACATATTCTTGCCAATTATCTTTAAAGTTATATCCTTCTTTTTCTAACTTTTGGTAAAACCATTTCGTTCTTGAGAAAAACACCATATTTAGGAAATCTATATGTGAAGCACCTTCAAACCATATTTTATCAATTTTTTCGATACATTCGTTTAATGGCAAATCAAAATATTCATAAGTTTCGGTACTTCCTACTCGTAATATTTTTTTTGATAAAAGAATTTTGATAATATTAAGAACTTTGCTTTTAATTTCTTGTTCTTTTAAATTTGGATAAAACTCTTTCACGTTTTCTATAAAACTATATAAATATTCAAAATGACAGGAATTATCGATTATCATAGATTGTATTTTTTCTATTTCAGTCATTATTTTATGAATTTTAATTCTCTTGTTTTGCCCAAATTGAAGGGAATTTTAAATCAATGTTAGCAACTAAATTAGCTGTACCTGAATTATCAAAATTTCTAAATGTAATATAATTTCCGATATGATATCTGCAACTTTAATTTTTGATTCAATTCGCTTCTTTCTTCCATCTTGTAAACCGTCCAAATAATCATCTCCCAGCCTGATAAAATCTTTTTTGTTTCTAATATGAATAGCGTAAATGGTGTTTTGTGCTGTTGTAACAGAAAAACAAAATCACTATGGTTTTTAACGTGATTATGAATAAAACCATGCTGCTGTACTATGAAATTATAAAGGAGGAGGGGTGTTCGATATTTTAGTTAAAATTAAATTGGTAGGAATACTGAAATTATAATTATCCGGTTCGATTTTACCAGAAGTATGTATTACAATACCTTCAAAATTATTAATTAGTTTTAAGGACATTTTTAAGGGTTGTGTTGAATTAGTAATTTTCAATTCGGCATCTGCTCTTTTACCTTCACTTATAGAGCCATCAGAATTTTTTCCTTTAATACCATAGTCTATAAATCTAGCACTTGTAATTGTTAAACCGTTAAAAGTAAAACCAAAAAAAGGCCCATATTGCTTTTTATTAGGAACTAGAGGATTTAATAACCATTTTTTAGAATTAATTTTTACAATTCCGTTTTCTTTATATATATAATATCCCATAATACCATCTTGAAATTGAAGCCCTTGAGGACCATATAAACCATTAGGTACTTTATCTAATTTATATAAATACAGAGTAAATTCTTTAATTCCTTGTTTAGCTTTCCAGATTCCTATAAAAGGATTTCTAATATTGTTTATATCTTTAGTATATATAGGAGGCTTGGGGTCTTCTATTGTACCGTAAGGACCTTCTATAGGATATATAGTTTGAGCTTTACAGTTTATACTTATTATAGAGATAGTTAATAATAAAAATAAATTTTTCATAGTTTTTAGTTTTCAATTAATTACAAGGAGTTATTGAGGTATTTTTAGTTTTAGGGTTATATTTAATTTTAGACCACTTATTAAAGTTGGTATTTGTCTTATATAGTTCTAAACCAGTATCTCCTTGGCCGCCTCCAAAAAACAGCATTTTTGTAAAATGCTTTTCATTTAAGGTATTACTATTAATGTTTTTAATGCCTTTATGAAAATAAACGCTATCTATACCACCATATATAAAAGGTAAAAAATCGTTACTTCCATCTTGTAAACCGTCCAAATAATCATCTCCAAACCTGATAAAATCTTTTTTGTTTCTAATATGAATAGCGTAAATGGTGTTTTGTGCTGTTGTAACTGCAAAAACAAAGTTACTATGGTCATTGATATTATTATTTTTTAATAATAGATATAAGCTGTATAAATCTTTAGGGCTAAAAACAGATAAATCTTTGTTGTTATTTGAATCATAATGATTATGTATAAAACCGTCTATTTTGTATCCATTTTTTATAGTAAAATTTATCCCTAATTTTTCAGGTATACCTATTTTAATATTATAATTATATTCATTATTAGAGAGTTTCATTATATACCCTGTTTCATAATTATCTGTTTTAGTTTTATTAAGCAAGTCTTTAAGTTTGTCTTTGAACTTTTTATTTTGGGCTAGTTTTTTAAAATTTTTACAAGGGTTAATTAAATGGCTAATATCTGTAGGAATAAAAGCTACATCTCCATTTTCTGTAGGACAGTTGTTATTATTTTTCATAAGTACAACAACATCAAGTTTTCCATTGGAGCATGAAGTAACTTTAGTTATAGATGCTCTATCACTACCTTCTCCCTTACAATTTTCTCCAGGTAAATGATTTCCTCCTGCAGTACATCTTCTTACATGTAAAGTAGTAGTACAAACAGGTGCACTACCAGAAATTGAACCTCCTCCTAATGTAATGTCATTATCATTTGGAGAACTACTTACACCGTTAGAGTTATTAGGAGAAATGTTATCTGATGGATTAAAATCTTGAGGGTCGCAATTCCCTAACTTGCTTTGTAAGTTATTATTAAAATTTTCTAAATAGAACTTATAAAGTTTTCCTTTAAAAAATGCTAAATCAAAATTATGTTCTTTAAAAATAGGATATTGCTCTGGAGCACAAACATATTTTCTTATATATGGTTTAGCTTTTTTACCATTTTTATCTTCAGGTATAATCAGATTATAAAAAGTGAATTTATTTGCTGTTGGAACATTTAAGAAAAAACTATAATTACTGTAACCATCAGCATCTTTTACCTTTATAATTTCTTTAGTGTTAATAGTATAAAAAGGCTCATTATTTTGATTAGTTTTAGAAAGTTTTTTATTTATACTTTGTATTTCAAGCTTTAGTTTAGGAAATTCAATTATGTTAACAAATTCGTATGTTCCCTTATAAGAATTTATATTATTTGTGGGAGTAATAAGTATTTGATCTTTATTACAAGCAGAACAAAAAATTAATAATAGAAATAATTTTAGGTAGTTTATTTTTCTCTTTTTCATAGATGTTAAAAGTTTTTTTCATTTTAAGGTAAATCACTAGTTATTTAGATATCAGCAATATGAACTGTAACTTACTTATAATGAGAGCTATTTTCTTTATTAAGGTATCTAAAAAAGAGGTTTTTACATAGGTAAAATGAATAAACGGTAACTATGATGTAATAAACGGTTAGATTTTTTGTTTTATCGGTTTAAAACAAGTTTTATGAGTTAATTTAAAAAGAATAGTTTTATTCTTGTTAAAACATGATAGTACTAAAATGTAAGTTTTAAACATTACTATTTAGTATAATTATAACAAACCAAAGTATATACATATGAGTGCTATGGTATCAAAAAAACCATGTACTGCTATAATAAACCATAAATCGTATTTACGTAAGTAATATATGAGTGCTAAGAGTGCTCCTACTGTTCCTGCAACTATTTGGCCAGTAATTCCTTGATAACTGTGCATAAAGCCAAAAAAACAAGCTAAAAGAATAATATTAGGGGCAATGCTTATTTTGCTTTCTCCAAAGAATTTTACAAATTGTCGCATGAAATAACCACGAAAGATAATTTCTTCTCCAAATCCGGCCGTTGCCCACACTAATAATAAAGCTATTAAACAGGCTGGAAGATTTCCTTTTAATTGATCAAAAGCTGAATAATCTATTGGTGCTTCTGTAAGTTTTGTAATTCCAGGAACTAATATAAATATATAGAAAATAAAGAGTGCTAGTGCAACTAATGGTGCTAGTATAAAGATGTTTTTGGTGGTAAATTTTTTGCGTTGAAAACCAAGTTCTAAAAATGCTTCTTTTTTATATTCTATATAGTTTGCTATAATAATTAAAATTGAAATAACGATGTTTTCTATGTAACCTATACTAATAGGACCAAACCATAAAGTGCAGATAATTGTAATGGTAATTAATGGGATTAATGTTTGTTTTAAGGTGATTTTGTTCATTGTTTTGAGTTTTAAATTCGAAACGAAATAATGAACTAATTTTTTGAAATCCCTTTTAAATACTGATGTTTTTGCTGAGTGGTCGTGAATTTTTACTGAATAGTCGATATCTTTTATTGATACCAATTTAAAAATGCTTTTCGTTTGTAACGACTGATATTAATTTCGGCTATTGCATCATTTTCAAATGTTGTTTTTAACTTAATTAGCAACTTACCATTTTCAATTTTTTTAACTAAATCTACTGCATTTTTATGAATGATAATTTTACGATTGGCTCTAAAAAATAACTGGTCGTTTATTTTTTCCTCTAGTTCATTTAATGTAAAATCGGTATTAATTGTTGTTCCATCATTTTGTACTGCAAAAACAATTTTATTTTCAATATAAAAACATCTAATATTTTCATAAGTAAGCTTTGTTATTTTTGTGGCATTTTCTATAGTTATTTCTGCATCTTTTAAAGAAAACTTATATAAACTATAGATGTCTTGTGCGTAGAATAAGCTGATGAAAATAAAACATATTAGTAAGGTGATTAGTAATCCGATTAATAAATAATAAAATACTCCTATTTGTCCTACTGCAATTATATTTAAAAGGATATTTACAGGTATATACATGATTGCTATATACCCTAGTGTTGAAATTATAAACCGGGCTATAGTTTTTATATCTACCTTTTTTGAGAAATGTTTTTTCTTATAATATTTGAAATTAAAGTCTGCTATGATTCCAATAAGAATTGATAAAATAATTGTTGAAAGAAACCCTTCTATAGGAAACCTATACGATTCACTAGTTGGAAAACTTTCGCGTTTAGCTAAATGATTTACAACTAAAGAGAAAAAAATTAATATGGTTACCTTCTGAAACCAATACCATGTAGTACTATTGATAAATTTATGCCATACTGTTTTTATTGTATTCTTGGTTGGTTGTATAAAACTCATGGATTAGAAGATTGTTTTAATATTCATAAGTAAAATATTTTTCTACCTTTTCAGAATCGTATTCCGTTATTTCCCCTGTTGTAGCATTCATTTTAAAATGATGTTTTACTTCTGGAAAACAACTAGGTCCAAAAATACTTCCATTTCTAACTAACGTATTTGTTTCCCAAATAAAAGATTTAGTTTTTTTATCAAACCATAATTCTATATTTAGTTTTTTATATGGAATTTTTCTACGAATTAACTCTGAATGTACCGAGTCTATTGGTATTGTTTTATTGAATACTTCAATTGTAGGAAATTGAATGCCTTTAATTATTTTTCCATTTTTATCTAGCATTAAATTCAATCCAATTTTTTCGATTCCGATTTCTGGTTTTTTTAAGTGATATGTTGCTGAATATATAGGAAATGCTATGATGGTATCACATTCTTCTTTTTCTTTTAGTTGTCCTAAAAGAGATACGATATCATCTGAATTTCTCTTAATTTTAATAGGCTTATTTGAGAATACATCAACGTTTTTAAATTCCAGTTTTTGAAAGATTGAATCTCCTAACCTTTTTTTGAAGTAAGCTTTTATGCTATTATGTATGTCAGTTGGAATTTTGTCTAAAGTATTTAATTCAGCAGAATAACAGCTGTTAATGTTTTTATAGGATTCTAACTTTGAAACTAATTGAGGATATTTATCTCGTGAGTATTTATTACACGATATAAGAATAATGGTAATAAATAAGAAATGTAATATTTTATTTTTCATCTAGGAAGTAGCAATTTGTTATAAACAAAGTTTTATTTCTAAAGGGTATTTTTTTCCGTTGATATAGGTTTTTCCTAAAATTATAATCCAATTATTCAGAATACTTATATTAACATCAACATTATTATGTTCCATAAAATATAATGCTATTTCATAGTTATTTTGATTTTGTTCGTTGATAACAATTTGTTTACTTTTACCTAAATCTATTTGATGTGCATAAAATTCTGGTGAATATAATCCATAGCTGAATTCAAAATTTTCTTTATCACATAACAGATCGAAGACATTTTCATCTGCTTTTATGGTTAAATCAGTTATTTGATTTTCATTTATTTCAATAGTACTTTCGTTACGATCTATGGAGAAATTATAATCTCCTATTGAAAACTTTTCTTTCATTCGTATATTTTTGCTCCTTCTAATATTGTTTTGAAGTTTTGCCAGGTAGGCTTGTCTGCATCAATATTCATTTTCATATTATCATAGTAGCCTTGAATATCTTCTGTATATGCCTCCATTGCCTCTATGAAATCTTCTAAGGTCTTATTCTCCCAATCAGATTTATTTTCTTTTAAATCTTTTCTAAACTCTTTTAAAAAGTCTATAAATTCAATTCTAGTCATTGTGTTTTCTAATATTTCTTTTTCAGTTTTTGTAAGCCCAATATACCTAATGTAGATTAGTATTTCAAGTGTAGAATTGTACTGTTGATTTTAAGAAGTATTTCTAATTTTTATTTCCTTTAATCCTTATCTCATTTGCTTTTTTAATATTATCAGCTGTTTTGGTTATTATTTGTATTAGATTGATTTTTATTTTATTGTTTGATGTTTTTATTTTGGTTGGAATGATTTTTAAAATAAAGTTTTCATCTATTAGAAATTCGGTTTTATTACTTTCCAGTACTTTTTCGTTTATTTGATAGAGTATTGGATTTTTATTCAAAGTCAAATATTTTTCTGTAAGGCTTTTTAATGTTATAAAGTTTGGTTTATAACCTGATTTCATTTCTACTAGAATCTTACCATCGTAGGCGGTTCCGTTTTTTTCAAAACTCTTCTTTTCTACTTTTAGCGTTTCTATTTTATCTGAATTTATAAAGTATAAGGATAATTGATTCCCTATAAAGTTTCCATTTACAAAAATTCCTATAGGACTTTGATTTAGATAGATACTTTTTGTGTTATTTATTACTCTTATTTCTGAATCGCTCGAATAAATTGGTTTATTATTGATTAGCTTTTGTTGTATATTTTGACTACATAAATTAAATACTTGTAGTATTATAACTAAAGTAAAAATGCTTCTTTTCATAGCTATTAGGTTGATGTTTATTCAAATATAAACCCTGTTTTTTAATTAGGTTTGCTATCTCTTGATTCTATTATTCTTATTTATAATATTCATATTGATAAGTTATAGTAAAAATTAAATCACTTTTTTTATATACATCTGCTTTTTTCAATAGCCCATTTTTAAGATAGAAATGTTTGTATAAATAATGGTCGTCTAATCCCATACAAGGGTCACTAAAATACGTATACTTACTTTTTATAGATCCATTTTTATTATATGAAATTTTTGTAATTAACTCATTGATATCTTCTCTTTTACTAAATTTGATGTCATTTAAAAGTTCAATTTCTTGGATATCTTTTTCTCTTTTTTCTATTAGTCTATTTGATGAATCGTAAGTGTAAATAATTGTATTTATTATGACATTGTTTTTATAATGAATTTCTTTGATTAGATTCTTTTTTTTGTCATATTCATATTCTACATAAGAGATATCTAACTTTTTATATTTTGTAGGTTTTGTTGTTTCAAATAGAAGGGTTTCGATAGTTTCTTTTTTCACTTTTTCAAAGCTAGTCCATGCTATCGTTTTTGTTTTTTGAATTATCTTTTTCTTATTGTCGTGATTTTTAGTTATTTGTTTTATTAGTTGTTTTTTAGAATTATAAAAGTTCTCAAACTTATTTTCTCCTTCCTGTGTTAATTGATTATTTTTATCAAATATATAAGGGATTGAGTCTATTTTTGTTGAATCTAATTTGTCGATATAAAGTGTAAGAATTTTATAATTGTTTTTGTTATATATATTTCTACGAATCATACCAAGTCGTCCCATATTCCATTCAATAGAGTTCCCTTTTCTATCGTATTTTTCTGTAATTGAGGTGCAACTTGAGTTTGAGCCTGAAAAACAATGTATTTCAAACGATTCTTTTACTTTGTTTTTTAAAATGAGATTCTTATTATTTTCAATTTGTGCAGAAATAGTTTGAATAAAACCTATCAAAATGAATACCTTTTTCATAACAGATTTTTGTATAAAATTATAATATGTTTTTAAAGTTAGTTTAAGTGCTTTTCATTTTCTACAATTCCTTACTCGATTTCATAATTTCCATTAGCCCATTTTGCTGATGGTTCTATCCATTCTTTTAATGGTTTGAATAGAAAACCATGTTTCATTCCCGTATGCAGCTCTATTTCTTTAAAATGTGCTATTTCGCATGTAGAATTTTGTTTTCGCTTGATGGCTGATTGCCCAAATGGATCTGTTTTTTCATAAATATTTAAAATATTTCCACAAAAGTTTATTTCTGGAATATTTTCTAAATCGCTATTTTGAAAACTTGCTACAAATACAAAATTCAATTTTGGATTATTTGCCAAGGTTGATACATACTGTGCTATATAGCCTCCTTTTGAAGTTCCTATAACTGTTATATGCTCTGGTTTAGCCCCATTTGTAACTAAACTGTCTATTTGATTAACAATCCTCGATGCATATTCCCTTGCATTTACATTGCCTTTTCTTTGTTCACTTATTACTGTTAATTTTCTTTTTTCGAATGCTGCTATTATTTCTTTGTATTCTGTTCTTCCATATTCTGGATGTGATTCTTCTAAATCGTGTTCTTCTAAAAATCGATTGTGTAAGAAGAATACATATTTTTTCTTCTTTTTTTCGAATAGTTTTATGGTATAATCTAAGAGTTCTGTTCCGCCGCTTTTTCCATGCCCTGGTATAACTACTTTTATATCTGTTAGTTCTTTTTTTAGTTTTTTTACACTTGTTGGCCATGCTGAGGTATTGGCATCTTCTAAGTTGCCTTTAGGTGCTTTTACTTGTTTTATAAAGCAGCCCCCAAACAATACTTTTTCTGACGGTACATAACCAACGATATTATCTTTTGTATGTCCTTCTCCATAGTATTTTGCTAGTATTGTTTTATTGCCTATTTGAAATTCTTTTTCTTTTTCAAAACCATTTTGTGGCAGTACTTTTTCGTTGTTTGCTCTGGCAAGTTCAATTGTTTGTTTGGTAGCATAAGACTTTATTCCTTTTGCATGAAATTGTTCTAAAGTTGCCAAACAGTCAATATGAAAATGCGTTGCTATTACTGCTGTAACTTTTCTCTTTCCTATCCAGTTTATTAGTTCTTCTGTAGCTTTTTTATTGGTTGGAGTGTCAAATATAATTGCTTCGTTTTCATTTAAATATATCATTCCATTGCACGGAACTGACCCCCAGCTTTCTGTTTCTAAGTATGATATATGCTGATAAACATTGTTGGCTACTTGTTTTATTTTTAATGTTTCTGATTCATAGTTTTTTGGCTCTTTTTTACATGAAGAAATAAAAAAGATTATAAGTAAAGTGAAAAGTAATTTCGATTTCATTTTGCTATCTTTTGTTTATAGCGAATATACTTAAAAAGCAGTTTTAATTGATTACTTTTTCGAGGTGCCATATTTTAGAAACTATTTGCCATCCTTCTTCTCCGTTTACAAATCCTAGGTGATCTACAAATACGTTTTTATGTGCTCTAATTCTTATTTTGACTGTTGCACATGCTGGTGATAACCAATCAATCATTAAAATTTCAGCTGTTAATTTTTGTCCTTTGCTCGCTGGCGATATTCTTTCTCCCACATCTTTGCTAAAACTTGCTATTGGTTCTACAAAAACTTTTTCTTCATCTACATCAAAAAGGCTGGAGTTTTTGTGAAATATTTGATTTAATTTTTTAGTGTCGCAATAATGAATTGCATTGAAATAGGTTTGTACTGCTTTTAGTAAGTTGTTTGTTGTATTGTTTTTTTGCTTCGACATAATTTTAATCTTTTTGTAAAATTAGTTTGAAAGTAGTGGTGTTTTGAATTTCGAAATTGAAGGTTTTTATTTCTTAACTGAATTTTTTTCAACTAAGCTTTAACCTCTAAATCGTTAACTTTGTGTGACATGGAAATCAAGTATTTTAGACTTATTAAAACAATTGTTGAAGAAGGTAGTATTGCCAATTCTGCTAATAAATTGTTTTTAACACAATCGGCTTTGAGTCATCAATTAAGAGAATTAGAGGAACGCTTAGGTTTTAAGGTTTTTCTTAGAAGTCGAAATAGATGGAAATTGACTGATGAAGGAGCTGAGCTATACAAATTAGGTAACGAAATCCTTGAAAGTATTGAAAATGGTTTTCGGAATATTGAGCAGTTAAGAATGGGATCTGTTGGTACCATTAAATTGAGTACTGAGTGTTATAGTTTTTATCAAGGTCTTCCTGTTTTTGTACAAAAAATGGGACTTCTATATCCTGAAATTACTATTGATTTAATTTTAGAAGCTACACATCAACCTATACCTAAAATTTTATCTAATGAAATTGATATTGCTATTGTTACCTCTAAACCTGAGAATGATACTTTATCGAGTATTGAAGTTTATGAAGATGAGGTTTTTGCTATTATGCATAAAGAAAACCCTTTTAGTAAAAAGGATTTTTTAGATATAAATGATTTCACTAATCTTCACTTAATTATTCATTCTTTTCCTTTAGAAACGGTTTCTGTTTATGAACGCTTTTTAAAACCAAATAAAATAATTCCTAAAAAGATTTCAGCGATTCCGTTAACAGAAGTTGCCTTGGAAATGGTTAATGCAAATATGGGAATATTATGCATGCCTCAATGGGCGGTTAAATCATTCAAAATTTCTGATGATTTGGTTTTTAAACGAATTAGCAAAAATGGCTTAAAAAGAAAGCACTATTTGGTTTTTCGTACAGCAGATACATCGAAGAAATTTATTCACGATTTTATATCGAATTTTCAAGATAGTTTTTCGAAGGGCTAAATATTCTCTGCTCGTAATTTTAATTCGTTATTCATTTGTTCAAAATTTGCTTTAGTATTTGTATCTAAACTTTTTGAAAATAAAGGAACCAATATTCCACTAAAGATTTCACTTTGTTCAAAATAAGTAGTTCCATTTCCGTTGTCTGTGAGTTTGAATTTATGCTCTCCATCAAAAAGCCCTTTAAACCAGAGACTACCAAGCCATTTTAATTCTAGGTTTTTATCCAATATTTTAATTACAGGGTTGAAAGTCATTCCAGATAGTTCCACATGAATTTTGTTTCCAACTTTTAAATCTCCCGAAATAGCTTTAATAAAGGAGTTCCATTTGGAGTAATTCTCAAAGTCCATAAGAATGTTCCAAACTTTCTCTTTGCTAGCGTTAATAGTAATTGAGGTTGTGATTTGCTTTGCCATATTGTTTGAATTATATAACAAAGCTAGATTGAAATTGAAGTGATGCTCTTGACAAAAATCAAGAATTTTTCTTGTTTCGTATTCTACTAAATGTTTCTGGTGACATTCCTAACATTGAAGCAAGATATTGTAAAGGAACTTGATTAAAAAGCTCCTTATTATTCTCAAAAAATTGATGGTAGCGTTCTTCTGCATTAAGAGATAAATGACTAAAAATTCTATCTTCTAATTGGATAAAACAACTTGCCATAAATTGCTTTTCTATTTCAGCCCAATTTGGAACTATATTATTCAAAAGAACATAATTTTCTTTATTTATGATGTATAGTTCACAGTCGGTTAATGCTTGTATATTCCACCTAGCTCTTTGTTTAAAATTAAAACTGTATAACTCTGTTAAGAAATGTCCTTTGGCAGCAATCCATTGTGTTACTTCTTTGTCATTAGCCTTAGCAAAAAGCCTAATATATCCACTTTTTACAAAACTTAGTTTTTCGCAGTATTGTCCTGATTTAGTATAATATTCTCCTTTTTTAAGCTCAGACTCGTTAAAAAGCGATGTTATTTTGTCTAAGTTTTGGTTTGTTATTCCAAAGTAGGATTTAATATAATTTTCTAGTTCGGTCAATTTTAAATGTTTTTGATTTGTCATTCTATATTATAGAACCAACTAAGCGTTGAGTTAGGCCATTTTTATTTATGACCCATAGTAATTCATAACCTCCAGCACCATCACTACAATTTTGGTAGATAAAGTAGGTGTTACCATTTTTATATTTGTTAATATTTGTATCACACTCAAATAAATCGAGAAATAAAACTTTATGAATTTCTATAATTTTGTTACTTATTGATGTATTTATTTTTTCAATTTCAACTTTAGGATAATTCCCGTCCGTTCCCCAAATTTTTCTTCCATCAATTTTTGTTACAAATTTCCCATCTCCATTATCAATATGGTTTTCCCTTTTAAATTTTCTAAATATGTACTCAAATTTTACTTCATTTTGATTAGCAGTAGGAAGGTTTTCGATTTTTTGTAATCTAGATTTATGAATGTAACCTCCTATCATTAAATCGTTAGTATCCTCAACACTAAATTTATCTTGAGGAATAAATACTTCAATCCAATCTTCTCCAATATCATTAAACCAAAAAGCTTCATTTTCCTTTAATTTGTATACTATTTTAGATTTTATACTTGTAGCCTTTCTAACATTTGTGAAACCATCTTTATCTTTAATTATTCCGATTTGCGAATAAGAAATGAAAGATGTTACACAAATTAAAAAGTTTATAATATTTTTCATTTTAGTTAGCAGTTATGATAATTGTTTTATAAAAAAAACTCAATATGTTCGTTTAGAAATTAATCTATTTTTCTAATTCTGTTTTATAAGTTAGATATATTATGAACATTTATTTTGTGTTTGTTTCTTTTCGATTTGTTTATTCATTTGGGTTACTAATAATTCAGTCTCTTTTTCAAGTTGTTCTAAATCATTTCCAGTTTTTTCTACAGTTGGTCCCAATGTATGAGTTAAAGTTATTTTCCAAATAGAATTAGATATTTCATCAATTTCTTTTTTCCAATTAGCAAACTTATTTTTCATAATATTTTTGGTTTATACAATTAAAAATATCAGATCAGCTATCAATAAGGTTTGAAGTACAAATAACAGTGTATTCATTTTCTTTTTATATCGATAAGTTATAAATATTGAAAGAATAACTAATAATGGAAGTACGAGTCCGGTTACTATTCTTAATGAATAAAACGATTTGTTATCTGAATTAGGCTGTTTATACCAGTTTACTTTTTTAAATATTTGAGAAACTGAATATTCTATTTCTTCATTTTCTTTTACCAATACAGCAAATTCTTCTGTAACAGAAAACTCGTGTTTATCTGTGCTTATTTTATATGAATAATGATAGTTTCCGCCTGCATTGTAATATTCTTCTAAGCTCTTTTGAATGTTAGCAATTTTGTCAGTTATAACTTTTCCTGGTAAAACAAAATCAGCTATGATTACAAGCGATATCAAAATAGATATAGTATATACTGTTAAGCGTAATTTATTCATTTTTTAAATATTGTTTAATAAATTTTTTAAAAGAGGATTATCCTAACCCTAATTTATTTTCTATATCAAGAGCTCTAATAACTTCACTTTTGTTTTTAATAAGTAATCTTAACCATTCAGCAAAATTTTTCACTTTATAATGTAGCTTTTTGTCATCCATACTATAATAAGCTAAAGACCATTCACCATTTTCTGAATTTTCAGAAGTTAACCAAACCCATGCTCCTCCGTTAGAGTCTTCAGACATTAGACTAAGTAATGTGTTTACTTTTAATTCTTTTTCTCCTATTAATTCAATTATTTCTCCTAATCCTTCTCTATATGTACTTAAGAAGCTTTTTTGTTTTATATCATCTATCGGGTTCGCATACAACCAATATGCTCCATTACCAAATTCTTTTAAAAAGAATTTATATGAAGGAGGTAATTTTAGTCCAAGATCGTTTTCTATTTTTTGAATTTCTGTATTGGTTAATTTAGGACCAATTTTTTCATGTAGTTTAGAATCTTCGATTAGTATTTTTATCAATTCTTGTATTTGAATTTCCATACCAACACTTTGTTCAGTATTTACTTTATTGTTTTTCAAAGTACAAGAACTTAAAAGAACGATATATAGTACTATATGTATGTATTTATTCATTTTCATAGTTTTTTATTGATGCTATTTAGTTCCTATTAAAGAAATCAATCCATTGGCAAGTGTACCTCTCCAATTAACATAATTATGTCCTCCTTTAAATTCATGATAATCTACTTGATACCCCTTTATTTCGAGAATATCTCGGAATTGTCTATTCATTCCTAGCATTGAAGCTCCTGCATCATAAAGTCCAACATCCATATAAAAACGAATAGGTAATTTTTTACTTTGTTTGTATAAATTTATTAGTTTTCCATTGTCTTCAGGATATATCCAATGGTTTTCATTTTTTGTCCCTTTAATCCAATATGAACCCGATTGCGAAAGTACATTACCAATAATGTTTGGATATCTTAAAGCAATATAACTAGCAGCAAAACCTCCTCTACTTGAACCTGCTAAAACTATGTTATTTGGTGTAGAATGAATATTGTATTTTGAACGTGTCCAAGGAATAAGTTCTTTCGCTATAAAATCTCCAAACTTTTCACTGATTAAATCTCTACTTCTTTTTCCCATTGCCCATACCAAAATAGTTACTGTTTGTGTAATTTTTTTGTCAGCAATAAGGTTGTCTATAATAGTTGAGGTAGGTATCCTTGATCTTCGATTTAACCTTGCTCCATATGATTCTCCATCAAAAACAATTAATAAATTGTGAGGCTTTTTAGCATCGTAATTTGCAGGTGTATGAATGGTTATTTTTCTTTCTTCGTTTAGATATTTACTTTTTATAGTAGTAGGAAGTAAAGTTCCTTTTTTTACATTTTCTCTTTCTGTAATATAAGATTGTTTTGGAGCATTTGGCATTTCGATTGTTCCGTCATAAGCATGCTCTACAGTTCTAGATTCAATTTCCCCGTTAGGTCCAGCTTTATCTAAATTAAAATAGTTAAAACCATAATTAAAACGAGCATCTTTAGGAACTCTCTGTGTAACAAAAAACAGATTGGTATTAGGTAGTTTTTGAAAACGTAAACCTAAGAAGTCTGGCCCTCCACTTAACATTACATATTCTGTGTTTTTATTAGGTACACAAAAATAAGTGACTAACATATGAGTTGTACTCCCTTTAATAGGTTCTATAATATGTTTTTGTTGGTGTTTAGCAATGAAAGCATCAATTGCTTTGTTATTGGTAAGTGAAGATTCCCACAAATTATATAAGGTTTCTGTAGGCAACTCCCTTTTAGCAATTCGTTTTGTATTGTCTTGAAGACTTAAAACCCGTTTAACTGTCAATGAGTATTTTCCTCTTTTTGCATTTTTATCTAATGAACGAATCACAAATTTATATATACCTGATTGATTGGCTGTAATATCAATTGGTTCGTCTCCGTTTGTGCCATTTGGACTATCGATTTGTTTTAAAAGCTCTCCGCTTGGTTTATATACATCTACAACAAGGTCTATTCCTTTTTGAGTTACTTTTCCTATAATGGCCATCCCATTATCTAATTGTGCAGTATAAATATGATTTTCGCCTGCTGAAATAGCTTTTTCTAGGGAAGTATTTACAACTAGTTCTTTTCCTTTTTGTGCTAAAATTGTATTCTGGAAGCTTATTAGAAATAATAAAAGCGTTAAGATTGTAAATTTAAAATGACTGTTCATTTATTCTTTTTTTGAGCGGTTTTGATTTATAGATAACGGTTTTGATTATAATTTGTTTTAAACTTTTATGTTATATTGTTACAATGTTTTTTGTTTCTAAAATAGGTTTGTTTAAAAAACGCAATAAAAGCTGTGCCACTGCTATGGTATCTCTTTCACAATAGTCAACAATACGAGATAAGTTTTTCTCTTTATAATATACGTTAGCTACTTCGCTTCCATCAATATCCTGTTTGGGTGATGGAATGTCTAAAATAGAAGTTAATAATTTTAGAGAAGTATAATGTTTATAATCACCAAACTTCCATAAATCTAAAGTATCTAAATGGGGAACTTCCCATGGTTTTTTACCAAATAAGTTTAGTTTTTTAGGTAATTCAATGCGATTGATTATCATCCTCCGAGCTATGTAAGGAAAATCAAATTCTTTTCCATTATGAGCACATAAAAGATGTTTGTTTAAATTAAAATGTTGATTAAGTAAGTTTTTAAAATTGGTTAATATTTTAACTTCATTATCACCATAAAAAGAAGTTACTCTAAACTGACTTTCATCTTTTTTGTCAACAAAATATCCAACAGAAATACATATTATTTTTCCAAACTCTGCCCATATACCAGCACGATGATAAAAATCTTCGGCACTGATTTCATCTTTTCGTTGGTATTGTGTTTTTAAAGCATATAACTCTTGTTTTTCTTCGGATAAATCAGAAAATAATTCTACTTCTGGAACAGTTTCAATATCTAAGAACAAGATATTTTGAAGATTAATTTTATTCAACATTTTTTCTTTTTATTAAAATATAAATACTCGTATTTTAAAGATAATTCTTCGTTTTTTTTGTGGAGATTTTATAAACTAAATAATATTAAAGAAGGGTTTTGTTTACAGGTTAGGAATTTCTTTTCTAAACTTATTAATAAAGACTTCTTTAGTTTTAGAAAATATTTCATCAAATAAAGGAATAAGTTTCATAGTAAACAATTTTTATAAAGATACAAAAAACAAAAAATTACAGCTTAATTTTTCTATTAACTATTTAAGCAAAGGTTTATTAAAGATTAAATGAATGTTAAGTTCAATAAGAGAGCGAACGATTTATAATTTTATGGTTACTTTTGGATAACACAATACAAATGATCTATGAATACGAATGATATTAAAATTTTATTAGTTGATGACGAACCTGATATTTTAGAAATAGTAGGTTATAACTTAAAATCAGAAGGCTATCAGGTTTTTACTGCCAGTAATGGTAATGAAGCTGTAAAGACTGCTAAAAAAATACATCCACATTTAATATTATTAGATATAATGATGCCAGAAATGGATGGTATTGAAGCGTGTGAAAAGATTAGAAATATTAAGCCGTTAGAAGATGTTATTATTTCTTTTTTAACAGCTAGAGGTGAAGATTATTCACAAGTAGCAGGTTTTGATGCTGGTGCTGACGATTATATTACCAAGCCAGTAAAACCAAAAGTTTTAGTAAGTAAGGTAAAATCGTTGTTAAGACGTTTGAAAACAGAAGAATCTGTTGATACAACAACTAAGATTGGAGATATTATTATTAATAGAGATGAGTATGTTGTGTTTAAAGGAGATAAAAAAATAGCTTTACCAAGAAAAGAATTTGAATTATTCTCATTATTAACATCTAAACCAGGAAAGGTATTTAAAAGAGAAGTTATTTTAGATAGCGTTTGGGGTAATGAAGTTGTAGTAGGAGGACGTACAATTGATGTTCATATTAGAAAACTTAGAGAGAAAATCGGCGATGATTACTTTAAAACTGTAAAAGGAGTTGGTTATAAATTTGTTTTGGAAGGAGCAGAAAAATAAATTAAACTTTAAAATATTTATATAGATTGCTTAATTGGCAATCTATTTTTTTATAATGAAAAAAATTAAAAAAACATACAAATACGCACTTTGGTCGTCATTATATTCTACGATTATTTCAGTCGTTATAGCATTACTTTCTTATTTGTTCTTAATTAATTTATTAGGAATAGGTACTGTGCTTGTTTTTGGTGTTGTAATGTTTATTATATCATTTTTTATTATCCAATACCGAGCTGAATATTTTATTTATCAACGTGTTAAAAAGTTATATCAGGACATTTCCATTTTAGATGTAAATGATTTGGAAAGGAAAAAAGTAACAACCGATGTTGAAGCACTTACAAAAAGTGTTCAAAAATATGTTGAAGGTAAGAGTGAGGAAATAGCATTGTTAACTCAAAGAGATTCTTTTCGTAGAGATTTCTTAGGGAATGTTGCTCACGAGTTAAAAACACCTCTTTTTACTGTTCAAGGATATATTTTAACCTTAATTGAAGGAGCTGCTGAAGATGAAGAAATTCGTACAAAGTATTTAAACAGAGCGAATAAAGGTGTTGAAAGATTAACTTCTATTATCAAAGATTTAGACATGATTGCTAAATTAGAAACTGAAGGAATGAAAATGAATATTGAAACATTTAATATTCTTGAGCTGATTCAAAATGTTTTTGATTTATTTGAGATGAAAGCAAAAAAGAGAAACATAACTTTAATGTTTGATCGAATTTATGAATTTCCTCATTTTGTAAAAGGTGATGTAGAACGTATAGAGCAGGTTTTAATTAATTTAATTGTAAATTCTATAAAATACGGAAAAGTTGGAGGTGCAACTACAGTTAGTATAGAAACATACAATCCTAATAAGTTTATTATTAAAATTTCCGATAATGGAGAAGGTATAAAACAAGAACATGTTTCTCGTTTATTTGAGCGTTTTTATCGTGTAGATCAAAGTCGTTCAAGAGAACAAGGTGGTTCTGGTTTAGGATTGTCTATTGTAAAGCATATTATTGAAGCTCATAATGAGACAATTTTATTAAAAAGTGATTTTGGTAAAGGATCAGAATTTTCTTTTACTTTAGAAAAAGCAATGTAAAAAAGAAGGAGTTGATTTTTCAACTCCTTCTTTTTTTATTTATACTAGATCGAATCCAATATCTTTTCGATAATTAATTTTATCGAAAGTTATTTTATCAATATTCTTATATGATTTTTTTAGGGCATCTTCAATAGAATCACCAAAAGAGGTAATTGCCATTACTCTTCCTCCATTTGTTACCACTTCTCCATCTTTTACAGTTGTTCCTGCATGAAAAACAATTGAATCATCAATAGTATCAAAACCTGTAATAGTTTTTCCTTTTTCGTAAGCTTCAGGATACCCACCAGAAACTAGCATTACTGTAGTTGCAGTTTGCGGTGTTACTTCGTATGATTTCTCATTTAAAGTCTGATTGGCAACTCCTTCAAATAAATCGACTAAGTCCGATTCTATTCTTGGTAAAACTACTTCTGTTTCTGGATCCCCCATACGAACATTGTATTCAACTACTGAAGGATTTCCATTATCGTTCATTAATCCAATAAAAATAAATCCTCGGTAATCTATTCCTTCTTTCTGTAAACCATTTATTGTTGGTTTTACGACTAGTTCTTCTACTTTTTGAAGGAAATCATCAGTAGCAAAAGGAACTGGGGAAATAGCACCCATTCCGCCTGTATTTAAACCTGTATCTCCTTCTCCAATTCTTTTATAGTCTTTTGCAGAAGGTAATATTTTATAACTCTTACCATCTGTTAAAACAAATACAGAAAGTTCTATTCCTTTTAAAAACTCTTCAATAACTACCGTTGATGACGCTTCTCCAAATTTTTGATTTGAAAGCATTTCTTCAAGTTCCGATTTTGCTTCTTCTAAATTGTTTAAAATTAAAACACCTTTACCAGCAGCTAAACCATCGGCTTTTAGTACATATGGAGGCGTTAAGGTTTCTAAAAAGCTTTTTCCTTGCGCCAAAGTATCACTTGTAAACGATTCATATTTAGCAGTTGGAACATTGTGCTTAATCATGAATTGCTTAGAGAAGTCTTTACTTCCTTCTAATAAGGCACCGTCTTTTTTAGGACCAATTACAGGGATGTTTTTCAAATCATCATCAGCTAAGAAGAAATCATGAACACCTGCTACTAATGGTGCTTCTGGACCTACCACAACCATATTAATATTGTGTTGTAATACTGTTTCTTTTACTTGCTGAAAATTGGTTGGATTGATATTGATATTTGTAGCTATTGAGTTTGTTCCTGCATTACCAGGTGCTACAAATAAGTTTTGAATTTTATTACTTTCAGAAAGCTTCTTTGCAAAGGCGTGCTCTCTACCACCTGATCCTAAAATTAGAATGTTCATTTTATGTGTTGTTGTGTTGTTGTTGCAAATATAGAATAAGAAAAAAGGCTATTTGAAAAAATAGCCTTTTAATTGTTTAAAATATTTGTTCTAATATTTTTTGTGTAATTGCATATGTTGGTGTTACTCCGCTCATTCCTAAACCACCCGAAGCTAGTGTTGCACCAGTTTCTAATGGGTTATCCGAAGCATAGTATGCATATCTTACTTTGATATCTTCTCTAACGTTTCCTCTAATTTTTGAAGCCGATTGAATTGCTTTTTGATAGTGAGCTCCTTCCATTTCTAATCCAATTACATTCCATGTAGAATCGTGGAAGAATTTTAACAAGTCTTTGTTTTGTAATGATGTTCCTAGCACACTTACCATAGCTCCATCAAATACTTGTACTCCAAACCCTTCTAAATCTTCTTTGGTTAATTCGTTATTAAAAGGATAATTGTCGGCAGTACCTTCAAAAATATGAGAAGAAGGAATCATAATATCTCCTTTACCTCCTTCTAAAATACCAGCTTTACCCATTATAGAAACAGAAACTACATCTAAATGAACAGATTTATCTCCTATTTTATATGGTTTTAATAACTCGTCCATTGTTTCATATGCTTGCTCTCCAAATGCATAATCCATTACAATGATTACTGGTTTTTCTCCAACAGAGTTCTTCTTTTCAAAAGAAGTAGTGTCAAAGTTTATTTTTTCAGTATCAATAACTTGAACATTAATGTTTGTTCCAGATGTATCTTTAATATATATCAACCCATTTTCTGAAGCATAGTTTTTAACTGCTTTTTGTAGTGGTTGACTGTTAGCATTACTCAATACTTCAAAAAGTTCAAAACCTTTATGTTTTTTAACTTCATCAGGTAAGGCATTTTGAGCATAAATACTATTCATAACACTGTGCATGTTTGCACTAATAATATGAATAGGACGCTCTAATAAATCATTATCTACTAAAACTTTTTTAATGCTGTTTGCCCAAATTTCTCCATAAAAATGGTGTCCTATTTCTTCAATTAATACTGAACTGAATTTTACCGAACGCTTTTGTTCGTATAATTCTTCATTGATAGCGAGTTTTCCTAACCAGTAAATTAAATGGAAAAATCTATTAGGGTTTTCTTCTGTTGAAAAAGTATTGTAAACATCATATACCTCGTCATAAGTTCTACCTAAGATGTTTCCTAGATGTACAACAATTACATCTTTTTCTTCATCGGTAAGTGTTTTGTTATTTAAAACAATGTCTTCTAATTGAAGCCATTCTCTAATAAAACTTTCACCGTTATTAATAATTACACGATCTTTTATTTTATGAGATTCAATAAATAAAAAGGTAAGATGTGTAAGTATATCATAAATTTCAGAACGACCACGAGTAATTTCAATATTCATTTGATCCTTGTCAATACGATAACAATTTCTTCTTCTCTTTGGAGGAACTATTGCTTTGAATTTTGAATTTCTATACCCTTCATCTGCAGTTAAGTAGATGTATTGACATTCTTCAATACCTTCAGGTAATCGCTCAATAATATAAACCAAACCATTTAATTCGGTTTTGTTTTCAGCGATTGATCCATAAATTTCAGGACGTAATTGTAATAAGGATTTACGTAACGTTTCTCCAGAAACTCCCATTGGCTTATAAAATCCACGACTAAATAAATGACGCATTGAAATGTATAACTTTTCTATGGCATTTGTAGATTCTTGAGCTCTGGTACGTTCTTTATGATTAGGTTTTGACATATATTTTTTTAAAAGGCAAAGATACAAATTATGTAATGCATATTATTTTGTTAAAATACCGCTATATTTTTGCTGGTTTTTTAACAAATTAACTGCGTTTTTAATAGTAGGATCATTGTTTAGTTGGTGCTTAAACATTCCTTCCTGATAGGTGTATCTTTTTATTATTTCGTTTTGAATTTTGTTTGATAAAAGATCTTCGTTTACAGCGATTTTTTGAACTTTCTCTTTTTTTAATTTTTTAAGAATAGCATTGTATTCTGATGAAAGTTTCTCCTCATTTTCTACTGATGAATAAGCTTTTTTGAAAAGTTTTTCACTCTTTGTTACAAAAGCAGTGTCTTGTGTAAGTAAATAGTTTTTAAAGGTATTAAAATCGGCAGATTTAAAAGTATAGTTTTCTGTAGAGAAACTAGGATTTTTATAAGTGAAATCTGTCACGAAATTAAATATAGCTTTCGATTTTAAAAGTTTTTTTGTTTCCTCAGATTTTTCAGATATATCGATGCGAATATCTGGAGTTACTCCACCACCATCGTATACTTTACGTCCATTTTTTGTAGTAAATGTGTTTACAGGACCGTCGGAAAATTTTGGAACTTTTCCTGTTTTAGAATCTCTATTAGCATAATCTAATTCTTGTATACAACGACCACTAGGAGTGTAATATTTAGAAATAGTTGCTTTCATTTGCGTTCCATAGTTCAAGTTAAAATAACGTTGTACTAAACCTTTACCAAATGAACGTTCTCCCATAATTACCGCACGATCATAATCTTGTAATGCTCCTGATACAATTTCTGAAGCAGACGCAGAACGATCGTTTATTAAAACAACGATTGGAATTTGTGCGTCTAAAGGCTCTCTACTAGTTTTATAAGTTCTACTGTTTTTCTTAATTTTTCCGCGAGTATCTACAACTTTTAAACCTTTTGGAATAAATAAATTTGTAATGTTTACTGCATCAAATAAAGAACCTCCAGGATTACTACGTAAGTCAAAAACTAATTTTTTCATTCCTCTATCTTTTAACTCATTAAAAGCATCTTTAACTCCTTGTGTAGCTTTTTGACTTGTAAATCTGGTTAAAATAATGTAGCCTGTTTCCTCATCAATCATGTCATAAAAAGGAACTGGATTTACAATAACTTTATCTAGTTTTAAATTAACCGTTTGATTCTTATTATTTCTATTAACAATTAAAGAAAGTTCTTTGTCTGGAGTTCCTTTCAACAGTTGTGAGTATTGACTTTTTTCTAAATCAGCTAATTTTTGACCATTGACATCGGTAATAATGTCTCCAGCTTTCATACCTGCTTTGTCTGCCGAAAAACCTTTATATATTTCAGCAATTACGATTCCTTGTTTTGTGTAAAAAGTAGAAACGCCAATACCTCCATACTCTCCTTCTCTGCGAATACGGGCATCTTCTACATCTTGTTCGTTATAAAAATTAGTATAAGGATCTAAGTTTTTTAAGGTGTTTTTAATAGCCTTATCGGTTAAATCACCAGGGTTAATTTCATCAATATAATTGATGTTTAATTCCTTAAACAAATTGTTGTAAATTTCTATTTGCTTAGCAATCTCAAAAAAGCGAGACTGAAACGAGAATAAAAATGAAATAACAATTAGGGAACCAAAAAAAAGTATTTTTTTATTTTTCATCTTTGGTAATTTCTTCTGTAAAAAGCGTTAATAACTTCTTCATTTTATGCTCAATATCGGCATATTTCCATTCATCTCTTGCAATATAAGAAATCATAAACACATAAGGCTTATCTATTCCGTTGTAAACAGTATGTTTTTCTTTTCGATAAATTTCTCTTAACAAGCGTTTTATTCGGTTTCTGTCTACAGCTTTTTTAAAGTTTCTTTTAGGAACCGATACACCTACTTGTGCAGGGAATTTTGAAGTATGTTCCGTTTGTATATAAACCATTCGAAGAGGAAATACTTTTATCGCTTTTCCCTCTTCATAAAGTTTTCCTAATAACTTTTTACTCTTTAATCGTTCTTGCTGTCCTAATGTAAATCTCATCTAATACAAACATACGTAAACCTGTACTAATAACCATTTTTTTGAGTATTTTTGAGTCTATACTATTAAATAAAACTAGGATAATTAATTTATCAATCATCAACACATACAAAATCAGTATTTAACGTAAAAAAAACTTATGAAACCAGATTTATTTCAAGCACCTGATTATTATCAAGCTGATGATTTGTTAACTGACGAACATAAACTTGTTCGTGATACTGCCCGTGAATGGGTAAAGAAAAATTTATCTCCAATTATTGAAGAGACGGCACAAAACGCAACTTTTCCAACTCAATTAGTTAGTGGATTAGCTGAAGTTGGAGCTTTTGGTTCCTATATACCTGAAGAATATGGAGGAGCAGGATTAGACCAAATTTCTTATGGGTTAATTATGCAAGAATTAGAGCGTGGAGATAGTGGTATTAGATCCACGGCCTCGGTTCAATCTTCTTTAGTAATGGGCCCTATTTTTAATTATGGAACAGAAGCACAGCGTCAAAAATATTTACCAAAATTAGCATCTGGTGAATGGATGGGAAGTTTTGGATTAACCGAGCCTAATCATGGATCAAATCCAGGAGGAATGGAAACTAAATTTAAAGACATGGGCGACCATTATTTATTAAATGGAGCTAAAATGTGGATTTCTAATGCTCCTATTTGTGATGTAGCTGTAGTTTGGGCGAAAAATGAAGAAGGACGTATTCATGGTTTAATTGTTGAAAGAGGAATGGAAGGTTTTTCAACTCCTGAAACTCATAATAAATGGTCACTAAGAGCTTCTATTACTGGAGAGCTTATTTTTGATAATGTTAAAGTTCCTAAAGAAAATTTATTACCCAACAAATCTGGTTTAGGTGCACCGTTGTTGTGTTTAGATTCTGCTCGTTACGGAATTGCTTGGGGTGCTATAGGTGCTGCAATGGATTGTTATGATACCGCTTTACGTTATGCTAAAGAGCGCACTCAGTTTGGTAAGCCAATTGGACAGTTTCAACTGCAACAAAAGAAATTGGCTGAGATGATTACCGAAATAACCAAAGCACAATTACTAACATGGAGATTAGGAGTTTTAAAAAATGAAGGACGTGCTACTTCTGCTCAAATATCTATGGCAAAACGAAATAATGTAGAAATGGCTTTACAAATAGCTAGAGAAGCAAGACAAGTTTTGGGGGCTATGGGAATTTCTGGGGAGTATTCTATTATGAGACACTCAATGAATTTAGAAAGTGTAATTACTTATGAAGGAACCCACGATGTTCATTTACTAATTACAGGTTTAGATATTACAGGATTAAATGCCTTTAAATAGTAAGAAGAAGTGCTCTTGAGTTAAACCACCAACACATCAAAAACGAGCACTTCTTCTAAATCAACTATTAAAAACTAAAAATACAACCCGTAACTACTTCTTTTTTTTCTCACCACCATTTACGAGAATTAAGAGAGTAGTAATTAATCCTACACAAACAACTCCAAATACTGCGATCATAATTGTGCCGTTTGTCCAAGAAACTAAAGGAGTATTAATCAATTGTATCATTTTATTTACTTTAATACCCCAAAAGTAGTTGTATGTATTTATTTAAAATATGATTTTTATCAGGGTTTGAAGTAAATTGTGAAAAAGTGCAATTTATGTTATGCTTATTCTTTAAACTTCGTGCTTAAACCATCTATACTTACTTGGTTGCGGTCTTTCCAGTATTGCTCAATACCGTTTTTACCTTTTTCGTCTGCCCAATCTAGTAACTGATTTCTCTCTTCTTTATATTCATAAAAAGGAATAGACATCCCACATGATGTTTGAACGCTTTCAATAGTTACATCAAAAATTTGTCGCGTTCCAGAGAGCTTTGGAAATAATGAAATTAATGAAGCCCATTCAGTGTCATCTGGTAAAATTTCTTTAGCTTTTCCATATAAACGCAGAATATTAGGAGCTCCTTCAAAAGCACAAAACATAATAGTAATTCTATTGTCTTCTAGTAAGTGTGCTGAGGTTTCATTACCACTACCTGTTACACTTAACCAGGCAACTCTATTTTCGTTTAGTACACGGAAAGAGTCCATTCCTTTTGGAGATAAATTAATGCGCCCATTTTTTGGTGCTGTAGCTACAAAAAAGACTTTTTGTGCTTCTATAAATTTCTGAATTCTAGAGTTTATTTTGTCATAAAACTTTGCCATATGCTTTATTTTTTAATCAATCCAATCTTTAGTGCGTTCTACAGCTTTTTGCCATTTTTTATATAATCTTTCTCTTTTTTCTAAAGTGAAGTTGGGAGAGAATATATTATTGATTTTTCTCCTGTTTAAAATATCCTCTTGTTTCCATAAACCAACACAAATACCTGCTAAATAAGCAGCGCCCATTACGGTAGTTTCGATAATTTCTGGTCGTTCAACTTTTGTGTTTAAAATATCCGATTGAAATTGCATTAGATAATTGTTCGCACATGCGCCACCATCTACTTTTAAAGAAGTTAATTCGATAGCGCTATCTTTTTGCATTACATCTAATGTGTCTTTTGTTTGATAAGCAAGAGCATCGAGAGTTGCTTTTATTAAATGATTTTTACCAGTATCTCTAGTCAAACCAAAAATAGCACCTCTAGCATACATATCCCAGTAAGGAGCTCCCAAGCCAGCAAAAGCAGGAACAACATATACTGGGTTTTCATCTTCTATACTTTTTGCGAAAGACTCACTTTCTTCAGCGTTATTTATAATTTGTAAACCATCACGTAACCATTGTATAGCTGATCCAGCTACAAAAACACTTCCTTCAAGGGCATAGTTTATTTTATTATCAATTCCCCATGCAATTGTAGTTAATAAGCCGTTTTTAGAAAACTCTAAGTTTTCTCCAGTATTCATCAACATAAAGCAGCCTGTACCATAGGTGTTTTTTGCTTCACCTTTATGAAAACAAGCTTGTCCAAATAAAGCAGCCTGTTGATCGCCAGCAATTCCAGCAATTGGAATTTGATGACCTTCTAATTCATAATTTCCAAAGTGAAATGAAGAAGGTTTTACTTCAGGGAGCATAGAATTTGGAATATCTAATTCTTGTAATAATTTATCATCCCAGCATAAATTTTTAATATCATAAAGCATCGTGCGAGAAGCATTGCTATAATCTGTTGCATGGACTTTTCCTTTTGTTAAGTTCCATAACAACCATGTATCAATAGTTCCAAATAATAAGTTTCCTTTTTCTGCTTCTATTTTTGCTCCTTTTACATTATTTAGTATCCAGTTAATTTTTGTAGCAGAAAAATAACTGTCAATTACTAATCCAGTGGTTTTACGAACATGGTTTTCTAGTCCCTTTCCTTTTAAAGACTCACAAATATTTGCAGTTCTTTTATCTTGCCAAACGATAGCATTATATATAGGTTTTCCTGTGTTTTTGTCCCATACTACAGTTGTTTCTCTCTGATTTGTAATACCAATTCCAGCAATTTCATTTGGGGGTATATTTGCTTTTTGAATAACATTTTTTAGAGTAGAAAGTTGCGTAGTTAAAATTTCTTCTGCATCATGTTCTACCCATCCTGATTGTGGAAATATTTGCGAAAATTCTTGTTGATCTATTCCAATAATTTCTCCAGATTCATTAATGATAACAGAACGAGAACTTGTAGTGCCTTGGTCTAATGCTAGAATATACTTTGCCATTTAACAATTTTGATGAGTAATTTAAAATAGCAATTTACAATTTAAAGTTTGGGAAATAAAAAACCTCCCTGATAATTTTATCAGGAAGGTTTTTATCCCTTAGTTAGTTACTACTAGTGTCTTAAAGCATAGCTAGCTCCTTTACCAAGTTCTGATAAAGATGATAAAAATGCATTTAAAATCTCAGTAGCTTTTTGTAAAAATTTCCCCATTTTTTACTGGTTTTTAATAATTCCCCTTAATGTTTTGTTCAAAAGAACATTACAAATGTAAGTCAGGTATTTTGTTTTATAAAGGGGATAACCGCAAAGTAAGATGTGAATTTCCGTATGTAAGTTATTGGTAGTTAGTTTTTTAATCAAAAAAAAACCTTCCAGATGTGCCTAGAAGGTTTAATTTCCCCTTTAAATATCATTTTCCGTTATGAATCGAAATTTGATGTTACAAATGTATAACAGCTTTAGGATTATAAAAAGGGGATTAACGAATTAAAAATTGTGGATTTCCGCAATTGATAAAACTTTTAAAATATATGTTTTTATAATAAAAAAACCTTCCAGACACATCTAGAAGGTTTAGTTTTCCCCTTAAAAATCGTTTTTCAATTACGAGTTGAAATTCGATATAACAAATATACAAGAGATTTTTATTTATTTGAAAGAGAATGATATAATAAAAGAAAGATTTAAGGTAAGTTTATGATTTTTTTGAAAAAATTAACCATAAAAAAACCTTCCAGATTTTTTATCTAGAAGGTTTAGTTTTTTCCCCTTAAATATCGGTTTTCACTATGAGTTGAAATTCGATGTTACAAATGTATGATGGTTTAGTTTTTGTAAAAAGGGGATTTATGCAGTGTTTAGTGTGGATTTCCGCAAAAGTTTATTTTTTGTAAAACTCTTTTTTACATAGGCTTATTATATAAAAAAACCTTCCAGATTTTTTATCTAGAAGGTTTAGTT
>NZ_WAAU01000003.1:264995-604820 GCF_008806755.1 Tenacibaculum aiptasiae
AAATTCGACATTACAAATATATGATAGGTTTGAATTTGTAAAAAGGGGATTTATGTAATAAAAAATGTGGATTTCCGCAAAAATGTAAGTATTTGTATATGTGGTGTTTATTTGCAAAAAAAAACCTTCCAGACTTTGCCAGAAGGTTTAGTTTTTCCCCTTAAATATCGTTTTTCACTATGAGTTGAAATTCGATGTTACAAATGTATGATAGGTTAGAATTTATAAAAAGGGGATTTATGTAGTGTTTGGTGTGGATTTCCGCAATTGATAGATAAATAATGATATGAAGCTTAAAACGAACAAACCTTTCAGATTTATATCTGAAAGGTTTGTTCTATTTCTTTTTTCCTTTTTTCAGAATTTTCCCCAAGAGTAGTTTAATTCTGATACAAAGATATAGGTAGTCTCTTTAGTATAAAAATGGATAACCGCAGCAAAAAATGTGGATTTCCGCAAAATTAGTCTAATATGCCTAATTCTTTAGCTTTTAATACTAAATCAGTATTGTTATTTGCTTGTAAATCGGTACGAAGTTTCGCTAATTTACTTTCAATAGAACGTACTTTTATAGCTGAACCATCTCTCTTTTTTATCAATCCTTCTAAATTACCAATTTTTGCATGCTTAGGTAATTCTTTTAGGATTTGAATAGCAACTTCATCCATTTGAATTTCTATCAAAGCTCTTTTTAAAAGTTTTTGATGAATTTCGTGAGTATAATATATTTCACCTTTTAATATTTTTTTAATGGCAAAGGTTAATTCGTCTGTACTGCAATTTCCTTTTAAGATATAAGCAGATGGATTTAAATTATGTATTACATTAAATACACGATTTGTTTCTGAATGCCCAGTAATTACACCAATTTTAATATCAACCTTTTCTTGTTGAAGTGCTTTTATTAAAGACTCACCTCCATCAAGTGTATTATTCTCTTTTTGGTTATCAAAACTTAAATCGGTAAAAACAATATGAAAAGGATCTTTGTTAAGATTTGCTTTAATTTTAGAAAATGCTTCGTCACAAGAATTAGCTGTTTCTATTTCTAAATTGTCAATATCTCTTAAATAGGAGAGTATCCCTTCAATTATTAATTGATGGTCATCAACGAGGAGTATTTTTATTGGTTCAGGCATTTAAGGGTATTTGAATATTAGTTTTGGTACCGTTACCTATTTTACTACTAATGTTTAAAGTTCCATTTAAATCTTCAACACGTTCCTGAAGGTTACGTAAACCTATTCCTTTTTTACTGATTTTAGTATCAAATCCGATGCCATTATCAGTAATATTCAAAAGTACATAATTTTTCTGTATGGTAAGATCAATATTTATTTTACTTGCCTGAGCATATTTTTTACAATTTTGTATGCTTTCACGAATGCCTAAATAAAGTAATCTTTTTATAGGATTGTTTACTTCTTGCCATTCATATTCTTGTAATCCAGTAACTGATATTTTAAAATCCAATTCAAAATAATCGCTTACTAAATTAATTATTTGATCTTTAAAAGAAACTTCGTCAAAACTTACACTACTTAATTGATGTGATAAATTTCGAACATTTTCTTTTACATTATTTAGCTTTTTAGCTTCCGTTAATAAGTTAGATTTTTCTAGTTTTTGATGCAACATACGTAAATCACCAGCCACTTCATCGTGCAATGATTTCGCAATTTGTTGGCGCTCATTTTCTCTAGCTCTAGCAGCTTCTAGTTGTGCTTGGTATAAAAGTTTTCTTCTTCTATGTAAAAAGAAAGTAATACTTAAAATAAGTAATAATAAAATACTTGCAGCAGTTAACCATCCAATAGTTTCTTGTTGCTGGTGATAAGCTATTTGCGCTTGTTTTTTTTCGTTTTCAGTTTTTAAAACGGCATTTTCTTTTTCTTTTTTGCCAGTTTCATACCTAATTTTTGCAAATTGATTTTTAGATAATCGTTCTTTTTGAAACAAGCTGTCGTTAAGTGAAATGTATTCTTTTAAAAATTGTTTAGATTCTTCTCCATAGGTAAGTTCAGAAAGGTTTTCTAAAGCTTCTAACCAACGGTTGTTATTATGTGTTTGTTTAGCATACTTTAAAGCTTCATAGGCATGAAATTTAGCTTTAGTATTTTGTTTAATATCTTTGTAATAGTTAGAAATATTTATGTGTGTAGTACTAGCACCATTAATATTGTTTATGTTCTTTTTAATTTCTATAGCTTCCTCATATTGACTTAAAACATTAGCTTTCCTTTTTAGTTGGTAATTACTATATGCTAAATTTTCTAATAGCATAGAATATTGTTTAGGATATTTTTTTTTGATGTTATCAAAAGCTAATCCTTTTTTAAAATAAGAAGTAGCTTTTTTATGTAAATTTTGCTTTTGGTATAATAAACCAATATTGTTTATGATATATAAATATCCATGACTATTATTATTTGATTTATTATAAAATAAAGCTTTATTGTAATATCTTAAAGCTTCACCTTTCTGATTTAATTCAACTGTAATAAGACCTAAACCATTATAAACCCTTTCTAAATATTTATATGATTTTATGGGTTCTAAATATTTTAACGCTTCTATGAAGCTGATTTCTGCGCCTAAGTAATCTTTTACTTTTCTTTGTAAAAAAGCTATGCTAAGGAGGCGTCTCCCTACTTCTAGAGAATCCCCCGTTTTTTTAGAAATATTTTTTGATTGATGATAATAATAATAAGCACTGTCTTTTTTGTATTTTAACTCATAAAACATCGCTTTGTATTGATAGTATTTAGCTAAAAATGTAGAATCTGTACTTTCTTGGTGAAAGATTAGAAGTTTTTTGTAAGATTCTTTTAATGTGGTAGTATCATTATCAAAGTAAGCAGATAAACCAATATCTATAGTTTTTAGTTTATTGTTTTTAGGTAAAGAATCAGATTGTTGACCATAAGTGAGTTTTATAAGAAAAAGAGAAAATAAAAAAAATCTCATATTGAATCACTAATTTTTAAAGCAAATTAAAAACTCTTAATTGATTAGATAAAGAATTAAGAGTTTTTTTTATTAAAGGCTTATCCATTTCCTCCTTGGCCATCTCCATCTCCACCTCCAGTAGTGTCATCAGTACCGTTTCCTCCACCATTACCAGTAGCTACACCGCCTCCACGGTACATTTTCATTGCTGTTTTTTGAGCGTTTTTGTTTTCCATATTATAAGAGTGTTTAGATTACTAAGTTTGTTTGGGGGGATAATTAAGACCCTAAATTAAAAGGTTTCAAGGAGAATGCCAAGTAATTAAACTAGTTTTTATTTATTCTTTATTGAGATTGTTCTTGTTGTTGCCAGTATTTGTGAGACAAAAAGGTGTTTGTGTACTTAAAATTAAGAGATTGCTTTGATTTGCTAAACAATAATTAGCCCAGTGTTAAAAAATTCTAAAATAAAACATGAATTCATTTTTTTAGATGAAAGTAGGCTTATAAAGAGATTTTATTAAACAAATCCCAAAGCACAACTCCACAGCTTACAGAGATATTTAAAGAATGTTTGGTTCCTAATTGAGGTATTTCAATACAAGCGTCGGAAGCAGAAACTACCTCTTGTTGTACTCCTTTTACTTCATTTCCCATTACTATAGCATACTTCTGATTGGATTCAGGAGTAAATTCATTTAACATAGTGCTATTTTCGGCTTGTTCAATAGCCAAAACTTTTACCTTATCTTTTTTTAAGGATTCAACTAAATCAATAGTGTTTTCTACATATTCCCATGCAACAGATTCTGTAGCACCTAAAGCCGTTTTATGAATTTCTTTGTTAGGAGGTGTTGCAGTAATACCACACAAATAAATTTTTTCAATTAAAAAAGCATCCGATGTTCTAAAAACTGAACCAATATTATTTAAACTTCTAATGTTGTCTAACACAACAATAATCGGCGTTTTTTTGGTTTGTTTAAACTCATCAACTGAAATCCTACCTAACTCACTATTCTTTAGTTTTCTCATAAAAAATGTTAACTTTAAATTCGAATATTTATCTTCGCAAAACTAATTGAAAAAATCTAGAAACTTGGCAAAAACAAAGGCAAAAAAGGTAACTCCACTAATGCAACAGTATAACGGAATTAAAGCTAAATATCCGGACGCTATGCTACTTTTTAGAGTAGGTGATTTTTATGAAACCTTTGGTGAAGATGCCATAAAAGCTTCAGAAGTTTTAGGGATAATTTTAACCAAAAGAGGAGCAGGTAGTGAAAGTGAAACTGCTTTGGCTGGTTTTCCACATCATTCGTTAAATACTTATTTACCAAAGTTGGTTAAGTCAGGGTTGAGAGTTGCTATTTGCGATCAGTTAGAAGATCCTAAAATGACTAAGAAGATTGTGAAACGTGGTGTTACCGAATTGGTAACTCCAGGAGTGGCTTTAAACGATGAAGTACTACAATCGAAATCGAACAATTTTTTAGCAGCGGTACATTTTGGTAAAAAATTATTGGGAGTTTCTTTTTTAGATGTTTCTACTGGTGAGTTTTTAATAGCACAAGGAAACGAAGAATATGTAGATAAGCTTTTACAAAATTTCACACCAAGTGAGGTTTTAGTAGAGAAAAAACACAAACAACGTTTTTTAGAACTATTCACAAATCGTTTTCATACTTTTTATTTGGACGATTGGGTTTTTCAAAAAGAATATGGAAATGAATTGTTAAGTAATCATTTCAAGGTTAAAAACTTAAAAGGTTTTGGTGTTGATGAATTAGAACACGGGATTATAGCTGGAGGTGCTGCCATGTATTATTTGTCAGAAACCCAGCATAACAAAATAGAACACATACAATCAATTAGTAGAATTGCTGAAGATAACTATGTTTGGATGGACCGTTTTACGGTTAAAAACTTAGAATTGTATGGAGGTAATTCGGTAAACTCGGTTTCTTTATTAGATGTTATAGATAAAACTATTTCTCCTATGGGAGGAAGGCTGTTAAAGCGTTGGTTGGCCTTACCATTAAAAGATTTGGAGCAAATTCAGCAACGCCATGAAATGGTCAAGTTTTTAATTGATAATGACGATTTCTTTGAAACGGTTTCTTATCAGTTAAAACAGGTTTCAGATATTGAGCGATTGATATCAAAAGTAGCTACAGGTAAAGTATCGCCACGAGAGGTGATTTTATTAAAAAACTCGTTAAAAGCGATTTTACCTATAAAGGAAGCTGCTGAGAAAAGTAAAAATAAAACAGTTAAAGAATTAGGGAAACAATTACATGATTGTAAGCCTTTAATAGATAAAATTATCGAAACTGTTTTAGAAGAAGCTCCTGTAAATATTAATAAAGGAAATGCGATAGCAAGTGGTGTTTCTAGCGAATTAGATGAATTAAGAAATATATCTAATTCAGGAAAAGAATACTTAGATAATATGCTTGCTCGTGAAACTGAAAGAACAGGAATTACGAGTTTAAAAATAGCGTTTAATAATGTTTTCGGGTATTATATTGAAGTTCGAAATACACATAAAGATAAAGTTCCAGAAGAATGGATTCGTAAACAAACATTGGTAAATGCCGAACGTTATATTACGGAAGAACTGAAAGAATACGAAGCAAAAATATTAGGAGCAGAAGAAAAAATTCAACAAATAGAAGTTGAGATTTTTGCAAAACTTGTTCAGTATATTATCGATTTTGTACAACCTGTTCAACAGAATGCACAAAGCATAGCTAAAATAGATGTGTTATTATCATTTGCAACCTTGGCAATGGATAATAATTATGTGCGTCCTTTAATGGATAATACTACAGATCTTGAAATTAAAAATGGTCGCCATCCTGTAATAGAAAAACAATTGCCAATAGGTGAGGAATATATTGCTAATGATGTAGTTTTAAATTGTAATCAACAACAAATAATTATGATTACAGGACCAAATATGTCGGGTAAGTCGGCAATATTACGTCAAACAGCATTAATTGTTTTATTAGCTCAAATGGGGAGTTATATTCCAGCTCAAAATGCCCGTATAGGTATTGTAGATAAAATATTTACAAGAGTAGGAGCGAGTGATAATATTTCTATGGGAGAATCAACTTTTATGGTTGAAATGAATGAAACGGCTTCTATTTTGAATAATATTTCAGAACGTAGTTTGGTTTTATTAGACGAAATTGGTCGTGGAACTTCTACTTATGATGGTATTTCAATAGCTTGGGCTATAGCTGAATATTTGCATGAACATCCAGCAAAAGGAAAAACTTTATTTGCTACACATTATCATGAGTTAAATGAAATGACTACAACTTTTGAGCGTATTAAAAACTTCAACGTCTCTGTAAAAGAGTTAGATAATAGTATAATTTTCTTACGTAAACTTGTTGCTGGAGGGAGTAATCATAGTTTTGGTATTCATGTAGCAAAATTAGCAGGAATGCCAAATATGGTAATTCACAGAGCGCAAAAAATATTAAAGCAATTAGAAGAAAACCATTCACATAAAGAGGTAAAAGAAACCTTGAAAGAAACACAGCATGAAGAAATGCAAATGAGCTTTTTTCAATTAGATGACCCTTTATTAGAAGATATTAGAGAAGAGATTTTAGCAACCAATATTGATACACTTACGCCTATTGAAGCCTTAATGAAGTTAAATGAAATTAAGAGAATGTTGGTTAAAAAGTAAATAAAAAAGGAAGCGATTAAGCTTCCTTTTTATCAATAAAAAAACTTTTTTAAATTATAATTTACCTCTTAAAACAAGTACAGGAACATTACAATGAAATTCTTTTTTTAGAATTGTATTACTTTCCCAAAGTTTTTGAAAGAAACCTCTATTTCTTCTAAAAACACATAGTAAATCTGGGTTATGTGATTGGAAATGCTCTAAAACTCCTTGGAAAGTAGTTGCGTTTTCAGTAATAGTTAGTTCTGATTTTATAGCTTCTAATCCTGAATCTAATTTCAAATCATTATCAGTATAAGATGGAGTTTTTACTAATAATAAGTTAGATGTTGCTGAGAAAGCTGTTAACACTTTTTGTAAAGGAGTTAAAACACCTTCTTTATTTATAATCCCCGATTTAAATGCTGTTAATACCTTTTTTATAGGAGAAAAAGCATAGTTTTCAGGAACAATTAACATAGGAATATCAGTTTGTTTTAAAACACTTCCCGACGTATTTCCTAAAAACACCTCTTCTTTAATAGAGTTGCTTTTAGGTCCCATAATTATTAAATCGATATTTAATTCTCTGTTTATAGAAGTAATACTTTCCAAAACATTTCCTTTAGCAGTAATCATTTTGATATCTACATTCTTTCTATCAACAGAATTAATCATAGTTCGTAAATACAAATTGGTTTCTCTTTGCATAGTATCATCCGCATTTACAAAAGCACCTGCTTTTGACAATATCTTATAAGCACGCATTACCAAAACTTTTGCATTCATAGCTTCAGCAAAATTTATTGCATATTGTAATGTGTTTATTGAATTGTCTGAAGAACCAATAGGAACTAATATATGTTTCATAAAAATCTTTTTTTAAATAATTATCGTGTTTTTTGATACACAGGGGTGCAAAGATAATTAATATTTAAAACTCTTAATTTTAGGTGTTTTGTTTCTTAATATAACAGAATAGCCGTTTTTTTGTGGTGAATATTAGAATATGAATCACGATATAAGTTTTAAAAGGATTAACCAATTAGCAATACCAGCTTTAATTGCTGGAGTTGCAGAGCCTTTATTATCTACTACCGATTTAGCTATTGTAGGAAATATAAAATATAATGCCACTGAAAGTATTGCAGCAATTGGTATTGTAGGTGCTTTTTTATCAATGTTAATTTGGGTGTTTGGACAAACCCGCAGTGGAATATCTTCTATAATTTCACAATATGTTGGAGCTAATAAATTAAATGAAGTAAAAGATTTACCAGCTCAAGCAATAGTTTTAGTAATTACTACCAGTTTAATTATTTTGGGTGTAAGCTATCCTTTTGCAAAAGAAATATTTGAATTTTACAATGCCACTGGAACCATTTTAGAATATTCTATAGAGTACTATAAAATCCGAGTTTTTGGTTTTCCGTTTACGCTTTATGTAATTGCTGTTTTTGGAACATTTAGAGGATTGCAAAATACCTATTACCCAATGCTTATTGCTATTATAGGAACGGTGGCTAATATTATTTTAGATATTGTATTGGTTTATGGTATTGAAGGATATTTACCAGCAATGAATATTCAAGGAGCAGCCTATGCTAGTGTTTTTGCGCAAATTATTATGGCAATAATAGCAACATATTTATTGCTTACAAAAACAGAAATTTCACTACAGTTTAAATTTCCTTTTAATAAAGAAATCCCTCGTTTTGTAGTAATGATTTTAAACTTGTTTGTTAGAACTATTGCTTTAAACGTGGCTTTGTATTTCGCCACATCTTACGCAGCTTCTTATGGAAAGGAATATATTGCTGCATATACAATAGGGTTGAACTTATGGTTAATGGGAGCTTTTATGATTGATGGATATTCATCTGCAGGAAACATTTTGTCAGGTAAATTATTAGGAGCAAAAGCTTATAAAACGTTGGTTAAGCTGGGTAAGAATTTAATTGTTTACGGATTTGTGTTTGGTGGTTTTTTAGCGTTAGTAGGATTTGTATTTTACAATTTCATCGGAAGAATCTTTACTCAAGAAAAAGAGGTTTTAGAGCAGTTTTATAATACTTTTTGGATTATTCTACTAATGCAGCCGGTTTGTTCTATTGCTTTTATTTACGATGGAATGTTTAAAGGAATGGGAGAAATGAAATACCTACGAAATGTATTATTGTTGTCAACAGCTTTTGTTTTTATTCCAGTACTGTTGTTTTTTGATTCTATGGATTATAAGTTATATGCAATTTGGACAGCTTTTTACGCATGGATAATAGCAAGAGGAATTCCGTTGATTGTAAAGTTTAGGAATAAATTTTCTTCTCTAGTTGAAGAGGTCTAAATAGATTTTTCAAAAACAATTTTGGTTTGCCCTTTTTCATTGGTGTAAACTTGAATAATATCAAATCCGTTTTTTAAATTAAGAATCAACATTGGTTTAAATTTATTCATTGATTTTGTTCTTAACTTTTTAAAACCGTTTTGTAAAGCCCAATTTTCCTGTAGTTTAGCCAATTGACTAGCAATTCCTTTTTTTCTGTATTGAGGCAATACTCCGCCAACCCAACTATAAAAAGTATTTGAATTGTATTGATATCCAATTTTAAAACCAACAGGATTGTTATTATAATAAGCTATTATCGAAAACACCTTTTCTTTAGTTTGAATTCTTTCTAGAAAAAATTCAGTAATAGCATCATTAAAAACAGAAGTATATAAAGTTAATAGTTCTTCTAAACCCTTTTTATCTGGAATACCATCTATTTGTTTAAAAAATAGGTTTTGATCTTTCATAATTTTTTAAAAACTAAAATTAAGATTATTTTTGAACAAAGAACAAAAATGACGACAACAAGAGAAAACGGAAGTTTATATACACATATAGAAAATAAGATAGCTACTATTGAATTTGGTCATCCAGCGAGTAACTCATTTCCAAGTGAATTATTAGAAAGATTAGCTAAAGAACTTGATAAAGTTTCAGAAAATGATGAGGTAGCAATTGTTATATTAAAATCTGAAGGAGAGCGTGCTTTTTGTGCAGGAGCTTCTTTTGATGAATTAGTTGCTATTGATAATTTAGATGATGGGAAAAAATTCTTTTCTGGATTTGCAAATGTGATTAATGCAATGCGTCGTTGCTCTAAATTAATTGTAGGTCGTGTACAAGGAAAAACTGTTGGTGGGGGAGTTGGATTAGCAGCTGCTTGCGATTATGTATTTGCTACAGAACATGCCTCTATTAAACTTTCTGAGTTTACAATAGGTATTGGTCCATTTGTTATAGCGCCTGCTGTAGAACGTAAAATAAGCGTTAGTGGATTAGCTGAATTAACTTTAGATGCTACTAATTGGAAAAATGCTTATTGGGCAAAAGAGAAGGGTTTATATGCTCGTGTTTTTGAATCTATTTCTGATTTAGATAAAGAGCTTGAGATTTTTTCTGAAAAGTTAGCATCTTATAATCCTGAAGCTTTAAAAGAAATGAAAAAAGCTTTGTGGAAAGGTACAGAACACTGGGAAGATTTACTGATAGAAAGAGCAGTTACTTCAGGAAAATTGGTGTTATCTGATTTTACTAAAAAAGCATTAGCTAAGTTTAAAAAGTAAATTATGTTTTTATTTCAAGAGGTAAAAGAAAGTAAAAGTTATCAATTTGGATATGAAGTAGGTAAATGGGTATATCATAATCCAATGCTTGCTATTCTATTAGGAATTGTTATTTCTTTAGGTTTCGTATGGTTATTAACTAAAGTTGTCAAACAAATTCGTACATTCGGCGAATAAAAAATTTAGAATTATGGGTGGAGATTATTTATTTGCCATTTTAGCAGCTGGAGTAGCAGTAGTATACTTTTATAACAAGTACAGAAGTAATAAAAAATTTAAAAGATAGTGAGCAACATTAGAATAACAAAGCAGTTTACTTTTGAAACAGGGCATGCTTTATACGGTTATGATGGAAAGTGTAAAAATGTTCACGGACATAGTTATAAACTTTCAGTAACTGTTTTAGGGCAACCAATTACCGACACGTCTAATGTAAAGTACGGAATGGTAATTGACTTTGGAGATCTGAAAAAGATTGTTAAAGAAGAAATTGTTGATGTTTTTGATCATGCAACAGTATTTAATAAAAATACACCACATGTTGAATTAGCTAAAGAGTTAAAAGATAGAGGACATCATGTTATTTTAGTTGATTATCAACCTACAAGTGAAATGATGGTAATTGATTTTGCTGAAAAAATTAAGAAACGTTTACCAGAAGGTCTTCAGTTACATGCTATAAAATTACAAGAAACAGAAACTAGTTTTGCTGAGTGGTTTGCTTCAGATAATTAATTAGAATGTAACATTTGTTCATATTTAATTACTAATTAGTATAAATAGAACAATATGAAAGAATTATTAAAAAAATGGAATGATTTTTATAAATGTGAAATAAGAACATTTAATAAATTACTAGGAATTAAATAAAAAAAGCCAAGGTTTTTCCTTGGCTTTTTTATTTATTTTTAATTACACTGTTTGTTAAGCTTTTTAAAATCTTTCTTTTTAAAATACGAATAACTTGTGATACCAGAATGAGGAACAAAACCTACAATTTCTTTTGTTTTAGCATTCATAATCATTTTGTGGCTAACAGGTATTACAGCTATTGCTCCGAAACCTTTTTGTTTTACGAATTTTTTAGTCACAGGAAAGCCAATTAGAACATTTTCTTTGTTCTCTATTGCTTTAGCTATTCTATTAGCAGAAACCAATGTTATTTTAGCTTTTGGAAGCAAGCTAGTTAAATCTTTTTTTATTTTTCCATGTACAATTGCTTCTTGAAATAAAATAGTACTTCCTTCAAGAGATTTGCAGTTGTTTTTCATTTCTTCTTCAGCAAAATCTTCAAAAGATATTCTTTTACCTAATTCTAATACCTTTTTTAAATATTTTTGAGATAAAGAAAGTGATGTAATCATATTTTCTTTTGACAAATACAAAGGTCCATTTTCTCTTTCTGTTTTTAAACTCTCAATAGATTTTTTTAAGGCTTTATCAGCATGATTAGGTATATTGTAGTTAATATTAGTTAAATGGTTTTTATAGATAGCTTTATTCCTGTTTTTTTCAGAGCCACCATATGTAATAACATAAATATTTAAGGTAAATAAGGAATTAAAATCGGCCATTACTACGTCCATAGTTAGGTCCAATACAGCATAAGAGTTAGATTTTTCTTTAGTTAAATTTTCAAGTTGAGATTTTGTAAAATATTGAATATTTTCAGTAGAGTTTAGTTTCCAGTAATCTGTAACCACTTGTTTAACAGTTTTATTAAAATAAGTGATATGATTTCTATATGCTTTTAACTCTTTTTCATATTTAGCTTTCTTTTTATTGTTTTTAGCTATCTTTTTTTGAAGTTTTTTAATATAGCCTTCGTTTTCTTTGTAAACAACAACAGCTAAAGGTCTTTTAGTCAATTGTTTTAAATCTTCTATTTTTCCTTTCTTTATACAGTTTTGACTGTAGGTAAATAAATAAAATAGAGTAAAGATTAGCGTAAGTAGGTTTTTTTTCATTTTCATTTTCATTTGAATTAAAATTGCTTGCAAAAAAATGTTATTTATTTTTTTAAAACAAGTTTTTAATATGGTTATGCAGTTTTTTACTTTCCGTTAAATTCATTCATGGTATTGGCTAATCCTGCAGTAATAAAAGAAGTAACTGCTTTTACCGAAGTGGGAATACGTTCAATCATTTCGCTCTCTTCTTCATCTGACCATTCACCTAATACAAAATCAACTTGTCGTCCTCTACCATAATTAGCTCCTACACCAAAACGAAAACGTGGATAAGCACCTGTATTAAATTTATCTTGGATATCTTTTAATCCATTATGTCCACCTGAACTACCTTTTCCTTTAATACGAATTTTACCAAAATCGATATTTAAGTCATCAGTTATTACCAATAGATTTTCTACTTTAATGTTTTCTTGTTTCATCCAATACTGAATTGCTTTACCACTTAAGTTCATATAAGTGCTAGGTTTTAATACAATTACAGTTTTTCCTTTGATTCTTAGTTTGGCAATATCTCCAAGCTTTTCAGTTTCAAAACTACCTTCGTGTTCTTTAACAAAAGCATCTACGATTTTAAAACCTATATTATGACGTGTATTGTGGTATTTCTCACCAATATTACCCAATCCTACCACTAAAAATTTCTTCATTGTATTCTTTTCTGTATTTGTTGATTGTGTTCTAAAAAAGCGCTTTAATTTAGAAAAACAAGAATTTAAAAACATGTGTCAAAAATAAAAAAAAGCGTTACACAAGGGTAACGCTTTTATATTATAGTGTAAAAACTGATTATGATTCAGCTTCTGCAGCAGCTTTAGCAGCATTACGAGACATACGTACTTGAGCTACTACTGTGTTATCTGGGTGTAGTATTTCAAATTTGTCGCTCTTTAATTCAGTAACGTATAATTTGTTACCGATTTCTAATTCAGTAATATCAGCTTCGATAAAATCAGGTAAGTTAGCTGGTAAAGCTTTTACTTTTAATTTACGTAAGTTGTGACGTAAAGCACCCCCTACCATAACACCTTTAGAACTACCTACTAAACGTACAGGAATTTCCATAGTTACAGCTTTATCTTCAAATAACTGGTAGAAATCTACGTGTAAGATATTATCAGTTACTGGGTGAAACTGAATGTCTTGTAATACAGCGCTGTATTTTGTTCCATCTAATTCAATCGCAGCAGTAAATACATCTGGAGTATATACTAATGGCGTGAACATTTTTGCATCAGCTGAAAAGTGCACAGGCTTATCTCCTCCGTATAATACGCAAGGAACCTTTCCAGCATTACGTAAGGCTTTTGTTGCTTTTTTACCTACGCTTTCTCTTTGAGATCCGTTGATTGTAATTGATTTCATTACTTCTATTTATTATATTTATTTACATTAAGAATTGATCGCTAATAGATGTATTGTCTTGAACTTTATGCATCACATCAGCAAACAAAGCGGCGCAAGTTACAACTTTTATTTTAGATACACGCTTTTTTAAAGGAATTGTATCTGAAACAATTAACTCGGTTAGCTGTGAATTTTGAATTTTTTCGTAAGCATTACCAGAAAGTATTGGGTGTGTACAAATAGCACGAACACTTTTTGCCCCTCTTTCCATCATTAAATCTGCTGCTTTTGTAAGTGTTCCTCCCGTATCAATCATATCATCAACAAGAATAACATTCTTGCCTTCTACGTTACCAATTAATTCCATATGAGAAATTACGTTGGCTTTTTGACGTTGTTTATAACAAATTACTACATCACTTTCTAAATATTTAGAATAAGCATAGGCTCTTTTTGACCCTCCCATGTCTGGTGAAGCTACTGTAAGATTGTCTAATTGTAAGCTTTTGATGTATGGAAGAAAAATAGTAGAAGCAAATAAGTGATCTACTGGTTTTTCGAAGAAACCTTGGATTTGATCAGCATGTAAATCCATTGTCATAATACGAGTAGCACCGGCAGCTTCTAATAATTTAGCAGCTAATTTTGCTCCAATGGCTACACGTGGTTTGTCTTTTCTGTCTTGACGAGCCCAACCAAAATAAGGCATAACAGCTGTAATGTGTCTTGCAGAAGCACGTTTAGCAGCATCGCACATTAGTAACATTTCCATTAAATTGTCTGCATTTGGAAAAGTTGAACCAATAAGAAAAACTCTACGTCCTCTTACAGATTCTTCAAAAGCAGGTTGAAATTCACCGTCACTAAAATGAGTTGTTTTTACATTTCCTAATTCTGCTCCGTATTCTTTAGCAATTTCTTCTGCCAATTCCATACTTTGAGAGCATGCGAAAATCTTCGGGCTTAATTGATTTATAGCCATTTATAAAAGTATATTTATAGTTAATGTTGTTGTTAGGGCAAAAGTAAAACTATTTTGAGAGTTTAAAAGTTATTTTTAAACGAATTAATTAAAATATTTTTTAGATTTGCAGCGCACGATAGCGCTCGAGTGGCGGAATTGGTAGACGCGCTGGATTCAAAATCCAGTTCTTTCGGGAGTGTGGGTTCGATTCCCACCTCGAGTACAAAAGCCTCAACGTTTTAAGTTGAGGCTTTTTTGATTTGCATTAATATGCACAAGGGGAGACTTAATTTTTTACCGAATGTCGAATGTATTTTTCAACAACGACCGCAGTAATAATCACTATATAAAATTGACCCATTAAGCCTGTTAAGATTGATGCTTTTTGAGCAATAGGTGTTAATGGAATAATTTCTCCATATCCTATTGTTAAGAGGGTTATGTATGCGTAGTATAATAGCGAATCTATTTTTTCATCTATAGAAACTACCTCTAACAAAATTCCTCCAAACGATCCTGGATTGCTAATTTCTACTGAAAGAAACATAAGAAAGGCTATTAATCCCAGAGAAATATAACCGCTCATTAAACCTATAATTACGTTTTTGTTTACATTTTTCGAATTCCAAACTTGTTTTATAATAGCTATGGTTACTGTTGTATAAAACAAAAAGTAGAAACCTAAACGAACGTACATATAAGAATCTGTTGTTGTATTCTGAATCATGCTTAATCCTAAAACGAATAGAAGCAGAGTAAAAAGGGAAACAAAAAACCAAAAAAGCTTTTTCTTTTTAGAGATTAATATAATACCAGCCGCAATATTTATAAGAAAAAGAATAGGCATTAGTTTTTCTTGAAAAAATTGAACAGGAAACAATAATGAACCAAATAATATAGCAAGCAGACTAAAAAAGAAAGTCTCAAAGCGATGTTCGTATAATGTTTTATATAAATCTTTCATATTATTCTTAGTCTTCTAATAAAGCTTCGTTAAACTCGTAGTTTTTGTAATTTACTTTGAATAATGCACTATATAACGATGGAATAAATAATAAGGTAATAACGGTTCCGAATAATAATCCAATCATGATACTTACAGCCATACCTTCCCACATTTCTCCTCCTGAAAGGTATAATGGGATTAAACCTAGTACAGTGGTAAATGTAGCTAATAAAATTGGTCTAAATCGTTGTAAGCAGGCTGCAATTACGGCATCTTGATTGCTTTTACCTAAGCTTTGTTCTACTTCCATTCTGTCTATGAGTACAATAGCATTGTTGATTACTATTCCCGCTAAAGATATTACTCCTAAGAAAGGCATAAAACCAAATGGTTCTTGGAAGGTTAATAATCCAACAACAACTCCAATTACTCCTAAAGGAATGGTTAAAACAACCATTGTCATTTTTCTAAAAGAATTGAACTGAATAATTAATAAAAGAACAATGATAAATCCTGAAAGTGGTAAGTATGAAATAACTGAACCCATACTTTCTGCCGATTGCTTTGCATCTCCACCTAATTCGTAAGTATATCCTTGAGGCCAATTTTTAACTTGCTCATCTAACCATGGGGTTACTTCTGCCATTACAGTAGTAGCGTTACCATCAGCTCTAAGTTTAGAAGAAATATTAATAGTTTTTCTTAAGTCTAAACGTTTTACTTTTGAATATTGCCATTGCGGAATAATGTTAGCCACCTGTAACAATGGTACAGTTTTTCCAGAATTTTGAGCAAAAATATTTAAAGTTTCTAAAGAAGCTAATGTTTGTTGCTGGCTATCTCCACTTCGCATTAAAATAGGAATCGACTTATTATCTTCTCTATATTCACCAGTATTAAATCCGTCTAAAACTGTTTGTAAAGAAGTAGCAATATCCTGACTTGAAACTCCAGCTGTTTGCGCTCTATTTTGATCTATTTTTATTAAGAACTTTTTACTTTTTGGACCCCAATCATCTTTTACATTTTTTGTTCCTGATGTATTAGATAATTTTGTTTTAATAGTTTCTGAAATTTTAGCTAGCTCATCAGGATTAGGTCCAGATACTTTAATTTCAATTGGAGTTCCTCCTCCACCAGCACCTAAAGCACCTACTTTGATATCAGCATTTGGAAAGTTTTCAAACGTATAACGATCTAATTTTTTGATCATTAGTTTGTTTTCGTTGAAGGAACTTGTATTTACTAAGATATGAGCATAACTTGAATTTGCTTCGTCTTGTGAATACCCTAAATCATACGACTCTGGCCCTTGTCCAATATATGACGACCAATCAGTAATTCCTAAAGTTCTATCTTTTGAAGTTTTTAAAGAATCGAGCATATACTGTTCAATTTTCTCTACTACTTCTTTTGTGCGCTCTATTTTAGTTCCTAAAGGTAGATTTACATCAACAGTAATCATATTACGATCACTATCTGGGAAGAAAACAAAATCTACTTTAGTAAAACCATAAAGAGAGATAAAAAAGGCAACAAATATTCCAATGATTACTTTCCATTTGTTACTTAAAGCGATTAAAATTAAATCTTTATAATAGAATTTTAGTTTGTTTATAATTCGATCTATAAAACTAGGTTTTTTCTCTCCTTTTGGTTCAACCTTTAAGAAAAGGAAGCAAAACATAGTTATAACGGTTAAAGCAATAATCCATGATGACATTAATGCTATAGTAATTACCACAAATATTGGCCCTACGATATCTCCCATGGTTGTTGGAGACATATAGAAGGCTAAAAAGGCTGCTGAAGTTGTTAATGTTGAAATTAATAAAGGCATCCATAATTCAGAAAAGGCATCTACAGCGGCTTTCTTTTTATCAACCCCTTGTTCCATTTTTACCATGATGGTTTCGGCAACCACAATAGCGTTATCAACCAGCATTCCCAATGCCATGATTAGTGCGGCTAATGTAACTTGGTTAAGTCCCATTCCCATAACTCCCATTATCATAAGTGTCATTATGGTTACGATAGGAATTAAACTTGCAATTACAAATCCTGTTCTTATTCCAAGAAATACAAGCATTACTACTAATACAATTCCTATTGATTGTAATAAGTTTGAAATAAAATTGTTGATTTTATCATCAATATAATTATCCAAAGAGGATACTCGAGTTAATTCTAATCCAACTGGTAGTTTAGCTTTCCATTGTGCTACAATAGTATTTACGGCATTACCTAATTTTATAACATTTGCTCCTTTTTTAAGGTTTACATGAAGAGAAACGGCACTTTTTCCGTCTACTTTTACAATTTGTGTTGGTGGATCAATGTAATCTTTCTTTATGGTCGTAATATCACCTAATTTTACTAACTGCGATCCGCTAGTTCCAACAGGAATTAACATTTCTCTAATGTCTTCAACAGAGTTAAAGTTTCCTGTAGGTTCTAAAATGATACGTTCATCACCTACATTTATTTGTCCACCAGAACTTAAGATATTTGTTGAAGAAATTATCTGCTGTAATTTTGATGATGATAAGCCGTAGCTTTTTAATCGAGTATTATCAAATTCGATAAAAACACGTTCTTCTTGTATACCTCCTAAAGTTACTTTTGCTGCATCTGGCAATTTTATTAAATCGTCTTTAATATCATCAGCGTAGTCTTTCATTTCAGCATAACTATATCCATCTGAAGTTAAACCAACAACAATACCATATACATCACCAATACCATCGTCGTTTAAATTTGGAGTTACCCCTTGAGGAAGTCCTTGCATAGCTGTTAGTTTTCTTCGTAAACGATCCCAAACTGCTTGCATTTTTGTTTTACTAACTTCATCTTTTAAGGTTACTGAGACTACCGATAATCCTGTTCTAGAAGTACTAGTAACTTCTTTAAGTTCTGGTAACTCTTGCGCGATTTTTTCAATTTTATCACTTACCAATTGCTCAACACGCTCTGGACTTGCTCCTGGAAATACAGATACCACTGTAGCTACTCTTACAGTATATGGTGGCATACTATCTCGTGATAACCCAGAATACATTACCAATCCCATTAAAATTATGGTAGCTAATACCATAAAAGTAATTCGGTTTTTATCTATAGAAAATTGTGCTAAATTCATTGTCTAATTAGTTTTTCTTTTCCCTGTAATGGAAGGTTAATTTTATATGAATTTTCTTATTGAAGCTTTACTTCTTGTCCGTTAAGTAAGGTTTGTAAACCAGCAGTAGCTATTTTTTGACCTTCCGATAATCCAGACTTGATAATAAAACCATCAGGAGTTAAATCGCCTATAGTAACCAATTGTTTATTTACTTTAACGTTTTTACCGTCCTCAGTAATCAAGAACACGAATTTTCCATTACTATCTTCTCCTACTGCATTTGCAGGAACTACTAATTCTTTAGCTGTGGTTTTTTTAGCACTTTCAAAATGAAAAATAACATTAGCAGCCATACCGCTTTTTACTTCTTCTGAAGGATTAATTAAGGCCACACGGATTGGATAGGTAGCGGTATTAGAATCTAAAGCGGGTGATATTTCTGTTACTTTTCCTTTGAAAACTTTTCCTTGTAAAGAAGAAAATGAAACATCTACAAGCATATTTTGAGTAACATCATTAATAACACTTTCAGGTAAACCTAGAAAGATTTCCATATCGGTACCAGCATTTAATGTAGCAATTGTTTGTCCAGGGTTTACATTTTCATCAATTTCAGCTTCTACTGAAGAAATAATTCCGTTTTCAGGAACCACTAAATATCCAAAACGGATTTGCTCTTGTTGTAATGCTACACTTTGTTTTGCCGAATTGTATGAGTTTTTAGCTGAGTTATATGAGTTTTTAGCTGATTCATAATTGCTCAATGCTGTAGAACCTTTTTCGAAAAGTTTGCGCGTTCTTTCTAAGCTTAATTTTGCAGTATTCATTGCAGACTCAGCACTATTTAATGATGATAAGGCACTTTGGTAGTTTAAACGAGCTTGTACATTGTCTAAAGTAGCTAATTGTTGTCCTTTACGTACTTTTTGCCCTATTTTAATATTAAATTTTGTTATGATTCCTGAGCTTCTGAAGCTTAACTTTATAATTTTATCAGTTCGCGAAGTTCCACTAAATGAACGAACTTTATCGCCTCCAAAAAAACCAACAGTTTGATATTTTACAGGGCGTAATAATTTTACAGTTTCCTTTTTTTCTTCACCACAAGATATAAACAGTACAACTGAAAAGATGAACGTTAAAAATTTGATATTATATTTCATTTTGATGATGTTTTTATGGTTGAGTTGTTATTGTTTGTTTAATAAGTAATTTTGAAAACGTTGTGTAAAATCTTCGTTTTCGGCTTTAGTGTGTAATAAGAAATAGTAACCAATATTACGCTCTAACTGTACTGCATTAATTAAGAAATTATATACAGCATTTGCTTTTGCTAATTGAGCGTTTAAATAATTGTTTTGCGCATCTATTAGTTGTACAAATGTTACCGCTCCTTCTTGATATGATGATTGTATTAACTCTAAAGACTCTTTTGCAGTTTCTTCTGATACTTTAGATAATTCAATATTCGAAATTTGATTCACTAAATTCAACACCCCATTTCTTACATTGGCAGCAATATTTAATTCACTATTTTGACGATTGACCTCTATTTGATCTTTTTGAATTATTGCTGTTTGTTTGTTAATGTTATTTTGGTTTTGATTAAAAATAGGAATGGTTAAATTAATTCCTGCATTATAATTTCCATTAATAAATGAAGCACCACCAGGAAGTGTACTTCCTACACCGCTTCTGTTAAATGTACGATTGTATTGCCCTTGCAAAGCTACAGTTGGTAAAAATCGATTACTTCCGCTTAATTTGATGTTGCGTTCTGTTGCTTTTAAGTTGTAGTCTAACGATTTTAACTCTGGAGCATTTTTCTTAGCTTCTTCTACTAAAAATGCAATAAACGGTTCACGAGTTGTTGAGTTATCTAACAATTCTGTAAGTTGTGTGTATTTATAATCTTTGTATAATCCTTTATCTAATTCAGCGTCATCTATTTCAATTCGCATTTCTAATGGATTATTTAATAACTGATTTAAACCTATAAATCCTTGCTCCAATTGATTTATAGCTTGTATCATCGCTTGTGTGTTTTGTGCTAACTCACTACGGAAACGCAATACATCTGATTTATCTGACTGACCAGCCTCAAAGTTTTCTTTAGCTATTTGTAAGTTTTTCTTTGTTAAATCCAAATTACGCATTCTTATTTGCACATTTGTTTTTAGTATCAAAGCATTAAAATATGCATTCGAAGCATTGAAAATTGTATTTAACTGTTCGGCATTATAATTTTCTTCTTCTGCTTTTTTAAGGTTCTTTTGTATAGTGATGTTTGCACTTGCAGCTGGAGAAAAAATAGTTTGTTGTAATGTAACATTTCCCCCAGTTGAAAACTCAGGGTTTCCGTTTGAAGCGATTTTAGGGTCAATATAAGTTCCAGTTGCTGTAGCCGTTAGATTTGGTAAATAATTGCTTTTAGCGGTTTTTACTTTTTGTTCGCTTAAATCAATATTCTTTTTAGTTGCTTGTAAAGTTAAGTTGTCTCCTAAAACTTGTTTCATTACAGAAAGTAAGTTGTAGTTTCTTTCAGCATTAATGTCGTTAAACTCTCCAACAAAATCAGTATCGTTTAATAAACTGTATTTTATAGGAATACCAATAGCGCTTACAGTATTAAAATTAATCGTTAACCTTGGGCTAAACTCTATATAAACAGGCATATCGGCTAAAGGTGTACCATTTATATAACTTTCTATTGTTAATGATACACGTCGTAAAAATTGATCAGAATTATCTTCTGATTGATTTGTTGCCATAATACCGTTTTCAACATCGTTTATGCTATTTATAGTAAATGATGGTAGTTTTTTATCGATTAATGCATTTGCTATTTGTTTTGTTTCGTTTTCAGTTAAGAAAAATCCACCAGCAATATATACTGCATCTATATCATCAAGGTTAGTAGTGATATCATTTACCGTTTTAAAAGGAATTAGTTTGTAGGTAGCTCCAACTTCTTTTAGTTCTCTATCAAAAGTTTCTTTTAGAGGAAGAAGATTAGCAAAAGGAGCTTCTACAACAATACCTACCTTTTTAAAATCAGTAAGTTGTTTTAACTTTTTTAAATCGTCTAAATAGGATTGCGAGTTTATTAAATAGGTAAAATTCTTAACTCCAGAAGTAACCTTTGTAACATCTATTGAATTAAAATCTTTATTAATAGCACCAAATAAAATAGTTGGTTTTTTGTATGCAGTTTGTGCTTCAATTATTTTACTATTTACAACACCAAAAGCTAAAATAATATCGGTAGTATTGTTTAGTAACGTATTGTAGTTTTGTTTAGCTTTTTCTAAATTGTAATCGTTAACTAGTAAGCTATTTGTTGGGAATGCAATTGTAGCATCTTCTCCTACTACTGTTTTAATTTGGGTTTTTAGTTTTTGTAACAGAGGCTCTAATTCGGTGGTTGCATTATCCAATAAGATACCAATGTTGTAGTTTTTCTTTTTTTGAGCGTAGGAAAGAGTTACACTTAAAAATAATAGAAAAAGAAAAAAATTTCTCATTTTTTAGTTGTTTTTAATTTGATTTTTAATTCAACAGGGAGATAAAAGGGGAGAAATATTGTAAGTGTTCAATTATAAATATAATAATAAAAAACTTAGGGGCAAAACTAGCGCTTTGTAACGAGTTTGAAGTTTAACTTTATAATATTAGATAAAATCAGGCTGTATGTAAATTATTGATAATCAATAGTTAATGTATTTGTAGTGTGTAATTTTATAATAATAGATAAAATTATATTTAGAAATGTATTTTTGTAAATGAATTTAACGAGTCTATGAGTATAATAAAAGCCTTTCCCATTATAAGTGCCCTTTTAGGGTGTTTTTTAACTTTCTTTATAGTGCAAACTAAAAATAGTTTTGGGAAAAATAATGTAGCAAAATATAGTTTAGCCTTAGTTGTATTTCTTTATACTATGATTTCTATTGGAAACTATATTGATACAAATCATTATGAGGCTCCATTGTATGTAAGTTTTATTTCTTTCATCTCTTTTACTTTTGTTGGAATCTCATTTTATTATTTCTGTGCGTCGGTTATTGATAGAAAAATAAGATTTAAGCCTATTGTGTTATTAGTACTTGTTTATGGTATTTTTAAAACTTGGTTTTTTCTTTATATAGTAAAAGTAGTTGGTAATCGTGAAGCGATGGATTTGTTATTAAAGAAGCCTTATACACCTATTATAATCTATGCTATTTATGATTATATAGCTTCTTGTTTATTAAACATATTTTTTATTTACCGAGCATTTGTTTTGTTTAAAACAACTCCACTTATTGTATCATTAAATACCAAACGAGAGGTTTATTTTAAATGGATTAATCTGTTGTTTTTTATCAACTTTGCGGTAATCTTGTTTTTAATGATTCAAGCTATATTAGTATTATTTGATATAGGTAGCTTGGATATTATTTTTATGATAGAGCCTATTGTTTATACTGTCTATTTCTTTGTGTTTGTGTATTCTCTGATGTATTTTCCAGTATTTGCTTTTACAGGTGATTACAATGATTTACCTACAAATGTGAAGGAGAAGTATAAGAATTCTTCATTAATCAATTCAGAAGAATTGTTTAAAAAGGTTGATATGCTAGTTACTGAGGAAAAAATGTTTTTGTCTTCTGAATTAAAGATAAATACACTATCAGAAAGATTAGAAACTTCCGTACCACATATTTCTCAAGCAATTAATGAGAATAAAAATATTAGCTTCTCTGATTATATCAACGGTTTCCGAATTGATGAGGCAAAAAAGAGATTACTAGTTAAAAAACCAGACACCATTTTTGCTATTGCAATTGATGTTGGTTTTAATAGTAAAGCTACTTTTTATCATGCATTTAAAAAGTTAACGAATACAACACCTACAGAGTTTAGAAAGCATCATGTAAAAGATATGGTAGCGTAATTTTTTAATTGGTTAAAGCGTCTTTTAAGTATCTGAATTTGTTAGTAAACTCATCATATTTAAAGAGGCTGTTTTTTGTAGCATAAGCTTCCCAGCATTTTTGTAAGTATTCTAAGTTTGGTAAAGTAATTTTTACTTTATAATTGTATAGAATAGGAAACTCTGATGAGGTGTAATTAGTTAGCTTTTGAAGGGCTGATTTTCCTTTGTGTTTTCCTGAGCAAACTAAAAAATATTGCGTGTTTTTTGAAAAATTTTGAGCTAAGAAGCTTCCCAAAGCTATTAAGTTAATTTGTGAAACTTTAGTATAATCTAACCATAATACAACTTCTGAGTATTCGCTTACATCTTCTAATTGTAATATGGGTTTTATGGTAGCATCAAAATATGCTATTCTTGGAGTTTCATACGTGTTTTCAAAAAATGAATAACGTTCAGACCAGAATTCGTCTGAAAAAACATCTTTTGTAAGAGGGCCTTCAGTAAGTTTTTCATTAAAAAATAAGGTACCCCCATCAATAGATGATTCTTTAAAAATGGTTAAGGCTTCTTCAGAACTAAATACATGTAATTCTTTATCCATTAATCTCTTTTTTAGCAAGTTCAAATTCTTCTGGAGTATTAATATTTCTAATTAGATTGTCATCTACTTCAATAATTTCTACTTCAGAATTGATCAACATTTTACGAGGACATGAATAACCTTGAGCTAAATATTGTAGTAATTTATTATAGGCTTTTGGCTCATATATGGTAATTAAAGGCTCAGGAAATTCCTTATCCTTTCCTTTTATAGCTGTTGCTAATTTGCTTGGGTTTCTTTTTTCTAATAATAACTGAATTAATGCGTTATTTACAAAAGGAAGATCGGTAGCTAAAACTAACCAAGCCGAATTTGGATCTTTTTGAAATGCTGAACAAATACCACCAAAAGGCCCTAAATTTAAAAAGGTATCATGGATTTCATCAGTGTGTTCAGAATTTGTTCTAACGGAGAAATAGGTTTCTAAACGATTAGATTCTAATAATTCTTTAGCAAACTGTTTTTGAGGTTTGCCATAATAATTTAACTCAGATTTATCTGTACCCATACGAGTACTTTTACCACCCGTTAATACCAATCCTTTAACAGGAGCAATATTCTCTTTAATTAAATTATGAATGTGTTTTGTAATATTATCTACTTCATCAATTGAATAACTTGTGATGTTTTCAATATGAGGAAACTTTTCTTTTAGACAATCGAAATAAGGAGTGTCTGGATTCAATTTTATAACAAACTGAATGTTTGTTATTTGATCCATTCGCTTTTTTATAGAGGCCTCTTTTTCGCTATCTAAAATTAATATTTGTTTTGATCCTTGATAGTGATTACCATTTATGAAAACAAAGTCGTGATTTATAAACTGTAATCGTTGTTCAAATTTATTAATGCTAGATACAGTATTCAACTGTAAATTTCCCTCATGATGAAAAGTATATTCTGATAATGTATTTAATGCTACATCTTTAGCGTGTGAAGCATCAAAATAGGCTAAGTTATAAGTAGCTAAATTTTCAGAAACTTTATATACTAAATCGGCAATTATACCACATTTAGCTCCTAAAATTGCAACTTCATTGGTAGCAAAAGTATCATTATACTTTTTGGTAATATTTGCGTGTTTTTGATGTTTTTTATCCATTTTTAATATCAGATTTACCCCCAGTTTTTTCTAATAGTTTCACTTCTTTGATCACCATTTTTTGATTAATGGCTTTACACATATCGTAAATTGTTAAACAAGTTGCAGAAGCTCCAGTTAAAGCTTCCATTTCTACACCTGTTTTTCCTTCAATAGTAACTTTACAAAGCACTTCAATATGTTCTGTATCGGTTATATTAATATTAATATCAACTCCATTGATTAATAATGGATGACACATGGGAATGATATCTGATGTTTTTTTTACCGCTTGTATACCAGCAATAATAGCTGTTTGAAAAACTGGGCCTTTTTTAGTAATTAATTCTTCATTGTTAAAATGAGAAATTATTTCGGTGCCTAAATACATAGTTGCTTTTGCAATAGCAGTTCGTTTCGTGATTTTTTTATCAGAAACGTTGACCATTTTAGGCTGATTTTGTTCGTTTATATGGGTAAAGTTGTTCACTTTGTAAAATTAAAATTTTTAGTGTTGAGTTATTAGTTTTTAGTTGTGTTTTGTTGAGATGTTTTTATTATAGCTGTTAGTAACCTTATTAATTCATGAGCATCTGAAAGTAAATCATTGACATTAATATTTGTTAAATCACTTTCTTTTAATAAACGCAACCAATATTTAGTTTCTCTAGCTTCTTTAGATGAAATAGACATTTTAGCAATAAAGTCACGTTTACTCTGACCAGCTAAAGCTTCTTCAATGTTGGCTCCAATCGAAGTTCCACTTCTCAATAATTGTTTTGAAATTATAAATTCTTTTTCTTGATGTAATTTTTTGTACTGTGAAATAACTTTTAAAGAAAACTGAAAACTCTTATTTTGAACAATGCTTTCTTTCATTTCTAATTTTTTAACTCAAAACTAAACATTAATAATTAAAAACCTCGATAGGTAATTATTGGAAAAACACTTCCTTTCTTAAATATTACCTCTTCGGTTTTAGGAAGTTCTATAAAACCATCTGCAGCGACCAAACTAGCTAGATCACCAGAACCATTCCCTTTTACAGGCTTAGCGAATAATGTTCCGTTTTTGTTTTCTAATTTGACTTGTAAATAATATGTCAGATTTGGTTTAAAAGTTACATCTTCAGATAGAATTGCTTCTTGTATGTTATCTTCTATGGCTACCGATTTTTTATACCATGGATAAAAATAAACCATACAGTTTACAAAGGTAGATACTGGATTTCCTGGGAAGGCAAAAACAACTGTATTTTTTTTGTTTTCTGAGTTTTGATAAACATTTTTCTCTCCCATATCTAAAGCATCTGCAAAGCCAAACCAAAATGGTTTTCCTGGTCGTTGAGTCACCTTATGAAATAGCTTTTCTACTTTTAACTCTGATAATACTTCTGGTAAAAAATCAAACTTTCCTTTACTTACAGCTCCACTAAATAATAGTACATCGTATTCTTGTAAGTAGTTATAAATCTTTTCTTTTAAAACCTTTTTATTATCCGTTAAGTGTTTCGTTTGTGAAGGAATATTCAGATTATTTAATAAAGAAACTAAGGTATAAACATTTGATCTTCTTATTTGATAATCTAAAGGAGTTTCGTGTACATCAACTAGTTCGTCACCAGTAGAAATAATAAGTACTTTGGGTTGTTTGGCAACTTTTACATTAGCTTTTCCCACAGTTGCAATTACTCCAATTTCCGCAGGAGAAATAATAGTGTTTTCAGAAACTAAAATTGCTCCTTGCTTTTTGTCCTTTCCTTTTTGATGAATATTTTGCTGACTGTTTATTGTATCTACATTAATGGTTGCAATTCCGTCTACTATATCAACATCTTCATAACGAATTACAGTATCACAATTGTTAGGTAAAACAGCTCCAGTCATAACTTCTATACAGTTATTATCTTGTTGCATGGATAATTGTTTACTGCCAGCAGGTTGTATTCCTTCAATTTTAAAGTTTCTTTGTCCGTTTTTAAAAAAGGAATAATTAATTGCAATTCCATCCATAGCAACACGATTGAAAGGAGGGAAGTCTCTATCGGCAACAATATTTTCTTTTAAAACACGACCAGCAGATTGCATAAAAGGAATTTCTTCAACACCAAAATTCTGAGTGTTTTCTAATATGATATGTTTTGCTTCTTGTGTTGTTATCATTTGTAAGTTATGATATTGTATTTTGATTAACTATGTTTTTAGCAACTTTAGTTAATTTTAATTGTTCATTATTAAATCCGAGAAGAGATTTTAATTTATCTAAAAACGATTTTTGTTCTGGTTTAACAATATCCCATATTTCATTTGCTTTTTTTATCCATGTTTTTTCAAGTTACCCACCAATAGTACTCATACTTTCGCTTACATTTCCTTTTTTACGATTGGCTTCGGCAACAAAACCGTTTTCTGGCTTTTCTTTAATTAAGGATAAAAACAATTCTTTTAAATCTTCATTACTAGCACCATTTCTAATAAAGTCGCGCAGATTAAAAACACCATCGTCAAACAAACAATTTTTAAAAGTTCCAGTTGAAGTAATTCTTATTCGGTTGCAATCGTTGCAAATTGTTCGTGTAAAAGCAGGAATAATTCCTACAATCCCTTGGTGATTTTCAATAGAAAAATTACGTGATGTTGATGATTTTTCTGAAACAATTGCTTTTACATCGTATGCCGACTGTATTTCGTCTAAAATCTTAGTGTAATTCCAGTTTTCTTGAGTGTCGCGTAGCCCTTTTCCGTTAAAAGGCATTTCTTCAATAAAACGAACAGCTATATTTCTGTTTTTAGTTAAAGCCACAAAATCATTAATCTCATCAGTATTAAAACCCGATTGTACTACTACATTTAGTTTTAAATTCAACGAACTTTTTTCTAATAGTTCGAAAGTTTTATATACTTCTGGAAATACATCACGACGCGTAATCTTAGCAAATTTATCAGAATGTAAGCTATCAATACTTAAATTGATATTCTTAATTTTTTCAAGTTTTTCTAAGGTAGGAATGTGTTTTGAAACTAAAGCTCCGTTTGTAGTAATGTTAATAGCATCTAACAAATCGTTATAAGATAACATTTCTAAGAAAGACATGAAGTCTTTGCGAGCAAATGGTTCTCCTCCTGTTAATCTTACTTTATTAACGCCTAATTCGGTAAGTACACGAATAATTCGGTACATTTCTTTGTAGCTCAAAAGCTCTTTTCTAGGAACAATATCTATTCCATGAGCAGGCATACAATATTGACAACGAAGGTTACAACGATCGGTTACAGCCAATCGAACATAACTAATTTGTCTTCCAAAATTGTCAATAAGTTTACTCATACTGTAAAGATATGGATTAATGAGTCAATTATTTGCTGTCATTTATCATAGTTATATAAAAATTAACTTATGATATAGCGATGTTATATGATTTCCATTTTATTGAGTAAAAATGAAGCATTCATATTTTTACAAACCCCATCTTTCATTTTATAATCAAAATGAAGTTCGTTATTTAAAATTTCAGCATCAAAATAATAGTTCTCAATAGTTTTATATTCACTAGCTAATTCACATAAACTGACATCATGTGTTGCTATAATTCCAGTTGAATTTGAATTATTTAGTTTTTCAACAAATTTTTTAGATCCTATGGCTTTATCTTTACTATTGGTTCCTTTTAAAATTTCATCTAAAATGATAAAATAGTTTTCGGTTTTGATTTCGTTTACTATAAATTTTAAACGCTTCAACTCGGCATAAAAATATGATTCATCTTCGCTTAATGAATCTGAAGTTCGCATGCTGGTAATTAGTTTTATTGGATTGTAGTTAAATTCACTAGCACAAACAGGGAGGCCGCAATTAGCCATAACTATAGATAAAGAAACTGTTCTTAAAAAAGTACTTTTACCAGCCATATTTGCTCCAGTAACAATAAAAAATTGTTCTTTATCTATGGTGAAGTTATTATCAACTCTTTTTGAAGAATCTAATAATGGATGTCCTAGATTTTTAGCGTTTATAACATTTTTTTCTTTTTTAATAATTGGGAATACATAATCGTATTTATTAAAAGTAAAATTTGCTAATGAGTTTTGTGCATCAAAAAAAGAAACTACACTAAACCATTCTTCAACAGTGTTTTTGTAGGTGGAAATCCATTTTTCTATTTGAATAGAATTACGAATATCCCATAAAAACAAACCGTTACCTATTAGAGCAATTATAATATTATTTCGTTGGTCAAAGGCATCTAATTTTTTAGAAAATTCTTTAAAAATAGCTGATGCTTTCTTGTCTTTTAATCGAATTTTTTCTTGTTTTTCCTTTAGTGTTATATTAGAAAATTGTTCGTTTTCTATTTGTTCTAGAAGTTGATAGTATTGATTAAATGTATCTTTTGCTTTTCCTGTTTCTATTGATAATTGTTGAGTGTTTTTAATAAAAGAAACGGTAACTGATAAACCAATAAAAAACCAAATTAAAAGAACAGAAAATGGAACGAAGCTAAAACTTAATAAACCAATTAAAACAAGTGATATAAATGAAAATATGTACGATGAAACTTTTAAAAAAGATGGAAGTTTTTGTTCGTAGTTGTGTATCCAGTTTACAATTGCAGATGTTGAGGTTTTTGTTTGAATCAAGCTAGCAAGGGCTGTAAAATGTTGACGCCATTTTGCTTTTAATGATAGCTCTTTTATTATTTGCTGTTTCTCTTCAATATTAGAAATATCATTACTTGTTAAAGTAGTCGCTAGTAATTTCCTTCCTTCTAGTGTTGTAGTTCTGTTGAGGTATTGAAAAAAAGAACCATTTCCAAATAAGTCAATATCATTACTAAAATAATGATCTGGATTAACAAAATTATACCCTTCTACAAAATAATAGTAATTGCCTTTTAAGGCATCGATTTCATCTTGGTTAATTTTGAGTTTAGCTTGAGTAAGTCTTATATTTTCTTTTAATTGATTGTGTTTAAGAATTAAAAAAACAAAGCAAATTATAGCCAAAAAACTACCAATAAAAAGCATTTTTACTCCTGTTAATGCAAAATAGATAGAAAAAGAAATAGCTAAAAAAGTTATAAGTCTTAAAATACGGGTGTAAAACAACTGTTTTTTAAGTTTGGCAAGTGCTGTATTTAAGCTATTTATTTCTTCTTTGTAAAATGAAATAGGTTGTTGCATTGTTTTGTGAATGAAAATTGGTGTAAAAGTACGTATAGCAGCGTAAATATCTGTATAAAATCGTATTTTCGTTGTATGCCAACTTCATTAGAACTTCAAGTAAAAACGCTGCCTACATCTCCAGGAGTTTATCAATATTTTGATAAGGATGATGTAATTATTTATGTGGGTAAAGCAAAAAATTTAAAAAAGCGTGTTTCATCATATTTTACAAAGAATCATGAAAATGGTAAAACGAGAGTTTTAGTTAAAAAAATTGTACGAATAGAGCATGTTGTTGTTGATACTGAGACAGATGCTTTGTTGCTTGAAAATAACTTAATAAAAAAATACAAACCTAGATATAACGTTTTGCTAAAAGACGATAAATCATACCCATGGATTTGTATTAAGAAAGAACGTTTTCCTAGAGTGTTTTCAACTAGAAGAGTTATTAAAGATGGTTCTGAATATTTTGGTCCCTATACCAATATGAGAACTGTACATGCTCTGTTAGATTTAATTAAGGAATTGTATCCTCTAAGAACTTGTAATTATGACTTACATCAAGAGAAAATAGATTCTGGAAAATACAAAGTTTGTTTAGAGTATCACTTAGGTAATTGTAAAGGTGCTTGTGAAGGATATCAACATGAAGATGCTTACATGGATGATATTAGAGGAATCAGAAATATCATTAAAGGAAATTTTAAAGAAAGTTTAGAGCGATTACAAAATATCATGCTCGATTTTGCTTCTGAAATGAAATTTGAAGAAGCGCAAAAAATCAAAGATAAATTAGCTTCATTACAAAACTACCAAGCAAAGTCAACAATTGTAAACCCATCAATAAATAATGTAGATGTGTTCTCAATTATTTCTGATGAAACTCACGGGTATGCAAATTTCTTTAAGGTAATGAATGGTTCTATAGTTCAATCCTATACAACAGAAATCAAAAAGAAATTAGATGAAACTGATAAGGAGTTGTTAGAGTTATTTATTGTTGAAACACGTAATCGATTCAATTCTTTATCAAGAGAAGTATTTGTGCCTTTTAAAGTAGATTTAGGTGAGAAAATAAAAGTTACGGTACCTAAGTTAGGGGATAAAAAACGAATTGTTGAATTGTCTGAACGCAATGCAAAATATTATAGACAAGAACAATTTAAACAAATAAAGATTGTAGATCCAGATCGTCATGTAAAACGAATTATGGCTCAAATGCAAAAGGATTTACGTTTGCATGTAGAGCCAAGACATATTGAGTGTTTTGATAATTCAAACATTCAAGGAACGAATCCGGTAGCAGCTTGTGTTGTTTTTAAAGATGGTAAGCCAAGCAAAAAAGATTACCGTCATTTCAATATTAAAACAGTTGAAGGGCCAGACGATTTTGCTTCTATGGAAGAAGTTGTTTATCGTAGATATAAACGATTGTTAGATGAAAATCAATCATTACCTCAATTAATTGTAATAGATGGTGGAAAAGGGCAATTATCATCTGCATTAAAGAGTTTAGATGCATTAGGGTTAAGAGGAAAAATAGCTATTATAGGAATTGCTAAAAGATTAGAGGAAATTTATTATCCAGGAGATAGTGTTCCGCTATATTTAGATAAAAAATCTGAAAGTCTAAAAATAATTCAATACTTGCGTAATGAAGCGCACAGGTTTGGAATTACTTTCCATAGAAATAAGAGAAGCAAAAGTGCTATTCAATCGGAATTAGAGCAAATTCCAGATATAGGTAAACAAACGATAACGAATCTTTTACGTAAATTTAAATCAGCCAAAAGAGTAAAAGAAGCTACCTTAGATGACTTAAAAGAAGTAGTTGGTTTATCGAGAGCACAAAAGATTTATCAATACTATCAAAAAGAAAAAGAAAAAGAATGAGAAAGTTATTACTGTTATTATTTTTTCCAATGCTTATACTAGGACAAAATCAACCTAAAGTTGGTTTAGTGCTAAGTGGTGGTGGAGCAAAAGGATTTGCCCATATTGGAATATTAAAAGAGCTAGAAAAATCAGGAGTACATTTAGACTATATTGGAGGAACTAGTATGGGATCAATAGTTGGTGGATTATATGCCTCAGGTTACTCGGCAAGTCAAATAGAAAAAATAGTTTTAGATACTGATTTTATAACATTACTTCAAGATAAAATATCAAGAAGAGAAAAATCTCTTTTTAATAAAGAGCATGGAGAAAAGTATGCGATTACATTGCCAATTAAAGGAGGTAGCATTGGGTTGCCATTAGGTTTATCGAAAGGGCAAAATGTACTTAACTATTTGACTGAGTTATTAGCTCCGGTTGATGATATTAATGACTTTTCTAAGTTGCCAATTCCATTTTATTGTATTGCTACAAATATCGAAACAGGTGAGGAAGAGGTTTTAGAGAAAGGTTCTTTGCCTTTAGCTTTAAGAGCTAGTGCAGCTTTTCCTTCTTTGCTGAATCCAGTAGAGATTGATGGAAAATTGTTGGTTGACGGAGGGGTGGTGAATAATTTTCCTGTTGATGTAATGAGGAAAAAAGGTTTAGACCTTGTTATTGGGGTTAGTGTTCAGGGACAGTTGTTAAAAAGAGAAGAATTATCTTCAATAGCATCTTTATTGATGCAAATTGTGAACTTTCAGATGTATAAAAAGTCTGACGAACAAACACGATTGTTGAATATTTATATACGTCCAGATATTTTAGAGTACAGTGTAATTTCTTTCGATCAAAAAGGAGAAATTATAGAGAAAGGAATTGAAAAAGCAAAGTCTTATAAAGTTGTTTTTGATAGTATTGCTAAGTTACAGACGTATAAAAAGAAAAGGCCTGTACTTAAATTTACAAATGAGAAATTTTTAATAGATAAGGTTATAATAGAAGGAAATAAAAACTATACAAATAATCACATCTTAGGAAAAATGCAACTAAGGGAAGGTGATAGTGTTTCCTATAAAGATATTTCAAAGAAAATTAATACACTAACAGCTTCAAAAAACTTTAAAAGAATAGATTATCATTTTGAAAAATCTGTTAAAGGAAAGAAACTTGTGTTAACGGTAAAAGAAGAAAAGATACAATCTTATTTGCGATTTGGAGTGCATTACGATTTGCTTTATAAATCTGCAGTATTACTAAACTATAATTATAAAAAGTTATTTCTTCAAAATGATGAGTTATCACTAGATGTTGGTATTGGAGATAAAATTAGATATGATTTTGAGTATTTTGTAGATAATGGTTTAATACCTAGTTATGGGTTTAAATCTAGGTATAACAATTTTACTAGTGATTTTTTATTCAATAACAATTTAATTAACATTAGATATAGAGATTTTAGTAATAAAATTTATTTGCAAACAACAATGGATAAAAAGTTTGCCATTGGTGTTGGAATTGAACATAAAAACATAAAAGTAAGCTCTGAGAATGTTCTAACAAATGGACAAGAAACAATATTTGATTATAGTAACTATATAAATGGGTATTCTTTTTTAAAATTAGATACTTATAACAAAGCAATGTTTCCTACGGAAGGTTTCTATGCCGATATTGAATTTAAATGGTTTGTATGGTCAGATAGAAATAGTAGACTTTCTAGATTTGCACAAGGAAGTGATCCTTTTAGACAGTTTTCACAAATAAAAGGAACTTTAGGTTTTGCAACTACTTTCTATGATAAATTAACCTTTCAATATATTTCAGAAGCAGGTCTCACACTTGGAAAAAAATCTTCTCAAATGTTTGATTTTCGATTAGGGGGGTACAATCAAAATTATATTAATAATTTCACACCTTTCTATGGTTATGATACAGGGATGTTAAATGATCAATCATTTTTAAGGTCTGAATTTAATCTTAGGTATCAGATTTTTAATAACTATAAACATTATGCTGTCCTTATAGCTAACTATGCACGTGTTGAAGAAAATGTTTTTAAAGGAGCTAGTTTGTTCGATAACACCAAGTCAGGTTATGCAGTAGGTTATAGTGTAGAAACACTTTTAGGGCCTATAGAGTTAAAGTACAGTTGGTCGCCAGATCATAGAGAAAAATACTGGTTATTCAATTTAGGTTTCTGGTTTTAAGACATAAAAAAACCTCATTTTAACTAATAAAATGAGGTTTTATTTCATAATAAGATTGCCTTACTTACTTTTCTTTTTCTTCTTTAAAAAGAATTTATACTGTAGGTATTGATAAGCGTCTCTCGGTAATATTTTAATCCACTTTTTGTGTTGAACAAACCACTTAAAACGAATGGAATTAACGCCTTTTGTTAAATACGCAGCGATAAAAGGATGTACATTTAAAGTAATTTCCTTGTATTTTTTACCGCTATTAATTATGCGTTCTAATTCAGCTTCTATTTTATCTACTAAAACAATAGGAGCTTCAACTTCACCGTTTTTGTTAGGATTTGGTTCACGTGTTTTTATGTGTAATTCAGGTCGTACACGTTGTCTTGTAATTTGTACTAAACCAAATTTACTCGGAGGTAAAATTTTATGTTTTGTACGATCTAAAGACATAGCTTCTTTTAAATGTTGATATAATTTCTGTCTGTTTTCGGCAGTTTTCATATCAATAAAGTCAACAACTATAATTCCACCCATATCTCGTAACTGTAACTGACGAGCTATTTCGCTAGCGGCTATTAAATTGACTTCTAATGCAGTTTCTTCTTGGCTTAAAGCTTTGTTAGAACGATTTCCACTATTTACATCAATAACATGTAGTGCTTCAGTATGTTCTATAACTAAATAAGCTCCCTTGCTCATGGAAACTGTTTTTCCAAATGATGTTTTTATTTGACGTTCGATACCATATTTTTCAAAAATTGGTGTGTCAGATTTGTGTAGTTTCACAATGTTTTCCTTGTCAGGTGATATTTCTTGTAAATATTCTTTAATTTCAACCTTAAGGGCTTCATCATTGGTGATAATACTTGTAAAAGAATCGTTCATAACATCTCTTAAAATAGAAGATGCTCTGTTTAATTCACTCAGTATTTTAGTTGGTGTATTTTGATTTGCAATACTATTGCACATTGTTTTCCAACGATCAAGTGAATTTTGTAAATCTTTATCTAGTTCTGCTACCTTCTTTCCTTGGGCAACAGTACGTAAAATAAGTCCAAACCCTTTTGGTTTGATACTTTTTGCTAATTTTTTTAAACGTTCTTTTTCTTTTGGATCAGCTATTTTTTGCGATACTGATACTCTGTTTGAAAAAGGAACTAAAACTAAAAACCTACCTGCTATTGATAATTCCGAACTAATTCTCGGACCTTTGGTAGAAATAGGTTCTTTTACAATTTGTACTAATAAATTTTGACCTGATTTTAGTACATCATTAATGCTTCCATCTTTGTTGATATCATCTTCAAAGCGAAAGTTTTTTAAAGTGAATTCTTTATAATTACCTGTGCTTACTTTCTTAATGAATTTGTTTAAAGATTGTACTTGTGGCCCTAAATCGTGGTAATGTAAAAAACCATCTTTAGGATATCCAACATTTACAAAAGAAGCGTTAAGACCAGTCATTACCTTTCCTATCTTAGCAAGAAAAATATCTCCGACTGAAAATTTATTATCGCTTGTTTCTTTATTTAATTCAGTAAGTCTACCATCTCTTAATAAGGCGAAATCAATATCAGAAGAATTTGAACGAATTATTAATTCTGTTTTCATTCTGAATTTGGTTTTGTGCCAACGATTAATCGTAGACGGGTTAATTTGTAAACAGGTATAAATTATATACCATTTTAAGGTGTTAAAACCTTAATGTCAATGAACGTAAGCTATAAAAGCAACGAAAAAGTAAGCGTTAGCTTACTTTTTCTTATGACGATTTGCTCTTGCTCTTTTCTTTCTTTTGTGAGTAGAGATCTTTGCTCTCTTTCTTTTTTTACCACTTGGCATAATTGAAATGTTTTGTAAAACCTTTAAACAAAGGTTTTGGTTAATATTGTTTTATTATTTTACAGATACTTTAGTCTTAACACCCTCTGTAAACACTTTTGAAGGTTTAAAAGCAGGAATGTTGTGTGCAGGTATCTTGATAGTAGTGTTCTTAGAGATATTTCTACCAGTCTTTTCTGCTCTAGTCTTGATGATAAAGCTACCAAAACCTCTTAAATATACATTATCTCCACTCTCAAGTGCATCTTTTACTTCGTCCATAAATGCTTCAACAGTTGCTAAAACATCTGCTTTTTCAATTCCACTCTTATCTGAAATCTTAGATACGATATCTGCTTTTGTCATTCTATATATATTTTGAATTTATTTTTAAAAATGAGGGTGCAAATATATGATAATTAATCTATTCCGAAAAAAATAAGAATAAAAAAATCTAAATAAAATGCACTATTTTCGCTTACCCAATTTACATAAATGATTTTACCTAAACAACTAATTTACTGGTATTTACAAAATAAAAGAGACTTGCCTTGGCGTAAAACAAAGGACCCTTATAAGGTTTGGTTGAGTGAAATTATGCTTCAGCAAACTCGAGTTGCTCAAGGTTTGCCGTATTTTTTAAAATTTACAGAAGCATTTCCAACAGTGTTTGATTTAGCTAAATCAGATGAAAGTACAGTGCTTAAACTATGGCAAGGTTTAGGGTATTATTCTAGAGCAAGAAACCTGCATTTTACCTCCAAATATATAAGTGATGAATTGAAAGGAGTTTTTCCAAATAATTATAAGGAGTTATTAAAATTAAAAGGTGTAGGTGATTATACAGCGTCTGCTATTGCGTCTATTTGTTATGATGAACCAGTAGCAGTAGTTGATGGTAATGTATATAGAGTTTTGTCTCGTTTTTTTGGGATAAGTACACCTATTAATTCTACTAAAGGAATAAAGGAATTTAAGGAATTAGCAGGGACGTTAATTGACGTCAATCAGCCAGGAACCTATAATCAGGCAATTATGGATTTTGGTGCCTTACATTGTAAGCCACAAAATCCGTTATGTGATGAATGCCCAGTGTCTGAAAGTTGTGTGGCATTTGGGAAAAAATTAGTGAAAGAATTACCTGTTAAAGAGAAGAAAATTAAAGTTAAAAAGCGTTATTTTAATTATTTAGTAGTTGTTACTGATGATAATAAAACCTTATTTAATGAAAGGATTGGTAAAGGTATTTGGCAAGGTTTATATGAATTTCCTCTTTTAGAAACTAAAATGTCTATTTCAGAAGAAGAACTAATAGAACATAAACAGTTTTTAGAATTATTTCCTGATAAAACAACGATGTCTTTATTTAATAAGGAGGATATAGTGCATAAACTGTCGCATCAACATTTGTTTACTAAGTTTTGGATTGTAAAAACAAAGAAAGTAGAAGGAGAAACAGTAGGTTGGAATCAGGTGAAAAAATATCCTACACCTATATTAATAGATAAGTTTTTAAATGAATATTTAAGTGAGGCATTGTAATTTTTGTATATTTGATTTTACACTAATTTTTTAGCTATGGCAGGAACAATTAATAAGGTAATTTTGATAGGTCATTTAGGAGATGAGGTAAAAATGCATTATTTCGAAGGAGGTAATTCTGTAGGGCGTTTTCCTTTAGCTACAAATGAAACATATACCAATAGACAAACAGGAGAAAGAATAACAAATGTAGAATGGCATAATATTGTAGTACGTAATAAATTAGCTGAAATTTGTGAGAAATATTTAACAAAAGGAGACCGTGTATATTGTGAAGGACGAATTAAAACACGTCAATATGAGGTAGATGGTCAAAAAAGATATACTACTGAGATTCAAGTGCAAGACATGACTTTTTTATCAACTAAAAAAGATCCTAATAGTGTGCCTTCAAATATGAATCCTACACCAACTCAAGAAAGTAGTAAACCAACTCCTAATGTAGCTCCACAAGAAGACGATGATTTACCATTTTAGTTTAATTAAAATTTAAAAATTGGACCCAGAACCCGAATCTTTATTTTTAGCATTATCAAGTATCGACTTATTAACAACTCTTAACTGTTTATTGTTACTCTCATTGTTAATTTGTTCGGCTTTAGTGTCTGGTACAGAAATAGCCTTTTTTTCAATATCTCAAACGGAATTGGATGACTTAAAATCTAGTTCAAAAGGAGAAAATATTGTTGTAAAACTATTGAATAAACCTAAGAAATTATTAGGAACTATTTTAATAACGAACAACTTTATCAATATTCTTATTGTTTTAATTTTTGCGTCTTTAGGGGAAGTGTTTTTCAAAGGACTTACAGGCTGGGTTAAGTTTTTTGTTGAAGTGGTTTTTGTAACGTTTTTAATTTTACTATTTGGTGAAGTATTGCCTAAAGTATATGCGAGTAGAAAATCGTTACAGTTTGCTAGTTTTATGGCAAGACCATTACAATTTTTAAGTGTTATTTTAACACCTTTAAGTACGCCTTTAATTAAGCTTACTAGTATTGTTGAAAATAAGTTAGGTAATAAAAACAATAATCTATCTGTAGAACGTTTATCGCAAGCATTAGAGTTAACCTCAGAGGGAGCAACAACAAAAGACGAACAAAAGATATTAGAAGGAATTGTAAGTTTTGGTAATACTGAAACTGTACAAATTATGAAGCCAAGAACAGATGTTTGTGCTATTGCTGATGATGCATCATATGAAGAAGTTTTAAAAACTATTTTGCAAAATGGTTACTCAAGAAACCCTGTATATAATGAAAACATAGATAATATTAGAGGGGTTTTATATGCAAAAGATTTATTAGAGCATCTGAATAAGAAAACATTCAAATGGCAAAAATTAATTAGAGATCCTTTTTTTGTTCCAGAAAATAAAAAACTTGATGATTTGTTAAGCGAATTTCAAGAGCAGAAAAAGCACTTAGCTATTGTTGTTGATGAATATGGCGGAACAAGTGGGATAGTTACTTTAGAAGATGTTATTGAAGAAATAGTTGGAGATATAAATGATGAGTTTGATGATGATGATTTAACGTATTCTAAACTAGATGAAAATAACTATGTTTTTGAAGGGAAAATAACCATTAAAGATTTCTGTAGAGTTTTAGAAGATGATGATGTAGATAAGTTTGAAGAAGCAAAAGGAGAAAGTGAAACAATAGCTGGTTTTATTCTTGAAATATCAGGTAAGTTTCCTAAGAAAGGAGAGAAAATAAATTTTAGTAAGTATACGTTTACTATAGAGGTAATTGACAAAAAACGTATAAAACAAGTAAAAGCAACACGAAATGCATAAATTCTTATTACTAATTTTAGTAATGTTATTAATAAGCTGTGGTAATGAAACGTTACCAAAACCAAAAGGGTATTTAAGTTTAGAATACCCACAATTAGGGTATAATAAGCTAAATGATAATAGGCCTTATCGTTTTGATGTTGCTAAAAACACAACAATTAAAAATTTACCTCAAAATTGGATTAAAGTTCAGTATCCTAAGTTAAAAGCTTCAGTTGATATTACATATCGTCCAATACAAAACAACTTAAGAGAATTGTTAATGGAGTCTGAAAAGCTAGTTTTTGAACACGCTATTAAAGCCGATCAGATTACTGCTCCAGTAGAGTATTCTAATCCTAATAAAAAAGTTTATGGGAGTGTGTATCAAATATTAGGAAATGCAGCTTCTCAAGTACAGTTTCATGCTACTGATAGTAGTAAACACTTTTTAAAAGGATCTTTGTTTTTTTATACCAAACCTAATTATGATTCTATCTTACCAGCAGTTGAATATATTAAGAATGATATGATTCATATGATGGAAACATTAGAGTGGGAGAAGAAATGATTTAATATAAAAAATGCTATGAGATGAAAAAAATGATTCTGATTGCTTTGTTGTTCCTTTTTTATAATTGTAGTCAGAAATTATGTTATGAAGAAAGGTCTATCGATGAGTTAAAGAAGTTGTATTTGAATAATGAGCTGAACTATAGTTTTTATCAAGCTTTAAAAGAATATAAATTATCTGTTAACGACATTAAAAATGTTGAAAAACTTATAGAAGAAGGTTTTAAAAAATATAATAGAAACCTAAATAAAGGAAAGTATAAGTTGAAAAAGTTACCTAGTTTTAAACAATATGGTTACATTTTATCGCCTTGTATGAATAATAAAGGAGATAAATTAGTATTTGTTCATGCATATTGGACAAATGGAAATTGTTCTGATTTAGGATCTTTAGGTGAGTGGTTTGAAGTTTGCGATGGAGGTAGTTCAATGTTACAACTCGTAATTAATTTAACAAAAAAGAAAATTCCTTATGTAAAGCCAAATGGAGAAGCTTAATTTTAAGTTCTCAATTTTCTACTTTGAACCCATAAATAAAACTGCAATCCAAATAAAATAGCTCCAGATAATAAGTGTACTGCTTGTGTTCCTAATGGAAACTCAGCATAATACATTAAAATCCCTGTAATAGTTTCTAAAAAGATTAAGAAAACAATCCAATTCACAAGTTTAAAACCTAAGTCTTTAATTTGATTTAGATAAAACATTCCTAAGTTCACCAACACAATAGCAATGGTAAATGATCGGTGGAAATAAAATTTAAAATTAGGCTCTAATAAACTATACTGTTTGTTTTCAAAACCATACAATTTTACTTGCTCATCTATAAATTGACGTACTTGCGTTCCCATGGCAATTTGAATTAACGAAAATACTGCTGAAGCAATTACCAATTTGTTAAATAAAGAATTGTATTTGAAAGTTGTTTTTTTACGGTCAGAAACAATGTGTAATAGCCAAAGTAATAGCGCAATTATAAGTAAGCCAGCTACCATATGAATGGTAATGATAGTTGGTTTTAAATGGGTGTCTACAACAGTTTTTCCCAACCAAGCCTCAAAAAGCATTAAAAAGAATGCGCCAAAAGCTAGTAGTGTAATTTGTTTTTTCTCTTTCCAAAATGAAACAGAAGTAAAAATTAAGAGTAGAAAAGGAATACCTGCAAGCGCTGAAGATAATCGGTTAATGTATTCAGTCCAAGTATGGTACTTGTTAAACTTAGCGTAGCTGTGTTTAGTGTATTTAGACCAATTACTGCTATTAAATTCACTAGAGGTTATTAAATCACTTTCAGCAACAAATAAGGCTTCATCTTTTATAATAATCATGCCTTTTTCATAGGAGGTGTTAGGTTGCCAAGTAATTTGTTCTTCAGAGGTTGGAGGGATATAATAACCAAAACACTTTGGCCAATCTGGACATCCCATTCCAGAGCCTGTCATACGAACAACAGAACCTGCTAAAAAAATAAGATATACCGATATTAATGATATTTTTACTAGGAGAGGAAAGTGTTTTTTCATTACAAGAAATGTTTTTGCAAAGATAAGGTAAAACACAAAAAAAGCTTCTCATTTGAGAAGCTTGATTTTATTAATTTAAAGAAGAACTATGCTTTTTCTGTTTCGCCACAGCATTCTTTTTTACAATCTGTAGCGCAAGCTTGTTTGTTGCTTTCTTTTTTATCTGTATCAGCTTCTTTTGTTTCTTTTTTTGTCGCTTCAGAAGCTTTGTACATATCTCCACTTCCAATTCCTTCTACAAAAGAAATTAAGTCTTCTTTGTTAGTAATATTCGCGTCGTATTTTACAGTAGCAATACTATCTTTAAATATAACTTTTGCTTCTAATACACCTTCTTTTTTAGATAAATCAGAAGCTATCTTTTTAGCACAACCTATTTCACAAGTCATTCCAGAAATGTTTAAAGAAAGTTCTTTAGCATCTGCTGCAACTACAGTTTTAGGAGCTTTGTTAGTGTCTTCTTTTTTTGCTTCGTTTTTACATCCTACAGCTAAAAAGCTAACTAAAGTTAAGGCTAAAAGTATTTTTTGAATTTTCATCATTTCTATTTATTGGTTTATTTGACAAAGTTATTAATAAAATCAATTTTTTAAATGAAAATAGTCGATTTTTGTCGTTAAATGAATTGAAAATGAGTAGTCAACAACAAAAATGGTTGTATTTAATAGTGCTTTCGCTAGTTTGGGGAAGCTCTTTTATTTTGATAAAGAAAGCATTAATTGGTTTAACTCCAATACAGTTAGGTGCTTTGCGAATGTTAATTACTGCAGTGTTTTTATTATTGATAGGTTTTAAAAGTATCAAAAAGATTCAAAAAAAACATTGGATTTATATCTTGTATACAGCATTATTAGGAACATTTTTTCCAGCCTTTTTATTTGCTTTTGCAATACAAGGGATAGATAGTTCAATTTCGGCAATTTTAAACTCTTTGACTCCATTTAATACTTTTATTTTTGGAGCATTAGTTTTTGGTTTTTCTTTTAAAAGAAAGCAGTTTATTGGTATTTTAATTGGGCTTATTGGAACGTTGATTTTAATTTTAAAAGGAGCTGAATTAAACCCGAATCAGAATTATTGGTATGCTTTGTTAGTTATAATTTCTTCTATAGGATATGCTTTTAATGTAAATATTGTAAAAAAGTATTTACATGATTTAGATGCTTTGGCTATTACAGCAGGAAACTTCTTGTTGCTAATTGTTCCAGCGTTTTTAGTGTTATTGTTTTCAGGTTTTTTCTCTTCTTTTGAAGTAAACCAAGAAACCACAAGTGCTTTAGGTTATATTACTATTTTATCGGTAGTTGGTACTGGAATAGCAAAAGTAATGTTTAATAAAATGGTGCATTTATCGTCACCTATTTTTGCTTCATCGGTAACCTATCTAATACCAATTGTAGCAGTAATGTGGGGGATTATTGATGGAGAAAAATTAAGCTTAGTTCAACTGTTAGCAGGAGGAGTTATTCTGTTTGGAGTTTGGTTGGTAAATAAAGCTAAATAGTATATTTTAAATATAAAATGAAAGAGCCAAAACAATTTGTTTTGGCTCTTTTTAATTGTACTTAAGTAAATTTTTATTTAAAATCAGCGTCAGAAACACCTTCGTTTATTTTTACTTCTGTAATTATAAAGTCAACTTTCTGTGGTCCAAATGACCTGGTAACTTTATGAGGAAATTTGATTCCATTTACTTCCTTGTAATCCGAAAATAGAGTTGGAGATTTTATTTCTCCTTGAGGAGTTTTAATGGTTTCTATTTCTTTAATTTTCAGTCCAGAAGTAGTATCGTAAAATATTTCACTATCACCATATTTAATAACATATGCGCTCTTTCCTTCAACAGGCTCGATTCTTTCTAATTTTCCATTCTTATATGCATTATCTGCAAAAGGAGCAGACTCTCCCTTAGCTTTTTCAAGTTCTTTACCTTCAAGCTCCTTTTTTTGTCCACGAGCTTCTTGATATCCTTTAGTTCCGTCGAAAACCATTTTCTGCATAACATTCCCCATAACAGAAACTACTACAGATGATTTGTTAGGTGCTGCATTTTTTTGAACTAAACTTAACTGCATTCCTTGAAGCTTAGCATTAGAAGAAATCATAGTAGATTTTACATTTCCTACTTTACTTTTACCTCCAATAGCTTTAAAGTAATTGTCTATAACTGTAGTTGCTGTAACACCTGCAGGAATAGGTAAGCTCATTTCTGGCTTTGTAGTAGGGTTACCTTTCTTGTCGAAATAATTGATTTTATAGTCAGAATTCTTTTCTAAATTCTTTAAAACATCAATTCCTTTACCAGTAATTATAATACGTGCTTTATCTCCTCTAAAATACTTAATAGCTGCATTTTGAACATCCTCTAATGTAACTGCATTAATATTAGCTAAGTAATTTTCGTAAAAATCGGCAGGTAAATTATATCGAGCAATATTTAAGGCATATCTAGCCGCTGTTCTAGGTTTTTGAACATCCATTACAAAATTACCAATATATTTTGCTTTAGCATTCTTAAGCTCTTCTGGACTAACTTTTTGATAGCGAATTTTATTAATTTCTTTTTGTAATTCTACTACAGAACTATCTGTTACCATATTTCTAACAGCAGCTGTTGCTCTAAAAGTAGCAGCATTTCTACTTTGTCTTACACTAGAGTAAGAACCATATGTGTATCCTTTATCTTCACGTAAATTCATGAATAAACGTGCAGTTCCACCACCACCTAAAATGTTATTTGCTAATAATGCAGCGTAATAATCTTTATCACCTAATACTAAATCAATATTGTTAATTACTGCAATTTCAGATTGTACAGCATTTGGCATATCGATAAAATCGATTTCAGTAGTAGTAGGGTTTGTTGGTTTTGGTAAAGTAGCTGAAGGTATATTTCCAGCTTTCCATCCGCTAAATAATTTAGTAACTAATTTTTTTGTTTTAGCAGGATTAATATCTCCAACAATTACTAAATAAGAATTGTTAGGACGATAGTATGTATTGTAATTGTTTTTTACATCAGCTAAAGTAACACTTTTGATACTTTCAGGTGTTGTAAATTCTCCATAAGGATGATTTTTACCGTAGGTTAGTACGTCTTGAACTCTAGAAGCGATAGCAGATACGCTTTTCTCATTAGATTTTAATCCATCTAAAGTACGAGCAACAGCTTTGTCGAATTCTTCTTGTGAAAAAACAGGATTTTTAACTCCGTCTGCCATTAATCCTAATACTTCAGAAAAGTATTTTTTTAATGATGATGCATATGCTCCATCTTTACTATAGCTCACAAATGCTCCTAAATAATCTACTTTTTCGTTGAAATCATCTTTAGAAATAGAAGTAGTTCCATTTCCTAGTAAACCACCCATTAAATCTGCTAATCCAGCTTTTGAACCTTCAGCTACAGGTTTGTTGTCAATAGTTAAACTAGCTGAGGCTCTAGGTAATTTATGATTTTCAACCATAATTACTTGTAAACCGTTAGGTAATTTAAATTTTTCGGCTTTACCTAATTGAACTTTAGGAGCAGGCCCTGGTTTTGGTTGTTTATTTAAATCGCGTTGTGCATTTACAGCAAAAGACATTGCTAAAATCGCGACTAATGATAAAATTTTTGTCTTCATAATTCTTTTATATTGTCTTTTGATGTTACTTTTTACTTTCTGGTAAATATTCCATTAACAAACGCTTGTTTGTTTGTAAGTACTTTTTAGCTACATCTCTAATTTCTTCTCGTGTAATTGAACGATAAATGTCAATCTCTGTGTTAATTAGGTTTGTGTCACCATATAATACATTATAACGAGCTAATGAATTTGCAATTCCTTCTACACTAGAGTTTGAGTTTACAAATTGATTTTCAAACTTATTTTGTAGTTTTTGATAATCTTTTTCAGAAATTAAATTTGTTTGAAGTTTTACAACTTCTTCATCAATTTCTTTTACTAAATCGCTTAATGAAGTTTTGCCTAAAGGAAGTGCATAAATGATATATGTACCGTAGTCTTCTTGACTTAAGTTTATAGCTCCTGCTTGTAAAGCCATTTTCTTTTTGTCAACTAATTTTTTATATAAAACTGAACTTTTTCCACTGCTTAAATATGAAGATATCATGTCTAATACTCTAGAATCACGTGTTTTCATAGATGGTGTTCTATAAGCTTCCATAATTGCAGGAATCTGAATATTTGGATCGTAAGCTTTAGCTTCTATTTGAGTAGTAATTGGATCTTCTTTAGGGAAATTTCTTTCAATATCTTTTCCTCTAGGGATTCTTTCAAAATATTCCTTTATCCATTTTTTAGCTTGTTTTACATTAATATCTCCAGCAACCACTAGTGTTGCATTATTAGGAACATAAAACTTTTTGTTAAAAGCAATAAACTCTTCTAATGTAGCATCGTCTAAATGTTTCATTTTTCCGATTGTAGTCCCTTTATATGGGTGCTTTTTAAACATATTCTTTTTTACGTTTTCTAAAAAACGAGAATATGGCTGGTTGTCTACACGCAAACGCTTTTCTTCTTTTACAACCTCATTTTGAGTATCTACACCTTCTTGTCCAATAATTGGATGTAATAACCTTTCAGATTCCATCCATAGTCCTAATTCCAAATTATTTGATGGAAATATTTCATAGTAATATGTTCTATCGTCAGTAGTATTAGCATTGTTTTTTCCTCCATTAGAAGAAACAATTTTAAACCAATCACCTTTTTTAATATTTTTAGTTCCTTCAAACAATAAGTGTTCAAAAAAATGAGCCATACCTGTACGATCAGGTTGTTCATCTTTTGCACCTACATGGTACATAACAGCTGTTGTAACAACAGGAGCAGAGTTGTCTTTATGCAAAATAACATGCATCCCGTTACTTAAATCGTACTCTTCAAACTCCACTTTTTGTGCATTTGTAGCGAATACAAATAACATAGCTGAAGCAAGAGATAAAATACTTTTTTTCATTAATTAATTTATTAGTTCTTGACTGATTTTGACATATGTGACGTTAATTTAAGGTATTTGTTACATAGTAGGAAAAATATTTTTTAACTTATTAAGTATTAAAAGATTAATTTTCTGTATTATAGGTTGTTTTCTGTGTTAAAAAACGTATATTTGCACCCGCATTTTCATTAAGAAGGTGCGAATAATATAACGCAAAACAAAAAGTATGTACGCAATCGTAGAGATAGCAGGGCAGCAATTTAAAGTAGCAAAAGACCAAAAAGTATACGTACACCGTTTACAAGAGGCAGAAGGATCAAAAGTAACTTTTGATAACGTAATGCTTATTGAAGATAAAGGTAACGTAACTATTGGCGCCCCAGCTATAGAAGGAGCAGGAGTAACTGCTAAGGTATTAGGTCACTTAAAAGGTGATAAAGTAATCGTTTTCAAAAAGAAAAGAAGAAAAGGTTACAAAAAGAAAAATGGACACAGACAGTCTTTAACTGAGATTCAAATCGAAGGTATTTCTGCTTCTGGTGTAAAAAAGGCGGCTGCTAAAAAAGAAGCTCCTAAAGCAGAAGTTAAAGCTGAATCTAAAGATATTAGTTCAATGACTGTTGCAGAATTAAAAGCTTTAGCTAAAGAAAAAGGTATTTCTGGATACACTTCTTTAAAGAAAGCTGAATTAATTGAAGCATTAAGTAAATAATTAACTTTAAAAACTTACAGAAATGGCTCATAAAAAAGGTGTTGGTAGTTCGAAGAATGGTAGAGAATCAGAATCGAAACGACTAGGAGTAAAGATTTTTGGAGGACAAGCTGCTATTGCAGGTAACATTATTGTTCGTCAAAGAGGAACAACTCACAATCCAGGTGAAAACGTTTACATGGGTAAAGATCATACTTTACACGCTAAAGTTGATGGTGTAGTTGAATTCAGAAAGAAAAGAGACAACAAGTCTTATGTTTCTATAGTTCCTTTCGAGGCTTAAGAAACTACTTGATTAAATAAGAAAAAGCTCAAACAATTTGTTTGAGCTTTTTTTTATATATAAACTAAACTTATTTCAAATAAAAAAGCATCTCTTTATTAAAGTGATGCTTTTTAGTTTAATATCATTATTGATTAATCCCCTAATTTATCATAATGATTCCCCTTGTGTATTATGGTACAAATATGAGGCGAAAATATATTTTTTTCGATAACATATGTATAAATAGTAAGAAATAGTGTGTAAATGGTTGGTCTTTTGTTTTTTTAGGTGAATAAGAAGCCTTTTTTTATATATAAATGCTTTATCCTGATTTTAATTTTACAATTATAAAAGTTACATTTGGTTGCAAATCCCACTTTATGTTAAAAGCAGTTATTGTTGATGATGAACCAAAAGCTATCAAAAGTCTTTTGTGGGAATTATCGAATTTTAATGATGATTTAGAAATCATACAAACATTTACAGAAGCCGATAAGGCTATAAAATATATAAACGAAAACACTATTGATTGCCTTTTTTTAGATATAGAAATGCCTACAATGGATGGTTTTCAACTGCTTGAAAAATTAGAAAAAACAGACTTTGCTGTTGTTATAACTACCGCTTATAATGAGTATGCTATTAAAGCATTAAAAAATCAGGCTATAGATTATTTACTAAAACCTATAGATACTGATGACTTGGAAGAAACGTTGAACAGGATAAAAAAGCATTATTCAAAAAACAATAATTATGATGATAAGTTTGAAAAAATACTTTCAAGCTTCAATAAAAAATTCAATAGAAGGAAAATAACAATAAATACAGATGGTAAACTTATTTTTTTAGAGCAATTTGAAATATTATTTGTTGAATCTGACGGTAATTATTGCTCAATTCATACTACAAATAATAAGAAAATAGTAGTTACTAAAAAATTAAAAGAAATTAATTTACTGTTACCTGAAGAACATTTTTTTAGAATTCATAATTCCTACATCATTAACTTAAATAAAATTAAAGAGTTTTTAAAGTCTGATGGTTATGTAATTATTGAAAACAATCATAAAATCCCTGTATCAAGACAACGAAAATCGGATCTGTTAGAAAAGTTTTAGGATGAAAAAAATCTTCACATTAATATTATTCTTTTTGTTCAGCATTATATGTTTGTCTCAAAAAAATGTTGATAGTTTAATAGTTAAAGCTATTGAAATAAAAGAGACTAATTATTTCGAGCTTCAAAAGCATTTCAAAAGAGTTCGATTTACTAGTGAAGAATTAAACTTACTTTTAAATGAAAGTAAAAAAAACGATTATATCTTAGGTCAGATTTTTGCCAAAAATGTCCAAGGGCGATCTCATAGAAATGTTACAGAATATAATAAAGCAATAAAAAGATATAAAGAAGCTTTAGAATTAGCTAAAGAGATTAAAAGTGTTGAGGCGGAAGTAGTAACATTAAATCAATTAGGTGTTGTTTATAGAAGGCAAGATAAAATAAGGATGGCTCTGAATTACCATCAATCTGCTTTAGAAATTATTTCAAAAATAGAGAAGCCTAATAAGGATATTAAAATTAGTCATAGTATTTCAATTAATAGCTTAGGAAATATCTATTTAGCTTTAAAACAATATGAAAAAGCACTAGAGAAATTTAGTAAGTCTATAGCTATTCAAAAGGACTTAGATGATAAAAGAGGATTGGCGATTAATCACCAAAATATTGGTTATGCTTATAAACACATCGGAGACCTAAATCAAGCTTTAGACAACTATCAAAAATCATTAAAATATAATAATCTAAATAAAGATCAGTTAGGAAAAGTAATTTGCCATAATAGTATAAGTGGTATTTTAATTAAACAATCTAAATACGAAGAAGCTCATAAGTATATTAAGGAGGTTGTTGAGCTTGCTGAATCTATAGGGAATAGGTATTACTTGTCTGAAGTGTACAATACTTTAGGGTGTGCTCTTTTAAAATTGAATAGATTAAATGAGGCTAAAATTTACATCAATAAAGCGCTAAGAATATCTTTGAAGAATAATATTCCTTCGAGTTTAACAGTGTCTTATGATCATTTATCTGAACTATATCAAAAACAAAAGAAATACAAGAAGTCTTTAGAGTATTACAAAATGGCAATTGAATTAGAAAAAAAGACATTCAATGCTAAAAATATTCGTTATGTAAATAGCTTAATTAGCAAGTACGATAATGAAGTTAAGAGTAATAAAATTAAAGATCTTGCAAAGCAAAATGAAATAGGTAAGTTAAAACTTACAAGAAATCGTAATATTCTAATTATAGCTTTGGTTTCTATAGCTTTATTTGGTGTTTTATTATATTCAATATATAGACAACGTTTGTTAAAAAATGATAAGCAAATTTTACTTTTAGAGCAAGAAGCATTAAGAATTCAAATGAACCCACATTTTGTGTTCAATGCTCTGAATTCTATTAAGCTTTATATTATCAATAATGAACAAAAGAATGCGGTTTATTATTTAAATAAGTTTTCAAAGTTAATTCGTAGTATTTTAGATTCTTCTAGAGTAAAAGAGGTAACACTGGGAGAAGAGTTAAAAACGATGAACTTGTATATGAGTATTGAAAATATTAGGTTTTCAAATGAAATAGAATATGAGGAAAATATTAGTCCTGATTTAGAGTTAGAGAGAATAAAAATACCTCCATTAATATTACAGCCGTTTTTAGAAAATTCTATTTGGCATGGATTGTCTTCAAAAAAAGGGAGTAAAAAAGTAGAGTTATCAGTAGAAAAAATTTCGGATGAGTTTATTCAAATTGATATATCAGATAATGGAATAGGAAGAGATGCAGCTTTAAAAATTAAAAAAAACAAATCCCTGAATAGAGATTCTATAGGAATAGAATTAACTACGGAAAGGTTGAAAAACTTCGCTAATCAATATCAAAATGATTTTTCTTTAGTTTATATAGATTTGGTTGATGAAAAAGGCCAATCTATTGGAACAAGAGTTACTTTAAGGCTTCCAATAATCTAAAAATTAAATTTTAGTTGTACCCAAATTGGTTCTTTCTTTTCGGTATTTAAATTACTAAAAGAAATTCCTAATAAACGAACAGAATTTTTTAAAGTTTCTTGAAATAATAATTCCTTAATTATAGGGTAAAAGTCTCTTTTTTGATAAATATAATGGTTGGTAGTTTTGCTTCGAGTCTGTTGGGTAAAGTCGCTATATTTTATTTTTAAAGTAATGGTTTTACCTTTAGTATTCGACTTTTTCATTCTGCGCTCTAATTCATCAGCAATTTTATCTAAACGTTCTAGCATAAACACTTCAGAAGATAAATTTTCATTAAAAGTACGTTCGGCTGCTATAGATTTTCTTATTCTATTAGGTTTTACTTGGCTATTGTGAATCCCTCTAACAATATTATAATAATGTAAGCCAGACTTTCCAAATAGTTTAGAAAGCTCTTCTATTGATTTTTTCTTTAAATCTAAACCTGTGAAAATTCCTAGATTATGCATTTTAGCAGCAGTTACTTTTCCAACGCCGTAAAATTTATTGATAGGTAATTCTTCTAAAAAACTAATTACTTCTTCAGGGTTTATAGTTTTTTGACCGTTTGGCTTGTTAATGTCTGAAGCGACTTTTGCTATAAACTTATTTATAGAAATCCCAGCAGAAGCTCTTAATTCTAGTTCATCCCAGATACGTTTTCTTATTTCTTCTGCAATTAAACTGGCAGATAAAATTCCTTTTTTATTTTCAGTAACATCTAAGTAAGCTTCGTCAAGAGAAAGAGGTTCTACTAAATCTGTATAATCATAAAATATTTTTCTAATCTTAGAAGAAATTTCTTTGTATCTGTCAAACCTAGGAGGGACAAAGATTATGTGTGGACATTTTCTTTTAGCAAGTACTCCACTCATGGCAGAACGGACACCATATTTTCTGGCTTCGTAGCTAGCAGCAGAAACAACCCCTCTAATTTCACTTCCACCAACAGCAACAGGTTTATTCCTTAAATCAGGATTATCTAGTTGCTCTACCGATGCATAAAAAGCATCCATATCTACATGAATAATTTTACGATATGGTGGTTGTAATTCCATTTTACAAAACTAAAAACTATTAGAAAGATTTGTTAATACTTCGATGGTTTTAGCTTCATCTTTTTTTGCAACAAAAATATGATCGTGATAATAGCCGGCAACAACATTACAGCTAATGTTGTTTTTTGCAAGCTCTGTTGAAAAAGCAGCTGTGAGCCCTACGGCGTCTAGAGCTGAATGTATTTTTAAAGTAATCCAAGAAGCTATAAAGCTATATGGTAGATTTAAATTGTCGGCAACAGACTTTTTTAGAATAAGTGTTACACCTTCTTGCTCTTTAAAAAGACTAATAATTTCTTCTTTGTCAATATTTGAAGTGTTTGAAACTGTAGTAAAAACATACTCCCCTTTATTAACAAAAGGTTTCATTTCTTTAATTAAGGTAGTTAAATTCTTTTCTCCAGACATTTAAATTATTTAGTATAAAATTACATTATTTAAAATAAAAAAGCTCTCAGAAGAGAGCTTTGATATATAGTAATAAGTATTTAGAGTTGTTTTACTTCTATAATTTTAACAGGGCAAGCCTTTTTGGCTTCATATGATGCTTCGTAAATAGAATCATCGTGAGTTTTTATTGTGAAAAAACCTTTTTTTTCAGAAGAATGTAAAAGAACTGATTTTCCATCTTTTTTCGACATCTGAAATTGTGCTGGAGCTACCTCTACACAATAATTACAACCAATACATTTTTTTCTTTGTAAAGTAACTACTACCATTAGGCTTGTGCAAATTCGGTTTTTACAATTTTATATAACTTATCTGAAGAGCGAATTTTAAAATCTAATTTCATCGTTACTTCATCACCTTTAGTAGCTTTTTCAGCAGGAGCATCATTTACAAACATTTGTTTTAGCTCCATTTCTTTTGCTCCTGTAGTTGGACCTGTAATTAAAATTGTATCACCTACATTTACATCGTAAGCTTCAATTTTAAATTCACCAACTTGAGCTTTTTGGAAATAATGAACCCCTTTACCTAAGTATACTTTCTTTTGAGTGGCATGAGAACCTGGTTCTTTACTCCATTCTCCTAATTTTTGTCCTAAATAATATCCATTCCAAAAACCGCGATTATATACTTTTTCTAGTTCTTGCATCCAGCTAATTACTTTCTCTTTATCATAAGTACCATTGGATAAGCTATCAATAGCATCACGATAACATTTAATTACTTTAGCAACATATTCTGGAGCTCTTCCTCTACCTTCAATTTTTAATACTTTAATCCCAGCATCGGCAACCTGATCTAAGAAATCAATTGTACATAAATCTTTTGGAGACATGATATACTCGTTATCTAACTCCATTTCAAATCCTGATTCTTGATCAATTACCGTATATTTTTTACGACAATTTTGCTTGCAAGCACCTCTGTTTGCTGAAGAATTGTGAGAGTGTAAACTCATATAGCATTTACCTGAAACAGCCATGCATAATGCACCATGTCCAAAAATTTCTATTTCAAGTAAACGACCTGAAGGACCTTTAATTTCTTCTTTTTCTATTTGCTCGGTAATCTTTTTTACTTGACGTAAACTAAGTTCTCTACTCAATACAACCGTATCGGCAAACATTGCATAAAACTTTACAGTTTCAATATTTGTAATATTTATTTGTGTAGAAATATGAACTTCCATTCCTTCAGCTCTTGCCATAGCAATTACTGCTTGATCCATAGCAATTACTGCAGTAATATCTGCTTCTTTTGCTCTTTTTATCAATGTTTTTACAATTGATAAATCATGATCGTAAACAATAGTGTTTAAGGTTAAATAAGTACGAACATTTTTCTCTTTACATCTTTGTGAAATTTCTTCTAAATCGTCAAGAGTAAAATTAATAGACGCTCTAGCTCGCATATTTAATTGTTCGACACCAAAATACACAGAATCACATCCATTGTCTAACGCTGCTTGTAACGATTCAAAATTACCAGCAGGTGCCATTAGTTCAATTTTTTGCATTACTTCTTATATTTTAAAGCTTCAGAACGCCCTTTTTTAAATATTTTATTGCTAGCATGTTTACCTTTACGTAAAGCTTTTTGCTCTTCATAAGGTAAATGGATAATTTCTTGACATTCAGAAGAACAAGTATTTTCCATTTGCTCAGCACATTCGTCACATTGAATAAACAATAAGTGACAACCTTCGTTTGCACAATTGGTATGTGTGTCGCATGGTTTTCCACATTGATGACAATTAGAAATTACATCTTCAGAAATACGTTCAGCACGTCTATGATCGAAAACAAAATTCTTTCCTTTGAATTTATTTTCTAACCCTTCTGCTTTTACTTGACGAGTATATTCTATAATTCCTCCTTCTAATTGGAATACGTTTTTAAAACCTTTATGCTTGTAATAAGCTGATGCTTTTTCACAACGAATACCACCAGTACAATACATTAATAGGTTTTTATCTTCTTTATGATCTTTTAAATCTTCTTCAATAATATCTAAAGAGTCTCTAAATGTGTCTACATCTGGAGTTACAGCTCCTTCGAAATGCCCTATTTCACTTTCATAATGGTTACGCATATCAACACATACAGTGTTTGGATTTGCTAACATTTCGTTAAACTCTTTAGCCGATAAGTGAACTCCTTTATTCGTTACATCAAAAGTATCATCGTTTAATCCGTCAGCTACAATTTTATTACGAACCTTTACCTTTAATTTTAAAAACGACTTATTGTCCTGCTCTACGGCAACATTTAAACGAATATCTTTTAAGAAAGAAATGTTATCTAATTGTTCTTTTAAAGCTAGGAAATTTTCTGCAGGAACAGAGATTTGAGCATTTATACCTTCATAAGACACATAGGTTCTACCTAATACATCTAATTCGTTCCATTCTAGGAATAATTTGTTTCTAAATAAGGTTGGATTTTCTATCTTAAAATATTGATAGAATGAAATTGTCAAACGGTCTTTTCCCGCTTCGTCTATTAATGCAGCGCGTTCACTTGCGCTTAACTTATTGTACAGTTGCATGCTATACTTTTTTAGTTAAACAAAATATGTTATGATCTTTTTTAAAAATCGCTGCAAAAGTACATAATTTTTATTTTTTATGTTTAAAATAATACATTTAGTATCAAATTGATAGGAATTCAAATTTTTGAGAAAATTTAGCGGTAAAACAGATACAACTAATCTCATTTTTTTGAACCTTTGTACTAGTATTTCAAAGAAATGATACGAAGTGTAACTATAAATGATGCTGAAGCAATAACTAATATTTACAATTACTATGTTGTAAGTCATATTGCTACGTTTGTAGAGGAACCTGTTTCTGTAACTTACTTTAAAAATAAAATAGAAAAAATAACAAAGGATTTTCCTTGGTTTGTTTTTGAAGAAAATAATAGAATTGTAGGTTATGCACATGGAAATTTTTGGAATACAAGAAGTGCATATGGTAAAACAGCTGAAGTTTCTATTTACTTAGATGTTAATGTTGGAGGTAAAGGAATAGGTTCTCAGTTGTACAATAATTTAATTAGAGTGTTAATTGAAAAAGGTTTTCATGTGTTAATAGGTGGAATATCATTGCCTAATAAAGCAAGTGTTGCTTTGCATGAAAAGTTTGGTTTTACCAAAGTAGCACATTTTAAAGAAGTTGGATATAAGTTTAATAAATGGGTAGATGTTGGTTATTGGCAACTTACCGTAAATAATAATAATAAATGAGAGTAGCAGTAGTAGGAGCTACCGGAATGGTAGGTAATGTAATGTTACAAGTGTTAGCAGAACGTAACTTTCCTGTAACAGAATTAATTCCTGTAGCATCAGAACGTTCAGTTGGAAAACAAATTGAGTTTAAAGGAACAAATTATACCATTGTTGGATTAGAAACCGCTGTTTCTATGAAGCCAGATGTAGCGTTGTTTTCTGCAGGAGGAAGTACATCATTAGAATGGGCTCCTAAATTTGCAGAGGCTGGAACAACTGTAATTGATAATTCTTCGGCATGGAGAATGGATACTACTAAAAAACTAGTAGTACCAGAAATTAATGCTTCTGAATTAACGGAGAATGATAAAATTATAGCAAATCCAAATTGTTCTACAATTCAAATGGTTTTAGCTTTGGCGCCATTGCATAAAAAATATGGTATCAAACGTTTGGTAATTTCTACCTATCAGTCAATTACAGGAACAGGAGTTAAAGCTGTTCAACAATTAGAAAATGAATCTAAAGGAATAGAGGGGGAAACAGCATATCCGCATCAAATTCATAAAAATGTATTACCTCATTGTGATGTTTTTGAGGAAGCAGGTTATACTAAAGAGGAATTAAAATTGGTAAGAGAAACTCATAAGATTTTAAACGACCCTAGTATTGGTATTACAGCTACATCAGTAAGAATACCTGTTGTAGGTGGTCATAGTGAGGCTGTAAATATTGAGTTTGAAAATCATTTTGAGGTAGAGGATATTCGCAAAATTTTATCTGAAACAGATGGAGTTGTTGTACAAGATGATATTGAGAATAATGTATACCCTATGCCGTTCTATTCTGAAGGAAAAGATGAAGTTTTTGTAGGTAGAATTAGAAGAGATTTATCGCAACCAAATAGTTTAAATATGTGGATTGTTTCTGATAATTTACGAAAAGGGGCAGCTACAAATACAATTCAAATAGCTGAATATTTAGTAGCTAATAACTTAATAGGGAAAGAAGTTACAGCTTAAAAGTAATTCGAACATAATTTTTCAAAACCTGTATTTATTTAAATGCAGGTTTTTTATTTTTGAACCTATGAATAGAGCGCAAATTATACAGGATACTATTGAGTTTGTAAAAGAAACTTTGAAAGGAGCAGAGGGAGGACATGATTATTTTCATGTAGAACGAGTATATAAAAATGCATTATTAATAGCAAAGACGGAAAAAGTAGATGAATTCATAGTGGCTTTAGGTGCTTTATTACATGATATTGCCGATAGTAAGTTTTATAATGGGGATGAAACTGTTGGTCCTAAAAAGGCACGAGTATTTTTAGAGTCTCAAAATGTAAGTGAAGCAATAATTGTTCATGTTGAAAAGATTATTCAAAATATATCTTTTAAAGGAGGTAATTTCGAACAAAAGTTCACATCGCCAGAATTAGAAGTTATTCAAGATGCTGATAGATTAGATGCAATAGGTGCTATAGGAATAGCTCGTTGTTTTAACTACGGAGGTTATAAAAATAGAGAGTTATATAATCCAAGTATTCTTCCAAATCTAAACATGACCAAAGAAGAATATAAAAAGTCTACAGCACCAACGATAAATCACTTTTATGAAAAACTATTGTTGTTAAAAGATAAAATGAATACAGCTACAGGTAAAAGTATTGCAACAAAAAGACATGAGTTTATGGAGCAATTTTTACAACAGTTCTATAATGAATGGGATGGAACTGTTTAATTAACTTTTAAGATAGTATCGAATAATCCTGTATTTAAAATATCGTTAATACTAAATTTAATAGTAATTGTGCTATTTCTAAAATGATGGTTGTTATTATAATTATCATGATGTTCGGTTTTATTTAATGATTCCTTTTTTTATTAAGACTACTTTACTTTCGTTTTGGTTAATAAATTCTAACTCTAATAAGTCTATTTCTTTAAAACCCTTTATTTCAGATTCTAATAAAGATTGAATTCTTTTAGCTTCAGCTTCTACTGATTCAAAATTGCAGTCAACTAATTGGTATTCTCCTTTTTCAGTTGAAAGACCATTTTCCCCAAACTGAATTCCTTTTGCATAAATGATTTGGTTAACCTCTTTACAATCGCAATTTTCTTTTAATGTTTGGAAAATTTTATCAGACTTATTAGAACTTTTTATTGAGGAAGCTACTGTGTAACCAAATAGTCCTCCAAGTAATAAGAATGAGATGATAACAATTAAAGTTCTTGTTGATTTTTTCATTTCTCAATAAATTTTATATGAGCTTAGTTGCTGATACAAAGATTCTACTTTAAAAGAGCTATTCCAAGTAAAGTATACCCAGTTTTAGGAAAATAGGGTTGTGTTTTCTCTTGTTAAGTTGTTGTTTTATAGTTGTTTGATGTGTTTTTAAAAAAAGAAAGGTCTCAAAAATGAAAAAGCCCCAAATTTATAAATTTAGGGCTTTTGTAGCGTCTTTTTGATGTTGATTTAAGAAATAGAATTCAATTTTTTGATATAAACAGAAGGTAATAAACCAGTTCTTTTTTTAAAGTATTTGGTAAAAGAATCTGGACTTTTATAACCTATTTCTTCTGAAATTGATTGAATAGAATAGGATCTAAATTTGCTACTTTCTTTTAATTTTAAAATGATATAATTAATTCTTAAATCGTTTATGTATGTATTAAAGTTTTTCTGATAATGCGCATTGATTACTTTCGATAAATACGAAGTGTTTGTTTTTATTTTCTTTGCTACGTTATATGAATTACATTCTTGTTTTAAATAATAATGCTGTTCTTCTATTTTTTGTAAGCCAGCTAAAATCTCATTAAAAGTTTCTTGATTAATATCTGAAGTAGTATTCTTTTCTTCTAATGAAATGTCTTTAGTGTCTACAAGAGTTTGTTGTTTTTCTAAAGATTCTATTTTAGTCAATAATTCATTAAACCTCTTGGTAGTTTTTGCTCTTCTTTTTGATGTAATAAATAAGAAAAGTAGCAAAAGTGCAATGACAAAAGAGCCTCCTATAAGTAAAAGAGAAGTTTTATTTTGTTGCTTTTGTTTAGCTGTTTCTAAATCAGAAATTTTCTTTTTATGAAAAGAGTCTACAATATGTTTTCTGTTTTTTTCTAATGCAGTTTGATTTAAAACATATTTTTCAAAATACTCATTTGATTTTTCAATGTTTCCAGCTTTTTTATAAATTTTAGCAAGTTTTTTATAGTCTTCTACTAAATTGAATTCTTTGGTTTTGTTTTTTATTTTGTCAATACCTTTAAGCATTATAGCTATTGCCTTATCATAGTTTTTTAAATTACTATTGGCCTCAGCTAATTCTTTATAGTAGTACGTTTCTCCTGAATTTGTATCGTATTTATGACTTAAATCTTTTAACTTTTCTAATACAATTAAAGCCTCTTCGTTTTTATTTTCAGCAATTAAGATTTTACTTTTTTGAGACAAGTAGTTTAATCGAATAACATCATTAATGGTATCTAAGTGTTTTTCAATTCCTTTATTTAAATAAAAATTAGCTGAATCTAATTTTTTTAGTTTAAGATAAGAGTCACTGATGCTTACAATAGTGAGTGAGCTATTGAATTTCCTATTTATTTCATCTATATCTTTTGCAGATTCTATAAGTTGTAAGCCTTTTTTATACTGTTTTATAGCTTCTTCATATTCCCCTGCAGTATTATTCATTCCGCCAATTAAAACAGGTATTACAGCTTTATAAAAACCTAAGTCTTCTTTTTCAGCGATGGCTTCACCAATAGAATAATAGTCCAACCCTATTTTAGTTTCTCCTATGGCAGCATAACTGTTTCCAAGTTGTACTTGTATTTCTATAGGAGTTATTTTAGCTAAGAGTATGGCTTTTTTTTCTTTCTTGCTAAATTGATATTTGTTGTATAAATCTAATTCTCTTTTATAAGATTTAATAGATGTGTAATGCTCATTAATGAATTGACTTTGCCTAGCAATTCTATGCAATAGAAGAATTGTTCTAAAGGTGTCTTTTTGTTCTTCGGCAAGAACTAACATTTTGTTCATTAAAAGAACTCTTTCTCTACTCCCGTCCTCTACTCTTAAAGAATCAGAAAGTGTTTTTAGACTTTTTACATAGAGACTATCAATAGTTTTTTGTGCAAAAAAACTATAGCTAAAGAGAAAAAGAATTAGAAAAAGAGTTTTCTTTAATGTCATATGTTATGCTCCAGGGAAATTAGGTTTTCTTTTTTCTAGAAAAGCAGTAGTTCCTTCTTTAAAATCTTCTGTACCAAAACAGTTTCCAAATTCAGTAATTTCTGTTTCGAAACCATTAATACCGTCTTTAAAATTATCGTTTACAGCTTTAATAGCGGCGCTAATCGCAACAGATGAATTTCTCATTATTTTGCTAGCTAATTTCTCAGCTAATGGAATTAATTCTTCTTGTGTTGTAACGTGATTTACTAATCCAGAATCTTTAGCTTCCTCAGCAGAAATCATTCCAGCTGTCATTACCATTTCCATAGCTTTTCCTTTACCTACAAGCTGTGGTAAACGCTGTGTACCTCCATAGCCAGGTATTACACCTAAAGATACTTCTGGTAATCCCATTTTAGCATTGTCAGAAGCAATTCTGAAATGACACGACATTGCCAATTCTAACCCACCACCTAATGCAAATCCATTAACAGCGGCGATTACTGGAGTAGATAAATTTTCTACAAAATCAAATAAAGTTTCTTGTCCTTTTCTGGCTAATTCAGCACCTTCTGCTACTGAGAAATGAGCAAATTCAGAAATGTCTGCACCAGCAACAAAAGCTTTTTCTCCACTACCCGTAATAATGATTGCTTTTATTGAAGAATCATTATTTAAGCTATCAAAAGCTGTATGTAATTCCTCAATAGTTGCTTTGTTTAAAGCATTTAATTTTTTTGGACGATTAATAGTTATTGTAGCTAATCCGTTAGAAGTATCAACTAAGATGTTTTCGAAATTCATTTGATTATGTTTTGGGTAAAATTACATTAAAAACAGTTCCTATACCCTCAGTTGAGGTAAAAGTAATAGAACCATCATATGCTTCAATTATATTTTTTATCATTGGTAAACCTAATCCCATTCCACTTGTTTTAGTAGTAAACTTAGGTTCAAAAATTAATTCTTTATTTTTTTCGGTAATACCTTTTCCATTATCAGAAACAGAAATTTTAACGTTATTACCTTCTGAAGTAACTTTTACTTCAACTCTAGGATTTTGTTCGTTTTCTTTTATTGCCTGTGTAGCATTTTTTACTAAGTTGGTTACAATTCTAATCAATTGTGTTTTATCTAGGTTGGCAAATAATTCTGTTTCTTGTGGAATGTAATGTATATATCCTTCTGTAAATATGTCTAACGAGTGTTTTACAACATCTACTACATCTAATTTTTCACGTCGTTGTGTAGGCATTTTAGCAAAATCAGAGAATGCAGAGGCAATAGAACTCATTACATCTATTTGCTGAATAAGTGTTTCACTATATTCAGACATTTTTTCTTTAATTTTAGGGTCGTTTGGATTGAACTTTCTTTCAAAACTTTGAACAGAAAGTCGCATAGGAGTCAATGGATTTTTAATTTCATGAGCAACCTGCTTTGCCATTTCTCTCCACGCTTGTTCACGTTCGCTCATAGCTAATTTTACAGCACTTTCTTCTAGTTGATCAATCATGTTATTATAAGAATCAACCAAAGAATTGATTTCTGAACTAGCAGAGTTTAAAGTGATTTTTTCGTTTCGTTTGTTTAAACGAGTCTCTTTAATTTTTTCTGAAATTGTTTGAATAGATCGTGTAATATAGCTTGATAAAAAGTATGCCAACGCAATTGCTACTAGGAACATAAGAATGTATACAAGTGACAAGCGTGAAATAAATTCTTGTAACTCCTTTTTTTGTTCTTCGTTATTTTGCGCTATTTGTATTTCAAGTATTCCAATACGTTTAAAGCGTAAATCGTTTATATACGTATAGGAAGATTGGTAGGTAATTCCGTTTTTACTTCTACTTTTTAAAATTTTATGATCAGAATTATTAGCTAATTCAGTAGTTATTTCACTAGAAAGAGGTTTATCTTCTACTTTTTCAAAATTATAAGGTTTTGACGATTTTAAAAACCGACCATCCATACCATACATCGTAATTGTAAGCTTATGAACAGCAGCCATCTCATAAATTCTGTCCTGAAAAATTTTAGATAAGTTTTCTGTGTTAACAGGATATGTTGTTCTACGTTTTAATTCAATTTCAATAGCTTGTTTAATGGTAGTTTCCTTTCTTCCAAAACGATGAATGTTATAATCTTTGGTTTGTTCACCATACTGATAAACAGTTACTAATACAATTAAAACAGAAGCCAATAATACAAGAAGTATCATTGACAAAAATATTCGGATACGTAAGGATATGTTGTTAACGTTTAGCAATTTTATTCTTTTATTCTTTTATTCTTTTAGTTTTCATAATTAAAGTATCGTCAAATTCTCCATCATTATCCCAATCATAAACTACTTTACCTTCAAAACCTTCTTTTGTTTTAGTTATTTTATACCAAGCTTGAACCTGTTTTCCTAAATAGGGGTAATCTACATACAAACTATCATTTTTTGTTTTCCATTTACCATTAGTTTTTCCAGTTTTTTCACCATTAGGCTGTTGAAACCAAGCTTTAAAAGTTCCGTCTTTTTTATAAGTAGATTGAGCTCTACCAGTATTAGGCTTACTAAAATTATCTTCAAAAACAGAGGTGCTATCAGTTTTATTAATAGTTGGCATTTCAATTTTGATATATTCAGTTTGCCAACTTCCAACCATATAATCGTTTAAAGCAGCTTTTTTTTCCTGTTTACATGCAGCAAAAAGTATTCCGAAAATAATAACCGTAATTATATAAGATGTTCTCATGTTTTAAGCATTAATTTTTTCTTCTTTGGTATGCAAAAGACGAGTTAATTTGATTGATAAATCTAATAAAATAATTTTTGCATTTCCATTTCGTTCAATATGATATAGAGCATCGCTAACTTCTTTTTCTATAGTTAAGATATTTGCACTATTTATAAAAGGAGCAAATTTTTCTAATTTGAAGTTGTTCGTTTTTGTTTCTAAAAAAACTAAATCAGGAGTACCATAATTTAATAATAAAGCTTGTCTAAAGAATTGTAAACAATATTGTAAGAATTGTTTTTGTGTTTCTCTTCCCGATTTTGCAATGGTTTCCGACCAGCCTATTAAGTCTTGAATTACAGCTGCATTACCTTTTGCTTTAAAAGCCGCTCGAATCCAAGTTATAAACCATTCTTCAAAAATTAAATCATTAGAATTATTGTTTAATAACTGAAGCGCTTTGTTGTAATTTCCTTCTGCCTGATAAGCTGTTTTTGTAGCTTCATTTTCAGAAACGTTTTCCTGTTGAATTAAAGTATTTGCTATATCAGCACTACTTAATGAAGGGAAATGCAATGCTTGACATCTAGATTTGATAGTATTGATAATTTGACCTTCATCTTCAGTAACTAACAAAAAGATAGTTTGACTAGGTGGTTCTTCAATAAGTTTTAATAATTTATTGGAAGCAGCTACATTCATTTTTTCAGCCATCCAAATTATCATTACTTTAAAACCTCCTTCGTATGATTTTAGTTGTAATTTTTTTACAATATCTTCAGCTTCATCTACTCCAATTTGTCCTTGCTTATTTTCAACTCCAATATGTTGCAACCAATTAAATAAACTTCCATAAGGTTGTTTTTCAATAAAGTCTCTCCAATCGTTTAAAAATAAATTACTTACTGGGTGTTTCTTTACAGAATCGTTTGTAGTTACTGGAAAAGCAAAATGTAAATCAGGGTGCTGTAGTTTACTACATTTTAAATTACAAGCCTCGGCATTTGCAGAGGAATTACATAATAAATATTGAGCATATGCAATGGCAGTAGCTAAAGTACCAGAACCTTCTTTACCAACAAAAAGTTGAGCATGAGGTATTCTGTTGTTTTTAACAGTTTGTTGTAAATGCTTTTTAATATGTTCTTGTCCGATGATTTGGTCGAAAGTCATAGCACAAATATAAGGTTTCATACAGATAGGACAATTAATAAATGAAGCTTGAGCTTATAATTAACAAAGCTTGTTGTTTAGAATCGTTCTATTTTAATATATTTGTGGGTTAATTTATACATGTCGTTTGAATTCAATTGCAACTTTACAAATCGGAGAAAGAGGAATTATATCTGAAGAAAGCTTAGATGTTATACCGTTAAAATTATTAGAAATGGGCTGCTTACCTGGTACAGAAGTGGAACTATTGCAAATAGCCCCTTTAAAAGACCCAATTTACATTTGTGTAAATGGAAGTCACTTAGCAATAAGAAAAGAAACAGCTAGTCAAATAATAGTTACTAAAATTTAACTGATGAGTAAACGTATTAAAGTAGCATTAATAGGAAATCCTAATACAGGAAAAACATCATTATTTAATCAGTTAACTGGTTTAAATCAGAAAGTTGGAAACTACCCTGGAGTTACTGTTGATAAAAAACAAGGTGTATGTAAATTACCAAATAAACAATCAGCTATAATTACCGATTTACCTGGTACTTACAGTATTAATCCAACTTCGATTGATGAAAGTATTGTGTTAAAAAACTTATTAACTTCTAATGAAGATGATAAGCCAGAAGTAATTGTAGTAGTTGCTGATGTTGAAAATTTGAAAAGAAATTTACTGCTATTTACTCAAATTCAAGATTTAGAGATTCCGGTAATTTTAGCCTTGAATATGGCCGATCAGTTACAACGAAAAGGAATTTCAATTGATATTGATAGCTTAGAAAAAGAACTACACACTAAAGTAGTTTTAATTTCAGCAAGAAACAATCAAGGGATTGATGATTTAAAAGAAGAAATTGCAAATTATAAAGCGATAAAACCATATTCAAACTTTGAAGAAATTTCATCTAGAATTGATGCTGATTACTTTAAAGAATTATCAGAAAAAAGTCAAAGATTTTCTATTTACGAATTATGGTTAATGTATACCAAGCAATATACATCGTTGCTTTCAAGTAAGGAAGAAGAGGAATTAGAGCAGTTTGGTCATGATGTGTCTAAACAGAAGAAGTATCAGCATAAAGAAACAATTTATAGATACCAAAAAATTAATTCAATTTTAAAGAAAACTTATGAGGTAGATAGCTCTAAAGGAACAGATATAAGATCTAAATTAGATCGTGTTTTTACTCATAAAATATTTGGATATGTTATTTTCTTTGGATTGCTGTTATTGATTTTTCAATCGATTTTTGAATGGGCATCAACTCCAATGGATTTTATAGATGGCTTGTTTGCTAACATTGCAGAGTTTACCAAATCTAAACTACCAGAAGGTATGTTTACTGATTTACTAACTGATGGAATTATTCCAGGTATTGGAGGAGTTGTAATTTTTATTCCACAAATAGCCATTTTGTTTTTATTTATTGCCCTTTTAGAGGAAACGGGATATATGAGTAGAGTTGTCTTTTTAATGGATAAAATTATGAGACGATTTGGTATGAGTGGTAAAAGTGTAATTCCTTTAATTTCGGGAACTGCATGTGCAATACCAGCAGTAATGGCAACACGTACTATTTCTAGTTGGAAAGAACGTTTAATTACAATCTTAGTTACGCCATTTACCACATGTTCTGCTCGTTTACCAGTATATGCTATTTTAATTGCTTTAATTATTCCAAACACTAAAGTTTTAGGTTTTGTAAGTTTACAAGGACTTACATTATTAGGATTGTATGTTCTTGGTTTTGGAGCGGCAATAATAGCAGCATTTATTTTACATAAAACACTAAAAATTAAAAGTAATTCGTTTTTTGTAATAGAGATGCCTGATTATAAAGTGCCTTCTGTAAAAAATGTCTTTTTAGATGTATTAGAAAAAACAAAAGCATTTGTATTTGGAGCGGGAAAAATAATATTAGCAATCTCTATAGTTTTATGGTTTTTAGCATCGCATGGACCTTCGTCATTTGATAATGTTGAAAAAGACATAGCCCAAAAGACAATGAATCAACAGTTATCAGAGCAAGAGCTAGAACAAAAAATAGCTTCAGCTAAGTTGGAGAATTCTTATATAGGTATTGCAGGAAAAACAATTGAACCAATTGTAAAACCATTAGGTTACGATTGGAAAATAGGAATAGGTTTAATAGCGTCTTTTGCTGCAAGGGAAGTTTTTGTTGGGACCTTAGCAACTATTTATAGTGTAGAGAATAATGATGAAGACACAACTACAATTAAAGAAAAAATGGCTTCAGAGATGAATTCAGAAACAGGTAAAAGCCGATTTAACTTTGCTACAGGGATATCTTTATTATTGTTTTATGCATTTGCAATGCAGTGTATGGCTACATTGGCTATTGTAAAAAGAGAAACTAAAAGCTGGAAATGGCCGTTAATACAATTAGTAGGAATGGGAGTTTTAGCATATTTATCGGCATTAGGAGCCTATCAATTTTTAAGTTAATGCAAAAAGTTTTAACATATATAGTTGTTTTACTGGCAGTTGTTTTTTTGATTAAAAAGTTTTTTATAAAATCAAAAAAGAAAAATAATTGCGATACAAACTGTAATTGTTCATAGTTATAAAATGTTGTTGTAAGTTTTTAAAGCCTTGAACAATTAATGTATGTTTGTGGTACTATAATTGATAGGTAATTTAAATCAATAAAAAGTAAAAGATGAAAAAAATAATATTAGTTGCTGTGATATTTATCAGCGCATTTGCTCAAGCACAACAAGAGGTAAAAGTTGACATATTTGATGCTTTAGCACTTAAAACCTTAGACGTATCTTACGAGTATTATACAAGCGAACAATCTTCTGTTGGAGTTTCTGCATTATTTAATTTTGAGAAGAGATCAGCAGATTTTAGATACAATGAAAAAAGAATGATTACGCCATTTTTCCGTCATTATTTTACAAATAATAGAAACTGGAATTACTTTGGAGAAGTTTTTTTAGGAATTAACACAGGTGAAAGAAAAATTGGAACAAATCAATACAAAGAATACACAGATGGAGCTTTAGGTATAGCTGTTGGATCTAAGTATGTATCTTCAGGAGGTTTTGTTATTGATGTTCATGGAGGTTTAGGTAGAAATATGTTTTCTTCAGATTCAAGATCTATTGTACCAAGAGTAGGTATTAATTTAGGGTATAGATTTTAATAACTCTTTTAAATAAAATAAAAAACCGAACTTAAACTAGTTCGGTTTTTTTATGGATTAATCTTTTAAAGAAAATTTAGGTTCTGATTGCCAGATGATATTGATAGATTTCCAGCCATCTTTAGTTTTTACCATATTCAAATAATCTATTCCCCAAACTGCCGTAACCTTTACTACAGCAATTTTATCGGAAACCTCTAAAATGTTTATTTTTCTAATTGAATTTTCATTGGCTCTATTGCCTTTAGCGTTCCATTTTTTTGCCAATGCAATTAGTTTATGAAATGGCATTTCAGATTTATTAGAAAATTTTCCTTTTTTCTTGTCAAACCACCAGCCTACTTTCCTGAGGTCTTTATGAACACTTTTGTAAGCTAAAGTAGTATCAGCTTTGTAAAAAGTATCAATGTAATTATAGGCAGCTTGCTTTACGTCCTTAATTGCTTGCTCTTTCTCTTGAGCAGTGAGTTGAGTTGTAATCAATAAAATGATTAACAAATAAAAAGTTTTCATGACTTTTGGTTTTGTTAAAAATAATCAATTTACTGATTTTTAGATATTAACAACTTGTTAAAGTACTTGTTAGTGAGTTCTTTAGATTTAAACAATTGTTTCTTTTGTTAGGTTAACTCCAACAAAACTTAAAATAGCTGGTAATACCCATCCCAAATGCTTATTAGCTAAAGGAATTATGTTTTTTACATCAACTAAACTTTCTTTAGGAACAATAAAACCTAAAAAATCTGGAATACTAAAAATAAAAGTAATTATAACAACCACTTTAAAAACTCGAGCAGACGTGTACTTGTTAGGAAGTACATTTAAGATGATTAAAACTATGGTTATAGGATAAATAAACATTAATGCAGGTAGTGCAATGTTTATAATATAATGTACATCAAACTGTCCAACTAAAACACCTAAAACACAACTAATAACAGCAGTAATCGTGTAAGCATTTTGCGAATTATTTGTAATTCCTTTAATATAGTCTGCAGTACCAGTTATAATACCTACAGCAGTAGTAAAACAAGCCAAGGCTACTAAAATTCCTAAGAAAACGGTTCCTATATTTCCTAAAGTTTGTGTGCTTAATGCATTTAAAACATCTGTTCTAGTAGCTTCATTGCTAAAAACACTACTGTATATAGCTCCATTATAAATAAGTCCAGCATATATAATTAAAAGACCAATACCAGCTATGACACCAGCTTTTGTAATTAACTCTTTTTTAGTTTCAAAAGAAGTATTTTTATTAAAGTTCATTGAAATAACTAGAATACCACCTACTACCACAGCTCCAATGGCATCAAAAGTTTGATAGCCTTCAAGAAGACCACTTACAAAAGGAGAATTAAAAGTAGAAGGATTTGTAGCTACGGGAGCTGTAAACATTCCAATAAATATAATAGCAAGTAGTATTAATATGATTAATGGAGTTAAAAACTTACCTAATAAATTTAAAATCTTGGTTCTATTCATTACAAATAAAAAAACCAATCCAAAATATATTGTACTTGTAATTATTGAATTGGTATCAAAGTATGGAGCTATAGCCATTTCGTGAGTAACAGAAGCAGTTCTGGGAGCAGGTAAAGCAATGGAAATAGCGTATACAATAAAACAATAAATAGTACTGAATAAAGGAGAAACCTTTTTACCGAAATCATACATAGTTCCTTGTAATTTAGCATGTGCTAAAATTCCTAGAATAGGTATAAAAACAGCTGTTATAAAAAAACCTAGAGTAACCCAAGACCAATTATCTCCAGCATTTTTTCCTAAAAAAGGTGGAAGAATTAAGTTTCCAGCCCCAAAGAACATAGAAAATAAAGCAAAACCGGTAATCAATACTTCTTTTGAGAGTTTCATCTAAATATATTTTTTGATTAACAAATAAACAAAATTGAAAAGAATATAAAGGATGCCAATTAAAATTATTACAAACTTAGGTACAGCAAAATAATAGGCTATTGAACTCCAAGTTTGTTTTAGGTTTTCCAATAATAGTTGAATAAGTCCAATATTCTCGATAGCATCAAATAATGCAGCAAAAAACAATGAAAGTATTAGAATTACTCCAAAATTATAAAGTCGAGTACCCTTCCATAAATGAGAGTTGAGTTTATGAATTAAAATAGCAATTAGAGAAGAATAAGAAATTAAAAATAAAAAATCGAGTCCTAAACTAATACCTGCACTAATTTTTGAAGTTTCATTCCATGAATTGATAATTCTTTCAGAGACTTTTAAATCTTTAGCTAATTCAAAACTAACTATACCATGCTTACATACAGAATTGGTAAGAAAACTATCTAAATAAAGCATGCAGATAATTAGAGCCATAGTAGAAAAAACAAGCAGGTATGTAAGTCTGTTTTCTTGAGTTTTAGTTAATTTATTGAAGGGAGAAAGAAGCATTTTTTATAATATAGAATTTTTAACTAGTGAAAGATACATATTTTTGCAGGATGCAAGAATTTATCAATTACAAAAACAGTAAAATAGCATATTCAGATATAGGAAAAGGAGGAGCTATAGTTTTACTTCATGGGTTTCTCGAAAACGTTACCATGTGGAATGGAATAGCCAATGAACTAAAAAAAAATAACCGTGTAATTTGTATTGATTTATTAGGTCATGGTAATTCTGAATGTATAGGTTATATGCATTCTATGGAAGATATGGCAGAAGCTGTTAAAGCAGTTTTAAAGCATTTGAGAGTTAGAAGATTTTTTATAATTGGACATTCTATGGGAGGATATGTTTCTTTAGCTTTTACAGAAAAATATTCAGAAAATATTAAAGGATTGTGTTTGCTTAACTCAACATCGCAAGCAGATTCAGAAGAACGAAAAGAAATACGTTTGAAAGCATGTGAAGTAGCACAAACAAACTATACAGGTTTGATAAAAATGTCTATTGCAAATTTATTTGCAGAAGAAACTAGAAAAGAATTTTTGTTTGAAATTGATGAGGTTAAAAAGGAAGCGTTAAAAACTTCGCTTCAAGGTTATATAGCAGCAACACAAGGAATGCGTCTAAGGAAGAATAAAGAAAATGTTTTAAAGAAAATTGAAAAACGTTTAATTATTTCTGGAGAAAATGACCCTGTTATAAATAAGGAGTCAATTAGAGAGGAAGCGAAAAGAACAAAAACACCAATTCAGTTTTTATCAAATGGACATATGAGTCATATTGAAAATAAGGAAGAAGTTATAAAAATGTTAAAGACATTTGTAAAATAATTGCTGGCATAAAACTTGGTTTTTCAAACGAACTATATAGCTAAAAGGTCTTTAGGAGGAAATAGGTTGTTTAATACACATGTAGAATTAGGATTAGCTATAGATTTTGATACTTCAAAATGGATTGATAGCTCAACAATCTATCCAGCTGTAGGGGTTAAATTTTCTTATGTTATTTTTTAATTTATTGAGGTGTTGCATGTGTTGAAAAAACATAGGTTAGTTAAGAAAATGAAATTGTTTTTGTTCGAATTAAATAAAAGTTTATATTTATGAACAATAAAAGATAGTTATTCTAAATTGCTATATTGAATTGCTATAGGTACCCTTACTCTACTCTTTTTTTTGAATTATAACTGCAAAATTAATTGCTTATGAAACAAATATTTCCAAAAGAGATAATAGAGAATAGTGTTGAAGTACATCAATTCAAGCACTCCAATAAAAGTAAAATTATTTTCAGTATTATTTTATTAGCTTTAATTATTTCTTTTATTTCTCTCCGCTTTATTAAAATTACTATTTATAACAATTCTCAAGGAATTATAAGAGCAGATAAAGAAAGAATACTATTAAATAGTAGTGGAAACGGTAAAGTTGTATTTCATCAACTTAAAAACAATCTACAGGTGTACAAAGGAGATACACTTTTAGTACTTAATAACTTTGCAATCAACCAAAAAATTGAAAATACAATTGGTCAAATAGAAGAAACTAAAACGTTTATTAACGATTTAAAATTATTGATTACAAATAAAATTTTAAGTCATAAACCTACCTCTTTAAAATATCAACAAGAAATTAACTTTTACAAGCAAAAATTAAACGAATTAAATACACGTTTTCGAAAAATTAGAGAAGATTATAAACGAAACAACAACTTATTTAAAAAAGGAGTTATAGCCAAAATAACACTTAGTAATAGTAGGTTAGAATATGATTTAGCTTTAAATGCTATTTCTCAATACAAAAAGCAACAATTTAGCACATGGCAAAATCAAATGGTTAACTACCAAAACCAATTAAAAGAATTACAAACCAATAAAACTCAATTAAAAGAAAGCAATAATTTATCAATAATAAAATCTCCCACTACTGGTACATTATTAAATGTAAAAGGAATTGAAAACGGTAGTTTCATTACTAAGGGATTTCAATTAGCAGAAATATCACCAAAAACTGATTTAATTGTGGAATGCTATATAAACCCGAATAATATTGGTTTGTTAAAAAAAGACCACAAGGTTAATTTTCAAGTAAGTACTTTTAATTACAACCAATGGGGTTTGGCTACAGGTAATATTATAGAAATAGGTAATGATGTACAAATAGTAAATAATACACCCGTATTTAAAGTATTATGTTCTTTAAACCAAAATTTTTTACAGTTAAAAAACGGGTTTAAAGGACAGTTAAAAAAAGGAATGTTAGTTAACGCTCGTTTTGAACTTACTAAACGTACTTTATTTGATTTGCTCTACGATAAAATGGATGATTGGTTAAATCCATCAACTCAAATATCAAAAAAATAAAACTCGTTGTCATTGTGAGGAATAAAATAATTCCCTCAGTCAAGAAGCAATTTTTTCTGATGACGGTAAATTATTAAAAAACATGAAAAACATTAAGACTTTAGAGCGTTTACAACGACTTCATAGTTTAATTGCTATAGAAAGTACAGGAACACCAAAAGAATTAGCGCGTTTAATGAATATTAGCGAGCGTTCTGTGCATTTATTGATAGGAGAATTGAAAGATTATAATGCGGAAATATGTTATAGTAGGAGTAGAAAGACTTATTATTATTGTAATGATTTTGATTTACAGGTGATTATCTCTGTGAATGTATTGACGAATAATGAAGTAACCCGAATATTTGGAGGAAACTATTTTTTGAAAAGAAATTTATTCATTGCAAGGTTTGTGCAGTGAATGAATTGATATTTGAATTATCAAAATATTATTGGGTGCACATGGTAATGTTTTGTTGCAGATTGTGAGTTTAAAAAAGCAATCAAAATAGAAATTTTTAAAAATTTAATTTTATGAAAAATATAAAACAAATGAAGCTTAAAGAATTGAAATCATTAGAAGTAATGGAGGTTAATGGAGGATCTCCTGCACATTATGGAATAGATACAGATAGTTGGTTATGGAGTGTAGCTAAAGTAGGGAATGCTATTAAAAATGCATTTGATTCTGTACATGGTTTTTATGATGCTCTTTGGGGTATGGATTCTCACAAAGTATAAAAATGATTTTTTAATTTAAACAAATTTATTATGAATGTTAAAAATTTAACACAGAAAGAATTAATAAACATAAATGGTGGTGATCAAGGAACTTATGATGCAGGTTATGCAGTTGGAAAACACGTCAGAGCTTCAATAATAGCTGTAGGGTCAGCTATATCTTGGCTTTTTGATCAAGCTGATAAAATAATACCAGGATAGGATTTAGTTTATTTTTTAAAGCATTAATATTTTTATTAATGCTTTTTTTATTTATTTAAAAGGTGTTTTTCCAATTATGATTTATTTAATGAGAGATATTGTAAGGTATATTGTTTCACCAAACCTAGAAAAATATAAAGGTTCTGTGTTAATGAAAATATTTAATATATTTAAGATTTATATAATAACAATTACATTTATTCTTGCTATTATGACTCCTTTTTTTTTAATATTTGATATAGAAGAGAAAAATATTGTGGCAGAAAAAATAGAAAAATGGAGTTTTTTAAAAGTGATTATTATAGGGGTAATAATTACACCAATCATAGAAGAAATTATATTTAGGTTAATTTTAGTTTTTAATAAAGTTAATTTTATAATGTCCTCATTATTTATTGTTTATTTATTAAGCTCTATATTTATTTTTGACATTGCTTTTTTAAAATTTTCAGAATATGTATTCGATAGGTTGGTTATATCAATATTAATTACAGTATTATTATATTTTTTAGTAAAGGAGAAATTAAGAAATATAGAAATAATATGGAGTAATTATTTCCCTTTTTTTTTACTTATCTTCAATTATGTTTACTTTAATACATATCGGAAATATTAAAATTATTTACAACATTTTCTTAATTCCTTTATTGATTTTACCTCAATTTATCTCTGGCACTATAATGGGATACTTAAGAATTAAATATGGTTTTGTGTTTTCTGTTTTATTCCATATGTTAAACAATTTTATTTCCATGGTAATTTTTAAAATGTAGTTTAAAAGTGTTGTTTTTAATTAATTTTAACGTTTTTCATGATTTTATAACTCTTCTTTATCTATAGCTTTTTTACTATTTTCTCACAAAAAATTACCCGAAATTTTTAAAAAAAAATATGAAAAATTTTAGAAAGTTTACTGATACTTCAAGGTTTACTTATTATAGAAAGTCATAGTGAATAATAGAAAGTGTTCTGTGTATTTATTGATAGGAGAATTGAAAGATTACAATGCGGAAATATGCTATAGTAGGAGTAGAAAGACTTATTATTATTGTAATAATTTTGATTTACAGGCGGTTACCTCTGTGGATGTATTAACGAATAATGAAGTAACCCGAATATTTGGAGGGAACTATTTTTTGAAAAGAAATTTATTTATTGCAAGGTTTGTGCAGTGAATGAATTGATATTTGAGTTATCAAAATATTACTAGGTGCACACGGTAACGTTTTGATGTAGATTGGGGTTTTATATCTTCATGAATTATAAGATTAGAGTAGGTAATCTATTGTTTTATAAGTATAAATCACTTTGTCGTTTTTCAATGACAAATTTTCACAATCAAAAAACAAATTAATATCTTAAAAAAAACAATTTTATGAAAAATTTACAAAACTTTGGTGTTCAGGAACTGAACTTTAAAGAAATCAATGAAACTAATGGAGGACTTATATTTTTCCTTTTTTTAAAGTATGGAGAACAAGCCGGCGAATATTTAGAATTATCTGGATTTAATAGTGCCGGAGCTAATAAATAATTTTCAAAAAGATAAGGGGTTTATAGTTTTCTATAAACCCTTTATTTTGATGTTTTAAACTAAAAATAGTCTATTAATAATTTAATTAAGAATAAATTATGAAAGATGTTTCATCACCTAAAGGATATGTTAGAGTGTTTCTTTTAATTATTCCATATTTCTTTGTCATTGGAATTTTTCAGTTTGTAGGCTTAATATTTGCAGGGGTAACAGATAGAATAATAGATGTTAATCATTTGTCTGTCCAAGAACTTCTTATTGTTTCTTTTTTTAGTTGTGTTGGAACTTTTTCATTACTATCATTTTTTATGAAATATGTAGATAAAGAACGTTTTACTTTATTAGGGTTTCAATTTAAAAACAGAGGGAAAGATATTTTATTTGGTGCTCTTATAGGTTTTGTTATTTTGTCGACTAGTTATTTTTTTTTAATTAAATTAAATCAAGTTACTTATATAAGAACTATTTTTAATTTTCATGAAGTTTGTTTTTCTATCTTGGTTTGCATTTTTGTTTCGTTTTCAGAAGAAGTTGTTTTCAGGGGGTATGTTTTAAAAAATTTATTAAAATCGATGTACTCTCCTTTAGCACTAGTATTATCAGCTTTATTATTTTCCTTAATACATAGTTTTAATTCTAATATAGATTGGTTTAGTTTTTTAAGTTTGTTCTTATGTGGGATTATGTTAGGAGTATCATATGTATATACTAGGAATTTATGGTTTCCTATTGCATTACATTTTAGTTGGAATCTATTTCAAACACTATTCGGATTCAATGTAAGTGGTCACGATTTTTACTCTATTATTGAATTTGAAATTAAAAAGAAGAATATTTTTAATGGTGGTGATTTTGGTTTTGAAGGATCAATTTTCTCTATAATGTTTCAATTAATTTTAATTACTCTCATAGTTGTTTACTATGAAAGAAAGAAGGACGTAGTAATAACGTGAAATTATGATTCAACGCATTAAAACTGCATTGAACATGCTTTTATTTGCTGTTTTAAACTGAAAAATAATGGCAAAAATCACCATAAAACAACATGATGTTACAGATTGTGGAGCGGCTTGTTTAGTTTCTATTGCTTCTCATTATAAATTACAAATACCTATTGCTCGTATACGTCAGTATGCAGGCACCGATAAAAAAGGTACGAATGTATTAGGTCTTATTGAAGCAGCAGAAAAACTAGGTTTTGAAGCTAAAGGTGTACGTGGTGAATTAGATAGTTTGTTTAAGATACCTAAACCTGCTATAGCACATATAATTGTTAAAGAAAAACTACAGCATTATGTAGTTATTTATGAAGTAACAAAAGAATACATAAAAATTATGGATCCTGGAGATGGGAAAATCCATAAAAAAACACATGAAGAATTTTTAAAAGAATGGACAGGTGTTTTAGTTTTATTATTACCAAAAGAAGAATTCACTACAGGTAATGAAAAAGTATCTGTTTTAAAACGCTTTTGGTTTTTATTAAAGCCTCATAAATTTGTTTTATTGCAAGCCTTAATAGGAGCGGTTGTTTATACATTATTAGGGTTTTCTACGTCTGTTTATATACAGAAAATTACCGATCATGTCTTAATTGGAGGCAATACCAAATTATTAAACTTACTAAGTTTAATAATGCTTTCATTACTAGGGTTACAAATTGTAATAGGTGTTTTTAAAGATGTCTTTCTTATTAAAAGTGGGCAACAAATAGATGCTCGTCTAATTTTAGGTTATTACAAACATTTATTAAAATTACCACAACAATTTTTTGATACTATGCGAGTAGGAGAAATTATTTCTCGTATTAACGATGCTGTAAAAATTAGAACCTTTATAAACGATGTTTCATTGAATTTAACGGTTAATATTCTTATCCTATTTTTCTCTTTTGGTATTATGTTTATGTATTATTGGAAATTAGCATTAATCATGTTATTGGTTATCCCTTTATATCTAGTAATTTATTTAATTATAAATAAATTAAATAAAAAAACAGAACGTAAAATAATGGAGAGTTCTGCTGATTTGGAAAGCCAGTTAGTAGAATCGTTAAACTCTGTGGGAACTATTAAACGTTTTGGTTTAGAAAGTTTTGCAAACATTAAAACAGAAACACGTTTTATAAGTTTATTAAATGTTGGATATAAATCTGCTTTAAACTCAATTTTCTCAGGAACTTCAACAACTTTTACAGCACAGTTATTTACTATTATTTTATTATGGTCTGGTTCTTATTTTGTTATTGAGAGAGAAATTACTGCAGGAGAATTAATGTCTTTTTATGCTATTATAGGATATTTTATGAGTCCTGTAGCAAGTTTAATTGGAACGAATAAACAAATACAAAACGCATTAATTGCAGCCGACCGTTTGTTTGAAATCATGGATTTAGAACGTGAAGAAAATGAAGATAGAATTGTATTAAAGAAAGAGAAGATTAAAGATATCGAATTTAAAAATGTAGCTTTTAGATATGGTACAAGGGTACAAGTATTTACTGATTTTAATTTAAAAATTAAAAAAGGAAATATTACAGCTATTGTTGGAGAAAGTGGTTCAGGTAAATCAACATTAATATCCTTATTACAAAACTTATATCCTTTACAAAAAGGACAAATAACCATTGGAGATTTTGATTTAAAATATATACAACATGAGAGCTTACGTGAGTTGGTAAGCGTTGTGCCTCAAAAAATAGATTTATTTGCAGGTAATGTAATTGATAATATTGCCGTTGGAGATTTTGCCCCTAATATGGAATTGATAATAGATATTTGTAAATCAATTGGGATTTTAGAGTTTATAGAAAGTTTACCTAATGGATTTAATACATACTTAGGAGAAAATGGAGCTACTTTATCTGGCGGACAAAAACAACGAATAGCTATTGCTAGAGCATTATATAAGCAACCAGAAGTTTTGGTGCTAGATGAAGCAACTTCTTCTTTAGATTCTTCTTCAGAGAATTATATTCAAAAAGCAGTAGAAAGCTTACGTGAACAAAATAAAACGATTATAATTATTGCTCATAGGTTAAGTACAGTAGTAAATTCAGACGATATTGTAGTTTTACAAAGAGGAAAAGTATTAGAGCAAGGAAATCATAATCTACTATATAACAAACAAGGAAAATATTATGATTTATGGCAACAACAAATGCCCAAATTAAAAACTATTTGATAGCTGAAAAAATTACAAAGGAATACCTACATTTGTATCACTAAAATAATTTTTAATGCACATTCATCACCTAGCTCAAGAAAACTCTATACTTAATAAATTTTTAGCAGAAATTAGAGACGTTAACGTACAAAAAGATTCAATGCGTTTTCGTAGAAATATAGAAAGAATTGGAGAGGTTTTAGGTTATGAGTTAAGTAAAAAATTATCTTTCGAAAATAAGGATGTTCAAACTCCTTTGGGAATTAAACCAACAAATTTACCAGTTAACAATACAGTTTTATGTTCAATTCTAAGAGCGGGATTGCCTTTGCATAATGGATTATTGAACTATTTTGATGATGCAGAAAATGCTTTTATCTCTGCGTACCGTCATCACCCAAATAATGATGAAGAATTTGAAATCGTAGTAGAATATTTTGCTTCACCATCAATAGATGGAAAAACATTATTATTGGTAGATCCAATGTTAGCAACAGGACGTTCGTTAGTAGCAGTTTATGAGGCCATAAAAAAATATGGAACTCCTAAAGAAATTAAAATTGTTTCAGTGATAGGTTCATCGGAAGGAGTTGATTATATTAAAGAATTCTTTCCAGACGATACAGAATTATGGATTGCTGATATTGACGAAAAACTTAACGACAAAGGATACATCATTCCTGGTTTAGGAGATGCAGGAGATTTAGCATTTGGAACAAAAATGTAATTCTATATAAAATACAGAATAATTGAACATGCTAATGCAGCTATAACAAATAAATCTGCAAACCATCTTTTTTGGAATAATTCCAAACCATTAGCTAACACTACAGAAATAGGAAAGAAAGAGAATAATAATTCACTACCTATCTTATCTTTAATTAAGAAAATTATAGATAAAGAAATAGTTAGATGAGTTAAAGTTAGTATCCAGTTTTTTCTAAAAGTGTTAAGAACAGCTAATACTTTTGGACTTTTTAGCAGTATAGAAGACAATGTTAAAAAGGAAATGAAGATAATTGGAAATAAATATTTAGTATTTAAATAGAAATCCAATTTGTAAGAGAAGTTCCAATTAAAAAGAAGCTGGAAGTCTTCAGTTTTATCATACCAAAAACAATAAGTAAAATATAAAAAAACAGGACTGCTAAATCCAATAATAGGAATTAGTAATGTTTGATACGTAAAACGCTGATGTAAGAATATAGAAAGATAGAGTAGAATAATAAATATGGCGGTATAAGGTTCAATTAAAAATGAAAACCCAAGCCATAAACCACCATCAAATATTTTATGAAAAACATTCTTTGACGATTGCAAACTATATACTTTACGCAAAAAGAGTAATACAGTTAAACAAGCATAAAAAGTATTGTTAATATTTAAAGTGTCTGGGAAAAAACCCAGAAGAATTACAAAGAATAAAAAAGCATAAGAATTATCAAAAGTGAGTTGATTCTTTGCAATAATGAAATTATAGACAGAAAAAACCACAATAAACCAAAGAAGTTCTTTAAAAAGACCAAAGGATAACTCTTTAGAAAATAGGCTTAAAGAAAAATAAATTAAAAAGAGTGCAAAAAGCACTACAAAATTTACAGGTTTAGATTTACCGAAAAAATTGGCTAACATCGTTTCTTTTTATATTTTTGCAAACGTAAAGATAATCAAGTTATGTTAGGATTAAATATTTTTAGATTAATAGGAGATTTATTTGAAGTATTATTCGTCCCTTTTAAGTGGTTACGATTAGAAGTAGCTAAAGGAGATGCAGGATGGTGGACTTCTAACACTGTTAATTGGATTTTCTTAGGAGTTTTAGTAGTGTTATTTGCTTATTGGATGAACCAATCAGCTACTTTTCTACGTGAAGGAACTGAAGATAGAGCTTAATTTCTACACACATTGGGAAGTAAAAACAAATTAAAACGTTTCAAAGAAAATGAAACGTTTGCTAATGTTATCCAACCATCGAGAGAAGAAGTAATCAATAATTTTTCTTTAAAAGGAAAATGGAATACTTTTTTTAAAAACGATAACCCTATTGTTTTAGAATTGGGGTGTGGTAAAGGAGAATATACTATTGCATTAGCTGAAAAAAATCCAGATAAAAATTTTATTGGCATCGATATAAAGGGTGCTCGTTTTTGGCGTGGAGCTAAAACAGCTCTAGAAAACAACATGGATAATGTTGCCTTTATTAGAACCCAAATAGAATTAGTCGATTACATTTTTGCAGAAAATGAAGTTGATGAAATATGGATTACTTTCCCAGATCCACAAATAAAGTATCAACGTACTAAGCATCGTATGACAAATGCTACCTTCTTAAGAAGATATTACCATATCTTAAAAGAAGGAGGTTTTATGAATTTAAAAACCGATAGCGAGTTTATGCATGGATATACATTAGGCTTGTTGCATGGAGAAGGACATGAAATAATACATGCAAACCACAATGTGTATAAAAATGAAGGAGCTCCAGAGGAAGTAACTTCAACACAAACTTTTTACGAAAAACAATACTTAGAAATAGGTAAACCAATTACTTATATCCGTTTTAAATTAAAATACTAGATAAATTCAATTTATAAAGAGTTTTTAAGCTATTTTTGAGAAAGGATTGCTCATTCTTTCCGTCCAACACAATAGTAAAACAAAACTCGTAAGAAATGATATTATCACACTTGGCACTAGGATTTGTAACTTCCTATATAGGTTATACACCACCAAGTATGTTAAATATTACAGCGAGTAAAATTTGTATTGAAAATAATAGAAAAATTGCCTATCAATTTGCTCTTGGAGCTTCGGTAATTGTTTTAATTCAGGTTTTATTAGCAGTTTTGTTATCATCTTTTTTGAAAGAATATCCTCAAATAATAACTTGGGTTAAAAAAATAGCAATCTTTGTTTTTGCTATTATTTCTGCAACTTTTATATATAAAGGGCTGTCAAAGTCTAAACAGAAAGAAAACAAACCTATCCGAAATGGTTTTTTCTTTGGTTTGTCATTGTCTTCTGTTAATATGTTTGCAATTCCTTTTTTTGCAGTAGCACATTCATCATTTGTAATGCACGGATGGGCAATGTCAGGACTTGTTTGTACTTCAGTTTTTGGGTTGGGGACCGTTCTTGGGACTTTTGCTATTTTAAGTAGTTATCTTTTTTTAGCTCAAAAGTTTGAGAATAAACTTATAGAGTATTCTAAATATTTTACAATATTAATAGGGGTAATCACAGGATTTATTGCAATTTATTCAGCTGTCAAATTATATTTTTAATAAGTGGGAAAATCAGATAATTTTTTTGAAAGAGTCTACGAAGTAGCACGTTTAATACCATACGGTAGAGTTACCAGTTATGGAGCAATAGCAACATATTTAGGAGTAGCACGTTCTGCAAGAATGGTGGGCTGGGCGATGAATAATTCCAGTGCTAAAAATGTTCCTGCGCATAGAGTTGTAAATAGAATAGGCTTGCTAACAGGTAAACAGCATTTTGATGGAACAAACCTTATGCAGCAACTTTTAGAAAGTGAAGGTATAAAGGTTAAAGAAAATCAAATTCAAGATTTTGATAAGGTTTTTTGGAACCCATCTGAAGAATTATAGTTTTTTATCACCAAGACTTTTCCTCAGTTCTTTTGTAGTTAAAGTACTCTTATCATGACTCCAACCCGGAGGCATTAATAAATACTTAATTCCATTAAGTAAACTCCCACTGTTAAAAGCTCTAGTAAGCATGCTTTTCCATTCATGAAACTCAACTTTAAATAAGTTATGAGTTTTAATATTAGAAGTTAATCCATAAGTAGGAGTTTCTTCTTCTTTTTGAAAAGTACCAAACATACGATCCCAAATAATTAATACGCCAGCATGATTTTTGTCTAAATATTTTAAGTTAGATCCATGATGTACTCTATGATGAGAAGGTGTATTGAAAACAAATTCAAACCAAGAAGGAAGCTTTTTAATTTTTTCTGTGTGAATCCAATATTGATAAATAAAATTTAAAGTTTTAATAGCAAATATTTGTAGAGGATGAAAACCTACTAAAGGCAACCAAATCCAAAATAAAAAATGTCCTGTAACATCATAGGTCCAAGTTTTTCGTAAAGCAGTTGAAAAATTGAAACGTTCAGAAGAGTGATGTACTACATGACTAGCCCAATAAAAGGATACGGTATGAGAAATTCTATGTCCCCAATAAAAAACAAAATCATCTAAAAAGAATAAAATTATCCATGATGGCCAAGAGTTATATCCAATTGTAAATAGTCTAAAATTATCATATACAAAAAAGAATAGTAATAGTTTTAATGATTTTGTAAATAATGAAATTATAAAGAAGATTAATCCCGAAAGAATATTTACACCAGAGTCCTTGAATTCATGATTCTGATTTCGGTCTTTCCAACCAAGATATATTTCTACTAAAATTAAGAGAATAAATATAGGAATAGCTATAGGGTAAGCCAGTAAGTTTATTTGATTTATTAGATCCATAGGTTAACGAAAATACTAAAAATAAATATCGCTTATAAATCTATAAATAATCACGATGTAAACGCTTTATTTTATGAGGGCTAAAGCGTATCTTTGTAATTTAGAATTAATTTAATTTATTACTCTAATGAGTTTTAAGAAACAAGATATATACAAGGCGTTAGAAACTATTACTGCACCTGGAGAAGGTAAAAGTTTGGTTGAAAACGAAAATATAAAAAACGTAGTAGCTTTTGGCGATGAGGTTATTGTTGATGTAACAATTTCTAATCCGACATTACAAGCTAAAAAGAAAGTTGAAGTTGAGATAATGAAAGCAATTCACCAACACGTCGATGAAAAGATTGATGTAAAAGTGAATGTGAAGGTAGAAGTTCAACAAAAAGAAAATCCAAACCAGATAAGAGGAAAAGAAATTCCTAATATTCAAAATATTATTGCAGTAGCATCTGGTAAAGGAGGAGTAGGAAAATCTACTATTACTTCTAACATGGCAGTATCTTTAGCAAAGATGGGGTTCAAAGTTGGAGTTTTAGATGCCGATGTTTATGGGCCATCACAACACTTAATGTTTGATGTAGAATTAGAAAAGCCATTAGCAGTAAATGTGAATGGACGTTCAAAAATGAAACCAGTAGAAAACTATGGAGTTAAATTATTATCTCTAGGTTTTTTTACAAACCCAAACCAAGCAGTAATTTGGCGTGGACCAATGGCTTCAAAAGCATTAAACCAATTAATTTTTGATGCAGATTGGGGAGAGTTAGATTTTCTATTAATTGATTTACCTCCAGGAACAGGAGATGTACATTTATCAATAGTACAAGCAGTTCCAATTAATGGAGCAGTAGTAGTAAGTACACCGCAAAACATTGCCTTAGCAGATGCTAAAAAAGGAGTAGCAATGTTTCAACAAGAAAGTATTAATGTGCCAGTTTTAGGTATTGTGGAAAACATGGCGTATTTTACACCAGCTGAATTGCCAGATAATAAATATTACATTTTTGGAGAAGGAGGCGCAAAAAATTTAGCTGAAGATATTGAAACTAGTTTCTTAGGAGAAATTCCATTGGTGCAAAGTATTCGTGAAGCAGGGGATGCAGGACGTCCAGTAGCTTTACAAGAAAACTCACCATTAGAAAAAGCATTTACAGATGTAACAAAAGAAATGGTTTCTCAATTATTAAAAAGAAATGCAAATTTACCACCAACTGAAGTAGTTCGTATTACAACAATGAGTGGTTGTAGCACAAAATAATCAAAGATTATGACAGCAACAGAAACAAAAAATAACGTAGAGAAGGCGTTAGAAGAAATCCGCCCGTTTTTAGTAAGCGATGGTGGAAATATTAAGTTATTATCTATTGAAAATAATACAGTAAAAGTACAATTAGAAGGAGCTTGTAGTGGTTGTTCAGTAAATCAAATGACGTTAAAAAACGGAGTTGAGGCAACAATTAAAAAATACGCACCAGAAATTGAAGAAGTAATTAATGTTGAATAACTGATAAAAATCAGTATTTAAAAAAATTACAACTAATAAATTTACTCGATTTTATTATTTGAAAATGATTAAGACAGATATACTAATTATCGGTGCTGGTCCCACTGGATTGTTCACCGTTTTTGAAGCAGGATTATTAAAGTTAAAATGTCACTTAATTGATGCATTGCCACAACCAGGAGGGCAATGTTCTGAAATATATCCTAAAAAACCAATATTCGATATTCCAGCTTATCCAGAAATTTTAGCAGGTGATTTAACCGATAAATTGATGGAACAAATAAAGCAATTTGAACCAGGTTTTACTTTAGGAGAGCGTGCAGATACCATCGAAAAACAAGACGATGGGTCTTTTATTGTTACTACAAATAAAGGAACAAAACACCAAGCACCTGTGGTAGCTATTGCAGGAGGATTAGGAAGTTTTGAACCTCGTAAACCACCTATTCCTAATATTGCTGATTTTGAAGATAATGGAGTAGAATATATGATCCGTGAACCAGAATTATATCGCGATAAAGATGTAGTTATTGCGGGTGGTGGAGATTCTGCATTAGACTGGTCTATTTTCTTAGCAGATGTAGCTTCTTCAGTTACATTAATCCATAGAAGAAATGAATTTAGAGGAGCTTTAGATTCAGTAGATAAAGTTCAGGAATTAAAGAACGAAGGAAAGATTAATCTAATAACACCAGCTGAGGTTAAAGGAATTGTTGGAGAAGGCAAAGTAGAAGGTGTTATGGTAGAGCAAAAAGATAAAGAACCATTTACTTTAGCATGTGATCATTTCATTCCATTATTCGGATTGGCTCCTAAATTAGGACCTATAGCTAATTGGGGATTAGAGATTGAGAAAAATGCAATTAAAGTAAATAATGCATTAGACTATCAAACAAATATTCCTGGAATTTATGCTATTGGTGATGTGAATACATATCCAGGAAAATTAAAGTTAATTTTATGTGGTTTTCACGAAGCAACTTTAATGTGTCAGAGTGCTTTTCAACGTATTTATCCAGACAAAAAGTATGTAATGAAATATACTACAGTTGGAGGGGTAACAGGTTTTGATGGAACTAAAAAAGAAGCACCTAAAGCTGTTGTAAAAGCGATTAACTAAAAAATGACTAAGACATTATATGATTTGACAAGAGAAGATTGGAATACACTTTTTCCTATTCAATTGTCAAATCATAATAAAAATTGGAAGCACATTTTTGAAAGAGAAAAAGCCAATATTATTAAGAATGTCGATAATTCATATTTTAACAGAATAGAGCATTTTGGTAGTACTTCAATACCAAATATAAAGTCAAAGGCTTATATTGATTTATTTATTGAAATTCCAAAAGAGCTTTTATTCAATAAAGAAGTAATTAAAAGCTTCGAAAATTTAGGTTATACTTATTTTGAAGTGCCAGAAAGAGAAAATATACAAGCGTATATGTCTTTTGGTAAAGGGTATAATTTAGAAGGTAAAAAAGAACAAATTTACCATATTCATATGTGTCCTAAGGACAATGAAATGACTCAACAATTAAAGTTTAGAGACTATTTAATTGATAACCCCAAAAGAGCAAAAGAATACGAGAGACTGAAAGTAGAATTAGCATCTAAACATAAAAACGATAGAGGTGCTTATGTATTAGGAAAAACTAATTTTGTAAAAGAAACTCTTAAATTATATTACAAAAAAGAATAGAGAATTGACATTAACAGATTACATACAACAACTTTCAGAAGATAAATTATTATACTTTGCTTTACCCATTTTTTTTATTTCCATGCTGGTCGAATATCAGTTTGCAAAAGAAAAATATTATGGTAAAGATACAGGTGTTTCTTTATTGATGATGGTGTTTTCCGCTATTGTTGAGTTTATTCCTAAAATTTTAGCCTTTGTAGCTTTCTTTTACTTATATGAAATAAGTCCATTAAAAGATGTTGTAGGACGTCAATGGTGGGCATGGATTGTGTTATTGTTTGCAGATGATTTAGCTTACTATTGGTTTCATAGATTGAACCATGAAGTACGATTATTCTGGGCAGGTCATGTACCACATCATTCATCAGTACACATGAATTTAGGGACAGCTTTACGTCAAGGAGTTGGAGAGCGTATTCACAAATTTTTCTTTTGGATGTGGATACCTTTATTAGGTTTTGATCCATTAATGATGTTCACCATGATGGGGATTAGTTTAATTTATCAATTCTTTGTACATACAGAACTAGTTGATAAGTTGCCAAAGCCAATAGAGTTTATTTTTAATACACCTTCTCATCACAGAGTACACCATGCTTCTAATATTCGCTATTTAGATTGTAATCACGCAGGAATTTTAATTATTTGGGATCGTATGTTTGGAACATTTTCTGAAGAATTAAAAGAAGTAGATAAACCTGTATATGGGTTAACAGTAAACATAGAAACATACAATCCGGTTAAAGTAGCAACTCATGAGTATGCCGCTATATGGAAAGATGTAAAGCGTGCAGATTCATGGAGTGATAAATTAAACTATATTTTCAACTCACCAGGTTGGAGTCATGATGGAGAAGATAAAAGGGCGAAAACTCTAAGAAAAAAAATGAATTTATAATTATGGAGCAAGATATTACTATAAAAATTACAGATCGTGAAGGTGTGACACATGAAATACAAGCACCAACAGACATGGCAATGAATTTAATGGAAGTAGTTCGTTCTTATGAGTTAGCTCCAGAAGGAACTATTGGAATTTGTGGTGGTATGGCAATGTGTGCTTCATGTCAATGTTATATCAAATCGGATCATGAATTGCCAGAAATGGGAGATGATGAAGACGCAATGCTTGCAGAAGCTTTTTATGTAGAAGATAATAGCCGTTTAGGTTGTCAAATACAAATGACACCTGAATTAGAAGGGCTAGAAGTAGAACTAGCACCAGAGAGTTAAAAATATTTAAATAGCTTAAGTTTAATCAAACTTAAGCTATTAATTTTTCTTTCAATATCGATAACCAAGTAGATAGTCTTTCTTGTGTTAATTCTGGTTGATTGTCTTCATCCAAAGCTAAACCATAAAACAACTCCTCACCTTCTATTTTTGCTTTAGATTCAGTGTAATCATAACCATCCGTAGGCCATTGTCCTATAATTTTTCCACCATTTTCTAAAACTACTTCTGCTAGCATTCCTACACCATCAATAAAGTATTCACCGTAGCCATATTGATCACCTAAACCAAATAAAGCTATTGTTTTGTTTGTAAAATCAATGGTTTTAAATTCATCAAAGTATGATTCCCAATCGCTTTGTAAATCACCATCATACCAAGTAGATAACCCTAAAAACAGAATATCCATTCTTTCAAAATCAGATTTTGATACTTGAGATACTTCAATTACTTCAATTTCACTTTCATTCCACTCATCTACAATGGTATGCGTTATTTCTTCTGTCATTCCAGTATCAGAGCCATAAATTAAGCCAATATTTTTATTCATTTTTAGCGGTTTTAAAAATTGTAATCCTTTTTTGTTTTGCGTCTTTTTAATTTCTAATCGCGTCATTTTTTTTATGAAGCGAGATATATTTTTGCAATATAAAAACTATTAAGACTAAATAAAAATAATGATTCTTAAAGAAAGCCCTTCACTAAAAGAATTGTCATTAAATAATCACCTATTTAATGATGAGTCAGTGAAATTATACGAAGAGTATACACTAAAAACGCTAAACTACATTCAAAAGTTTTTATCAAACAGAAAATTCTACAAAGGAGATGAGTTAGCAGAAATTCAAAACGACAAACTTAATGCAAAGTTAGATAATATTGAAGATATTCAATCATTAGATACTGTTTTAGAAGAGCTGAATGAGTTGTACATACAAAAAGCAATTGCATTCCATAATCCAAATTATGTAGCACATTTAAATTGTCCTATAACATTACCGTCAATAGTAGCAGAAATGATAGCCACCACTATTAATACTGCTGTAGAAACATGGGATCAAAGTACATCAGCAACTTTTATAGAACAAGAAGTTATTCGTTGGATTTGTAACGAGTTTAATTTTTCTGAAAATTCAGATGGTGTATTTACAAGTGGAGGAACTCAATCGAACTTTATGGCTTTATTAATGGCTAGAGATCATTATGCTTTTGAGAATTATGGTATTAATATCAAGCAAAATGGTTGGTCGGATGAAATAAGTAAATTTCGTTTCTTCTGTTCAGAAAAAGCACACTTTAGTATTCAGAAAAATGCAGCTTTGTTAGGAATGGGTTATGATGCCGTTATTCCTGTTAAGGCTGATTCTAAAATGAGAATGGATGCCAATGAATTAGTGCTAGCAATTGAAAAAGTTAAGCAGGAAGGAAATATTCCAGTAGCAGTAGTTGCCACTTTAGGAACTACAGATTATGGTAGCTTTGATCCATTGCAAACCATAGGAAAGGTTGCCAAAGAACACAATATGTGGTTACATATTGATGGGGCTTATGGAGGATGTTATGTACTTACAGACACGCATAAACATCATTTTCAAGGATCAGAAATAGCAGATTCTATAACCATAGATTTCCACAAAACATTATTCCAACCTGTTAGTTGTAGTGCGTTTTTAGCCAATAATAAAAAGCACTTTCAGTATATTTCGTATTACGCCGATTATTTAAACCCACTTGAAAACAAGGATCAAGAACGTCCAAATTTAATAGAGAAATCAATACAAACCACCCGCCGATTTGATGCTTTAAAAGTTTGGTTAACCCTTAAAACTTTAGGAACTAAAACAATTGCATCTTATTTAGAAGAAGTACATAACTTAACAAAGCGTGTACATGAAAAAATGAATGCTAATCCAAACTTCGAATTAGCACATGTACCAGAGTTAAGTACGCTTGTTTTTAGATATAAAAACTCAGAAGCTGCACATGAGCCAACACATGATATGGTAAACTTACATATCAAAAATACGTTGTACGCATCAGGTAAAGCTTCTATAGCGAGTACAAAATTGAATGGTAGTATTTATTTAAAATTCACATTGCTAAACCCAAAGAATACGCTAAACAATCTTCTAAATATTATTGAAATGATAGAAGACACAGGAAAGAAGTTTCAACCAAAAACAGAATTATTATAATGCAAAGTACAGTAGCAGATTTTATAGCAATAGGAGTAGGACCTTTTAATTTAGGTTTGGCATGTTTAACAGAACCAATAGAAGGGTTAAATGGTATTTTTTTAGATAGAAAAGATAAGTTCGATTGGCATCCAGGAATGTTATTAGAAGATACAACATTACAGGTTCCATTTATGGCAGATTTAGTTACACTTGCCGACCCAACAAATCCGTTTAGTTTTTTAAATTACATAAAAGAGCAGGGAAGAATTTACTCATTTTATATACGTGAAAACTTTTTGTTATTACGAAATGAGTACAATCAATACTGTCAATGGGCAATTAGTAAATTATCTAATGTTTATTTTAATACTAATGTTACAGATATTAATTACGATGAAATTCAAGGAATTTATATTGTAACAAGCATTTGTACTAAAACAGATGAGATTAAAATATATAAAGCTAAAAAGTTAGTTCTTGGCACAGGAACTCAACCATATATACCTGAGTGTAGTAAAAAATTAAAAGGAAAAGCATTGCACTCATCTAAGTATTTAGAGTACAAAGAGAGTTTACAAGAAAAAGAGAAGATTACCATTTTAGGAAGTGGACAAAGTGCTGCCGAAATATTTTATGATTTACTACAAGAAGTAGATACTAGAGGGTATGAATTAAATTGGATAACACGTTCTCCACGTTTCTTCCCACTAGAATATTCTAAGTTAACATTAGAAATGACATCTCCTGAGTATGTAGATTACTTCTATAACTTACCTCCTCAGAAGAGAGAACATCTAATTAAGAATCAAAAGCATTTATACAAAGGTGTAAACCAAGATTTAATAGGAGCTATTCACGATACATTATATGCTAAGAGAGTTGTAGCTAAGGAACCGTTAAAAGTTTCTTTAAGAACAAATACTGAACTAAAGGAAACTGAATTAAATGACAATTCTATTAGCTTAGAATTACATCAAGTTGAGCAAGATAAATACTTCAAACACGAAACAGAAGGTTTGGTTTTAGCAACAGGATATAGCTATTATTTACCAGAATTCTTAAGTGAAATTTCAGATAGAATTCAATGGGACGAACAAAGTCGTTTTGACGTAAATAGAAACTATAGTATTGATAAAAATAGTAGTGAAATTTTTGTGCAAAATGCAGAATTACATACACATGGATTTGTAACTCCAGATTTAGGAATGGTAGCTTATAGAAACTCTTATATTATTAAAGAAATGACAGGAGTTGAGCACTACCCTATTGAACAAAAAATAGCCTTTCAACAATTTGATGTTACTAAGGAAGAAGAAATTCAATTAAATGTTTTAGCATAGAAATATGAAGCTAAAAACATTTTTAATAGTAATGACATTGGTTGCAGTAGTAAGTGATTATCTACTGCATCCATTTTATCCGCAGTTTTTTGAGCTTCGATTTGGTATGACCAATCCCAAAAACGTAGGGTATTATTTCGCTGCTATTTGTTTTATGGTTATGATAGCATTTCCATTCTGGGCATATGTTTCTAAAAAGGTTTCTGAACTTAACATTTTAGTATATACCCAAGCAATGGCAGGTGTCTTAGCCTTGTATTGCTATTATACAACATCATATTTAAATTTCTGGATAGTATCATTAATTATGGTATTGTTTAAAGGAAGTTATTTATTGGTGTACCCTTATATTCTTAAAATTATAACCAAAGAAGAACATCCAAGTACTATTGGGTTACTTTCGGTAGTTGTGCACTTAGGAGGAATATTAGGAGCAGTACTAGGAGGAATAACCGTAGACTATATAGCACCAAGTAGTATCTTTTTAATTATGGCCGGAGGTGATTTTATTCAAATGGCAATGAGTGCTTATTTACTAAAAAGTAAAAAGTACGCTACAGATTTAATCATTTCAGAAGAGCCAGAGAATACAGAAAAGAAGCTTATTCCTAAAGGCTTTATTTTAAAATTAGGACTAATTACATTGATTTTATATTTCAGTGATTTTTTAATTAGACCTTTCTTTTCATCGTATTGGGAAAGTTTTTCAGCTTACAAAAGCAAGTTAGTTTCAGGAACTATTTATGCAATACCTGGTTTTGTTGCTTTAGTAGCCTTATGGATTAATAACAGAAGAAAATCAGAAGGACATCAAGGAATTATAAATGCGTTGTTTATAGGGTTAATAGGTCTTTTATTACAAGGAATCCCTTATGACGGAATTGTGATTTTAGGAAGAATTGTTTACGGATGGGCAATTTTTCAAGGGGTAGTAAAATTCGATATTTTATTATTTGAATTAAGTACTCCAGAATCATATTCTGTAGACTATAGTAAAATACATTTCTTTCAAAATTTAGGAGTTTTATTGGCTTCTTTAAATGTAGGGATTATAGTAGATGAGTTTGGTTTACAGATGCCTTTTGCAATTGCTTTAGCAGGGTTTTTACTAACCTTAGTATTATACTTTTTTGTGTTTAAGTCGGTAAGAAAAGTTCATAAACAACTAGCAAAAGCTTAAGAAATGTCAACAACACAAACCACCACAGTTTTTTCAAAAGAATATAACGATTTTGGAACGATTACTATTCGTCCTTTTCAAGTAAAAGAAGATAGTGTCTTTTTACAAAAATGGGTAACTAAAGAGTATGCTGTTTTTTGGGGAATGCCAAATGCTACATTAGAAGATGTAGAAAAAGAGTATACAGAATTAACTGCTCCTGAACATTATGATGTTTTTGTTGGAATGTTTAATAACGAACCTGCATTTGTCTTAGAGCGTTACAATCCTCAATTAGACATTATCAATAATTTTTATAAAACCAAAGAATCAGATTGTGGAGTACACATTATTGTTGCTCCGCCAAAAGAGCCAAAAACTCCAAATTTTACTTGGTTTATGTTTCGATCAATTATGGATTTTGTTTTTACAAATTCAACAATTAATAGAATAGTTGTTGAGCCAGATATTCGAAACAAAAAAATGTTTGCACTATGCCAAAGAATAGGATTTCAATTGGCTAATGTAATTGAGTTACCTAACAAAACAGCTCAGCTAGCATTTTTAACCAAAATCAACTATAAAAACCAAATTCAATCTTTTTCACCATCAAAAAGAAGTGCCATGAACACCTTAGATAATGTGGTATCGCCACAACAATCAACTCAACATATACAACCTAACGTTTGGAAACAAGCGAACTTATTATTAGTAAAAAAAGCATTGTGTGAGTTTTCACACGAACTACTAATAAAACCCGAAATAATAGAAGAATTAAGTAATGGATATAAACACTACAAAGTTTATACAGATTCTTTAGATATACGATACGAGTTTAATGCAAAGCCAATGGCATTAAATCATTTTATGATAGACGAGAAGTCAATTAAAAAGTATGTAAAAGATGCTATTACTGAAGTAGATGCTATTTATTTTATAAAAGAGTTTAGAAAAATATTAGGTATTGCAGATGAGAAAATGCCAGTATACTTAGAAGAAATTATTAGTACATTATACGGAAGTGCCTTTAAAATAACGAAAGGAAACCCAACAGCCCAAGAATTAGCTACAGCCGATTTTCAAACTATAGAGCAATCTATGACTGAAGGACATCCAGGATTTGTTGCTAATAATGGAAGAATAGGTTTTGATAGTAGCGATTACCGTTCTTATGCACCAGAGGCAGGAAATTCATTTTCTTTATTATGGTTAGCAGGACATAAATCGAAAGCAGTTTTCTCTGCTATAGAGTCGCTTCCATATGAGACATTAATACAACAAGAATTAGATGCAGAGACCATTGCACAATTCAATAAAACCATAGAAGAAAAAGGATACAAAGCAGAAGATTATTTATTCTTACCAATTCATCCATGGCAATGGTTTAACAAGCTAGCAAATATCTTTTCTCCAGAGGTAGCAAAAGGAGATTTAATTTGCTTAGGATATGGACCAGATCAATATTTAGCACAGCAATCTATTAGAACATTATTCAATGTTACTAATCCGCAAAAATTCTATACAAAATCGGCGTTGTCTATTTTAAATATGGGATTCATGAGAGGGTTGCCTTTGTATTACTTAGGCACAGCACCTAAAATGGCAGTTTGGTTAGAAGATTTATTATACAACGATAGCTATATCCAAGAAAATGGATTTAGAATGCTTAGCGAAATAGGTTCAGTAAGTTATGTGAATCCTTATTTTGATGAGTTCGGACCTCATAATGATTATAACAAAATGTTAGCTTCTTTATGGAGAGAAAGTCCTTATTCAGTAGTTAAAGAAAATCAGAAGCCTTTAACTATGGCAGCTTTACTTCATATTGATCATCATGGAAATGCATTATTACCAGAAATTATCAAAGATTCAGGAATTTCAATTGATAATTGGTTACGTAAATATTTACAGGCATATTTAAGTCCAATGTTACATTGTTTCTATTACTACGATTTAGTGTTTATGCCACATGGAGAAAACTTAATTATGGTGTTAGAAGATAATATTCCTGTGTATGCATTATTAAAAGATATTACAGAAGAAGCTTGTATTTTAAATCCAGAAGTTGAATTGCCAGAGCATTTAAAAAGAATGTATGCTCCAGTGCCGGAAGACGTAAAATTACTATCAATTTTTACTGATATGTTTGATGGGTTCTTCCGTTTCTTAGCACCTATTTTAGAAGAGCACGCAGACTATAGTGAAAATCGTTTTTGGGAATTAGTGGCAGAAAACATTCAAGAATATCAAGCAAAATTCCCACAACTAGCAGCAAAGTTTGAACAATACGATTTGTTTGCGGAAGATTTCAAATTATCATGTTTAAATAGGTTACAGTTAAATAATCATAAACAAATGATTGATTTAGATGACCCAGTAGCCTTATTACAATTTGCTGGGAAACTGCAAAACCCATTAGCAGTATTTAAAACGCAAGAAGTTTAATCATGGTACAAACGAATCAAGAAGTATTTAGCAAAGAAATTGCTGGATTGGGAGTTATAAGTATTCGCCCATTTCATGTAGATACAGATTCACCAATGTTGCATACTTGGGTTACACAATCCTATGCTAAATATTGGGGAATGTTAGATAAATCTTTAGAAGAAGTACGTGCCGAGTATCAGGAGATAGAAGAAAATCCAAATCATCATACTTACATAGGAATGTTAAATAATATTCCTGTGTTTTTAATGGAACGTTATAAAGCTTCAACAGATATCATAGCGAAACACTACGAATCGAAAGAGAGTGATTATGGGATGCACATATTAGTTGCTCCAATAGAAAAAAGAATACCTCAATTTACTTGGCATGTGTTTTCAACCATTATCGATTATTTTTTCAGTTTACCACAAGTAGCAAGAGTTGTTGTAGAACCCGATGTAAACAATGAAAAAATTCACAAGTTAAATAAGAAAGCAGGTTTTGTTTATCAAAAGGAAATAGACTTGTCTTATAAGAAAGCAGCTTTGGCTTTTTGTACTGAAGAAATGTACAAAGAAGCTTTAAACCAATTAGAGAAGAATGAAAAATAATATAGCACATTTACAACCTCAGGTATGGGAATTTGTAAATCGTCAATTAATAAAAAAAGCGATAAGTGAATTTTCTCATGAGCTTATTTTAGTTCCGGAGTTTCTTGAAGAGCAAGATGGATGGAATTTATATAAAATACAATCAGATGCTAAAGAGTTTAACTATCAATTTAAAGCAAAAAAATTTTTATTAGACCATTGGTTGGTAGATGCTGATAGTATTAAAAGAATAAAAGAAGATTCAAAAGATGTATTGTATTTAGATGCATTACATTTCATTGTTGAGTTTAAAACTACATTAGGAATTCCTGATGAGTTTTTAGCAACCTATTTAGAAGAGATTACAAGTACACTTTCAGGAGCTGCTTATAAATATCTAAATGAAAAATTTTCAGCAAAAGAATTAGCAGAGAAAAGTTTCCAAGAAATAGAGCATGGTATGACCGAAGGACATCCTTGTTTTGTAGCTAATAATGGTCGAATAGGTTTCAATATTGACGACTATCATGCATATGCACCAGAAGGTAATCAACCTTTCCAAATTTTATGGATAGCAGGACATAAAAAATACGCAACTTATACAGCAGTTGAAGGATATGAATATGAACAGTTGTTGTTAAATGAACTAGGAAAAGATAAAATTACTGGTTTTAATGAGGTGTTATATCAAAATAATTTAGCGCCTGAAGATTATGTTTTTATGCCAGTGCATCCATGGCAATGGAAAAATAAAATAGTGGCAGTTTTTGGAGCAGACATTGCACAGAAAAATATTGTTTTAGTTGGAGAAAGTGACGATAAGTTTTCGGCGCAACAATCTATTAGAACATTGTTTAATGCTTCACATCCAGAAAAGTTATATACAAAAACAGCTTTGTCTATTTTGAATATGGGATTCATGAGAGGTTTATCGCCATATTATATGCAAAGTACTCCGCATATTACTACATGGATAACAAATTTACTAGCAGAAGACACCTACTTGAATGAGAATGGATTTACAATGTTAGGAGAAGTTGCTACTGTGGGATACCATAATCATTATTATGAAGTATTAGGGAAAACAAATCCACATAATAAAATGTTGTCTGCATTATGGAGAGAAAGTCCGTTTATAAAGATAGCCTCTAATCAGCGAGTATTTACAATGGCAGCTTTGCTGCATGTAGATTACCAAGGGAATTCGTTATTAGGTTCGTTGATAGAGGCCTCTCCATATGGAGCAACTACTTGGATACAGCGATATTTAAAAGCATATTTAGCGCCATTGTTACATTGTTTTTATAAATACGAGTTTGTGTTTATGCCACATGGAGAAAATCTAATAATGGTATTAGAAGAAAATACTCCAGTACATGTATTAATGAAAGATATTACGGAAGAAGTAATTGTTTTCAACGAAACAATGCATTTACCTGAACATGCAGATAGGCTGTTTACGAAGACTTCTGATAAAATGAAAATATTATCAATTTTCACAGATGTTTTTGATTGTATTTTCCGTTTTATGGGACAACAATTAGATACTCATGCGAATTTTTCTGAATATAATTTTTGGCAATTAGTAGCAGAATGTGTCTATGAATATCAAGAAGAACATCCTGAGTTTTCAGAAAAATACGAACGATATGATTTATTCGTAAATGAGTTTGATCGTTGTTGCTTAAATAGATTACAGTTAGGGAATACAAAGCAAATGTTAACCTTGGCCGATCCAATAGAAAGCTTAAAATTAGAAGGAACTTTAATAAATCCACTTGCTCAATTTAAAAAAGAAGTAGCTGGAATAAATAAAGTAGCAGAAACTTTTTAAGATGAATTTCGAAGAGCTTACAAAAGTTATACATACGCGTAAAAGTACTTACGCGTATGATTATGCAAACAAAAAAATTGAAAAAGAAACGATAGAAGCTATAGTTACAAACGCATTATGGGCACCAACTCATTTAGTAACACAGCCATGGCGTTTTGTAGTTTTAGAAGGTAAGCATCAATTGGATTTAAGTGAGTTTATGGCATCTTATTATAGAGAATTATATACCGAAAAACAATTTTCTAACGAGCGTTATGAAGCTACTAAAACCTATGCTAAAAATGCAACTTTAATAGGAATTGTGTTTACACCAAATAAAAAAGCAAAACTATCTGAATGGGAAGAATTAGCTGCTGTTTCTTGTGCTGTACAAAACATGTGGCTGAGTTGTACTTCTTTAGGTTTGGGTAGTTATTGGGATTCTTCTCCAGCAACTTTAGAGTATGGAAAAGAATATGTAAATCTAGAAAAGGACGAGCAGTTTTTAGGAATCTTTTTTATGGGATACAAAAAAGAAAATATTCCAGAGCCTAGAAGAAAAAGAAAATCATTATCGAAGAAATTAAGTTGGAATAAAAAATAGTAAAAAATAAAAAATGAAAACAAAAAATAGAGTAAGAGCAGTAGACTTTGTAAGAGGTTTTAGTGTTCTTATGATGATTCCTGTACACGTTTTAATGATTTTTTCAAGTATGGAAACTTGGGAAAATACAGTTACAGGAAATATAGGGCAGTTATTAGAAAGAGGATCTCCTGTATTTCTTATTGTAATGGGAATATCATTTGCATTCTCAAGAAATGCAAACAAAAATGGAATCTTAAAAAAAGCATTAATGATTATTGCTTTAGGATATATTTTAAATTTTTTAAGATTTATCATACCAGTTTTATTTTTTGGAGGATTCCCAGAGAGTTTTGTAAAAGCTAGTGGACTCGAATTAAGTAACCTTAGTAGTTTATTAAACTATTTCTTAAAAGGAGATATGTTTCAGTTAGTAGGAATATCATTGTTCTTAATAGGGCTATCTTTTAAGTTTTTAATAAAAAATAAGGGAGTACTAATTTTTATAGCATTAGTTATAATGTGGCTTTCCAAAATTGTGAGTGGTATACAATTAGGTATTCCTGGTGTAGATTATATTTTGAATTTAGTTTGGGGTAATAACTTCGATGTGTACTTTCCATTATTTCCTTGGCTTTCCTTTATTTTAATGGGATTATACTTAGGATTACGTTATCAAGAAAATCCTGAAAATGCAGATAAATCTTTATTTAGACCTATGCTCTATTTAGGTTTAATTTTTCTAGTGATTGGGAAATTACTTTGCGATTATAATTACGAATACCATTTTGGAGATTATTATCATTTAGGTCCAGGAGGAAGTATGGGATTAATGGGAATTATTTTAGTGCTTTTTTGGGTGTATTATTTAATAGAAAAAGCATTGCCTGAAAATAATTACATAAGCAGATTGTTTTTTTACTGTAGTAAAAATGTAACTACTTTCTATATGATACAATGGATTTTAATTTATTGGTTGTTAGTATTTCTAGATTTCTCTGCATACAATGAACCAGTTGTTTTATTAATAATGCTAGGGATTAATGTAGGAACATTTACACTATTGTATCTATTTAACAATTATGTAATTTCTAAAAGAAGTAAAAAAAGAAAAGTACTACAACAAGCAGCATAGTATGAGAAAGTTATTAGTTATTATAATTGTTTTATTACAATTTACATCCATAGCTCAAACAAAACTAGCTGGAAGTTATGGTATAGATTCTAAAGTTCAAAAATTTCTGGAAGCAGTACATTCCTATGATGGACCACCATTGCAAGAATTACCATTGGATGTTGGTAGAAATGCTATGGAGTATATGCAGCAAGATTCAACATTAACATATACAAAAGTAACTTTTACTAAGGAGATTTTTAAAGAAGGAAATAAAGCGGTTAAAGTGATTATTGTAAAGCCTAAAAAAAGAAGGAAGTTATTGCCTACTTTAATTTATTTCCATGGAGGAGGATGGGTATTCAATAGTTTTGAAACTCACAAAAGATTAATGAGAGATATTGCTTTAAAAGCAAATGTAGGAGTTGTTTTTGTTGATTATTCAAGAGCTCCAGAAGTGCAATATCCAGTAGCCAACGAAGAAGGTTATTTAGCTACATTATTTGTTTCAAAATATGGAAAAAAATATGGTTTAGACCCTACTAAAATTATAGTAGGAGGAGATAGTGCTGGAGGAAATATGGCAACAGCTGTTGCTATGATGGCAAAAGAAAAAGGTGTTCCTAAGTTTAAAGGTCAAATATTATTATACCCAGTAACGGGTACGAATCTGAACACAGGGTCTTACGAACAATTTTCTAAAGGACACTATTTAACAAGAGATACAATGAAATGGTTTTGGAAAGTGTATGCACCTAAAAAGGAAACACATTTACTTCCAACAGTAGCACCTTTAAGAGCAAGTTTAGAAGAGCTTAAAAATTTACCTAAAACACTTTTAATCACAGCAGAGTATGATGTGTTAAGGGATGAAGGAGAAGCATATGCAAAAAAATTAAGAATGGCTGAGGTACCAGTAATTTCAACAAGATATGGAGGAACTATTCATGATTTTATTGTACTGAACCCTTTGAGAGAAACAGAAGCTTCGAAAGCAGCAGTAATGCAAATATGTACTTTTTTAAATAATAATTTATAGAAATGGATTTATCATCTATAGAAAAAATAGTAGGGCAGTTAGAGCATATGAGTGTAATAGTACTTGCACTTATGTTAGTAGAATGGGGAATCCTTATTTTAACTAATTATGTTGAAAGAAAAAAAGAAGGAGTGGTTAGTATATTATCATATATAGTACAAAGTATTCCTTACTTTTTATTATCTAAAGTATTCATTGTTGGTACAATGTTTTTGTTATACGAACATAGGTTGTTTGATCTAGGTTTTCAATGGTATGTATGGATTATAGCTTATTTATTATATGATTTCACAGTTTTTTTTATTCATTTTTTAGGACACAAAGTTCGTGTTTTATGGTGTATTCATGGAGTGCATCATACAGCGGAAGATATGAATTTAACTGTAGTTGCTAGAGGTTCCATATTCGATGTGTTTTTTACTCCTTTTAATTTTATATGGTTACCTATTTTAGGGTTTCATCCATTAATGATATTCATCATTGAGCCTATTGCACGTTTGTATGCAACTTTAACGCATGTAAATGAAAAAGTTATAGGAAAACAAAAATGGTTAGATAAAATATTAATAACACCTTCAGTTCATAGGGTTCACCATGCTAAAAACCATATTTATTTAGATAGAAATTATGGAGAAACATTTAGTATTTGGGATCGCATTTTCAAAACATTTCAGAAAGAGTTAGATAATGAGAAAATTTCTTATGGAATTATGCACGATACTTTGAATAGTGAGAGTTTTTCAGATGTGCAATTTTTAATGTGGAAAGAGTTATGGAATGACGTTAAAAAAGCACCAACTTTTTCAGATAAAGTAAAATACATTTTTATGCCACCAGGTTGGAATCATATTGATGGTGGGAAAAAAGCCAAAGCTTATAGAGATGAGGCTTGGTTAAATAGATGTAAAACAGATGTGTCTTAGAATACATCTTAAAAAAATAGGACAATGATAAAACAATATGAAAATTTTAAAGTAAACTATTATCCAGAGCATGAGCTTGTGCTTTGGAGTATCAAGTCAGAAGGAGTTCCTAATTTTTCAATCGGTATATTGAGAGAGTTTAATGAGTTGAAGAAAGACTTAAAAATGATGTTTTCAGACAATGGATACCCCTTAAAATACATTGTGTCTGCATCAACTCATGATGAGGTATATAATATGGGAGGCGATTTACCTTACTTTTTAAAAAATATAAAATCTCATAATAAAACAGCCTTAGAAGAGTATGCTAATTTGTGTATAGATGCTATTTATAACATTTATAATACGTTTGATTTGCCTGTTTTAAGCATTGCTTTGGTTGAAGGAAATGCTTATGGAGGAGGATTTGAATGTGCAATGGCGCATGACATTATATTATCTCATGAATCAGCAAAGTTTTGCTTACCAGAAAATAAGTTTCATCTCTTTCCAGGGATGGGAGCCTATAGTTTTTTATGTAGAAAATTAAATATAAAAACGGCTCTAGAAGTTTTAAATACAGGAAATGTATACAAAGCAAAAGAAGTTGAAGAAATGGGGCTGGTAGACAATATTTTTACAAATGAATCAGGAATTGAAGCTGTAGTTAATTATTTAAATAAATCGAGTTTTAGTTTTAAATACAACCATTATAAATGCATTAAAAGAGTTTTTCCTTTGCAAAAAAATGAACTAGGAGATATTACAAATATGTGGGTAGATGCTTGTATGAGTTTAGAAAGTGAAAGTTTACGTAGAATGGAACTTATGATTAACGCTCAGTTAAGAAAATTAAAGCATGAATGTAAATCCTAGTTTAAGGAATATAAACATGGTTTTTACGAAATTGTTTGGGAGTTATTTTCTCAAACTTTTTAAAAGCAGCAGTAAAATGGGTAGGATTTTTATATCCTACCATGTCTGCTATTTCATAAATAGGTTTTTGAGTATGGATTAGAAAGTTTTTAGCCTTACTCATTCTTAACTTTTTAGTGTAATTAAAAATAGTTTCACCAAACAACTTCTTAAATTCATTTTTTAAAACATTCTGATTTAATAACACCATACGAGCTAGTTGCTCAATAGATATTTGTTTGTGTAGATTGGTTTGAAGTATGGTTTCTACTCTGTATATTTTCTTTAAAATATTATCTGAATTATAGGTTTTCTTCGCTTGAAAATTTAACTGAAGATGTAATAATTCTAATGTTTTAGATTCTAAAAAAATCCTTTTTAGTAATCCTTTTTGAGAATTTGAAAGTATTTCAGAAACAACTTCTTCCATTTTTGAAGTTAGCTGATGTGCAAAATTTCGATTAGATTTTTTTAAACTAAGTGTTTTATCGTTTGATAAAAGAACTTGCATTTGATGCTTTTTAATGAAGTCATCATACATCCTAATTTTTACTTCTTTGAGAGGTTTGTCTTTATAAAAAATTATCTTTTTACTTTCACAATCGTCGTATAAAAGATAGCTTTCATTTTTTTCAAGAATCAAATCACTTTTAAAGTTTGAAGAGCGAATAATTTTTTCACCTTCCATTAAAACAGAGAGTTCTAAAGCACTTAAGTTGTGTTTAGATATAAATAAAAAGTCCTCTTTAAATTTAGCGCTGATAATATTGATTAATAAGCCGTCAAAAAAGTAGCTTATAATAAAACCTTCGCCATATACAGGATTAATAGTATAGACTGAAGTTTTAATACCACAGTCTATACTTTTAGATTGAAGTTGCAGTATTTTTTTTAACTGCGATGTTTGGTTGTTGGCTATTAGAATTTCCATAAACGGGGGACAAAAGGAAATAGATAATAGGCCTATAAATAATTATAATTAATAAGCCTTTATCTAACTTTTAATCCATTTATTAATATTAATAACTAAAAGAGTACTTGCTATTGCAACTAGTGTAAGCATAAAGATTTCTGAAACATTACTTGATTCATGCATAATAGCTTCAAAAAAGTGATAAATGTTATAGATAGCAGCAATGCTAGCCCAAACAATAGAGGCAATTTTGAACCATTTTTTAGAAATTTCTATAGACAATAAAGCAAATAATAAACACATACCTTCAAATAAAATTCGGTATATATGATGAATCAGAGGAGCTTCACCAGTAGCATCTTTCATTATTAAAGTTTCATTATAGTAAATGTTGAATAATCCATACATATGATGAACAATCCAGCCAATAGCTAAAAAGATCCATAGAATAATAATTTTTGTTCTTAGAGATAAAGAACCTTGTTGTATAGTCGTGTTTTCCATAATTTTTGGTTTTGTTTGTTGTAATTTATTTTTCTCTTCTAATTTTAAAGTCTTAATGTTTTTGTAGTCAATTTTATGTTTGTTAAAAGCACTTTGCTCTTGTATAGATGGCTTTATTTTAAAGTATATAAATAGTGCTGTAGCAGATAGAATTATCCATAATAAATCAATGGTTAAAATGTCAAATTGGTTGTTTTTATAAGTATTCCAAATCCAATTGTTTGATTTAATTCCGCTAGCAATAGGAACTAAGAATCCTAAAATAGCACCAGTTAGTAAGGTTACTTTATTAGTGAAATAGTTATTGCGTTTAAATCTGAAGAATAGAATACAGATGAGCCAAACAATAAAAAACCAGTTGTTTAAGATTGACATCTTTTGAGTTAAATATTCTTGAGGAAGTATTTTAACTATTAAAAAGAATAAAGCAATTACTGGAAATAAAGAAAGGCAAATAGCCATATAAATATGCCCAACTTTTGCTGTATATAATCGTTGACGTAAAGTCATACTCTTTTTATTACGAGCTTCAATCCAGATTAATACTCCAGTTATAATTACAAAACAAGTAATTAATGCTAATATGAAATAGATGATCTTAACAGTAACACCACCAAAATTACCAAAATGCAAGCGTCCCATTGACAATTGAATGTCGTCAGTATATCTAGCTTCATTAGGGTCTCTATCAACAGTAGTTTTTCCAGTCTCAAAATCATAAATAACATTTCCAGAACTTAGAAGACGTTCTTTAGAATCTAAGGCTCCTAAAAGAACATATTTCATATTTGTGCCTCCATAATTTTTTATAAGCAAATATTCAGGATTAAAATTATCCCAGCGATTAGTATTCTTTTCAACAAAATCATTAACACTAGGAAGCTGCCTATCGGTTTTTTGAACCCATTCATATACTTTTCGATCAGGACGTAAATCTTCCATCAATTTATCTTGATTTCCATTGTATAAAAAGTTAGCAGGAATTAAAACCAAAATACTTAAACAGAAATAAGCACCAGTAACGGCATACATAAATTGAAAAGGCAAGCCAATTACACCTAATGCAGTATGTGCATCTGTCCAAACTCGCTTTAAAGCATTTTTTGGGTTGAATTGATAAAAGTTTGAAACAATTTTTTTCCAATGTACTATAACTCCGGTTACAATAGCAAACAAAAAGAATAATGAAATAAAACCAGCCAAATAAACACCTATTACAGGTATTTGTGTTAAGAAGTGCAAGCGATATAAAAACTCACCTAATCCATATTTTTCGGTGTAAGTAGCAGTTTCACCAGTGTGAATATTTATCGATTCATAGCTTTGATATTTTGCTTCTTCAGGAATGTTTACAGTATCCTTAGCAGGAGTAGTTAATACATAAATATTATCGTCTTTATGACCTAAATAAAAACGAATATCTCTACTAGTTAAATGATGGTTTTCAGAAAGTTTGTTTAATAAAAAATCGTAGTCTATTTTTTCTCTAGCTATATTTTTAGAATGCTTTCCGTTTTCCCATATTTCAATTTCATCTTTAAATAAAGCAAAAGCTCCAGCAAAAAAGATAACGTATAAAGCTACGCTAATAACAATACCACTTACTGTATGTGTATTAAAAAATACATTGTAGTTTCTTTTACTCATTATACAAAAGGGTTTTGTTGATTACCATAATAATAAATCACATAAAGAACTATCGATATAAGAAGATATAGTCCCCATGCTTTCCATCCATTTTTAAATAGGAAAGGAACAATGAGTAATACACACCAAATTATAAAATGTGTATAAATAGAGGTTATTAAAACTTCTCTTGAGTTCGGTAGCCATAGAGCCAAACACATATGAAATAAAGCAGTAACAATATACCCTCCAAGAATACCAGAAGATATTTTTGCAAATTGTTGCCAAGGAGAAGATGTTAGATGTTTTGGATTTGCAGGCATATTAAAAAATGAATTCGATTAATAAGAGAACAAAAAGAAGAGCAACTAAAGTTTTATAGTTTACAAGCTTTAGTGGAGCTATAACAATTAATAAACTCATTATCATTGTTAAAGCTACTAGCCAAAAAAGAATGCCAGAAAATAGTCCAAAATGAACAGCTGCTATTATCAATGTAATTAAGAAAAAACTTCCACCTCCAATTTTTGATAATTGCTTGTTGCTACGTATCCTTTCTTCTATATAACTATTTGAAACAATAGTTGTTTTTTGTGAAGTATTGTAAAATAGGTAGCAGCCTAAAAATAGTATGGCTATTAAAATACTTATCATTATTTATTTTTTAATTACAAAACCCTCAGCCATAAAATGACCAAGAGTTTTGAAGCATTTATTTAAATAGATTAATTTATACTACACAAAGTGTTTAGTTTTAAAATTTATAAGTTACAGTACCTAAGAAAGCTCTTGGAGCTTGTGCATTAACAGTACTCCATCCTTTGTAATAAGTTTCGTTTGTTAAGTTATTTACTTTTAACGCAACTCTAAATTTATCAGTATCATAATATGCACCAGCATTAAATACGGTATAGCTTGGTAATGTAAAAGTTCCAGAAATAGCATTGTTAATTGTTAAATGCTCTGAAGCTCCATTAAATCCAGCTCCTAAACCAATGTTTTTTAAGAATTTTCCATGTTGGAATTTATAATCTGCCCAAAAGTTATAAGTAGTTTTTGGACCAGCTTCTTCAGGTCTTCTGTTTAAAAGTTCAGCTACATTTCTATTAGCAAATACACTATTAGCATCTGCAACTTTGCTATCGTTATAAGCATAAGAAGCTCTTAAGTTTAATCCAGTAATAGGACTTGAATTTGCTTCTAATTCGATTCCTTTACTTACAACCTCTTTAAGATCTATTTGATTTGTTGTTAAGAAAGCAGTTGGATCAGTTGTAGTAACATTATTAGCTATGATGTGATAATAAGAAGCACCTAAGTTTAACTTATTATTGAATAAATTAGTTTTTACTCCTCCTTCAAATTGATTTGCTTTTATTGGTTTAAAGTTTTGTATGCCAGTTTGAGTAATAACAGGGTCTTTATTTACAAAACCAGTTTGATAGTTACCAAAAATAGATAATTCATTAGGGATTACTTGATATACTACTCCAGCTTTTGGAGAAAAAGTAGTTTTAGTATAATCATCAGCAGTAGTAGCTGTATTACCATCTTGGTCAAAGTGATCTACACGTAATCCTAAATTTACAGTTAATTCAGGAGTAACATTTAATACATTTGAAATGTAAGCAGCATAGGTCTTAGAATTTGTTCTAAAGTCATTAACAGGAACGTTACTAAAAATATTTTCTAAACTTGCTTTTGTAGGTGAGTATACAGCATTAGGTGTAAATGTAGATGTTTTTACATTTCCTTGTGCATCTAAAAACGCGTCGAAATATGGTAATGCGTTAAAACCTCCTCCAACTTGTTGTCCTGTTGCTTGTAATGCACCAACCACAGCTGGATCTAAAGGAAACGGTACAAACGCTTGTGGATTATTAAAGAATCCTAATAATTGTGCAAAACCTGGAGTTGAAGTTAGTGTTGGATTTCCATTTTGATTTCTAGAATGTTGAGATCTACTTACAAAATCTAAACCACCTACAAAACGATTTCTTAAATCACCAATTTTAAAATCACCAATAAAGTTTTGTTGAATGTTGTAGTTAGTTGCATTAGCGTTACGCTTATCAAAAATTCTTGTAAAAGAAGGTGAAGCTAATAAAGTACCAGATTCAATAAGCATAGGAGTAATGATTGGCGATATAATTGGGTTCACAGGAGCCAATCTTGGATCTGATAATAGAGGAGCTAATTGTAAAATTGCAGCAGCACCACCATCAATATTGTATTGATAAAATCCTTTAGTTCTTGCATAGCTACTTGCAAAAATTGTTTGAGAACTCCACTCGTTAGAAATTTTATAATCTACAATAGTTCTTGTGTTAAAGTTCAAACTGTTTAAAGCAACATCGTTTGATGTAAAAGATTTTTTAGGATTTACATTTAATTCAGCAACATTAGTAGGCACAGTTGGAGTAATTCCAAATGGAGCTAACATAGCTGTTAATCTTCCTTGACCTAATCTGTTAACAAATAACATAGAAGGGTTTGTTTGTGAAGTTTTTGCAAACTCAAGCCCAAAAGATATGTTTAATCGATTGTTTACTTTATGAATAATAGATGGAGCTACAAAGAAAGAATCTTTAAATCCAGCATCCTGAAAACTATCTTGAGATAAGTTTGTTGCGTTTAATCTAAAGTACGTTCTTTCATCTGTAGATAAAGGAGTATTGTAGTCTAAAGAAAGTCTGTTAAGTCCAAAAGAACCAGCAGTAAAAGATACGCTACCACCTAATCCTTTGTAAGGTTTTTTAGTAACAATATTAATTAATCCACCTAAAGAAGTAGCTGTACTACCAAATAAAGTTGCCGAAGGTCCTTTTACAACCTCAATTCTTTCAATATAGGAAGGGTCAAGTGCACTTAAAGTAAAACCAGGCATACCATCAACTAACTGTGATTGAGTTGCAAAACCACGTACAGCAAAATAACCAGTTCCTTCACCAGGAGCTCTTCCCGTTGCTTCCCATAATTTACTAATACCTGTTGAATTTACTAAGGCATCTTCAACATTAGTTATAATTTGCGATTCTAATAATTCAGAAGTGATAGTAGAGTAAACTTGAGAGTTTTCTAAGTCTTTTAAAGGTAATTTAGAAACATAGGCTGTTTTCTTACGAGAAAACTTATTGTTTCTTGAAGTTACCTCTACTTCTTGTAATAATTCATTTCCTTCATATAAAGTTACTGTTAAATTATTTGAAGCAGTTGCATCAATTACTTTAGTTTTAAAACCAATAAAAGAAATTACTAATTTAAAATTACCAGAAGGAACATTTTTAATTTCAAACTTTCCATCCATGTCAGTTTGTACCCCTTTGTCTGTCCCCTGAATTATGACGTTAACACCTACTATAGATTCGTTGTTATTGTCAACTACAGTACCAGAAATAGAATTCTGAGCTACTGAAACTACCGTAGCTAAAAATAATAGCACGGTTGTCATTATTGTTTTCATAGTTTTTATTTAGATTTAATTAATTTAGAAAAACAGACGCAAAGATATTTCACAAAAATTTAACAACAAACTTTATTTAGATTAATTTTAAATTAAAGGGCTTATTTTTTTGACTTTTAAGAATATATGATTTGTTATCGAATGTTGTTAAAAGCAAAAAACCTGATTTAAAACCAGGTTTTTCATTAATTAAAATTGAATAATCTCTGTGAGATAGATAAACAAACTTAAAATTTATAAGTAAAAGTACCTAAGAAAGCTCTTGGTGCTTGCGGAGTTACAGTACTCCACCCTTTATAATATTCTTTATCTGTTATGTTATTAGCTTTTATACTTGCTCTAAAGGTATCATTCTCATAGTAAATAGATGCATTGAAAATAGTGTAAGAAGGAAGTATAAAATCACCAGCAGTTGGATAACCAACCATTGTGTTATAATCACTAGCTCCATTGAAACCTAGACCTAAACCAAAGTTTTTGGCTACACCATCTAAGAATTTATAATCAGCCCAAAAGTTGTAAGAAGTTTCAGGACCAGCTTCAGCTAAACGTCTTCCAATTAAATCAGGTCTCGATGCAGATTTAGTAACTTTTGCATCGTTATAACTAAATCCTCCTCTTAAGTTTAACCCTTCAATTGGATTTGCATTTAATTCTAACTCAAAACCTTTACTATTGATAGTACCATCTTGCTGCTTGTTTGCTCCAAATCCCATAACCTTATCTTTTACAGTAATGTCATAGTAACTAAGAGTAGCTTCAAGCTTGTTGTTGAATAAGTTTGATTTCACACCAAACTCTAATTGGTTAGCTTGTTCTAAATCGTATGACTGGATTCTAGTCCCTGCAGCTGGATTAGTTAAATCGATAGGAACTCTTTCTGGGTTTACATAACTAAATCCATTTTGATAATTAGCAAAAACAGATAATTTGTTTAAGATAGGTTGGTATACTACTCCAAACTTTGGTGAGAAAGTTGATTTAGTGTATGCTTTGTCATCGTCGCTAGAATCATTGGCATCACCTTTATATTCAAATCTGTCATAACGAACTCCAGCCATTATAGATAACTCTGGTAATATATTAGCTACGTCAGAAATATATCCACTTAAAACATTTTGGTTAAGGTCAGAGTTAGATCTTGGTACATTAGCTAAGACAGCATCAATATTAGCTTTGTTTATTGGTAAGTTTGCAAAACCAAAAGCAGGAGGAACTGGAGTAACTTGACCTTGAGGAGTAACTACATGTATACCTCTGAAACCAGAGCTTTGATCAATAGTTTGTGATTCTAAATAATCAACACCTGCTAAAATTCTATTTCTTACACTTCCTATTTTAATATCACCTGTAAAGTTTTGTTGTAAAGCTAATGTGTTAGTTTCAGCATCAGTATTTTGAGCATATAGTCCAAATAAATTAGCTTGCAGATTGTATAAATACGTGTAATATCCTTGCGACTTTGCATTACCCCCAGCAACTATTGTTTGAGAAGACCAATTATCAGAAATTTTATAGGCAATTTCACCTCTATAATTCTGAGTTGGGTTTTTAATAGAAACATCATCACTAGTCAATGATTTATTTCTATCATAATTTAACTCTGCTAAATTTTTAAATGTTAGAGGGGCTCCTCTGTTTAAAAATAAGAAAGTTTGGTTAGTCTGATCTGTTGAAGATAATTCGTAGTTAAAGTTTAAAGTTAATCTGTTGTTAACTTTATAAGAAATAGCAGGAGCTAAGAATAAAGCTTTTCTAAATCCAGCATCTTGAAAACTATCTTCAGTTTGATAACCAGCATTTAATCTTAATGAAATGTCTTCGTTGTCTTCTACGTTAGTGTTTACATCAAGAGTTAACTTTTTAAAACCAAAAGAACCTGCACCAACAGTAATGTTTCCACCAGTACCTTTATAAGGTTTTTTAGTAACTATATTAATTAATCCACCATAAGAAGTAACAGTACTACCAAATAAAGTAGCAGAAGGTCCTTTTATAACTTCAATTCTTTCTACATTATCAGGATTAATAAAACCGTTAGTAATACCAGGAACACCGTTTACTAATTTAGGTTGAACAGAAAAACCACGAATTGAGTAGTATCCTGCACCGTCTCCACTTCTACCTGTAGATGACCATAATTTCTCAACACCAGTAGTGTTTTTTAATGCATCTTCAAAACTAGTAACAGATTGTGAGATTAATAATTGATTCGTAACAGTACTGTAAACTTGAGAGTTTTCAATATTTTTTAAAGGTAATTTTGCTACATAAGCAGATTTTTTACGAGAAAATTTATTTTTTCTATCAGTATCTATAATTACTTCTTGTAATATTTCATTTCCTTCAAACAAGGTAATGTCAAGATTATTAGAAGGAACAGAAATAGTAATGTTTTTGGTTTTAAAACCTATAAAAGAAGCAACCAATATCTGTTCTCCTTGCTTAACTCCATTAAGAGTAAAGTTTCCATCTATATCGGTTTGTGTACCGATTGTTGAGTTTTTTATAGTAAGGTTTACACCTACTATTGGCTCATTGTTGTTATCAACGACCCTACCGCTAATAGCACTGTTTTGAGCAAACGAACTTACCACAGCTATTAAAAATAGCATGGTTGTTATAATTGTTTTCATTGTTTTTATTTAGATTTATTTAATATAATTAGAAAAACGGCACAAATATATTTATGAAAAAATTAACAACAAACTTTATTTAGATTAATTTTAAATAAATTTCAATACTTTTTTGAATTCTAAGAAGATATAATGTGTTTTTAAATTTGGTATATTTGTAAACACACAACAAAAACTAATGAAAATGCATTGGGAAGGTCTTTTAGCGCATTTAAAATTTATGATAAAACGTAATCCAGAATAATAATCTTATAAATATTAACGATTAATAGAAAAGAGTAGTGTTTCTTATGAGGGACACTGTATAAAATCATTAAAAATATAAGGTTATGCCATTTTATCATAAATTAGGGAAAATCCCACCAAAACGACACACACAATTTCGTAAAGAAGATGGAAGCTTGTATTACGAACAGCTTTTTGGTACCATTGGTTTCGACGGTATGTCAACCAATAGTTATCATGAGCACAGACCTACTATGGTTAAAGAAATTCGTAAACAATATTCTGTTGCGCCAAAAATAGCGAAAGCTAATAATATACAATCATACCGTTTTAGAGGGTTTCAAGTACCACCTGAAAACGATTATTTAGAGAGTAGAAAAGTAGTTTTAACAAACTCAGATTGTAATATCATATTATCAGCACCAAAGCATTCAACAAAAGACTATTTTTATAAAAACACCGATGCAGATGAGGTAATTTTCATTCATAAAGGATCTGGAAAATTACGTACAATGTTAGGTAATATCGATTTTAAATACGGAGATTATCTAGTAATTCCTAGAGGAATAATTTATAAGTTAGATTTTGATGATGAGAATAATAGACTTTTTATAGTAGAGTCTTACTCTCCAGTATATACACCTAAACGTTATAGAAACTGGTTTGGTCAATTATTAGAGCATTCACCATTTTGTGAACGTGATTTAAGAAGGCCTGAAGAATTAGAGACCTATAATGAATTAGGAGATTTCTTAATTAAAGTAAAAAAACAAGGGGAAATTATAGAAATGGTATACGCTTCACATCCTTTTGATGTAGTAGGTTATGATGGATATAATTTTCCGTATGCGTTTTCAATTCACGATTTTGAACCAATTACTGGTCGTATTCACCAACCGCCACCAGTGCATCAAACATTTGAAACAAACGCATTTGTAATTTGCAGTTTTGTACCAAGATTATACGATTATCATCCGAATGCAATTCCAGCTCCATACAATCATAGTAATATAGACTCCGATGAGGTATTATATTATGTAGATGGTGATTTTATGAGTAGAAACGATATCGATGCAGGACATATTTCATTACATCCAGCAGGAATTCCTCATGGACCACACCCAGGAGCTACGGAAAGAAGTATAGGAGAAACAGTAACAGAAGAATTGGCTGTAATGGTAGATACTTTTAAACCATTACAAGTAACAGAAGAGGCGATGAAGATTGCAGACGAAGATTATTATAAGTCTTGGTTGGAATAACAATAACTAACAAAACAACATCATGAGTAAAGAGATAAAATCAGTAAACTACGGTTTAGAAAAAATATTTGAAGGAGCACAAGACTTCTTACCACTTTTAGGAACAGATTATGTAGAGTTTTATGTAGGTAATGCAAAACAATCTGCTCACTTTTATAAAACAGCATTTGGTTTTCAATCATATGCATACAAAGGATTAGAAACAGGATCAACAGATTCTGTAAGCTATGTGTTAACACAAGACAAAATTAAATTAGTTTTAACAACACCATTAAATAGTAAATCACCAATTAACGATCATATCGTAAAGCATGGAGACGGTGTAAAAGTTGTAGCATTATGGGTAGAAGATGCTCGTAAAGCTTGGGAAGAAACAACTTCAAGAGGAGCAAAATCATATATGGAGCCGACTGTTGAAACTGATGAACAAGGAGAGGTAGTTCGTGCAGGTATTTACACTTATGGGGAAACAGTTCACATGTTTGTAGAGCGTAAAAACTACAATGGAGTGTTTTTACCAGGATTCCAAGAGTGGAAAACAGATTACAGTCCACCAAGTGCAGGGTTGAAGTATATTGACCACATGGTTGGAAATGTAGGATGGAATCAAATGGATAAATGGGTAAAATGGTATGAAGATGTAATGGGATTTGTAAACTTTTTATCGTTTGATGATAAGCAAATACATACAGAGTATTCAGCTTTAATGAGTAAGGTGATGTCTAACGGAAACGGAAGAATTAAGTTTCCAATCAACGAGCCAGCAAAAGCAGCAAAGCGTTCTCAAATTGAAGAGTATTTAGATTTCTACGAAGGAGAAGGAGTTCAGCATATCGCTGTAGCTACTGATGATATAATTAAAACAGTATCTCAGTTAAAAGCTAACGGAGTTGAATTTTTACCACCGCCACCACAATCATATTACGATATGATTCCTGAGCGTTTAGGAGAGCATATGGAAATTATGAAAGAAGATATTTCCGAGTTACAAAAGTTATCAATATTGGTAGATGCTGATGAAGAAGGATATTTATTACAAATTTTCACAAAACCAGTAGAAGATAGACCAACTTTATTCTTTGAAATAATTCAACGAATGGGAGCTCGTGGTTTTGGAGCAGGAAACTTCAAGGCATTGTTTGAATCTATTGAAAGAGAACAACAATTAAGAGGTACACTATAAAGACAAAAGTCTAACTAAAAACAAAAAACCAAGAATCAAAACTTACATGTTATGTTTCTTGGTTTTTAGTTGAAAAAATGGATCGATATTTAAATATAAAATCTCCCTTCTCGTAAAGTTCACTAACATAATCGAAAGTGAATTTTATACCTATTTTTAATAAACAAAACAATGAGTAAAGAAGAAATATTAAAGTCAATAGAAAATAAATACGAAGAATTAGGAGTGCCAGTAGAAGCAATGTTAGAAGGCTTACTTTGGAGTAAACCTATAACCTATTGGGATTATATACAAACCGATGCACTTTTAGGATTACAAATTCCTAGAACAACACAACCAGATGAAATGGTGTTTATTATGTATCATCAAGTAAATGAATTGTTGTTCAAAATGATTCTTTGGGAAATAGATCAAGTTGCAAAATCAAATGATATATCTGCAGAAAAATTCACCAAGCATCTAATGAGAATTAGTAGATATTTTGATGTTTTAAGTAGTTCTTTTTCAGTAATGGGAGAAGGAATGGATGTGGAGCAATATTTGAAATTTAGAAATACATTAACACCAGCAAGTGGTTTCCAAAGTGCGCAGTATAGAAAAATAGAATTTGCATCAACAGAGTTAATCAACTTAATTGATGCCCGTTTTAGAGATACGATTGATAGAGATTCTTCATTTAAGAATGCTTACGATCATTTGTATTGGCAAGCAGCAGGTAAGAATTATTCAACAGGACAGAAAACAACCTTGTTGAAGTTATTTGAAAAGAAATATATGGGTGAGTTTATTGATTTTATGGAAGATTATAATGATTGTAACCTTTCAAAAAAGTTTAAGCAATTACCTGATGAAGTTCAAAAGAATAAAGAATTAATAGAAGCGATGCGTCATTATGATTATACAGTTAATGTAAAATGGGTAATGGCACATTATAATGCTGCTGGGAAATACTTAGGTGGAGATGATACAGCACTTGAAGCAACAGGTGGAAGTAATTGGAGAAAATATTTACACCCAAAATATCAGCGAAGAATTTTCTTTCCATATTTATGGAGCGAAGAAGAGGTGAAAAACTGGGGGACATTTTAGTTTTAACATTATAATAAGTTTAAAAAGAGGTTAGTTTTAATCTCTTTTTTTATTTTGGAATGGTAATTGTCTATCATTTTTCATAAGTTTGAATGTCATGAAGAAAAAGATACTTTTTATTTCCATATTGTTTTTTGCTATACAAAGTTTTAGTCAAGAAAAAATAACAGCATTTAAAGACGGTGAGTGGTTAAAGTTTAGAATGAGTTATAGCGGTTTTTTAAAAGCTGGTAACGCTACATTATCATTAAAGGAAGAAAACCTGAATGGTAAAAAGGTGTTACATGCTACAGGAAAAGGATGGACTACAGGGATGATTAAATGGTTTTTTAAAGTAGATGATAATTACCAGTCGTATTTTGATAAGAATACAGGAAAACCATATTTGTTTAAAAGAAAAATAGATGAAGGTGGTTATAAAAAACATCGTCAAATAACATTTAATCATAAAAATAATACAGCATATGTACAGGATTTTCTAAAACAAAAAGATAGTATTATATCTATAAATGGACCTCAAGATATGATTTCTACTTTTTACTTTTTAAGAAGTCACGATACCCAAAAAATGAAAAAAGGGGAAGAGATAAAAGTAGATATGTTTATGGACGATAAATCCTATCCTTTTAAATTACGTTTTTTAGGATTTGAAACTTTAAAAACAAAATTTGGTAAGGTAAAAACTCAAAAGTTTAGACCTTTGGTGCAAGCAGGAAGAGTTTTTAAAGCTCAAGAAAGTGTAACTGTTTGGATTACTGCCGATGACAATAAGATTCCAATAAAAATGAAAGCCTCATTATCTGTAGGCTCACTTCGTGCTGAATTAGAAGCATATAAAGGCTTAGCAAATCCATTTGAAATTATAGTTGATTAATAAGGAGTTATAAGATGTTTAGATATTGTTAAAGTGTTAAAAGCAAAAGTTTTTATTTGTACTTTTGCGCACAAACTCAATTTTAAAACAACTTTTTTGAAAAAGCACATCCTCCCTTTTCTTAGTCTTGTATTTTTATTTTTTATCTCATGTAAAGAGGAAAAGAAAGCTCCTGTAGAACCAGTTGTTAAAATTGAAAAACCTAAGCCTGTTTATGTATTTGGGTATAATTTAGACGACTATGATATTGTCAATGATACCATAAAAAATGGAGAGAGTTTTGGCATTATATTAGACAGGCATCATGTGATGTACCCAAAAATTAATCAAATTGCTACAAAAATAAAAGACACTTTTGATGTAAGGAGAATACGCTCGGGAAAAGCATATACCATTTTAACATCTAAGGATTCATTAGCAAAAGCACAGGTTTTTATTTATAAACAGGATAAGGTAAATGCAATGATAGTAGATTTTAAAGACTCTATTATATCTGCATATAGATTTAAGAAAAAAGTAAAAACGGTTGAAAAGGAAATAGCAGGAGAAATATATTCAAGCTTATCAGTAACTATGGATAGCTTAGGATTAAGACCTACTTTAACAAATACTGTTGCCGATATTTATGCATGGACTCTTGATTTTTACAGATTACAAAAAGGAGACAAGTTTAAATTAATTTATGAGGAACGTTTTATTAATGATACTACGTTTGTGGGATATGGAGAAATAAAAGCAGCCGTTTTCAATCATAAAGGAGAAGATTTACATGCTTATAAGTTTGTGGCAGATTCTATTAAAAATATTGCTGAATATTATGATGAAAAAGGAAATATGCTAAGACGTGCCTTTTTAAAATCGCCAATAAAATTTCAATATAGAATCTCTTCTAGATATAATTTAAGAAGACGTATTAAGTTATATGGTAATAGAATTAGAGCGCATAGAGGAACCGATTTTGCAGCTAAATATGGAACACCTATTATGACTACGGCTAGTGGAACCGTTGTAGAATCTGCTAGAAGAGGAGGAAATGGTAACTACGTAAAAGTAAAACATAATAGTACTTACTCAACACAATACTTACATATGAAAAGAAGAAATGTAAGAGTAGGTGATTATGTAAAACAAGGAGATATTATAGGTTGGGTAGGAATGACAGGAAATACAAGCGGACCACATGTATGTTATCGTTTTTGGAAATATGGAAGACAAGTCGATCCTTTTAGACAAAAACTACCATCTGCAGAACCATTAGATCCAAAAATAAAACCAACTTTTTTTAAGTTTATAGAACCATTAAAAAAACAGCTGGATACTATACCTTTTCCAGAAAAGAAACCTAAAATAGCTGAAGAAAAAAAAGATACACTTTTAGCTAAGAAATTAGAAGTAATAGAAAAACACTAAATCAATTATGCCTTTACCAAACATAAATCCAACTCAAACAGAGTCATGGAAAAAGTTGACAGAACATTTTAACGAAGCAAAAAACAATAGTTTAAAAGAGTTATTTTTAAAGGATAAGAATAGAAAGAAAAATTTTTCTATTTGTTATAATGATTTTGAAGTAGATTTTTCAAAAAACCATATAACAGAAGAAACAATTACTTTATTGGTTTCTCTAGCAAAAGAAGTAGGCTTAGAAGAAGCAATAGAAAAATGTTTTTCAGGAGAAAAAATAAATGAAACAGAAAATAGAGCAGTATTACATACAGCTTTAAGAAGTAATTCTGAAGAACCTGTCCTTGTAGACGGTAAGGATATAAAACCTAAAGTACAAACAGCTTTAAGAAAAATAAAAAGCTTTAGTAATAAAGTTATCTCAGGAAAGTGGAAAGGATATACAGGAAAGTCTATTACCGATGTAGTTAATATAGGTATTGGAGGTTCAGATCTTGGTCCAGATATGGTAGTGGAAGCATTACAATATTATAAGAACAAACTAAATACACATTTTGTTTCTAATATAGATGGAGATCATGTTTCAGAAGTATTAAAAGATCTTGATCCTGAAACTACATTATTTGTAATAGTATCAAAAACATTTACAACTCAAGAAACATTAACCAATGCAAATACTATTAGAGATTGGTTTTTGAAATCAGCTACAGTTTTTGATATCACAAAACATTTCGTTGCGGTATCTACCAATTTAGAAGCAGTAAATAGCTTTGGTATAGATAAGAAAAATGTTTTTCCAATGTGGGATTGGGTTGGTGGAAGGTTTTCATTATGGTCAGCCGTTGGTTTATCAATAAGTTTATCGGTAGGTTATGATAACTTTAAAGAGCTGTTGAATGGAGCTGAAGAAATGGATATCCATTTCAAAACAGCTGATTTCGATAAAAACATTCCTGTAATTTTAGCATTGTTAAGTATTTGGTATAATAATTTTTATGGAAGTGAAACAGAAGCAGTACTTCCGTATAGTCAATACTTATCTAAACTTCCAGCATATTTACAACAAGCTATTATGGAAAGTAATGGTAAAGGAGTAGATAGAAATGGAGAAGAAGTAAATTACCAGACAGGAACAATCGTTTGGGGAAGTACAGGAACGAATATGCAACATGCATTTATGCAATTAGTTCATCAAGGAACAAAATTAATTCCTACTGACTTTATTGGGTATGAAGAATCATTATATGGTTTAACAGATCACCATAAAAAGTTAATGGCTAATTATTATGCACAAATGGATGCTTTAGCTTATGGAAAGACAAAAGAAGAAGTTCATCTAGAATTAAAGACTGAAAATAAACTAGACCAAATAAACAAATTACTTCCTTATAAAGTATTTAAAGGTAATAGACCAAGTAACTCACTTTTGTTTAAAAAATTGACTCCAAAGACATTAGGGATGTTAATTTCAACTTATGAACATAAAATATTTACACAAGGAATTGTATGGAATATTTACTCTTTTGATCAGTTTGGTGTTGAATTAGGGAAAGAACTTGCTAAAAAAATGCTAAAAAGTTAAAAAAAACATTAAAATTTAACTTCTTGTTTATCAGGTACTGTTAAGCCAATGTTAAAAAACTTAACATTAAGTTAATATTAACAAGGTATAAAAGCAAGACCTTTGCCTCCGCATTTAATAACAATTAGATTAAACAATGAGAAAATTTAAAAATGTTTTACTTGTAGCTTTATTTTTTGCAACGGCTACAATTTTAGGACAAACTAAACTTACTGGTACGGTGGTTGACGAAATGGGTGAGCCATTACCAGGAGCTAGCGTTGTAGTTAAAGGGACTACAAATGGAGCAGCGACAGATTTTGATGGAAAGTTTATATTAAACGTAAAATCAAATTCTGGAGCAGTAGTTGTATCTTTCGTAGGATACAATAATAAAGAAGTAGCTTATTCTTCAGCAAGCACTAATTTAGGAACAATCGAGTTAGAGCCTTCTAATATTTTAGGAGAAGTAATCGTAACAGGAGTAATTGATGTTGCTAAAGATAGAGAAACTCCAGTGGCTGTATCTACTATTAAAGCAGAAGAAATTCAAGAAAAATTAGGTTCGAAAGAATTTCCTGAAATATTAAACGCTACACCATCAGTTTATGCAACTAAACAAGGAGGTGGTTTTGGAGATTCTAGAATTAACATCCGTGGATTTGATCAATCTAATACTGCCGTTATGATTAATGGTATGCCAGTGAATGATATGGAAAATGGATGGGTATACTGGTCTAACTGGGCAGGTTTATCAGATGTTACTTCTGCAATTCAAGTTCAAAGAGGTTTAGGATCTTCTAAATTAGCTATTTCATCAGTAGGAGGAACTATTAATGTATTAACAAGATCTTCTGATAAGAAAGAAGGTGGTAGAGTTTATGTAGGAGTAGGAAATGATAATCGTTTAAAAACTACAGTTTCATACAATACAGGAGTGTTAGAAAATGGAATGTCTGTTTCTGCTTTATTTGGAAGAACAAATGGAGATGGTTATGTAGATGGAACTAGCTTTGAAGGGTATAGTTACTATGTAGCTTTAGGATATAAAAATGATAATCATGATTTCCAGTTTACTATTACTGGAGCACCACAGAGACATAATGGTCGTGGTTTTGCACCATCTTTAGCTGATTATATTAGATATGGAAATGGAACTGATCCTAATAGAAAATATAATTCAGACTGGGGATATAGAAACGGTAAAGAAGAAACTTTTGGAGGTAATTTTTACCATAAGCCAGTTGCTTCTTTAAACTGGGATTGGAGTATAAATGACAATTCTAAATTATCATCTGTATTATATGCTTCTTTAGGTAGAGGTGGTTCTGTAGGAGCTATAGGTAGAATTGATGGGAAGCAATTTTTCCAATTAAGAGATCAAAATGGTTTATATCGTTTCGATGATATAATAGCATATAATTCAGGACAAAATGTTCCTGATTTAGGAACTAGAGATGTGTATTCTGGAGGAGCTGGAGGACCAGCATCTATAAATGGTCAATACATCAACGGTAACAATAATAGAGGGCAATATTTTCCAGCAGATAATGCTTGGACAAGAGGATCTGAAAATGGTATTTCTCAAAGATCATCTGTAAATTCACATAACTGGTTTGGATTAATTTCTAATTTTAACACTCAGTTGTCAGATGAATTAACTTTTGATGTAGGTGTTGATTTAAGAACTTATAAAGGAATTCACTATAGAAGATTAGTAGACTTATTAGGAGCTGATGCATATATTGATAATGATAACATTAATGCGCCTGGTACAGTTATTACTCAAACAAATGAGGCGTCTATTGGAAATATTTGGAATGTTTTTAAGAGCGTTGATGATGAGCAAAAAATTGATTATTATAACGAAGGTAAAGTTAATTGGGTAGGAGTATTTACTCAATTAGAATATAAGAAAGATGATATTTCTGCTTTTATTCAAGGAGCTATTTCAAATCAAGGATTCCAAAGAGTTGATTACTTTAACTATTTAGATTCTGATCCAAACCAAACTTCTGATTGGGAGAATTTATTAGGAGGAAATATTAAAGGAGGTTTAAACTGGAATATTAATGAAAAACATAATGTTTTTGTTAATGGAGGTTATTATTTAAAACAACCTACTTTCGATGCTGTTTTCCCTAACTTCACTAATAATGATGTTAATACAGGTTTAACTAACGAAAAAATCTTAGGATTAGAATTAGGTTATGGTTTCAGACATGAAAACTATAATGTAAATGTTAACTTATATAGAACTTCTTGGAAAGATAGATTCTTAAGATCTTCTACAACATTTAACTTTGGAACACCACAAGAAGTTAGAGGTACAGCGAATTTACAAGGAATTGAACAAATTCACACAGGAATTGAAATTGATGCGACAGCTAAATTTGGAGCTTTAAAAGTTAATTTAATGGGATCTATTGGTAACTACGAATATGGATCTGATGTAACAGCTACTTTCTTTGATCAAAATAACGATCCAATTATAGTTGGTGGAGTACAAGAAACAAAAACATTATATTTAAAAGATAAAAAAGTAGGAGATGCACCTCAAACTACTTTCAGAATAGGATTTGATTATAATGTAACTGAAGACCTTAAATTTGATATAAGCCAATTTTATGTAGGTAATTTATATGCTAATGTTGATGCTGCAGGTTTTTCTACACCAGATACAAAAACATTAGAGTTACCAGGGTATTCTTTAATTGATGCTGGAGTATCTTATAAGTATATGTTTAAAAACAATAGTTCAGTAGGTTTACGTTTTAATGTTAGTAACTTAACTGATGAGCTTTATATTTCTGAATCTGAAACAAACAGAGCTGCTAATCCTGGTGATACTACTTGGAGAGGTATCAACACAAGAAATAGAGTATACTTTGGTTTAGGTAGAACTTGGAATTTAGGAATCAACTATAAATTCTAATTCTTAACAAAGAATAAAATTTAAAACCACCTCAATTGAGGTGGTTTTTTTATGCATAAAAAACAGTAACTTTGCAAGCAACAAAAACTAACAAATTTTGATGTAATTATTAGTTGCATCACTCTATAAATTAAGTGAAGACATGATGAAAACAATACATTCTTATTGGGCATATATAGTATTAGCTGTATTAATTTACACAGTTATAAATGCAATAATCGGTTTAGTGCAAAAAAAAGAATTTACTCATAAAGAATTCCGTTTAGGTTTATTTACTTTAATAACGGCTCACATTCAATTATTAATAGGTTTAGGGTGGTATTTTATGTCTCCTTGGTATAAGGCCTTAAAAAGTAACGGAGGAGAGGTTATGAAAGATTCTGGAGCACGTTTGTTGGCTTTAGAGCATCCAATAATGATGCTTATTGCAATTGTATTGATAACAATTGGTTGGTCAAAACATAAAAAGCAAGTTAAGAGTGAAGCAAAATTTAAAACTTTTGCAATTTTTTATGGATTAGCATTAGTAATAGTGCTATCGAGAATTCCATGGAATAATTGGTTTTAACACAGATATATAGTCCCGCTTTCGCGGGATTTTTTATTTTTGCAGATTATTAAAAATAAAATAATGAAATTCTTAAGCTATATATTATCATCAATATTTGCATTGGTGTTTTTTTCTTTACTATTAATATTCCACCCTTTACAGTGGATTGGGTTAAAATTGTTTGGTCAAAAGGGACATCAAAATGTAGTAGATATAATGAATTGGTTTTTAATTAAATCACTTCTAATCTTAGGAATTAGAGTAAAAGTTGAAAACAAACATGATTTGCCAGAGAACACAACACTAATTTTTGTTGCAAATCATCAAAGTACATTTGATATTCCGCCAATTATTTGGTATTTTAGAAAACACTATCCAAAATTCGTATCCAAAAAAGAACTAGGAAAAGGAATTCCAAGTATCTCTTTCAATTTAAAACATGGAGGAGCAGCTTTAATTGATCGAAAAGATTCTAGACAAGCTTTAACAGAATTAGCAGGGTTTTCAAAAAGAATTAATAAAAATAAATGGTCTGCAGCTATATTTCCAGAAGGAACAAGAAGTAGAACAGGAAAGCCTAAATCATTTTCAGTTAATGGACTTAAAATGATTACAAAATATAATCCTGAAGCGTATATTGTACCACTAACAATTAACAATTCATGGAAAGTGTTTAAGTATGGTAAATTTCCATTAGGATTAGGAAGTCCCATAAAAATTAAAACACACCAACCAATAAAAATTGATAGTTTACCGTTTGATGAGTTGATAACAAATGTAGAAACCACCATCAAAGAGTCAATTGAATAATCCCCTTATAAAAATTAAAATTAAATATAATTATGTCATTACAAAACATTCGAAAGGAAGTAATGCAAACGCTGGAAAAAAATATTGACAGTTTTGTAGACAAATTCTTAATCCCAATTGAAAAAATCTGGCAACCAACAGATTTTTTACCAAATTCTCAAAAAGATTCTTTTATTGAAGAAGTAAAAGAAATTCAAGAGCTTTCAAAAGAGCTTGATGATGATTTTTGGGTAGTTTTGGTTGGAGACACAATCACAGAAGAAGCTTTACCAACATATGAATCTTGGTTATTAGATTTAGATGGAGTAACACAGCAACCAGATAATGGTTGGGCAAAATGGGTTCGTGCTTGGACAGCAGAAGAAAATCGTCATGGAGATGTATTAAACAAGTATTTATATCTTTCTGGGAGAGTAAATATGCGTGAAGTAGAGATTTCTACACAGCATTTAATTGCTGATGGTTTTGATATTGGAACTGCTACTGATCCATATAAAAACTTTGTGTATACAAGTTTCCAAGAATTAGCAACATATATTTCGCATAATAATGTGGCTAAGATAGCTAAGAAAAAAGGACATAAAGCTTTAGCGAAAATGTCTAAAATTATAGCAGGAGATGAAATGCGTCATCACATTGCTTATACAGATTTTGTGAAGGAAATATTTAAAATAGATCCGAGTGAAATGATGTTAGCTTTTCAACACATGATGAAACACAAAATAGTAATGCCTGCAATGCATTTAAGAGAGTCTTTTGGAGAAAAAGGAAGTTTATTTGATGATTTCTCTACAGTAGCTCAAAGAATAGGTGTATACACAGGTTTTGATTATGTTGACATTTTAAGGAAGTTAAACAAAGCTTGGGAGATTGATAAAATCACTGGTTTAACTCCAGAGGCTGAAAAAGCAAGAGATTACTTAATGAAGTTGCCAGATAGAATGTATCGAATTACAGAACGTATAGTAGTTCCAGATACCAAATTTAATTTTAAGTGGATGATACCAGCTTAAAACAAAAAAGCAACCTTTTAAAGGTTGCTTTTTTTATTGAAATATAAAATTGTCTTGATCTTCTAAAAAGCGAAATCTATTTCTAACTTTAAGTTGAGATTCTTTATCTAGTTCAATTATTATAGAAACTTCTTCGTTATTATTCTTTTTATCCATACAGTTTCCTAGCATATCATAAGCAACAGAGTTACCATTATATTCATAGTTGTTAGCATCAACCCCTACTCTATTTACACCAATAGTATAACTCATATTTTCAATAGCACGAGCTTTTAGTAAAGAATCCCATGCCTCAATACGAGGTTTAGGCCAGCTGGCTACATATAATAATAAATCATAGTTTTCAGTATTCCTAGCCCATACAGGAAAGCGTAAATCATAACAAATTAAAGGACATATTTTCCATCCTTTATAATCAATAATATTTTTAGTTTTTCCAGCAGTATATACTTCATGTTCACCAGCTAATGTAAACGTATGCTTTTTATCGTAAGACTCTATTTTTCCCGAAGGATGAACAAAAAGTAATCTATTATAATAATTATTGTTTTCAGTAATAATAATACTTCCAGTAATAGCACAGTTTTTCTCTTTAGCTAATTTAAGCATCCAATTCACTGTATTTCCTTCCATAGTTTCAGCAATATTTTCTGGCGTCATAGAAAAACCAGTAGTAAACATTTCAGGAAGAATAATTAAATCGATAGCATCAGAAATAGCTATAATTTTCTTTTGAAAGTGATTTCTGTTTTCAGTTGGATTTTCCCATACAAGATCAGCTTGTATAAGAGCAATTTTAAGTTTATTGGATGAATTCATTGCTAAAAATTGAAAGTATTATCATCTCAAAAATAAGATAAAAATTGTACTTTGCTTATACTAAAATTAGCTTATGCAATCGTTTATTTCAGAAACTTTAGATGCTATTTCGCAAACAACAAAAACATTTGAAAATGTTGTGTTTATATTACCATCTCAAAGGGCAGGTGTATTTGTTAAACAAGATTTTAAGAATAAAATTTTAGCGGGTTTTTTACCTCGTATAGTTAATATTGGTGATTTTGTTGAAGAAATTTCTGAAATAAAAAAAGCAGATAGTGTTCAGTTATTATTTCACTTTTATACAATTTATAAAGAAATAGTAAAAGATTCAGATCCATTTGACAAATTCTCTTCTTGGGCATTTACAGTATTACAAGATTTTAATGAGATAGATCAACATCTAATTAATCCTCGTGACATTTTTGTGTACTTGAGAGATATACACCGTTTAAAAAAATGGTCAGTGAGGGGAGAGTTTAAGGAAACCGAACTAATGAAAGATCACTTTTCTTTTATGGAAGAGTTGGAAAAACTATACGAATCTTTATATCAGTTTTTAATAAGCAATAAGATAGGTTATCAAGGGGTGCTGTACAGAGAAGCAACTAAAAAAGTAGCGGATTATGTTCAAAGAAATAAAGATAAGAAGTATGTTTTTATAGGGTTCAATGCATTGAATAGTGCTGAAGAATATTTATTTCAAGAGTTTTTAACTAGTGAAACTACAGAAGTATACTGGGATATTGAAAAAACGTTTTATGAAGGAACTCATCAAGCAGGAAGCTTTCTAAGAAAATATAAAACTACTTGGAAACATTATCAAAATAATCCAATTCAAACGATTAAAGATTATTTTTCTGAACCAAAAAACATCCAAGTAATTGGAGCGTCAAAAAACATTACTCAAATAAAATATACAGGTGAGATTTTATCAAAATTACCGAGTTATAATAATACAGCATTAGTGTTGGCTGATGAAACTTTATTACCAATTACTCTAAATTCCTTACCAAAAAATGTAGATGCAATAAATATAACAATGGGATATCCGTTAAAAGATATTCCAACAACAAGTTTAATTTTTGCTGTTTTTCAATTGTTTATCAATCAAGAAAAACTACAAAAACAAGAAGAAGGGTTATTCTATCATAAAGATGTTGTTCGGTTGGTAAAAGACGCAACCATATATAGACTTTTACAAATAGAAGAGAAAAAAAATATTGCAGATGTAATTTCAGAAGCTATCGTAAAAGAGAACAACACGTTTGTAGATAAAGAAAAAATTAATGAATTTCTTCTTCCTTTAGAAGATAAAATAAAGGAGGTAATCAATAATGTTTTTAAACCATTTACATCAATAAGCGATTTTTTATCAAGAATATTAGAGCTCATCAATGTTTTAAAAGATACAGCAAACGATTTAGAGAAAGAATACTTGTTTAGGTTTTATACAGCATTTACGCAATTACAAAACTTACATAACGAGTTTAATTATGTACAAGATTTAAAAACATTACATCAGTTTTTTAAACAGTTAATTCAATCAGAAAGTTTGTCTTTTCAGGGAGAACCTTTACAAGGTTTGCAACTTATGGGAGTGCTAGAAACACGTATGTTAGATTTTGAAAACGTAATAATCACTTCAGTAAATGAGGGAGTGTTGCCAGCTAGTAGTCAACAAAATACATTCATTCCTTTTGATGTGAAAATAGCATTTGGACTTCCAACATATAAAGAAAAAGATGCTCTTTTTTCGTATCACTTTTTTAGATTATTACAAAGAGCAAAGAACATTTATATACTGTATAATACAGAACATGATGTATTTGGAAGTGGAGAAAAAAGTCGTTTTGTAACACAGTTAGAAATGATAAGAGATGATATTACTGAGGAAACAATAAGTCCAAAAGTAGTAACATCACCAGTAAAATTGAAAGAAATACAAAAAGATGAAAAAGCTTTAGAACGATTGCAAGAACTGGCAAGGAAAGGAATTTCACCGTCGGCATTAACAAATTACTTATACAATCCGATAGCTTTTTATAAACAAAAAGTTTTAAAAATAAATGAGTTTGAAAATGTAGAAGAAACTGTGGCAGCGAATACAATGGGAACAGTAGTTCATGATACTCTGGAAGAATTATATAAGCCGTATTTAAATAAGTTTTTACAGTTAGAAGACCTACAACAAATGCATAAGAAAAGAGAAGAACTTGTTGTCTTTTTCTTTTCAAAACATTTTAGAAACGGAGATATAAAAACGGGTAAAAATAGATTGGTTTTTGAAGTTGCAAATCGTTTTGTGAAAAATTTTTTAGCAAAAGAGGAACAATTACTAAAAGATAAAAACAACCAATTAAAAATTATAGCAACAGAGCAAAACTTAGCTGCTGAAATAGCTGTTGAAGGAATAGAGTTTCCAATAAAAATACATGGACAGGTTGATAGAATTGATGAACTAAACGGAGTAATCCGAATTATTGATTATAAAACAGGTATGGTTAGTTCAACCAATTTAAAAGTTATAGATTTTGATAGCATTCGAGAGTTAAAATATCATAAAGCAATACAAGTTATGTTATATGCTTTTTTATATACTCAAAATACTAAGTTTGATTTTTCTAAAGAAATAGAAGCAGGAATAATTTCTTTCAAGAATTTAAAAAGTGGTTTTTTGAAAATGAATTTTTCATCAAATTATAGAAAGCCTGATAATTTAGTAACAGAAGAGAAATTGAGCGAGTTTATGGGAGAGATAAAAGAGGTTTTAAAAGAAATGTACAATCCAGAAGTTAGTTTTATGGAGCCAGCAGATTTACCGTATTAAATATCCATATATACAATAATCCAATTTTGGTTGTTAGATTTATAAATAGATAATTCTTTAAAACCAATTGCTTTATGTGCATTTAAAGACCGAGTATTGTTAGCGTCAATTTCAGTAATAATAGCATCATAAGTGTTAGAAAATGAATTTTTCATTTCTTCATATAAGCTTCTAAAAATTCCTTTGCCTCTGTAATTTTTATCAATACAAACTTGTCCCATCAAAATATAGTTGTCCTCTTTTTTAGAAGATTTATCAATTTCATTAAACATAGGAACTAAAACAGGAATTTCATTCCTAAATATTTTAGACATGGATAAAGCATAGCCAATAACTTGTTCTCCATGTTTAGCAATAATATGAGGATGTATATGGTGCATTTTTGTTAAAACCTCAATAGAATGTTGTACAGTTACAAAGCCTTGCTCCTTTTTCTCAATGTCAGTTAAGTTTTGAGGTAAGTTACTAATCTGTAAAGCTATAATTTGCTTTAGTTCTTCAATACTTGATGTTGTTTTGTACTGTATCATAAAAAAGAATTATGGATGAGCATTTACCCAAACTTCACCATCTTCAAAGTATTCTTTTTTCCATATAGGTACAGTTTCTTTTAAAGTATCGATAGCATACTGGCAAGCATCAAAAGCAGCTTTTCTATGAGGAGAAGAAACGGTAATAATAACAGGAATATCTTCTATTTGTAATAAACCTTCGGCATGATGAATGGCAATTTTCTTAATAGGAAATTTATCCAAAGCTATGTTAGCAATTTTTTGCATTTCTTTAATAGCCATGGGTTTATATGTTGAAAAATCTAGCTGAGTAACACTTTTGTTTTGAGTGGCATTTCTTACGGTTCCAACAAAAACAGCAATACCACCACAAGAAGGATCGGAAACAAAATTGTAACATTCTTGTAGATTTAATTTTTCTGATTTTATTAGTACAGAAGTGTTTTCCATATTGATTAAAATAAGGTTAAATGTATTGCTAAAATATAGTATTTTCGACAACTAAATTTATCAAAACATAATTGCAATGAAAAAAACACTTTTTTTAGTATTATTTATTCTTATTGCCTTAAAAATAAAGGCACAAGAAAGCCCAATAGATGTTACTTTGTTTAAAAGTGACGTTCAAAAAGAAAAACAATCAAATGTTTTAAGAACTATTTTTAAAGACGAGTCTAATAAGTTATATGTACTTAAAACTTCAGAAAATGAAAAGTACTTTTATATAGATGTTTTTGATAATGATTTTAAAAAGATAAAATCATTTGAACATAAAATAGAAAAAAGACGAGGAGTATCAGCAAGTTTTTTAAATGGAGATATTCTAGGCTTTATTGAGTATTATAGAAATAAGAAAGAAAAAAAGATAGAAGCTTTTTTATATACCTCAGTAAAAGAAGAACTTAATTTTACCAAAAGAAAAATTTTCGAAGTTACTACAGATAGGTATCCATCATTTTTTGCATCTATTTTTTCAGGATCTAAAATAGATAGGGATTTTGAAGGTAATTTATCTTTTTCAAAATCAGGGAAATATAATGTGTTTAATATAGATTCTTCAGATAAAAAAAATGAACATCATAGTATCTTAGTTTTTGATGAAGATTTTAATCAACTTTGGGAGAAGGAGTTTGAGTTACCATACAAAGACAAGCAATTTAAACTTCAAGATGTAAAAGTATCGGATGAAGGAGAAGTATCTGTTTTAGGGAAAGTGTATCCTAAAAAGAAGAAAAAGAAAAAAGGGGGGAATTATCATTATGAGTTATTTAAAATCACAGAAAACAATGTAATTTCAACAAAATTGTCTGTAGAAGATCATTTTGTGGCAACTTTGGAATTAGATTTTACACCAGAAAATAAACTAAGTTGTATAGGTTTTTATTCAGATAGAAATGAGTTTAGGTTTAAGGGAGTATGTTCTTTTATTATCAATCCAGAAAACCTGAATATAGAAAACTCTAAATTTTCTCCATTTACTGAGCAGTTTTTAATGGATAAATATGGGAAATCGAAAGATAAAGAGTTGAGTAATATTAGATTTAAAAGTGTTTCATATCCAGATGAAGGAGGAATGATTATTACAGCAGAAGAATTTTTTATAACAACAACGTATGTTTACAACCGGTTTGGTGGATATACAAGAATATCATACAATTTTGACGATATAATTACATTGAAATTAAGTGATGAGGGAGATCTTTTATGGGCTAGAAATATCAATAAAGCACAAACGTCAGGATATTTTTCAAATCCATTAATGTCTTTTGGTACAGCGCAATGTAATAATAATGAGTATCTTATTTTAAACGCTCATAAGAAAATGGGAGAGTTGTCAGGAGGTAGAATAAAATTTAGAGAAAGCTTTTTATGGAAGGCAACAAGAAATAATACCAATTTATATATTGTTAAATTTGACGCCGATGGAAACTTTATTTATAAAACTTTATTAGCTAATAAAGAAGAAGTAGCTCCTTTTAATTGCCGATATATAGAACAAGTTTCAAATAATGAGTTAATTTTATACGGTGAAAGAAGAAAGAAAAGACAATTTTTAAAAATAACAATCAACTAAATTTAAGTAATGAAAACACTTAACGATTTTAATTTCGAAAATAAAAAAGCATTAATACGAGTAGATTTTAATGTTCCTTTAAATGATAGTTTTAAAGTAACTGATGATACCAGAATACAAGCAGCTAAGAAAACGATTATAAAGATTTTAGAAGATGGAGGAAGCTGTGTGTTAATGTCACATTTAGGAAGACCAAAAGGAAAGGAAGATAAATTTTCATTACGTCATATTGTAGATAAAGTAACCGAAGTAATAGGAGTACAAGTTAAGTTTGTTGATGATTGTGTTGGTGATAAAGTATCAGCTGCTGTTGCTAATTTAAAAAACGGGGAGATTTTATTATTAGAAAATTTACGTTTTTATTCAGAAGAAAAAGCAGGAGATATTGCTTTTGCTGAGCAATTATCTAAATTAGGAGATGTATATGTAAACGATGCTTTTGGAACTGCACACAGAGCACATGCATCTACAGCAGTAATAGCACAGTTTTTTCCAGAGAATAAATGTTTTGGAAATTTATTAGCTACCGAAATTGAAAGTATTGATAAGGTTTTAAACAATTCAGAAAAACCAGTAACAGCAATTTTAGGGGGAGCTAAAGTATCGTCTAAAATAGGTGTGATTGAAAATATTATTGAAAAAGTAGATCACATTATTGTAGGTGGAGGAATGACATTCACTTTTATTAAAGCTTTAGGAGGAACTATTGGAAATTCGTTAGTAGAAGATGATAAGTTAGATTTAGCTTTAGAAATATTAGAAAAAGCGAAAGCCAATAATACAGAAATACATTTACCAGTAGATGCAGTAATTGCAGATGCATTCTCAAATGATGCCAATACTCAAGAAGTAGATACAACTAAAATTCCTGAAGGATGGATGGGATTAGATTGTGGACCTAAAACATCAGAAAAATTTGCAGAAGTAATAGCAAAATCAAAAACTATTTTATGGAATGGACCATTAGGAGTTTTTGAAATGGAAAAATTTGCTACAGGTACAGTAGCACTTGGAAATGCAATTGCTGAGGCAACAGCAAATGGAGCATTCTCTTTAGTGGGAGGAGGAGACTCAGTAGCAGCAGTTAAGCAATTCGGTTTTGGAGATAAGGTAAGTTATGTGTCTACAGGAGGAGGAGCTATGTTAGAAATGTTAGAAGGACAAACTTTACCAGGAATCGAAGCTGTTTTGAAATAATAAATAGCTAAAGAAAAAGAAAATTAGATGAAATATTGGTTTGGTAATGATAACAATTTTATAGTTGTTACAAATGAATCTATTTATATAGGTAAAACAAATAAATATATAAAATCTGAGTTAGTTACAGGTTTTGAAAAATCGATAATACCAGAAGATATTTTTAATATCCCTTTTTCATATATAAAAAGTATTGAAAACCCAGAAGAAGACAATAAAATGAAAGTTTTTTATGGAGGTAGTTCTGAAGAAGAAATAATTATAAATGATGAAAAAATAAAAAGAGAAGTTTTTCTTTATTTGAAAGAGAGTTTGTTTAGGTTTAATTATTTCAAAGAAAAACCTTCTTTTATGAAGTATATAAAACCACAAGCTTTTGCTATATTGTTTTCAACAGCGATATTTTTATGGATATTTTTTTTAGCAGGAGAAATAGAAAAAGGCTACGAATATGAAGTAAGAGGAAGACAAGGTTTGGGAGGTCTTATTTTAGGATTAGCTCAATTTGGTACTGTTAAAGTAATTTTAGGATATTTAATAATTCTTTCAATAGCAGTGTTTGCATTGATTAAAAAACTTAAAAAAAGAACATTAACTGAATATTTAGTTAGATAATTAAATATGAATCCCGCAATTAGCGGGATTTTTTTGTGTTAATTTTAAGAAGAAAAGATTATAAAAAACCTTGTATTTTTACAAGGATAATATTTGAGAATTAACTTATGAAGTACACTACATTACCAAATACAGATATAAAAGTTTCTAAAATATGTTTAGGAACAATGACTTGGGGAAATCAAAATACAGAGGCTGATGGACACGAACAAATGGATTATGCCTTAGAACAAGGAGTAAACTTTTTTGATACTGCTGAATTATATTCAGTTCCAGCAACTCCTGAAACTTATGGAGCTACTGAAAAAATTATTGGGTCTTGGTTTAAAAAAACAGGAAACAGAGACAAAGTAGTATTGGCTTCAAAAATAGCAGGAAGTGGTGCTTATACGGCTCATATTCGTGAAGGAAGATTTGGAAGGGAAAATATAAAAGAAGCTGTAGAAGGGAGCTTAAAAAGGCTACAAACGGATTATATAGACTTATATCAATTACACTGGCCAGATAGAGGTGTAAATTGTTTTGGTGTTCGCGATTATCCTTATGAAACTTCAACCAAAGAAGCAGAAAACCATTTAGAGATTTTAGAAACCTTAAATGACCTAGTAAAAGAAGGTAAAATTAAGCAAGTTGGATTGTCAAATGAGACACCTTGGGGAACTATGAAGTATTTGCAAACTGCAGAAGAAAAAGGGTTGCCAAGAATGGTTACAATTCAAAATTCATATTCATTAATCCACAGAGGTTATGAGTATGGAATGTCTGAAGTATCTATGAGAGAGAATATAGGATTGTTAGCGTATTCACCATTAGCACAAGGAGTGTTGTCTGGTAAATATTTAAACGGACAAACACCAGAAGGAGCAAGAGGAACTTTGTTTCCAAGATTTATAGCAAGATATATGTCTGAAGGTTCTTTAAAAGCAGTGGAAGAATATCAGAAAATAGCTGTAAAACATGGATTAACACTTTCTGAATTATCATTGGCATATATCAATCAGTTACCATTTGTAACAAGTAATATTATTGGTGCAACAAAAATGAGCCAATTAAAAGAAAACATTAATTCTATTAATATTGATTTAAGCAAAGAGATTTTAGGAGAAATTGAAGCAGTACACGCGGTTATTCCGAATCCAGCACCTTAATGAATATTAAGAATAAAATACTAGCCTCTTACACTGTAGTATTTCTTGCTATAATTTTAATGGTATTGCTTTCTTTTGATTTTTTTGAAAGTAATTCAGAAGAAAAAAGAAACCAGTTTTTTTGCGGTACTGTGGATTTTGATGAGGAGTATAAAGAAGGAAAGAAACTTTTTAAAATGTTATGTGCTAGTTGCCATAAGTTAGATAAACTTGTTTTTGGACCTTCACTTAAGAAAGTTGAAATTGATTCAATTAGTTTATTTAAATATTTGAAATCAAATCAACATAGACCTAGTTTTCCTCAATTGTCTCAGGAAAATGTTAATGAAGTCTTGAAATATATAGAAAGTAAAAAACCGAAGTAATTAACTTCGGTTTTTTGTTTTTATGATATTATATAAAGTTATTCTACTATTTTAAAATTACTAACTTTAAATTTTTCGTTTTCTAATTTACCTGTAACTTCTACTTTTCTAATTGCATTACAAAAACCAATATTTTCATCGTGTGCATCGCCATAATCGTCAATATGAGCCCCTTCAACAAAATAAGCTTTGCCATCAATTTTTATGGCTAAATCACATCCACGTTGGGTTTTTAGCTCAAACTGACATTGTCCGCAAGAAGCTTCTGTAACAAAAGTTTTTTCCTTTGGTTGCGCACATGAAAGTAATAAAAGTATACTACTAAAAGTAAAAAGAGATTTCATAAATAATTTTTTAGTAACCTACTTTATCACGTACTCTCTTTAAAACATCTTTTGCAATTGCACGAGCTTTTTCAGCGCCAATAGCTAAAGCTTCATCAATTTCGTTACGATTTTCCATGTAGTGGTAATATTTCGCACGAACATCTGAGAACTTTTCAAGAATTAACTCATACAAAGCCTGTTTTGCATGACCATATCCGTAGTTTCCTCCTTCGTAGTTAGCACGCATTTCAGCAATTTGCTCATCAGAAGCTAATAATTTATATAAAGCAAAAACATTATCAGTATCAGGATCTTTAGGATCTTCAAGAGCTAAACTATCTGTTTTAATACCCATAATTTGTTTACGTAACTTCTTTTCAGGTAAAAAGATATCGATAAAGTTATCTCTAGATTTACTCATTTTTTCACCATCGGTACCAGGGACTAGTTTAGTGTTTTCATTAATTTTAGCTTGAGGTAAAACCAAAGTGTCACCAATAATATTATTTAGTCTACTAGCTACATCACGTGTCATTTCTAAATGCTGTAATTGGTCTTTACCAACAGGAACAACTTCAGCATCGTATAATAAAATGTCGGCAGCCATTAACATTGGGTAAGTAAATAATCCAGCGTTTACATCCGATAATCTGTCAGCTTTATCTTTAAAACTGTGTGCTAAGGTTAAACGTTGGTATGGAAAATAACAACTTAAATACCAAGTTAATTCGGTAACCTCAGGAATATCACTTTGACGATAAAAAACAGTTTTAGAAATATCAATTCCACAAGCAAGCCAAGTAGCAGCAGTACTATAGGTGTTTTCACGTAATTGCTCACCATCTTTAATTTGTGTTAAAGAATGCATATCGGCAATAAATAAAAACGATTCATTTTTAGGATCGTTAGCCATTTCAATGGCAGGTAAAATAGCTCCTAATAAATTCCCTAAATGTGGGGTTCCTGTACTTTGTACTCCAGTTAAAACTCTTGACATATTTCTTCTTGAAATGTTTTGTGTAATTATTAAATAATGCTAGCAAAAATAAGGTTAAAAATCATCAAACAAAAGAAATTACTACATTCGCAGTTATGATTAAATATTTACTATTTCCTTTTCGATTGATTTGGCGCTTATGGTTTTATGTGTTGATTTTAGTTTCAGTAGTAGTAATGTCGCCTTTTTTACTCATATTAACTTCTAGTGAAAAATATTACCCAGTATTTTGGAAACTAATTAGAGCGTGGTCTTTTCTTCTGATTTATGGAATGGGTTTCCGATTAAAAATTGATAGAAAAGAAGAAATAAAAAGAGACCAAAGCTATATGTTTTGTGCAAATCATGCGTCGTTATTAGATGGATGGGTAATGTGTGCAATGAGTAAAAATCCAATTGTATTTGTAGGAAAGAAAGAATTGGTGAAAATTCCAATCTTTGGGTTTTTCTACAAAAAAGTGGTAATTATGGTTGATAGAAGTGATGCAGAGAGTAGAAAGCGAGTATATGAACAAGCAAAAAGAAGACTTAAAAACGGAACAAGTATTGCAATTTTTCCAGAAGGAATGGTGCCTACTGAGAATATAATTTTAGCACCATTTAAAAATGGAGCATTTAGTTTAGCTATCGAACATCAAATACCTATAGTACCTCAATTATATTTAGATTGTAAGCGATTGTTTTCGTGGGACTTTTTCAAAGGAGCTCCCGGAACTTTTAGAATTAAACAATGTGAGTTTATAAATACAAAAGGACTTACAATGGATGATAAGGATACTCTTAAAAAAAGTACTTTTGATATTATGTACAATGAATTGACTAATGATGAGTTGTATATGAAAGACACAAATAGACCAAATAATGAGCGAGAATTTAAATCACCGTTATAGCGAAAAAGAAGAGAGACTAAATGTATTAACTCATGGATTTGGGTTACTATTAAGTTTTCTAGTTTTTCCGTTTTTAATTTCAAAGTCTATTACATACACCAATTTTTGGGAAGTGTCAAGCTTTATTATTTATGGTGTAAGTTTAGTAATTTTATATGGGGCTTCTACTTTTTATCATGCTACAAAAGAACCTAGGTTAAGGAGAAGGTTGAATATTTTTGACCATGCTGCTATTTATGTTTTAATAGCAGGTAGTTACACCCCTTTTTGTTTAGTTGTTTTGCCAGAAGAAACAGGATGGTATTTATTTGTTTTTGTTTGGTTATTTGCATTAACAGGAGTTATTTTAAAATTGTTTTTTACAGGTAAGTTTGATAAGCTATCTACAGCGTTATATTTAATAATGGGTTGGCAAGTTGTTTTCTTAATTAAACCTTTAATGGAAAATTTATCCTCAGAAGGATTATTTTATTTAATGGCAGGAGGTGTCTTTTACACAGTAGGAGCACTATTTTATTCGATAGGGAAAATAAAATATAACCACGCAATTTTTCATGTATTTGTGCTTTTAGGAAGCTTTAGTCATTTTTTGACCATATTTTTTTACGTGTAAAAATTAAAGGCTAGAATAATTGATTTATTTCCAGTTGCAAAATGGATTCTTGCTGAGATTAGAATTATAGTATTCAACTATTCCAGTAACTTCCTTGCCTAACCATTCAGGTTTGGTAAAGTTTTCGTTTTCATTATTAAGTTCAACTTCAGCAACTAATAAGCCTTCATTAGTTCCTAAAAACTCATCAACTTCAAAAGTATGTTGGTTTACCTTTACTAAGTATCGGTATTTTTCAATGATACCTTCTTCACATAATTCTAATAAATTTTCAGCTTCAGTTCTGGTAATTTCTTTTTCCCATTCAAATCGAGTAGTTCCATTTTTATTAGAAGGCCCTTTAATAGTTAAAAAACCAGAGTCGTTTTTAATTCGAACTCTTACAACACGCTCTTTTTTCGAATTTAAGAATCCTTGTTTTATATAGCTCTTTTTGTATGCTAATTGTTTATAAATGTTAGAGTTTACAAGAAACTTTCTTTCTATTTCAAAAGTCATAAGAAATTGAATCAAATTTATACGAAAGTATCATTTTTATAATTAATATTAAATACCTTTGATGACGGTTTTAAAAATCAATTATAAAAATTGTTAATTAATGGCAATGATTACTACAAAAGCCATTGTTTTGAGTACTCTTAAATATGGTGATACAAGCTTAATTGTAAAATGCTTTACTTTAGAAGAAGGAGTAAGTTCTTACATTATTAGAGGAGTTTTAAGTTCTAAAAGAGGGAAGTTAAAACCAGCTTATTTTCAACCATTAACACAGTTAGAGCTAACAGCAAACCATAGCAATAAAAATTCATTAAACTCTATAAGAGAAGCTCGAGTTATTTATTCTTATGAAAATATTTATACATCGGTTGTTAAACAAACTATTGTAATGTTTTTATCAGAAGTATTATCTAGTATTATTCAAGAAGAAGAAAAAAATGAAGTTTTGTATAAGTATATAGAAACTGGACTTGTTTGGTTAGATACTCATGATAATATTGCGAATTTTCATTTACTTTTTATACTGAATTTATCAAGATTTCTTGGGTTTTATCCAGACCTAGCTGATATCGAAAAATTAGGTTTTAGTTTACTAGAAGGAAGGTTTACAGATACGACTTATGAAAAGCTAGTAATAACAGGGAAAGAATTAATTCTTTTTAAAAGCCTTTTAGGCATAAATTTTGATGCAATAGATTCAATTTCGTACAATAAAAACGAAAGACAAATAATACTGAGAATAATAATTCAATATTTTGAATTACATTTGGAAGGGTTTAAAAAACCTAAATCTTTAGACGTTTTAGAAACGGTGTTTAGTTGATATATGAAGCAAATTATAACTGTATATTTTTTATTGATAATAGGGTCAGTTTTTTCGCAAAACCTTACTGTAATTGATGCCGAAACAGGTAAGCCAATTGAAGGAGTGGCTGTGTTTAATAAAAGTAAAACTAAGTCGGGAGTAAGTGATGAAAAAGGAAAAGTAAATATTTCAGAATTTCAGAAAAATGAAATATTAATTTTATCGCATGTGGTTTACGCTAAATTTCAGGAAAAGAAGTCTAATTTAGAAAAGAACAGATATCAAGTTTTCTTATCAAAACAATCAGAACAATTAGATGAAGTAGTTGTTTCTGTATTTAAGAAACAAGAAAAAGCTAATAGAATAGCAGAACAAATAGCTTTAATATCTTCCAAAGAAATTAAAAAAGTATCTCCTCAAACTTCAGCAGATTTATTAGCTAATGTGCCGGGAATTAAAGTTCAAAAATCACAATTTGGAGGAGGAAGTCCCGTTTTGAGGGGAATGGAAAGTAATCGTGTATTACTTGTAGTGGATGGGGTTCGAATGAATAATGCTATTTATCGTAAAGGTCACCTGCAAAACTCTATTACAGTAAGTCCTAATTTGTTAGATAAAACAGAAGTAGTGTTTGGACCATCATCTGTAATATACGGATCTGATGCACTAGGAGGAGTAATTCATTATTATACCAAAACACCAAGAATTTCTGATAAAAGCCAAATTAAAGGAGATGCTTTTTTAAGATATAGTTCAGTAAATAATGAGGTAACTAATGCCGTTTCTGTAGAATTACAATTTAAAAAGTGGGCTTCTTTAACAAGTGTAACGCATAGTACATTTGGCGACTTGAGAATGGGAAAAAATCGTTCTCATGGATTTGATGACTGGGGAAAAGTATTTTTTTATTCAGATAATATGAATGGGAATTATAATGAGAATCCAACTGCTAACTCAAATCCAAATATTCAAAGAAATACAGGGTTTAGTCAAACAGATATATTACAAAAGTTTTACGTACCGTTATCTAGAAATACCGATTTAAAATTCAATATTCAATATTCAACATCTACAAATGTTCCTCGTTTTGATAGATTAACAGAATTAAAAAATGGAACACTTAAGTTTGCAGAGTGGAATTATGGACCACAAAACAGATTTTTAGCGTCTTCACAATTAGAAATTAATCCAAAGAAAAAGTGGATTGAGAATGGTGTTATTACTCTAGCTTACCAAAATATTCAAGAAAGTCGTATTCAAAGAAAGTTTGGAACATTAGAAAGAACATACAGAAAAGAAGATGTAGATGTTTTTAGTTTAAATGGAGACTTTTCTGTTTCGTTAGCTAAAAAAAGAAATTTGGGCTATGGATTTGAAGTAACATACAATGATGTACAATCTAATTCTTTTGGAAGAGTTTTAAGAGTTGATAATAATAAAGTTGTAGGTTTTAACGGAAGTTTTCCAGTGCAGTCTAGATATCCAGATGGAGGAAGCAGTTATTTTAGTTCTGCTATATATGTAGACTACCGACAAGATATTTCAAGTAATTCTACATTAAATACAGGAGTTAGATTAACAAATACAAACCTGCAAGCTAAATGGGATAGTGAAACGTTTATAGTGTTACCAAATAATGATATTGGTTTAAATAATACAGCTTTAACAGCAACCATTGGTTATGTTTATAAACCAACTAATACATGGCAATTAAATACTGTACTTTCATCAGGTTTTAGATCGCCAAATATTGATGATGTAGGTAAGGTTGGAGAAAAAAACGGAAACGTAACCGTACCAAATGTAAATTTAAGACCAGAGCATGCTTATAATATAGAAGTAGGAGCACAAAAATATTTTAATGATAAAAAATTTAGAATTGGTGCAAACGTATATTATACTTTACTGAATAATTACATATATAGAGAAGCTTTCGAATTAATTCCTGGAAATCAAACAATAACTTACGATGGTGACGATGGTAATATTGTAGCCAATGTAAATAAAGGTCAAGCCTATGTTACAGGAGCTACATTAAGTTATCAAGGTAAGTTATTTAAAAATTGGAAAACCTCAGGTTCTTTAACCTATACCAAAGGAGAAACATATGATACAAATATGCCTTTGTCATCTATTCCACCGTTGTTTGGTAGATTTGAGATAAATTATTCAAAAGCTAATTTTGAAGGAGGAGCAAATCTTATTTTTAATGCTAAAAAAGGTATTGAAACATATAATATAGAAGAAGGTATCGATAATCATGTACAAACACCAATTGTTGATGAAAATGCTTCTTTAGCTACAGATAAATATTATGGAACTCCAGCTTGGATGACCGTTGGGGTTTTTGGAAAATATCAATTGAATACTAATATTTCAATACAAACACAAATCACTAATCTATTTGATGTTCATTATAAGGAATTTGCTTCTGGTGTTTCTGCACCAGGCCGTAATTTTTCTTTATCATTAACAACAAGTTTTTAAAAAAATAAATATGATAAACATATTTAAAATTGTAAGTTTATTAGAAGGAGTATCTTATATTTTATTACTTTTTATTGCTACTCCAATTAAATATTTACAAGATAATCCTGCATATGTAAAAATGTTAGGAATGCCTCATGGGCTACTATTTGTAGCATACATAATAATGGCAATAATGCTAAAGTATGAGTTAGATTGGAAAGGTAAAACTTTTGGTATAGTATGCTTATTATCAATTTTACCTTTTGGAACTTTCTTCGTAGGAAAATACCTTAAAAAAGAGTAGCTCTTAAAAACTATCCTCCACTAACAGGTGGGATAATAGCAACTATATCAGATTCTTTTATAATTGTTTCGTTAGAAGCATAGCTTTCATTAATAGCTACAGCATAAGTGCTCATTTCTTTTAATGATTCATTTTTGCTAACAAGAATCTCTTTAAAAGTGGCTACTGAACAATTAATAGGAAGTTCTATCTGTAAAGAAGAACTTCCTATTAAGTCAGTTGCGATACCAAAAAGTAGTACATTAATATTCATATTACGAAATTACAATTTAATTCCGAATACTACTCTATTTTCATTGCGTCCATTAAAGTTAGATCTAGCAAAGTCTACACGTAAAAAACGCCATTTTCCAAATCCAATATTATCTAAACCTACTGAATATTCAGAATATGGTTTGTTGCCTCCAGTAAATAGTCCTTTGGCTCCAGTAACTAAATGGAAATTAAGTTTGTTAAGAAGAGGAACTTTACTTAATAAAGCACCTTTAAAATTGTATTCTCCATGCAATTCACCATATTTATCGTTTGTGCTTAATTGATAGTAAGGTAACATATAAAAGTTATTTAAATAATTACTATTTGGAGCTACTAACAAACGATTTCCGTTAAAATGAGCATAATCTATAAAAGGAATGTCTTTCTTCCCTAAAAAGATGCCTCCTTTGGCTTTATATTTAAACTCTCCCCAGTTTCCTAGAGAAATTCTTTGGTTTAATTGTGAATAGATAACATCTGAATTCCATTCAGAATTATCTGCCCCGAAATTCTTTTTGTAACCAATAAATAGCGAAGGGTATTTTCTACTACTTACATTATACTTTCCATTAGGATACGATAAGTATTTTTGACCAAATTGAATATTTGCACCAAGAGTAAACGACCATATTTTATGTGGCGTAAATGAAGATGTAAAATTAGTTGGGTCTTGTGGGTTGTTAGACGTGTATTCTACATTACTTTTTGGAAACATTACATAATCTGTAGTGTTAAATAATGGCTTTCTGTTTGCATATTCTAATGAAGTAGACATGCGTAAACCATTAACAACTTCTTGTGAAAAAGAAACCCTAGCAAAATCTTTTTCATAAATTTTCATGTAATTTCTTTCAAAAAGTACTGAACTAATAGTGTTCCAAAATCTAGAAATAGGTCTTTTTGCATTAAACTGGGCTGTTGTTCTACCTCCAGAAATATTTAATATTGGTCGAGTAGTATTGTTCCATTTGTAATAAAAATAACCAGTAGGTCTTATTTTTTTATCAGAGATACCATAATTGATGTTTGCACTAGCACCAAAGTTTTTACCTTTTTTATTTAGCGTTTTATAATAGTTAATACCGATAGACGAATTCCATCCTTGAACAGTATTAAAACTTATGTTTTCTATAGGAGAAGAAAAGCTAAGTCCCCATTTTTCATAAGTGTTATTGTATGAATAACCAGAAAGAACATTTAAAATTTTAAACTTATTCTGTTTAGTGTCTACGGAATCTAAATACTTTTTTGATTTTCGTTTAGTTTTAATACTATCTTTTAATTTATAATCAGCAATCTCTTCATTGGTTAAGGTTACAGGGCGTATTTTATTCCAATAAACTGTATCTTTTTCTGTAGCGTTTTCAGCAAAAGATAAAATTTCACTTCCAAAATACTTGTTAGAAAAATCAGGTTCAAAATTATAATTAGAATACGCAGCAGAAAAACGCCCATTAAAATTAAAACCAAACATTCCTGCTTTAAAATCTATAGTTTGAGTTACTGGAACCCAAGCTTTATTTTTATTAGAGTAATTATAGTTTTGTTTAATTTTTAAAGTGTCAATCATTGGCATACTTACTTGTGCACCAGTAACAACAACATCGGCTCCATAAATAGCCCAATCATCTTCAACAATATAGATGTGACCACTAAAAACTCGATCGTTTTTTCTTTTGGGTAATAATTGAATTTTACTAATCAAATTACCATTTTTATCATAAAAAGTTCCAGCTAATTTGTAGTTGTAATAACCAAAAGCACCATTAGCAATTGGAGAAACCATTTGAGCATCGGCTAGGTTAAATGAGTTCTCATAAAAGTTAAAATCAACTTCCTCTGCTTGATTAAAGCTAATTCCATTATCACTACCAGAAACTTTAGAAGCTATAATATGCTCTTTGAAGTTTTTAGGTTTTTTTTGAAATGAAATTTTAGAAATGGTTTCAGACAAATAAACTATACCGCTTCTGGTAGAATCTAAGCCACCACCCATATCACCAATTTCTTGACCTAAGAATTTTTTAGGAAGGTTTTTTACTTTAAATAATCCACGAGAATAAAAATCGGCTTTGTATCGCCCAAATTTATCTGTGTTCTTGCTTTTGCTAGCAATGGCGTTTCTAATAATTCTATTAGCAGGATTTTCTTTAGACGAAATCAATACTTCATCTAAAGCAACTTCTTCTTCTGAAAGTTGAACATCTAAACTATAAGGAAAAGAGCTAATGTTAACTTTCTTTTTAATTGTTTTGTATCCTAAGATTTGATAAACAATAGTATGTTCTCCTTTTTTACTAATGGCTAATTCATAATCACCATTATCATTTGTGGTTGTTCCGGTAATAGAATTTTCTAGATAGACACTAACAAAAGATAAAGGTTTGTTAGTATTACTGGTTACTTTTCCTCTAATTTGAGAAAAAGTAATATTAGTAAGTGTTAAAAACAGTAGCGTAATTGTTTTTTTCATAGTTGGGTTTAATTGAATTTGAAACAAACATATATGTTGCAAATTCTTAATTATGTTTATAAGCTGTTAAATAATTGACAAAGAATTATTAAAGTTATAGACGCCAATATTTTTAAAACAGTTGCCTGAGTTTTTAATTACCTCCTTTTTTCTTTTTTTTCTTTCCAAATAAACCACCTAAAACATCAGTTACTTTCTTAACGGTTTTGTCAGTTTTACTAGTTGAGTCTTTCTTTTTATTGCCTAATAAATTACCTAAAGTATTTTTAACAAGATTTTCCTTTTGGCGTTGTACTAACTCTTGAGTTAATTTAGTAACAGAAGAAGATAAATCTGTTTTTATCGTAGGACTAGTCATACTACCTGTTAGGTTTGCTGTAACTGGAACTGTAATATTTTGATCTTTTGCACTTAGTTTTGATAATATTCCTTGAACATCACTTCCTAAATATTTTGCAGGAACATCAAACGTTATATTATAATTCATCGTTTGATCAAAACCATGAGTACCGCCAACATTAATGCCAATATCTTTGTATTTTAACTTAAAAGGAGATACTTCTACTTGCCCCTTTTTAAATGATAAATGAGTTTTAATATCAGTTAAGTCTAATTTAGTTAAATCGATAAAAGATAATTTATCGTTTAATAAACTTAAAGCTTTTGTTTTTTCCGGATTAATCTTAGTAGTTAACAATTCAGCCAAGGCTTTACCAGAAATTGAAGTTAAATTTGGAGTAAAATCAGTATTTAAATCTCCAGATAAATTAATGTCTGAATTTAATTTACCATTCATAGCACCAGCAATTGGACTTAGCGATTGTAGTAAATCTAAACTATTAAATGATTGAGCAATATCAAACGATTTGATTCCTAGTTTTACATCAAAAGTTGGTTGTTTTTTCTGTGTGTTCACTTCACCATTTAAGGCTATTTTACCGTTAAAAATGCCTGCATTTACATTTTGTAAAGTAGCTTTTTCATCTTTCAATAATAAAGTACCTTTTACATTTCGTAGTTTTAAATTATCGTAATAAACAGTTTTAGCATCAGCAAATATTTTGCAATCTAAAAAAGCAGGAATCATTAAAGATTCTGTTGGCTTTTCTTCTTTCGGAGTGTCTTCTTTCTTTTCTGTTGGATTAGTATTTTCTTGCATAAAGTCACTAACATAAAAAGAGTTTGAATTCACTTTAAAATCACCTTGTAATTTTTTATTTGAAAGTAAAAAGCCTAATAGATTTTGAATTTTACCAGTCGCATTAATATCACTCTTACCTGTATTTGCGTCAAATTTTGTTAAAGAAATAGTCGTTGGAGTAAAATCTACTTTGGTGTTTTTTATATTAATAGGGTTAACAATATCTTTAGAAGAAAAAACAAAATCACTTACTTCAATATGCCCATTGTTCTTAATTCTATTCAAGTTACTTTTTTGAATTGCATCTAAATCGAATTTGGTATGTAAGTTTGCTTTTAAAATACCTCTTAGCTCATTTTTTAAATCAACAGGGTAAGCCTTGTTTATGTTAGCTAAGTTTAATGTTCCGTTTAGTGTTGCATTTATAAGTGGATTTGTAGTTAAATTATGTACACTACCTTTTCCTGAAAAAGTGTCTTCATCAATTTTAAATGATAACCCTGCGATGTTTACATACGTATTTTGCGTTTTACCTGTAGTGTTTTTTATTTGTGCGTCAATATTGATGTTTCTTACAGTTTTAGGTAAATCTGGATACTTGAATGATGCATTTTTTGATGAAAGAGTAATGTCTAATTTAGGAATATTCGAGTTATCAATAATACCATTAACTTTACCGTTAACGCTAAAGTTACCAGAAGTGGTAACATTGGCAATGTTTTTAGTATATGCTTCAGGAATTAAACCTAAAAAGTTTTTAAAATCAGATGAAGGAGTTTTAAAGTTAATATCAACTTCTTGATTGTTCTTATTTATTTGAACATATCCATCAAAAATTAAAGGTAAGTTATTCAGTTTTGCTTCATTCTTTAAAAATGAAAATTTCTGATTTACCAAATCCATTCCCAAAATAGCATCTAATTGAATTTTCTGATTTTTAGCATACGAAGTACCATCCATGCCAAAAGAAATTAGAGTAGATGTTTTGGTGTCTAGCTCCATATTAGACTGAGAAAAATCACCGCTTCCAGAATGATTAAAATCATTTAAGCTAAGATGCATTTTTCCTTTCTTATCAGTATACTTAATGGCTGTATTTGAAATATTATAAGAATCAATAGAAAGTCCAAAATTAGAAGAACTAGTATTTTCTGTAGTTGTTTCTTGTGTTACTTCTTTAGGTTTAGAGATGTCATAATTTGCATTTCCATTTTTATCAACCAAAACATTCACTTTTGCATTATCAATAGAAAAAGATTTTATATTCAGTTGATCTGTACTACTTTTAAAAAGTTCAGTTAATCTTAAGTTTAAACGAATATCGTTTGCATATAATAAAGTATCACCCTCAAAAGGTTTGTTATTTATAACGGTTGTATTTGAAAGTTGAACCGAAATATTAGGGAAATTTCTAATTAAACTTAGGTTAGCATCACTAAAATCAACTTTAGCATTAACATTATTGTTTACAGTCTGTTTAACCAAACCAATTATCTTGTCTTGGAACAATAAAGGAATACTTACAAGAATAACAAAGATTGCTATTACAACTCCTAAAACTATTTTATAAATCTTTTTCATGATTAAAAAGGTTGATTTTATATACTAACGAACAAAGGTCTGCATTTATTTGTTAAACAAAAGTGAATAAAATAATAAAATAAAACTTTTGTTAATTTTGCGCCATAAAATAAGTGTTTTGAACCATAAAGAGCAATATTCCAAATTTATAAAAGAACAGGCAAAAAGATTAGGTTTTTTGGCTTGTGGTATTGCTAAAGCTGATTTTTTAGAAGAGGAAGCTCCACGCTTAGAAGAATGGTTGAATAATAATAACCATGGTGAAATGCGCTATATGGAAAACCATTTTGATAAACGTTTAGACCCTAGGTTGTTAGTTGAAGGAGCTAAATCTGTTATATCATTGTCATACAATTATTTTCCAGAAAAGGTTCAGAGTGATGATAGTTATAAGATTTCTAAATATGCTTATGGTCAGGATTATCATCATGTAATAAAAGAAAAACTTAGAGAGTTGTTATCGCTAATTAATGATGAAATTGGAGAAGTTTCAGGTCGTTGTTTTGTTGATTCAGCTCCAGTGTTAGAAAGAGCTTGGGCAGAAAAGGCTGGTTTGGGTTGGAATGGAAAGCATACATTATTAATTCAAAAACAACAAGGCTCATTTTTCTTCTTGGCAGAATTAATAATTGATTTAGAGCTTGAATATGATTATGCTTTTCAAACAGATCATTGTGGAAAGTGTACTCGTTGTATAGATGCTTGTCCAACTCAAGCAATTTTACCAAATAACACTGTAGATGGAAGTAAATGTATATCCTATTTTACAATTGAATTAAAAGATGCTATTCCTACTGAGTTTAAAGGAATGAATGAAGATTGGATGTTTGGTTGTGATGTTTGTCAGGATGTGTGTCCGTGGAATCGTTTTTCAAAACCACATTCAGAACCTTTGTTCGCACCTCAGGGGGACTTGTTAGAAATGACACAACGTGATTGGAAAGAATTAACACAAGAAACGTTTAGTAAAGTGTTTAAAAAGTCGGCGGTGAAAAGGACTAAATTTTCTGGTTTAACAAGAAATATCTCTTTTTTGAGTGAATAAATAAAAGCTACCTGAATATGAAATTCAGATAGCTCTCATTTCTCTTAGAGAAAATCACCAAAGAAAAACCAGTTTAAACTTTTTTTAATTTTACTTGGTTGTTCTTCTGTTTCGTTTTGTGTTTGTGATTGATTGCTTTTCTTTTCTTTTAAAGACTCTTGCTCAAATAAGTCTACAACAAATTCATCATAGGTTTTACCTTCTTCTTTCAAATAAGCATCAAAATATAATTCACTTGCTTTTTCACCTTTTATTTTTTCAATATCTAAAAGAGTTTTGTAAAGAGGTTCAATCTTTTTAATAACACTTTCTGGTACGGCTTTTCTACGGCCTGTGTAACCAGTCATTTTGCCATTATCATCTTTGTCAATAGTAAAGTCGGTAATTACCCAGTAATACCTTCCAGTTCTAGTTAGGTTTTTTACAATAGCATGAAAGTTTTCACCTTTCTTTAAAGAATCCCATAAAACTTTGAATGCAACTTTAGGCATGTCGGGATGTCTAATGATATTGTGTGGTTCACCTATCAGTTCAATTTTATTGTATTCAGAAACTTCTTCAAAAGTATCGTTCATGTATAAAATTGTTCCGTGAAGGTCGGTTTTACTAATAATAATTTCGCTTTTGTTCCATTTGACTTCTTCATCAATAATGGTTGTTGGCCTGAGGGATATTTTTGTCATTTAACACTAATTTAGTCTAAACAAAAATAATAAAACTAACAGAACAGTAACCTTAAATTTTAGATAAAAAGTTACTGTTTTTTACTATTGTGAAAAGTTTAAAGATTAAAGGAAATCACCGAAGAAAAACCAATTTAACCCTTTTTTTAGTTTGCTTGTTTCTTCTTCCTCTTCTACTTTTTGACTATCTGCGATTGCTTTTTGTTCTTTAGATTTCTCTTGTTCAAATAAATCTACAACAAACTCATCATAGCTTTTACCAACCTCTTCTTTTAGGTAAGCTTCAAAATATAATTCACTTGCTTTTTCACCTTTCATATTTTCTATGTCTAATAGTGTTTTGTATAAAGGTTCAATTTTCTTTACAACACTATCAGGAACAGCTTTTCTTCTTGCGGTGTATCCAGTAACTTCTCCATCATCATTTTTGTCAATAACAAAATCAGTAATAACCCAATAATATCTTCCTGTTCTGGTTAGGTTTTTTACTATGGCGTGGTAGTTTTCTTCTCTTTTTAAGGCATCCCATAATGCTTTAAATGCAACTTTAGGCATATCGGGGTGTCTAATAATATTGTGTGGTTCGCCAATTAATTCAATAGGACTGTATTCACATGTGTTAGCAAAAACATCGTTAGCATATAAAATGGTGCCATATGTATCGGTTTTACTTACAATGGTTTTGGTTTTGTCCCATTTTACTTCTTCGTCGATTATTTGTCGTGGGGGAGTATTCATAGTTTTGAAAATTTAGATTGAATAATACTGCAAAATTAAATTGAAAATTAAACGACAAACATGATTTTTATCATGTTAGAAATTATTTTTACTAAATAACAAAAACGTATATTTGTAGGTTCAAACAAACAATATCAAACCTATGAGTGATTCTAGAAAAAGGCGCGAAGCTTTACTATATCATGCAAAACCAAAACCGGGGAAAATAGCAGTTGTACCTACTAAAAAGTATGCTACACAGCACGATTTGTCTTTAGCTTATTCGCCAGGAGTAGCAGAACCTTGTTTAGAAATAGCAAAAGATAAAAACAACGTTTACAAATACACAGCAAAAAGTAATCTTGTAGCTGTTATTTCTAACGGAACAGCGGTTTTAGGTTTAGGAGATATAGGCCCAGAGGCGTCTAAACCTGTAATGGAGGGAAAAGGTTTACTATTTAAGATTTTTGCCGATATCGATGTTTTTGATATCGAAGTTGATGCAACAGACGTAGATAAATTTGTAGAAACAGTTAAAGCTATTGCTCCAACTTTTGGAGGAATTAACTTAGAAGATATCAAAGCTCCTGAAGCTTTTGAAATAGAAAGAAGATTAAAAGAGGAATTAGACATTCCTGTAATGCACGATGATCAGCATGGAACTGCGATTATATCTGCAGCAGCATTGAAAAACGCTTTAGAAATTATCAAGAAAGATATTTCAGATATTCAGATAGTTGTAAATGGAGCAGGAGCAGCCGCAATTTCATGTACACGTTTATATTTAGCATTAGGAGCTAAAAGAGAAAACGTTGTAATGTGCGATAGTAAAGGAGTTATTAGAAAAGATAGAGATAATTTAACTCCACAAAAAGAAGAGTTTGCAACTGATAAAGATGTAAATACTTTAGAGGAAGCAATGCATAATGCAGATGTTTTTATAGGGTTGTCAAAAGGAAATGTAGTATCTCCAGAGATGTTATTATCAATGGCAAAAGACCCTATTGTATTTGCTATGGCGAATCCGGAACCAGAAATAGCTTACGACTTAGCAGTTGAAACTAGAGACGATATAATAATGGCTACTGGTAGATCAGACCATCCTAATCAAGTTAATAACGTACTTGGATTTCCATTTATTTTTAGAGGGGCTTTAGATGTTAGAGCAACTAAAATTAATGAAGAAATGAAGATGGCTGCCGTACATGCTTTAGCAGATTTAGCTAAAAAGTCAGTGCCAGAACAAGTTAATATTGTATACGATGAAGTAAGTTTATCGTTTGGTAGAGATTATATTATTCCAAAACCATTTGATCCAAGATTAATCTATGAAATTCCACCAGCAATTGCTAAAGCAGCAATAGAATCTGGAGTAGCTCAAGAACCAATAACAGATTGGGATAAATATCGTGATGAGTTAATGGATCGTTCAGGAACAGGAAGTAAAGAAATCCGTTTATTACATAATAGAGCTAAGAAAGACCCTAAGAAAGTTGTTTTTGCTGAGGCAGATCATTTAGATGTATTAAAAGCAGCACAAAGAGTTCATGATGAAAAAATAGGTATCCCTATTTTATTAGGAAGAAAGGAAGTTATTTTAGAATTGAAAAAAGAATTAGGATTTGATGCCGACGTTCTTATCATCGATCCTAAAACAGATGTAGAAAAAGAAAGAAGAGATCGTTATGCTGAAGCTTTCTGGAAAACTAGACAACGTAAAGGGGTTACATTGTTAGAAGCAAAAAAATGGATGCGTGAGCGTAATTATTTTGCAGCAATGATGGTGAATACTGGAGAAGCAGATGCTTTAATTACTGGATACTCAAGATCATATTCTTCAGTAGTAAAACCAATGTTGACTTTAATAGAAAAAGATAAAGGGGTTACTCGTGTAGCAGCAACTAATATGATGCTAACAAAGCAAGGTCCAATGTTCTTAGCAGATACAACGATAAACATTAATCCGACAGCAAAAGATTTATCAAAAATTAGTCAATTAACATCTGTGTTAGCAAAAATGTTTGGTATGAAACCGCATATAGCAATGCTAGGTTTTTCTAATTTTGGTTCATCAATATCTGAAACTTCTGTAAAAATTAGAGAAGCTGTTTCGTATATCCACCGTCATAATCCAAATGTAATTGTAGATGGAGAATTACAAGCAGATTTTGCATTAAATCCAGAGTTGTTAGCAAAAGAGTTTCCGTTTTCAAAACTAAATGGTAAAAGAGCAAATATTTTAATTTTCCCTAATTTAGAATCAGCAAACATTACTTATAAGTTAATGAAGCAAGTTGATGGAGTGGAGTCGATAGGACCTATTTTATTAGGGATGAGTAAACCAGTTCATATTTTACAGTTAGGAGCAAGTGTAGATGAAATGGTTAATATGGCAGCTGTAGCTGTTGTTGATGCTCAAAATAAGGCAAGAAAACAAAATAAATAATTAATAAAAGTTTAAAGTCTTGATAAATAAGGTTTTCAAAAAGAAATATTTTTATTTATTTTAGGCAACTAGAAAATCAGCTGAATGATTACACAAATTAAGGGGAAACTTGTTGAGAAAAATCCAACATATGCAGTAGTAGACTGTAATGGAGTTGGGTACCTAATGCATATTTCTTTAAATACATACTCGTCTTTACCAGATGATGAAAACGTATTGTTGTATACTCATTTATCGGTGAGAGAAGATGCTCATACTTTATATGGGTTCTCTAATAAAATTGAACGTGAAGTTTTTAGGTTGTTAACATCTGTATCAGGAGTAGGTCCTAGTATAGCAAGAACAATGTTGTCTTCAATGACATCAGAAGAAATACAGCAAGCTATAGCATCAGAAAACGTAAAACTGATTCAATCAGTAAAAGGTATTGGTGCAAAAACAGCTCAACGTGTTATTGTAGATTTGAAAGACAAAATATCAAAAACGTTCGATTTAGATGAAGTTTCTGTTGTGCAAAACAATACAAATAAAGAAGAAGCGTTATCTGCATTAGAGGTTCTTGGCTTTGCCCGTAAACAAGCTGATAAAGTAGTTGGAAATATATTAAAAGAAACGCCTGATGCTAGTGTTGAAAAGCTTATAAAACAGGCGTTGAAAAACTTATAAACAAGGTTGGAAAAAAAGGTTATGAATAGATTACTGGCAACACTTACTCTTTTGGTAAGTGTTGTTTCGTTTTCGCAAAATACTCCGGGGAATAGTACAAATAATGTAAAAAAAGATACAGTAGTACCGTTAAAGTATAATTTTGGATATACTAAAAACGGAGCATTGTATTTAAATAATCCAGTAGAGAAAATTGTAACCTACGATAAAGCAATAAACAAGTTTGTGTTAGTAGAGAAAATTGGAGATTACTATGTTGGAACTCCAATTTTCATGACTCCAGAAGAGTATGATAAGTACCTTTTAAAGAATGATATAAAAGATTATTTTAAAGAAAAAGTAGACGCTACTAATCCAAAGAAAAAAGGAAATAAAAACGCTAGAAAAAACTTATTACCTAAGTATTATGTAAATTCTAAATTTTTTGAATCTGTTTTTGGAGGAAATACTGTTGAGGTTATCCCTTCAGGTCAGGTAAATATAAAATTAGGAGGAGTTTATCAGAAAAATGAAAACCCACAAATATCTATAGAGAATCAAAGTAGTTTTACTTTTGATTTTGATCAACAAATTAGCGCAAGCTTACAAGCAAAAGTTGGGAAACGTTTAAAAGTGACTGCCAACTACGATACACAATCCACTTTCGATTTTCAAAATATTATAAAATTAGAATATACTCCTACTGAGGATGATATTATAAGGAATATTGAAGCGGGTAATATTAGTATGCCAATTAAAAACTCATTAATAAATGGAGCACAGTCTTTATTTGGTGTAAAAACAGAGTTGCAATTTGGAAAAACATATATAACAGCAGCATTTTCGCAACAGAATTCACAATCAAAAACAGTAGTAGCAGAAGGAGGAGCAACGATTGAACCTTTTGAATTAAGAGCATCAGATTATGATAATGATCGACACTTTTTCTTATCTCAATATTTTAGAGAAAATTATAAGGAGGCATTAAATAATTATCCATTAGTAAGTAGCCCAATAAATATTACAAGAGTTGAGGTTTGGATAACCAATAGAACTCAAAATGTAAATGATTATCGTAGTATAGTGGCTCTTGCCGATTTAGGAGAGTCTAGTGATGCAAATGAGGTAAATCCAACAGAAATTAATGCAATTCCAGGAGCAGTATCAGTTAATTCTAAAATATTACCATATAATGGTGTTAATAATTTAAATCCATTATTAGCAACAACGGTAGGAGGTATTAGAGATGTAGCAACAGTAGATAATGCAATTACAGGTATAGGAATAACTCCGCAACAAGGATTTAACTATTCATATTTACAAAATGCACGTAAGTTACAAGCTAACGAGTTTAGATTACACCCTCAATTAGGATTCATTTCTTTAAATAGAAGATTAAATGATGGAGAGGTTTTAGCTGTAGCGTTTGAGTATACTGTTGTTGGAGCATCTAATGGTGAAACTGTTTTTAAAGTAGGAGAATTTTCAAACGATGGAGTTGTAGCTCCTTCAAACTTAGTAGTAAAATTATTACGTAGTGAAATCCTAAATACGGTTCGACCTGGTACAGGAGGAACTTCAGGAGTACCAGCAGAGGCATTCCCTACTTGGCGTTTAATGATGAAAAACGTGTATGCTTTAGGAGCATTCCCATTACAAAGAGATGGTTTCCGTTTTGAATTATTATATCGAGATGATGAAACGGGTACTTTACAAAATACACTGCAAAATGCTCAGACACCAGGTATTACAGATAAACCTCTATTGCGAATCTTAAATTTAGATAAACTAGACCAAAGTCAATATGCAGTTCCTAATGGAGATGGTTTCTTCGATTATGTGGAAGGAATTACTGTAAACTCAGAAAGAGGATATGTATTATTCCCAGAACCAGAACCGTTTGGTATTGATTTGAGGGATGAGTTAACGAATACAACAGATCAAGACAAATACTTATTTGAAGAGTTATATTTAACAACAAAGATTCAAGCAAAAAACGAATATCAAAATAAAGATAAATTCTTTTTAAAAGGATATTTTAAATCAGAAACAAGCAGAGGGATATCATTAGGAGCCTTCAATGTTCCTAGAGGTTCGGTACGTGTTACAGCAGGAGGACGACAGTTAGTTGAAGGAATTGATTATGTAGTAGATTATCAGTTAGGGCGTGTTCAGATTTTAGATCCAGGATTAGAAGCTTCAGGAACACCAATTAATGCTACAGTAGAAAATAATACATTCTTTAATCAGCAAAGAAAAACGTTCATAGGAATTGATGTAGAGCACCGTTTTTCAGAAAAATTTATATTAGGAGGTACTTTCTTAAATGTAAGTGAAAGGCCAATTACACCAAAAGTAAATTTTGGAGGAGAGCCTATTGATAATGTAATGTTAGGTTTAAACTTAGATTATTCAGCAGAGGTTCCTTATTTAACAAAATTAGCAAACAAACTACCATTTGTAGAAACTGATGCACCATCTAATGTATCGGTAAGAGCAGATATGGCTTATTTATTGCCTGGGTCTCCTAGTGGAATTAATGTAGATGGAACAGCAACGTCTTATTTAGATGACTTTGAAGCATCACAAATACCAATTAATTTAAGTTCTCCACAACAGTGGTTTTTAGCAAGTACACCAGAATCGCAAGGTTTTGATGGTGGAGTAAATGATATATCTTATAACTATAAAAGAGGTAAGTTAGCATGGTATAATATTGATCAGCTTTTTTACGGAAGTGGTAATAGACCAGGAAATATTGATGAGAATGAATTATCAAGAAATGAGGTACGTCAAATACGTTACAATGAATTATTTCCAAATACAGATTTAGATATTACGCAACAAAACTTAGTTCGTACTTTAGATTTAGCTTATTATCCATCTGAAAGAGGTCCTTATAACTATAATCAAAATGCAAATTCTGTAACTCCAGAAGAGCGTTGGGGTGGAATTATGCGAGCTTTAACCACCAATAATTTTGAACAAGCAAATGTTGAGTATATTCAGTTTTGGGTAATGGATCCATATGAGAATTACTCAATTAATCAAGAAGAAGGATTACCAGCAGGAATAAATCCACAAGACCCAATTAATCAAGTGGGTAAGTTATTTATCAATTTAGGAAGTGTATCTGAAGATATCTTAAAAGATGGTAGAAAGCAATATGAAAATGGTTTACCAGCTGATGGTAATAAAGTCCCTGGAAATAATGTAAATACTACAGTTTGGGGTAATACACCAATAAATCCATCTATATTATATGCTTTTGATTCTAGTAATGAAGCAAGAGTAAATCAAGATATAGGATTAGATGGATTAACAGATGCAGAAGAAAAAGCATTATATCCAGCATTTGCATCGTTAGATGACCCGGCGGGTGATAACTTCCAGTTTTTTAGAGGTGGAGCAATAGAGGCAACAAACCCTTCAGTTTTATCACGTTATAAAAACTACAATGGAACACAAGGGAATTCACCAACAGCAAGTCAATCTACAGAAGCATTTCCTACATCATCTACAACATACCCTGATGTAGAAGATATTAACAAGGATCAAACGATGAACCCTGTAAATAGTTACTTTGAATATGAAGTATCATTTAATAAAAGTGATTTGCAAGTAGGAAAAAATCATATTATCGATTCAAAGAGTGAGCCAGTAACATTAGCAAATGGAGCTACAAGAACTACAACTTGGTATCAATTTAGAATTCCAATTAGAAATGTAACAGATGCTCAGAAAATAAACGGTATTACAGATTTTAATAGTATTCGTTTCATTAGAATGTTCCTTACTCAGTTTAAAATGCCAATAGTTTTACGTTTTGGAGAATTAGAATTGGTAAGAGGAGATTGGCGTAGATATACAAAAGTTTTACCTAGTACTACTACTCCAGTAGAATTAGATGCTACAGAATTAAATAAGTTCGAAGTTGGGGTAGTGAGTATAGAGCAAAATCAAGAAAAATATGCGCTACCTCCTGGTATTCTTAGAGAGCAGTTACAAGGAACAAATAGAATTCAACGTCAAAATGAACAATCAGTAACGTTAAAAGTTACCGATTTACCAGCTGATCAAATAAGAACTATTTATAAAAATATTAGTATAGATATGCGTAGATATAAAAAACTACGTATGTTTTTACATGCTGAAGACCCCGAGGGAGTAGCGGTTCAAGATGAACCGGCAAATGCTGTAGCAGTTATTCGTTTAGGTACTGACTTAAATGATAATTATTATGAAGTTCATAAGCCTTTAGTGTATAGTAAACAAACACCTGGTACGACACCAGTCCCAGATAAAGTTTGGCCAGAAGTAAATGATTTAGAAATACCATTACAGGAATTAGCCAATTTAAAAATACAAAGACCTTTAGGACAAAGTATAACAGATGTGTTTTCCTCAACTAGTTCAAATGGATTGAGAATTTTTGTAAGAGGTAATCCAACATTAGCTCAAATAAGAACTGTAATGTTAGGAGTTAAAAACACAGAAATTACAGATAATAAATCTATAGAGGTATGGTTTAACGAATTACGTGCTGTAGGTTTTGATAACAAAGGAGGATGGGCTGCAGTTGTAAATGCAGATGCTAATCTTGCTGATGTAATGAATCTTTCCTTAGCAGGAAGAATGTCTACAATTGGCTTTGGTAATGTAGAAGACCGAGTTCAGCAAAGAAGTATTGAAGAAACGAAACAATATAGTGTAGCAACAAATATTCAATTAGGTAAAATGATGCCTAAAAAATGGAATATGCAAATACCTATGAGTTATAGTTATGGGGAAGAGTTTAGAGATCCAAAATACGACCCACAATTTCAAGATGTTGAATTAAAAGACGCATTAGATAAAAACCCTAATAGTAAGAATGCCCAGGACTACACACGTAGGCAAAGTATTAGTTTTATAAACGTAAAAAAGAATAAAAACCCAGAGAGTAAGAAGAAACCAAAATTTTATGATGTAGAAAATTTTTCTGTATCATATTCTCATAGTGAAGAGTTTCATAAAGATTATAATATTGAAAAATATATAAATAGAAACGTTATGGCTGGAGCTAGCTATAATTTTACTTTCAAACCTTTTGTTATTGAGCCATTTAAAAGTTCTAAACTTTTTAAAAGTAAATATTTACGATTTATTAAGGATTTAAACATCAACCCTGTACCAAAAAACATTGCGGTTAATTCTAGAATCAATAGAAATTATAATTCACAACAATCAAGAAACTTAGTGCAAAATATTGGTTTATCTGCTCAGCCAGAATTAATACAACGTAGATTTTTATTTAACTGGGATTATACTATAGGGTTTGATTTAACAAAATCTTTACAGTTAAATTTCAATGCAACCAATAACTATATATATGATAGTTTTGGAGAAGATGAGAATTTAGAAATTTATGATAAGTTTTTTAATGTAGGTAGACCAGACAATTATCATCAAAAATTAAATGCTACCTATAAACTACCAATTAATAAACTACCTTATTTAAGTTTTGTTACTGCAGATTATGGTTATACTGCAGATTTTGATTGGAAAGCTAGTGCGCAAAGTAATTTAGATTTACCAAATGGTCAAAGTGTAAGTTATGTAGATGTGGTGGGGAATATGATTCAAAATGCCAATACACATAATTTAAATACGAATATAGATTTTGGACGCTTTTATAAAACTTTGAGATTAGATAAGTTGTTGTTAAAAGGAACAAAGAAAAGACCAACTAAAAAAGGAAGTGTAGCATTGGGAGCAAAAACCACAGCTCCAAAAGCGAAGTTGAAAAAGAATGCTTCTTTTGGCCAGAAAGCAATGAAAGGACTATATGATGTTTTAACTTCGGTAAAAAGGGCTAAAATTAGTTACTCACAAAACAATGGAACCTTATTACAAGGTTATAAACCATCTGTAGGTTTCTTAGGAAGAAATTCTTATGGTGGTGGTTTGGCGCCAACTTTAGGGTTTGTGTTTGGAAGTCAAACAGACATTTTAAATACAGCCATAGAAAATGGTTGGTTAGTAACAAGAACAAGTCAAAATGATCCAAATCAGCCTTACTATAATAAGAATTATGGGAAAAACAGTTATAAAAAATTAGATTATAATATTTCAGTAAAACCAGTTAAAAACCTAACTATAGATTTAATAGGTAGAAGAATTCAAACAACTAGATTAAACCAACAATTAGATATAATTTCTGATGGAAATGGAGGATTTCATCAAGACCCTAATATAAAAGCATTCGAAACAGGTGATTATAGTATTAGTCATTTTATGTTAGGAACTATTTTTACAGACAATGAAACTTTATATCAAAACTTTTTAGATCATAGAAGTATAATAGCAGATAGGTTATCTAACGAAACTGGATTGCCAAATACGCCTGGTGCTGGATACAAAGTTAATGGGCAGCAAGCAATGTTGCCAGCTTTCCTTGCGGCATATTCAGGTACCAGTCCAAATTCGGTAAGTACAGGAATATTTAAAAACATACCAATACCAAATTGGAGGTTACGTTTTAATGGATTTATGAAGTATAAATGGTTTAAGAAAACATTTTCATCATTTACATTATCACATGGATACAAGTCATCTTATACTGTAGGGAATTATACTAATAACTTACAATATGATGCTTCTTCTCCAACTAATACAAATACTTCTGGTAATTATCAACCAGAACTATTACTTTCGTCGGCAACTTTAATAGATGAATTCTCTCCACTTGTAAAGGTAGATTTTAGAATGAAGAATTCATTTTCATTTAAAGGAGAAGTAAGAAAAGATAGAAGTTTAACATTAAATTTTAACAATAATACATTAACTGATATAAAAGGAACAGAATATGTTGTTGGATTTGGATATAAGATTAGAGATGTTAAATTTGTAACTCGATTTACAGGGAAAAAAGAAACATTAAAAGGAGATATTAATTTAAGAGCAGACATTTCGTTAAGAGATAATTTAACCTTAATACGAAGTGTTGATGAAGAAAATAGTCAGATAACAGGAGGAGAAAAATTATTCGGATTAAAGTTTATGGCTGATTATAATTTAAGTAGCAATTTAACAGCTTCATTTTATTATAACCATCAAACATTCCAATATGCTGTTTCAACTACTTTTCCAAGACAATCAATCAATGCTGGAATTAATATAATTTATAATTTAGGAAAGTAAAACAAACACAATAAAAATAAAATAATGAACATTCCAACAGAATTAAAATACACAAAAGACCACGAGTGGGTAAAAATAGAAGACGGTGTAGCTACAATTGGGATTACTGATTTTGCTCAAGGTGAATTAGGTGATATAGTATACGTTGACGTTGATACTTTAGACGATACTTTAGAAGTAGAAGAAGTTTTCGGATCAGTAGAAGCTGTAAAAACAGTATCTGACCTTTTTATGCCATTATCAGGTGAAGTAATTGAGTTTAACGAAGCATTAGAAGACGAGCCTGAAATGGTAAATTCTGATCCTTATGGTAACGGTTGGATGATAAAAGTTAAATTATCAGACGATTCTCAAATAGCAAGTTTATTAAGTGCTGAAGATTATCAAGAACTTATTAAAGGATAATTTTATAACAATAGCAATATTTGTAACTGCAAGTATTGCTATTCTTAGTTTAATAAAGATAGGTCCTCAGCCAATCAAAATAAATAATTTAGATAAATACGAGCATATTATAGCTTATTTTGTTTTAAGTTTTTTTTGGTTGTTAGCATTCAGAAAGACAAAAATTAATGATTTAATTATTGTTTTTGCATGTGTGTTTTACGGCATAATTATTGAGGCTCTTCAAGTTACAATGACATCATACCGTTCAGGAGATGTTTTAGATATTATTGCAAATACGACGGGTATTTTAATAGCTTACATTATTTACTTTCTTTTTTTTAAGAAAAATGAGGCTATTTAAAGATTTAGCTTGTAAAAGTTGAAATAAATTAATTAAATTAGCGAACTGTTAAAAACATTTAGGATGGAAATTAAGAAAAATCCAAAATCAAACTTAGAAAATTATAGCAAGCTGTTTATGCAGTTAGGTTTGGTTTTAGCTTTATTTGTAACATATGTTGCGATTGAAAATAAAACATATGACAAAACATATGGAGATTTAGGTTCAGCAAATATGGCTTCTGATATTGAAGAAGAAACTATAGAACTTCAAATTGAACCACCAAAACCAAAACCAAATACTCCACCACCACCAGCTCCTGAGAAGATTGAGGTTGTAGAAGACGAAAAAGAAGTTGAGGAAACTATTATTGAGTCTACTGAAACTGATGAATCTGAAGCTGTAGAGGTTGAAGAGATTGTTGAAGTTGAGGAAGAAGAAGAAGTGGTAGAAGATGTACCTTTTTCTATTATTGAAGAAGTACCAGTTTTTCCAGGTTGTAAAGGAACAAAAGCTCAAAAGAAAGCTTGTTTAAATAAAAAGTTAACTAAGCACGTTCAACGTTATTTTGATGCTGAATTAGCAAACGAGCTAGGATTAGCACCTGGTAAGAAGAGAATTTATGTTCAATTTAAAATTGACAAAGATGGTTCTATTACTAGTATTAATGCTAGAGCACCACACCCTAGATTAAAGAAAGAAGCTATTCGTATAGCTAAAAAAATTCCAAAAATGAAGCCTGGTAAACAAAGAGGTAGACCAGTAAGAGTTGGTTATACTTTACCTATTACATTTAATGTAGAATAGTTTTAGTATTATAAAAAAATAAAAAAAGAGCAATCCAATTTTGGATTGCTCTTTTTTTATTGGCATGTTTCTTGTTTTATATAATAATAATTTAAAAATTTTATTACTATGGAAACACAAAAGAAAAAACCAAGAAAGCAATTAGAAAAATTTTCTGCAATATTTATGCAGTTAGGGTTAGTATTAACTTTATTTGTGGTTTTTGTCACTTTAGAATATGAAACGGAAAAAGATATGGCTGTAGTAAGCGAACCATATTATGAGTTTACAGATCCAATTTTTACTTTTCAAAAAGAAATAATTGTAAAAAAACAACAAAAGCAAGTTGTAAAACCACAACAAAAGCAAATTGTAAAAAGAGTTATAAGTAAGCCAGTAGTTGTAAAGAATATATCAGATACTCCAGAAACTGTTATTGATTTGCCAGTAGAAAATACTCCAGTAGTAGTTTCTAAGCCTACAAATGTTATTTCAAAAGTAGATGAGCCAGTTGAAAAAACAATGTCTATAAATAGTGTCCAAAATACACCTGTTTTTAAAGGTTGTGAAGGCTTATCAGAAGAAGAGAATAGAATATGTTTTGAAAGAAAAATACAGAGGCATATACAAAGATATTTTAATGCAGAGATTGCACAAGATGTTGGTTTGAGTTCGGGGAAGTATAAAATATTTACACAATTTGTAATTGATAAAAGTGGTAAAATATCAGATGTAAAAATTAGAGCCCCTCATAAAAAGTTAGAAAAAGAAACAAATAAGGTGGTAAATAAAATACCACAATTCACTCCAGGTAAGCAAAATAATAAGCCTGTAAAAGTAAAGTATACTTTACCTATTACATTTAAGGTAGAATAAGAACAAAAGCTCAACCATTTAGGTTGAGTTTTATATTTTTGTTAATATGGATACAACAAACTCATTTTTTGCACACGAAACAGCAGTAATAGATGCTGGGAGTACTATTGGTATAGGAACTAAAATTTGGCACTTCAGTCATATAATGCCCGACTGTATCATTGGAAAGAATTGTAATATTGGACAAAATGTTGTGGTTTCTCCAAAGGTGAAATTAGGAAGTAACGTTAAAGTTCAAAATAATGTCTCTATTTATACAGGAGTAATTTGTGAAGATGATGTTTTTTTAGGTCCCTCAATGGTCTTTACGAATGTAATAAATCCAAGAAGTGCTATAAAAAGACAAGATCAGTATTTAGAAACAGTTGTTAAGAAAGGAGCGAGTATAGGAGCAAATGCAACAATTGTTTGTGGAAACAATATTGGAGAGTATGCTTTTATTGGAGCTGGTGCAGTTGTGACTAAAGAAGTGTTACCTTATGCATTGGTAGTAGGAAATCCATCAAAACAAATAGGTTGGATAAGTGAATATGGCCATCGATTAGAGTTTGATGAAAAAGGTGAAGCCATTTGTATAGAAAGCAAAGAAAAATATAAGCTAGAAAACAATAAAGTTTTTAAAATTTGATATAGATCAAATTTTTTTAAAAAGTTTTTGTTGTAAAGAAAATGTTATTTATATTTGAGCAGTGGTTATAAAACCACTTTCTTTTTCTTTTTCATAGCAATTTTTCCCACTCAATTTTATGAGTGGGTTTTTTTATGAATAATTCCCATAACAAATAGCCATATACTATCACGTATTCTAAACCAACAAACCATAGGTTTTCTTTCCAAGGTGTGTTTGAGTAAGCTTGGTAACTTAAGATAATTGCCATAGACCAAATGATAGGAAAACGATATTTGGTAAAAATAGACAGAATTATTAAGGTTGCTACATACCAAGGATGCAAAGTTGTTGTTGTAAAATAATAGAAGGATAAACCAAATAACATTGCAGTTATAAGTTCTAAGATAGATTTATTTTTTCTGAAGAAAGTAACTCCAATTAAAAATATAATAGTTAAAATAGGTATTATTTTACCTATTATGGCTATTTCATTATAGCCTCTAAACAAATACCCAATTTCTCTCGCTATATAATATAAACTAGCGTTAAATTCAAAATTACGAAACCAAAGTCCTACAGAGTTAGAATAATTTGAAATTAATTCTGATGAATAAAAAGGTAGAAAGAGTAATAAAATACTTGTAATAACAATTGTATAAAAAGCAAGTAATCTTAAGAAACCTTTAATTTTTAAATCTTTTGTAACAAATGTTTGATAGAATAAAGGTAAGAATAACAAAGGAATCAGTTTTACCGAAACCGAACATGCTAATAAAATTGCAGCCCAACCCCACTTTTTTTGATGTAATAAATATAAGCTCCAAATCATAAAAAATAGCATAACAGGTTCGAAATGTAAATTACCTGTCATTTCAATTATGATAAATGGGTTTAATGCGTATAAAAAGATGTTTTGAACTGGAATTTTTAAATTTTCCAATAATTTTTTTCCAAAGTAAATGATACCAATATCAGCTAAAATGATAATTACTCGCATTACAGCTGCACTACCTATAATGCTTTTATTGGCTAAAATTGCAGCAATAAAGAAGCATAATTGATTTATTGGAGGATAGTTTGTATAATGACTTCCATTCATACTTCCCATTCCTTGGTATAAATCTAACGCTTGATTAATTGGATATTTATGCTGTTCGATAAAGGTTTCAGGTAATGATAAATATGGATTAAAACCTTCTAAAATCATTCTTCCATCCCAAATAAAACGATAAAAATCTTGAGATAAATTAGGAATAGCAAAAAGAAAGACAAATCTAAATAGAATGGATACTCCCGCTAAGAAAAGAAAATTGTTTTTACTGTTTTTCCATAAAAAATATGAAGTAGTAAATAATGAAAACCACAAAAAAAGTAATTTAGAAAATTCAGTTCTTTCTAAAAAGTATGCAAAGAAAAAATAAAGTAAAAGACTAACAAAAGTTAGACTTATAGCACTATATTTTCTTTCAAGAAGCATTAGGCTTTTGAAAAAATAGATTTAAAAAACACATAACCAAAACCAAAAAACAGCATAAAGTGAAATGGAAATAAACCAAAATCTCCTCCTTGGTCACCAACAATAAAGGCACTGTACATTCCAAACGCAAAATAAATAGCTAATAACCCTTCTATAACAACATTGATTGAAGGTCTTTTACGAATGTATTTGTTGTTTTTCCAACTATCTTTTAACGATTTTATATTGAATTTTGGAGTTCTAATAAATTCACTTTTCTTACCTATATGCCCTTCTAAAACAGCAATTGTATTGTGCAATGAGAAGCCCATAGCAATAGAGAAAAAAGAAAAGAAAGCTCCAATGTATTTGATAAAATTTAAAAATCCACCACCATAGGTTCGTTTATACATAAACCAATAGCAAACAAAGAAAATTAAGGTGCTTACAATAAAGAAACTCATTACAATAAAGTAAACCTTTAAATGTGCATATTCATTTTTTATATATAGCATAGGAATACTTAAAATAGCTACTAAGAAAATACAAGTAAACATAGAACTATTTAATAAGTGTAGCATTCCGTGAACTTTTGTTTTAAGAGAAATATTTTTATTGGTAATTATTCTCCTTAACATTTTCTGGAAGTTTTCAGCACCACCCTTATTCCATCTAAATTGTTGAGATCTAGCAGCACTAATTATAACAGGTAATTCTGCAGGAGTTTCAACATTTTCTAGATATTTAAATTTCCATTTTTTTAATTGAGCTCTATAACTTAAATCTAGATCTTCAGTTAAAGTATCTCCTTCCCAATTACCAGCATCGTAAATACACTCTTTACGCCAAATACCAGCAGTACCATTAAAATTAATAAAATGTCCTTGACTATTTCTACCTACTTGCTCTAAAGTAAAATGAGCATCTAAAGCAAAAGCTTGAATTTTAGTAAGCGTAGAGTAATTTCTATTAATATGTCCCCATCTTGTTTGTACAACACCAATTTCTGGGTTTTTAAAATAAGGGACAGTTTGTAATAACCAATTTTCTTGAGGTAAAAAGTCAGCATCAAAAATAGCGATGAATTCTCCTTTAGCTATTTTTAAACCTTCCTTTAAAGCACCAGCCTTAAAACCTTGACGGTTTTCTCTTCTAATATGCTGAATGTCTAAACCTTTTTTTTGTAATTCTTCAATGTGTTTTCCTGTACTAATAACAGATTCATCAGTAGAATCATCTAAAACTTGAATTTCTAATTTATCACTAGGATATTTTAGTTTAGCTATGTTATCTAACAAACGTTCCATAACATACAGTTCGTTGTATACAGGGAGTTGTATTGTTACATAAGGGATTTCTTCCTCATTAGAAAAGTCAAATTTAGGAGAATTATCTTCTCTTCTTTGAGCTTTTAAATAATTAAAAAGTAAATTTAATTGAGCTAAAGCATATAGTAATATTAGTACTAATGAAATAGTATATATTGCAATTATAACGTATTCTAAAATCATTATTTAAAGCTATATTTAAATATCCAACCTAAAATTTTTATGCCGGCTAAGATACTACCTTTTACGGTTCCTGAAACTTTTGAAACGCCGATTCTATTTCTATATTTCATAGGGACTTCAACATAAGTCATTTTTTGTTTTAATGCTTTTAATTGCATTTCAACAGTCCACCCATATGTTTTGTCTTCCATATTTAGAGCTAGTAATTTATTATATTTTATGGCTCTAAATGGTCCTAGGTCTGTAAACTTAGCGTTAAAAAATAGTTTCATTAAAAAGGTAGCTAACCAATTGCCAAAAACTTGTTGAGGAGTCATAGAACCTTGTTCTCGTAGTCGTTTTACACGTGCACCAATTACAAAATCTATGTTATCATTTATTATAGGGCTAATTAGTTCTGTTAATTGTTGAGGATAATCGGAATAATCACCATCTAAAAAAACAATTATGTCTGGTTTTATATCTTGATTGGCAACATAATCCATACCTTTTAAGCAAGCATAGCCATAACCTCTTCTACTTTCCTTTAATACAGTAGCTCCAGAATTTTTTGCGTTTATTTCAGTGTTATCAGTAGAATTATTACTAATAACTATTATTTCATTTACAAAAGGGGGGATATCGTTAATTACATTTGCAATAGAATCTTGCTCATTGTAAGCAGGAATAATAACCTTAATATTTTGATTCATTGATTATTTTAAATCATTTAAACTATTTTCTTCTTTAAAGGAAGAAAAGTCAGACCATTCTTTAATTTTTTTGCCGTTTTTAAATTTAACAGCTTTTACTAATTTTTGTTTTTTATAGAGTAAGCAATATCCGTTTTTTTGATTGTTTTTTAATTGACATTTATGATTTACCTGCCCATTTTTATCATAAAACAACCACCATTTATTGCGTTTTCCATTAACAAAATGACCTTCCTTTTCTTTAGAAGAATTTTTTCGGTAAAAGTACCAATATTTTACTTTTATATTATTCTTGAAACGTCCTTCTTTTTTAAGTACGCCATTTTTATAATAAAATTTCCAATACTTTGTTTTCTGATCGTTCTCTATCCAACCTTCTTCTTTCAAAGTACCATTATCGTAATACGCTTTATGATACTTGCTTTGCGAAAACATGGTTGCATAGCAAAGTAAGAAAAATAAAAGTACTTTACTTTTCATTCACTAATTTCATTAAATCAACATCGTTACCTAACAATACATCTGTAGGGTTTATTCTTCCTTTTTCCGGACCATTTTCTAATTTTAATACTCCACGTGGACAAACAGCAGAACAAACACCACATCCAACACAACTAGACCTAACTATATTTTCTCCTTTTTGTGCGTATGCTCTTACATCAATTCCTTGTTCACAATAAGTAGAACAGTTTCCACAAGAAATACATTGCCCTCCATTGGTAGTAATTCTAAAACGTGATTTAAAACGTTGAACTAAACCTAAATATGCTGCTAATGGACAACCAAAACGACACCATACTCTGTTTCCGAATATAGGATAGAAACCAGTACCAATTACACCTGCAAACCAAGATCCAATTAAGAAGCTATAGGTGTCTTTTATCCATTCTGATTTGATACCTAAAAAAGATTGTGTTCCAGAAAAATAACAGTATAACGTAACAATAGTCATAACTAAAGAGAAAACTAAAACTGAATGAATTAACCAGCGCTCTAACTTCCATGCGTTTAAACTTTTGTCAGAGTGTTGTCTATAAGGGTCACCTAAAGTTTCAGCTAAACCACCACAACCACAAACCCATGAACAGTACCATCTTTTTCCAAAGAAATATACCATTACAGGCACAATAATTAATGTTAAAACAATTCCCCAAACTAAGATAAATAAACCTATAGCACCACTGTTTTTTAAACTATTTAAATTCCAATCAAAAAAGAAATCATAGTCTAAAGGAAAAGCATTTTTAAAATCATATCCAGGCATGTTTAAGCTCGTCATAATCTCAGGGATTAGGAAGGCAAAAACAATTTGAAAGAATAAAACTGAAGTAGTTCTTATTATTTGATATTTATTATGTCTGTATTTAATATACATTCTAGCAGCCATAACTATCATAATAACACAGTATAGGAAACCATAAACAAACCACTGTGAAGCAGCACCGCCATTTAAAGCCTTACTAATAGGATCTAAAATATATGTCCAATTTACAACATAGTCAGGCATAAAGTATAACAGTAAATAAAAAGCAACTAGATATACTAATACCAACCATGCAATTGCACCTCTGTTAGTACTTGATTCTAAGTAAATACCGTTATTTTTAATTCCAGGTCTTCCTAGTAAAATATAATTTGGTAAGATGAATAATAAAGCACCAATAATTCCTAACCCAAAAGTAAGCCACCAAATTAAGCCAGCATTTTCTTTGATGTAACCTTTTCCTGCAATTTTAGCTAAGTTATAACTTAAAGTATGTGGTTTTCCAGAGATTCTATATTGATATTGTTCTCCTTTTTTGTCCCAATTTTTTTCAGCATCATATTTAGCAATCAATGCATCATAATGATCGTTAGAAGCTTTATAAGCATTACGAACACGACTAGAAAAATCAAAAATATTTAATTCTTCAGAAGTCACTACAGCTTTGCTAAGTTCTTCTTTAATTACTTCACTTTTATAATTTTGGTTCTTAATAAAACTATCTAATTCGCTAGAAGTTAAATTGAATCCTCCAGTAAAAATAGTTCCCGTGAAAATAGATAACCCAATTAAAAAAAGGACTAATCCAATATATTTTATTGCTTTCATATTTTATTACGCGCTAAAAATTCGTTTCCAGCTTTTCTTTTTTAGTTGGATGTTTGTATTGTTTTCTTTGTTAAATTTTGCTACAATCTCTGGTTCGTGAAGTTTGTAGAATTCTGGATCGAAATTGGCATCTGCTAAATGTTCTAATACGTATTCTATCGAACGTTTTTCTGATAGAACTTTATCGAAAAACTCATGACGCATTCTAATGCCAAAATTGTTTATTCCTATAAATTCATGAGTGTTTTTATCATAGTTAATATGGATACATTTTTTTCCATCTTTATGTTCCCAATAAAAACGAGCTTCATTTTCTTTAGGTTGTGCCCAAACCCATCCATAAGTTTGATATTCAATATCAATAAATTTTGCTGAGTTAAACCAATGTCCAGGTTTATATTGAATCCTGTTATCACATATCGTTTGTGCTACTGTTTCCCCCATCATTCTTCCAGTATACCAAACAGCTTCAATTGGACGTCTTTGTCCTATAGCTTCGTTTTGTTCAGCACAATCACCAATAGCGTAAATATCTTTAATGTTGGTTTCTAAATAACGATTTACTTTTACACCTCTACCAGTTTCAATATCAGAATCTTTAATAAAATCGATATTAGGAGAAACTCCAGCAGTTAAACCAACTACATTACAAGTTATTTCTTCCCCAGTTTCAGCTATTATAACCGATTTTACTTTTCCGTTTTCATCAGATTTAATTTCTTTTAGATTCACACCTAAACGAAGGTCAATATGATTATCTAAAATTTCTTGGTTAATCATTGCCGATTCTTGTGCAGGTAAAACTCCGTTCCAAAAACTTTCTTCGCGGACTAAAAACGTAACAGGAATATTTCTACTATGTAGCATTTCAGCTAATTCAATACCTATTAATCCTCCACCAACAATTACAGCTCTTTTACATGTTTTATTATCAGGTGCATATTTTTCCAGATTTTCTAAATCTTGTTTATGGTACATTCCCATAACACCATCTAAATCTTGTCCTGGCCAACCAAACTTATTTGGTTTAGAGCCAGTAGCTATAATTAGTTTATCGTATGCAAGTGTATCGCCTTCAGCAAAAAAAAGCTCTTTTTTATCAGTATTGATTTCAGAGACATAACCTTTTTTCAAGTTAATTCTATTCTTTTTCCAAAACCAAGGCTCATAAGGTTGAGTATGTTCAAACTTCATGTGTCCCATATATATGTACATTAGGGCTGTACGAGAAAAAAAATAATCGGTCTCTGCAGATACAATAGTAATTTTTTTATCAGATAGTTTTCGAATGTGCCTAGCGGCAGTTACACCAGATATTCCATTACCAATAATAACAACGTGTTCCATAAAAAGTTGATTTGCGAGTTATGTCGTTGTTAAAGTTAATAACTTAATGAGCGAAATAAATTTAGAATGAATTTAAATAAAGAAGGTATGTAAGACATTTTACTTTTTATCGACATAGGTGATAATTGAAAAATAATCACCATGAAAAATAATTTTAAAAGTATTCTTCTAGTATTTCTATTTATTGGGTTTAGTTCTTATGCTCAAGAAGAAGAAAAAGAAAATGATAAATCAAATATTCAAACTTATACTCCTTCAAAGTTATTGAATAAAGGTCAATGGGATATTAAGTGGTTTAATAATCTTTATACTGAAACTAAGTTTGCTGATGCTAATGGAAATAGTGTAAATAAAGCAAGAGATAATTTTTTCACTTCAACAATCGAAGCCTTTACAGGTATTTCAGATAATAACAGAATTAATATTGGAGCAATTGTAGAGTTTCGTTCTAATACTATTGGAGGTAGGCAAGCTCTGTCTGTTTTTAGTTTAGAAGATACAAATACTGATAGAAAAGGTATTACTTCGATAGCACCATCTGTTAAATTTCAACCTTTGAAAAATGTTGCAAATTTTTCTATTCAATCGGCTATTCATATTCCATTAGTTAGTAATGAAACTGAGAACGGTGTCTTTTTAGATCAAACAGCATGGTCTTTTCAAAACAGGTTTTTTTATGATTATACTTTTGCTAGTGGTAACTGGCAGTTATTTACTGAGTTAAATACTGAGTATAATTTTGGAGATGATCAAAGTTTTGCGAATAATACATTTTTATTAGTTCCTGGAGTATTTTTAAGTTATTTCCCAAGTGGTAAGTCAACAGTTTTAGGATTTGTTCAACATGCTGAGCGTTTTGGTGATTTTACTCAAGATTATACAGCTTTAGGTTTTGGAGGAAAATATCAGTTATCTAAAGTGTTAAACTTAGAAGTGTTGTATAGTAACTTCGTTAGAGGAAATAATAACGGTTTAGGGCAAAGTTTTAATTTAGGTTTACGTGCATTATTTTAAAAAAGAGTAATTTAGGAGTTATGAAAATTTATAAGCTCCTTTTAATATACCTCATATGTTTGTCTTGTAAGAGCCAAACAAAGAAAATAAATGGAATTAGTTTTGTGGCATCCCCAGAAAAAATTAGTCACGAACATGTATCCCCTTTGATAAAGGCATCAGCGAATTATGTAGCGCTGATGCCTTTTGGTTTTATAAAAGATTTGTCTTCTCCTGAAGTAATTCATAATACTAAAAGACAGTGGTTCGGTGAAACAGAAGAAGGTATAATTCAATATGCAAAAGAATTTCAGAAAAAAGGAATTAGTTTAATGATAAAACCTCAAATTTGGGTTTGGAGAGGTGAGTTTACAGGTTATATAAAAATGAATTCTGAAGAAAATTGGAAAACTTTGGAAGCTTCATATTTAGAGTTTATTTTAACATATGCAAAAACAGCAGAACTATTAAAAGCTGATGTTTTTTGTATTGGTACTGAGTTGGAACAATTTGTAATTAATAGACCAGAATTCTGGGATAAGTTAATTAAAGAAGTAAGGAAAGTATATAAAGGAAAGTTAACCTATGCTGCCAACTGGGATGAGTTTAAAAGAGTGCCATTTTGGGAAGAAATAGATTATATAGGTATTGATGCATATTTTCCCTTAAGCGAAAAGAAATCACCAACTTTAGAAGAATTTGAAAAAGGATGGGGGCCGCATAAGAAAGAGATTTTGAGAGTTAGGGAGAAGGTAAATAAACCTGTTTTATTTACAGAGTATGGTTATAGAAGTATAAATTATGCAGGAAAGAAACCATGGGAGGCTCATAGGGTTGAAGGTGAAATAAATTTAGAAAACCAAAAGAATGCAACACAAGCATTATACAATCAATTTTGGAAAGAAGATTGGTTTGCAGGAGGTTTTATTTGGAAATGGTTTCATAAACATAAAGAAGTTGGAGGTAAAAATAATAACCGATTTACGCCTCAGAATAAACCTACAGAAGAATTAATTAGAAAATTATATGAGCAATAAGTTTTTATTCTTACTATTTTCCTCATTTGTTTTTTTCTCTTGCTCAGAGAATAATGAGAAAGTGATGCCTGTAACGCTACAAGATTATCTTAATCTAAATTCTAGTTTATTAGTGGATGAAGTAATTGCTTGTGCAGCTAGTAAAGAATCAGAAAATAATACATCATATATATTTTATTATCCAGAAGTAGGAGCTACAGAGATTAAATATTTTGAAACAGCTAATGTTGAAGATGATAAAAATAATTTTTCACTTTATAAAGAAAAAGAGTTGCCTAAGGAAGATGTTTTTAATGGGTATTTAGGTAGGTTTTTGAAAACTTCATCTACAGAAACATGGTGTATAGTAACTTACAAAACTGAAGGGAAATTTCATAAGTCCAACCCAATCCGATTAAAAAACACAACAAAACCTACTGAATGGACTGACATGGTTACTTTGAATACTAAACAAAATTTAATGCCTAAGTTTTCATGGATGGATGGAATGGTAAAAGAAAATGCTATTTACTTTCAAGTAATCACTGATGCTGAAAATAATCTATTGTCAGGTACTTATACGTATGAAAAATGTTTTCAATATTATAACCTATCTAATGTAGTTTTAAATGTGACAAGAAATACACCACCTAGTTTAATTAAAGGAAAAGATTATGGATTTACAATGATGGGAGTTAGTGAAGATAATTGGGTGAATTTAGTGATTCAAAAAAAAATTAAAGCAGAATAATGAAAAAGAAACTATTTTTTTTAATCGTAATATTTTATAGTCTTGTCACTTTTTCACAAGAAAAAATTATTGTGGATATAAAAGTTAAAGGAGCCAAAAAAACCAAAATATCAGAGATTAAAAAAATAATAGAAACAAAGGTAAATACTAAGGTCGATTCGGTTTTATTAGTTAACGATATGATTCGATTAAAAAGATTACCTGCAATATCACATGCTTATTTTCAAGTTTTTTATTCTCACGATAATAAATACAATGTTTTTATTAATGTAGAAGAGAATTTTACAATAATACCAGAGTTTAATCTTTGGACAACAACCAATAAAACTGCCTATAAAATAGGATTGTATGAGTATAATTTTTTAGGTAGAAATATAGCTTTTGGAGGTTTTTATCAGAATAATGGATTCAATTCTTATGGAATTAACTTTCGAGCACCTACATTATTCTCTAATAAATGGGGACTTGCTCTAAATCATCAAAACTGGATAAGTGAAGAGCCTTTGTATTTTGATGATAAAACAGCTAATTATAAGTATCAAAATACGTCTTATGAAGTTTTAGGTTTGTACCAGATGGATTTCAAAAATAATTTACAATTAGGTGTAAACTATTTTAAAGAGAAATATGATTATTTATCTGGTGATACAGCGCCAAGTGTTCCTTTACAATTGAATGTGAATAAATGGTTGTTTAAAACAATCTATACATATGATGTTTTAGATTATTATTATCAATACATAAGTGGTTTTAAAAATCAATTATACGGTCAGTATGTAATTTCTGAAAATGAGTATCAAGAAGATTTTTTAATTTTTTGGAACGACTTATTCTACTACAAGAGAATTGGAAAAAAAGGAAATTGGGCAAATAGATTACGTATAGGATTATCGTCAAATGTAAAAAGCCCGTTTGCTCCGTTTGCCTTAGATAATAATGTAAATTTACGTGGAGTGGGAATTTTAGTTGATAGAGGAACGGGAAGCATTGTATGGAATACAGAGTATAGACATACCTTATATGAAAATAATTGGCTTGTGTTACAAGGTAATGTTTTTAATGATTTTGGTACTTGGAGAACCCCTGGAGGTAGTTTAAATGACTTTTTAAAATCGGAAAATGTTAGAGTTTATTCTGGTGTTGGATTAAGATTTATAAATAAAAAAGTATTTAATGCTGTGTTTAGAATAGATTATGGTGTTGGACTTACCAAAAATGCTTCTAAAGGTTTTGTTTTTGGGATAGGACAATATTTCTAACAAACAAAAAAAGTGAAATTCAATTAAGAACTTCACTTTTATATATTTGTTTTATTAAAAACTACTTCTTAGGATGAACTAATTTCATTTCGTCAATTAGATGTTTCGCTCCTGCATATTTATCAACTATGAATAATACATAACGAAGATCAACCATGATATTTCTACAAATTTCAGGGTCGTAATTAATGTCACTCATAGTTCCTTCCCATACACGATCAAAATTTAAACCAACTAAGTTTCCTTCAGCATCAATTGCTGGACTTCCAGAATTCCCTCCAGTTGTATGGTTGGTTCCTAAGAAACATACTGGAACTTTTCCGTTTTTATCGGCATATTGTCCATAGTCTTTAGCGTCATATAAGTCACGTAGCTTTTTAGGAACATCAAATTCATAATCACCAGGAACATATTTCTCTATTACACCATCTAAATAGCTTACTGGGTTATAATACACAGCATCTCTTGGCGAGTACCCTCTTACTTGTCCGTAAGTTACTCTCAAAGTGCTATTAGCATCTGGAAAATAACGTGCATTAGGTAGAGCTTCCATTAAGGCTTTCATATATTGTTTTTGTAAAGCAGTAATTGGTTGGTTTTTATACTGGTATTCAGGGTTTATTTTAGTGTAAAATTCCTGAACCATTGGTTTAGCATATATATATGCTGCATCTTTATTTAAATTCTCAACTACTTGTTTTGCATCACCTTCCAATAACTTTAAGGCTTTGTCTAAATCGGTAAAACTAGTTTTATTGTATATCGTAGCATCAACGTTTTTAGAATATAATGGCATTACATTTTTAAAAACACCTTTATCTACGTTTACATCGTAATTTTTATGGATTCTTTTCAAACGAGCAATATATCTTTTTTTAGCTTTTTCAAAATTTTCAGGTTTATTTAAAGCAACTTGCTCTAATTGATAAGCTCTAAAAGCCATTTGCATTAGTTCATTGGTAACTAAAAATACTTCAATAAAATTTCTTCTTTTAATATTAATAGCAGCAAAATCCTTATATAATTTTTCAAATTCAGGTAAAATTTTACCATACTTATCTTCTAGTCCTTTTTCTTTTAAAGCCTTTTTAAAGGTTTCTTCAAAAGCTTTACGTTGTGCAATAGCATTACTTTTTTTGATACCTAAGTTTTCACCAATCCATTTTTTCCAAGCATTTGCAATACGTGCTTGTTTAGATGCATATTTAATTCTAACAGCATCACTGGCTTTCATTTGTGCATCTATTTCTTTTAAAGCCGCTTCTCTAATAGCAATGTTACTAGGGTTAAATTCTTGTGTAATATGTTGAATTGCTACAGCTGGTAAATATTCATTAGTACGACCAGGAAAACCAAATACCATTGTAAAATCACCTTCTTCAACACCGTCTAAAGAAACAGGTAAATAGTGTTTTGGTTTGTAAGGAACGTTGTCTTTACTGTATTTAGCAGGACGGTTATTTTTATCAGCATAAATTCTGAATAAAGAAAAATCTCCAGTGTGACGTGGGAAAACCCAGTTATCAGTATCGCTTCCAAATTTACCAATACTACTTGGTGGAGCCCCAACTAAACGAACATCTTCAAATTTTTCAGTAACAAATAGAAAGTATTGATTTCCTTTATAAAAAGGACGAACTTTTACATTTTGCCAATCTTTCTTTTTAGCAGTTTTTTTAAGGTTATTGATGTTTTTATCAATAGTAGATTGTTTTTCACGTTCAGTCATTGCATCTGTAACCCCAACCAAAGCTTTTTTAGTTACATCATCGATACGTACAATAAATTCAACATATAAACCTTCGTTAGGCAATTCTTCTTTTTCATTCATTGCCCAAAAACCATCTTTTAAATAATCGTTTTCTAATGATGAATGTGATTGAATTTGTCCAAAACCACAGTGATGGTTTGTAAGAATTAACCCTTTAGGAGAAATTACTTCACTAGTACAGCCACCGTTAAAGTGCCCTATAGCATCTTTTAAACTAGATTTGTTTACGTTATAAATATCTTTGGCAGATAATTTACCACCTAAAGACTTCATTTCTTGTTCGTTCATTCCCTTTAAGAGAGAAGGAATCCACATTCCACCTTGTTGAGCAGAAACCTGAACAACAATAAAAAGGAATAGAATTTTTATATATTTCATCGAATGTTAATTTTAATTCGATAAAGATACAAAGACGCAAATTATTTTTTGTTAAGAGGGTATATTTCTTGACCAATAAAGTCTTTAGGAAATTCTTCTTCACCTTCAAAACCTATTTCAATATCACGTCCATCATGAGGTATATAATTGGTTTTGAAAATATAATCCCAAATACTTAAGGTAATCCCAAAGTTTACTCCTGTTCTTCTGTTTTCTGGTAGTTCTTTCGCATGGTGCCAAATATGCATTCTTGGGTTATTTAAAATATATTTCAACCAACCATAATCCCAATTAATATTCGCATGATTTAAATGTCCAATCATAATATTAAAGAAATGAATTATGGCTACATCTTGAGCTGTAAATCCACCCATAATAGCTAAGGGGATATATTTCATAGAATTGTATACAACAGGTTCCATCCAATGATAACGTAAATGAGCCGCAAATCCCATTTGTTTTACAGAATGATGTACTTTATGAAAGTTCCATAAAAATTCGTACTTGTGCAAGAGTGTATGTGTAAACCATTGTACAAAATCAATTACTATAAAAAACACAAATAATCTAGCCCAGTAAGGAAATGTATTGATATCGAATAATTGGAAGTTGTTAATAGAAAGTCCTACCAAGCCAAGAATATCATTAAATAATTCAGCAGCAGTATTAGACAACGCAATTAAAACAATAAGATTTAATAAAAAGAAATTAAAGAACATGTAAAATGTATCTAGCCAAAAATCTTTTCTAAAAAGAGGTTGGTTTTTACGCCAAGGAAAGATAATTTCTAAAGTCCAAACAATTAATGAAATTAGAATTAAGCCATAGAAATAATTCTCCCAATTTAGTTCCATTAAAACAGATTGTTTAATATAGTTCCAGTAATTGGAATAAGAGCTTTTTATGATGTCTAAATATTTATCCATATTCTGTTTTAAAAGAAACGTTTATTTCAAAGTTACTGAAATAAACGTTTTTAAATTGTTACAAGAGTTACAAATACTAGAATTGATATTTCAATCCTAATTGGGCTTTCCAACGTGAGTTAATAGCATCGGTAACCCAAGGTTTTGCATTTTCATCAATAGTAAATTGATATACTGGTTGATTGTTTTGTACACCTTTAAATTCTAATAAGTTAAAACTAGAGTTTACTACGTTTGGTACATAAACCAATCGCCCCCAATCTTTATTTAGTAAGTTTAATACATTAAAAATATCTAAACTCACTTGTAAGTTGTTGTTGTTTTTAAATGGTATGTTGTATAAAAATTTGGCGTCTAATTGATGATTCCATGGTGTTCTTGCTCCATTTCGTTCCGCATAAGAACCGCGATTATTTCGTAAATATTCGTTGTTGTTTATAAAATTATTTAATCGATTCCATTGCTCTTGAGAAGAAACAATTACATTTCCTGTTCCATCAGTAATGTCTTGTAAATTAATTTCACTTTGGTTTGCAGGTATATATACTAAGTCGTTTCGAGACGAACCATCTCTATTTACATCTCCTTGATATACGATCGAATATGGACTACCAGAAGTTCCTGTATATAGTAAGGAAGCTTGTAGTTGATGTTTGTTTTTAAAATTGAAATTATAACCTTGAGAGGATACTAATTTATGACGTAAGTCGAAGTTAGAAAATGATAAATTAGGATTATGAGAATTAATAGCTTGATTCCATTCAAAATTCGCTGCAGAGGAATTTCTTACAGTACTAGAAATATCTTTACTTTTCCCATAAGTATACCCAATAAAACCATTGTAGTTTTTGTCTTCTTTGTGTAATCCAAAAGTTAAATTATATCGATAACCTCTGTTGGTATTACTAAGTAAAAAAACATTAGTGAAGTTATTGTTTACTCTAGTTCCGTTATAAAACTGACGTGTATCTGCTCCAGAATAATTACTAAAATCTAAACGACGATTGATAGATTGAAAGTAAATGCCTTTTAAAACTTCTGTATAAGTTGCTTGCGTTGTAAATCGGAAATTATTAGGAAGTTTAGCTTCAAAACTTAAACGTGTTTTCCATTCTCTAGGTAATTCGAAATCATTATCAATTAAATTAATTTCTGTTAATCCAGGTTGTTGAGCAGCTAATGAACCTAAATTTTCTACTAATTGAACTGTGTTTCCACCAGGTCTAATATCTACATTAAAATAATCGGTTCCAGAAATGTATTCAGCATATGCAAACCATAAATATGGAATACGTCCTGTAAATAATCCACTTCCCCCTTCTATAGTATATTTTCTATCTTGATCTAAAACATATTTAAAATTAAATCTAGGATTTACATGTGGTTTAGCACTAATTTTATTGGTAAACTGACTAAACTCAGGAGTGTTTTTTACTAAAGGACTTAAGGGAAGTTCGTCTAATAATAATTGATTGTCTAAACGTAAACCAAAGTTAACAGTTAATTTATCGTTTAAACGAATTTTATCCTGTACGTAAATAGCTGAGGTTAATACATCAATTGTTGCTGAAGGACGATTGTTTACAAAATCGAAAGAATTATTTGTTACATGGTATACACCACGAATTCTTGAAGGTTTATCATTTAAAAAATCATCAACAGACTTATAAGCCCAACGTCCATTCCAAGCGGTTAGGAAACCGTAATCGATATCGTTGTATTGTAATAACAATCCACCAGTAATAGTGTGATTGTTTTTATAATAAGTAAACTTATCAGTTAGCTGAAAGGTATTCAAGTTTGTATTGTAAATAGATGCTTCTCTATAGGTTCCAGCAAAGATTCTGTTAGAAGTATCCGTAATTTCTATATGAGGAAACACTCTTCCATCATAACTTCTGTCTTCTTTTACTTTGGTATAACCAATGGTTAGTATGTTAGAAGTATTTTCAGATAAAGTTGAATTTAATTCAAAAGTAGTACTGTTTAAAATACTATTGTGTCGATATCCTTGATTACCAAAGTTGAAAACAGCTTGATTCCATTCTAAATTATCAGCAAAACTTTTTACAAAATTGTTTCTAAAAGTAAGTTTATGTTTCTTAGAAATATTATAATCTAAACGAGCAAAAATTTTAGTAGAAGCAGTTTTTATATCGCTGCTTTCAAAAGCACCAGGATTGTAGTTGTAATCATTTTGAAGTTTGTTGGCAATATCAGTTACAGTTTGTTTACTAATATTAGAACCATTAGTTCCTGGAGCTCCAATTAAAGGGGTTTTACTTAATGCTTGTTCTACATTTACATAATAAAATAGTTTGTCTTTTTTTAAAGCACCTCCAATACCGGCACCTAATTGAACATCGTAAAAACTATTTACATCTTGTTTAATTCCGTCAGCATAAGACCCTACCAAAAGTTGATTGTTCCCATAACCATAAACTTCTGTTTTAGTAGTGTTTGTACCGTTTTTGGTAACAACATTAATATTGGCTCCTGTAAAATTTCCAACACTAACATCAAAAGGAGAAGTTTTTACAGACAACTCTTTAATAGCCCCAAAGCTAATAGGTTGGCTGCGAGATAAACTTCCAGGAGTTCCATTTGCAGAAGAGCCAGCAGCACCACTAGCAGGTTCTTGAAATCCAACTACATCATTACTTGCAATACCATCAATATTAAAGTTATTGAAACGATTACTAGCTCCTCCAAAAGAGTTTAAGTTTGCTTCTGGTAAGTTTCTAGTTAAATCTTGTACACTTCTACTAATAGTTGGTGTTTTTAGTAATTTTTGAGCATTTATAACAGTACCATTTTTTCTTGAAGAAGTACCAGTAATTACTACTTCTTCTAATGCAGTACTTTCTTCTTTTAGTTCAATGTCTAATAGAGTGGTTTTCCCTAAGTTAATAGTTACATTGTTTAATTTGTAAGTGTGAAACCCAACAAAGCTAATCTCCACAATATATTGATTTCCTGGAGGGATGTTAGCAATTACATAATGACCTGTTTCTTGAGAGGTGGTTCCGTATATAAAATTGGTTTCAGTATCTTTTATTATTACTGTGGCAAAAGGAATTGCTTCATTGGTAATGTCAACTATTTTTCCTTCTAAATTACCAGTTGTTTCTTGTGCATAAATGCTTACTGTTAAAAGCAACAGTATAATTACATTAATTTTAGTTTTCACGTGAATTAAGTATTGACTTTAATTATTGAATTGATGTAGAGAAGAGTTTCTATTAAGAAAAACTTCAATGTAAGTATGATAATTAAAGAGTAATTGGTGAACCTTTATTAAAAAAAGAATAAGAATAACTTTTAGATGTATAAAGATTCTCAAGAAATGAGATGACTTTGTTAGTGTTTAACTCAATAAGTTCTCTTAGAAGAGAAAAAGAGTTTTTAAATTGATCTATAAAAAAGTAGATGTCTTTTTTTGAATCAATATCTGCTAAGTAAGCAAGTTGTGTAATATTGATGTTTCGCTTAACAAAATAATTTTTTAACTCAGAAAATACTTTATGGGTATTCCAAGTTATTTTTTTGAATGCTTCTAAAGAAAACTGTTCTTTGTTTAAGGAAATTAAATAAGTGCCTCCGTCATAAGAAGGGCCTAAAGTCGCATTTCCGTTTTCTAAATTGTGTAAAGCTTTTAAAAGGTGTGAAGTCTTTAAATTTGGACTATCATTACCTATGGTAATTATTTGCAAGTAACCTTTATTAAAAACTGTTTGAATAGCATTTGCAAATCGTTCACCGAAACTTGAACCTATTTGTTGCTTTTCGGTAATTACTAAAACATCAGTTCCTGTTTTTTGTGCTTTTTCAAATGTTTTTTGATTTAACTGCTGAAAGAGTTTCTTACTTTTTTCAAAAACCTTATGATTCGCTTCTTTCTCGGGAGAATAAGCAAATAATAAAATTGCAGTTTGTTTTTGATAATGAATCATTTAAAGAAACTCTGTTTTTACAAGGCTTTAATAGTCGAGTAAAAGGTAGGTTCTTTACAGTAATTCATAAAAAAAACCATCAAATTTTTTTGATGGTTTTTTATACTTGTCAAAGTAGTTTTACTTTTTGTTAACTTCTTTAATATATTTATCTAAAGCCATAGTCATAGAAGGAGTTTCTGGAGTTGGTGCAGCAATATCTACACGCAATCCTCTATCCTTAACAGCTTTAATAGTTGTATTACCAAAAACAGCTATTCTTGTATCATTCTGTTTGAAGTTAGGGAAGTTTTTAAATAAACTATCTATACCAGAAGGACTAAAGAATACTAAGATGTCATAAAAAACATTTTCTAAATCAGATAAATCACTTACAACAGTTTTATATAAATCAGCACGTTTCCAATCAACACCTAATTTGTCTAATTCAGTAGGAATTAATGGCTTCAATTTATCAGAAGAAGGCAATAAGAATTTCTCATCTTTATGTTTCTTAATTAACTTAGTTAATTCAGGAAATGTTCTATTACCTACATAAATTTTACGCTTTCTGTATACTACATATTTCTGTAAATAATATGCAACAGCTTCTGATTGACAGAAATACTTCATATCATCAGGAACAGTAAAACGCATTTCTTCAGCTATTCTAAAGTAATGATCTACAGCATTTCTACTTGTCAAAATAATAGCTGTATAATTGTTTAAATCAATTTTTTGAGCTCTTACTTCTTTTACAGAAATTCCTTCTACATGAATAAACGAGCGGAAATCAATTTTTACTTTTTGTTTTTCAGCTAAGTCAAAATAAGGAGAGGTTTCTGTCTTAGGAGCAGGTTGAGACACTAAAATAGTTTTAACTTTCATATAACTTTCTCTTTACGTAGTTGTTGTTGTTTTATAAAGAATTAATAGCGGTGCTATTTCAAGGACGCAAAAATACAAAATAAAATAGAACAACTTACTTATAACTAATCTTTTGTTATTAAGTAAAATTAAAAAGCCTCTGAAAGCAAATAAAATAAGGAAAAAACTGAGTAAATATAAGTTTTCCTTAAAGGCATATTGATAGAGAATTATAGCAGGAAATAGCCATAAACTTAGTGTATAAAGGTAACCAGATTTCGTGTATAAGAAATATTTTGTGACTAATGATAAGCCTAAAATGTTAGAAAAAGTAAAGTCTAATACTCTTCTAATAAAAAAATAAAGACTAATAATAGCGAGTAATATTAGGTAATTTAAAAAGCTTTGATCATAAATTTTTGGAGTAAACACAAAAAAAAGAAACAATGATATTACGATAGAAGAAAAAGAAAATAATAACAAATGAAAAGGTGAATAAATAGAAACGTTATTTTGAACTTTTTTTTGAAAAAAACCAGGGGTAAAAAAAGCCAAAGCATATCCTAATAGCTTATTGGGCTTAATTAATTTCATTATAGCTAATAAGATAATAACAAAAAGAATTACTAGAGTAATCCAGTTATCATTGGTTATTGTACGTTCAATAGCTTGCAATAGTATTTGTTTTTTATCGTATTTAATTAACACAAAATTAGTGATTATTTAGTGTATATTTGCCCAGATTTAGATGAAAATTACATGAAGTCAGACGCTTTAGTTATAATTCCTACATACAACGAAAAAGAAAATATAGAAGCAATAATTCGAGAAACTTTTAGTCAAGAGAAAGAATTCGATATTTTAATTGTTGATGATAACTCACCCGATGGAACTTCTGATATAGTTGAGGGTTTGCAAGAAGAGTTTACAGAGAGACTTTATATTGAAAAAAGAACAGGAAAAAATGGTTTAGGTACTGCTTATATTCATGGGTTTAAATGGGCTATAAAAAAAGGCTACGATTATATTATAGAAATGGACGCCGATTTTTCTCATAATCCGAAAGATTTGAATAGGTTGTATAAAGCTTGTTCTGTTGATGGGGCTGATGTTTCTATTGGTTCACGTTATTCTATTGGGGTAAATGTGGTTAACTGGCCAATGAGTAGAGTATTATTATCGTATTTTGCATCTAAATATGTTCGTTTTATTACTCGAATTCCAGTTCATGATACTACTGCAGGTTTTGTATGTTGGAAAAGAAAAGTATTAGAAACAATTCAGTTAGATAAAATTAAGTTTGTTGGATATGCTTTTCAAATAGAAATGAAGTTTAAAGCATGGAAACATAAATTTAAAATAAAAGAAGTATCAGTTATCTTTACTGATAGAACTTTAGGAGAATCAAAAATGAGTGGAGGGATTATATCAGAAGCTCTATTTGGTGTTATAAAAATGAGGTTAAAGGGATTACCAAAATAATTATGCAATCATATCTAATTAAAAACGCAAACATAGTTAACGAAAACAAGGTTTTCAAAGGAGATGTTTTAATAGAAGGAAATTATATAAAACAAGTTTCTGAGGAAATTATTAATACGTCCGGTGCTGAGGTAATCAACGCTGAAGGAAAATATTTAATTCCGGGTATGATAGATGATCAAGTGCATTTCCGTGAGCCTGGTTTAACGCATAAAGCAAATATTGCAACAGAAAGTAAAGCTGCAATTGCTGGAGGAATCACTTCTTTTATAGAAATGCCGAATACAGTACCACAAGCAACTACTCAAGAATTATTAGAAGAAAAGTTTCAGATAGCTTCAAAAACTTCATATGCTAATTACTCTTTTATGTTTGGAGGAACAAACGATAATTTAGAAGAGTTGTTAAAAACAGATTCTCAAAATGTAGCAGGAATTAAATTATTTTTGGGTTCATCAACAGGAAATATGTTAGTAGATAATGAAGAAGTCTTAGAAAAGATTTTTTCTTCAACTGATATGCTAATATCTGTACACTGTGAAGATGAAGCAACGATTAGAAAAAATACTGCAGAATATAAAGGAAAATATGGTGATGATATTCCTGTAAAATACCATCCAATCATTAGAAGTGAAGAAGCTTGTTACCTTTCATCTTCAAAAGCTATAGAACTAGCAAAGAAAACAGGAGCACGTTTACATATTTTTCATTTATCAACTGAAAAAGAGACTCATTTATTTAGAAATGATATTCCTTTAGAAGAAAAACAAATTACAGCAGAAGTTTGTGTGCACCATTTATGGTTTACAGATGTTGATTATGATAAAAAAGGAACGCATATAAAATGGAATCCAGCGGTAAAAACTCAAAAAGATAAAGATGGGTTATGGAAAGCCTTATTGGATGATAGAATTGATGTAATAGCTACAGATCATGCCCCACATACTTTAGAAGAAAAAGATAATGTGTATACGAAAGCACCAAGTGGAGGACCTCTAGTTCAGCATGCGGTTTTGGCAATTTTAGAGAAAGTAAAAGAAGGAGTACTACCTATAGAAAAAGCTGTTGAGAAAATGTGTCATAATCCGGCAAAACTTTTTAAAGTTTATAAAAGAGGTTTTATAAAGGAAGGATTCTATGCAGATTTAGTACTAGTTGATAACGAAAAATGGACGGTTTCTAAAGATAATATACTATACAAATGTGGATGGTCTCCATTTGAAGGAACTGAGTTTTCAAATAAAATAACTCATACCTTTGTCAATGGGAATTTAATGTACGATAACGGTGTTTTTGATGAGCAGATAAAAGGAGCTCGATTAGAATTCAATAAATAAATGAAAAAATTTTTATACATAACAGTTCTTTTATTTTTAGCTTCTTGTACTAGTAATACTATATACAAAAAGCCTAAAGATTTAATACCTAAGGATTCTATGATTTCCTTGTTAACCGATATGTATATTGCTTCATCAGCTAAAAACGTTAAGAATAAGTTTTTAAAAAAGGAAAAAAATTATGTTTTCTTGGTATATGAGAAGTATAAGATAGATAGTACTCGTTTTGATAAAAGTAATGATTACTATACTTCTAAAATCGAAGAGTATACAGCCATTCTTGGAAAAGTTAAGTTCAGAATAGATTCTATTCATAAATCAATTTTAAAGCAGCGACGAATTCAAGACTCATTGAATAATAAAACAAAGCCTCAAAAAAAGATGTCATTAAAATTAGAGGAGAAAAACGAAAAACTATCTAAGAACAAAAAAATAAGTAAAGAAATTAAAGAATAAAGTCTTTACAAATTTTTAAAATACTTGCATCAATTTTAGCAAATTTAAAATTAAATGCATCTTCTATTTTTTGAGAAGTATAATAAGATTTATTAAGTGACGATTTAGCTGAATTCTTAGTTAATAAAGGTTTTTTTCCAGTTAATTTGGTTAATAGCAAATCAAATCTCCAAATAATAGCCATCAATAATTTACTACTTTTAATTGATGGTCTTTTTTTATTAAAACCATCAGCAATAGAAAATAAAATATCTTTAAACGATTTGTTTTCTGAAACTAAAATAAAACGTTCGTTTTTAATATTAGATTCCATTAATAGTATCATAGTTTTTACAACGTCTTGTACGTGTACGAAACCAGTAATACCTTCAGTGTAAAACTTAAAACCATTATAAACTTGCGAGAATAATTTGCTAGAACCTTCACTCCAAAATCCACTTCCTAAAATAACACCAGGGTTTACAATTACCACATCTAATCCTTCTTGACTTCCTCTCCAAACCTCCATTTCAGCACCATATTTTGTAATAGAGTAATCATTATTGTCATTATTATCCGACCACTCATTTTCTTCATTAATAGGTTTACCATTTATAGAATCCCCTACAGCAGCAATAGAGCTTACAAAACAGAACTTTTCAATATTATTCTCAATAGAAAAATTAATCATATTGGCAGTACCATCAATATTAACTTGACGCATTTTTCTATAGTCTTTTGGGTCAAAAGAAACCAATGCAGCACAATGATATACTTCAGTTATACCTTTGAAAACGGATTCAAGTGAAAAAACATCAGTAATATCTGAAATTACCCATTCTATTTTAGAAAAGAATTGATCGACATCTTCGGTATAATAAGAGAATATTTTTTTTACATATTCTCTTTTTTCATCAGTCCTGTATATAGCTCTTATAGCTTTTTCTTTTTGAACTAAATTGAATAATAAATGTGAGCCAACAAGCCCAGTTCCCCCAGTAACTAAAATCATAAAGCGAATTTAGCTTTTTTTGGTTGATAAAGTTATCTTTGCTGACTGATAAATTTATGACGATGAAAAATTTTATTGAAGAGTTAAAATGGAGAGGAATGTTACATGATAGCATGCCTGGAACAGAAGAGCATTTACTAGAAGAAATGCGTAGTGCTTATGTTGGTTTTGATCCAACAGCAGATTCACTTCACATAGGTAACCTAGTTCCTATTATGTTATTGGCACATTATCAGAGATGTGGACATAGACCAATTGCTTTAGTTGGTGGAGCAACAGGTATGATTGGTGATCCTTCAGGAAAATCATCGGAGCGTAATTTATTAGATGAAAAAACATTACGTCATAATCAAGAATGTGTAAAAGCACAATTACAACATTTCTTAGATTTCGAATCTGATGCCGATAATGCTGCTATTTTAGTAAACAATTATGATTGGATGAAAGAGATTTCATTCTTAGAGTTTATTCGTGATGTTGGTAAGCACATTACAGTAAATTATATGATGGCTAAGGATTCTGTAAAAAACCGAATTGGTTCAGAATCTAAAGAAGGAATGTCTTTTACAGAGTTTACTTACCAAATGGTACAAGGATATGATTTCTTACACCTTTACAGAGAAAATTCAGCAACTTTACAAATGGGAGGTTCTGATCAGTGGGGTAATATTACTACAGGAACCGAATTAATTAGAAGAATTGGTGGAGGAAAAGGATATGCAATTACATGTCCATTAATTACAAAGTCTGATGGCTCTAAATTTGGAAAGTCTGAAGGAGGAAATGTATGGTTAGATGCTAAAAGAACTTCAGCTTACAAATTCTACCAATACTGGTTAAATACATCAGATGAAGATGCTGAAAAGTATATTAAGATATTTACATTCTTAGATAAAGAAACAATAGATGCTTTAGTTGAAGAACATAAAGAAGCACCACACGTACGTATTTTACAAAAACGATTAGGAGAAGAAGTTACTGTATTAGTTCATGGGCGAGAAGAATATGATAAGGCGATAGCGGCTTCTAATATTTTATTTGGAAAGTCTACTGCAGAAGATTTAAAATCATTAGATGAACAAACATTCTTAGATGTTTTTGATGGAGTACCACAAGCAGAAGTATCTAAGTTAGATATTTCAGAAGGATTATCTATGATTGATGCTTTAGCGGGAAAAACAAGCTTTTTAAAATCTAATGGAGATGCACGTAGAGCTTTAAAAGAAAATGCGGTTTCTGTTAATAAAGAAAAAGTAAAAGACGATTATGTAATTACAGCAAATGATTTAATTGCTGATAAGTATATATTATTACAACGTGGAAAAAAGAGTTATTTCTTATTAAAAGTAGCTTAATTAAGAAGCTATTTTTACATTAAAAGTTAAAGGGCATCGCTTACAGTTGATGCCTTTTTTTTGGTACTTATTGCAACACTTACTTTTAGGTTTTATACAGTTAGACGCACAAGCCGTAGAGCATGCTGTTTCTTTTTGAATAGGAACAATTGGTGTAACCTTTTTATTTTCAGTATAAAAGACAATCATATTTCTAAAATCTGGTGCAAATATAGCAATTTATTTAGAACAAATTAAAATAATATTTCTACCTCTTTTTATTGAGAAAAAAAACAACTTAAAGTATCTTTGCACTTCCAAGATTTTAAAATCATTTTGTTACAAAAACTAAGTATATATTTATTTGTTTTGTTGTACACAATTGCGATGTTACGACCAATAACACCGTTTGTTGAGTATGCAATAAACTACGATTATATATCGAAGGTTTTGTGTATTAATAAAGACAAACCAAACCTAGGATGTAATGGTAAATGTCAATTAATGAAAAAACTAGAAAAGCAACAAGATGATGATTTTAAATCGTTACGAATAAATATAGAAGAATACCCAATAGGTTTTGTTGAATTACTTTCAGTAAAAGAAGAAAAGGTTCTTTTTAATAATGCAAAACAATTGTTTTCTTACAACAATAAGTATTCTTATTTATTTTCAAATACAATCTTCCATCCACCTACTATATAAATTTTGCATAAACGCCTTTAATAAAAGCTATTTGTCCTAATAGATAAATAGCCTAAAATACTATTGTAAAATTTAAAAACATAACTGATGAAATTATCAAAAATCATCTTTACAGGGATTCTTATATCCTTATCACAAATAATAAACGCACAAGAAGCAACTGAAGATAAAAACGAATGGAAATCTAATAGGCCAGATGGTCATGCGCCAATAAGTATAATGGGAGATCATTACCACCATAAAGGAGAGGTAATGTTTTCGTATAGATTTATGTATATGAATATGGAGGGATTACAAAAAGGAAGTGACGCTATTTCAAATACAGAAGCACATAATGCTGGTTATATGGTTACACCACTTTCAATGCCAATGAAAATGCATATGCTAGGAGCTATGTATGCACCATCTGATAAAGTTACTTTAATGACAATGGTAAATTATATAGAAAACGATATGGATTTACAAATGCGCAACATGATGACTGGAATGATCATGCCTTTTTCAACTTCTTCGTCTGGTTTAGGAGATATAAAGCTTGGGATGTTATATAAGTTTATTAACGAAAATAGAGGTTCGTTACACGCTAATGTTGGTATTTCTATTCCTACAGGAGAATTAAATGCAAAAGATGTAACACCTATGTCAAATCCAAATAAAATTCAATTGCCATATCCAATGCAAATAGGAAGTGGAACTTATGATGCAGATTTAGGATTAACATACTTAGGGCAAGCAGAAACTGTTTCTTGGGGAAGTCAGTTAAAAGCAACATATCGTTTTGGGAAAAATAAGTATGATTATTCTTTAGGAAATCGTTACAGTTTAAATTCTTGGTTTGCAGTTAAAACTCACCAATGGTTAAGTTTTTCAGCTCGTTTAGAAGGGTTAATTGTAAGTTCAATTAATGGAAGAAATCCTAATTTAAATCCTATGATGGTTACTACTGCAGATACAATGAATTCTGGAGGGAAATTTATCAATGGAGGTTTAGGTTTTAATGTATATGCTTTTAAAGGTTCATTAAAAAACCTTCGATTTGGATTTGAATTTAGTACTCCATTATATCAAAACTTAAACGGAATTCAGTTAAAAAATAAAGAAACAATTACAGCGGGACTACAGTATTCTTTATAGATTTTAATTAAACATATCAAGTTATTTTTCATTATGAAAAAGCAAGCATTATTTATATGCCTAGGGTTACTATTGCCTATACTTAACGGTTTTTCACAAACAATATTCAAAGGTAAAGTAGTAAACAATCAAAATAATCCAATTGTAGGAGCTACAGTTGTATCATTAACAAACAAAAACAAAGGAACCATAACAGATATTGAAGGGAATTTCTCTATAAAATTAGAAGAAGGAACTGTTCAAATATCAAGTATAGGTTATGAAACAAAAAAAATGCAGTTAAGCAATAATAACCTTATTGTTTTAAAGCAAGTAATAGAAAGTTTAGAAGAGGTTATCGTTTCAGCAAGTAGAGAAACACAAAAGAGGCAAGAAGTTTCGGCATCTATAGGTTTACTAACTGAAAAACAAATTCAAGAAACCAAAGCTTTCGGAATAGAACAATTAGTAAATCAAGTGCCGGGGGTATTTATGAGCACCTCAAAAGCTTCTAGTAACGAACAGCATTTTATGGCAACACGTTCGCCAATATCAACAAAATCGTTGTTTTTATATGTAGAAGATGGTTTACCAATACGTCCAGTAGCAGTATTTAATCACAATGCATTATTGGAAATGAATAATACAACTTTTGGTAGAGTTGAGGTGTTAAAAGGACCAGCATCGAGTATTTATGGAAGTGAAGCTATTGGAGGAAGCTTCAATTTTATTACTAAAAATCCTAGAAAAGACTTCGGAGGTTCTGTTGGGTTTCAAATAAATGATTTGGGACTAACAAAATACGAACTAGAAGCCTCTACAACAGTAAATGAAAAGTATGGTTTTTATGTGGGAGGACATCATATACGTAGAGATAATGGAGTGGTTGGACATTCAGATTATGAAAAAACAGCTGTTTCATTTAAAAATGTAAATGATTTTTCTGAAAGTTTGAAATGGACTAATAGCTTAACTTATATCGATTATAGATCTGATATGTCTGGTTCTATTTCTGAGAAAAATTATACAGATGGAAATTATGAAAGTAATCAAACATTTACAGAAAGAGAAGCTAAAGCATTTAGATTTCGTTCTACATTAGATAAGTATTGGAATGAATCTAATAAAACATCGTTCAATTTCATTTACAGAAATAATGAAATGAATCAAATACCATCATACAGAATTAGACAAAATAGAGTTAGTGGTGTGTTAGATGGAACTGGAAGAGGAGAAATCAATTCTAATAAATTTAAAAGTTATGTAGGTTTAATTCAGCATAAAATCGATTTTAATTTTGCAAAATCTAGTTTAATAGTTGGAGCAACTACCGATTTTTCACCTCAAACTTATCAGGCAGAAAATATCGATGTTGTTGTAGATGTTGCTACTGCTCAAAATATTGATTACTCGGTTAAAAATGGAGATTATATCTTAAAATATCAGGCAGATATATTTAATTATGCAGGATATGCACAATTTGAAATTTCACCCATAGAAAAAGTAAAACTAACAGGAGCTTTACGTTACGATGGTTTTACATACGATTATGATAATTTAGATGAACCTAATTCTGGAGTTCAAGATACTAAGGTAACCTATACAAACTTTTCACCTAAGCTAGGAGTGAATCTAAATTTAACAAAGAGGGCGGGGATTTATTCTAATTACTCAAAAGGATTTACACCACCACAAGTGGGAACTTTATTCAGAAATGGGAAGAATACTACAGGAAATGCATTTACTTTAAAACCAGCAGAATTTCATAATTACGAACTAGGAGCATATTATTCAATACCATCGAAATTAAAGGTAGATATAGCGATATACCAATTAGATGGTATCAATAGATTAGTTTCTATTAGAGATACTTCAGGAAATTTTATTCAAAAAAATGCAGGAAAAACACGTTCTATGGGAGTTGAATTAGGGCTACGATATAATGTGCTGCCTAATTTATTTGTTAATTATAGTGGAAGTTATGCTACACATGAATACTTGTCATTTTTTGAAAACAATGTAGATTATTCTAATACAGATATGCAAACAGCTCCTAATTATATAAGTACAGCTTCTTTAAATTATAAGCCAATATCTGATTTGCTTTTAACGTTAGAACACGAGCAAATTGGAGAATATAATACAAGTTTTGAAGGGCAAGCTGTAATAGGGAAAGATACTTCTGGAGGAGACATTTTAGGAACTTCTACATATGGAGGGCATAACATTTTCAACTTTAGAGCAAATTATACTTACAAGCATTTTGAAATTTGGGGACAAGCATTGAATATTTTTGATAAACTTTATGCAGTTAGAGCTTCATACAGTAGATGGAGTAAGCAAAATACGTATAGTATTGGTAATCCAAGAGCATTTCATTTTGGAGTGAAATATAACTTTTAATACTAAGTAATAGCTAAAAATTAACCTCATAGTAGTAAAGCTATGAGGTTAAAAAATATTCAAGATGAAAAATAGAAAATTAAATCAATGGTTGTGGAAATGGCATTTTATTGCTGGAATTATATCACTTCCTTTTGTGTTGATTTTGTCAATAACAGGAGCGGTTTATTTGTTTAATCCTAAAATAGAAAAAGTAGCAAAAGAGAAGTTTGAAAATGTAGAAGTTACATCTCAAAAACCTATTTCTTTTCAACAACAATGGGAAATAGCAAAGAATCAAATGAAGAAGAAACCCAATAGTATGGTATTGTCTTTAAATTCAGAAAAAGCTACTGAGTTTGTTTCGGGTAGATTTAGTCATAAAAAATCATTGTTTGTTAATCCTTATACAGCTGAGGTTTCTGGGAAATTCTCTCCAAAAGATACTTGGATGTATTCAATTAGAAAGTTGCACGGAGAATTATTAGGAGGTAAAATAGGAACAAAACTAGTTGAGTTGATAGCTAGTTGGATGATAGTATTAATTATAACAGGATTGTATGTTTGGTGGCCATTTCAAAGAGGTGTAAAAGGAGTTTTTATAATTAGACTCAAAGAAGGAAGAAGAATTTTGTTTAGAGATTTACATGCAGTAATTGGATTCTGGATTTCGGGATTATTGCTTATTACTTTAGCAGGAGGCTTACCATGGACAGATGTTTTTGGTGCTAATTTTAAGAAAATACAGAAGTTTACAAATACAGGTTATCCGAAAACATGGAGTGGAAGAGGATTAACATCAGTTGTTTCAGGAAAAGCTTTAACTTTAGATGAAATGGTTGCAATTGCAAAACAACAAAACTTGAAAGGTGTTGTAAGTATAGGGCTTCCTAAAAATGCTCAAAGTACGTTTAGTGTTTCTAACAAAACATTTGATTTAGGAGCTCAAAAAATGTTACATTTTGATCAATATTCAAGTAAGTTGATAAAAAAACATAATTGGAGTGATGTTGGTTTTTTAATGAGGGGAAGAATGTGGGTAATGGCATTTCACCAAGGTCAGTTTGGAGTTTGGAATTGGTGGCTAATGTTTGGAGTTGCAATTTTATTAACTATTATGAGTGTTGGGGCAATAGTTTCATACATTATAAGAAAACCTGAAGGGAAACTAGGAACTCCTAAAGTTTCTAAAAAGTTTACAATAGGTCCAGTTGTTATAGTTTTGTTGCTATTATTAGGATTATTGTTACCTCTTTTTGGAATTAGTTTAGGGCTAATTGTGGCTTTTGAATTCATATCCAAAAAGTCTGGTATACTTTTAGATGAATAAATTTTACATAATTTTAGTGAATTTTTACGTTAGCTTATATAATTTTGATAATTAGAATTCACCTTAAATAAGTACCTCATGAAAAAAACTATTTTAACAGTTTTAGTTTTTGTAATTACTTTAGTTTTCTCAAATGAAGTAAATGCACAAAATTTTCCAAAATTAGACAAGAGTCCAATGGACGCTGCTATGTATCCTAGCAAATCTAGAATATTAGATAAGTTAGTTAAAGTGATTTATAGTCGTCCACATTTAAAAAAAAGATCATTGTCAAAATTAGCTCCTAATGGAAAAATATGGAGAACAGGAGCTAATGAAGCAGCCGAAATTACTTTTTATAAAGATGTGGATTTTGGAGGAAAAACAGTTGAGGCAGGAACCTATTCAATGTTTACAATTCCAGGAGATAAAGAATGGACAATAATTTTAAATACTGCTTTAAATGTTTGGGGAGCGTTTTTTTACAATGAAAGTGATGATGTTGTAAGAGTAAAGGCTAAAGTTTCTAAAACTAAAAAAACGATTAAAAACTTCTCAATTGTTTTTGAAGGAAAAGAAAACGATTTGATAATGTATTTAGGTTGGGATAAAACAATTGTATCGCTACCAATAAATGGAAAAATGAATAAATAACTTAAAAAATAATAGTCCGGTAAAATTATAATTATTAGGACTATTATTTTTCTGACCAAAAACATTATAATCTTTTCAAAATTAATTTAATTTGACCTTGATGACTAATCTCATCATCAATAATGTGTCTTAGTAAGTAATAATAATTTCCTAATTCTTTACCATTATGATCCTTAATTGTTTTGAAAAGCCAATCATCTGTTAATAGTTTTAAATTTTTTAGAGATTCATTTCTAAACATGTTTAAATAATTTAAATAATAATCAAAGTTGTTGCCGTAAATAAGTTTTTTATCCATATTTAGAGGTACAGCTTTACCAAGTTCTAAAAATAAATCTTCGGATGTGTTGGAATATGAAAAATGATTTAATAAGAACATAAATTCTAAAGTTGCGATATGTAATAATAAGGTACCTATACTATTACTTTTATCATCAAAATTATAATCTAATTCTTTTATAGATAGTTTTTTTGTTAGTTTAATAGTGTCATTTCTTACATGAATCATTTGACAAACTAAAATCCCTATCAATTTAGAGTACCCTTCTTCAGGAACAATTTCGTTCTTAAGCATAGAAATATAAAGTAATATAAATTAAAAAACATCACTTATTAAACAGTAAGTGATGTTATATTAAGTGAAGTTTTTTATTCACTATTATTGTTATAAATGTCTTTTATGACTTATCTGTTACCTAAGTCGTCAGTTCCTTCAGACCAAGTACATACTCCTTCAAATGACATACGACACATAGAACCATAAGTTCTATCAATTGGTTTAAGGACTGTAGGCCCTCCTCCATTTATTTTACTTGCTTGTAAATCTGATATTATTTCTTTGTTCAAGTCTAATTTAAATTTTTTTTTACTCATAATAATTGTTTTTTTTAATATTGCCCAATATAGAAAAATATTTCAGTTTTGAAAAAAGAAAGATTAGAAAAAAAGTTAGATGAAATAAGTCAAATACTAGTAGCTAATAAAAGAAATGAAATAGAAATAGGAGTTCTATCCGGATTGTCGGGTATTTCACTTTTTCACTTTTATTATTCAAAATATATAGGTGATGAAGATGCTTTTGATGAAGGAATGAAACTGCTAGAGATGTGTGAGGAAAAAATAAATAAAAATGATTTTAGACTTACTCATTGTGTAGGGATTTCAGGTTTTGGTTGGGTGTTAGAGCATTTGTATAAGGAGGGTTTTTTAGAAGGAGAAGAAGGTTTACCTATTGAAATTGATAATTATTTATATGGAATTATGATTTTAGAAATGGAAAAAGGAAATTATGATTTTTTACATGGAAGTTTGGGGTATGCTTATTATTTTTTAATGAAATTTAAAAGAACTAAAAATAGAGAGCTAAAGAATAGATATAGACAAATTCTTTTAGATTTTCTTTCTTCTTTAAACAAAATTGCAATAGAGATTGATGAAACTAAATTAGCATGGGAATCGATAATTAGAATTAATGATAAAGATGAGAAAGTTTATAACCTAGGTTTGTCGCATGGAATACCTAGTATAATAGGGATTCTTTCAAAACTTTATGAGTTTGACGATTTTAAGGAAGCTTCATATCAAATGTTAAAAGGAGCTATAGAGTATGTAAAGGGAACTAAAAATTTAGAAAGAAATAGTTTGTCACTATTTCCTCTGTGGATAAAAACAAATTCAGAGAAAATAACTCGTGGAAGATTAGCTTGGTGTTATGGAGATTTAGGAATAGGGATAAAATTATGGTATGCATCGAAAGCATTAAGTGATAATGAATTGATGAATGAATCTCTAGAAATAATGGAACATTCAGCAAGAAGAACAGATTTTAAGAACACCTTGGTTAAAGACGTGGGGATATGCCATGGTTCTTTTGGAAATGCTTTAATTTTTCAAAGAATTTATAAAGAAACTAGGAAAGCAATATTTAAAGAAGCTGCTTATTTCTGGATTGAAGACGGGTTAGAAAAAGGTAACTATAAAGATGGATATGCAGGGTTTAAACAAATGAAAATTAATGGAGAAACTTATAATGATACTTCTTTATTAGAAGGTGTTGCAGGGATAGGTTTAACCATTATTAATTATTTGACAAATGATAGTAAGAATTGGGATGAGTGTTTATTAATAAGTTAAGAGATGAATAAAAAGAATCCATATAAGAATTTCAAGAATTATGTATTGAGAAACCCTATGTTTTCAATAAATATTTTTAAAGAGTTTACCTCAAAAGAGGATATATACATTGATGATTATAAAAGGTTGTGGACTAATCCCATTATTAAAGAAGCATTTTTTCTAGCTTCTCCAATGTTAACAAATGAAATTACTAAATGGTTAAATGAGGGAGTTAATGATAATAAAAAAGAAGAAAAATTAAAGTATACTTTTCTTAAATATATTTCAAGAATGTCTTCTAGGTGTACACCTTTTGGTTTATTTGCTGGATGTTCGGTAGGAGTATTTGATGATAAAACAGAAATAAAAATTACAAAAGCTTTTGAAAATAGTAGACATACTAGATTAGATATGAATTATCTAGTGGCACTTTCACAAGATTTAATTAAGAACGAAACAATAAAAAAACAACTGCTTTTTTTTCCTAACTCTAGTATATATGAAATAGGAGATAGGTTAAGATATACTGAATATAAATATGTAAAAGGAAAGAGGTTTCATCAAGTTGCTGAAGTTGATAATACAGAATATTTAAGAAAAATACTCTTGAAATCAAGAGAAGGAATATTACTTTCAAATATAGCTGAAGATCTTTTAATATATGATATAACAATTGAAGAAGCCATAGTTTTTGTAAATCAGTTAGTTGATAGTCAAATACTGATAAGTGAGTTGGAACCATCTGTTTCTGGACCAGAATTTTTTGACCAAATTTATAACACATTACGAAAGTTAAAAGATATAGATGAAATTGTGAGTGTTTTAAAAGAGGTAGACAAACATATTCAAGAAATAGATAACAAAGTAGGTAATAAAATAGATAAGTATATTGAAATAAGCGAAAAATTAAAAGAGTTAAAAACGGATTTTGATATTAAATATTTATTTCAAACAGATTTGGTTATAAATACAACAGTAAATAAAATTGATGAAAAAGTTATTAGAGATATAAAAAAAGGAATGCTTTTTTTAAGCAAATTAAATATAAAAAAAACTGAGGACGAATTATCTAAGTTTAAGGATGCGTTTTATGAAAGGTATGAGGATGAAGAAGTAAAATTATCAACAGCATTAGATGTAGAAATAGGAGTTGGCTATATTCAAAATAATAGAATAGGAGATATAAGTCCTTTGATTGATGATCTAATAATTCCATCAAAATTTTCTAAGAAAATAGATAGAGAAATTAAATGGAATACAGTCTATGAAAAATTTCAAAAAAAAATACTGCAAGCATTAAAAGAAGATAAATATATAATAAAGTTAACAGATGATGATTTCAAGGAATTTGAGACTAATCTAGATAATCTACCAGATACTTTATCCACAATGATAGAGATTGTTGGAGATGGAAAAATTAGAATGTATGGAAGTGGAGGGTCAAGTTCAGCTAATATTTTAGGACGCTTTTGCCATAGTGATAACCAAATAAAAACTTACACAGAGGAGATTGTACATGTTGAAGAGATTATTAATAAAGATAAGATTTTGGCTGAGATAGTTCATTTACCAGAATCTAGAATCGGAAATATTTTATGTCGACCAGACTTTCGTTCGTATGAAATTCCTTATTTAGCTAAGTCCGTGAAAAATAGTGATAAAAAAATTTTATTGGAAGACTTAGTAATTTCTTCAAAAAGCAGAGGTAAAATTAAGTTGAAATCAAAAAAGCACAATAAAGAAGTGTTACCACGTTTAACAACTGCTCATAATTATAGGAGTAATTCGTTACCAATTTATCATTTTTTATCAGATATGCAAACACAAGGAATGATGAATGGGTTAGGAATTGATTTAGGGCCAATTATTAATGAGTATGAGTTTATACCTAGAATAGAATATGAGAATCTTATCTTAAAAGAAGCTACATGGAACTTAAAAAATAGCCATATAGAGCAGTTATTAGAAGAAATAGATAATAAAGAAATACTCATTAATAAAGTAAAACATTTTACTAAAAAATTAAAATTGCCAAAGTTTGTAAAGCTTGCAGATGGAGATAATCAGTTGCTTATTAATCTAGAGAATATAACATCTATTAGAATGTTTTTAAATACAGTTAAAAATAGAAGTAATATAAAGTTGATAGAGTTTTTATTTGATAATGAAAAATCAATAGTTGATTTAGAAAATAAAGCGTTTACAAATGAAATTATTGTTTCTTTTTTTAATGAAAGTAAATTAAAAGAAAGTGAAAGAAAATAAAGAGTTACAAAGAAATTTTATCTTAGGTGATAATTGGCTTTATTATAAAATATATACAGGATATAAAACATCTGATAAAATATTAGTCGATGTTATACATCCTATAGCCAATCGATTAATTGATGAAAAAATTATAAATAAATGGTTCTTTATACGTTATGGAGACCCGAAACATCATTTAAGGGTACGTTTTCACTTTACTGAAAGAGAAAATATTTTTAAAATTATAAATAGTTTTTTACCGTACTTAAAGAGTTATATAGATAAAAAACTTATTTGGAAAATTCAAACTGATACATACAAAAGAGAAATAGAACGCTACGGAGTTAACTCGATGTGTTTGTCTGAAGATATTTTTTATTATGATAGTGAGTCAATAGTTGGTTTTTTAAAAGTAATAAAAGGAAGAGAAGATGAGGATGTGAGATGGTTATTTTCGTTAAGATTAATAGATTCGTTGCTTAATGATTTTGAATATAATTTAGAAAGAAAGAATAAATTATTATTCGAGCTAAGTACTTCGTTTAAAAATGAATTTAACTCTTCAAAATATTTAACAAAACAGTTAAGTAAAAAATATAGAGATAAGCAAGATAAAATAGAAAAGTTTATGTCGGATAGAATATCCGAAGTTTATTCTTTAGGGTTGTTAGAAATTATAGAAGAAAAAGAAAAAGTAATTAAACCTATAATTTGTGACTTACAAGAAATTAAGAAAAAGGGGGAGTTAGAAATAAACCTAGATCAATTGATGAGTAGCTATATTCATATGTTAATGAATCGTCTTTTTAAATCAAGGAATAGACTTCATGAAATGGTTTGCTATGACTTTTTATACAGATTTTATAAATCTAAATTGGCTAGGGTTAAAATAAAACATAAAAAAACCTCATAAATTTATGAGGTTTTTTTATGTTTTATTTTTTAGGAGTTTTGCTAATTAAGTAAACACCTATAACTACTAGAAAACAGCTTATTATTTTAACAGGATTAATATCTTGGGCATATTGTGTATAACCTAATACATAAGCATAAATACTAACCATAATAAAACTAACGGCAGGCTGTAAATATATATAGCTACCATTAACAGAAGGAGAAACATAGTTTAAAGCATAAATGTTAAACAAGTAAGCTAAAAAGGTAGTTCCAATAATAACAAAAGAAATTGCTAAGTATGTTTGAGTAGTAAATGCAGAAAAATCAACAGTAACAATATCAGTTGCTCCAAATGGAAACATAAATAAGAATCCAAATAAGAACACCCAACTAATAATGGTAATAGAGTTGTATTTCTGCATCAAAGGTTTAACAAGTACTAAATACAAGCCATAAGAAATAGCATTGATAAAAATAAAAAGATTACCAAGTAAAGAACTAGTTCCTTTCGACTGATTTCCATACCAAATTAATAATACAGCACCAATACCACCTATGGTAATTCCTAAAAGTTTAAAAAGAGTTATTTTTTCTTTTAAAAGAATAGCGCTAAAAACTACAGCAACAATAGGGACAGCTGTAATAATTATAGAAGCATCAATAGGAGATGTTAAATTTAAACCGTGAAAAAACAATAATTGATTTGCAGCAACACCTAGCAATCCACAAAGAATTAATTTAGGAAAGTCTTTTTTTTCAATTTTTTCTTTTATAAACGATTTAATAACCCAAAAAAGAATTCCAGCACCTAAAATTCTTAAAAAAACAAAAGCAGAAGGCCCTATTTTATTAGGCATTACTCCTTTAGCAATTAAATAATTAGCACCATAAATAACATTGGCGCTGAGTAAAGCAAGGTGAGCTTTTAAAATATTGTTCTTCAAAATAATGAATTTAATCTACTGCAAAGAACATTCATTTTTTTAAAATAAACTATTTCCCAACAAAGATTAACAAGTGTGAAGTTTTTGTTCATTTTATATAACATGATAATAATAGTTTAAGCCATTTTTTTACTTTAAACTTCCAAACAATAACCGTAAATTTGCAGCTTCTTAAAAGAGAGACAATGCAATATAATCACCAAGAAATAGAAAAGAGGTGGCAACAGTTTTGGGCAGATAACCTAACATTTAAAGCCAGTAATACATCAGATAAACCTAAATATTATGTTTTAGACATGTTTCCTTATCCATCAGGAGCCGGACTGCATGTAGGACATCCATTAGGATATATTGCTAGTGATATATATGCACGTTATAAACGTCATAAAGGGTTTAATGTATTGCACCCACAAGGATATGATTCTTTTGGGTTACCTGCAGAACAATATGCTATTCAAACAGGACAGCATCCAGCGATTACAACCGAAACAAATATTAAAACGTACCGTCGTCAGTTAGACAATATCGGTTTTTCTTTCGATTGGTCACGTGAGGTTCGTACTTCTAATCCAGAATATTACAAGTGGACACAATGGATTTTTATCCAGTTGTTCAACTCTTGGTACAATAAAGATACAGACAAAGCAGAAGATGTTTCAACTTTAGTTTCAAAATTTGAAACAGAAGGAAATGCAAATATCAATGCAGTTTCAGATGAAGATATTACTGTTTTTTCAGCTGAAGAATGGAAAGGTTTTTCAGTAGAAAAACAACAAGAAATATTATTACAATATCGTTTAACATTTTTATCAGATACAGAAGTAAACTGGTGTCCAGCTTTAGGAACAGTACTTGCAAATGATGAAATAGTAAACGGAGTTTCAGAAAGAGGAGGACATCCAGTAGTTCGTAAAAAAATGACCCAATGGTCTATGCGTATTTCTGCTTATGCACAACGTTTGTTAGACGGATTACAAAATATAGATTGGCCACAACCATTAAAAGATTCTCAAACAAATTGGATAGGAAGAAGTCAAGGAGCCATGGTTTCTTTTGATGTGGAAAATTATGATGCTAAAATAGATGTGTTTACAACACGTCCTGATACAATTTTTGGAGTAAGCTTTATGACATTAGCTCCAGAGCATGAATTAGTAGCTAAAATAACAACAGATGAACAACGTGAAGCTGTTGAAGCTTATGTTGAAGCAACGTCAAAGCGTTCGGAAAGAGATCGTATGGCAGATGTAAAAACCATCTCGGGAGTATTTACAGGAGCTTATGCTTTACATCCATTTACAGGAAAACAAGTGCCGATTTGGATTGGAGATTATGTATTAGCAAGCTATGGTACAGGTGCAGTTATGGCGGTTCCTTGTGGAGACCAACGTGATTATGATTTTGCTAAACACTTTGGATTAGATATACCAAATATTTTTGCAGATGTTGATATTTCAGAAAAAGCTAATGATGTTAAAGATGGAATTAAATTAGCAAATTCAGATTTCTTAGATGGTTTAAATTATAAGAAAGGAATGAAAACCGTAATCTATGAATTAGAAAAACGCGGTTTTGGTTATGGAAAAATAAACTATCGTTTACGTGATGCGGTATTTAGCCGTCAGCGTTATTGGGGAGAGCCATTTCCAGTTTATTATAAGAATGGAATGCCCCAAATGATTGAAGCAAAACATTTACCAATAGTATTACCAGAAGTAGAAAAATATTTACCAACAGAAGATGGAAAACCACCATTAGGAAATGCTGAGGTTTGGGCTTGGAATACAGAAACTGCTGAGGTAGTTAGCAATGATTTAATAGATAATGAAACTGTTTTCCCACTAGAACTAAATACAATGCCAGGATGGGCTGGAAGTTCATGGTATTTTAACCGTTATATGGATTCAACAAACGAAGGAGAGTTTGTAAGTAAAGAAGCGGTTGATTATTGGAAAGAAGTAGATTTATATATTGGTGGGTCTGAGCATGCAACAGGACATTTATTATATGCACGTTTTTGGCAAAAATTCTTATTCGATAGAGGATTGTTACCAGTTGATGAGTTTGCAAAAAAGCTAATCAACCAAGGAATGATTTTAGGAACATCAGCTATTGTCTACAGAATTACAGGAACAGATAAATATGTTTCTAAAAATCTTAAAGGAGAATATGAAACAGATGAAATTAGAGTAGATGTTAAGTTGATTAATACTTCTGATGAATTAGATATTGAAGCTCTAAAAAAATGGCAACCTCAATTTGAAAATGCAGAGTTTGTTTTAGAAGAAGGGAAATATATTGTAGGTCGTGAGGTAGAAAAAATGTCAAAGCGTTGGTTTAATGTTGTAAACCCTGATGATATTTGTGAAGAATATGGTGCAGATGCATTACGTTTATTCGAAATGTTCTTAGGACCATTAGAACAAACTAAACCTTGGAAAACATCTGGAATTTCAGGAGTGTATTCTTTCTTAAAGAAATTATGGAAATTATACGTGGGAGAGAGCGGTATTAACGTTTCTGATGCCGAACCAACAAAGGATGAATTAAAAACTTTACACAAAACAATTAAGAAAGTAGAGGAAGATATTGAGAATTTCTCTTTCAATACATCAGTATCTACGTTTATGATTGCGGTAAATGAATTAACGGCGCAAAAATGTAACAAGCGTGCTATTTTAGAACCGCTATTAGTATTAGTTTCTCCATACGCTCCGCATATTTCAGAAGAGTTATGGAGTCAATTAGGACATACAGAGTCTATTTCTACAGTAGCGTTTCCAAAATTTGAAGCATCTCATTTAGTAGAGAGTACTAAGAATTACCCAATTTCATTTAATGGTAAAATGCGTTTTACATTAGAGTTACCATTAGATATGAGTAAAGATGAAATAGAAAAAACGGTAATGGCACATGAAAAAACACAAGCACAATTACAAGGAAGAACACCTAAAAAAGTAATTGTAGTGCCAGGTAAAATAATTAATATAGTAGGTTAATAAAGCCTTTATAACAATAAGAAAACCACAAGCATTTTTTGTTTGTGGTTTTTTATTTTTTAAGTACTTTCACGGAAATATTCAAAAAATTAAAATGAAAAACGTAATTAAACTTGCTGCTATTATATTAGCTGTTGTTTTTGTAGGATGTTCAGATAGTGATTCTGATAATTTAGGAGGAATTGCAAATACTCCTTTAAAAGGAAAAGTACATGGTACTTCATTTGTAGCTCAAGGAGGAAAAGCATTTGTTAGTGGAAATAACTTAAGTATTAACATAACCAATGTTACAGCAGATTGTAACTCTTCTATTTTAGACTATACTTTGTATGTTTCAACAGATGTAGAAAATAAAGTAGGTAGTACAACTAAAGCGAATGTTGTATTTAATAAAAAAGGCGAAACACCTTTAAATAAATTAAATAGTACAGTTACTGTAGAAAAGTTAACTTCAACAGAAGTTACAGTTAAAATTAAAGCAGATTCTACGGGAGATAATACAGTAGAAGGAACATATACAGTTCCATTTTGTAAATAAAAAACAATCAAATTTAATAAAAGTCATTACTCTTAGTAATGGCTTTTTTATTCTTTATAAATAATTATGAAAAAGTTTACTTTCAATAGCTCTTGGCTTTTTGTATTAATCCCAATAGGAATTGTATTTTTTGTAGTAATGCCTGAAATACAAAAAAAGTATCAAGCATATAATAAACAGCAAACAGAATTACATCAAGAAGTTATACAATTAGACTCTTTAAGACAGTTAGAAAACCCAACTAGAAGAGATTTAAATACAATAAGTCGTTTAGAAACTACAGTTCGTATTAAAACGTTAACCTATGGTAAACAACGATTCTTATATTATAAACTTGGCGGAATGCTAGTTGTTTTTCTCTTCATGTTTGGTGGAATGTTTATCTCAAGTTTTTTGGTTAGAAGAAAAAAGAGTTCGCCCAATAACAAAGAAATAATTTTCAATTTTAGCGATTTTACTCAAGATGCAATAGGGCAACAAATATCATGGGAAGCTACAGAAGGTTCAGGTAGTAATTTTTTAAGTGAGCACTTAAAGAAAACGAATAAAGGTTATAAAATCAGTTCAAGTTCGTACATGAAGTTTGTGGCTTGGGGATTCTTTTTAGTTGGAGCAAACTTTACTTTATGGTCTTTTGTTGAGTTTTTTGAATTTTCAAAAGAAGCAATGAGTTTTATGCAAGCGGGTAAAATATTTTTTACAACAGGAGGAGTATTTTTATTAGTTGGTGTTTTTCTATTAATTAGTACAGGCGCAAAAGCTTATTTTCATACACGAAAAAGAAAAATGGTTGTTGGAAGCGAGATTATTCCTTTCCAACATGCTTATGCAATTCAAGTACTTGAAAAATTTATACCAGGAAAATCATCAGGAGGATACTTCTGTTATGAAGCAAACTTGGTAACTAATGATGGTAAACGATTCAATTTATTAAATCATGGAGATAAGCAGTATCTTTTAAGTGATACAGTTAAAATAAGTAAGATTTTCAATGTGCCAGTTTGGAATATGAATGTGCAATAGAATTTATTAAATAAAGTTTTAGTATTTTACACTAAAATTAAAGGGGCGTACGTGAATATTTTATCTTGTAGTAAAAATCAAAATTCGAATACTAAATACTTTTCTTCAATTAAAGAAGTACCTAATGAAGTATGGGAAGAATTAGGTTGCACGGATAATATCTATTTTACCCCTAAATACTTAGAGGCATTAGAGCAAAACAATAAAACAATACATTTTGCATACATTATATTGTTTGATACTAATAAAAAAGCAATTGCTTTAGCTAATATTCAAATAGTCGACTTTTATTTAGATAGTGTTCAAAACGATATGCAATCTATTGTAGAATGGGTAAAATGTATGGGGAGAAAGCTCAGAATTATTTCTCCAGAAAAACCATTTAAAGTACTTACTTGCGGTAATACATTTGTAAGTGGAGAGCATGGAGTTTTTATTAAGAACAATCAAAATAAAAAAGAAGTACTTAAAAAAATTGCTAAAGGGGTAGTAAATTATTCCAATATTAGTGCTAAGAATACAGCTGATGCTTTTATGCTAAAAGATTTTGAAAAAGAATCACTTTATATAACACATGAACTACATGAAGAAGGATATAATTCGTTTAAAGTAGATCCTAATATGGTTCTAGAATTAGATGAAGGTTGGAGTTCTATTGAAGATTATTTAGCTGCTTTAAAAACAAAATTTAGAGTAAAAGCAAAAAGAGCATTAAAGTTGAGTAGTCTTTTAAAAATTGAAGATGTAACAGAAGACAGATTAAAAGACTTGAAGCCAGAAATGACTGTGTTGTATAAAACTGTGTCTACAAAGTCAAGTTTCAATTTAGGAGATTTTAATATAGAAACCTATAGAACTTTAAAAGAAAATTTAGGAGACAACTATTTTTTAAAAGCCTATTGGTTAGAAGATAAACTGGTAGGTTTCTTATCAGGGATTTTTAATAAGAAATCATTGGATGCACATTTTGTTGGGATTGATTACGGTTATAATAAAGAATATGCTGTATATCAAAGAATGTTGTATGATTATATAAGTTTAGGAATAGATAAAAAAGTAAAGACAATTAATTTTGGAAGAACAGCTAGTGAGATAAAAAGTTCTGTTGGAGCTAAGCCTCAAGATTTAACAATCTATTTACGACATAAGAATACGATACCAAATCGTATTTTGAGTTTGTTTTTAAAAAGAATTCAACCATCAGAGTTTAAACAAAAGTATCCATTCAAAAAGAAAGAATTAAGAGAGCAAGTTAATTTGTAAAAATGAAAAACACACAAGAGTTATTAGATATACTTACTTTAAAAGATATTGGAGACAATAATTTTAATGGAATAAGCAAAGATATTGGAAGTCCAAATGTATTTGGAGGACAAGTATTGGCACAGTCATTAAACGCTGCTTATAGAACCGTTTCAGAAGAACGTATATTACATTCGTTACATTCATATTTTTTAGAGGCAGGTAATTTAGAAAAACCTATTACCTATAATGTACAAGTAATACGAGATGGAGGTAGTTTTTCAACTCGTAGGGTAACAGCACATCAAGAAGATAAGACGATTTTTATATTGGCTTGTTCCTTCCATAAAAAAGAAAAAGGATATGAACATCAAATGCCAATAAAGAAAGATATAAAACAGCCAGAAGAGTTATATAGCTGGACAGATATGTTAGATCAATTTGGAGATTTTTTACCTAAAAAGCTAAAAGCATTTTTAAGTATAGAAAGACCCATAGATTTTAAACCTGTACAAATTGCTAATCCTCTCGATATGCAAGATTTACCTCCAGTTGTAGATGTTTGGTTTAAGTTGAAAGGAGATCAAGTAGATTTATCTTTGGCTTTAAAACAACAAATTTTAACCTATATATCCGATTATAACATTTTAACAGCTTGTTTAAATCCAAATGCGAGTGTAGCTAATTTTGGAAATACACAAATGGCAAGCTTAGACCATTCCATGTGGTTTTATAGAGATTTTACTTTTGACGATTGGATGCTGTTTTCTATAGAGAGTCCTAATAGCTTTGGAGCTCGTGGTTTTGCTTGTGGTAATATATATACCAGAAAAGGTGAGTTAATCGCTTCAGTGGCTCAAGAAGGCCTAATGAGACCAATGAAGAAGAAGTAAAAAGAAGTATAAAAAAATCCCGAGTAAATTTACTCGGGATTTTTTTGTTTTATAAAATATCAACTAGATGTTTTTAGTGCTTATATGAAATTCTTCATAAGTTTCTAATAAGCTCATTAAACCAGAAACTAAATCTTGTGTTTCTATCAAAATACTAAAGTATAATGTAGTGTTTTTAGGACTTGTTTCATCAGTTCTAATACGTGCAACTTGCTTTTCAATAGAAGCAGAAACATCTACCAATAATTCTTTCTTTTCGTTAATAATTTGTTCTAAATTATCAAAACTTCTTTTTTCGAAAGTAGAGCTAATTTCTTCTAATAATTTAGACAATACATTGTCTATATGTTTAAGGTCTTTTAATTGTCCTTTCTTTAAATTTTTGTGGTTGTTATTAACGTGTTTAAAACTTGCTCTAGAAATATAACTAATAGACTGAGCAACGTCTTGTAAATAGCCTAAAACTAAAATGTAAAATCTACTTGCTTGTACAGAAGAATCATCTAACGACTTAATAAAGTAGAATACTCCATCTTTTAAGCCATCAATTTCATCGTTTAATTTTCCTACGTGCTTATCAGTTTTACGTAGCTTATTTAAATCGTGATTAGCTAAATCGTTAACTACATTTGTATATAATTTATTAACACGTGTTGCAACTTCAGCAATATGATCAGCGCTTTCTTCAATTACCCCATTAATGGTAATTAATTCAGCTCTTTCAATATGCATTTGCTTTTTTTCTTCTTTAGATTTCTTTCTGTGAATTAAAGTATTTCTTCCTATTAATAGTGCAACTACTAATAATAAAACAGGAATCATTACCATATCCCAGCTAATTAAGTAAGCAACTAAAGCTGCGGCAACAAAGGCAGTTAAAGCGGTTAAGAACCAACCTCCAACAACGTTAATTACACCAGCAACTCTATATACAGCACTTTCACGTCCCCAAGCTCTATCAGCTAAAGAAGTACCCATGGCAACCATAAAAGTTACATAAGTAGTAGATAAAGGTAACTTCATAGAAGTAGCTATAGAAATTAAAATACCAGCTACAATTAAGTTTACAGATGCTCTTACTAAATCAAAAGCAGGCATTTCGTATGTTTTATCTTTAGGTAATTCTATAACAGGTTTCTGAAATTTAGAATCAACAAAAGCTAATGTTTTTTTAGGTACAACAGAAGTTATAACTGTATTTAATCCCATTGCTATTCTAACAACTATTCTAGATAAAGGATTTGGTTGGAATTTTTCATGCCCATCTCCTTGACGTGATAAGTTAATACCTGTTTCAATTACTTTTTTCGCTTTACTTGAAGTCCATAAAGTAACTACCATAATAGCTCCTGCAAATAATAATAACCATACATTAGAAGGTACTTTTTTTGCTAAGATTCCCATTTTGAAAGCTTCAGGACCTAAATTAGCAGTATTAATTAATGGGTCATTTAATGCTTGATATGAGTTCCATGCTGCAACTGGTACTCCAACAAAGTTTACCAAGTCGTTTCCAGAAAAAGCCATTGCTAATGAAAACGTTCCAACTCCAATAATAAGTTTTAAAACATTAAGCTTAAATACACTAATTAAAGCTTGAGATATTAAACTCCAAACTACAAAACTTCCAATAATTATTTCTAAAGTATTTCCTTCAATTAAGTGTTTTACATCTTTGTAAAATGGAGTTCCTTTCAATCCTTTTATTATTATAAAATAAGTAATAGCAGTAATAGCAAAACCTCCAAAAATAGCGTTTACATAACTAGGCTTTTTCTCAAAATTGAAAGAATAAATTAAACGAGAAATAAACTGCACAATAGCACCTACAGAAAAGGCTACCACAACGGAGAGTAGTATTCCGTTTATAATTTCTACTGCTTTCTTATGATTAATGTAGTTCCAAATATCAGTAATAGATTGAGCATCGTTTGTAGAAATTTTGATTAAAGAAATACATACTGCAGCTCCTAATAATTCAAATACAATAGATACGGTAGTTGAAGTAGGCATTCCTAGAGAATTAAAGATATCTAGTAATAAAATATCGGTAATCATAACAGCCATAAATATGAACATGATGTCTTGAAACATGAACATATTTGGGTTGAAAATACCTTTACGTGCAACTTCCATCATTCCACTTGAGGTAACAGCTCCCATGAATACACCGATACTAGCTATTATCATTATATTTCTAACCTTAATGGCTTTAGAACCAATAGCAGAATTTAAGAAATTAACAGCATCGTTACTTACTCCAACAACTAAATCGACAATGGCTAAAGCAGCTAAAGCGATAAGCATTAAAATATATGGATCTCCCATTTTTTAGTTTTTAATTAAGATTTGCAAATCTACAAACACTGAGCAGTGTTTGTGTTAGGTTTACGTTATTTTTTTTTAAAAATGAACATCTATTTGTAATCGGTACATTAGCTGATTTGTACTAGTTATTATATCTAAGTAACTTACATCGGTTTGTACCTTTAATTTATGACCTGAAAAATATTTTGAAAGTCCTATAGTGTATTGATTTTGAGTGGTATTGCTCGTTATTTCTTTGCCGAAAGAAACATTGGTATAACGACCAGATAACTCCCAGTTTTTAGGAAATAGATAACCGGTTTGTAAATTTAAGGAGTTTCCAACCTGTACAATATCACCAGTTAAAGAGCCATCTGAGTTTTTTGCAATAGGATCTTTGGCATTTCTATGAGCAAATTCCCCCATAAAAGAGAAGTTTTTATACTTAAATATTGCATCTAAAAAGTAGGTAGTAATATCTGTTTCGTAAAAGCCAGTATCGTTTTTCAAATATGCTCCTAAATTACTTCTATCTTTTACAGCGTTGTCATTAAAATCATAGCTCATACCTATAGCAAGTTTAGGTTTATTTTCTCTAAAAAGACTACCACCTATGAAATGACCATTATTAGTGAATTTTCCAAAAGGAAACAATTCTAAATGAGCTGTATATTGGTAACCACCAATGTTACCGGTTGTAACATTACGTCCTTCTCCTTGTGAAAAAGCAAAGGTTTCTTTAATAATAAATTTTTCAGAAATATGAAATTGATGTCTTAATTGAAACCCTAAATCACGATCAATATTAAATATAGCATTTAACAAAGAACGATCTACAAATTGCATATTCCCAGAAGAAATTATGCGTTCTCTATTTCCTGGTAATTTTGCTTGACCAACCCATAATTCGAAATTTTGATAAAAGTTCCATTTAACAACAGCATCTAAAATATATCTTGGAGCGTTGTTTGTAAACTCTGAGGCTCCACCAATATCTGAATTAGAAAAGCCTAATTCTAATTTATACTTTAACTTTGGAGAAAATGCAAACCCTTTTAAATTTAAACGAGCTCTTCTTATTTGAAATGCAGATGAATTATTAGAAAGACCATCAGAGTTTGAATCCCATTTAGCAGTGGTTAAAAATTGCATTCTGGCTGAAGCATTCATAGACCAAGTACTGTCTTTTCCAATTAGGTTAAATAAACCATTTCCAAATTTTGGTGCGTTTGATTTTTGAGAGTGCATACTTAATGTTATAAGCATACCAATGATGATAAATAGTTTCTCTAATTTCATTAATTTAGTATAATTCGACTCCATTGGTCGTAAAAAGCTGGCAATACTAATATAAATATAGGATATATTAAAATTTTAAATATAATGAGACAAGTTTTCAGGGCCTTCCAAAATTGTTCTTGAAATTTGCATAGTACCATCTTCATTGGTAACTACATGCCATTTAATAAGAGTTATTTGCTGGTTTTCTATTTCAAGTCCAGTAATACATCTTGGGTGCACGCAACTTCCATCATTAAAATGAGGCAATTCATTTGGTGAAGGAAATCTAGGACGATGTGTATGACCAGTTACAATCATTTGATTGTTATTCTTTTGAATCCACTCTTCTAAACGACTTTCAACTTTTATAAGTTCTTTGAAGTTTTTTGCAGGACTTGTCGGATCATCTATTCCTATTAACTGTAATGGACGCCAGAGTATTTTAACTAAGAAACGACTGAGTTTCCAAAAGTTATAATTAAACCAATCCGCTTGATGTCCATGTAATAAGAAAATAGATTTACCATCTTCTTGCTCTAGTCTTATTGCTTCAGAAAAAGAAGCGTTTTTTAGAAGTTCTTTATTTTTTCCATCAACGGTATCGTAGTAATAGTCTAAATTCTTAGCAACTTTTTTTGGATTTCTATAATCCATATCGTGATTTCCCCAAATAAAATGCAAATGATTTTTTTTATGAAACTCTCTTAAAAGTAAGTATACATCTTTATTAGCATTAAAAATGTTAGCAAATTTATTTTCCCAAAGTTCATCTCCATCACCTAACTCAATATACGTAAAGTCTTTTTGTAAATACTGTGACAAAGCATAATGAAATATTTTTCTATTGTGCGAAAAGTCGTCTGCAAAACTATTATCACCTCTATGACAATCTGAAAATAATACATATTTCGATTGCTCAGTTAATTCTAATTTCTTGGCATTTTTAAAAGCTCTTGTTATTCTGCTATTAGAAGACATTACTTACTTATAAATATTATAAAATATGAATATGCTAAAATAAATGTTTTATGGAATATTAATCGATTCGATGTTTTTAAATAATTGAATATTAGTGTTCTGGAATAATATTTTTCATTTTAAAATATTTTTTAATGCTGATTTTAAGTAACTTAGATATTAATGTAAGTATAAACTTATTATTAAGTAGTATTAATTTAATCCCCCGTAAAAATGAAAAAAACGTACTTATTAATTCCGTTATTATTGTTATGTATTCGAGTTTCTAACATTTACAGTCAAGAAAAAATGTTTTATGGAACTATTGAAACCTCCAATGCCTTAGAACTAAAAAAAGTTGCCCCAAAGGATATTAAAATTATTTCTTCTTTAAATGGTTTTAGTGCTGTTAAGTTAGGAAACGATGCCGCAGAAAAATTGCATCATATGATTTTAACTCATGGACCAGGGTTTATTTATGAATCTTCAGAAGCTGATGCAATTAAAACTATTAGAAAATTAGCTCAAAGAAGTAAAACTCTAAAAAAAGCTAGTTATAGTATTTCAGAAAATCAAAAAGTAAACCAAGCAATTGGATTAGTAAATAATACCAATATAGCCAATCAAATTGTTGAGTTAGAAAATTATGGTACCAGATATCATACGACTCAGAAAGCTAATCAATCTGTTTTAGATTTAAAACAAAAATGGGAAACAATGGCAAATGGAAGAGCTGATGTTTCAGTAAAATTAGTGAACCATAACAGTACTACAATGCCTTCCCTTATTATGACAATTGAAGGAAAAGATATTCCTAATGAGTTTGTTATTTTAGGCGGACATATAGATTCTGTAAGCCCTGAGAGAGAAACCAATGCTCCAGGAGCTGATGATAATGCTTCAGGAATAGCAACAATTACAGAAGTGGCAAGAGTACTTTTAGAAATGAATTTTAAACCTCAAAGGACTATTGAGTTTATGGCATATGCTGCAGAAGAAGTTGGTTTGAGAGGTTCTAAAGAAATTGCACAAGATTACAAAAGTAGAAACATCAATGTAATTTCATACGTTCAGTTTGATATGACAAACTATAAAGGGTCACCAAAAGATGTTTACATTTCAGATGATAGTTATAATAGTAGTGCTTTAAATTCTTTTTTAGCTCAATTAATGGATACATATAACTCTTCTGGAAATCATCAATTTACTTATGATTATACACGTTGTAATTATGGGTGCTCAGATCATTACAGTTGGGCACAACAAGGTTATGATGCAGCATTTCCTTTTGAAGCATCTTTTAATGGTTCTAACCCATATATTCATACTGTAAATGATACGTTTAATAGATCTGTTACTCCAAATGCAACACATGCAGCAAAATTTGCTAAGCTGGGATTGGAATATTTAATTGAGGTAGCTAAAAGTGAAGGAAGTGTTGTGGTACCAACTTATTGTAGTTTAAAAGGAGATAATGTAAATGATGAGTATATACAAAATGTTACTCTAGGAGATATTAATAATAATTCTGGCGGAGGAAATGGATATCAGGATTTTACAAGTTTATCTACAGAACTAAATAAGAATAATCAATATACAATTACAATTACGCCTAAATGGACCGGTACAGTTTATAATGAAGGGTATGCAGTTTGGATAGATTACAATCAAGATGCAGATTTTGAAGATCCCGGAGAACAAGTTTGGACTAAAAATGTATCAAAAGATACTCCAGTTACTGGTTCTTTTACAATTCCAGCTAATGCTAAATTAGGGAAAACTCGAATGAGAGTTGCTATGCGTTACAATGCAATTCCTAACCCATGCGGTTCTTTTAATTATGGAGAAGTAGAAGATTATTCAGTAGTAATATCAGAAGCTACAACAGTTAATATTTGTGATGGTATTGCTAATTACGATGCGTCGGTAAATTATCAAACTGGTGACAAGGTTGTTTATTCTAATACATTATATGAAAGAACAGCTACTGGATGGAAAAATATAGGAAATTGTAATAGTAATAAGAGAGAAACAAAAACAGAGAAGAAGTTTTTGGTAAATGATAAAGAAGTTATTTTGCTTTCTCCTAACCCTGTAGAAGGTAACTCTTTTAAAATTAAAGTTTATAATGAACTATGGAAATATAGAAGGGTGAAACTTTATGATTCAAAAGGAAGATTACTAAAAGAAGTTTCAATGAGTTTAGAGGAAGAAATTATTAATATTTCAGATTTATCAACCGGATTTTATTTTATAACGTTAGATAATACAGGGAAAAAGTATGCACAACAGTTTGTAAAAAAATAAAAACAATCTTATTTAAAAATAAAAAACCCAAGTTTAAAACTTGGGTTTTTTAGATTGTATAATAATCAAATATTATCTAACTCCTAATGAAGAAAAGTCATCTTGAGCTTTTACTTCCCATTCTGAGTTAGCAGCATCAGTTCCAGCACTAGCAGACCAGCTAGTGTTACCTTTCATAACTGAAGATTTTCTAACTAATGTGTGGTCTTTAGTAGCGTTTGCAACTCCAGCAACTTCCCATCCAGAACCTGGATCTCCGTTGAAGTCACCTAACCAATCTAAAACAGTATAACTAGATTCCGATCCGTATACTAATGCATAACCATCATCACCATTACTTAAGTATGTGTGAGTTTGATTTGCTTTAGCTAAGATTGCAGCATTAGCAGAAGGGTGAGCTATAATGTATACACCACCTGGAGCAATTGTAGCACCTGGAGAAAACTCATTCCAAAATTCGTGTTGTCCTACAGTTGAAGGAGCGTTAGAAACACTTGGGAATGCATATTTAGTTAAGTCTACAGTTTCAGTAGAAGGATTGTAGATTTCTAAGTATTTGTTGTTACTAGAACCTTCAGCATATTCAGAGAAGAATAAATCAACAGGTCCAGTTCCACCACCAGTACTTCCACAAGCATAAGCTTCAGTAAAGTTAACATCAGAAGCGTCTCTTATATAAATTTGTGGTCCATTAAAATCAGACATGATACCAGTAATAGCACCTTTTTTATCGCTAACATTAGTTGTAGCAAAAGTAGCGTCACTTCTAACATAAGTAGTTAATTCATTAGTACAGTCAGAAGTTAAAAGGTTAGAACCAGAATAAGTTTTAGTAATATCTTTAAATTGAACTCCTTCAATTGTTACTAATTTACTCTCGTAATCTCCAGTTAAAGCCTGAGCAAAAGTAATTACTTCTGGAGTAGGTAAAGTCCCAGCTGTTTTGCTGATAATATCTGAGTTTGATAAGTTTAATTGTAATAAACCATTGTATTCACTTAATTTTAATCCACCAACAGCAATTTCTACTTCATCACCAATATTTAAGTTGTAAGCTTCACTAAAACGTAAAGCAATTGCAGCAGATGCGTCTTGAGCAAAAGCATTTCTGTTAGAAATATTACTCTTAGCAAGATCAGAAGTAATAACTACTTTGATTTTATAGCTTTCAGTAATAGTAGTCTCACTACCTGTAAATAAAGCTTTAACGTCAGCTAAAGTTTTTAAAGTAGGATTATTGAAACAACCGTATTCTTGAGTAAAATCAACATCTTTAGTGTCTCTAATGAATAATTGATAATCACTACTAAATTTATTTAAAACAGCAGTTACACTACCTTTTTTATCTGGAATTGGTAAAGATTTAAAGTCAGAGAAACCACTTGTTCTCATGATGATTGATTCGAAAGTAGCACAACTTTTGAAAGTTCTGTTTACAGAAAAAGTACTGTTTGGATCAGCATATGTTAATCCTTTTTGTTCAGATTGTAAATCATCAATTTTAACTAAAGTGTTGATGTGGTTGTCAGTAATTTCTCCAATTTTTAAATTAGTAGGTATTAATTCAGCAATTTCAGAAGATCTATCTATATGGTTGATATAGTCAGTATCTTTAATTCTATCAGTACCAGTTCCAGCTGCGTTTTTAACACCAATTTGGAAAGTAGTAAAATATTTACTTAAAGATAAACCGTTAAGTTTAATGTAAACTTTTCTACCAACATTATACATAGCGTTTAAGTTTGTAGCATCAATTCTAACTTCTAAACCAACAGTTGGATTTACAATCTCATCTTGAATAATTAATGTCTTGTAAAAGTTACCTGCTCTATCGTTAGAAATAACATATCCGTAAGTATTAATTTCTGTATCTCCAGAAGTTTTGATGTACTCATCAAAATCTAAAACACCTCCAGTATATAAGTCAGTAATTTCTTTTAACGACTTTAAGTTTGTGTATTGTTTATCTTCACCTGCACTAGGGATAACGAAATCACCATCTTTAACACATGATGAAAAAGAAATTGCAACAAATAAAATTGCAAATATTCTATATAAGGTTAAATTTTTCATTTTGTTATGTTGTTTTTATTAAAATCTATAATTTACATTTAAGAAGTAAGTTGTACCTCTACCAAACCAGTATTTGTTTCCAAAAGAAGGAGCACCATTAGCATTATCGTCTCTTAATTCACGATAGTTAGCATTTCTTCCTTGTTCGAAACCACCAGTTTTATATTCTTCACCTAATATATTGCTTATGCTAGCAAAAACACTAATGAATTTATTATTTCCTACTTTCCATGATTTACCTCCAATAGCATTTAAAGTGAAGTAGTCATCGAATTTTTCTTGAGCTAATAATTTTCTAGCTAAAACAGGATCGTAATCAGCAAATACTTGCCCGTCAATATCATTTGAGAAGTTATCAGTTCTTCTAATTGGAGATACATCAACGTATGCATTGTCAAAGTAGTTAGCTGTAACACCTACGAACCAATAATCAGGGTCTCTATAATCGAATCCAAAAGAGTAAGCCGTTTGTGGACCAGCAGCAACTCTATAATCTTTTAATAAGGCTTTTCTTTTATCAAATGAGAAACTTGGATCATCAGATTTAGCTACGATATCTGGGTTGTTATTGTATGTATATTGACCATAGTTAGCAGCACCTCTTAACTTAATAGTTGGAGTTACTTGAGCTTCAATACCGAATTCAACTCCCATATGACGTTTATCAATTCCAGTTAAAATTTCTTGAATGAAAGCAGAAGAGTTACCATTTAAACCATCAGCAAAGAAGAAAGAAATCTCAGTTGCATCTTTAATGTCAGTATAGTAACCAGTTAATTTAGAAGTAATGAATGGAGTTCTTAAAATATAAGAAGCATCGAAAGACATTATTTTTTCACTATCTAAAGAGCTAACATCAGCTACAGTTAAGTTGTTAATTCTTGAATTAGCAAAAGAATTTCTGATTGTTGGAGCCTTTGTAAGGTATCCTCCATTAAAATCTAATAAGTGACGTCCAGAAATCTTATAAGTAGCTCCTGCTTTAGCTCCAAAGTTAAAGAAGTTTAATTTTTCAGATTTACCTAAAGAATTTGTTGGGAAATATCCATTTTGATATAAACCTTCTCTTTGGTGAGATGTGTTATGAGCAGAACCTGCAACATAAAAATCTACTTTGTTATACTTAAATTGTAATTGAGCAAAACCACCATAAACTTGAGACTCTAAGTTATAGTTGTATTTAAAACGATCTCCTTTAGTAACAAATCTTTCTGGAGTTAAAATATTACTTTGTTGTTGGTCAAAGTTAGCTCCAAAGTTATTTACATCTTTATAAAAGTTAGCGCCTAACATATCAATGATAGTTGCAAAGTTTTCAGATTTTAATCTACGGTATTCTAAACTAGCGTTTAAAGTAATGTTATCAGTTAACTCTGAATTAAGAATTGTATTAGCAGTAAATTGCTTATCATCATTTCTATCTTCATATAAAACAAAACGAGCATCATCTTTATCACCTTCATTACCAAAGTATAAATCATCCCAATTGATTTGCCCATCGTTTTGGAAGTTTGTTAAAGCCTTGTAAGCACCTTCGTAGTCTGGTCCATTTGGATTAGATAAATAATAACTTGGTAATTTTCTATAATATGTAGGATCTGGATTGTTTCCTCCATTGAAATCTAAACGACTATTACCTATTTCTCCAAATTGATAAGCAACACCAGTGTTTAATGTAGTAGATTCACCAATGTTCCAATAGTGGTTTAACATAATAATAGGCTCGTTAACTCTTCTAATGCGTGAGTTACGAATTTCACCAGCTTGATATCCCCAATATGAGTTATATTTAATACCTCTTATATCGTATACTTCTTGAGTATGAGGAGCTGCTTTACCTCTTCTATTTTCAGCTTGAATAACAGTTAAGTTTAAACTATGGTCGTTATTGATTTGCTTTTCAAGAGAAACAAAAATAGAATGTGCATTGTATAAACTTCCGTCAACAAAACCTTCTTCAGCATATCTTTTACTACCAGAAGCAGCAATTGCCCATCCGTTTTCTAATAAACCAGATGCATACGTAGCCATTAAACGGTGTGTATAACTTCTGTTTGAAGAAGCATAAGAAACTCTACCTCCTTTTCTGTATTCAGAAGCTCTTGTATTAATGTTAGTAGAACCTAAAACCCCACCAAATGTATAATTAGAAGGCGTTAAACCTGTACTGAATTCTTGATTACGTAAAACGTCGTTTAAACCACCCCAGTTACTCCATTGTGGACGACCGTTATACAATTTGTTCATTTCAATACCATTGATAAGAACTTTACCATTTTCAGAATCTAAACCGCGAATTCTGTAAAAAGAAGAACTCCACTCAAAAGCAGCAGTACGTAAATACACATCTCTAGATGATTGTAATAATCCAGAAATGTTGTCAGCAGCACTAGTGTCATCATTTAATTCATCATCAGTAATAGTGATGGTGCTTAAATCTTGATCTTCTGATATATCTTCATACATCATTATAGTACCTAAATCGATTGTCTTACCAGCTAATTGAACAGGGAAGTTTTGGGTTTCAAACCCGCTAAGGGATACAACTACAATTTGTCTTCCGTCTGGTAAACCATTTAATGTAAAAGAACCATTGGCATCAGTAGTACCACTAATATTGGCTTCTCTTACACTTACAGAAACACCTTGTAGAGGTTTTTCAGAATCGCTGTTAATTACGATTCCTTTTACAACGTTCTGCGCATTCATGGCAAATAGGCCAGAGAATACCAACAACATTGTTAGCGTAAAATTTCTCATAAATGTTTGTTTATAAAATATTTAAATATGTTAATTCCAACTTGCCAAAAATATGACAAAAGGGATGCAAAATTAGTAAAATAATAATTAGGTTAATGTTAAGTTAACATTATGAATAAGTGGTTTTATGTGTTAAAAAATTAATTGGCTTAAAATTTGTTTTATTTTTGCCGCGTAAATTTTATAAAATGAAGAAAATAATATCCCTTTTTATTGTTGCATTAGTAGTTTCAACTTCTTTTGCTCAAAAAGCCCCTAAGAAGTTTAAGATAAGAACAGTAGGTTTTTATAACTTAGAGAATCTTTTTGATACAGTTAATGATCCTGATAAGAATGATGAGGCAAGCCCTATTATGGAAATGGAAGGAGACAGAGATGAAGTATATAAGGATAAGTTAGAGAAACTTTCCGATGTAATTATACAAATAGGTGCTGAAAAGGCAAAAACGAGCCCAACTCTTTTAGGAGTAGTGGAAGTTGAGAATAAAAAAGTGTTAGAAGATTTAGTTAATACTGAAAAACTAAAGAAGAAACGTTATGGTATCATTCATTTTGATTCACCTGATAAGAGAGGAATCGATGTAGCTTTATTATATCAAAAGCGTTATTTTAAACCAATTCATTTTGAAGCTTTCAACCCTAAGATTTATTCAAATAACAGAAAAGTATATACAAGAGATATTCTTTTAGTGTCTGGATATTTAGATGATGAATTAGTGCATGTAATTGTAAATCACTGGCCATCTCGTAGAGGAGGAGAAGCAAGAAGTAGACCTTTACGTGAAAAAGCCGCTTATAAGGTTACTCAAATAATTGAAAACATTAAAAAGACAGATCCAAACCCTAAAGTGATTATTATGGGTGACTTCAATGACGACCCTATTAATTCTAGTTTTAAAACAGTTTTAAAAACGAAAGCGAAAAAGAAGAACGTAAATGAAGGTGATATTTATAATCCTTATGAAAATATGTTCCGTCGTGGATTTAATACATTAGGATATAGAGATAACATCAATCTTTTTGATCAAGTTCTTATTTCCTCTCCATTATTAGATAAAGGAGAAAAAGATTTTTCATCATTTAAAATGTTTAAGTCAGGAATTTTCAATAAAAGATTCTTAACTCAAAAGAAAGGACGTTATAAAGGATACCCATTTAGAAGTTTCTCTTTTGGTAGATATACAGGAGGATATAGTGATCACTACCCAGTATACATGTACTTAATTAAAGAAAAATAAAACTAAAAGAGCTTGCAATTGCAAGCTCTTTTAGTTTTTACATATATCAGCTAAATAACTATTTAAACGAAGTTGAAAAAGTGTTCCTTTTAACAAGTCGTCAATTTGACCAAGTTCAACTTGTGAAACAGCCATACTTACTTTTTCTGAAGGTGTTTGTAATAAAATAGATTTACAATTTTCGCCTTTAATGCAAGTAGAACAATTCCTTTGTAGCTTTGAATCTACTACTTTTTCTAAAAACTCTTCTATTTCATTTTCTGTTAAATGAAAACCAGTATCGTTAAATATTATTTGTGTTAGGTTAGAGTCCATGCCTTTCCAACGAAAAGAGATTCCAATATTATTATCGTATATTTTTATAACATTTTCCATATTCAAAATTATTATGGAAACAAATATACATTTTATTTAGATTTGGTCTAAATAAAATTATCTTAAATCTTTTAAAACTAATTGGAGTGAAGTATAGTTGTTCCAAGTGTTTTGATCTAATGTGTAAACAATATCAAAATCATTTTGGATGAAATTAATTTTTTTACCAAGGTTAAAACCAATAGCATTATAAGTTTTGTTATCTGAACCGTAAATAATATTCAGTTTTAAATGGGTTTTGTCTGCTCCAACTTGTTTTCCGTATCCATTATCTCTAACTGACGATGTAGAAAAAACAGGTTTCATATTTAGAGGCCCAAAAGGAGCCATTTGTTGGATAATTCTATAAAATTTTGGGGTAATTTCAGATAAATCAATTTCAGCATCAATACTAACTTCAGGTGTCAATAAGTCTTTATCTATTGTTTTAGAAACTACCTCTTCAAATTTAGTTTTGAAGTTTTCATATTGTTCAGGAAGAAGTGTTAAACCTGCTGCATATTTATGCCCTCCAAATTGTTCTATAAACTCAGAACATTGTTCTAAAGCATTATATACATCAAAACCTTTGACTGAACGTGCCGAAGCAGCTAGTTTTTCTCCGCTTTTGGTAAATACTAAAGTAGGACGATAGTAAGTTTCAATTAATCGAGAAGCTACAATACCTATTACCCCTTTATGCCAAGATTCATCAAAAACAACAGAAGTGAAATTTTCTTCTTCGTTGTTATTCTCAATTTGTATTAAAGCTTCTTGAGTAATTTTTTTGTCTAAATCTTTTCGGTCTGAATTGAATTTTTCTATTGCGCCAGCAAATTCTATCGCTGCATCAAGATTCATTTCTGTAAGTAATTCAACAGCATAATTACCGTGCTTCATTCTACCAGCAGCATTAATTCTTGGAGCAATAATAAATACAACATCAGTAATGGTAAGTTCTTTTTTTTGCGTCTGCTGTATAATTGCTTTAATACCATTTCTTGGTTGGGAGTTAATAACTTGTAAACCGAAATAAGTTAAAGTTCTGTTTTCTCCAGTCATAGGAACAATATCGGCAGCAATAGCGGTAGCTACTAAATCTAAATAAGGAATTAGATCATTAATTGTTTCTCCTCTTCTAGAAGCCAATGCTTGTATTAGTTTAAAACCAACTCCGCAACCACATAATTCATCATAAGGATAATTGCAATCTATTTGTTTAGGGTTTAAAACAGCAACAGCTTTTGGAACTTCATTTCCAGGCTTGTGATGATCACAAATAATGAAGTCAATATTTTTAGAACTCGCGTATGCTACTTTATCTATTGCCTTGATACCACAGTCTAAAGCTATAATAAGAGAGAAGTCATTGTCGTCAGCAAAATCAATTCCGTCATATGATACACCATATCCTTCTTTATATCTGTCTGGAATATAAGTAGAGATGTTAGGGTGAATAGTTTTTAGATAAGAAGACATTAAGGAAACAGCTGTAGTTCCATCAACATCATAATCGCCGTATACTAAAATGTTTTCACCATTTTTAATCGCTTCTTCTATTCGTTGGACAGCTATATTCATGTCCTTCATTGAAAAAGGATCGTGTAAATCGTTTAAATTAGGACGAAAAAATAATTTAGCTTTATCAAAAGTGTCAATGTTTCTTTGAACCAAAATTTTAGCAAGAACTTTACTTATACCAAGTTCTTTAGCTAATTGATTTACGTTACTAGAGTTTGGCTCTGGTTTTGATTTCCAACGCATAGCAATTTTTTTAATAATTTAATTATTGTGAAAGTGAGTGGTAGTTTTTACTTCAGCAAATTTTCTAAACATTTCCATTACACCACAATACTTATCTATAGATAATTTAACAGCTTTATTTATTTTATCTTCATCTAAATTATCTCCATAAAAATGATAATCGACGGTAACTTTATCGTAATATTTAGGGTGCTCTTCGGTTAATTCTCCAGTAACTTCCATTTTAAAATCGTTTACAGAAGTTCTCATTTTTTTTAATAAAGATACAACATCTAAACCAGAACATCCTGCTAGCGATGATAACATCATAGCTTTTGGACCTAAACCAGAATTGTTTCCTCCATTTTCTTCTGAAGTATCAATTAAAACTTTATGTCCGCTTGGATTGTCGGTTTCAAATTGCATGTTTTCTTTCCAAACTGTTGTGACTGTGTGTGATGCCATAATTTGATTATTTTTTTGTTTCTTGCGTAAGTTGTTTTGTGTGTCTGTCGACTTAGAAAGCCGAATTATTACACAAACGTAGTGCAAAAAGTTATTAATAAAAACAAAAATAAAAATATATGCCACTAGTAACACCGTTATCAGCAGATCATGACTTAGAAACAAAAGAATTAGCTGAGTTTTTTAATGAAACATTAGGGTTTTGTCCTAACTCAGTTTTAACAATGCAGCGTAGACCAGCCATTTCTAAAGCTTTTATCAATTTGAATAAAGCTGTTATGGCTAATGAGGGTAGAGTAACATCTGCTTTAAAAAGAATGATTGCTTGGGTTTCAAGTAATGCTACAGGTTGTAGATATTGTCAGGCTCATGCTATTAGAGCGGCTGAACGTTATGGAGCTGAACAAGAGCAATTAGATAATATTTGGGAGTATAAAACTCACCCTGCATTTTCTGATGCTGAAAGAGCGGCGTTAGATTTTTCTTTAGCAGCATCTATGGTGCCTAACATGGTTGATGAAAAAATAAAGACAGAACTATACAAACATTGGGATGAAGGAGAAATAGTAGAAATGTTAGGTGTAATTTCTTTATTTGGATACCTAAATCGTTGGAATGACTCTATGGGGACTTCTATTGAAGATGGAGCTGTAGAGAGTGGAGAACAATATTTAGGAAAGCATGGTTGGGAAAAAGGAAAACATATTTAACTGATACTTGACTTAATTTTAAAAATTACGTACTTTAGAGCAAAACAAAAGTCTTCTCTCTGGAAAGAGAAGACTTTCTTTTTACTTAAATAGATGTTCCCCCCTGATCACCTAGCATAAGCTTGTTAAACAAATTAATAAGTTTTTATGTTAAGCGTGGTTGTGAATAATGCAAAAGAAAAAATTTCTTTTTGCGGTTTTTAAGAAAAATCTATTGAGTAAAAAGTATGAGTGTAGAAAAAGATAAGCTTTTCAATTTTATAAAAGAAAAGTTGCCAAACAATGTTTTGTTTACTGAAGAGATAGCTGATGTACTTGATATAAGTTATGATGCTGCTTATAGACGAATAAATGGTAAAACATCATTGTCGTTTAAGGAGGCGTTAGAGTTAGCAAGATATTATAAAATTTCATTAAATAAACTATATAATATAAGTAGTACTTTATCTAAAAGTATTATTAAAAATGATTATGTAAACACTTATGAAGGTGTAAATGATTTTTATAAAGATATAGCTTTTTATGTAGCTACTTATGCATCTGATAAGAATTCAAAAGTATATTATACAGCTAAAAATATTCCAATTTATCATATTCCAGTAAATACATTATACAGTAAATTTAGGGTTTATGTGTATCTGAATTTTTTATCAAAAAAAGAAGAAAGTAAAATAGAGCCTTTTAGTAAATTTATTGAAAAGCAATTTTTTACAAATGAATCCAAACGTTTCAGGGAAAAATTTAAAGAAGTTTCTATAACTGATGTTTGGAGTGATACTACAATTAATAGTTGCTTACATACAATATATTACTTTTATAAAACTAAGTTGATAACTCGAACTGAGGCTTTACAATTATGTGATGAAATATTATTGCTTATAGAAAGGATTGAAGATAAAGCCAAGAACAAAACCTGGAATTCTAAAAAAGGTTTAAAATATGAGTTGTACTACAATAAATTGGTAAATATTAATCATGTTTTATTTTTAAAGTCTGAGACTAAAAAAGGCTTGTTAGTGCCTTATACATCTCTTTCTTATATGAGAATTGAGGATAAAATAATTTGTAATGAAGTTGATGAGTATTTTCAAAAACAATTACAATTTTCTCAAAATATATCAGGTAGTGCAGAGGTAGAGAGAAGAATGTTTTTTACATTAATGTATGAGAAGATAGAGCAGTTAAAGCATCAAATAAATTCAAAGGCTATTATGTCATTTATATAAAAAAGCACTTGTAATTTATTACAAGTGCTTTTTTTAGTATTTATTCATTTTTAGTGACTTATTTATTTTTTAATAAGTCTCTAATTTGTGCTAATAATTCTTCTTGAGTTGGGCCTTTAGGAGCAGCAGGAGCTGGTTCTTCTTTTTTCTTTAACTTATTAACGGCTTTAACAATCATAAACATTACAAAGGCAACAATGATAAAGTCAATTAAATTAGTTAGAAATTCACCATAAAGTACAGCTACTTCACCTGTTACTTTTCCAGATTCGTCAGCAACACCATCTTTTATAATGTACTTTAAATCTTTAAAGTCGGCATTAAATAATAGTCCAATAAGAGGAGAAACGATTCCTCCAGTAAAAGAAGCTACTACTTTATTAAAAGCAGCACCCATTACAAAACCTACTGCAATGTCGACTAGGTTCCCTTTCATTGCAAAGTCTTTAAACTCTTTGAGCATTCCCATATTTTTGGTTTTTATAGTTAATTGAGTTGTAAATTAAAAAAAAATTAACTTTTAACCAATCTTTTTACACGCTGAGAAATAGCGGTTAGAATTTCATAAGGGATTGTTTCACAGTTGTGTGCAATATATTCGATGTGTTTTTGATGATTGAAAAGAATAACTTCATCACCTTCCTTACAATCTACGTCAGTAACATCAACCATAATCATATCCATGCAAACATTACCTATAATTGGAACAGGTTGACCATTAATAAAAACATAACCTTTTTTATTACCTAACTTCCTAGATATACCATCGGCATGACCAACAGGAATAGTTGCACTTTGAGTAGGTCTACTAGCAACAAAAGCTCTATTATATCCTACAGTTTCTCCTGGTTGGATTAAGTGTATTTGAGAGATAATTGATTTTAAGGTATGTGTGTTTCTTAATTGACTTGTTTCTTGCTCGTTGTTTCCAAAGCCATATAAACCAATTCCAACACGAACCATATCAAATTGTGCTTGAGGATAATTGATAACACCAGATGTGTTTAGAATATGAATCATAGGTTCGTATCCTAAATGATCATAAAATTGTTTTACGATGTAGGCAAAGTTGTTAATTTGTCCAATAGTGAAATTTTGTTCATTAGGATCTTCACTGGCAGCAAGATGAGAAAAGATAGATTGAACCTTTATATTGTTTGAACTTTTTATCTGTGTAATGATTGTTGGAACATCTGTATGCCAAAAACCTAACCTATTTAAACCAGTATTGAATTTAATATGAATAGGATAGTTCATTAAAGGAGCTTCATCAGATAGTTTAAGAAAAGCATCAAGTATTTTGAAATTATATAAATTAGGCTCTAGTCTATGTTTAACAATTTCTTCTAAGTTTTGAATTTGTGGATGTAAAACTAAAATAGGAGTTTTAATACCAGCTTCACGTAAAATGATACCTTCATTAGAATAAGCAACAGCAAAATAATCTACCTTATCTTGAAGTAATTTAGCTATTTCTGTAGATTCACTTCCGTAACCAAAAGCTTTTACAACGGCTAAAACCTTCGTGTTAGGATTTAGTTTTTGTTTAAAATAAGCGAGGTTATGTTGTAGAGATACAGCGTCTATTTCTAAAACGGTAACATGATTATTCATCAGATAAATTTTCTTTCTTATTATTTTGCTCTCTTATTGCTTTGTAGTAAGCAGCTCTGCTAAGAGGTTCGTATTCTTGAGTTTCTCCTAAGAGAACAAGATCTTCGCTCATAGCTTTTCTGTAGCTATAATGAGCTAAGTTTCCTGTATGAGTACAAACAGCATGCACTTTGGTTACATATTCTGCAGTAGCCATAAGAGCTGGCATAGGTCCAAAAGGTTGTCCTTTAAAATCCATATCTAATCCAGCTACAATAACTCTAATCCCCCTATTTGCTAAATCGTTACAAACTGTAACAATTTCATCGTCAAAAAACTGAGCTTCATCAATCCCAACAACATCTACATCATTTGCTAATAAACGAATGTTAGAAGAAGCAGGAACTGGAGTAGAACGTATTCTATTATAGTTATGAGAAACCACTTCTTCGTCGTCATAGCGAGTGTCAACTGCTGGTTTAAATATCTCTACACGTTGTTTTGCAAACTGTGCACGTTTTAAACGACGAATTAATTCTTCGGTTTTACCTGAAAACATTGAGCCACAAATTACCTCAATCCACCCAAATTGTTCTGTATGATTTACTGTATTTTCAAGAAACATTTTGTAATTTTAAGCTCTAATTATTGATATTTGCATTTCTTTCGAAATAGGGAACAAATTTATTAAAATTTAAGAGTAAATATTAATTTCAAACAACAACTTATGCACAAAAAACTTGCATCCGATTTAACTAGTTTAGCACACAGCATTTTAAAAATGAAAAATAAAGAAGATGTGTTTGCTTTGAAGGAAAAAGCACATGAAGTTTATGAAAAACTTTCTGTTTTAGCTTATGTAGAAGAGTATATAAATAATACTCCAAATCCTACTAAGACAAAAGAAGAGTTGTTGGATGATGTTGTGCAAGCAGAAATAAGAAAAGTTGAAAAACACAATAAAATAGAAGAGCCTTTGGTTGAAGAAGATAGAATTGTGCATCAACTAGAAGAAGATATTGAAGAAGAAGTAGAAAAAGAAGCTGAGGAAATTGCAGATAAAGTAATTGAAGAGATAGCTGATGAGAAAATGAATCTAGAGGTTGTAGAAGAAATCATGGAACAGCCTTTTGATGAATTGGAAGAATTGCTTTTTAATGGTAATGAAGACACAAAGAATGATGTAAAAGATGTTGGTGAGAAAAAGACAACTACGTTAGAGGAAGAGCTAGAAGATACACTCCCAGTTGACGTAATGGCAAACTTATTTGAAAAAGTAGATGTAAAGAAAACACTTAACGATCGTTTGCAAAGTTCAATTCAAATAGGACTTAATGATAGAATAGCTTTTGTGAAACACTTGTTTAATGGAGATCAAGCAGATTTTAATAGAGTGGTTTCTCAGTTGAATACAATGAAAACTGAAAAAGAGGCCAAAAAGTTTGTTGTTAAAATGGTAAAACCTGATTATGATTGGTCTGATAAAGAAGAATACGAAACAAGATTGTTAGAGATTATAGAAAGAAGATTTGCTTAGATGAATTCTGATTTAATAGTTGTACATACGCACTTCCATAAAAGGAGAACTGGAATTACAAGAAGTATAGAAAATGTAATGCCCTACTTAAAGAAAATGAGCGAAACATATCTTTATGGTTATGGTATTGAGGGAAATAAAATAAACACAAAAGAGTTAAAAAAAATATTGTTTTCTGAAAAGACAACAGTTGTTCATTGCCATAGAAATAATGAAGTGTTAAAAATGCTATGGTATCGATTCTTAGGAGCAAAATTTAAATTAGTTTTAACTCGACATGCCGAAACTGACCCTTCAGGTTTAACAAGGTTTTTGCTTAAAAAATCAGACAGTGTTGTTACATTGACAACTTCTATGCATGGTAAGTTAGGAATAAAAAACACTAAAGTGCCTCATGGAGTTGATACAGATAGTTTTGTTCCAAATGAAGAAAAAAAATTAAAAGATGTTTCGCAAAAAAATATAATTCTTTGTGCAGGAAGAGTTAGAAAGGCTAAAGGACAAAAAGTTTTATTAGAAGCCATAGCCCAAGAGTTGAAAACTCACAAAGATTGGGCCGTAGTTATTGTTGGTAAGGTAGATAAGCCTGAGTTCTTAGAGGAGTTGAAAGAAGTAGTTGCAAATGTAGAGGGACAAGTTTATTTTGTAAATGAAACCAAAGAGATAATAACATATTATCAAGCTTCTAAAATAGCTGTAGTTCCTTCGTTTACTGAAGGTTTTTCATTAGTGTGTGCAGAGGCTATGTCTTGTGCCAACACAACAATTGCTACCAAAAATGTAGGTGTGCATTCCGAGTTAATAGAGCATGGGAAATCTGGATATTTATTTGAGTCTGGAAATATAGAAGAGTTAAGAGTTGTGCTAAAAGGTTTAATTAAAAATGAATTAGCATACGTGGGTGAGCAGGCAAGGAAGGAAATTGAAAAGAACTGGAGTGCTAAAAAAGAAGCAAACGGATTGCTAGCAGTATATAACCAATTGTATAGATAAAAGCACAATAGGGGATGTGCTTTTAGCTAAACTTTAAAAGTTAGCATTGGTTTAATGGAACTCTTAGATAAATTTTTAGTAATACTACCATTGAAAATATGTGATAAACCACTTCTTCCATGAGTTGCTAGTGCTATGATATCAGCATTTTTTTCGTTTGAGAAATTTAAAATTCCGTTCTCAACAGAAGAGTCGTTGTATATGTTTATAGAGTAATCTGAAAAATTGTGTCTATCGGCAAATTCTTTTATTTTTTGTCTTGAAAGTTGAGAGTTTTCAAATTTATGTGGTGTGTTGATTTTTAATAAATGAATTTTACTCTTAAAATTACTTGCGAAATCTAAAAACTTCTCAAAAGCATTGTTTTTCTGAGGTTTAAAGCTAGAAGCAAAAACCAAGTTTTTAGGTTTAAATTCTTCTTCGTTTGTTTTAGTAACTAAAACAGGTATTTCAGAGTTTCTTACAACTTTTTCAGTATTAGATCCAATTAACATCTCTTCTAATTCTGTATGCCCTTTGGTTCCCATGGTAATCAAATCAGCATTTATTTTTTTAGAATAATCGCGTATACCTTCGTATGGGTTTTGAAAACGAATAGCATGTTTAATATTTTGAATTTTTGGAAAAAATTGATTTTTATACTTAATCAGTTTGTCGCGTACTTTTCGTATGTATAGCATGCTTTCAGGTATGCTAAAGTTGCTACCACTTCCCATGTCTATTATACCAGTAGGTAATTCAACCATGTGAAGTAAATGGACCTCGCTTTTAGACTTTTTTGCCAAACTGGAAGCTAGCTTTAAAGCATGTTCTGAGGGTATGGAAAAATCAGTGGGTACTAATATTTTTTTCATAATAAAAAATTTAAGGTGGATGTTTTCAATTTACGAAAAACATTTTAAATTAGAAAGTGAAAGACACTTGTGTGTTAATGAATAACTTACTATCTTTGCAGCGAATTTATTAATTAGATGGATGAAGGGGACGAAAGTCCCCTCTTTTTATACCTTAGGATGAATCAAGAAAAAGTAAGAGAGTTATTAGATGAAGCTTTACAGGAAAACGAGTCATTGTACTTGATAGACTTACAGTTTTTAGCTAATAGTAAGATTAAAGTGATAGTAGATGGAGATTCAGGAGTTCAATTAAGTGAATGTGTTCGTATTAGTAGAAAAATAGAACATAATTTAGATAGAGAAGAAGAAGATTTTTCTTTGGAAGTAACTACTCCAGACATTTCTCATCCACTTATGGTAAAACGCCAGTATAGAAAGAATGTTAATAGAATTCTTAAGGTTAAAACAGCAACCGAAGAGTTTGAAGGAACATTAACTGAAGTAACGGATGAAAATATTACGTTACATTGGAAAGCAAGAGAGCCTAAACCAATAGGTAAAGGAAAGCATACGGTAGAGAAAACAGTAACTTTACAGTATGAAGATATTAAAGAAGCAAAAGTGAAGATCATATTTTAATAAGAGGATGAAATGGAAAATATTGCACTAATAGAGTCATTTTCAGAGTTTAAAGACAATAAGAGTATAGACAGGGTAACACTTATGTCTATCTTAGAAGAAGTATTTCGTGCTGCATTAAAACGTAGGTTTGGTTCAGATGAAAACTTTGATATTATTATCAATCCAGATAAAGGAGATTTAGAGATTTGGAGAAACCGTGTGGTTGTAGCAGATGGATTTTCTGAAGATGATAATGAAGAAATTGAACTTAGTGAAGCAAGAAAAATAGAACCAGATTTTGAAATAGGTGAAGATGTATCTGAGGAAGTGAAGTTAATAGATTTAGGTAGACGAGCAATTTTAGCATTACGTCAAAACTTAATTTCTAAAATTCACGAACATGATAGTACTAATATTTTCAAACAGTTCAAGGAGCTAGAAGGAGAAATTTATAGTGCAGAAGTACACCATATTCGTCATAACGCAGTAATCTTATTAGATGATGAAGGAAATGAAATCGTTTTACCAAAAAGCGAGCAAATTCGTTCAGATTTCTTTAGAAAAGGAGATGCAGTTCGTGGAGTAATAAAATCGGTTGAATTAAGAGGTAATAAGCCAGCAATCATATTATCAAGAACTTCTCCAGCTTTCTTAGTAAAATTATTTGAACAAGAAATTCCAGAGGTATTTGATGGGTTAATCACTATTGAAGGAGTAGCAAGAATTCCTGGAGATAAAGCAAAAATTGCAGTAGATTCTTATGATGATAGAATTGATCCAGTTGGAGCTTGTGTTGGAGTTAAAGGATCTCGTATTCACGGTATTGTTCGTGAGTTAGGAAACGAAAATATTGATGTAATAAACTATACAAAAAACGAGCAGTTATTTGTAGCTAGAGCATTAAGTCCAGCAAAAGTAACATCTGTTGATATCAAACCTTTTGAAGAGGAGAAAAATGGTAAGAAAGGACGTGTAAATGTTTTATTAAAACCAGAAGAAGTTTCAAAAGCAATTGGACGTTCAGGAGTTAATATTCGTTTAGCAAGTGAATTGACAGGTTATGAAATTGATGTTCAACGTGAAGGAATAGAAGAAGAAGATGTTGAGTTAACAGAATTTTCAGATGAAATAGAAGCTTGGGTAATAGCTGAGTTTAAGAAAATTGGTTTAGAAACAGCAAAGAGTGTACTTGAAAAAGACGTATCTATGTTAGTGCAAAGAACCGATTTAGAAGAAGAAACAATTGTAGAAGTACAACGAATTTTAAAAGAAGAATTCGAAGACTAAATTAATAATGGAAGTCAGTCTCCAACGAAATTGATAGAAATCAATATAAAATCTGACAAACAGAGAAAAAGAGCATAACTATACCATGTATAAAGTGTGTTTTTTGAATATAAAGTATAAAATAATTTATGGCTGAAGGCAACAAATTAAGACTTAATAAAGTATTAAGAGAATTAAATATTTCTTTAGATAGAGCTGTAGAACACTTGGCTAAAAATGGTCATGAAATAGAAGCACGTCCTACTACTAAAATTTCTGATAAGGAGTATCAAATATTATTTGATGGATTCAAAACAGATAAATCAAAGAAAGTAGCCTCTAAAGAAGTGAGCGAAGAAAAGCGTAAAGAAAAAGAAGCTATTCGTCAGCAGTTAGAAGTAGAGCAAGAGAAGAAAAGATTAGAGGACGAAGCTAAAAAACAAGAAGTTTTAAAAGCCAAAGCTGAAAAATTAGAGCTTAAGACTGTAGGTAAGATTGATGTAAAGACTGGTAAAGCGGTTGAAGCTAAAAAAGAAGAACCTAAGAAGGTTGAAGAACCTAAAGAGGCAAAAGAGGTAAAAAAAGAACCTAAAAAGGAAACTCCTATTCAAGAAGCCCCAAAAGTTGAAAAGCCAGCTGTAAAGGTTGAGGAAAAGAAAGAGGAACCTATAAAGGTTGAAAAACCTAAGATAGTGAAACCTGAAGTAGTAAAAACTGAAGCACCTAAAAAAGTCGAAATAAAAGAGACTCCTAAAAAGGTTGTGGAAACAAAAAAAGAGGAAGTAAAAGCAGAAAAGCCTGTTGAAATTACTCCTGAAAATGCTGAGAAAATTAAAACTCAGTATAAAAAGCTTGATGGTCCTAAAATTACTGGTCAAAAAATTGATTTAAAACAATTTGAAAGACCTAAGAAAAAGAAGCCAGAAGCGAAAACTGACGGAGATAAAAAGAAACGTAAAAGAATTAGCAAGCCAGGTGCACCAGGAGCTGGAAATTCAGCTAAACCAGGACAAAATAAAGGAGGTCAAAACCGAGGTGGAAATCGAGGTGGAAACCGTCAAGGATTTAGAGGTAGAGGTGGACAAAGACCTGTTGTTAAAAAAGAAGAGCCTACAGAAGCAGAAGTACAAAAACAAGTACGTGAAACTTTAGAAAGACTTCAAGGTAAATCTAAAAAAGGTAAGGCTGCTAAATATCGTAGAAATAAAAGAGATGCTCACCGTGAACAATCGGAAGCAGATTTACAAGCAGCACAAGCAGAAAGCAAAATCTTAAAAGTAACAGAATTTGTTACTGTTAGTGAGGTTGCTACAATGATGGATGTTCCGGTTACTAACATTATTTCTTCATGTATGATGTTAGGAATGATGGTAACAATGAATCAGCGTTTAGATGCTGAAACATTATCAATAGTTGCAGAGGAGTTTAATTATACAGTAGAGTTTGTTGGAGCTGAGGTAGAGGAATCTATTGAAGAAGTAGAAGACAAACCGGAAGATTTAGAAACTCGTGCACCTATTATTACGGTAATGGGACACGTAGATCACGGTAAAACTTCATTATTAGATTACATTCGTAAAGCAAATGTAATTGAAGGAGAATCTGGAGGAATTACACAACATATTGGTGCTTACGCAGTAAATGTAGGAGATCAAAAAATAGCATTTTTAGATACACCAGGTCACGAGGCCTTTACAGCAATGCGTGCTCGTGGAGCTCAAGTAACCGATTTAGTAATTATCGTAGTAGCTGCCGATGATGATGTAATGCCGCAAACAAAAGAGGCAATATCTCACGCACAAGCTGCAGGGGTTCCAATCATTTTTGCAATCAATAAGATTGATAAGCCAAATGCAAATCCTGATAATATTAAAACACAACTTTCTTCTATGAACTTATTAGTAGAAGATTGGGGAGGTAATATTCAATCTCAAGAAATATCTGCTAAAACAGGTCAAGGAGTTGATGAATTACTAGAAAAAGTATTATTAGAAGCAGAGGTGTTAGAATTAAAAGCTAACCCTAACAAGAATGCATCTGGAGCTGTAGTAGAAGCATTATTAGATAAAGGAAGAGGATATGTATCAACAATATTAGTACAAGCAGGTACCTTAAAAATTGGTGATTATATCTTAGCAGGTAAACATAGTGGTAAAGTAAGAGCTATGTTTGATGATAAAGGAAATAAAGTTAAAGAGGCAGGTCCATCTACACCAGTATCAATCTTAGGATTAGATGGAGCACCACAAGCAGGTGATAAGTTCAAGGTATTTGAAGATGAGCGTGAAGCTAAACAAATAGCAGCAAAACGTTCTCAATTACAAAGAGAGCAATCTGTAAGAACTCAGAAAACTTTAACGTTAGCAGAAATTGGTCGTCGTATAGCATTAGGAGACTTTAAAGAATTAAATATTATCTTAAAAGGAGATGTAGATGGATCGGTAGAAGCCTTAACAGATTCATTCCAAAAATTATCTACAGAAGAAATTCAAGTTAATATCTTACATAAAGGAGTTGGAGCAATTACTGAGTCTGACGTATTATTAGCAACAGCGTCTGATGCAATCATTGTAGGATTTAACGTTCGTCCACAAGGTAATGCACGTTTAGTAGCAGATAGAGAAGAAGTTGATATTAGAACTTACTCAATTATCTATGATGCAATTAACGATCTGAAAGACGCAATGGAAGGAATGTTGTCGCCAGAAATGAAAGAAGAAGTTCTTGGTAATGTTGAGATTAGAGAAGTTTATAAGATTTCTAAAGTTGGTAACATTGCAGGATGTATGGTAATGAATGGTAAGATAACAAGAGACTCTAAGGTTCGTATTATTAGAGAAGGAATTGTAGTTCATGATGGTGTGTTAACTTCATTAAAACGTTTTAAAGATGACGTAAAAGAAGTTAAGAAAGGATATGATTGTGGTCTTCAAATTAAAGGATACAACGATATTAAAGAAGGCGATACTATAGAAGCTTATACTGAAATTGCAGTAAGAAAAAAGCTTAAATAATATTTACTTATTTAATTGAATATAAAAAAGGCATCTCATATGAGATGCCTTTTTTATATTTATGAAATTTTAAACTTGATAAATGAAATATCTGAAAGTAATAACATTGTTCTTTGTTATGGTAATTACTAATTGTTCTGCTCAAAAATTTAATAAAATAATTTATAAAGTGCATACTAGAGGAACTGCTATTGAAATAAGAGTTAAAGAAAATACAATTAGGTATCAAAAGAATGGAAAAGAACTAGAATTTAAGCTTTCTGAAGAAGAAGTAGGGAGATTAGAAGAGTTGATAAAGAAAATTAATTTAAATGATATAGAAGGGCTAAAATCACCAACCAATAGAAGATATAGTGATGGAGCTTTGATAGCAAGCTTTGTAATAGAAGCTGAAGAGAAAAAGTATACATCTTCAACATTTGATGCAGGAAATCCGCCAATGGAATTAAAAAAACTAGAAGGTTTGTTATATAGTTTTATTAAAATAAATGAATAAAAAAACCGAGCATTAGCTCGGTTTTTTTATTTCAGTGGGTAAAAGAATATATTATTTTCTTGTCCAGTTAGCTCCCCAAGTAGCATAGTCTGTACCTGTAGAAGCAGCATTTTCAGTTAAGAAATCAGCCATTGTAAAGCTAACTCCTGTATCGTTTTTCATTTTAGTAGTAACATCATCAAATTTAACGTCATTTGCTTTTAAATCACCAGAAGTTACACCAGCACCAGTTGGGTTGTCAGTAGCATCACCATCTAAGTCAAATCCTTCAGCAAAACCAACTAATAAAACGTTAGTAAAAATCCCTTGAGTACCAGCTCTTAAACGAATAGCTTCATTGGCAGTACCTGAACCTAATCCTTCAATAGTTAAATTGTTTACAGTAGGTTTAGAAAAATATTTAGGACTAGATAAGTTTCCTATATCAGTATTATAACCATCAGCTTCAATTCCTTTATCGTGATCAACACCGTGTTTTACATAAGCATTAGTAATAGTTCCAGTATATCCTTCAGTCCAGTCGATAGAATCATCTTGAGCATTTACAACAGAAACATAATCTACGTTTACAGTTCCACCAAAGAATTCTACTCCATCATCTTTTCCTTCAAACATTTGGATGTATTCTATTTTTGTTTTGTTACCTACACCGTAGAAAGAAAATCCATTGTTTTCAGATTGACCATCAGCCTTACCTCCAGAGTACTCAACTCTTACGTAACTTAAAATACCTGAGTTGTCATCGGCAACGTTACCTCCATAAGGTAAACTTGCAATCTCAGAAGTAGAAGTTGCAGTTCCTCCAGCTACTGAATTGATTGGAGCTTTTCCTAATAAAATTAATCCTCCCCAATCACCAGCGTTTGGTGTATTTGCATTAGAAGTAAAAATAATTGGTTGACTAGAAGTTCCTTCAGCCATAATTTTAGCACCTTGAGCAATTGCTAAGTATACATCAGCACCAGTAGCAGCGGCTTTTACAACAGTACCAGCTGGTATTGTTAAAGTAGTACCATTTTCAAAAATTGTTGGTCCAGTGATAAGGTAAGACTTTGAAGAATCTAAAGTTAAATCAGCAGTGTAATTTCCTTTAAGTTCAACTGTTTCGCCAGTTGTAGGAGTTCCACCACCATTGTTGTTAGTTGTGCTATTATCATTTATAATGATGTCAGCTGTACCGTCATCTCCACATGAAGTAAATAAAGTAGCAGCTAAAGCTAATCCTAATAAAAAATTATTTTTCATTGTTTTTAAAGTTTAAGATATGTTGTGTTTTGTTAAAATTTGTATTTAAGACCTAAGCTAATATTTGTTCCTCTTTTGTATTCTGAAAGAACTACGTTACCTATAGAAGTATTTTCTCTAATTCTTTTAATTGATGGGTCTAGTAAATTCTTCGCACTTAAGTTTACTTCCCATTGTTTACCAATTTTATTTTTCCAAATAAAATCTAATGTTGGTATTCCTTTTTCTATAATATTTCCTAAAGCACCAGCTCCTAAGGCATCGATCCTGTCAGAGAAGTAAGAAAAAACTAAAGAAGTAATAGGTTTATAGTTTTTAAAGTTTACTGGACTATAGTTAATATTAGCATTAATTAATATAGGAGAAGCTCCTTGAAGCTCGTCGCTATCTCTATTAAATGTTGTGCTGTAACGAGAAACTCCTGTAATATTTTGTTTTAAATCTTGCTTAGTATGCATGTAAGTAAAGTTGAATCCAGCAGAGATTAATGTTTCATCATCTTCATTTTTAATTAAATTTTTACGCGCTTCTAACTCTACTCCTAAAACTGTTGCTTTATCTCCAGTTCTAAAATAACGTTGGTTACCAGCAGCACTATTTGCTATTACTAAGTTTACCGGATCATTAATTTGCTTTCCAAAAGCAGCTACAGATAACAACTCATCTTTAGAAATAAACCACTCATACTTTAAATCAAGATTGAAAATTTTTGAAAAAGAAGGATCGTCTAATAAATCTGGATTACCTCCAATTCTTTGTCCAATACCTTCATAAATAAATGGAGCTACCTCTTTAAATTCAGGAACAGATACTGTTTGGCTAAAGTTAAAACGTAAGTTTTGATCTTCGTTTAATGAATATTTAAGGTTTAAACTTGGTAAGAAGAATGTTTCTGAAGCATTTCTAAAACCAGGATCACTTGGGTTAATGTTTATTACATTATATTTTATATCCTGAGCAAACGATTCAACTCTAATTCCTGGCACGATTACCCATTTATCACCTGCTTTTATTTCAGCTGATACATAACCTGCGTGTATACTTAATTTACCGTTATATGTGTTTTCATTTACACCTGGTAAACTAGCAATATTACTGTTTTCATAACCAGGTATTTTTCTAAATACATCTAATCTGAAAATTTTACCAGTCTGGCTTTTTAATATTTGAGCATTATTAATATTAAATATTGCATCAAAATTATTAACATCAGTTATTTCGTATTGCTTATTTAAAATATCGTAACCATATCTGATATTTTCAAAGTCTCTTTCTTTAATCCTTCCGTTATAACCGAAGTTTAAAGCTACTTTTTCAGATGCTTGGTAAGTTAAGTTTACTCTACTGTTTAATTCCTCATCAATAATTTTTTGAAAATAACGCTGATTGTCAAATGAGTTGTTTGTAAAGAATACAGGATTTGTACTTGGATCATTATCTAATGAATAATGAAAGTTTTCTAAACTAATTCTTTTTCTGTCAGGTTCGTGAGCGAAAACATTGTTATAACCAATACCCCATGTTAGTTTTAGTTTATTGTCTTCAAATCTATGATCACCAGTTATTTGATTTACAAAAACTAAATCTTGGTTATATTGAACGTTCATTTGATAGAAACCTTTATCAGTATCTCTTAAAGCATCTCTATTTTGCCCTAAACCTTTGAATCCGTAATAACCAACTTCATCTCCTGAATTGTTTAAGAATAGTGATGTGTATTTCAATTTATGCTCGCTATTAATTCTGTATAATGCACTTAACATAGCAGTTGTAGAAGTGCTGTATGCATATTCTTTAGCGTTAGGAAAACGCTTTTTAAATACATTGGTATAGTCAACTAAAGGTCCTTCTCTATATTCGAAAGCTCTACTAAAAGAAGCTGTACCAAAAAGACTTAATCTAGAACCGTCTTCAAAATCGAAAGATTTACCAGCATTGATTCCAATAGAACTGTTAATAGGGCTACCTGCACTTACTGGGTCAACACCATGAGAAAGCACTACAGCATATGGGTTGTGCTTAAATCTATTGTAGTAACCAAAGTATCCAGTTCCTTCACTTTTTTGGAAATCTTCACCCATAGCTCTAGAGTTAACACCAGAACCAAGGTTAACTTCTACAAAACCATTTCCTTTATATTCTTTTGAAGAAATATCAATATTACCAGCAGCAAAATCTCCATAAAAATTAGAAGAATATGCTTTACTAATAGATACATTTTGAATAATGTCTGATGGAAATAAATTTAAATCGATGTTTTTCTTAGCAATATTATTTGATGGTAATGAAAGACCATTCATAGTAGTGTTTAAATAACGATCACCTAAACCACGAACATATACATTGCTTGAACCTTCTTGTTTTGAAACACCAGATATTTTAGATACAGCCCCCGCAGCATCTGAAATTCCTTTTGATGACAATTCTTCCGCACCAATACTCTCTTTAATAACTACAGCTTTCTTCTGGTCAAGTAATAAAGCACTTGCCTTATCTTTACTTGTAGTAGCTTTAATTTCTACTTCATCTAAAGTTACTCCTTCGTTAGCTCCTAGCTCTTGATTTATAATTAAAGTTTCTCCAGCTTTAACTACAATAGCTTTTTCAATTGTTTGATAACCAATAAAACTAAATACGATAGTTTGATTTCCAACAGGAACATTTAAGGTATATTTACCATCCATGTCTGTGGTACCACCAATAGTAGTTCCTTTTATAAAAACATTAGCAAAAGGTAATGCTTCTCCATTCATCTCTTTATCTGTAAGGGTACCAGATACAGTTCCTTTGCTTTGTGAAAATGCAAAATTGCAAAGGCTTAAAAGAGTAATAAATATTAATTTTTTCATTATAATTACTTGAGTTCTTTAAATACCCTGCAAATGTGAAACTAGATTGTAAAGCTAATGTTACATGTAAATTATGCTTGTTTTATTAGAATGTTTCTTAAATGTTAACAGAATACCGTAATGTTATGAAGACATTAATTTTATATTACTAAAAAAGGAAAGCTCATTTTTAAGCTTTCCTTTTTTTACAATTTTAGTATTTTATATGTGAATTATGTGTTTTTGAACATCAATTCTATGCTCGGTTAAAGAGTTGTTTTAGGTTTTAAAACTTTCAACATTTTCTTAGGAGATAAATATTCGAAATGACGTTGTGTAACTTTAAATGTTTTGTTTAAAATTATTGTTGCAGGTAATGAAAAAGACCTGTTTTTTCTAGAAGCCAATAATAATGGAATTTGATGTATTGGTTTTCTATTCTTTCCAATTTCATTATTAATATATTCTTTTCCTTCAAATTCTATAGTCTTCTCTGTTTCAGCATCCATTTTAACAGCATAATATTCTGAGTTTAGAACAGAAATTACTTTAGGGTCTTTAAAAGCAACTTTATTCATTTTTTTACAATAAACACACCAATCAGTATAAAATGAGATAAATACTTTTTTAGGTTTTACTGCTAAAGAATCGTCTAATTGCTCAAAAGAAATCCAATTCACTTTTTGTTTTTGCGCGATGGTACTAACGACAAAACATCCAAAGAAAAAAAGAAATAATATGTTGTTTTTTAATGTTTTCAAAAGTTCTTGCTATATGTTTTTATGTAATACTGATTAATGAAATTTACCAAATTTTATACCAATGAAGAATGTTCTTGGAGCACTTGGTCCATAGATATAGTCAGAATCTCTAGTAGCTCCAGTATCAAAATCATTTTGATAAGCATTAAACATATTTTTTACCCCAGCTGAGATTGTTGTCATAAAATTATCATTGAAATCAATATGAGATTCTAATTTTAAATTCAAGTCAAAGAAATCTCCCACTTCATTTAGTCGTAAAAATCCTGTATTACTAATTACTCTAGGAACAGTCATACCACCTGTATAAGTTCCTGTAAGATCAATATTTATTTTTTTATTAGGAATCCAAGAAGTATTTATATATCCATAAAAGTTTGGGTTTCTTACAAATTCATTAACCACAATATTTGATTCTCCTGGAGTTGTTCCGTCCGTTTCAAATAAAATTTGTGGCTCATTATATTTAGATGCTTGTATAGTTCCTCCTAACTGAAATTGCCATTTTGGATTTGGTGATATTCCAAATTCAAAATTAGTTCCGTATACTTTTGCTCCAGAACCATTTCTTACTTCTTCTACTATAGAACCGTTAGATAATGTAGAACCTGTGCTTACTAATGTAAAAGGGTTTTCTAATGTTGTATAAAAACCTTCTAATAAGAAGTCTAATTGTAATAAATTAATACTTTTTGAATAGTTTAATGAGCCTGTAAAAGCGTTTGAAAATTCAGTTTTTAAGTTGTCTGAAAGAATCACAAATTGTGGTTCTCCACCAACACTAGAAATATGTACATCTTCATTGAATGCTTGTGGAGCTCTAAAACCTCTTGCATAGCCACCTCTAAATTTTAAGGCATCTGTAAACTGATAAGAAACGGTTAATCTCGGAGAAAAAGTTGTTTGACTCACATCAACATTTCTGGAAATTGTACCGATAGTATAAGTACCGTCAACATTAACATTATCTAAACGAGCACCAATTAAAGCTGTAAATTTATCTGAAGCTTTCCATTCATATTGTCCGTAAACTCCTAACGATTTCACTGATTGATCAACTAAACGATTATAACCTTCTATTTTATCTTCAGTAGATGTAAAGTTATATTCCGTTCCAACTGTTAAAATATCTTTATTTTTAAATGATTTTGTGTATTGTAAACCATTTACCCAAGCTAAATCTTTAGTAGTTCCAAAAGCATTGTTAGCTAAAATACTATCTTGTTTAGTTCTTCCACCGCCAAGTCCACCATAGTAACTACCACGATCTGTATAAGAAGCAGAGGTATAAATTTGAAATTTACCAGAGTCATCCTTGCTGTAAACTTCATAATCTGCTCCACCAATGAAAGTATCATGATCTAATTCTTCTGTAATATCAGTAAATTGAGGAGCAAGATTTAGTTTGTCACCACCTCGTCTATATTCTTTTATAGAATTTAAATTGACTGATATTCTACTTTTTTCAGTAGGTTTTACAAAAGCTTTAGCACCAACAGTTGTGTTTTTTAATTTAACTAGTTCTGTAAAACCATCACCATTTACATCAAGGCTTTCACGATTTCTATTCATTCCGAATAATGAAACGCCACTATTTAAATCATCAGCAACAACAGAGGTATTAAATGTTAATGTTCTATCGATTGATTTACCATCAATAAAAGCGAAGTTAGAGCCAATTTCCCAAGTATTTAAAACTGGATCTTTAGTAATAACATTTACTGTACCTGCAATAGCGCTTGAACCATATAAAGCAGAGCCTCCACTTCTAACAACTTCAATTCGTTCAATAATATTTGTAGGGATTTGCTCTAAACCGTATACACCAATTAACGATGTAAAAACAGGTCTGCTATTTAATAATACTTGGGTATAACCACCATCTAACCCATTTAAACGGACTTGTGTAAATCCACAGTTTTGACAGTTGGTTTCTACGCGGACACCTGGTGCATAATTCAAACCATCTGCCATAGAAGCAGATTGAGTAGCTGTTAATAAACGTGGTTTTATAGTTGAAACAACAACAGGAGTTTCTTTGCGTTCTACTCTGTTTCTAGTTGCACTAATAACCACTTCGTCTAAACCTAATACATCTTCAAACAATTCAAAATTTAAATTAATTTTTTCATTTGGCTTAGTTGTTATTTGTTTAGATGTTTTTCTAAACCCTTGAGAGCTTACCTCAATAATAGTTTTACCAGCAGGGATATTCAATTCATAGTAGCCATCTGCGCTGGCAGTTGTTCCAATAGTACCATCTTTTATATAAACAGAGGCAAATGGTACAGGTTCGTTATTTGAGGTTATTTTTCCTGATACAGTCTGGCTAAAAGCAGAGTAAGTTATTTGTAAAAAAAGTATTGCTAAAAGAGCTATTTGTTTTCTCATTATAAAGTGATGTTTTTGCAAATATATTATTAATGCAACTAAGTTGCAATTAAAAATTATTTGCACCACATGTAATATGTTTTTATGCAAATATAAAATATTTTTTAGTCTTGTCTAAAAATTATTTTATCTAAAACAGAATTTGTATTTTTGTTGAACCAAAAAAATAGAATGTTTAGTCAGTCAGAAGAAAATTATATAAAAACAATTTATCATTTAGCAGCAATATCTGATAAAGGAATTAGTACAAATGCTATAGCGAAGAAGTTAGCAACAAAAGCTTCTTCGGTAACAGATATGATTAAAAAGTTATCTGATAAGGAAGTGTTGGTTTATAAAAAGTATCAAGGAGTTACTTTAACAGATTTTGGAAAGAGAACAGCGGCTAATATTATACGTAAACATAGGTTGTGGGAAGTTTTCTTAGTACAAAAACTTAATTTTACTTGGGATGAAGTTCACGAGGTAGCCGAACAATTAGAACATATAAAATCGCCAAAGTTAATTGATGAATTGGATTCGTTTTTAGGTTATCCTAAGAGAGATCCACATGGGGACCCTATTCCTGATAAAGATGGGAATTTACCACAAATACAAAAGAGCTTGTTGTCTACACTAGAGAAAAGTGAGAAAGGAGTTTGTGTAGGGGTAAATGATACTTCTTCTGAGTTTTTACGTTTTTTAGATAAACAAGAAATAGGTTTAGGAAAAAACATAGAAGTTTTAGATAAAGAGCCTTTTGATGATTCGTTCCTAGTGAAAATAAACGGAAAGGAAATGACGATTTCAAACAAAGTGGCAAATAATATTTATATACAAAAAAGTTAAAATGAAAAGAATAGTTGGCTTAATTGCAGTTTTAATACTGGTAAGTTGTAATAACAAGGTAAAAAAGAAAAACGATAAATTAAATGTTGTTACCACTACTACTATGATTACCGATTTGGTAAAAAACATAGGAGGAGATAAAATTGAAGTGAATGGTTTAATGGGAGCAGGTGTTGATCCTCATTTATATAAAGCAAGTGAAGGAGATGTGTCCAAGCTGTTCAATGCAGATGTGGTTATTTATAATGGATTGCATTTAGAAGGAAAGCTAGAGGAAGTTTTCGAAAAGATGAAGCATCAAAATAAAAAAACAATTACTGTTTCTGATATTATAGATAAAAGTACTTTGATAGGATCTGAAGCTTTTGCATCAAATTATGATCCACACATATGGTTTGATATTAATAATTGGATAAAGATTACATCATATGTGGTTGATAAACTATCAGTTCTAGATTCTAAAAATGCAGCGTTTTACAAAAGTAATGGAGAAGAATATTTAAATAAATTAAAGGAGTTGAATCAAAATATTAGTGCAAAAATAAATGAGTTACCAATAGATAAAAGAATATTAGTTACAGCTCATGATGCATTTAATTATTTTGGAAGGCAGCATAAATTTAATGTTGTAGGATTACAAGGCTTATCAACAGCAACTGAGGCTGGAGTTCAAGATGTGCAAAAATTAGCAAAGTTTATTATAGATAATGATGTTAAAGCCATTTTTGTAGAAAGTTCAGTTCCTAAAAGAACTATAGAAGCTTTGCAAGAAGCAGTAAAGTCAAAAGGAAAAGAAGTTGCAATAGGAGGAACATTATATTCTGATGCATTAGGAAATGCAGGAACAAAAGAAGGGACTTATATCGGTATGTATAAAACCAATGTAAATACCATAATAGATGCATTGAAATAGTATGGAAACAAAATATGCAGTAACAGTAGATGATTTAACAGTAGCTTATAATTATAAACCTGTACTTTGGGATATTGACTTAGCTATTCCAGAAGGAGTTTTAATGGCAATTGTTGGCCCAAATGGAGCAGGAAAATCTACTTTAATAAAATCGATCTTAGGGATTATAAATCCAATTGCTGGAAGTGTTTCTGTATATGGAAAATCATACGAGAAGCAGCGAAAGTTGGTGGCTTATGTTCCTCAAAAAGGTAGTGTAGATTGGGATTTCCCGACAACAGCATTAGATGTTGTAATGATGGGAACCTATGGAAGTTTAGGATGGATTAAAAGACCAGGGGGAGCTCAAAAGAAAGCAGCATTAGAAGCACTTGAAAAAGTAGGAATGCTGCCATTTAAAAACAGGCAAATATCTCAACTTTCAGGAGGGCAACAACAACGTGTTTTTTTAGCAAGAGCTTTAGTACAAAATGCTTCAATTTATTTTATGGATGAACCATTTCAGGGTGTAGATGCAACTACAGAAATAGCAATAATTAATATACTGAAAGAGTTGCGTAAGGCTGGAAAAACCGTAGTTGTAGTACATCATGATTTGCAGACAGTTCCTGAATATTTTGATTGGGTAACTTTTCTGAATGTTAAGAAAATTGCTACTGGTCCTGTTAAAGAAATATTCAATGATGATAACTTAACCAAGACTTACGGAATTAATTATAAAGTAAGTGTGCAGCAATAATGGATTTACAAGAATATTTTAAACTCGTTTTTTCCGATTATACACTTCGTACTATAACAATTGGTACAGCAATTTTGGGAGCTATCTGTGGAATGTTAGGAAGTTTTGCTGTATTAAGAAAACAAAGTTTATTGGGCGATGCAATTTCTCACGCATCTTTACCAGGAATTGCAATAGCGTTTTTAATTACAGGAACAAAAGATACAAATGTGTTATTGTTAGGAGCATTGATTAGTGGTCTTATTGGTGCTTTTTGGATTCGCGGAATCGTTAGAAATACACATTTAAAAACAGATACGGCTTTAGGGTTAATTCTTTCGGTGTTTTTTGGATTTGGAATGTTGTTGTTGACATTTATTCAGAAGCAACCCAATGCAAATCAATCTGGTTTAGATAAGTTTTTATTTGGACAAGCAGCAACATTATTAGTTAAGGATGTTTGGTTTATGGTAATTGTTACTGGGGTTTGTTTACTAGTGTTGTTACTTTTTTGGAAAGAGTTTAAATTACTATTATTTGATGCAGATTATGCAAAAACCTTAGGTTTCAATATAAAATTTATAGATGCTTTAATTACTGGTTTTATTGTTTTAGCTATTGTTTTAGGATTGCAAACAGTAGGAGTAGTTTTAATGAGTGCTATGTTATTGGCACCAGCTGCTGCTGCAAGGCAATGGACAAATAGTTTAAGTACTATGGTAATACTAGCAGCAGTTTTTGGTTTACTAGCAGGTGTTGTTGGAACTGGGATTAGTGCAAGTCAGTCCAATTTATCAACAGGCCCAGTAATAGTGTTAGTAGCAGCAATATTTGTAGTTATTTCATTTATTTTTTCACCAACAAGAGGTTTGTTATTTCGTCAAATACGTTTTTTAAAAAACCGACGCGATTTGAAATTGCACAAAACACTATCTTTTATGTTTGATTTAGTAAAAACTCATGAAGATAAATCACATCCGCATGCCGTAAAAATTCTAAATAACTTTCAGGGATATACAAGAGGAACTTTAAAAAAGTTAGAAGAGAAAAAGTATATCAAAGTTGAAGGTAAAATGTGGTCAATGACAGAAGAAGGTTATCAATTTGCTGAAAACTTATATAATCAAAATATAGAAAATGAGTAGTGCTCAGATAGAAATACAATTAATAGCAAGCTTAGTGGCAATTGCCTGTGCAATACCTGGAGTGTTCTTAGTACTAAGAAAAATGGCATTGATTAGTGATGCTATAAGTCATTCTATTTTGCCAGGGTTGGTAATTGGTTTTTTTATTACACACGATTTAAATTCTCCATTACTTATTTTAATGGGAGCTTTGTCAGGAATAATAACGGTTGTCTTAGTGGAATATATCCAAAAAACAAAACTAGTTAAAGAAGATACAGCAATTGGATTAGTGTTTCCTGCATTATTTAGTATAGGTGTACTTTTAATAGCTAAAAATGCAAACGATGTTCATTTAGATGTTGATGCAGTTTTGTTAGGTGAATTAGCTTTTGCACCTTTTGATAGACTAATAGTCAATGATGTGGATTTGGGGCCAAAATCGTTATGGATAATTGGTACTATTTTATTAATTACATTAGGTCTTTTGTTAGCTTTTTTTAAAGAGCTAAAAGTAAGTACTTTCGATAAAGGATTGGCAACAGCATTAGGTTTTTCACCAGCAATACTTCATTATGGATTGATGAGTGTAGCATCTATAACAACAGTTGGAGCATTTGATGCGGTGGGGGCAATTTTGGTAGTTGCTTTAATGATTGCACCGGCTGCTACTGCTTATTTATTAACTAACGATTTAAAAAAGATGTTAGTGTTATCTGTTGTCTTTGGAGTATTGTCGGCAATTATTGGTTATTGGGTTGCACATTGGTTAGACGCTTCTATATCTGGATCAATGACAACCATTTTAGGAGTTGTTTTTCTAATGGTGTATTTGTTTGCACCTAATAAAGGCTTAATTTCTGTTTTGTATAGAAATAAGCAACAACAAAAAGAAGTACAGTTACTTACTTTTTTACTGCACTTAAATAATCATAGCGAAGAAAGAGAAAGACATATAAATCATTTAAATGAACATATCAATTGGCATAAAGTTAAAGCTAAATCTATTGTGGAATTAGCAGAGAAAAACAATATGATTTTGATAGAAAATAAAATTATATCGCTGACAGAAAAGGGAAAGGCCTTTACAGAGAAAGCAATAGATTATATCATAACAAATGATGATTCTGAAATAGAATCAATGAAAAAAGATTTCTTTTTGTTTAGAGGATAAAAACAAAGGAACTTTATGTAAATTCGTGCAATTAGCATCTAAAAAATAATTGTGCAAGAAGTATCAACATTTCAGGTATATAACGCATCAGCAGGAAGCGGAAAGACTTTTACATTAGTAAAAGAATACTTAAAAGTATTGTTAAATTCTAATGATATTTTTCGTTTTCAAAAAGTACTAGCCATAACTTTTACAAACAAAGCTGCTGGAGAGATGAAAGAACGTGTATTGGAAAATTTACACGATTTTTCAGAGGGAATAGAAAATGATTTGTTCCAACTAATAATTAATGAAATACCAGTTGAGAAATCAATTATCCAAGAAAGGAGTAAAAAAATTATAGAAGCAATTCTACAGAATTATTCAGCTTTTTCAATAACTACAATTGATAGTTTTACTCATAAAATAATAAAAAGCTTTGCATATGACTTAGGGCTGTCTTTAAATTTTGAAGTTGAAATGGATGCGATTTCACTGTTGAATGAAGCAGTTGATATTTTAATTTCTAAAATTGGAACAGATAAAGATTTAACGAAATTATTAATTGATTTTTCTTTAGATAAAGCGGATGATGATAAATCATGGGATATTTCAAGAGAACTAAGCGAGTTTTCTAGAATTTTATTAAACGAAGATGACACAAAACATTTTAGACAACTAACAGATAAAAAATTAGAAGACTTTACAGGGCTAAAAAATAAGTTGTCAAAACATGAAAAAGAGATAAAAGAAAATTTGCAAGAAATTGGAAATAAAGGTTTGCAAATTATAGAAGAAGCTCAATTAAGTCATAAAGATTTTTATAGATCAATGTTACCTAATCATTTTGTAGCATTGTCTGAAAGTCCTGATAAAGCAAAGTTTTTTGAAGATTCGAAACTTAGAGAAAGAATAGAAGAGAATAATTTTTATTCGAAATCTAAATCAGATGACATTAAAACGACTATAGAAGGAATTTTACCAGAATTACTAAATCTATATATGCAATCAGAGAAGTTGTATCAACAACATTTATTGAATAAGCTGGTATTAAAAAGTATCATTCCTTTGGCGGTTTTAAATTATATAAACTTAGAATTAACAGAAATAAAAGAAGAAAACAATCTTCGTTTAAATGCAGAGTTTAATCAATTAATATCTGATAATATAAAAGACCAACCAGCACCGTTTATTTATGAAAGAATTGGTCAGCGATTTATGCATTATTTTATTGATGAAATGCAAGATACATCTGTATTGCAGTGGCAAAACTTAATTCCCTTAATAAATAATGCATTGTCTCAAGAAAATGCAAGTTTACTATTGGTAGGAGATGGAAAACAAGCTATTTATCGTTGGCGTGGAGGTAAAGCAGAGCAGTTTATAAACTTAGGGTCAGAAAAAGGAAATCCATTTTATATACCAAAAGAAGTAAAAACATTAGAAAGAAACTATAGGAGTTTTTCAGAGGTAGTAAATTTTAATAATTCATTTTTTCAACATACGGCAAACTTTCTTCAAAATGAAGATTATAAACAATTGTTTGTTGAAGGAAATAAGCAAGAGGAGAACTCAAAAAAAGGTGGTTTTGTTTCAATATCTTTTTTAGAAAAGGAAGAAGAAAAAGAAAATGAACAGATAAAATACCCAAAGAAAGTTTTGGAAATCATTCGAAGTTTAGAAGATGATTTCTTGTTGAATGAGATTTGTGTGTTGGTGAGAAAAAAAAAAGATGGAATAGCGGTAGCCAATTATTTATCGGAAAATGGGATTAATATTATTTCTTCAGAAACATTGTTGTTGCAAAATAGTACCAAGGTTAATTTTATAGTTAACATATTACGTGTACTTCAATATTCAAATGATAAAGAAACTTTGTTAGAAGTCTTGTATTTTTTGCATAATCATTTAAAGTTTGAAAAAGACAAACATTCATTTATTTCGGAGTTTATTCATCAGTCAAATGAAACAATATTTCAAAATTTAAAAGACTATGGGATTTTATTTGAGTTATCAACTTTTCATCAATTACCTTTTTATGAAAAAGTAGAAGAAATAATTCGAAGTTTTAAATTAATCAATTCATCAGATGCTTATGTTCAGTTTTTTTTAGATGTTGTATTGGAGCAACAAAGAAAAGGAACTAGCATTCAAGAGTTTTTAGAGTTTTGGGAAGAGAAAAAACAGAATCTGAGTATAGTAGTGCCAGAAAGTGGTAATGCAGTACAAGTAATGACAATTCATAAATCTAAAGGGCTGGAGTTTCCAGTAGTTATTTTTCCTTATGATTTGGATATTTATCGTCAAATAAATCCAAAGATTTGGTTAAATGAATTGCCAGAAAATTTTAATGGTTTTAACGAGTTGTTAGTTCCATTTAGTAAAGATTTGAGTTATTTAAATACAACTGGAGCAGAAATTTATAATAATCAGCGAGAGGAATTAGAATTAGATAACTTTAATTTGTTGTATGTAGCCTTAACAAGACCAGTTGAACAGCTACATATTATAACAGAAAAAAGAATTTCAAAAACAGGAGAGAATACAAATTACTATTCTGGTATTTTCATTAACTATTTGAAGAAAATAGAAGAATGGAAAGAAGATGAATTAGAGTATTCTTTTGGAGATAGAGAAAGGCTTATAAAAAAAGAAAAAGAGTTGTCTTCAACAAATATTCAAGAAGCATTTATTTCAACATCTTGGAAAGAACACAATATTCAGATGTTGGCGAGTGCTTCAAAATTATGGAATACAGAACAGGAAGAAGCTATCAAATTCGGTAATCTTATTCATGAGGTTATGTCAAAAATAATAATAAAAGAAGATGTTGGTAAAGTAATAAATCAATATGTTCAGCAGGGAATTATTGATAATAAAGATTCAGGGTTTATAAAAGAAGATATAAATAGAATCGTAAATCACCCATTATTAGAAGTATATTTCTCAGAAAATATAATAGTTTATAATGAAAGAGAAATTGTTGATGTAGATAATCAAATTATGATTCCTGACCGACTGGTTTTTGATGAAAAAGGAGAAATTATAATTATAGATTACAAAACAGGTAAGCCTTCCAAAAGCTATCATCAACAATTGTTGAGGTATCAACGAGTATTAAAATCTATGGGATATGTAGTAAAGAAAAAGCTACTCATATATATTAATGAAAAAAATTTGATTGAAGAAGTTTAAGAATTAACTTTGACCATTTAAAAAGCAAACAACTTTCAAACATAAATTATGTACGGAAAAATAAAAGAACAATTACAGCAAGAAATTCAAGATATTAAAGATGCTGGATTGTATAAATCTGAACGAATTATTACATCATCACAAGATGCAGTAATTAAAGTTTCAACAGGAGAAGAAGTAATTAACTTTTGTGCAAATAATTATTTAGGGTTGTCAAACCACCCAGAGGTAATTCAGGCAGCGAAAGATACAATGGATACTCATGGATTTGGAATGTCTTCAGTACGATTTATTTGCGGAACTCAAGATATCCATAAAGATTTAGAAAAAAAGATAGCAGATTTTTATACAACAGAAGATACTATTTTATATGCAGCAGCTTTTGATGCAAACGGAGGAGTTTTTGAGCCTTTATTAACAAAAGAAGATGCTATTATATCTGATAGTTTAAATCATGCTTCAATTATTGATGGAGTTCGTTTGTGTAAAGCAGCAAGATACCGTTATGCAAATAATGATATGGCTTCGTTAGAAGAACAATTAATAGAAGCAAATAAACATAACCATAGATTTAAAATCATAGTAACGGATGGTGTTTTTTCTATGGATGGAATTGTAGCTAAATTAGATGAAATTTGTGATTTAGCAGATAAGTATGATGCGTTAGTAATGGTTGATGAATGTCATGCAGCAGGGTTTATTGGAAAAACAGGAAGAGGTACTGTAGAACTGAAAAACGTAATGGATCGTGTAGATATAGTTACAGGAACATTAGGAAAAGCTCTTGGGGGAGCAATGGGAGGTTATACTACAGGTAAAAAAGAAATTATTGAAATCTTACGTCAACGCTCACGTCCATATTTATTTTCAAATTCATTAGCGCCAGCAATTGTAGGAGCTTCTTTAAAAGTATTTGATTTGTTGTCAAATGATACTACTTTAAGAGATAAATTAGAGTGGAATACAAATTATTTCAGAACAGAAATGGAGAGTGCCGGTTTTGATTTAGTTGGTGCAGATGCTGCAATTGTACCTGTAATGTTATACGATGCTAAGTTATCACAAGTAATGGCTAATAAACTATTAGAAGAAGGAATTTATGTGATTGGATTTTTCTATCCGGTAGTGCCAAAAGAACAAGCTAGAATAAGAGTTCAATTATCAGCAGCACACGAAAAAGAGCACATAGATAAAGCTGTAAATGCTTTTGTTAGAGTAGGAAAAGAGTTAAATGTGATATAAAGATATTAAGGTAAAAACTTGTATTTATTATAAGTTTTTGTAGATTTGCTTTTGTAAATAAGTTTTAACAACTTACATTTGCGCTATATATAAACGAACTTTTAATTTAAATTTTTAATAATGAAACAAATCAAATTAGCTGTGATAGCTTTGTTTACGTTCGCTACTGTAGGAACTGTAAACGCACAGGATTCAGACAACCCATGGGCGGTTGGATTTGGTGTCAACGCAGTTGACGTAAGAATCCCAACTAAGTTTGGAGATTATGCAAAAGATTATATCGGTACTAGTGACTGGAATATTTTACCTTCAATTTCTAGAATTACTGTTGACAGATATTTAAGTGACGGGTTTACTTTACAGTTAGCAGGATCTATTAATAAAATTGAGCATTTTGCTGCTAAAAACGATATGGATGAGCTTTATTGGGCTATCGATGCAAATGTAAAATATGACTTAAATAATTTATTTGGAGATACTTCTTGGTTTGATCCTTATGTATATTTAGGGGGAGGATACACTTCTTTAGGAGATAATAGCGAAGGAATGTTAAATGCTGGTTTAGGTTTTAATACTTGGTTTAATGAAAATCTAGGGTTAAACTTCCAGTCAGGAGCTAAGAAAGAGTTTGCAGATAAAGTAAGAGATCACTTTCAACATTCTGTAGGTTTAGTATTCAAATTCGGAGGTAAAGATACTGACGGAGATGGTGTATACGATAAAGATGATGCTTGTCCAGAAGTTGCAGGATTAAAAGAATTCAACGGATGTCCTGATACTGATGGTGATGGAATCAAAGATTCTGATGATGCTTGTCCAGAAGTAGCTGGTTTAGCTGCTTTAAACGGATGCCCTGATACAGATGGTGACGGTATTGCTGATAAAGATGATGCTTGTCCAACTGAAAAAGGAACTAAAGCTAACAACGGATGTCCTGATGCTGACGGAGACGGTGTAGTTGACGGTAAAGATAAGTGTCCTAACACTGCAGGTCCAGCTGAGAATGGTGGATGCCCTTGGCCAGATACTGATGGTGACGGAGTTTTAGATAAAGACGATAAGTGTCCTAAAGTTGCCGGAGTTGCTTCTAACAACGGATGTCCTGAGGTTGTAATTAAAGAAGAAGCTGTAAAGAAATTAAATGATTTCGCAAGAGCTATCTACTTTAACTCTGGAAGAACTACTTTCAGAACAGGAGTTACTGGTAAATTAGATTTAATTGCTGGTATTATGAAAGAATATCCAAAAGCTAACTTTAGTATTCAAGGACATACAGATAGCCAAGGTAGAGCTTCAACTAACATGAAGTTATCTCAAAGAAGAGCTAAAGCTGTATTAGATTACTTAGTAGGTAAAGCTGGAGTTGCTGCTAACAGATTATCATCTCAAGGATTTGGTGAAGATTACCCAATCGCTGATAACAAAACTAGAGCTGGTAGAGCACAAAACAGACGTGTAGAGATTAAATTAGTAAAATAATTTAACCAAAAATATACATAATTGAAGCCTCGCATTTGCGAGGCTTTTTTTATATGCTTTTTTTTATGAAAAATAGTTTAAAAGGTTTTTTAAATTCCTTTAAAAAAATTACCTTTGCACCTTGAAAAAAGGAGCTAAAGCTCACATAGCAAATTAAATAACTTTAATTACATATAGTAATGTCTACAATAACAGGTAAAGTTTCTCAAATTATTGGTCCAGTTATCGATGTTGAGTTTAATACAGAAAATGCTGAATTACCAAAGATTTACGATTCATTAGAAATTAAAAAAGCTGATGGTTCAACTTTAGTTTTAGAAGTACAACAACATGTTGGAGAAGATACGGTTCGTACAATCTCTATGGATGCAACTGATGGATTAAGTAGAGGTACGGAAGTAGTAGCTACAGGAAATCCAATTCAAATGCCAATAGGAAATGATATTTATGGTCGTTTATTCAACGTAACTGGTGATGCTATTGATGGATTAGGAGACTTGCCAAAATCTGGTGATTCAGGATTATCTATCCACCGTCAAGCACCAAAATTTGACGAATTATCAACTTCTACTGAAGTATTATTTACTGGAATTAAAGTAATTGACTTAATTGAGCCTTACGCAAAAGGAGGTAAGATTGGATTATTTGGAGGAGCTGGAGTAGGTAAAACAGTATTAATTCAGGAGTTAATTAACAACATTGCAAAAGGACACGGAGGTTTATCTGTATTTGCAGGAGTTGGAGAGAGAACTCGTGAAGGAAATGATTTATTAAGAGAGATGTTAGAATCTGGAATTATCAAATATGGTGATGATTTTATGCATTCTATGGAAGAAGGAGGATGGGATTTATCTAAAGTTGATAAACCAGGAATGAGAGACTCTAAAGCAACATTCGTGTTCGGTCAAATGAATGAGCCACCTGGAGCACGTGCACGTGTAGCTTTATCTGGTTTAACTATTGCTGAATATTTCCGTGATGGTGCAGGAGAAGCTCAAGGAAAAGATGTATTATTCTTCGTTGATAATATCTTCCGTTTTACACAAGCAGGTTCTGAGGTATCGGCATTATTAGGTCGTATGCCATCAGCGGTAGGTTACCAACCAACATTAGCAACAGAGATGGGAGCAATGCAAGAGCGTATTACTTCTACTAAGAAAGGATCTATTACTTCTGTACAGGCAGTTTATGTACCTGCGGATGATTTAACGGATCCAGCACCAGCAACAACGTTTGCTCACTTAGATGCAACAACTGTATTATCTCGTAAGATTGCTGAGTTAGGTATTTATCCAGCAGTAGATCCATTAGACTCTACTTCTAGAATTTTATCACCAGAAATTTTAGGTGATGAGCACTATAACACTGCACAAAGAGTAAAAGAAATTTTACAGAGATATAAAGAATTACAAGATATTATCGCAATCTTAGGTATGGAAGAATTATCTGAGGAAGATAAATTAGTAGTTCACAGAGCACGTCGTGTACAACGTTTCTTATCTCAACCATTCCACGTAGCTGAGCAGTTTACTGGTATCCCAGGATGTTTAGTTGATATTAAAGACACTATCAAAGGATTTAATATGATTATGGATGGAGAGTTAGATAAGTACCCAGAGGCAGCGTTTAATTTAAGAGGTTCTATACAAGAAGCAATTGATGCTGGTGAGAAAATGTTAGCTGAAGCATAATTCAATTAACAATTAACAATAATTAATTCTATTGAAATTATGTTTTTAGAAATTGTAACACCAGAAGCTATTTTGTTTTCATCTGAGGTAGATTCTGTTACTGTACCAGGTATAAATGGTGAATTCCAGATTTTAAATAATCACGCACCAGTTGTATCTATTTTAAACGAAGGAACAGTAAAAGTACATGTACATACTCAAGACCATAAAGTTTTTGATGACTTGCATGGTAGTATTGTAAGTTTACCAGAAGATGATAAAGTTTTAACTTTAAGTATAAAGTCTGGAACTTTAGAAATGAAAGAAAATAAAGCAATTATTCTAGCAGACTAATTGATTTAAATAATAAGAAAAAGCCAAACATAGTGTTTGGCTTTTTTTGTTTTATAAATCATTAAACTATCGAAATTAATTATCTTTGTACTTATGAACGGAATATTTTTATTTATAGGAGGGCCTGAGATTTTTGTAATCTTATTATTAGTGGTGATGTTATTTGGAGCAGATAAAATTCCTGAAATAGCAAGAGGATTAGGAAAAGGTATGCGACAAATTAAAGACGCAACTAACGATATTAAAAAAGAAATAAACGATAGCGCCAAAAATCAAGGTATTGATACCGATTTTGTAAGAGATATAAATAAAGAAGTAAATGAAGTTAAAGAAAATATAGATGACTTCACAGGACCGATTAAAAGAAGATAAAAACTTTTATTTTACTCGGCTTATAGTCAAACCATCTCTAATTGGTAATAATACGGTTTCTAAGCGATCATCTTCATTTAACTTTCTATTATACTCTAAAAGAATTTTTGTGTCAATATCCTTAGGATTTAAAGCTTCTACTACTTTACCACTCCAAAGTACATTGTCAGATAAAATGATCCCACCAGTATTCATTTTATCGATAATTAAATCAAAATAATTTAAGTAATTAGATTTATCTGCATCAATAAATACTAAATCAAAGGTGTCATCTATAGAAGGAATAATATCTATAGCATTTCCTATAATTTGCTTGATTTGTTCTCTAAATTCAGATTTTTGAAAGTATTTATATTGAAGCTCTTCCAGTTCTTCATTCTTATCAATAGTATAGAGAATCCCTTCTTTTTGTAAACCTTCGGCTAAACATAAAGCAGAATATCCAGTATAGGTTCCAATTTCTAAAATAGATTTGGGTTGAATTAATTTAGATATCATAGATAACACTCTGCCTTGAAAAGCACCACTTAACATTCTTGGATTTAATATTTTTTGCCAAGTTTCTCTTGTTAATTCTTGAAGGATTTGAGGCTCTTGTTGAGAATGACTAACAACGTAATCATCAATTTTTTCAGGAAGAAAATGCATGAATATATTTTTAAATCAAAGGTATAAAAAAACGGAATCTATTGTAGCATAAATTCCGTTTCAATCTAACAAAAAATCAAAAATTGATCTTATTCAGATCAAAGTCGTTAATTAAATTGACTTAATTGTTCCTTTAAAGCTTCTTTATCTTTATTAGATAAACACTGTGTTTCGTTTTTACAATCATTAGCTTTCATTTTAAAAATGTGTGTCATCTTTTTATTCTGTTTAGAATATAAAGCACAAACTTTGCAAACTAAAATATGCCAATTAAGTTGTAATTTCTCGTAAAATGAAGCTTCACCATATTGTGCTTTATCACAAATAGTAGTAGCTTCATCGCATGTTATTTTAAAATTTTTAAACATTGTTTTTTACTTATTAAACCAGTTCTTTTCCATACAGTTTCTTAGCTGAGTTCTCGCTCTATGAATAATAACCCATAGGTTCGACGGAGTGATATCTAATTCCTTACAAATTTCTTCAGTTTCAAATTCTTGAATAGTTTTCATCCTAAAAACCATAGCATATTTTTCAGGAAGATGTCCTATACATTCATCTATTTGAGACTTCAATTCGTTGTTTTCAATACTCTTTTCAGCTTCATTATTCCAAGACTGAGGTACACGTTCCTCAATCCAGTTACCTTCATTTTCACCATTATCATAAAAATTCATTCTAACTTCAGCTTGACCTTTTTTAGAATTAATTTTTCGATAATAGTCAATTATTTTTCTCTTTAAAATTGAAACTAACCAAGTTCTCTCGGTTGATTTACCTTCAAAGTTTTTCGCAGATTTAAGTCCAGCAAAAAATGTTTCTTGGACTAAATCTTTAGCTATATTGGAATCATTAACACGAACTATAGCATAATTAAATAAATAATCAGCATAGTTATCTACCCATTTATTTGGAGATAAAGTGTTGGATTTATCAGTTCGGTTCATTGCGTCAAATATAAGCTATTTTTTATTTAAATGTAGTCTGATAAATCCTACTTAATCCATTAGGATTAATATTTACGTAATTAATAATTTCGGTTAATTTTTTTCTCTTTTTAAAGCTTTTAGGAATTGAACTTTTATTAGTGGTATAATAAAGAACATTATTCTTCATATCCACAAACGGACAATAATCTAGTTTTCTTGAATTAATACCATTTTGTAAATGTTCAGCAGGTAACCAATTATTGTTTTTATCTTTTCTACTTATGTACAAATCGCCACGTCCTAAATCATCTTTTCTTCCATAAGAAGTAAATATTATAAAACTTTCATCCGGTGCTACAAAAGCGTTAAATTCATATTTTTCTGAATTTATCTTATTACTTAAAGAGGTAGGATTAGTATACTCTCCATCTATAAATCTACTAACATAAATATCTTCTTTTCCTTTTGAATTTTCATATTGAGCAGTAAAGAAAAGATCTCCCTTATTTGTAACAGAGGGATAAAATTCGTCTTTAGAAGTATTAACTATAGCGCCAATATTTTTAGGTTCTGACCAATTATCCGAAAGGTTATTTCTGGTAACATACCATATATCCATGTCTTTTTTTACTTCTGAAGAATTATTATTAACCCTATTTGAAGCAAAAAACAGTTTTAAACCATCAGGAGATAAAAAAGGTTCTAAATCTTTATGCTGTCCAGAAAAAGCTACAGCTTCAGGTTTAGTCCATTTGCCATTTATTTTTTTAGAAAAAGCAATAAATGAATATTCTTTAGCATAACTTTCAACAGTAAAATAAAATTCATCTCCACTTTTACTCATAGAAAAGTCTCTCACGTTAGGCAAATCTTTAAATAACTTTGGTAAAAACATTTTAGGATTTTGAGAAAACCCTATGCTTGATATTAAAAAACAAAAAAGTAAGTATTTCTTCATTAAACTATTTTTTTACAGATTTACAACTACTTCTACGCCTCATGTCTACTAAATAAATAATTTCCCATTTTCCATTATTATAAAATAGTTGAAAAGAATTGGCTCCACAATGACTAAACTTATCATTAAAATAGAATTCATAAGGAGTCCAAACCGAGGCTAAATTACCGTCCACTTTAATATCGTATGACAAAAGTTTTTCAAAATATTTGTGTTCAGGTTTTTTATCTGCAATTTTTGCTAGAAGATTTTCTCTGCTTTCAGTAGCCAACTTTTTTTCACCCTTTTTGTTGGTAAAAGTCGTTTGTATTTTAACAGAAGAATGAAGTGTCTTGCCAACAATAGCACTATCACCTTTGTGAAGTCCTTCAAAAAAAGTATCGATAGTTTTTTTAATCATATCGTGTTCATTTTTGCTTTGAGCATTAGCAACACTTGTAAGAATAAGTACTATTAGGACAGTAGTAATTTTATGCATATTTGTTAGAATTTAGATAGTAAAGCTATTAAAAAAGAAAAGAGAGAAAATATAATTAACAGAAGATTAACTAGTTTTCTATGAATTGAATAATAATAGAAGTTCCTTAAAGTAAATTGTTCAATAGAATAAATGTGTATTTTTACAGACTAGAAAATTAAAAACAATGTCAGTAGCTAAAAAACAATACAAAAGAATTACCACAAAATCATTAGTTGAGATGAAAGCTAATGGAGAAAAAATATCCATGCTTACTGCCTATGATTATACAATGGCAAAAATTGTTGATGGAGCTGGAGTTGATGTGATTTTAGTTGGAGATTCAGCTTCGAATGTAATGGCTGGGCATGAAACAACTTTGCCAATTACATTAGATCAAATGATTTATCATGCAAGTTCTGTAATTAGAGCAGCAGAACGTAGTTTGGTAGTTGTTGATTTACCTTTTGGAACGTATCAAGGAAATTCTAAAAGTGCTTTAGAATCTGCCATTAAAGTAATGAAAGAGTCTGGAGGACATGCAGTAAAGTTAGAAGGAGGAAGTGAGATTGCTGAATCAATTTCTAGAATTTTAACAGCAGGAATTCCTGTTATGGGTCATTTAGGATTAACACCTCAATCTATTTATAAATTTGGTACGTACACAGTAAGAGCAAAAGAAGAAGAGGAAGCCAATAAGTTATTAGAAGACGCAAAATTATTAGAAAAATTAGGATGTTTTGCTCTGGTTTTAGAAAAAGTTCCTGCAGTTTTAGCAGAAAAAGTAGCTAAGAGTTTAACGATTCCTGTTATTGGAATTGGAGCAGGTGGTGGAGTAGATGGACAAGTACTAGTAACACACGATATGCTTGGAATGACACATGAGTTTAATCCTCGTTTTTTACGTAGATATTTAGACTTGTATGGAGAAATGACAAACGCTTTTCAAAGCTATATAGAAGATGTGAAGTCGCAAGATTTCCCTAATGAAAAAGAGCAATATTAACTATTACAAGCCTTCTGATTAAGAAGGTTTTTTTATATTTAAAATGAAAATACTTCACTTAGATTCAAATCATTCATTATTATTAAATCAGTTAAACGATTTAGGTTTTATAAATGAGGAAGATTATACTTCAACAAAGTCAGAAATAGAAGCAAAAATTCATCAATACGATGGGGTTATTATTCGAAGTAGATTTACAATTGATCAACAATTTTTAGATAAAGCAACAAATCTAAAATTTATAGGTAGAGTTGGAGCAGGTTTGGAGAATATAGATTGTAATTATGCTGAAGAAAAAGGAGTTTATTTAATTTCAGCACCAGAAGGAAATAGAAATGCTGTTGGAGAACATACATTGGGTATGTTGCTTTCTCTTTTTAATAAACTGAATAAAGCAGATGCCGAGGTAAGAAAAGGAAAATGGCTACGAGAAAATAATAGAGGAATTGAGTTAGATGGAAAAATAGTAGGTTTAATAGGTTATGGAAACATGGGGAAAGCTTTTGCTAAAAAGTTAAGAGGTTTTGATGTAGAAGTAATTTGTTATGATATAAAACCAAATGTTGGAGACGAGAATTGTAAGCAAGTATCATTGGAAGAATTACAAGAAAAAGCAGATGTTTTAAGTCTTCATACTCCTCAGACAGAATTGACTATAAATATGGTGAATTCTACATTTATTAATCAATTCTCAAAACCTTTTTGGATACTTAACACAGCAAGAGGAAAATCAATAGTAACGGAAGATCTAGTAGAAGCTCTAAAAAATAAAAAAGTTTTAGGAGCTGGTTTAGATGTTTTAGAATATGAGAAAAAGTCATTTGAAAATTTATTTCAGAAAAAAGACATTTCAGGAAAAGTAGAAATGCCAGAAGCGTTTCAGTATTTAATTAATGCGGAAAATGTAATTCTTTCTCCGCATGTGGCAGGCTGGACTATAGAAAGTAAAGAAAAGTTAGCGCAAACAATAGTTGATAAGATTAAAGCAAAGTTTTGTTAACTTGACGAAATGAGAAAAACGGTTTTCATTTTTAGTGCGCTTATTTTAGCTTTATTTTTTCTTTTTGAAATTAGTAAATATGCTGTTGTTTCAGGAAGTTTAAAAACTGAAATAATAATTGGATTTATAGCTGTGATTTTCTTTTTTATTGGAATTTATATCAATAAAAAGAGTTTGAATAAATCAAAAGTTATATCTACAGAAATAAATCATAAAAAAATAGAAGAACTGAGTATAACCAAGAGAGAGTATGAGGTACTTCAAAAAATAGCAGAAGGATTGTCAAATAAAGAAATAGCGGAGTCTTTATTTTTATCAGAAAGCACAATAAAAACTCATGTGTCAAATATTCTTGTAAAACTAAATTCTAAACGAAGAACTCAAGCAGTTCAAGTAGCAAAATCTCTTCAAATTTTATAAAAATATGTTTTTGGTACTTTAGTATGAGCTTGTTTTTGAAGGTATTCTTTAGTTTTAACAGAAATTTAAAAAGATACTCAAATGAAAAGCACAATACTAAAGTATGGAGTTTATGGTTTTTTAACAGGCCTTATAGTTTTTACTCTTCACCTTGTTTTAGGGATTGAAAACTTAGATTACGGTACGAATGAAATATTAGGATACATCTCAATATTTATATCACTATCGTTTATTTATTTCGGAATAAAACATTATCGAGATAATGTTAATAATGGAATTATTTCATTAGGAAAAGCTATAACTATTGGAACACTTATTTCTTTAATGGTAGGAATAGGAATTGGTATAGCAGATTTTATATATACAGAATTTATAAATCCCGACTTTTTTAAAAGTTATGAAGATATGCTAATAAAACAAGGTAGAGAAGCAGAAATAATTGAAATGACAAGTACCACTGCTGCTCTATTTATGATAGTTTTGGTTAGTATAATAGGATTTATTATATCTTTATTGTCAGCCTTATTTTTACAACGTAAATAAATCATTATGCAGTATAAAGCCGATACACCAGAAGAATATATTGCCCAAATTCCTGAGGAAAGACAAGTAATTATGGAAAGATTACGTAAAACAATTAAAGAGAATCTTCCAAAAGGTTTTGAAGAAGGAATTAATTATAATATGATTGGTTATTACGTGCCACATTCAATTTATCCAGATGGATATCATTGCGATACCAGTTTACCTTTACCATTTATGAATATTGCTTCACAGAAAAATTCAATTAATTTATATCACAGCGGAATTTATGCTAAGAAAGAATTATTAGATTGGTTTGTGGCTGAATATCCTAAACATTGTAAAAGAAAATTAGATATGGGTAAAAGCTGTATACGATTTAAAAAAATAGAAGAAATTCCATTTGATTTAATAGCAGAATTAACTACAAAAATGACGGTAGAAGAATGGATAGGTATTTATGAAACAAATGTAAAAAAGAAATAAATGAAGAAGAAGGGTAGAGTAATAGGTATAGGTGGTTTGTTTTTTAAAACAGAAGATTCAAATAAAACGAAAGATTGGTATAAAAATAATTTAGGATTTAATACGGATGATTGGGGTTGTACATTTTGGTGGAAAGATAATGAAGGGAAAAAAGCCTCAACTCAGTGGAGTCCATTTCCAAAGGACACAAACTATTTTAAGCCATCCGAGAAAGACTTTATGTTTAACTATCGTGTTGAAAATTTAGTGGAGTTATTAGAAGAACTTAAAGAAAAAGGAGTTACAGTAATTGATAAAATTGAAGAGTACGATTATGGTAAGTTTGGATGGATTGTTGATTTAGATGGAAATAAAATTGAATTATGGGAACCAAAAGATGATGCTTTTTTATAAATTTAGGGCAATTAATAATTAAAAAGAAAAACATGAATATAATTGATGAAAATGGAAATGCAGTTCCAAACCAAGAAAGTAAAAGAGTATTAGCAGGAGTCTTAGCTATTATTTTAGGACCCTTAGGGATTCATAAATTTATATTAGGTTATACAAAAGAGGGGATAATAATGTTGGTTGGTACTTTTATTCTTGGAATTATTACTTGTGGTATTGCTAGTTGGGCTATGGGAGTAATAGGCTTAGTAGAAGGAATTATCTATTTAACAAAATCAGATGAAGAGTTTGTATATACTTATCAGACAAACAGTAGAGGTTGGTTTTAAATTAACTTAAAATATTGAAAGAAATGGAAGCAGAAAATAATAAGTTTAAAGATAGTTTAAATGAAGGTTTAGATAAAGCAAAAGACGTTATGGATAAAGTAACGGAAAAAGCTTCAGAACTTGTAGGAGAAACAGGAGAACATGTTGTTGATGCTGTAGAAGATATAAAAGATAAAGTTAGTGATATAGTATCAGAAGAGTCTGTGCAGAAAATAAAAGAGTCTACTAGCGAATTTATAGATGATGCAAGAGAGATCATGGAAAATGTAACAGAAAAAGCATCAGAACTAGCTGGAGAAGCTGATGAACATGTAGCAGATTTTGCAGAAGAGACTCAAGAAGAACTTAAAGAAGCTACAACTAAGACAAAAAATTTCTTTCAACGCTTATTTGGGAAATAAAATAAGCAGCATAAAATAAAAAAAAGCGCCAATTTTGGCGCTTTTTTTATGCAATCTTATTTGCTTTATTTGTTTTAATAATGGCTTGTTCGTTTTTCCAATCAATCCACTTTTGACCTCTAATACGTCTCATTACATTATCAACAGTACGCATAATAAATACATTATATATAGCTTTTCCTAAATTTTTAGGATTACGAGCAATAGCACGTAAACTCATAGAAAAACCTGGAGTTACATAACGCATATAGTGCCAATAACCTTCAGGCATATATAAAACATTTCCATGTTCTAATTCAGCAATATGACCTTTTGCCTTTTTTAAAGCAGGCCATTTGTCAAAATCAGGATCGTTAAAGTCAATATCTTCTCTTGTAATTAATGAATGAGGTATTTTATATAGGTACTTATTTTGCTTTTGATCAAATAATATACACTTCTTTTTACCTTCAAAATGAAAATGAAAAATATTAGCTAAATCAATATCATAATGCATGAAAGTATAAGAATCTCTACCTCCAAAAAATAACATTGGTAAACCTTTCATTAAGCGTAAACCAAAGTCAGGAAATTTAAAATCCTTTTGAAGTACAGGAACTTCTTTTAAAATATTCCATAAGAAAATACGGAATTTTGTAGGCTCTCTTTTTAATAAATCAACATACTCACTCATTTTCATAGTGGCATGAGGCTCATTAAATCCATCTTTGTAATCTACTGGTCTGTCGTCGTATAAAGGAACAGTTTTGTCTCCAGCAACTTCCTTCATGTATTCTAATGACCATTTGTTAAAAGCTGGCCAATCTTCAATAAAACGCTCAATAACTACTGGCTTTTGAGGTTTGAAGTAGTTTTTAATAAAATCTTCTTTTGTTATCGTTTCAACTCTATCTACTTGTTGTAACTGTAATCCCATGGGCCCAATTTTTAGAGAAGCAAAGTTAAGAAAACGTTTCCAAATTATTTAGAAAGATTCTTGTTAAAAAATGTATTAAATCAAAGTTGATTTAAAGAGTCTATTTAAACAATAAGCGATTATGTCACAAACTTATATGTATAAAAAAAGAACTACTATTTAGTAGTTCTTTTTTAAGTTATTTTATAGTTTCTTTTTGAGGTTCATCAGTTAACATTCTCTTAATTTTAAGAGTTTGCTTTTTTATCTCTTTTGCCTCTTGTTTCTTTTTTTCGTTACGCTCAATTTTATGATCAGGACGAGACCATTTTGGTTTTTCACCTAAAGTTTCAAAATTAGAATCTTCAGCCTCAACTGTTCTTGGTTGTACCTTTTTAGTAAATGGTTTTTGAGGGTTTAATCCTAATAACTTAAACATTTTCATGTCTTCATCTACATCAGGATTTGGAGTTGTTAGTAATTTATCTCCAGCAAAAATAGAATTTGCACCAGCAAAGAAACACATTGCTTGACCTTCTCTACTCATCTGAGTTCTACCAGCCGATAAACGTACTTGTGTTTCTGGTAATACAATTCTTGTAGTAGCTACCATACGAACCATATCCCAAATTTCTACAGGTTTTTCATCTTCTAAAGGAGTTCCTTCAACTGCAACTAAAGCGTTAATTGGGGTAGATTCAGGTTGTGGATCTAAAGTTGATAAAGCAACTAACATTCCAGCTCTATCTTCAGCAGATTCTCCCATACCAATAATTCCACCAGAACAAACAGTTACATTTGTTTTACGAACATTATCAATAGTATCTAATCTATCTTGGTATCCACGTGTAGAAATTACTTCTTTATAGTATTCTTCTGAAGAATCTAAATTGTGATTATAAGCATATAGTCCAGCCTCAGCTAAACGTTGCGCTTGATTTTCAGTAACCATACCTAAAGTACAGCATACTTCCATATCAAGTTTATTAATAGTTCTTACCATTTCTAAAACTTGATCAAACTCAGGTCCGTCTTTTACATTTCTCCAAGCAGCTCCCATACATACACGAGAACTACCACCTGCTTTAGCTCTTAAAGCTTGTGCTTTTACTTGCTGTACAGACATTAAATCGTTTCCATTAATATCAGTATGGTAACGTGCAGCTTGTGGACAATATCCACAGTCTTCAGAACATCCACCAGTTTTTATAGATAGTAATGTAGAAACTTGTACTACGTTTGGGTCGTGACTTTTTCTATGAATGGTAGCAGCTTCGTATAAAAGCTCCATCATAGGTTTGTTATATATTTCTAGAATCTCTTCTTTCGTCCAGTTATGTCTTACTTCGCTCATGAATTCAAGTTGTTTGTTGGGGTAAAAATAAGGATATTATTTAGATAGTAACACAGAAACTGCATTTCCTCCAAAACCTACAGCGTTTACTAGGATTTTTGTTAGTTTTTCTGGTTGTTTTTGCTTTTCTGCAAATGGTACTTCTATTGTTTTTTGATGTTGTAACATTAAAATAGCTAATTCCAAACTTAATAATCCAGAAGTAGCAAAAGTATGTCCAACTTTCCATTTATTGGTTGTTAAAAAAGGTTGATTATTTCCAAAAATAGCCTTGATAGCATTTATTTCTGATTGATCTCCTTTTATAGTTCCTGGGGCATGCATAACAATAGCATCTACTTCCTCAGGAGAAATATTTTTCAAAGCCATTTTCATGGATTTCTGAAAGCATTCAGCATCTGTAGTAACTGATGTATTGTGTTTTAATACTTCAGTGGCATATCCTACATTATCAATAAAAGCAATTGCATTTTCAGAGATTTCAGATTCTAAGCAAAAAACAGCAGCTCCTTCTCCTAAAACCATGGTGTTTTTTGTTTTTGTCATATCAAAAGCTTTACAAGGATATTCATCTGTTTCTTTTGAATATACTTTTAAAGCTTGCATTTGCGCAATAGTAAAATCTGTTAGAGAGGCTTCACTAGCACCAATCATAAATTTATTAGTCATTCCAGATTGTAACCAAGCAACTCCATTTAATAAAGAGTGTAAACCAGTAGAACAAGTAATAGAATGTGAAATTTCAGGGCCATTACTTTGTAAGTCATGTGCAATCCATGACGAAATGTTTCCTAAAGTTGTTGTAGGAGAACTTAATGTTGATGATTTTCCTGATTCTAAAAACTCCTTATGGTATTTTTCAAATAAAGAAGTTGCTCCACGTGAAGAACCTATATTAATTCCAAAATTATCTTGAGAATTCCAGTTTGCATCTTTAATAGCTTTTCGTGCTACATATAAAGTATATAAAACTGTTTCGTCTAAGTTTTTATACTTATTATCGGAATGCTTTAATTGATTTATTTCATTTTTAATGTCATCAGATAATTGAGCTACATGAGCTTTAAAATTATCAAAACTCTTACTACTTAGATAATGTTTCGTATTAAGGTAGTTATTCCAAATTTCATTTTGGGAACTTCCTACCGAAGAAACAGATGCCATTGCTGTTATAGAAATACGTTCTTTCAACACATTTAAAATTTTGACAAAAATAAAGTTAAAATCAGGTAACATGAAGAAATTTAATAGTTATCTTGTCATTAAATATTAAATCTATGGATGAAAAGCATGAAAAAAGTTGGTTTGGTAGAAATTGGATGTGGGCAGTTCCTGTTGGAGGTTGTGGATGTGGTTGTCTCTTGATTGTTTTGTTTTTTGTATTTGGAATTGGTGCTGCAATTTTTGGTGTTTCTAAAATGATAGATAATGCAACACCGATAGAGTATGCTATGGAACAAGTAAGGAATAATGAGAAGGTAATTTCTTTACTTGGTGATAATATTGAAAAATATGGTATTCCTTCAGGGAATATTTCATTAAGAAATAATGATGGCGATGTTGATTTTTCTATTCCAATTCGTGGTAGTAAAGGAGAAGGAACTTTAATAGTAAAAGGAATTAAAACTGATGGAGAGTGGGTTTATGAAGATTTATATGTGCGTATAAAAGAAACCCAAGAAGAAATAAATTTACTGGAAAATGAAAAGGTTCTAGAAAGTATCTAGAACCTCTTTAATTGTTGTATATACCTTTTGTAATTGTTGTTCAGTAATTACATAAGGAGGTTGTATATAAATAGTATTTCCAAGAGGTCTTAAAAATACACCTTTGTCCATAAAAGATTTTAATAGCTGATCTCTTAATGTACCATATCTTCCAGCATTGGTTTTTAAATCAATAGCTAAAATGACTCCCTTCGAACGTACCTCAGTAACCTTAACATGATTGGCTATTTGATTTGAAAAATCTTGATGAGCTTTTGAAATTCTTTGAATATTTTTTTGAATTTCATCACTCTGTAATAATTCAATACTCGCCAAAGCAGCACTACATGCTATTGGATTTGCAGAATACGTATGACAATGGAAAAAGCCTTTGGCAATATCATTACTTAAAAACTCATTGTAAATATCTTCGGTACAAGAAGTAATAGCCATAGGAACCAAACCAGCTGTTAGGGCCTTACTTAAACAAATAATATCAGGTTTTGTGGCAATTTCATCAGATGCAAAATTATTTCCAGTTTTACCAAACCCAGTCATTACTTCATCAGCAATAGTTAAAATATCATTGTTTTTAAAAAATTGTAAAACAGAATCTAAATCTTCTGCTTTATGAATTTTCATACCAGCAGCACCTTGAACTAAAGGTTCGTATATAAAACCAGCAATACTATTCTCGCTAACAATTTGTTTTAATAGTGTTAAAATTTCTTGATTATTGTTTTCGTTAGGAACTGGAATACGTTTAATATCCATTAAGAAATCTTCAAAAGGACCATTGTAAACAGAGAGTCCGGATACAGACATAGCACCAAATGTATCTCCATGAAAACCGTTTTCAAAAGCAACGAAAGTATTCCTTTTTTCGCCTTTGTTAAAATAGTACTGCAAAGCCATTTTAATTCCAGCTTCAACAGCTGTTGAACCATTGTCGTTAAAGAATATTCTATTCTGGTTTTTTGGTAGTATCTTAATTAACTCTTCCGATAAAGCAACAGCAGGTTCATGTGTAAAGTCACTAAACATTATTTGATCTAATGTTTGCATTTGTTTATAAACCTTATTGGTAATAAAGTCATTACAGTGACCAAACATACAAGTGTACCAGGAAGAAATAGCATCAATATATTCGTTACCGTTCTCATCGGTTAAAATACAACCTTTGGCTTTTACAATACCTAAACTATCTGGATGTGTTTGGTGCTGCTTTAAAGGATGCCATAAGTGTTGTTTATCTCTTTCTTGTAGTGTCATAATTTATCTTTAAAAAGGTCAGCATACTCACGAATAACATTTTGATCGAAATATGGTTCTTCGTCAATTCTTCCAATAACAGAAACGCCTGTCATTTTTTTAATAATTGATTCAGTAGTAGGATGTTCATCACCTGAAAAAATCAAAGAAACATCAAAACCTTTTTCTTTTAAAAGATTTATGGTTAATAAGGTATGGTTAATACTTCCTAAATAATGGCGAGAAACCACAATTACTTTATAATCAGGTTTTATAATATCTAAAATAGTGTCTGTATTATTTAAAGGTACTAATAACCCACCAGCACCTTCAATAACTAAATTGTTTGATGTTTTTGGTTCAGTTATGTTAGAAAGTTCAATGCTTATATTGTCTATTTCAGCAGCAGCATGTGGACTCATAGGAGTTTTTAATGCGTATGCGTTAGTATGAATGGTTGTTGTAGAATTAGAAATTAGTTGTTCAACTTTATGAGCATCAGAATTATCTAATTCGCCAGCTTGAACAGGTTTCCAATAGTCTGCTTCTAGAGCTTCGGTAACAATAGCAGAAGCTACTGTTTTTCCCACTTCTGTGGAAATACCAGTGATAAAATATTTTTTCATTAAAAGATTGTTTTACAATCGTTACAAATTAATTTTCTACTTTCAAAAAAGGGAAAAAGCATAAAAAAGAAACTTTTTCGTTGAGGTGGTGCAACAAGAATTCTTGATGATTTGCATTTGCCACATTGATAAGATACTCCGTTCTCATCTTTTTCGTATTCTCTAATTTCGTTGTATATAACTAATGCTTTTTCCAAATCATCTTTATGAACTAATAATTTCACTCCTCCTATTGCCTGACTTAATAAAGGGTCAGAATCAATAGTTTTTTCATCCATTAACATGGTTCTAATGTTTTCAGAATCCAATTTAGATTTAATTACTTGAGCTTCGGTTGAATACTCAAATACAGTTAGAATTACATGATTATCGTTCATTTATGCTAATTTTATAAAGCAAAAGTAGCAAGGTTCTCTAAAACACTGGTAATTTCTTCAAAAGAATTATAACTGTGTAAGCAAAAGCGTAGTCTTTCTTCCCCTTTGTTAACAGTAGGAGATAAAATCGGTTTCACATCAAATCCTTTTTCTTGAAGCTTTTGAGCTATCAGTTTTACTTTTTCGTTTCCTGGAATAATACAACAATGGATTGCGGATTCACTCTTAATAAAATTAAGATTTAAACGTTGTGTTTCTTTAGTGAAAAAGAGGATGTTCTTTTGTAATTGCTCTTTAAGTTTAGGGAGCTCTTTATAGGCAAAACTAATGGTGGCTACAGCATGAGGGGATAGGCCTGTGGTATAAATAAAACTTCTTGAGAAATTAATGAGATAATTTTTTAATTCATTAGAAGATATAATTGCAGCACCATGGCATCCTAATGCTTTTCCAAAAGTGACAATCCTAGCAAAAATATCATTGTGTATTTCTGTAGTTTCAACTAAACCTTTATTGAAAACACCAATGGCATGAGCTTCATCAATTATTAAATAGGCTTTGTTGGTTTTACAAATCTGAACAATTTCTTTAAGATTTGGACTGTCTCCATCCATAGAAAAAACAGATTCTGTTATCACATAAATTTCGTTATTGTTATTTGAGTCGTTCAGACGAATAATTTTTTCTTCTAAATCTAAAAGGTCATTATGTTTAAACTTATAAGCTTTAGCGTTTGAAAGTTGTATGCCATCTCGAATAGAAGCATGTATAAATTCGTCATATAAAATAATATCTCCACGTTGTGGGACGGAAGAGAAAAATCCGATGTTTGCATCATATCCAGAATTAAAAATTAGAGCAGATTCTGAATTGTGAAATTCAGCTAACTGTTTTTCAACTAGTGGGTATAATTTATGGTTTCCAGATAAAAGTCTAGAACCAGTAGCTCCATTTTGTTTGATATTTTGCGCTACTAAAAATTGATGAACATTATTAAATACAATTTCTGATTTGGCTAAACCTAAATAGTCATTAGAAGAAAAATCAACTAAGTTAATTTCTTTTCCAAGTGATCTTAGAGAATTGTTTTCTTTACGTTGGAGTAATTTAGCAGTAAGTTTCTTAGGAAATGACATAGTGCAAAAATAAAAAAAGACTTACAAATTTGTAAGTCTTTTTGCTCCCCCTCTTGGACTCGAACCAAGGACCCTCTGATTAACAGTCAGATGCTCTAACCAACTGAGCTAAGGAGGAATGTTCTTATAGAACAAAATATGTATGTTGTAGAAATTATCGGCTCCTACGTTGCCTTTAGCATTTTAGCTCCCCCTCTTGGACTCGAACCAAGGACCCTCTGATTAACAGTCAGATGCTCTAACCAACTGAGCTAAGGAGGAATTTAAAACGAACTTGTTTTAAAATGCGAGTGCAAATTTAAGGGCTTTTTTTATATCTGCAAATTATTTTTAATAAAAAATACAATTAATTTTATTTGATTCTGGTTTTCAGAAGTTTATTTTTCGTTATTTTTTAATACAAAGCTTCGAAGAGGGAGATTATGCTAGTTAAAATAAGCAAGAAAAAAAGTCTTGTTTTTACTAAAAGTTGTATTTTTGTCAGCATTATTCTTATTGATAGAAAAGCATAAAAATATATATGGACAAGTTTTCGTTCTTAAACGCAGCACATTCAGGTTTTATAGGTGATTTGTACGAACAATATCAGAAAAATCCTGATGCGGTGGAACCAAGTTGGAGAAGTTTTTTTCAAGGATATGATTTAGCAAACGAAAATTATTCGTTAACGGATGATGAGGTTGCAATCGAAGTTCCTGAAGAAGTACGCAAAGAATTTTTGGTAATCGATTTAATTAATGGTTATCGTACTCGTGGACATTTGTTTACAAAAACAAATCCAGTTCGTGATAGAAGAAAATATACACCTACTTTAGATATTGAAAATTTTGGACTGACAAAAGCTGATTTAAACACAGTTTTTAATGCAGGAGAAATTTTAGGTATGGGGCCAAGCTCTTTATCAGAAATCATTTCACACCTAAAAGCAATTTATTGCGATAGTATTGGAGTGGAATATATGTATCTAAGAAACCCAGAGGAGTTAAAATGGTGGCAAAATCGTTTAAATAAAAATGATAATCACCCTAGTTACGACTTAGAGGCAAAAAAGTACATACTTACTAAACTGAATCAAGCTTCTACTTTTGAGAGCTTTTTACAAACAAAGTATGTAGGTCAAAAGCGTTTTTCTGTAGAAGGAGGGGAAACATTAATTCCTGGTATAAGTGTTGCACTTCGTGATGCTGCCGAGAAATATGGAGTAGAAGAATGTGTGTTAGGTATGGCACATCGTGGTCGTTTAAATACACTGGTAAATATTTTTAAGAAACCAGTTCGTGATTTATTTAGCGAGTTTGAAGGAAAAGATTTTGAAGATCAAGATATAGATGGAGATGTAAAATACCATTTAGGTTTAACTTTAAGTAAAGAATACAAAGGCGGACAGACAATGAAGATGAATTTGGTTCCAAATCCATCTCACTTAGAAACAGTTGATGCTGTAGCTGAAGGAATTGTTCGTGCTAAAATAGATTTAGATTATAAAGGAGATAATGGTAAGATTTTACCAATCTTAGTTCATGGAGATGCTGCTATTGCTGGACAAGGAATTGTTTATGAAGTAGGGCAAATGATGACTTTAAATGGTTATAAAACTGGAGGTACTATTCATGTGGTAGTAAATAACCAGGTAGGTTTTACAACTAATTACTTAGATGCACGTTCTAGTACCTATTGTACAGATGTGGCTAAAGTAACATTATCACCAGTATTGCATGTAAATGCAGATGATGCAGAAGCAGTTTGTCATGCAATGGAAATGGCTGTAGAATATAGAACTAAGTTCAAAAAAGATATTTACATTGATCTTTTAGGTTATCGTAAATATGGACATAACGAAGGTGATGAACCTCGTTTTACTCAGCCAAAATTATATAAAGCAATTTCTAAGCATAAAAATGCAAAAGAAATATATGCAGCAAAATTAGTTGAAGAAGGTAGTATTTCAACTGATTATGTAAAAGAAATTACAAATGAATTCAAAGCACATTTAGAAGCAGAATTTACAGAGTCTAAAAAGAAAACAACTTCTAAGATTCAGGAGTTCATGCCAGAAGTATGGGATGGATTTGTTCGTAAGCAATTACAAGATATGTTACAACCAGTAGATACTACTTATTCGGTTGAAGCATTAAAAGATATTGCTAAGGTAATATCAACAACTCCAGAAGGACATAAATTTGTAAGAAAGGCAGAACGTATTTTGAAAGGTCGTGATAAAATGGTCTTTGAAGATAATATGTTAGACTGGGGAACGGCTGAAAATTTAGCCTACGGAACTTTATTAGAAGAAGGATATAATGTACGTATATCTGGAGAAGATGTAGAAAGAGGAACATTCTCGCATCGTCATGCAATTATGCGTGATGAAGAAACATTAGAACGTGTTAATTTATTAAATACAAATCCGAAAAATAAAGGAGAGATGACTATTTTCAACTCTCATTTATCAGAATATGGAGTATTAGGTTTTGACTATGGGTATGCCATGGCAGCTCCAAATACGCTAACTATTTGGGAAGCTCAGTTTGGTGATTTTGCCAATGGAGCTCAAATTGTATTTGATCAATATATTTCATCGGCAGAAGATAAGTGGAAATTACAAAACGGATTAGTAATGTTATTGCCTCATGGGTACGAAGGTCAAGGACCGGAGCACTCATCGGCAAGAATTGAGCGTTTCTTACAATCATCGGCAATAGACAACTGGACTGTAGCGAATTGTTCTACACCAGCAAATATGTATCACATATTACGTCGTCAAATGAAACGTGATTTTAGAAAACCTTTAGTAGTTTTTACACCTAAGAGTTTATTACGTTTACCAAAAGCAGTAAATCCTATAGAAGATTTAGCAAATGGAGCTTTCCAGGAAGTAATTGACGACACAGTTGATACTGCTAAAGTGAAAAAAATGGTATTCTGTACAGGTAAGTTCTACTATGATATGTTAGAAGAACGCGAGCGTTTAGGAAGAGAAGATATAGCATTAATTAGAATTGAACAATTATTCCCATTACATAACGATAAAATAAAGGAAGTAATGGATAGATATCCAAATGTAGAACGTTATGTTTGGGCACAAGAGGAACCAAAAAATATGGGTTCTTGGGGTTATATGTTAGAGCGTTTTGAATTAGCTAAATTAGAGTGTGCTTCGAGAGATTATCATTCGGCACCAGCAGCAGGTTCAAGTGCACGTTATAAGCGTCGCCACCAACGTGTGTTAGACAAAGTTTTTGATTAAATAAAGAAAGTATTTCAGAATAAAAATAAAAAACATGAGTGTTTTAGAAATGAAAGTTCCTTCTCCGGGGGAATCAATTACAGAAGTAGAAATCGCAACTTGGTTAGTTGAAGATGGAGATTATGTAGAAAAAGATCAACCTATTGCTGAAGTTGATTCTGACAAAGCAACGTTAGAGTTACCAGCAGAAGAGAGTGGAATTATTACTTTAAAAGCTGAAGAAGGTGATGCAGTAGCAGTAGGAGCTGTAGTATGTCATATTGATATGAGTGCTGCAAAACCAGAAGGAGGAGCTGAAAAGAAAGAAGCTCCAAAAGCTGAGGAGAAAAAAGAAGCTCCAAAAGCAGAACCAGCTAAAGAAACTTATGCAACAGGAGCAGCATCTCCAGCAGCTAAGAAAATTTTAGCTGAAAAAGGAATTTCTGCTTCAGCAGTAAAAGGAACTGGTAAAGACGGTCGTGTAACTAAAGAAGATGCAGTAAAAGCTGTTCCTTCAATGGGAACTCAGCCAGCTAACGGTTCTAGAAGTTCAGAGCGTAAAAAATTATCAATGTTACGTCGTAAAGTGGCACAACGTTTAGTTTCTGTTAAAAATGAAACTGCAATGTTAACTACATTCAACGAGGTAAACATGCAGCCAATTTTCGATTTACGTAATGAGTACAAAGAAGATTTTAAAGCTAAGCATGGAGTTGGTTTAGGATTTATGTCTTTCTTTACTTTAGCTGTTGTTAGAGCATTAAAAATGTACCCAGATGTAAACTCTATGATTGATGGAGATTACAAAATAAGTCACGACTTCCAAGATATTTCAATTGCAGTTTCAGGTCCAAAAGGATTAATGGTACCAGTAATTAGAAATGCAGAGAATTTATCATTTAGAGGAGTAGAAAGCGAAGTGAAGCGTTTAGCTTTACGTGCTCGTGATGGTCAAATTACTGTTGATGAAATGACAGGAGGAACTTTTACAATTACTAATGGTGGTGTATTCGGTTCTATGTTGTCAACACCAATCATCAATCCTCCACAAAGTGGAATTTTAGGAATGCACAACATTGTTAATCGTCCAATGGCTGTTAACGGTGAAGTTGTAATTCAACCAATTATGTATGTGGCTTTATCTTATGATCACAGAATTATTGATGGACGTGAGTCTGTAGGTTTCTTAGTAGCTGTTAAAGAAGCATTAGAAAACCCAGTAGAGTTATTAATGGATAACAACCCTAAGAAAGCATTAGAAATGTAATTTTTTCTTAGTTAATTATATAAAAATCCCGCTTTGGCGGGATTTTTTGTTTTTACGAGATTAATTACCTTTATCTTATATTTAGCTTTCTATATATAAAACATGATTAAAGAACTACCTAATTTATCGTTTCAGTCAAAATCGCCAGAAATAGAAGGTGTAGAGATAATCACATTAGAAAGTATAGAAAAACAAAAGAATAGCTTAGATCATTTACCTGAAAAGCCTCATCAACTTGAGTTTTATCAGTTGGCATTTTATACAGAGGCAAATACAGAGCATTTGGTAGATTTTGTTTGGCATGAAGTACGAAAAAACTCAATAATATATGTATCAAAAGGACAAGTAAATGCTTTTAAATTTCAAGGAAATGTGAAAGGATTTTTAATTCTTTTTACAGAAGAATATTTTAAAAATCAGTTAAGTAATATTCCTCAAGATACAGCAATTAGATTACTAACTCCACAGCTTTTTTCTTCTCAAATCCAAATTCCAGAAAGTTCAAATATTCCAAAATACATTGAGTTACTTTTTAATGAGTTTTATAAAACTTCTGAAGTATTTAATAGAAAACATATTATAGATTCTCTATTCAATATTATTTTTTCAAAAGTAGAAGAAGTAAAAAGAAATCATACAAATTACATTAAAGAATCTGATAAGTTAACCCTCTTTTTATCTTTTCAAACAATACTAAAAAAGGATTTTACACTTAGTAGAAATGCAGTATACTATGCTGAAAAATTGAATATAACCTACAAACATTTGAATGTAGTTTGTAAAGAGATTATTTCTAAAACAGCAAAAGAGTATATAGATGATTTTATAATTTTAGAAGCTAAAAGAAATTTAGTGAATTCCACTATTAAAAGTACAGAATTAGCCTATCAAATGGGGTTTGAAGAATCCACTAATTTTGTAAAATACTTCAAAAAACATACGGGATTAACCCCTAATATATTTAAAAGAAACAATTTATAATTAAACAGGTTCGATATTAACCCTTTTATTCTCTAGGTTAACCTATACCAAACTATCATTTCAAATTAGTTTTGTCCTATCATTTAAAATTTAAAAAAGGATGAAACAAATAAGTATAGTATTACTAAGTGCAATAGTTTTAGTAAGCTGTGATACACCTCGTAAAAAGATAACAACGAAACCGATAACTAAAAAAGAAACAAAAATGGAGAATTTAAAAGGGATTGCACAGAAAGCACAAGAAGCTTTTTTCAAAGATTATAGTGTTGATGGAGTCAAAAAATATTTTGCAAAAAATTATATACAACACAACCCACATGTTCCAACAGGAATTGAACCTGTGTTAGGTTTTTTACCAGTATTAAAAGAAGGAAAAACAACTTATACAACTCACAGAATTTTACAAGACGGCGATTTTATAGTGTTCCATAACTCATATCATAATGCAGAACCATTTGGAGGAAAGGAAGTAGTTGCGTTTGATGTTTGGAGAATGGAAAATGGTAAGGTTGCAGAACACTGGGATAATATTACTGTTAAAGTAGACAATACAGCAAGTGGACGATCGCAAGTAGATGGAGAAACAGCAATAACAGATATAGATAAAACTAAAGCGAATAAAGAGATAGTAACCAATTTTGTAAATGATGTTTTGTTTGGTAAAGCTCCACAAAAAATAACTGAATATGTAAGTAGTGAAGAATATTTACAGCATAATCCAATGGTGAAAGATGGTTTAACTGGATTAAATGAAGCAATAGAGTATTTGACATCACAGAATAACATGTTCAAATACCAAAAGCTTCACAAAGTATTAGGAGAAGGAAATTTTATACTAACCATGAGTGAGGGTGAATGGAATGGTAAACCTCAAGCATTTTACGATTTATTCAGATTGAAGAATGGTAAAATTGTAGAACACTGGGATGTAATTCAAGAAATTCCGTCAGAAATGGCACATAAAAATGGTAAGTTTTAACTACTCTTATTATTGTAATAGATCAAAGCCTATACTGATGTATAGGTTTTTTGATTTTTATCCTGATTCATTGTAAATTAGTTAGTATCATTAAAATAAGTATGATATGAAAGAATTTGAGAAAGAAGAAGTGTTTATTCACCCATTAGCAGACGTAACTAGCACAGCTATTGGGGTTAAAACAAGGATTTGGCAATTTAGTGTAATTTTAAAAGGGGCGGTCATAGGTACTAATTGTAATATATGCAGCCATAATTTTATAGAAAACGATGTTGTTTTAGGGGATAATGTTACTGTGAAGTCAGGAGTTTATTTATGGAATAGAATGAGAATAGAAGATGATGTTTTTATAGGTCCGAATGTTACATTTACAAATGATAAATATCCTAGGTCTAAGGTGTATTATTCAGAATATCAATCGGTTTTAATAAAGAAAGGAGCGTCTATAGGGGCAAATGCAACAGTTTTAGGAGGAGTTACAATAGGAGAAAAAGCAATGATTGGAGCAGGAAGCGTGGTGACTAAAGATGTTCCACCAGGGGAACTATGGGTTGGGAGTCCTGCGAAATTTGTCAGAAAAATATCCTAAAAGTATAATGTAAAAAAAACGGAAAAACACTATTGCTTTTCCGTTTTGAGTGATAATTTAAGGGAGGGGATATGTTATTTTCCGTTTAAATTCCAATTATATTCTAAGTATACAACTTCCGCATTGTCGTTAACTTGTATGTCTGAATACTTATTAATATAATCAATTAAAGAATGTTTTATAGTGAAATCTTCTTGATACCATTCGAACATCTTAGAAACTTCAACTTTGTTTATAGTAATTTTATTTTTAGTAGGATCATTAATAAAGCCTTTCATTAATTCTTCTAATTTTGAATCAATATTTTTAGCTGTAAAGGCATAATTAGCGAATCTTGGACCAGATTTAGAAGCAGCATTTATAGCAACGTGAATTCTTGGGTCGTCATGCCATCTACGTAATATTTTATGCTCAATATAGTCAAGTGAATAAGTTTTGTTACCAACTACAGCAAATGGTATTTTCCATGCATTTCTACCTTTTCTCTTAATATCAGTAATCTTTTTTAAAGGATAACTATCTAAGATTAATTTAATAGTGTAAGCATTATAGGCATTAATCCAAAAAGCTTTTGCTCTTGCTGTCGACCAATTTTTTCCTGGTACAGTTTTTTTCAAATGCTTTAAATAAAGATCTAATAATGCACGGTTTTTTCTAAGCCCTTTATAATCTACATCTCCTTGTGAATTAACATAAGTTTTAAGAAGGGCATTAAATACATCTGTTTGTGATTGCGACTGAATACTAACGAATAATAGACAGAAAAGGATAATAGTTTTTCGCATTTTTCAAATTTTAAATAGTGTGAGACATTTGATTACTTTTGACGCGTTTTTTTTCAATACATTACAAAATATTTTAAATTAGGTTAAAAATCTAATAAAATCAACTAAGTTTATACTTATAATAAATACTATTTAAAAGCTGTATGATAGAGAATAAGGAGTTAGAATTAGCTTTCAATTTTATAGAAAAAACAGATAGAAATTTATTTTTAACTGGTAAAGCAGGAACAGGAAAAACAACTTTTTTACGTAAAATAAAAAATGAAAGTTTAAAAAGAATGGTAGTTGTTGCTCCAACAGGTGTTGCTGCTATCAATGCTAAAGGAGTTACAATTCATTCGTTTTTTCAATTGCCTTTTGGACCTATTATTCCTAAATCTCAAAGCCCATATACAGATAGGGTACAACGAAAATTTAGCAAGATTAAGATTGATATAATTAAATCGTTAGACCTTGTAATTATTGATGAAATAAGTATGGTAAGGGCTGATGTTTTGGACGGTATTGATGAAGTTTTACGTCGTTATAAAAACAGAAATAAAGTATTTGGAGGAGCACAAGTATTAATGATTGGAGATTTGCAACAACTTTCTCCTGTAATTAGACCTAATGATTGGTCTATTTTAAGTTCTTATTATAAAACAGCTTATTTTTTTAGTAGCATAGCCTTTCAAGAAGCTGATGCTATTAGTGTTGAGTTAAAACATATTTACCGACAGCAAGATGAAGGTTTTATCAAGCTTTTAAATGAAGTACGTACCAATACACTATCAGAAGCGTCAGCAAAACTATTGAATAATCAATATGAACCAGAATTTGAACCTCAAAAAGAAGATGGTTATATAACGCTAACAACACATAACAAAAAAGCAGATACGATAAACCAAGAGGAATTAGATAAAATTACAACAAAAGCAATAACATATACGGCGGAAGTTTATAAAGATTTCAACGAGAAAAACTACCCTAATGATGAGCATTTATCTTTAAAAGTTGGAGCGCAGGTAATGTTTATCAAAAACGATAGTTCACCAGAAAAAAGATATTATAATGGGAAAATAGGAACAGTTCTTTTGTTGGAAGAAGATACAGTTACTGTTAAGTGTTCCGATAATGATATTATTGAAACGACAGTTGAAACTTGGGAAAATATATCTTATAGTCTGGATTCGGAAAGTAAAGAAATTTCAGAGAAGCTGGAAGGCTCTTATACGCAAATACCTTTAAGATTAGCATGGGCAATAACCATACATAAAAGTCAAGGATTAACTTTTGATAAAGCTATTATTGATGCTGAATCATCATTTGCACACGGGCAAACATATGTAGCGTTAAGTAGATGTAAAACTCTTGAAGGAATTGTGTTAAAAACACCTATTAAATCTTCAAGTATCATTAACGATAATTCAGTAAAAAGTTTCAATAAGCAAGTAGAAGAAAATGTGCCTACTAATGACGATTTAGAAAAATCGAAAAGGAAGTTTCAAATAAATTTAATTAATGACCTATTTAGTTATCATGAGTTTTTACAGCCTGTAGCACGTTTAATAGATATATATTATAATAATCAAACTTCTTTGCAGGGAAATGTCATAGAGCCTCTGAAAAAGATAAAAGATGAAGGAGTTGTACCTTTACTTAAAGTTGCAAATTCATTTAAAATACAATTAGAAAATTTAGCTATCAAAGAAGATGAGATAAATGATAATCTTATTCAAGAGAGATATATTAAAGCCCTAGCATATTTTAAAAAAGAAACTACAGAAAAGATTATAGATGTGTTTGAAACTTTTTCATACAGCACAGATAATTCTGCAGTAGAAAAAGATATAGAAAAACAAGTATCAGCTTTTGAAGATTTTCTAAGAATAAAAAAAATATTATTTAGCTCATTATCTTCTGAGTTTTCAACAGAAGAGTTTTTAAAAGTAAGAGCAAAAGCTATTCTTGATAAACCAGAGAAAAAGAAGAAAAAGAGAGCTGTTGTAACTTCAACAGCACATCAAAAATTATTTGAAGAATTGCAGTTATTTAGAACAAGTGTCTCTAATTCAGAAGATATTCCACCATTTCAAGTTTTTACACAAAAAACATTATTTGAGCTATGCGAATTGTTGCCAATGGATAAATCTCAACTTATAAAAGTAAATGGAATGGGGAAAATTAGAGTTAATAAATATGGTGATGAAATATTAGAAATTATTAATGATTATGCAAAAGCTAATAATCTCAAATCACAAATTGAAATTGTAGAAATAGAGAAAGACAAACGTAATACTAAAGATATTACATTTGATTTATACAAGGAAGGTTTGAATACAGAAGAAATTGCAGCAAAACGTGGTTTGGTTATAGGTACTATTGAAGGACATTTATCACATTTTGTTACTCAAGGAGATATTGAAATAACAGAATTATTCAGCGATAAAAAGCTTGAAAAGGCTAAAAGAATTATCAATGCTACAGGTTTAGATAATTTATCTAAAGTAAAAGAGATTGTAGAAGATGAGTATACTTGGGGAGAATTGCGAATGATTGTAGCATGGATGAGGTCTAACTTTAGAAATTAAAAATGGTTGTATCCTATCTTGAAGTTTTTACTTTAATAGCTATAGTACATTGCTTTGTGTTAAGCTTAGTAATTTTGTTTTCTAAGTTTTTAAGAAGTTCAACTAATAGATATTTGGGAATTACACTTATAATTATATCTATTATTGGTATGAATAATTGGTTTTGGGATTTGAATAAGAACCCAGTTATAATTCAATTTTTAGACTTTTTTTTATGGCAATTTTTATATCCGGTAACATTATTGTTGTTTTTTTATAAGGCTACAAAAAGTTCTATATACAAAAGAACTAAAGCATTACTTTTTTTACCATTTGTAGTATTAACGATATGTAATATTATAGTTAGTTTAGAAAATATTTATGGCTTATATAAGTTGCCGTTTATAACAAAGGATTCAGTTTCATTTTTTTATAAAGCAATAAGTTTATGTTCTATTATTTTTCCCTTTATTGTTTTACTGCCCTCCTTTTGGTTACTATTTGTTAAAACACAAAAATCTACTATAAAATGGTTGCGAGTATTTTGGGTAATTTTTGCACTAATAGAAATTTATGGTTTTCTATTGGAATTTCATAGGTTTTTATACTTAGAACGCAAGTCATTAAATTATTTATGGATAGGAGTTTCTTTATTGATGTATTGGATAATTTATATAGGTATTTATCGATTTAAATTGTCTAACGAACAATATGAAATAAGAGAGTATTTAAAAACAAAAAAAGTCAATGCAACTAATGAAGTAATAGAAAATCCGATAATAAAAGAGTTCATTCGTTTATTATCAGATGAACATATTCATAGAAATTCACAATTAAATAGAGACTTTGTAGCAGAAAAACTAGGAATAAGCCCAGGCTATTTATCTCAACTAATAAAAGAAAGTCCGTATAAGAGCTTTTCAGATATAGTTAATAAATATCGAATAGAAGATGTAAAAGAAATGTTGATAGACTCTGGTTTTTCAAATTATAGTTTATTAGCAATAGGTTTAGAAGTTGGTTTTAATTCAAAGGCAACGTTTTTCAATGCTTTTAAAAAATATACAGGAATCACTCCGAGCGAGTATCAAAAACAATATAAATAAGTATTGATTTCTTAGAATCTAACATTTTTAAACTCCTTAAACCCTTGATGTAATTAGGTTTGCTGAAAAATTAAAGCAAACCATTATGATAAAATTCAATTTTAAAGTATTACTTTTTTTCTTCATAGTAATTACAAATAGTCAAGCTCAAAACAAAAAAATACTTATAAAAAACGTGCATATAATTCCAATGGATGTAGATACCATTCTGAAAAATTATAATGTACTTATTCATAAAAACAGAATTGAAAAAATAGCACCAAATTCATCTTTGTTAAAATGGAAGTATGATACATTAATTAAAGGAACTAATAAATATTTGCTACCAGGATTTGCAGAAATGCATTTCCATAATCAAACTGATATTAAAAATGAATTCAAGTTATTAGTAGCTAATGGTATTACTTCAGCAAGAAATATGGCTGAGGATAAAAAGCAAGATCAAATCAAAAACAAAAAGCTATCAGAAAAATTAACCATTGCTCCTAAATATTATACCACAGGACCCTATTTACAAAGAAAAGATTTGAAAACGGAAGAAGAAGTAGTGTCCGTAGTTTCATATCATAAAAAAAGAGGATATGATTATATAAAGTTAGCTGACAACTTACCTAAGAATATTTATTTAAAGTTGTTAAGAGAGGCGCAAAAAAATCAATTAGAAGTAATTGGTCATGGACAAAGAAAAATGCCTTTAGAATATTCCTTACGAATGAAATCGATAGCACATATAGAAGAGTTTATGAATATCTTTTCTGAAAAAGAAAGAGAAAGTTCAGTTTTTTTGAAAAAAGCTGCTAAACAAATTAAAACGAGTGGAGTGTATGTGTCACCAACATTAGGAATATTCGATATGATTAGTAATTATGCTGATAATGATAGACATGAAGAACTTCTTAAAAAAGAAGAGTTGAAATATTTGCCAAATTACTATAAAGATTATTGGGTTTCAGATAGTGTTCATTACCGAAAGTATGAATGGTTTACTTCGAAAAAATCCTTAAAACGTTTAGCTAAAGAATTACAATGGCAACAAATGTTTACTAAGTTATTACATAATGAAGGAGTTCCTTTATTAACAAGTAGTGATACTTATGGTTTATTCTTACCAGGTTTTTCATTACATACAGAACTTGAGTTTATTAATAAATCAGGTTTAACAACTTATGAAACTTTAAAAACTGCAACTATAATTCCAGCAAGATATTTTAATGCTGTTTCAGAAGAAGGAAGTGTTAGTGAAGGTAAGAATGCAAATTTGGTTTTATTGGAAGATAATCCTCTTGAAAATATTACAAATACAAGGAAAATAGCTGGTGTATTTGTTAAAGGAAACTTCTTGTCAAAAAGTAAGATAGATAAAGTTTTAAGAGAGGTTAAAAACTCTTGTAAACAGTAGGTTTTTAGCTTTTTAAAGCTAAAAATTATTTTTTTTAGTTTTGTTTATTGTGTTGATTATTAGTAATTTAGATTTAAATTAACCAAAACCCTTCAAAAATGAAAAATTATCTTTTCAAAGAGGTACTTTGTGCCCTAATCTTTCTAAGCGCATTAGTCGTAAATGCCCAAAAAGCTTTTAAAATAGGTGATGAATTTGACTCAGACATCAAGATTACAAAAACCTATCAAAAGTTTAAAAAGAAAAGTTCAAGTCAACAAAAAAAGGAATTAGTGTATAGCAAAGAGTTTTACTCTAAAAACTCATCTTACATTAAGTTGTATTTTAAAAATTTTGATTTAGCTCTAGGTGATTATCTAGAAATAATTGGAGCAAAAAGCAAAGAATCATTGATATATGGTGGAAAAGGAAAAATTGTTGATAATAGTATGACAACAATTAGTAATTTCTGGTCAAAAGTATTATTTGATGACAAAGTTGAAGTTCGCTTATATTCATCTGGAAATGTAGGTAAACACAATGGATTTGAAATTGCTAAAGTTGCTTACGGTTTCACACCAAGTAAATTGATTAAAACGGTAGAAAAGCATCAAGGAAAAACTATTTGTTCTAGCGATAATAAAGAGCGAATAGCTTGTTATAGTGGAACAGATATGTATGAAAAAGCAAAGGCTGTATGTAGACTAATAATTAATGGTAGTTCGAGTTGTACAGGTTGGCTATTAGGAAGTGAAGGTCACTTAATGACCAATAATCACTGTATTGGTTCTTCATCTGATGCTCAAAACACAGATTTTATTTTTAATTATCAGCATCAAAGCTGTACAGGTTCTGCAAATGCTACTCAAAATGTAGTAGCATCTTCAGCTACTTTTGTAAAAACGAGTTCTAGTTTAGATTATACTTTGGTAAAGCTACCTACTAATCCAACTAGTACATACGGTTATTTAAGTATTAGTCCAACAGTATCATCTGTAGGTGATAGAATTTATATTCCACAGCACCCAGGAGGAAGAAGAAAAGAAATCTCTGTGAATACCGATACTGGTTTTTCAGAAGTTTCTTGTGTGGGAAGTTGCGGAAATGCTGGAGGAGCAGGAAAAAGAATGAATTATTATGCAGATACAGAGGGCGGAAGTTCAGGTTCGCCAGTAATTGATTACAATACAAATTTTGTTGTAGCTATTCATAATACAGGATTTTGTCCTAATGGATCTTATGGAAGAAGCGACGATTTAATTAGTGCTATTGGTAGTTCTATGCCTGCAAATGGAGTAGGTAGTGGTGGTGGAGGTAATCCAACCGGATGTTCTAGTACTGTAAATTCTTTTCCTTATGCTCAAAGTTTTGAAACAGGAGATGGATGGACACAAGCCACTGGAGATGATGGTAATTGGGTAAGAGATGCCTCTGGTACACCTTCAACAGGAACTGGACCTAGTTCTGGCGCTGATGGTAATTATTATATGTTTTTAGAGGCTTCTAATAATAGTAGTCCTGGTCAAATAGGAGCAAATGCTACAGCTATTTTAGAAAGTCCTTGTTTTAATTTATCAGGAGTAAGCTCTGCAACATTTACTTTTAGTAATCATATGTATGGAACTAATGTAGGTTCTTTAAGATTAGAAGCTTCTACAAACGGTACCAATTGGACTAGTTTATGGAGTGATTCTGGAAATAAAGGAAACCAATGGAATAATCAATCCGTAAATTTGAGCTCATATGTAGGTCAAAATGAAGTAAGATTAAGATTTGTTGGTACAACTGGATCTGGTTGGTCTAGTGATATAGCTATTGATAATTTAGCCTTAACCTCTGGAGGAGGAAGTTCTGGATGTTCATCATTAAATTTTAATGATTATACTATTACTTCTTTTTCAAATCAAGACAGCTCAGGGAATTATTCTGTAGGTTCTGGAGGGGCTTCATTAACCTTAACAAATAATACTTGGAAGTATATTTCTTTAAATTATACAGTTACAGCGAATACTGTGATTGAGTTTGAATTTAGTAGTACTTCTCAAGGAGAAATACATGGTATAGGTTTTGAAAACGATAATACTTTAACATCTAGTAGATATTTTAAAGTTCATGGTACACAAAATTATGGAATCACCAATTTTGATAATTATGCTAGCGGAACCAAGAAATATGTAATTCCTGTAGGTAGTTCTTATACTGGTGCTATGGATAGATTAGTGTTTATAAACGATAACGATGGTGGTTCTGGAAATAACTCTACGTTTAGTAATGTGAAAATTTATGAAGGATCATGTGAAAGTTCAAATGTAATAGTTACAGAATTATTTGATACTAGAGTAGATGTTTTAGGAGATGAAGATGAAGGAATCTTTACATCAGTAAATATTGCTCCAAACCCTATTGAAAAAGGTAAATTATTACAATTAGTTGGGCCAGAAAGAAATTTTTCAAATGCATCTTACAAAGTAGTAAATGTATTAGGACAAGTATTGAAAGAAGGAAGTTTATCTGAAGAAAAAACAATCAATATCGATAAACTGAATTCAGGAATCTATATTTTAAGGTTAGAAAATAAGTTTACTAAGACCAGTAAACGATTTGTGATAGAATAGAGGATAATCTATAAAAGAAACAGCCCTCTTAAATATTAAGAGGGCTGTTTTATTTTTTATAATCTAATATTACAAGTCGAAACCAATATTAACACCTAATTTGTTAGCTATTAATTTATTAATTCTCTTTTTAACTTCAGGTATTTTTACACTTTCTAATACAGTATTAGCAAAAGCATACATTAATAATGCACGAGCTTCTTTTTTAGGAATACCACGCTGTTGCATATAGAACAATGCTTGTTCATCTAATTGCCCAATAGTACAACCATGAGAGCATTTTACATCATCAGCAAAAATCTCTAATTGAGGTTTTGCGTTTATCGTTGCTTTGTCACTAATTAAAACATTATTGTTTTGTTGGTAAGCGTTCGTTTTTTGAGCTTCTTTCTCAACAATAACTTTACCGTTGAAAACACCAGTAGAACGACCTCCATAAATACCTTTATAGTCTTGGTGACTCTCACAATTTGGTTCTATATGGTGAACTAAAGTATGGTGATCAACATGTTGTTTTCCTTCAATAATTGTAATTCCTTTTAAGATAGAATCAATACGCTCTCCTTTTTGGTAGAAATTTAAGTTATTACGTGTAATATTTCCTCCAAAAGAAAAAGTATGTACAGAACAAACACTTTCCGATTGTTGCTCAATGTAAGTGTTATCTACTAAAGAAGCGTTATCATTATCGTTCTGAATTTTATAATAATCAACAGTTGAATGTGTATCAGTAAAAATTTCAGTTACTACATTAGTAAGAACAGGGTTATCTGTTAAACTTTGATGACGCTCTATAATTTGAACATGTGCATTGCGTTCAGCTACTACTAAGTTTCTTGGTTGAACCATAGTAGCATCTTCCTTTCCAGTTGTAAAGTTGATAATTTGTATTGGTTTTTCAACTTCTACGTTTCTAGGAATATGAATAAATGCACCTTCAGTAGCAAAAGCAGTATTTAAAGATGTTAAATTATCTTGCTTAGCTATTTTATTGAAATAGTTTTCAATTACAGGTTTGTACTTAGGTTTAGATAATGCTGCAGAAAGTAAGCATACATCCATACCATCGTGTGTTGTTTCTGATAAGAAAGAGCTGTATTTACCATCGATAAAAATAATCTTATAACTATCTATATCGTGAATAAAATATTTCTTTACATCAGCTAATTCTATGGCAATATCATGATCTGGAAATAAGCTATAATCTTCTTTTAAAACTGAATTTAAAGAAGTGTATTTCCAAGCTTCTAATTTCTTTGTAGGAAATCCTAATTTTTCAAACTCTTGTAACGCTTTTGTACGAATATCATGAATATCAGAATTAACATTCAATCCATTTTCAAAGGCTACATATGATGATAATAATTTCTCTTTTAACTCCATTCTTTCAATGTTTAGTTGAATCCAACTAATTATGAGTTTACCTCTTCTTTAATCCAATCGTATCCTTTTTCTTCAAGCTTTAAAGCTAAAGAAGCGTCACCTGTTTTTACAATTTTACCATCATGTAAAACGTGTACATAATCAGGAACTATATAATCTAATAAACGTTGGTAGTGTGTAATAACTACAACTGCGTTGTTTTCAGATTTTAATTTGTTTACACCATTAGCAACAATACGTAATGCATCGATATCTAAACCAGAATCTGTTTCATCTAAGATTGCTAATTTAGGCTCTAACATAGCCATTTGGAAAATTTCATTACGTTTCTTCTCTCCTCCAGAAAAACCTTCATTTAAAGAACGAGATAAGAATTTTCTATCAATTTCTAATAATTCAGATTTTTCACGAATCTTTTTTAGCATGTCTTTCGCAGGCATTTCTTCTAAACCTTGTGCTTTACGAGATTCGTTAATAGCTGTTTTAATAAAGTTAGTTACAGTAACACCAGGAATTTCTACTGGATATTGGAATGATAAAAATACTCCTGCATGCGCTCTTTCTTCAGGAGCTAATTCGCTAATATCTTCACCTTCTAACTCGATGTTTCCAGAAGTAACTTCATAATTTTCATTACCTGCAATTACAGATGATAAAGTACTTTTTCCTGCACCATTTGGTCCCATGATAGCATGTACCTCTCCAGCTTTAACTTCTAAATTAATTCCTTTTAGAATGTCTTTGTCTTCTACCTGTGCGTGTAAGTTTTCTATTTTTAACATTGTTCTTATGTTATGTTAGCTATTGCTACGTGTTTTTTTATTTTGTTTTGGGTAAAGTTGTGTTAAATAACAACTTAACTTAGTGGTTAAAATCAATTAAATTTTAACCTACACTTCCTTCTAAACTAATTTCTAATAATTTTTGTGCTTCAACAGCAAATTCCATTGGTAACTTATTTAATACTTCTTTACTAAATCCGTTTACAATTAATGCTATTGCTTTTTCGGTATCAATTCCACGTTGGTTACAATAAAATAATTGATCTTCACCAATTTTACTTGTAGTAGCCTCGTGCTCTATTTGTGCCGATTTATTTTTCGCTTCTATATAAGGGAATGTATGTGCACCACACTCATTACCCATTAATAAAGAATCGCATTGAGAGAAGTTACGTGCGTTTTCAGCTCTTGAATTAATTTGTACTAATCCACGGTAGCTGTTTTGTGATTTTCCTGCAGATATACCTTTTGAAATAATGGTTGACTTAGTGTTTTTTCCTAAGTGAATCATTTTCGTTCCAGTATCTGCTTGTTGGTGATTATTAGTTACTGCAATTGAGTAAAATTCACCTACAGAATTATTTCCTTTTAATACACAACTTGGATATTTCCATGTTACTGCAGATCCGGTTTCTACTTGTGTCCAAGAAATTTTAGCATTGGTTTCGCATAAACCTCTTTTTGTTACAAAGTTGAAAACTCCTCCTTTACCTTCAGCATCACCTGGGAACCAGTTTTGTACTGTAGAATATTTAATTTCAGCATCATCCATGGCGATTAATTCAACAACAGCTGCGTGTAATTGATTTTCATCACGTTGAGGTGCAGTACATCCTTCTAAGTAAGAAACATAACTTCCTTTATCAGCTACTACTAAAGTTCTTTCAAATTGCCCTGTACCACCTTCGTTAATTCTAAAATAAGTTGATAATTCCATTGGACAACGAACTCCTTTTGGAATGTAACAGAATGATCCATCAGAAAAAACTGCTGAATTTAATGCAGCATAAAAGTTATCTGTTGTTGGGACTACAGAACCTATATATTTTTTAACTAATTCAGGATGTTCTTGAATTGCTTCTGAGATTGGCATAAAAATAATTCCTTTCTCAGCTAATGTTTCTTTAAAAGTTGTTGCAACAGAAACAGAGTCCATTACAATATCAACAGCAACGTTAGCTAAACGTTTTTGTTCATCTAAAGAAATTCCTAATTTCTCAAAAGTTGCCAACATTTCAGGGTCAACTTCGTCTAAAGAATTTAATTTAGGTTTTTGTTTTGGTGCTGAATAATAAGCGATTTCTTGAAAGTTTGGTTTTTCATACTTTACATTAGCCCATTCTGGCTCTTCCATTTGTTGCCAAACTCTAAAGGCTTCTAAACGCCATTCAGTCATCCATTCAGGTTCGTTTTTCTTTTTTGAAATAGCACGAACCACATCTTCGTTTAACCCTTTAGCAAAGGTTTCACTTTCTATATCTGTATAAAAACCATATTCATATTCTTTGGTTTTTAACTCTTCTCTTAAATCGTCTTCGGTATACTTGCTCATGATTGAGTTGTAATGTTATAAAGAAAAACTTTCACCGCAACCACATGTACGGTTTGCATTTGGATTGTTAAAAACAAATCCTTTTCCATTTAATCCTCCAGAATACTCTAAAGTAGTTCCGACTAGGTATAAAAAACTTTTTTTGTCAACAACAATTCTTACATCGTTTTCTTCAAAAATTTTATCATTTTCTTGTGTGTTTTTATCAAAGGTTAAATCGTATGATAACCCTGAACAACCACCACTTTTTACCCCAACACGAACAAAATCGGTTGTAGCGTTAAATCCGTCGTCTGTCATTAGTTCAATGACTTTCTTTTTAGCTGTGTCTGAAACTTTTATCATTGTATAAGTGGATTAACTCTAAATAGTTTGCAAATATACAATTTAAGTCTCACTTATTTGCACAACCTTTCATTGTGTTTTTAAATAGAGTTATTAATTTTCTCGATTATTCTTGAAAATCGGGATTATTGACAAAGTTATTATCTGTAAGAGTAAGTAAAAAAGCTTTTAAATCAGCTTTGTCTTTATTAGAAATATTTACACCTCCTTGATTTACTTTTTTCATCAAAGGGTCTATCGTAGGAGAAGCTTTTAATCCTGTTGAATAGTGTTCAATAACTTCTTCTATTGTAGCAAACCTACCATCATGCATATAAGGAGCGGTGAATTTTAAGTTTCTAATGGATGGGGTTCTAAATTTCCCATTATCATTTGGATCTCCAGTAACTTTACCAAGACCTAAATCTGTAAAAGTAGCGTCCAAACCATTGTTGTGAAATTTATTGTCGGTCCATAAAGGGTTGTTATTGCTCCCATGACAATGAAAACAATCTCCGCGAGTTTCATCCATAAAGACATCAAAGCCATTTTTTTCTTCAGGTGTTAATTGTACTTTACCTAATAGAAATTGATCAAATTTAGAACCTCCAGAAATTAAAGTTCTTTCAAATTGAGCAAGAGCTTTGGTTATTAGTGTAGAATCGATTTTAACATTTCCAAAAGCTTGCTTAAATAATGTAGGGTACTCGGCATGGTTTTGAATTCTTTGCGTTACATCAGTCCATTTGCTATGCATTTCTATAGGATTACGAACTGGTTCTAAGGCCTGTCTTTCTAAACTTAATTCTTTTCCGTCCCAGGCAAAACGTTCATCAAAATTCCAAGCCAAATTGAAAATAGGCATAGAGTTTCGAGACCCAAAATTACCGTTCACACCATCACTAAATCGAGTTTCATCAGTAAAAGCTCTCTTTGGGTCATGACATGTTGCACATGATTGTGTGTTGTCTTTAGATAAAATTTTATCAAAAAATAGTTTTTTACCTAGCGCAATACCTTCTTCTGTTAATGGATTATTTGAAGGTATAACAGGAGCAATTATTTTTTGTTGGAAAAGCTCAGGTATTTTTAAAGTAATTGGTACTGGAGTATATACATTTTCTTCTTTTGAAGAACAATTCATCAAAAGAAGAAAAAATACGATATATATACTTTTTTTTATCATTAATAATTTATTGTGAAATATTACCTAGGCTAAACACTCCAATTTTACCATTAGCAGCCATTAGTTTTTGAGCATTAAAATTAGACATTAGAGAAGTGTTTAATGTGTTTAAGTCCCATTCATTTGGGTTTTTAAACCATTCAGCTACATTCATTCTGATTTCTATTGTGGCATTATTTGTAACTAATATCGTACCTAATTCTACAGTGAAAAAAGTATCTTCAAATTTTAAGTTTGCTGGGTCAGTATTGTCTACAGCTTTAATAGCATGATAATTAAAAGGTGACTTTATATTTTTACTGTTAAGGTATTTTCCATCCATTTGCATAAAATGATAACCTCCACCTAGCATTTGAGGTACACTAAAATCATTTAAATCTTTATGGATGCCATCTTTATTGTCATCATTGTTAAATCCAAATGTCATAGTTAATTTATATGATCCTTCAGATATTTTTTGAGGTAACGTATGGGTTAAATCATCAACATTACTAACATCTACTAATTTATAACCATCAAAAACCGTTGCGTTTTGATTTCCGTCAGTTAAAGTTATTCTTGAAATTAAATACCTTAATTTGTCTATAGTTAATTTTGTACCAGCTTTATTGGTGAATTCAGTATTACTTATGTCAGATTTTTCAATAGCTGTTCCGTCCCAGTTTTGCGTAAAGTTTAGCTTAATAGTAACTTCTTTTATAGGTTCATCATTATCTGAACTACAAGATAAAAGTAATAAGCTTAAAAAGAGGGCAAAGTATTTTTTCATTTTTTATTTTAATTTTATGATTAATAGGTCTGAAAAACCTTTATTTGTTTGTATGTCTTGATTATTACTACTGCTTTCACCAACTGCAATAATGTTTCCATTGGAGAGTTCGATGGCATCGTAACAAAAATCTATTTCAGAACCTCCAATTGTTTTTTGCCATTGTTGGTTTCCATTTTGATCTATTTTAAGGATCCATGCATCGTTTTGTCCTTTGTTTGTAATCCCATTATCGGAGCTTCTTGAGCTTCCAGAGATAATAAATCCTCCATCTAATGTTTTTCGAATCGAACGTCCAACATCAAAACTAGAACCACCGTAATTTTTTTGCCAAATAATGTTTCCTTTGGTGTCGATTTTAGTTGCCCAAACATCAGCACCTCCATTATTTTGAGTTACATCTTTATTATTACTTCGAGTATCTCCAATAATAATAAAATTACCATCCTTTGTTGTAGCAATACCTCTTGCTTCATCAATTTGATCACCTCCTAGAGACTTTTCCCAAACGAGTTTACCAGTTTTATCAATTTTAACAATCCAAAAGTCGTATGAACCTTTATTGTTTTTAATATCTACATCTATGCTATCTGATGATCCTACCATTATATAACCGTCTGATGTTTCTACTACACCATAACAAGTATCTGTGTTTTGACCACCAAAGTATTTTCGCCATTCAATATTACCAGATGAGTTTAGTTTTATGCCCCAATAATCGCCTCCAGCATGTTTTGCTGCAAATTTAGAATTTCCTTGACCTCCTGAAGCTGTTACATCTAAAATACTTCCAACAAAATAACCGCCATCACTTGTTTGAATTAAGCTAAAGCCTTGATCTGTTCCAGAAAATCCAGTTGTAGTTTTCCAAATAATAGTTCCAGTAGCGTCTAATTTTAATACCCAAACATCTTCAAAACCTTCATTGGTAGTTAAATCTCCGTCAGCGCTTTTATTAAATCCTATAATAGCAAATCCTTTATCACTCGTTTCAATAATTTGATATGCTCTATCGTCTTTAGAGCCACCATAGGCTTTTTGCCATTGTAATTTGTCATCCTTATCAAACTTTAAAAGCCAATAATCATATTGAACGGTAGTTTTGGTAGTAGAAACATCTCCATCAATACTTTGAGTGTAACCTAAAACAGCATAGCCGTTGTCTGAAGTTTGTACAACACTTCTTCCGCTTTCATTTCTGGTTCCTCCATAAGTTTTTATAAAATCGACTTGCAATGCTTTTATAGGGTTAGATAAGCTAATGCCATCATCATTGCTACAGCCTACAATTGTAAGAGTAATAAATAAAAAAATTGAAAGTCTTTCTAACATTTATTGTTTTTTGATGATGAATAATCCTCTATTAATATCGCTTACTAAAATTTTGCCACTTTTAAAATAAGGGTATACATTCCATACACCATTGAAACTAGCCCCATCATTGTCTGGATAAGTATCAAAATAAGCTGTTTCTGTTATTGTTTTACCATTGATATTTGAAATGTCTATAAAGCGTACACCAGCAGTATAATTTGCTAAATAAAATGTGTTGTTTTTTACATAACCATTATGATCTATAGCATTGGTAGGTCCAGTATATATAAAGTCTAGTTTTGGGTTGTCTAAATCAGTAAAGTCAAAAATAATAGTCTTTGTTTTATTTCCAAAGTTTTGTTCATCTAATTCATCTCCTAAAATAAAGTGTTTTTGATTTTCTGTAAACCACCCTTGATGCGTATAGCCAACATTAGGGTAAGATATTTTTGAAATGTTTTTTGGATTTGCTTTATTACTTATATCCACAATAACTACTTCATTTTCATTGCTGCCAATCAAAATTTCTTTTCCAGTATAATCGGTGTCTGGACCATTATAAGTAACAACTTGTGCATCGTGGCTGTAGTTGTCCATTCCCCATCCTCCTTCGCTTTTTGGGTTTTTAGGATCTTGTATGTTTATAAACAAAGGGCCTCCTTTGTAAGTTCCAGTTTTACTTGTCCCTACTGGGTAAGCATATCCAGAGTCTTCATTAATTACCATATTATGCGCACTACCAAACTCTGTAAAATGAGTGTCAGCAGTAAAAGTAGCTGGAGCATTAGTTACATTTCGCAATCGTGTTAAATCAAAAACTTGCATTCCATGGTTAGACGCTTCACTAACAATAAAAGCATGATCTTTATATACTTTAACATCTCTCCACGAGCTATTAACTGTAGCTGTTGGTAATTTACCTAGGTAAACAGGATTATCAGTATCTGAAATATCTACAAATGCAGTTCCGTTATTTAAACATATAATTGCGTATTCTTTATTGGTAGTTGTATCTGTCCATCCCCATGAATCATTTCCTTCCGTTGCTCCAAAAGTATCTAAAGGAAGGGTTAAAAGTAAATCATAACCATTGCAAGGATATATTCCAGCTTTACCTCCAGTACATTCCACTTTATTTGTTGTGGTGGGAGTATCACAAGCGTCACCTACTCCATCTCCATCAGTATCTTTTTGGTCTGGATTACTAGTTGTTGGGCAGTTGTCTTTTGAATCTATAATTCCATCTCCATCCTTGTCGTTAATTGGTGCTGGTGTATTTGTAGAAGAACAAGAAACTAAAAGTGATAAAAAAACGGCGGTAAATAAAATTCTATATTTTGTCATGGTTGGGAGCTTTTAAAAATACTAAATTAAAGAATTAACTAATTATAAAACATTTATAAACAGTTAAACCCTATGAATATTTTAAATTAAGGTATTTATTTATAATATTTTTTTTAGATACTAGTTGTTATCTTTGCAGCATGTTAGAAGATAAAAATCAAGAGAGAACTTCATTGTCTAAACTAGGAGAGTTTGGATTAATTAACCATTTAACAGAGCATTTTAAATTATATAATTCTTCAACTCAAAAAGGTGTTGGAGATGATGCTGCAGTTATAAGTCAAACAGGAAAAGAAACGTTAATAACGACTGATTTACTTATAGAAGGTGTGCATTTTGATTTGAGTTATATGCCTTTAAAACATTTAGGATACAAAGCTGTAATGGTTAATTTATCTGATGTGTATGCAATGAATGGAGTGGCTGAGCAAATAACTGTGTCAATAGCTATTTCTAATAGATTTCCATTAGAAGCTGTAGAAGAATTATATGCAGGTATAAAATTAGCATGCGATACTTATAAAGTAGATTTGATAGGAGGAGATACAACATCATCAACTAAAGGAATGCTAATTTCTGTTACAGCAATAGGATCAGCAAAAAAAGAAGATGTAGTCTACAGAAATGGAGCTAAAGAAACTGATTTAATAGTTGTCTCTGGTGATTTAGGAGGAGCATATCTTGGTTTACAGATTTTAGAAAGAGAGAAGCAAGTGTTTCAGGTAAATCCTCAAAATCAACCTGATTTAGATAATTATACTTATTTAATAGAACGTCAATTAAAGCCAGAAGCTCGTAAAGATGTACCTGAGTTGTTAAAAGAGCTTGAGGTAAAACCAACAGCTATGATTGATATTTCTGATGGACTTTCTTCAGAGATTATGCATATATGTAAACAAAGTAAATTAGGATGTAAGATTTATGAAGATAAATTACCATTAGATCCTCAGGTAATATCTACTTCAGAAGAATTTAACATGGATAGTACTATGATTGCTTTAAGTGGAGGAGAAGACTATGAATTGTTATTTACAGTTCCAATCTCAGAATTTGATAAAATAAAAGGTAATCCTAATTTTTCTGTTATAGGGCATATGACAGAGGCAAATCAAGGGATGAAGTTAGTTACAAGGGCAAATCAAGAAATGGAATTGAAAGCTCAAGGTTGGAATTCTTTTGATGAGTAAAAAAGTTAAATCAAAATATAAAAAGTCATACTTAGCTGTATGGCTTTTTTTTTGAAAAATATTTTTTGAGAAATTCGATTTTTGTTGAATTGAAAAAGCATAAAAAATGGCGTAAAAATTGTATATTGGTCAAGCAAAAAATTAATAATTAACAAAAAATCAAAAAGAATGGGAATTTTTTCATTTATTAAAAATGCTGGTGCCAAAGTGTTTGGTATTGGAAAAACAACTGAAGAAGAAGCTTCTGAAAAAGCTGCAAAATTAGTAGATGCTGTAAATACCTTAGAGTTGTCTGTTGAAAATTTATCAATTACTGTTGATGAAGACAAGGCAACGGTATCTGGAGAGGCATCAGATTTAGCAACTAAGGAAAAAGTGGTCTTAGTAGTAGGAAATACGAATGGAATTGCATCTGTAGAAGATAATATGACTGTAGCAGAGGTTGAAGAGGTAGAAGCAGCAGCAATGGCGCAATTTCATACAGTAGTAAGCGGAGATTCGTTAAGTAAAATTGCAAAAGAATTTTATGGTAATGCAATGAAGTATCCAGTTATTTTTGAAGCAAACAAACCAATGTTAACACACCCAGATAAAATTTATCCAGGGCAAGTATTAAGAATACCACCTTTAGTGGACTAATCAAGAGTTAATCAACCAAAGAAAGAGTACTGCATTTGCAGTACTTTTTTATTTCCATTTGTTTTTTACAGTTAGTATTAACTTCATTTTCATATTGTATAGTAATAAAATTATATAAAGGTTTAATGTTTAAAAGCCTTTTTTGGTTGCTAAACAAGTGGTTGCAAAAAATAAATAAATGTATATTTGCGGTTTATTAAATTGGAGATATGATACAGTCTATGACGGGTTATGGAAAATCCGTACTACATTTACCATCTAAGAAAGTAACCATTGAGATTAAATCTCTAAATAGTAAGAATTTAGATTTAAATACTAGGATTCCATCTTATTACAAGGAAAAAGAATTATCTGTTCGAAAAAAATTAGCGAGCAATTTAGTAAGAGGTAAAGTAGATTTCTCTATTTATGTAGAAATGACTGCAGATGAAACTTCAACAACTGTAAATAATGCTGTTGTAAGAGAATATATACAACAATTAAGAAATGTAACTCAAGCAGGTTCTTCTGATGATATTGAACTTTTAAAGATGGCAGTAAGAATGCCAGATGCTTTAAAAACAGAGAGAGAAGAGTTAGATGAAGAAGAGTGGAATCAGATAGATGTTCATATTGATGAAGCGTTAAAAGAAATAATTCAATATCGTAAAGATGAAGCTAAATCTTTAGAAGAAGATTTTAAAGTAAGAATAGCTAATATTCAGTTAGCTTTAGAAGAAATAAAACAGCTAGATGGAGATAGAATTGAACACGTTAAAGAGCGTTTACAAAAAGCATTAACAGAATTAAAAGTTGAAATTGATGAAAATCGATTTGAACAAGAATTAATTTATTATTTAGAAAAATTAGATATAAACGAAGAGAAAGTTCGTTTAGCAAATCATTTAGAGTATTTCTTGGAACAATTAGCAACACCAGATTCTAATGGAAAAAAATTAGGGTTTATTATCCAGGAAATAGGAAGAGAGATAAATACTACAGGGTCTAAAGCAAATTTTGCTCCAATGCAAAAATTGGTAATTCAAATGAAGGACGAGTTAGAAAAAATTAAAGAACAAATATTAAACGTTTTATAGAAATGACTAAAGAATTTAAAGGAAAATTATTTGTGTTTTCAGCGCCATCAGGATCAGGAAAAACAACAATTGTACGTCATTTATTAAAGCAAGAAAGATTTGGATTGGAATTCTCTATTTCAGCAACGTCAAGAGATCCAAGAAGTAATGAAGTTGATGGAGAAGATTATTATTTTATTTCAGCAAAAGACTTTAAGCAAAAAATAAAGAACGAAGAGTTTTTAGAATGGGAAGAGGTTTATATGAATAATTTCTATGGTACTTTAAAAACTGAGATTGAACGTATCTGGGCTTTAGGAAAGCATGTGATTTTCGATATTGATGTAAGAGGAGGTTTACGAATTAAAGAAAAATTTCCAGAAGAAACATTAGCGGTATTTGTTAAGCCACCAGATATTAATGAGTTATTAAGACGTTTAAAAAGTAGAGGTGAAGAAAGCGAAGAAAAAATAGCTTCAAGAATAGCCAAAGCTCCTATAGAGTTGGCAACAGCACCAATGTTTGATAAAATTATTAAAAACTACGATTTAAAAGTAGCCTTGCAAGAAGCTGAAGATTTAGTTGATGAATTTTTAGGTTTAGATAAAGCTAGTCAAAAAGAGTAGGTTTTAGGTATGAAAAATATCGGATTATATTTTGGGACATTCAATCCTATTCATATTGGTCATTTGATTATAGCAAATCATATGGTTGAAAACTCTGATTTGGATGAAATTTGGATGGTGGTTACACCACATAATCCATTTAAAAAGAAGAGTTCTTTACTAGATAATCATCATAGATTGGAAATGGTGTATTTAGCAACCAAAGAGTATGATAAAATAAAACCGTCTGACATAGAGTTTAATTTGCCACAACCTAATTATACTATAAATACTTTAGCGCACATAACAGAGAAGTATCCAGACTATAATTTTAACCTGATTATGGGAGAGGATAATTTAAAAAGCTTTCATAAATGGAAAAATTATGAAGCAATTTTAGATGATTATAATATTTATGTGTATCCAAGAATATCAGAAGGTATCGTTGAAAATAAATTTGTTAAAAACTCGAAAATTCATAGAGTTGATGCGCCTATCGTACAAATATCATCAACAATGATTCGAAATGGAATCAAAGCTAAAAAGAACATGAAACCACTTCTTTCTACTGAAGTTTGGACTTATGTTGATGAGATGAATTTTTATAAAAAATAATTTTTTTTAAAACTTTTTTAAAATACTTAGGTCAAAGAACTGATTAACTTTTAAAATTAGTAATTATGACTTTAAGTAATGTACAAAGAAAATTAAGCGGACTTTTTATTGCTGGATTATTATTGTTTGCATCTTGTGAATCTAATGATGGTATAGATTTAGATGCAAATGCTGTAACAACAGAAGAGGCTTTAAATGTAGTTTTAGCAGATGATATTTCTACAGAAATTGATGAGGTAATTGAAGATGATGGAATAGAAAGCGGATTTGAAAGTAAAAGTGCAGCACCTTCTTCTAATCATCCAAGTTGTGTTGTAAGAACTTCAGAAGAAACAGCAACAGGAAAAATTGTAACCTTAGATTTTGGAGATGGATGTGAAGGTAAGAGAGGAAGAGAATTTGCTGGTAAAATAATTATAGAGTATGTTAAAACTGATAGTAGTTTTTCAAAGTCAGTAACTTTTGAAAACTTTTCAGTAGAAGGAAATAGTGTTGAAGGAGGAAAATCTATAGTAAAGGTAAAAGAAAATTCAAATGGAAATCCAGAAGCAACTTTTACTATTGATATTAAAATTACTTTAGAGTCAGGAGTTGAAATTATCAAAAAAGGCACAAAGGTAAAAGAGAAAATAGAAGGAGCAGATACTGATGATAGAGGAGATGATGTGTATTCAATATCAGGAAACTGGGAATCTATAAATAAAAATGGTGTTGTAAAAACAGCAACGATTACTACCAATTTAAGAAGAGAATGGGCTTGTAAATATATTGTAAGTGGGGTTATTGAACTTTCTAGAGATGGAGCAACAGCTACGTTAGATTTTGGAGACGGCTCATGCGATAATTTAGCAACACTAACAGATGCAAATGGAGATACTAAAGAGATTACTTTGAAATTGAATAAGAAAAAGAAGTAAGTTTTTATTAATTAAGGGAAGAACCAGCTTACAGAGCTGGTTTTTTTATGCCATTCATTTTTAGTAATTTAAAAAAAATAAGAAAATTCTAAACTTTTTAAAACTTTAGAGGTCTAACTAAGAAATAAGACTATTAAAAACCAATGAACGAAGCTGATTTTATAAATCAATTAACTAGCAAGAAATATAAAGATCGAGCGTTTTCTAAATTATTAGATTTATATCAAGAACGTTTGTATTGGCATATTCGAAAATTAGTAGGAACTCACGAAAACGCTGATGATGTATTGCAAAATACATTTGTAAGAGTGTATAAGAGTTTAGCAAATTTTAAGCAACAAAGTTCACTTCATACTTGGATGTATAAAATAGCATATAACGAGTCTATGCGTTTTATAGAGAAAGAAAAGAAGAAAACTTTTTCTTCGCTTCAAGATGTGAGTGATAAGTTTTTAGGAGATTTAAAAGATGATATCTTTTTTGATGGAGATGAAGCTCAATTAAAATTACAAACGGTATTAAGTCAATTGCCCGAAAATCAAAAAAAGGTATTTTATATGAAATATTACGATAATTTAAAGTTTAGAGAAATTTCAAATATTTTAAATATCAAAGAAGGAACAGTAAAAACACATTATTATGGAGCTGTAAAGTATATAGAAAGCAACATAACTAAAATGTCGTATATAGAAAAAATTAAAGCATAGTTTGTTATGAGCATACAAAATGATAACTTTAACATTCGAAATACTTTTGATATGAATACACAAAGAAAACATAAATCCGATTTAGGTTTAGATATACCGTCGGACTATTTTTCAAAATCTAAACAGTCTATTTTAGAACAAACAGTTTTAGAGAAAAAAGGAAAAGTAGTTTCTTTGTATAAAAAAATATCTATTTGGTCAGCTGTAGCAGTTGTAGCATTGTTGTTTACTTTAGCTGTGTATAATCCTATTGGAACAAGTAGTGATGAAGAAAATGATATTTTAATAGCGTCATTAGTAACAGAAGAAGCAGATGTTGATAAGCTACTAGAAGATTATGTAAATGACGAATTACTAACAGATGAAATTTTTTCTGAGTAAGATTAAAACTTTTTAAGAAATAAAAGGTCTAAAGAATAGTATTAATAAGAATAAAGATGAAACCGATACAAATCATATTAGCAATTATATTTTCGCTTTTATTAGGTGTTTCAAATGTGGTAGGTCAGAACTCAATAGAAAAGTTAAATCTTTCTAAAGAGCAAAAACAATTATTAAAAACCCAAAAAGAACTAATAAAAAAAAATAGAGAAGCGTTTAAAGCTACGCTTACTCCTAGTCAAAAGGCTATATTGAGAAACCAGGCTTTAACTAAACAAGAAAGACAACAAGCTTTAAAGAGGTCATTAACATCATCTCAAAAAAAATTAGTAGCACAAAATACTAAGAGTGTAAAACAAGTAAAAGCTAAGTTTAGAAACACACTTACTAAATCGCAAAAAGCGCAGCTAAAAACACGGTTTAAAAATAAAGATTCTAAAAAACGAGTTAAAAAAAATATTAGAAACAGAATGCAGAATAGAAGGAGAAGATAGAAATTTTTGTAGTGTATTTGATTATAGTGGTTGATCTTATCAACCACTTTTTTGTATTTTTAGAGCATATATGAAAAAAACATTTTTACTTTTTTCTTTACTTTTAGGTATTATAAGTACTTATGGTCAAAACTCTTCTGAAGAATCAGAAGATGTTCAGCTTTCAGAAGAAAATGAAATTATAGATAGTATTTTAGAAGAGGAAAGTGAGGAAGAGTTTTTAAAATCGGTAACAGAACTTCAATTTCTTCATTTATCAGTAGAATATAATAATAAAACTTATTTTTCAGGAAGAGATATTGGAACAGATCAGTTTAATATAAGTCCACAAGTAACCTATATTCATTCAAATGGATTATTTATTGGAGTAGCAGGAGTTTATTATGATCAATTTACACCAGAATGGGATTATACATCGGTAACGCTGGGTTATGGTAAAAGTTTTGGGAAAAATAAACAGTACAGATGGTCTACTTCATATGATAGATATTTTTATTCAGATACTTCAGAAAATAATCCTTTTAAGAATGCATTATCTTTAGGAATAGAAATAGATAATAAAAAGAAAACTTTTGGAACGGAAGTATCAACAACTTATTTATTTGGAAGCGATAATTCTCTTCAAATAATATCTTCAACATATGGGGCTCTTAGCTTAGTAAAAAAGAAACGTCATAAATTAAAATTACAACCGCAACTTAACATAGTATTAGCTCAACAAACAATTCAGTTATCACAAACCTTTACTATTAGAGGTATGCAATTTACTAGATATGTTCAAAATAATGATTTTGGATTAATTAATACACAACTGCAAATACCTATACAATATAGTACTGGTAATGTTGATTTTGAGTTAGGTTATACGTTTAACTTTCCTACAGCCTTAGAAGGAGAAACTGATGTAAATACAACTAGTTTTTTTAATTTCTCTATCTCGTATTTGTTTGATTTATAATACTTCATTTTTTAACATAGGTTGTAATTAAGGTAAAAAATAGTTACGCCATTTTTTCGTTGTATATTTGAATTCCAAACTAGTATTAAAAGTGACAAAAATTCAAAAAAAGCGAAAGCTTAAGCAAAAACTAATTGATAAATATCGATTGGTAATTTTAAATGAAGATACATTTCAAGAAAAATTTTCATTAAAATTATCACGACTTAATGTATTTGTTTTTGGAGGAGTATTTTCAATAGTCTTAATTGTATTAACTTCTATATTAATAGCCTTTACAGGTTTAAGAGAGTATATACCAGGATATTCATCTACAAGTTTGAAGAGAGAAGCTGCAAGAGCGACTTATAAATCAGATTCTTTGCAAAAGAAGTTAGCTATACTAGAACGTTATACTAAAGCCTTAAAGCCTGTTTTTACTGGAGAAATACAACCAGAAAAGGTCGATTCAATTAAAGATGTGACTCAAAACATTGTCGTTGATGAAAGTAAATTAGGGCCTACAGAGCAAGATTTACAATTTAGAGATAAGGTTGAAGGAAAAGATAGATTTCCTCTTTTAGAAGGAGCAGAGGGTAGAGCAAAAATTGTGTTTTTTTCTCCTTTAACAGGAAGTGTGTCTCAAAAGTTTAATAGAGATGATAAACATTATGCAATAGATATTGTAGCACAAACGGGAACACCAGTAAAAGCAATTGCAGATGGGACAGTTATTTTGTCGGAGTGGACTGCAGAAACAGGTTATGTAATAACAATTCAGCATCCTAATGAGTTTATATCGGTTTATAAGCATAATGGCGCATTGTTAAAACAACAAGGAGATATTGTAAAATCAGGAGAAGTAATAGCTAGTGTAGGTTCAACAGGAGAGTTAACTACAGGTCCGCATTTACATTTTGAGTTATGGAGTAATGGATTTCCGGTAGATCCAACAAATTATATAGATTTTCAGTAAATGAGTATTAAATCAAGAATAGCAATTCCATTTGCAAAACAGATTCGAAAAAGAGTGTACAAGTGGGCAAATAAACCTCATGAAACACAAGAAAAAGTCTTTAAATATTTAATAACTGAAGGTTGTAAAACTGCTTTTGGACAGGATCACGATTTTATTTCTATCAATAATTATGAAGATTTTAAAAAACGTGTGCCTGTAAATGATTATGAAGGCTTAAGAAGCTATGTTGATAGAATGGTGGAAGGAGAAGAGAATGTGTTATGGAAAGGGAAACCATTGTATTATGCAAAAACATCTGGAACAACATCTGGAGCTAAATATATTCCTATAACAAAAGAATCAATGCCAACGCATATTAAAGCAGCACGAAATGCCTTGTTGTTTTATATTGCTGAAACAAATGATGCAAGTTTTGTAGATGGAAAAATGATTTTTTTACAAGGTAGTCCTGTTCTAGAAAATATGAATGGAGTAAAGTTAGGGCGTTTAAGTGGAATTGCTGCGCATTATGTACCTAACTATTTATTAAAAAACCGTTTGCCAAGTTGGGAAACCAATTGTATAGAAGATTGGGATACTAAAGTAAATAAAATAGTAGAAGAGACCTTACCGGAAAACATGACGGTAATAAGTGGTATACCTTCTTGGGTACAAATGTATTTTGAGAAGTTAATAGATAAAACAGGAAAAACAATTTCTGAAATCTTTCCAAATTTTAACTTCTTTATTTATGGAGGTGTAAATTTTGAACCTTACAAGAATAAGTTTGAAACTCTAATAGGAAAAAAGATTGATTATGTAGAATTGTATCCTGCTTCAGAAGGATTCATAGCTTATCAAGATACTCAAACAGAAAAAGGAATGTTATTACAGTTAAACTCAGGTATTTTTTATGAGTTTATACCTGCAACAGAATTTTTTGATGAAAATCCAACTAGAATTTCTTTAAAAGATGTACGGTTAGGAGTAAATTATGTAATTATTTTAAATACTACAGCAGGACTTTGGGGATATAACATTGGAGATACTGTAGAGTTTACTTCATTAAAGCCTTATAGAATAAAAGTAACTGGACGTATTAAACATTTTATTTCTGCTTTTGGAGAACACGTTATAGGTAAGGAAGTGGAAAAAGCTTTAAACGATGCCATAGTAGGAACAGATGTAAATGTTAGCGAATTTACAGTAGCACCTCAAGTAAATCCTGAAAGTGGATTACCATATCATGAATGGTTTATTGAGTTTGAAAATGAACCTGATAATTTAGAAGAACTGGCTTCAAAAATAGATGCTTCAATGCAATCTCAAAATGTATATTACTTTGATTTAATTGAAGGAAAAGTGCTACGACCTTTAATAATTAGAAAAGTAAAAAAAGGTGGATTCCATGAGTATATGAAATCTATAGGGAAGTTTGGAGGTCAAAATAAGATTCCACAATTATCAGATAATAGAAAGATTGCTGACGTATTACAAGTCTTTTTAAAAGAATAAAAAAATGAAGATAGTATCTACAAACATAGGGGAACGAAAAGAAATCGATTGGAAAGGTAAGCTGATAACAACAGGTATTTTTAAATATTCTACAAATACTCCTATTTTTTTAGATGTTGAAGATGTTAGAGGAGATGCAGTTTGCGATAGAGTACATCATGGAGGAATAGATCAGGCAGTTTATGCCTATTCAGAAAAGCACTATGCTTATTGGAAAGAATTTTATCCAGATTTAGATTGGCGATATGGAATGTTTGGAGAAAATCTAACTATTGATGATCTGGATGAATCTAAAATTCATGTAGGAGATACTTATAAAGTAGGTGAAGTGGTTATAGAAGTAACAAAACCACGTCAACCTTGTATGAAACTTGGAGTACGATTTAATAATATGAAAATCGTAAAACAGTTTTGGAAACAGGATTTTCCAGGAATTTACTTTAAAATATTAGAAACTGGTAAGGTAAAATCGGGAGATGAATTTGAACAAATAAAATCATGTCCCGAAAATCCTACTATTGCTGAGGTATATCAACAAAAAAGAATTACAAAAGGAATGTAATTAGGTTTTATTTGTCAGACCAAATGGCTAGTTCGTTTCCAGAAGGATCTATAAAATGAAACCTTTTTCCTCCAGGAAAAGAAAATATTTCTTTAGAAATGATTCCGTCTAATTCGATAATATATTGTTTGATTTCTTCTAGGTTTTCATTGTATAAAACTACTAAAGCTCCATTGTTTATTTTTTGATCAGTTTTTTCAAAACCACCTTCTAATCCACTACTAGAAAAAGCGGTGTAGGTAGGACCGTAATCAGTAAAAGTCCAATCAAAAGCTTTTGAATAAAATTGTTTTATTTTTTCAATGTTTTTAGCTTTAAATTCAATGTAATTTATATGATTGTTGTTCATTGTTTAATTTTTAGAACTGAAAACTAATTTATCTTTTTAAAAAAAGCAAAAACAACTTAAGTTAAAATCAGTTTTTAAAAGTAGCTTTCTTCTTTTTTAAATATTCTTTTTCGAATTTATTGGTAACCTTTTCAATAGCTAAGTCAATGTTTTTGATAGCTTCTTCTTTGTTATTTATAGCAAAAAAGTAATCTGCTTTAGCACCGTAAAATAAATAAGAACGCTGTTCTAGAATGTCAGGTTGTAATTGATCAAAATAATAATTAGCTTTAATGTAGTTTTTGTTTTGTAAACAAACAACAGCCATAGTGAGCAAATGTGATGGATTGGGTTGTAACTTATGTAAGTATTGATACCATTGCAATATTTTATTCCAATTAGTTTGTTTAAAACTTGGAGCTTTGATATGTTCTGCAGCTATAGCAGCTTCGTAATGATAAGAAGAGAATACATTACCTTCCACAGCTTTGTTCATCATAGCATTGCCTAATTGAATTAAAGGAAAAGACCATTTGTTTCTATCTTGTTCTCTTAAATCTAATAATTCATTTTCTGTATTTATTTTAGCATCTAAACGAGCAGCATGAAAACACATCAAACCAAATAAGGCATAACTTGCAGAAATATTAGTGTGTCTATTTTTCAATAAGCTTTTGCATAAACGCATTGCTTCTCCACATAACTCTTTTTGTATTAAAATATCTTTTTTATTTGAATGAAAACCTTCGTTAAAAATTAGATATAGAACTTCTAAGACACTTTCTATACGATGAGGAAGTTCATTGCCTTGAGGGATTTTAAATTCAAGTTTTGTTTTTTTAATTGTCTTTCTCGCTCTTAATAAACGCTTTTTAATCGTTTCTTCTTTAGTGAGTAAAGCAGAAGCTATTTCTTTTATACTAAACCCAGAAATAGTTTTTAAAGCAAAGGTAATTCTGTCTTTTGGAGCTAAGTTTGGGTGACAGGCAGTAAAAATCATTCGTAACTGTGCATCTTCAATTTCAGTATCTAAGAACAATTCGTTAATACTTATAACTTCAATACCACTTTTAATTTCAGGGATGTGTTTTTGTTCAGTTTTAAGTTTTCTGAAAATATCAAGTACTCTATTTTTAGCAGCCTGAGTTAACCAAGCTTCAGGATTTTCAGGTTGTTTATTTTGCCAACTACTACTTGCTTTTAAAAAAGTATCTTGAATAGCATCTTCTATGATTTCTAAATTAGAAAGCCCAAAAATTCGAGTTAAAACAGAGATCATCTTTCCGCTATGATGGCGGAAAAGATGATCTATGTGAGAGTTTTTCATTATTTGTCAAATACCATGATTTCACGAATTTCTACAGTATTCCCTAAGTCATAATCAGGGAAATCTTGTGCAATTTCTTGCACTTCGTTAAAATCTTTAGCTTCAACTAAAAAATATCCACCAACAACTTCTTTTACATCTGCTGAAGTTAAGTCAGTAATTGTTCTGTTTTTCCCAGTAACACGTCTTATTTGTGGAGTCAAAGCTTCACCTCCACGTAAAATTCCAGCTTGTTCCATTTTGTTACTCCAAGCAAACCATTTTTCCATTCTTGCTTGTACATCTTCTTCTGAAAGCCCTAAATCGATATATTCTTTACCGATAAAAATCATCATAAAATTTTTCATAAATTAAAGTTTTAAATTATTTACTATTAAGACGTATACCAGAAATGTAAAGAGGACACTTCTTTAATTTTTTTTATAACTTAGAGTTACTAATTTAATTGAAAATTATTAAAACAATTGATTTATTGTGGTTTAGCGTAAAAATCGTTTAGTGAGTTAGTATATAAACAATAATCTATTGTCAAGTCCCAAAAGTTAACTTTTGTAAGATTTGGTGCGCCAATTGGAGCAAGCATTATACTTGTTTTATCTTTAATTTTATGTGCTTCAATATTAGAACCTATTCTAGTTCTGTGATCTAAACTAGTATCTAAATAATACAGATAGTCGTATACAAATTCAGCATATTGTCTTTTAGAAACCTTTTTTAAACTTCTTAGTTTTAAGTCTTTGTAGTTATTTGTTAGAGCATCTTGAAATTCAACGGCATTTAAAGGGGTATTGTTAAGGGAAGGCATAATATTAAATTGCCCATCTAGAAAGACCCATTTGTTTAAACTGTTAACATATACTTCAGTAGCAACATGACCAGGAGATGATTTTCTTGTTTCAGCATCTTTTGTTTTTAAATAAATGGTTCTAGATTTAAATCCAGCATTTTCTAATTGTGCTTTTAGAACTATAGCATAAGCAAAACAAGGAAAATTCCCACCAGCTTTTGCTTCATCTAAAATTGTAATAGGATCAGATTTACTTGGAGAATTATTTCCATTATGTTTCCATCTAGAATTAGTCCAGTCTAATATTTGTAGTAATTTTTCAGTATCAGTAATATCTTTTTTAAATTCCTGAACAGGATATTTAGCCGCTAATTCAGACAAGTATGAGTTTCCTTTATTTTCTTCGTATAAGATGTTAAAGGTTGTGTTCTGAGGTGTTGTGGCGTACTTTATTTTATCTCTGGGGAAATCAATTCCAGTAATAATAGTATGTGCATAAGTAGAATCTTTAAGATTTACATAAAAATCATAAGATTTACCAACTGATACATCAAAGGATATACTATCAATATCTGTTTTAAAAATAAACTTTTCTGGGTTTGAGTAACATAAGACTTTTAATGTGTCGTGTTTTACTTGTGGTGCTATAGACCACCATCCGTTATACCAATTTTCTGCAATTTTATATTTTGTGCCTGTAGAATTTGCGTTAATTACAGGATGCCCGTTATGTTGTTTTTCTTTTTGACAAGAAACAATGATAAAGCAGATAGAAAGAAGTAATAAAAGATTTTTTTTCATAGTGAATAGAGTTTTTAGTTAGCTATTTTTATTAATTGTAAATATATAAATAAGACATTCTTTTTTATACAAAGGTTGTCTTTTATGTAAAAAAAATACTTCTTTCAAGAAAAATATCTTTGAAAGAAGTATTGAATAAATGTTTTGTTTTTTTAAGATGAGTTATATTTTACGTAAAAATATATCACCACTCACAGTTTTTAACTTTAGCGAAGCCTTTCCGTTTTTTACAGTTCCGTATATCTTTTGGTTTCCATATGATCTCTTTCTGTTTTTATCAAAATCGATATCTAGGTTAGAATAAACAGTACCTGTTAAAGTTTGTGCTTTAAATTTAGCATCAGAAATAGCAATATCTATGTCTCCACTCACAGTTTTTAAATTCATAGACTTAGAATGTTTTTTTATAGTAATGTTTCCGCTAACCAAGTCTAATGTCAATTTGCCATTATAAGCTAGAGCATTAACGTCTCCAGAAATACTCTTTATTTTTAATTGTATATTCTTAGGAACATAAATAACATAATTTATTTTCATGTCACTATGGTAAGAGCAGTGTTTACAATTCTTACAATCTCCTGCATTATATACAACTGTATGCTTTTTTTGTTTGTTGAATAAATCACCATAGTTAGATTTTATGGTATAGGTAGTTCCTATTTTATCTTCTTTTAAGCTAAAAAAATCATTGTCCTTATTGTCATTTATATTTACTGTAGCTTGTACAGAAATTTCATTTTTAGACCAGTTTTCGATTTTTATATCTTTAGCAAATTTTGCATGAATATATACTTCGTTAATTCCTGATGCATTTTTATTTTTAGTTACTTTTTTTTGAGCTGCTAGGTTACCAAAAGTCAATAGTAATCCTATGAATAAGAGTAGTCTTTTCATTATTAAAGTTTTATGTTGTTGTATGTTAGTTTATTTTTTACGTAAGTAAATGTTTCCCATAGACGACTTTAGCTTAATTTTTACGCCTCCATTATTAATAGTACTTACAATACTTTTTGCTCCACTTACGTTTTTCATTCCTTTTTTAGTTGGAATTTCAATATCGAAATTGGTATATACAGTTCCATTTGTTTTTAACTCAAGATTTGCTTTTGTGTTAGAAGGAATAGCAACATCTATTTCGCTAACAGATGAACTTACAGTAATAGGTGATAATTGACTAACTTTTGAAAATTCGATATTTATTGGTCCAACACTAGAATGTGCGGTTATAGGTCCAGTAACATCCATCATAGTAATTCTCCCTACATTGGTGTTAGCTTCAACTTCAGAAGTAAAACCTTCTATTTCTAAACTTCCTAAGTTACCCGTATCTACAGAAATGTTGATGTTTTTTGGTAGTTCTAATTGAATACCACTACGTTGAAAATGAGATTTTAAATCTTTAATATAAAGTATATCTCCTTCTTTCTCTAGAGAAAACCCATAGCCATTTGTATTGTCTTTACCTCCAGGATAAATTGCTGTTAAACCTTTTCGTTTGTCTTTTTTGGTTTTATCATGATTATTATGAGGAAATCTGTTATCATAGTCATGATCATCATCATGATCGCAATTGTCACAATCGTTATGAGAATGTTTATAGTTTTTAAGTACTAAAGAGTTGGATGTACCTACTGTAATTTTTGTTGTAGTATTTGTTTCTATTCGTACTTTTTTAATCCCTGATAAAGAGTGTTTGTATTCTTTATTTTGAGCAGTTATAATACCGCTAACTAATAATAATATTAAAATGATTTTTTTCATGATTCTTGTATGTTTTTACAGTAAATTAGGTATGTTGTACTGAATTTCTTGTTTTACGTAATTTGGTGTTTCTTCTTTTTCTAATAATTCTTTCATAGGTTCGAGCGCTCTTTTTTCTTGTATATTTCCTAAGATTTGAATTAATTCAATTTGCATTGAAGGTACTTTTTCTGTTTCTAGCGATTTGATTAATGCAGCTTTTACTTTTTCTAGTGATGAAAATTTGGAGAGTACTTCTGCTGCAGCCAAACGTACATTTACGTTCTCATCATTAAATAGTTTATTTATAAGGGCATCAATTATTTTTGTGTCGTTTTTTGAAAATTTTTCAGCATTCGTTACTGCTAAAATTCGTTTACTTGCTGATTGGTTTTCTAATAAAGCCAATATCTGATTTTCTTTTTCTATTTTTTGTTTATCAGCAAAGGTTAATTTATTTGGATTAATAGATGATTGATATTTACCTATCAAAAAAGCACTAACAACTATAAGGATGCTAGCAGCAACACGGATATACGATTTCCAATTTGTTTTTGGTTGCATTGGTATAACTTTAGTTTGCTCTTTTTCCTTGTTTAAAAACGTTTCAAAATTTAATTTTAAGTTGTTTGAAGGTGTTTCTTCTATATCATTATCAATTACATCTAAAAAAAGCTTCATTTCTTTCACTTCTTTTTGACAAGTAATACAACTTTCAATATGTTTTTCGACTATTAAAGATTCTTCTTTGGTAAGATTCTTCTCAATATAATCTATTAGTTTATTTTCTATATCGTTACACTTCATTACCTACTGTTTGAAAATAAATGTTTTTTAGTTTTTTTAATGCTCTATGCACTTTCACCTTTACGGCATTTTCTGAACTTCCTATTATTTCAGCAATTTGCTCGTATTTTATTCCTTGGTAGCGATGCATTACAATTAATTCTCTATCTGAATTATTTAGTTGCAATAAGGCTACTTTTAAATGTTCTATTTCTTCTTTATTATTTGTTGATGATTCAATTAATTCTGAGTTAAGTTTATCATCTTCAATAATATTAGTTCTCTCTTTTTTCTGTTTTTGATAATATGTTGAAAAAATGTTTCTAGCTATGGTGTATATCCAAGAAGCAAAATTTCCATTTTTATAAGATGTTCTATATTTTAAAACTTTGATAAAAACATCTTGAGTTAAATCTTCACTAACCATTTTATTCTGAATCATCTTATTAAAGAAATTATAGATACGTACATGATATCTGTCGAATAAAATCGACATAGTATCTAAATCTCCTTTAGCTACTGCTAGCATTAAATCTTCATCAGTTAGATGTTTCAATGTATTAGTTTTGATTAGTTTCTATATTAAAAACCATCAATTTACAGAAAGGTTACATGTGATATTAAATTTTTTATAAAAAAAAGCCTCGTAAATTTACGAGGCCTTGTTTTTATTGAGATTCTAGTTCAAAAACTTTTTGAAGCATTTTGTCATTTGGTTGGTTTACTTTATATAAACCTTCGTCGCTAAAGAGCTCTCGAGCTATTAATGTTTTAAGATTATCTCTTAGTTGTTTTTTTGTTCTTTGTGATAATCGATAGTCTTTGAATTTAGATAAAAACTGATCAGAAATAGTATTGTCCTTGTCAAAATTCTTTATAAAATCTTCAACTGTAATTTTAGCAAGTTTTTTACGATTGTTGTCTACATAGTTAAATGCGTAGTTGTTTAATGATCTAAAAAATATAGTTGGTATATAAGATGTTGTATCTACGGCAACAAAATGATCTGGTATAATTCCACCACCACCATAAACTGTTTTTCCTTTAGGAGTTGTAAATTTTAAACTGTCTATTGTTTTGATACTGTCTCTGTTAAAAAGTTCTCCGTTTGAGTAGCGGTTTCTAATATCGCTATCGTAAGAAGAGGTTGTATTTTCTTTTTTATAGGGTTTCTGAATTGAGCGTCCGGTAGGAGTATAATATCTAGCGGTAGTTAGTCTAACAGCTGACCCGTCACCTAAATCCATTTCCTGTTGTACCAATCCTTTTCCAAAAGAACGACGTCCAATAATAATACCTTTGTCATTATCTTGTAAAGCACCAGCTACAATTTCAGAAGCAGAGGCAGAGTTTTCGTCAATTAAAACATATAAACCACCTTTTTCAAAATCTCCTTTTTCGGTAGCAAAAGACTCAACAACATCCCCTTTATTATTTTTGGTAAAAACAATTAATTTTTGGTCCTCTAAAAATTCATCAACAATACTATTAGCAATATCAATAAAGCCACCACCGTTTCCACGAAGATCAAGAACTAAGTCGGTCATTCCTTCTTCCAGAAGATTGTCTAAAGAGGTTTTGAATTCTTTATAGGTATTACGAGCAAAACGATCTAATTTTATATAACCAATACTATCGTTTAGCATATAAGCTACATCAACACTTTTAATATTTACTTTTCCTCTATTAATAGTTACGTCAAAAATACTATCGTTTGTTTTTCTGTAAACTTGTATGTCTACTTTAGTGTTAGGCTTACCTTTTAAAGCCTTCATTATTTGAGAAGTTTGAAGTTTTTTTCCATAAAGAGTATCTTTATTTGCTAACAAAATTCTATCACCAGCTTTAATTCCTTTTTTAATACTAGGTCCACCTTTTATAGGAGAAATAACGGTAATGGTATCACCAATCATTCTAAACTGAACACCAATTCCAACAAAGTTACCTTGCATGTTTTCGGTAACTAATTGAAGATTTTCTTTTGGGATATAAACAGAATGCGGATCTAACTTACCAAGCATTTCAGTAATTGCACCATCTAATAATTCGTCAGTGTTTACATTGTCTACATAATCATTATCTATATAATCAATAAGACGTTTAATTTTTCTTTCATTAGCAGTGTTTTTTCCAATTAAACCACTAGAGTTTCCTTGGTTAAAAAAAGTTCCGATAAGAATACCGAAAACAACAGCTATTGATAAATATATAGGTAAATTATTTTTATTCATAAGGTAAATAAGTCAATTCAACACCAGCTTTTTCTAAAAAATCTATACCAGAACAATCTTTATATGCTTCTGCGTACACTACCCGTTTAATTCCTGCTTGATGAATTAATTTACTACATTGTTGACATGGAGAAAGCGTAATGTATAATGTAGCGCCTTTACACGATTGTGTAGATGCTGCTACTTTTAAAATAGCATTTGCTTCTGCATGTAATACATACCATTTGGTATATCCTTCCTCATCTTCACAATAATTTTCAAAACCTGAAGGAGTTCCGTTGTATCCATCGGAAATAATCATACGGTCTTTTACAATAAGGGCACCAACTTGTTTTCGTTTACAATGAGATAATTTACCCCATTCTCTAGCCATTTTTAAATAAGCCTTATCGTATTTTAATTGTTTTTTATTCAAGAGTAGTTTAGGTAGTTATGTTAAATGCTAATATAATTAGAATTAAGATGTTTAGACGTTAATTTTTTACCAAAAAACACGGTTAATCATCATTTGAAAGGCAAAACCAATTACAATAGATGATACAACTAAAATCCAGTCGCGACGGTTTACTCCAAATACAGATTGCACTAAAGATCCTACTAATAAAATAAGCAATACAATAATAATTTGAGCTGCTTCTACACCTAATGCAAATTCTAATAAAGGAACTAATTTGTCAGAAGTTTTTCCAATCATCATTTTAAAATAGTTAGAAAAACCTAATCCGTGAATTAAACCAAAAAATAGAGCGAAAAATAAGTTTTGATTTTCTTTTCCAACAGATGCTTTTTTAGCTGTAAGTACATTCATCAATCCAGTAATGAATATAGTTAAAGGGATTAAAAATTCAATTAAATCGGCTCTAACATTTAGTATTCCATAAGCAGAAAGTGCTAAAGTGATTGAGTGCCCAATAGTAAACAATGTAATAAGCCATAAAACTTTTTTCCACTGCTTAAACTGATATACAACAGCAAGTACTATTAGAAATAAAATGTGATCATAGGCTTTGATGTCTAATACATGAAACAAGCCCATTTTAAAGTAAAAAATAAAATCGTTCATTCGGGGTTTTTAAATTTTTATTTGTCGGTCTATTTGTTGGTCTAAAGATATAAAAGTTTCTGTTCTGGAAACCCCTTTTATAGTTTGAATATCTTTATTTAACAAATGCATTAAATCTTCATTGTTTTTACATAGTATTTTAATGAAAATAGCATAGTTACCCGTTGTATAATGACTCTCTACAACTTCAGGAATATCTTTCAATCGTTTAATAGCTGAAGAATATTGACTAGAAGCCTCCAAAAACACCCCCACAAAAGCGGTTGTGGTATATCCTAAAGCTTTTGGGTTTAAAACCATTTTATAACCATCAATTAAATCAGAACTATCTAATTTTCGTAATCGTTGATGTATTGCAGCACCCGATATTCCTACCTCTCTAGCAATACTTAAAATAGGTGTTCGAGCATCCTTTACTAGTCGCTTGATAATAATTTTATCAATACCGTCAATTTTTAATTTCTTAAGCATACAGCAAAAATAAGGAAAGTTTACTTGATTATAAGGGAGTATAAAATTGGATATTTTAGAATATGTAGAAGCGTAATGGAAGAAGATTTTTATCTTTACATTTATGTACGCACTTGTAGATTGTAATAATTTTTATACTTCTTGTGAACGGGTTTTTAATCCGAATTTAGAAGGCAAGCCAGTTGCTATTTTAAGCAATAATGATGGTTGTGTAATTTCTATGAGTGATGAAGCAAAAAAAATAAATCTTCCATTTGGAGCACCTATTTTTAAATGGGAACAGTTTTGTAAGAATAATAATATTTCAGTGTTATCATCAAACTATCCCTTATATGGAGATATGAGTGCTCGAGTGATGAAAATATTGGAACAATTTTCTCCCGATGTAGAAGTGTATTCAATAGATGAAGCTTTTTTACAGTTTAAAGGATTTGATAATTACGATTTTGATTCTTATGGAAAAAAAATAAGAAGTACAATTTTACAATGGACAGGAATACCAACTTGTGTAGGGCTAGCACCTACAAAAGCCTTGAGTAAGATTGCTAACAAAATTGCTCGAAAGTTCCCTAAAAAAACAGGAGGGGTTTATGTAATAGATTCTGAAGAAAAGAGAATAAAAGCACTAAAATGGATACCTATTGAAAGTGTTTGGGGAATTGGTAGAGGATTGGTTAAAAAATTGAAAGCAAAAGGTTGTATTAAAGCTTACGATTTTACACAATTAGATGATGATTGGGTGCGAAAAAAATTATCAATTACAGTTTGGAAGTTGAAGAAAGATTTAGAAGGAGATTCTAAAATAATATTGGACGAACCTGTAACAAAAAAAGCGATAGCAACTACAAGAAGCTTTGAATATACATTTTCAGATATTGATAATATTAAGGAACGAATTTCTACATTTGCCACAAGTTGTGCAGAAAAACTAAGGAAACAAAATTCTAGTTGTCATATGGTGGTTGTTATGTTACGTAGCGATCGCCATAAAAAAGATAGTGAACAGCATAGGGTAAGTAAAACTGTAGTTTTTCCATATCCAACAGATTCAACATTAACTATCAGTAAAAGTGCAGTGAAAGCTGTAACAACTATATTTAAAGAAGGAATTAAGTATAAGCGAGCCGGAGTTATTGTAACAGGATTAGTGCCTTCAGATAATTATCAATTGAATATGTTTGAAGGAGAAAATCCAAAGCATAAACCTTTGATGAAGGCAATTGATAAATTGAATAAAACATTTAAATCTGACAAAGTAAAATTAGCAAATCAAGATTTAAAGCGTACTTGGAAAATGCGTCAAGAACGTTTATCACCAAAGTACACTACAAATATTAATGAGATTATTAGGGTGAAATAAATTATGGGAGCATTAGGAAAATTAACTCTTTTTTTACCAAAAGAGAAGAATGAAAATGAAGGGGCTATTTTTATGGATATTGGTATTTCGGCAGGATTCCCTTCGCCAGCAGACGATTTTAGAGAAACACGTATTTCTTTAGATGAGGAATTAATAAAAAATAAAGAAGCAACTTTTTTTGCAAAGGTTAGTGGCCAGTCTATGATTGGTGCAGGATTGGATGATAATGATTTGTTAGTAATAGACAGAAGTATTGCGCCAACAAACAATAAGATAGCAGTTTGTTTTTTAGACGGAGAATTTACGGTTAAACGTTTACGTGTTGAAGGTGATGAAGTATGGTTGCAACCAGAAAACCCAGATTATCCTATTATAAAAATAACGGAAGAAAATAATTTTATTATTTGGGGAATTGTAACAAATGTTATTAAGAAAGTATAAAAAAACCAGCAATATTGCTGGTTTTTTGTTGTAAGTCTTTTTATCTAATAATTAGCAAAACTCATCGTAAGCAGCTGCTAAATTCTGAGCAATAGCTTGAGCAGAACGACCTTCAATATGATGACGCTCTAACATGTGTACTAAATTACCATCTTTAAATAAAGCAATTGCAGGAGATGAAGGAGGGAAAGGAATCATATATTCTCTCGCTTTAGCTGTAGATTCTTTTTCTACACCTGCAAAAACAGTAGTTAAATTTGTAGGAGTTTTATCAGCTCCTAAAGAAGCAATAGCACCAGGTCTAGCTGTACCAGCAGCACAACCACAAACAGAGTTTACCATTACTAATGTTGTTCCTTCTTTAGCTAAAGCATTATCAACATCTTCAGCAGTATATAAAGCATCAAAACCAGCGTCAATTAACTGATCGCGCATCGGTTTTACCAATTCTTCTGGATACATATTTTTAAATTAAAATTTGATGCAAAGATACTTCATTTACAAGCAAGAATCAAACCTAAAAAACTGATGCTTTTATATTAAGACATAATAGTATCTTTACAGCTTTAAAAAAATAGAATGGGGAAATTTGGAAAATGGCTCGGAGCAGGAGCAGGATTTACATTGGGAGGTCCAATAGGGGCAATTATAGGATTTGCAGTAGGTAGTTTTATTGATGGGGTTTCTATAGAAGACTTTACAGAAGAGCAAAGAAAATATCAAGAACAAGCGCAACAGCAACAATATAGGGGAAGAGCTACTTCAGGAGATTTTGAAATAAGTTTATTAATACTAGCTTCTGTAGTTATAAAGTCTGATGGAAGAGTAGATAGAAGAGAGTTAGACTATGTACGATCGTATTTTGTAAGAATGTATGGAAAAGAAAGAGCAAATCATGCATTTAAATTATTCAATGGAATAATAAAGAAACAAATTTCAACGCGTCAAGTTTGCTTGCAAATTCGTCAACACATGACGCATTCTACTCGATTACAATTACTTCACTTTTTATTTGGAATAGCTAAAGCTGATGGGCAAGTTACAGATCCAGAAGAACAAGAAATAAGAAAAATAGCAAGTTATTTATATATAAATCAACGAGACTATTCTTCAATAAAAGCAATGTTTTATGATGCTTCAGGTAGTGCTTATAAAATTTTAGAGATTTCTAAAAATGCTACTGATAGTGAAATTAAAAAAGCATATAGAAAGATGGCTAAAAAATACCATCCAGATAAACTACAAGGTTTGGGAGAAGAGCATAAGAACGGGGCAAAAGAAAAATTCCAACAAATTCAAGCTGCTTACGACCAAATAAAAAAAGAGAGGGGACTTAGCTAATTTTTTAGTGTAATAAAAAAAAGTTATCTTTATAAGGGGTGGCTTAGATACGTAAAAACGCATTTTAAACATGGGGAAAAAGATACTATACTTATTTGTTTTTATAAGTGTAACTTGTTGGGGGCAAAGAAAATCTATAGCAGATAAATATTTTAATGAGTACGCTTATAAGAAATCAGCCAAATTATATGAAAGTTTGTTTAAGAAAGGAGATACTTCCTATTCTGTTTTAAGTCGTCTAGGCGATTCTTATTACAATAATTCAAATTTTGTGCAAGCCGAGAAATGGTACAAAGAATTAATAAAAAGGTATGAGAAAATTATTTCACCAGAATATGTTTTTAAATACGCACAAGTATTAAAAAGTAATGGGAAAATTAAAGAGTCAGATAAGTGGCTTTTGAAATTAAATAATTTAAGGAAAGAAGACAGTAGAGGAGAAGCATTAAAACAAAACACAAACTATTTTATTGAGTATACTAACAGAGAAAAATTATATGTAAACCTAAATAACCTTTCAATAAATACAAAATATTCTGATTTTGGAGGTTTTATATTTGGTAATGAGTTTTATTTTGCTTCAACAAAGCCTAATGGAACCAATGATAAAAAGTTGTATAGTTGGAATAATCAACCACACCTTAGTATCTATAAAGGAACAGAATCTTTTAACGAAGAAGCGAAAATTCTAGATGTATTTGCTTCTAAGAAAGTTGAATCTGTAGATTCTAAATATCATGAGTCTAATGCTGTAATTACAGCAGATGGAAAGACAATGTATTTTACAAGAACAAGTTCTGATGGAGAAAAATTAAAAGGAGGAGAAAATAAAGAAGCAAACCTTAAGATTTATAAAGCAGAAAAAATTGGAGATGTTTGGAGGAATATAACGGAACTTCCTTTTAGTAATGATAACTACTCAATAGGACATCCTGCTTTAAGTTTAGATGAAAAAACATTGTATTTTATCTCTAATATGCCCAACGGATATGGTTTAACCGATATTTATAAGGTAGAGTTATTAGAGGGAGGAAAATACAGTGAACCCAAAAACTTAGGAAAAGGTATAAATACGGAAGGAAGAGAAATGTTTCCTTTTATAGGAGACGATAATACCTTGTATTTTGCTTCAGATGGGCACTTAGGTTTAGGAGCTTTAGATGTCTTTGAATCTAAACTTGTAGAGGGTAATTATATGAAGTCTCTAAATTTAGGAGCACCAATAAATGGACCTTATGATGATTTTGGTTTTGTAATTAATAAGAAACGAAATAATGGTTTTTTCTCTTCAAACAGAGAAGGAGGAAAAGGTGACGATGATATTTATAGTTTCTTAGTATACAATTGTAAAGAAGCGATTTCTGGTTTAGTAACAGAAACAAAAACAGAGAAGCCAATTCAAGATGTAGTGGTAAGATTAATTGATTCAACAGGTAAAGTAGTAACTGAAACAAAAACAAAAGGAGATGGTACCTATACTTTTAATGCGCTAGAGTGCGAAAAAAAGTTTACCGTAGTAGCATCAAAAGATGACTATAAGGGTGAAGAAAAAGTGGTAGAAACACTTGATGTAAATAAAGAGTCAATAACCACTAATTTACAATTAGAATCTTTAATAGTTGAAGATCAGATCGTCATAAATCCTATTTATTTTGATTTTGATAAGTATGATATTAGAGAAGATGCAGCATACGAGTTAGAACATGTGGTGTCAGTAATGAATAATCATCCAGAAATGGTAATTAAAATTGAATCGCATACAGATAGCAGAGGAGAAGCTAAATATAATAAATGGCTATCTACCAAAAGAGCAGAGGCAACCAAAGATTATATTATTTCAAGAGGTATTTCATCAGATAGAATACAAAGTGCAAAAGGTTTTGGAGAAGAACAATTATTGAATGATTGTGATGAATCAAAAGGAACTAAATGTGCCGAGGAAGCACATCAAATAAATCGCCGTTCATATTTTTACATACTAGATGATACTAAAACATCAAAAGAAAAAAGAAAAGAAGGATTAATATATAAAATACAACTAGCTTCAACTAAAAAGCAAGAATATGAAAAAGAACCTTTTGCTAATTTGGAAGAAGCTGAGGTAATACGTGTAGGTACTTCGTATAAGTTTTATTGTTGTAAAAATAAATCGTTAGAAAAAATAGAAGATAGATTAAATCAATTGAAAAAAGCAGGTTATAATGATGCTTTTATTGTTCCTTTTTTAGAAGGAAAAAGAATAAGTATAAAACAAGCTTTAAAAATAGATAAGACCACTAAAAAGTAATTAGTATATTAAAATTTTTAAGATACATATTATCCATAATAAAAGCGTTGTAAGAAAATTTCTTGCAACGCTTTTTTAATAATCAAGCAATTATTTTGAAAATCAATACTAAGTAAACACCGATTGAATAAAAAAATAGAATTACTTAATTTACTTAAGGGGGCTTTGGTAAATTAATTATTAGTTATTTTATAGATATGAGTTTCTGTATCTAATTTTTTGTTTACTATAGAAGCACGATAAGAACCATATAGATAAATTTCATTATTAACATGTAAAACTCTAGGTTTAAGCATGTGTAATGAAAGTTGTCCATTTACATTTGGTAATTTATCAAGCTCTGCTTTTTCTTCCCAGTTAACGCCATCTTTAGAAGAGTAAATCAATTGTTTGGCAGGTAAATAGTCTTTTTTAACATCTCCAGTATTGGCTATTTTAATTAAACCTGTGTTTACAACAACGACTAAATTTCCTTTGTAAATAAAAGGGCGAAGATCTCCCAAATTATTGTATTTATAATTTTTCCAAGGCGTATTTATAGTAGCTACAGACCAGTTAATCATATCTTTACTTTTTAAAACGCGTGTATGAGCAGTGAATATAGAAGCTAATTGTCCAGCAATTAAGTAATATTCATTGTTTAATTTAATAATGGTATGTTCTTGAATTCCTTGCCTAGAAGATTCGGTACCTAATAAAGCGTCACTAATGCTGCCTACTTTAGTCCAGTTTTTTCCATTACTAGATTCCCAAATGTCTTGATATAAATGCCAGTTGGTTAAAGAATGTCCGCCAATTAAGTACATTTTGTTGTTGTGAACAGATACAGACATGCTTTCTCTGGTTTCCCATGGACCATGTTTAGCAACCTGTGTCCAATTAATACCATCATCACTTTGCCAAATATCATTTAGCCATTCTGTAATGTCGTTATTGTTATTTTTTCCGCCAATAATCCATAATTTATTATTAAAAGTTAAAAGATTAAAATCAGAACGACCTTGCCATGGAGCATTATCAATAACTTTAGTCCAATTAACCCCATCATTACTTTTCCATATATCATTAAAGTAAGTGTTGTTTGAACGTAGAAATGGTTCTTCTCCTCCCATGAACCAATATTCTCCTTTAAAAGTTATTATTTCAGCACCATTTCTAGCAGGCAAGGTAGAACTGATTAAAGTACTACTAAGATTAAGATTTACATAAGGGGTGTTAACCGATGCTGAGGTATTGTTTTTAACAATGGTGTCTTCTGAACATCCTATTAAAAGGCTAACACACAATAATAAGGGAAATATTATTTTACTATTCATATGATAATGTATTTATGTTTTTTAGTTTAAGCTTTCTTCTAAGTTATGTCTTACCAATAAGGCAGAAGCAACACTAGAAATTACAGTTTGTAGCTCGTTGCTTAGATCGTTTTTAATCCAAACACGTCCATTATTAAGTAAAGAAACAGCAGCTATTGATGTACCGTTGTATAAGAATTCGAAGCCATGATTATCTATTTGAATCCAGTTAGCTTGTCCCTCTATTTTTTTTACAGGTTTAATTATAATTTGCTGTTTGTTTTTTGAATTTTTAATAAAACCAAAAGTGCTATTTTTCAAAGAATTTCCATCAGGTTCATGTAAAATGAAATTCCAGTTGTTTTTAGAAGAATCTATACAAATAGAACCTGCAAAATAGTTTTTATAGGATAATTCAATAGCAAAAAAATCTTCAATTAAATTGTATTCAGTACTTTTAAATTTACCAATACAATTAACTTGAGCTTTTTCGTTAGTGGTGTTTTGAATAAAACTTAGTTTTTCTTTAGCTCCTTTGAAATGAATTTTAAATGGAATGTTATAACCTAGGTTCCAACCTCTCTTTATTTTAGATGTTTTGAAGTTACCAAAGCTTATTATTTGATTGAATTGCCACCCTTCTCTACCAGTAACTTCATAAATTGATGTGTTGTTTTTTAAACTAGAAGAAACAACAATATTAGGAGTAGAACAAGAAAAGAAACTACCTATTAAAAAAAGAGAAACAACTATGTTTAGCTTCATAAAAACATTGCTTTTAAATTCAGGAAGCAAAATTAGAGTAGACTTAAAAAAAATAGTTGTTGTAAGGGCTTACATAGAGTTTATTCCTGTAGCCTTGTATGTTACAAAAGCATTACATTTTAATGTATGTTATTGTTTATTAGTGTTTTTGAATGAAACTGTATAGAGAAGTGTTTTTGTCTAAAGATAATTTTGTTTTCAATCTACTTTTAGCAACATTTATGGTGTTTACAGATTGTTTTGTAATCTCTGAAATTTCTTTTGTACTAAAATTTAGTTTAATTAAAGCAGCCAATCTCATTTCATTTTTGGTTAATTTATACCCTTCTTTACTCAAAGATTTATAAAAATTAGGATGTACTTTTTCGAAGTGATATTCAAATTCATTACCAATAGAATCTTTAATATTTTGTTGAATTTTTTTATAAATATCTAAAAAAGCATTTTTGTCTTTTGCTGCATTATTCGCATGAGTTTTTACATCAGAAGCAAGCTGTTTTAAAAAAGTTTGTTTTTCATCAACTAATAAATTTTTAAATAATAGTTGCTGATGATTTTGAATATTTTCATCTCTTAAAGAACCTACTTTTGAATATAGTTTGCTGTTTTTTAAATGTTGTCGCTTTTTATATTTCAAGAATAGATAAATAGCGAAGCTAAAAAAGACTAAAAGCAATAAAATAATAATTAAGTAAAATCTTTTCTGAGCAGAGCTTTTAATATTTTCCGATTGTAATTTTTTTTCTAGGTTTTTATAAATAGCAATTCCCTGATCTTTTTTAAGTTTTTTACTATTCTCTTTATCGGCTATGTTCTTATTGTATTTTCTTAAAGCCCAATGTGCCTTTTCAAACTGTTTGTTGTTTATATACGCTTTTTCTAGCCATATATAAATTGTTTCAAGTTGAAGAAAATCGTTTAAATTTTCAAAATAAGGAATTACCTTTTTTAATAAATTAATTCCTTCGTTATTAAAATCTTGACTTATTAAAATACGAGCACGTTGTACTTTAATTTCATTAATAAATTTTGTTTGTTTAAACTTCAGAGCGTTTTTTTCAGATAAATTAAGTAAACTATCAGCTTTTATTAAATTACCTCTACTAATTTCATTGGCTCCTAGATTTATATAGCAAAAGGTAAGTAGGTAATCTTTTTTTAATTGGATACTAGCATCAAGAGCTTTTTTAGTATAATAATAAGCAGAATCAGGATTGGAGTGTGCAAACCCCATATTAAAATAACAGCCCATAGCTGGAGAGTTTTTTTCTAATCCAAGTTGTATTCCTTTTTTAAAGTAATATTGAGCACTGTCTTTATGGTTTTCGTTTGAATAAGAATGACCAATATTGTTATACAAACTATTAATATCATCTATAGAATCTGGATATTTGTTTAAAACAATTTCTAAAGATTTTTTAAAGTTTTTTATGGCTAAGTCATGATGAAAAAAACCACTATATATGGTCCCTATTCCATTTAAAGCATCAGCTTTGGTATAGTCAGAAATAATAGGTTGTTCTAACGCAAAATAAAAATGTTTATTAGCATTTTCATGATCTCTATAAATTGCATATTGATAATTGGCAAGAGCAACATAAAAATCAGCAAGTTTATCTTTAGGGAGTGTATGTAAGTTTTTTAATTGTTTGTCAATTTCATCTTTGTCAATATCAGCACTAAAAGCTCTCAATCTATTGTATAAAGGAATTGTTTCCTTTGATTGAGCATTGCTTTCAAAGACGATAAAAGACAGTAAACAATAAGTAAAAATATACTTCATAAATAAGTATTTAAAAATCAAAAATAAGTAATCAATATAAATAGCAGTAATAAATACAGTATAAGCTTAAAAAGTGCGAGATGTTTGAAAATAAATAATAACGTCAAAAAGCTTAAAATTAGTATACATTTTTTATAAGGCAACCCCAACAATTACAAGAAAATACGTAATTTCGCACATTCAATTAATATTATAAAAAAATGAGTACGAAGTTTACTGAATACAAAGGGCTTAATTTGCCAAATGTTGCTGAAGAAATCCTTAATTATTGGAAGGAAAACAACATTTTTGAAAAAAGTATAACTACACGTGATGACAACAAACCGTTCATATTTTTTGAAGGACCACCTTCTGCAAATGGTTTACCAGGGATTCACCATGCAATGGGACGTACCATTAAAGATATTTTTTGCCGCTATAAAACATTAAAAGGATTTCAAGTTAAACGTAAAGCTGGATGGGATACTCATGGATTACCAGTTGAGTTAGGAGTAGAAAAAGAACTTGGAATTACTAAAGAAGATATTGGTACTAAAATTACAGTAGAAGAATACAACGTTGCTTGTAAAAAAGCTGTAATGAAGTATACAGATATCTGGAATAACTTAACAGAAAAAATGGGTTATTGGGTAGATATGGAAGATCCATATGTAACCTATAAACCTAAATATATGGAAACAGTATGGTGGTTGTTAAAACAGATATACAACAAAGACTTGATGTACAAAGGGTACACAATTCAACCATATTCACCAAAAGCAGGAACTGGATTAAGTTCACATGAGGTAAATCAACCAGGAGCTTATCAAGATGTTACAGATACTACAGTTGTAGCACAGTTTAAAGCAGTTAATGAAACTTTACCAAGTTTTTTAGAAAACAGAGGAGATATCCATATCCTTGCATGGACTACAACTCCATGGACTTTACCAAGTAATACAGCTTTAACAGTTGGTCCAAAAATAGATTATGTATTAGTTAAAACATTTAATCAATATACATTCGAGCCAATTCAAGTAATACTTGGAAAGCCATTAGTAGGAAAACAATTTGCAGGTAAAAAGTTTAAAGCGGTTGAAAATGAAGCAGATTTAGCTTCTTATAATGCAGGTGATAAACAAATACCTTATTGCGTTGTAGCGGAATGTAAAGGAGCAGACTTAGTAGGAATTAAATACGAGCAATTATTGCCGTATGCGTTACCTTATGAAACACCAGAGCAGGCATTTAGAGTTATTCCTGGAGATTTTGTAACTACAGAAGACGGTACAGGTATTGTACATACTGCACCTACATTTGGTGCAGACGATGCTTTGGTAGCAAAAGATGCTGGAGTACCACCAATGTTGGTAAAAGATGCAAACGATAATTTAGTACCATTAGTAGATTTACAAGGGAAATTTACAAGAGATATGGGAGAGTTTGCAGGAATGTATGTTAAGAATGAGTATTATGCTGAAGGAGAAGCTCCAGAAAAATCTGTGGATGTACAAATAGCAATCAAATTAAAAGAAGAAAATAAAGCTTTTAAAGTAGAAAAATATGTACATAGTTACCCACATTGTTGGAGAACAGATAAGCCAATTTTATATTACCCGTTAGACTCTTGGTTTATCAAAGTAACTGATGTAAAAGAACGTATGTATTCTTTAAATGAAGAAATTAACTGGAAACCAGAAGCAACAGGAACAGGTCGTTTCGGTAATTGGTTAAAGAATGCAAACGATTGGAACTTATCGCGTTCACGTTTTTGGGGAATTCCATTACCAGTTTGGAGAACAGAAGATGGAAAAGAAGCGAAAATTATAGGTTCTATAGCTGAGTTGAAAGAAGAAATGCAGCGTTCTGTAGAAGCTGGTGTAATGACTGAGGATATTTTTGCTGATTTCGTATCAGGAGATATGTCTGAAGAAAATTATGACAAAGTAGATTTACATAAAAATGTAGTTGATAAAATTACATTAGTTTCAGATAGCGGTGAGCCTATGAAACGTGAATCAGACTTAATTGATGTTTGGTTTGATTCTGGTTCTATGCCGTATGCACAATGGCACTACCCATTTGAAAATAAAGAATTAGTAGAAGAAGGTTGGAAAACAGCCGATTTTATTGCTGAAGGAGTAGATCAAACTAGAGGTTGGTTCTATACACTTCATGCAATAGCTACTATGGTTTTTGATGATAAAGCATATAAAAATGTTGTGTCAAATGGATTAGTACTAGATAAGAATGGACAAAAAATGTCTAAACGTTTAGGAAATGGAGTTGATCCATTTGAAACATTAGATCAATATGGTCCAGATGCTACTCGTTGGTACATGATATCAAATGCGAATCCATGGGATAACTTAAAGTTCGATTTAGACGGAATTACAGAGGTTAGCAGAAAGTTTTTCGGAACATTGTATAATACTTATTCATTCTTTAGTTTATATGCTAATATTGATAATTTCACCTACAGTGAAGAAGAGATAGCAATACAAGATAGACCAGAGATTGATCGTTGGATTTTATCAGAGTTAAATACATTGGTTCAAAAAGTAGATAAATTCTATGCAGAGTATGAACCAACAAAAGCAACAAGAGCAATTTCTGATTTTGTTCAAGATTACTTAAGTAACTGGTATGTTCGTTTATGTAGAAGGCGTTTTTGGAAAGGAGAATATGCTCAAGATAAAATTTCAGCATATCAAACGTTATATACTTGTATGATTACGGTAGCTAAACTTGGATCGCCAGTAGCACCTTTCTTTATGGATAAATTATATAAAGATTTAATTAAGGCCACAGGAACGGAAGGTTTTGAAAGTGTACATTTAGCAGAGTTTCCAAAATACAATGCAGATTTAGTTGATAAATCGTTAGAGCGTAAAATGGAAAATGCACAAACTATTTCTTCATTAGTTTTATCGTTAAGAGCTAAAGAAAAAATCAAAGTACGTCAGCCATTACAAAAAATAATGATTCCTGTATTGGGAGAAACTCAAAGGGAAGAAATTTTAGCTGTAGCAGATTTAATTAAATCTGAGGTAAATGTTAAGGAAATAGAGCTATTAGACGATGCTTCAGGTATTTTAGTTAAGCAAATTAAACCAAACTTTAAAGCCTTAGGACCTAAGTTCGGGAAAGATATGAAGTTGATTTCTAGTGAGATACAAAAATTTGGTCAAGAAGAAATAATTAAAATTGAAAAAGAAGGGAGTATTTCCATTGAAATTAATGATAAAATCATTAATTTAGAAACCGCTGATGTAGAGATTTCATCCAAAGATATCGAAGGTTGGTTGGTAGCAAATGCTGAAGGTTTAACCGTAGCTTTAGATGTTACAATTAATGATGATTTACGTAAAGAAGGAGTTGCAAGAGAATTAATTAATAGAATTCAAAACGCACGTAAAGAGACCGGTTTAGATGTAACTGATAAAATAAAGTTAACAATTTTACAAGCTGCCGATTTAGAGAATTCGGTTATAGCAAATGAAAACTATATAAAAGCTGAAACATTAACAGATACGTTAGTTTTTGTTGATGATTTAAAGACTGGTACGGATATTGAATTCGATGCCATCAAAAGTAAAATGTTAATAGAAAAAATATAGCGTTATGGATGATATTAAAGTAAGATACTCTGACGGTGATCTACAAGAATTTAAAGAAATCATTTTAAAGAAAATAGAACACGCTGAAGAAGATTTAAGACTATTACAGGATTCATATAAAAATGGAGCCGACAACGGAACTGAAGATACTTCACCAACATTCAAGTCGTTTGAAGAAGGATCTGATACAATGGCAAAAGAAGCAAATATGCAATTAGCCATTCGTCAAGAAAAATTTATTCGTGATTTAAAAAATGCATTAATTCGTATTGAAAATAAAACATACGGAGTTTGTAGAGTTACAGGTAAATTAATTCAAAAAGAACGTTTAAAATTAGTTCCTCATGCAACTTTAAGCATAGAAGCTAAACGTAAACAATAAAAAAATATAAATAATATATAAAGCCTCTATAAAAGAGGCTTTTTTTATATGAGAAACTTTTTAATATACATTTTCATATTTTCAAGCTTTTTAATTTTTTCACAGGAAAAGTTAATGAAACAGAAAAATATACAAGCAGAGGTAATAGAAATTATTACTGATGGGTTGGATGATGTTATTATAGATAATTCTTTAGAAGATAAATTAGAGGTAGTCCTATTAGATGAAAATCCAAATTCACATGCAATCCTGATAGAAGAAGATAGAGAAGAAGTTAAAATTAGATTTAAATTAAATTTTAAAGCCTTTGATAATGGAGTTTTTAGGAAATATATAACGAAGCGTATAGAAAGAGCCAGTGCGGTTATAAGAGTTCCAAAAAACAAAAAAGTTATTGTTTACGGTAAGAGTGTTGGAGTAACATCAAAAAGCTACAAAGGAGATTTGTCTATTTTTATAGAAAAAGGAAATGTAAAATTAAACGAAGTACAAGGAGATGTTTTGGTAAAACTATTCTTAGGAAATGTTTATGCAGAATTAAACAAAAACATAAGTTTAGATATAGAAACTACTAACGGAAAGTTTACTTTAAACAATAAAAAAATGAATAATAAATTTTATGAAAAGAAGGTAAATTCTAGCCCTAATTTTAAAGTAAAATCTATAAATGCTAATGTTATTCTAATAAGAGAATAAAAACCAATACTTTTCTTATTTTTGTTGCTATTAAATTCTCAAAATGTCTAAAAAAAATATAGCAATACTTACCGTAATTTTGGCAATATTAATTGACCAGATTAGTAAAATATATGTAAAAACTCATTTCCAATTAGGAGAAGAAGTAGTTGTGTTTAGCGATTGGTTTAAAATACATTTTACAGAGAATAACGGTATGGCTTGGGGTTTTGAGTTTGGAGGAAAAGCAGGAAAATTATTTTTAACACTGTTTAGAGTTGTTGCGGTATCAGGAATTATTTACTGGTTATGGCAAACTATAAAAAGACAAGCACATACTGCAGTAGTAGTAGCCATATCATTAATTTTAGCAGGAGCCGTAGGTAATATTATCGATTCTGTTTTCTATGGAATAATTTTTGATTCATCATATCATAATGTAGCAACATTGTTTTCAGATAAACCTTACGGAGAGTTATTTTATGGAAAAGTTGTAGATATGTTGTATTTCCCGATTTATGAGGGAGAAAATTTTACTTTTTTCAATGCAATATTCAATGGAGCTGATTCTTGGATAACCATTGGAGTAGCATTATTATTCTTATTTAACAAACAAGCATTTCCTAAAGAAGAAAAAGAAGCTTAGTTTTTAAAATTATACTTATTACAGATTTTCTATATTTATAGAAAATAAAATCTATGCGTCTCTTAAAGTACATTGCTGTTTTTTTATTAGGCTTTCTTATTGCTAAATTTTGGTATGAAAGAAAAGAAGAGAAACATCAACAAGAAGAAATAAAAGTAGTTTTAAACGGAATTCAAAACTTAAGCAAATTAGTAGTTTCAGAAGGGAATTTTTCTGAAATGTACAGTTATACAGACACAAAAAAATACTTTTATAATTATTTATCCTTCGAAAAAAAAGCAATGTTATCTGTCAATGCTAAAGTTGAAGTAGGCTATGATTTATCTAAATTAGATATTCAAATAGATAGTATTGCAAAACAAATAATTATCAATAAAATTCCTGAAGAAGAAATAGTAATATCTCCAGATATAAAGTATTTCGATTTACAACAAAGTAAGTTTAATACTTTTTCAAAAGCTGAGTTGAATAAACTCACTGATAAATCAATCGAAAATATAAAATCAACCATAACGGTATCTAACTTACAAAAAGAAGCTAAAACACGCTTATTTGAAGAATTATCTAAATTATATCAGCTATCTCAAATATATAATTGGGAGGTAATAGATAATACCAATTCTAAAATAAGAGAAGCTATTTTAATTAAAGATTAGTTAGGAAGTTTGTTACTTAATAGCCCATAAATAAAAGCACCCAACATAGCACCAATAAGAACTATTAAAATTGGTAATATTCCATGGCCAATTAATACAAAAATTGGAGCGGGGCAAGCTCCTGCTAAAGCCCATCCTAAACCAAAAATAGTACCGCCAATTATAGTTCTAATAAAACCTTTTTTCTTTTCTTTTACCGTAATTTGATTCCCTAAGTAATCTTTGATAGTCCCTTTTTTAAAGAAGTGCATTAAAATTAAAGAAATTCCTACAGCAGAACCTATAATTCCATACATATGGAAAGATTGGAATTTAAACATTTCATAAATTCTATACCATGAAATAGCTTCAGATTTGGTTAAAACAATTCCGAAGAAAACACCGAGTAATAAAAATTTTAAATTCTTCATCTTATCCAAAAATTAAAGGAAATAAAATCCATGTCATTAATAAACCACCAATAAAAAAACCAATTACAGCAATTAACGATGGTAATTGTAAACTACTCAAACCTGTTATTGCATGACCAGAAGTACAACCTCCAGCGTATCGAGTACCAAAACCAATAAAAATACCAGCAACAAGTAATATTATAAAACCTTTTAAAGTAAGCATGCTTTCAATGCTAAAGATTTCATTAGGAACAAAAGAATTACCAGCGTTAGAAAAACCTAAATCGGATAAATCTTTTACAGTATCTGGATTCAAATCAATAGTAGTCGTAGTAGATAAATAATTTACAGCGACATATCCTCCGATAATTAATCCAACAATAAAAACAAGTGCCCAATCACGCTCTTTCCAATCTTTTTTAAAGTAATCAGATATCTTTCCTGCACCTGCAATGGTACACATCGTTTCTAAGTTAGTAGATATACCAAAGTTTTTACCAAAATAGAAAAAGAAAAAAAGAACTAAAGCAATTAAAGGGCCAGAGACATACCATGCCCATGGTTGAAATAAAATATCCATTATAATATGTTTTTAATATAATTTAAAATGGCTTTTGTAGCTCCAATATTGTCTTTAATGTATTTATGATTCGTGTTCCCCATTTGCTCCCTTAGTTTTTTATCATTCTTTAACGTGGTAAAAATACTAGAAAAATCTTCATTGTTTGTAACAATTGTAACACTCTTCAAATCAAGTAAGTCAGTGGCTTCATTGAATTTCTTGTATTTTTTTCCACCAAATACTACAGGAATACCATAAGTAGCAGGTTCTAAAATATTGTGAAGCCCAGTAGCTAAACCACCACCAACATAAGCAACATCCGCATAGGAATAGATTTTGGTTAAGAGGCCAATAGTATCAATAATAAAGACTTGATATTCAGGTAGATTTAAGTTGTCTTTTTTAGAAAACAATACAGATTTTTTATGAATAGACTTTTGTAATTCTAAAATTTGCTTTTCGTTTATATTATGAGGCGCAATGATAAATTTTTCACTATCATCAGCAAAGTTATTAATATAGTTTACCAGTAGCTTTTCATCCTCTTTCCATGTACTTCCTGCTACTACTGTGTAATGGTTGTTTTGAAATTCAGAAATAAAATCTATAGAATTGTCTTGCTTTAGTATATCGTATACTCTATCAAAACGAGTATCGCCAGCAATGGTACTATTGTTAAGGTTTATAGAAGATAATAATTGTTTTGATATTTCATTTTGAACAAAAAAGTGATTGAAAGCTTTTAGTTTTTTTCTTGTAAAACTACCATACCATTTAAAAAATGATTGTTTCTTTCTAAAAATACCAGAAATTAAAATAGTGTGTATTTCTTGCTTTTTTAATTCAGATAATAGGTTTGGCCAGAATTCATATTTAATAATAATAGCAATTTCTGGGTGTACTTGATTGATAAACTTCCTAACGTTAGCTTTTGTATCAAGGGGTAAATAACAAACTACATCGGCAAGTTTATAGTTTTTTCTGATTTCATAACCAGAAGGAGAAAAAAATGTAACAACAATTTTATGGTTTACATATTGCTTTTTTAATTCTTCAATAATGGGTCTACCTTGTTCAAATTCTCCTAATGAGGCAGCGTGAAACCAAACAACTTTATCAGAAGAGCTAATACTGTTAAGCTTACTGAATGTTTCTTTTCTACCATTAACAAAAAGCCTTATTTTTTTATTAAATAAGGCAATAAGAGGCAGTATGATTGATGCTTTAAAAAGCAATAAGTTATAGAGCAAATTCATACTGCGAATCTATGAAATAAAAAAGAAAGTTATTTTTTATTATGGTTTATAGCTTTTAATAGTAATGAACATTTAGCGATATAGCCATAGTCTGACGATTTACTTTCTTTAGCAGCCTTTAAACATTTTGTAGCTCCTTCTTTAGCTATATCGTTTTTCTTTAAAACATGAGCTAATTCAGCTTTGTAATATACATACCAAAAAGCACTAGGTCTTAGTTCAACAGCTTTACTAAACCATTTAAAGGCAGTTTCTAAATCTTTATTTTTTAAATAATAATATTGAGCAGCGTCAAAATATGTTTGAGCTTTTACAGGAGTTTCAGAATTGATTATCTTTTCATTTATTTGATTCTGTATAATTGCATCAGAATCTACATTGACAGGAATAATAACTTTTGAGTTTTCCCAAGTAATGAATAGGTCAGCACCATTTACAGTAAATTTTTCAAAACCTATTTGTAAAGTTTCCACAAGGCATTGAGTTTTTATTACAGGAACAGTAAAGCGAATTAAATCGTTAGCTTTTTGATAGCCACCAGCTCCCCATAAGTTACTTTTTTTATGAATAATAATGGTCCATTCTTTTGTGTCTGGAATTGTATATAAACCATAAGTTCCAGCTGGTATTTTATGATTAGCAAATGATACCTCTTTGCTTACGGTAATTTTTGTAGAAGCATTGGCTCCTGTTCTCCATAGTTTTTTATAGGGAATTAAAGCTCCAAAGATTTCTCTATTATTTCGGCTTGGTTGCCCATATTCAAGAGTAAAATTGGCTAAGCCCACTTGTTGTTTGGTTATAATTTTAGGGCTTAAGCTAGGTTTTTCAATTTGAGAAAAACTATGTAGAGTAAGAAATAGAAATAAAGTTAAAATGCTATTTTTCATGATTAAGTTATTTTATTGAAAAATAGACGTGAAAAACGTTAGAAGATTACAATAAAATTAAGGGTATAAAAAAAGGCTAATGAAAATTCATTAACCTTTTTATTTTTATATCTATTTCATTTCGAAATCCTCCATGAATTTTGTGGTATAATTACCAGCAATATAATCTGGGTGATCCATTAATTGTCTATGGAAAGGAATAGTAGTTTTAACTCCTTCAATTACGTACTCATCTAATGCACGTTTCATTTTATTAATTGCTTCTTCACGAGTTTGTGCAGTAACAATTAATTTAGAAATCATAGAATCATAGTTCGGTGGAATCATATAACCAGCATATACATGCGTGTCAACACGTACTCCATGACCTCCTGGTGCGTGGTATGAAGTAATTTTTCCTGGAGCTGGTCTAAATCCATTAAAAGGATCTTCAGCATTAATTCTACATTCTATTGAGTGTAATTGAGGATAGTAGTTTTTACCAGAGATTGGTACTCCTGCAGCTACTAAAATTTGCTCACGAATTAAATCGTAATCAACAACTTCCTCTGTAATTGGGTGTTCTACTTGGATACGAGTATTCATTTCCATAAAGTAGAAGTTACGATGTTTGTCTACTAAGAACTCTACAGTTCCAGCACCTTCATACTTAATATATTCAGCAGCTTTTACAGCAGCTTTACCCATTGCTTCTCTTAATTCATCTGTCATGAATGGAGAAGGTGTCTCTTCAGTTAATTTCTGGTGACGACGCTGTACAGAACAGTCTCTTTCAGATAAGTGACAAGCTTTACCATAAGAATCTCCAACAATTTGAATTTCAATATGACGAGGCTCTTCAATTAATTTCTCCATGTACATTCCATCGTTTCCAAAGGCAGCCTTCGCTTCCATACGAGCAGAATCCCATGCATCTTTTAAATCTTCTTGTTTCCAAACAGCACGCATACCTTTACCACCACCACCTGCAGTAGCTTTTAACATTACTGGATAACCAGCATCATTAGCTAACTGTTCGCAAGTCTCATAGTCAGGAATAATACCATCAGAACCAGGAATACAAGGTACACCAGCAGCAATCATAGTTGCTTTCGCTGTAGCTTTGTCTCCCATTTTAGAAATCATCTCAGCAGAGGCACCGATAAACTTAATTTCGTGCTCTTCACATAATTTAGAGAATTTTGCGTTTTCTGATAAGAAACCATATCCTGGGTGTATTGCATCAGCATTTGTAATTTCTGCTGCCGCTATAATGTTTGCCATCTTTAAGTAAGATTCGTTACTTGGAGCAGGTCCAATACAAACAGCTTCGTCAGCAAACTTCACGTGTAAACTTTCTGCATCTGCTTTAGAATAAACAGCCACAGTTTTAATTCCCATCTCTTTACAGGTTCTAATTACGCGTAGCGCAATCTCACCTCTATTGGCGATTAATATCTTTTTAAACATATGTTCTAAAATTTAAAAACTCTAAATAAAAAGTACGGTACTTCTTATTTAGAGTTATATGTTAATTAAGATGGATCTACTAAAAATAATGGTTGATCAAATTCTACCGGAGAAGAATCATCTACTAATATTTTAACGATTTTACCTGAAACTTCAGATTCAATTTCGTTAAATAATTTCATTGCCTCAATAATACAAACAGTATCACCAACTTTTACTTCAGTTCCTACTTCAGCAAAGTTTGGCTTGTCTGGAGAAGGTTTTCTATAAAATGTTCCAATAATTGGAGATTTGATTGTAATGTATTTTGAATCGTCCTCAGCAGCAGGAGCATCATTTGCAGGAGCAGCAGCAGGAGTTGCTGGCTGTGCTACAGGAGCTTGAGCTACCATTTGAGGAGCCGCAGCTATTTGTGGGGCTGCTTGAATAATTGTAGTTTCAGGAGTTTCACTTCCAGTTTTAATGGTGATTTTAATATCCTCCATTTCTAACTTCACTTCGCTTGCACCAGATTTAGCTACAAACTTTATAAGACTTTGAATTTCTTTAATATCCATTTTCCTAATTTTAGTTGTTTGGTTTTTTATGAATTATATGCCCATTTTAAATAGATAGCTCCCCATGTGAAGCCTCCACCAAATGCAGCAAAAATTAAATTATCTCCTTTTTTCAACTCTTTTTCATAATCTGCAAGTAATAACGGTAAAGTAGCAGATGTTGTATTTCCGTACTTATGTATATTCATCATTACTCTATCACTTTCTAGCCCAACTCTATTAGCTGTAGCTTCAATGATTCTTTTATTTGCTTGATGTGGAACTAACCACTGAATATCATCTTTTGTTAAGTTATTTCTAGTTAACATTTTTTCAGATACGTCAGCCATGTTAGAAACAGCATATTTAAATACTGTTTTTCCTTCTTGATGAACAAAATGTTTTCTGTTCTTTATAGTGTCTTCAGTAGCAGGTAAAATTGAACCTCCAGCTTCAATTTTTAAGAATTCACGACCAATACCGTCACTTCTTAAATATTCATCTTGTAAACCTAAACCTTCTTCATTTGGCTCAAATAATGCTGCACCAGCACCATCACCAAAAATAATACAAGTAGCTCTATCTGTATAGTCGATGATCGAAGACATTTTATCTGCTCCAATAAGCAAAACTTTTTTATAACGACCACTTTCTATGTAGCTAGAAGCTGTAGACATACCATATAAGAAACTTGAACAAGCTGCTTGTAAATCATATGAAAATGCATTTACGGCTCCAATTTGTGAAGCAGTGTAGGCAGCAGTTGAAGCTACAGGTAGGTCAGGAGTTGCAGTTGCAACAATAACCATGTCTATTTCTTCAGGTTTAATATTTGATTTTTGAAGTAAATCCTCGGCAGCTTTTATGGCCATAAAAGAAGTTCCTAGACCTTCTCCTTTAAGAATCCTTCTTTCCTTAATTCCAGTTCTGGTAGTAATCCACTCATCATTGGTGTCTACCATAGTCTCCAACTCTTTATTAGTAAGAGCGTATTCTGGAAGGTATTTCCCTACCGCTGTGATAGCTGCAGTTATTTTAGTCATAGTTGTTTGTTTTGTCGTAAAACGAGTTTTCAAAGAAATGAAAATTATTTCACTTTTGTATAGAAAAAATTACCAAAAACGTTAATTTTTGATTTAAAAACACAAAAAACCCTCTGTTTAAGAGGGTTTTTTATTTTTTTAACTAATTTTTAAGCCTCAGCAGCTGCACCTTCTAATACTACTTGACCTCTGTAGTATAATTTTCCTTCGTGCCAGTGAGCTCTGTGGTATAAATGAGATTCTCCAGTAGTAGGATCAACAGCTATTTGAGGTACAGAAGCCTTGTAGTGAGTTCTTCTTTTATCTCTTCTAGTTTTTGATATTTTTCTCTTTGGATGTGCCATCTTATATTTTATTTATCTGTTAGTAAATCCTTTAATTTATCCCATCTAGGGTCTGTTGATTCTTCTTCCTCAACAGGTTTTTCTTCGTTTATTCTTAATTCTTCTAATCTCTTTAATGCATCAGATTCCATAGATCCATCGATTACATTCGGGTGAATCCTTTTTCTTGGAACAGATAAAACTGCTAACTCATATATATATTGAGCTATGTTTATTTGATAAGCTTCATGTGGAAGAATCAAAATTTCATCGTGTCCGTCATCAAATTCAGGTCCAAACTTAACAACTAAGTTTAAATTACCCTCAATTTTTAAATCAAATGGTTCATTTGTAATGTCACAAGGAACATTTACAGTTCCTTTAATAGTAAAGGAAAGCTCAAAAAGAGTACTTTTCTTTACGAAAATAACATTAGCGTCTATGTTTGAATTGTTAAATTCATCAAACTGAAATGCATCAAAGAACGTGTTGTCAATTTGATATTCAAACAAATGACTCCCTTCTTTTAAACCTACAAAAGGTATGTTGAATTCTTTTAAGTCTTTCATTTATAATGATCAATTTGAGCGTGCAAAGATATAAAAAATGTTTTTACTTTTATATTTTACCTAAAAAAAATAAACTATTTTACTTTCAGCGTGTTTTTTGTGAGTTCTTTATGCTGTTTTCTGTTCTTAAATATTTGTAATGAGGTAAATAAAGCTTCCTTGAATGAAGATGGATTAGCCTTATTTTTACCTGCAATATCAAACCCAGTTCCGTGATCAGGTGAGGTTCTAACTTTACTCAATCCAGCTGTAAAATTTACACCATTACCAAAAGATAAAGCTTTAAAAGGAGCTAAACCTTGATCGTGATACATTGCTAAAACTCCATCAAATTGTTTGTATGTCTTTGAACCAAAAAATCCATCGGCAGCATAAGGACCGAAAACTAATTTTCCAGCATCTTTAATTTTAGCTATAGTTGGACGGATAATTTCATCGTCTTCTTTTCCTATAATTCCTTTGTCACCGCAATGTGGATTTAAACCTAAAACAGCTATTTTAGGTTTATTGATGTTAAAATCTTGTTTTAATGAGGTGTGCATAATATCAACCTTAGCTTCTATTAATTCTGGAGTTATGGTTTCTGCAACTTGAGAAATTGGAATGTGTCCAGTTATTAAACCTATACGAAGTTCATCGGTCATTAAAATCATTAAACTTTTACCTTCTAAGTTTTCTTCTAAATATTCTGTATGCCCAGGAAAATTAAATTCTTCAGACTGAATATTATCTTTACTTATAGGAGCGGTAAGTAAAATATCAATAGCATCATTTTTTAAAGCAGTAGTTGCAGCTTTAAGCGATTTATGTGCAAATTTACCACCAATTTTTGTTGTTTTACCTAACTCAATCTTTACTTCTTCTTTCCAAGAATTTACTAAGTTTATCTTACCATGAGTAATTTTATCGATAGAATTAATACTGTGGATACTATTATTCAGTTTAAGGTTTTTCTTGTGGTAAGAGATTAGCTTGTTTGAAGCAAATAAAACAGGTGTGCAAAAATCAAGCATACGTTTGTCTTCGAAAGTTTTTAAAATAATTTCGATACCAATTCCATTTATATCTCCAACTGAAATTCCAACAATAATTTTGTTTGTATTATCCATAGTTACTTTCGTGCGTAAAAGTTGTATTTTTGATGCAAACAAAAGTAACTAAAATTTAGAGAATGTTTACTGGAATAATTGAAACTCTTGGAACTGTAAAAAGTATAGAAAAAGATAAAGAAAATATACATATCACAATTGAAAGTGATATTACCAATGAATTAAAAATTGATCAAAGTGTTGCTCACAACGGTGTTTGTTTAACAGTGGTTAATATTTCAGGGAATGAATATACAGTTACTGCTATTAAAGAGACTCTTGATAAAACTAATATTGGTAGTTTAAAGAGTGGTGATGAAGTAAACTTAGAGAGAGCAATGAAATTAGGTGCTCGTTTAGATGGTCATATAGTGCAAGGTCATGTTGATAAAACAGGGGTGTGTAAAAATATTCAAGATCAAGATGGGAGTACGGTTTTTACTTTTTCTTACGATTTTGATGGAAATAATATTACTATTGAAAAAGGTTCAATAACAATAAATGGAGTAAGTTTAACAGTAGTGAATTCTAAAAAAGATGAATTTAGTGTTGCTATTATTCCTTATACATTGGAACACACTACTTTTAAAAATCTTAGAATAGGTAGTGAAATTAATCTTGAATTTGATGTTATTGGTAAGTATGTAGCAAGACTTACGCAATTTCAGTAATCATACTAAATAACTCCTTGTGTATATAATGTGGTTAAAAACACAAGGATGTTTTTTCTTTTCTTATTGATTAATAGGAGTTTATGATTTAAAATATTATATTTATGTCGTTTTTAAATTTAAACCGCCCCCGGAATCATGAGAAAAAGAGCCTTAAATCACGTATCTTCATTTAAGAGTAGTTTGTTATACTTCGAAAAAATTAAACTTCTAGACTTTTTATAATCAAGAATAATTTTTTAACTGTTGTGGGTTTAAGTATCCATAATTGTTTCTATGTATAGGGGTTAATACGTAGATGAAATTATTGTTGTAATCTTATTTATCTATTATATAGTTGGGGTTAGAATAGATATGCATCTATGGTATATTATATCCTTATATCTACAAGAATATAATAACTATCAATAAACTTTTATGAAGAACAAAAGCATTAAATTTTTAATGGGAATTTTCCTGTTAATAAGTTACTTTAATGTTCAGTCACAAAATTGTAGTATTAATGCAGGTGCAGGAGGAGAAATTTGTGAAGGAGCAGAGTTTAAACTAGATGGGTCTGGAGATGCAAATATAAAACCCGGAACTATTTTATGGACTCAGATAGCTGGTCCAACAGTAGGAATAAGTGATCCTACAGCTTATCAACCAAATATTACTGGTGCAACAGGAGGAAATACATATAAATTTAGATTGACGGCTGTATGTACTGATGATCTTTCAACTTTTCAAGATGTTGTTTATACTGTAAAACCCAGTCCAACAGCTATAGCTGGAACTGATATAACAAATTGTCCTGGAACTTATTCATTAGCAGCAAATACTCCTAGTGTAGGCTATACTGGTACTTGGACTATAATTGGTTCTAATGGAGCAGGATTAACAATAACCAATTCGAATTCTCCAACATCTACTATAAATTTGCCTCAAGAATCATCGGGTGCTACTATTTTAGAATGGAGAATTTCTGATGGGGATAATACTACTTGTGATGGAGTTTCCAGAATAACAGTAACAAATATAGGAGGGAATCCAGTGGTGTCTGCTGGTGCAGATCAAGTGTTAAAACCATGTTTTGATGCAACAACAACAGTAACTTTAGATGGTTCGTATGGAGGAAACGGGTTTAATGGGCAGGAAGGACTTTGGGAATTGGTTAGTGGGCCTAATAGTCCTAAAATTAGGAATGTAAATAAAAGAGATACAAAAGTTAATGATTTAATAGAAGGTACCTATGTTTTTCGTTGGACGGTGTCAGGTCCTTGTGCTTCAGGGACAAGCACTGTATCAGTTACGGTTCCATCTCCAACAGGTTCAGTTACGAGTGCAGATAGTTTGATAGATGATGATGTAATAAGAATTTGTCATAGTGATACAAATCCAACTACAGAATATTTATTGGTAGCTAATCCGCCCAAAAAGACGGGAGAAACTGTCGAATGGACTCAAGTATCAGGGCCAGGAGGAGTAACAATAGTAAATCCAAATTCGCCTACAACCTTAGTGACAGGATTATCTCAAACGGCTGGAGGTAACGCAAATCTTGTTAATTATACATTTAGATACACAGTAAAAGGCCCAGATAATAATTCAGATTGTTTTAAAACCAAAGATGTACGAATTAAATTTATTAAACAGCCGTTGTTTGTTGAATTGACTGATGATGGAACTCCTTCGGAATGTATCTTTGCAACGTTAGATAGTTCTGGTTCTGTTGACGTAAAATTTGGTATTAATAGAGATAATACAGGTTCTAATACTAGATATAAAATCTTAAGTGGTCCAGTTACAACTTCAAATTATGTAGGGATAGGTTCAAACTCGTCAGGTAATTCATCATCTGGAAAAGATTTAACGCTAACTTTTACAGAAATTGGTACTTATGTTGTAGGAGTTCTTAGGCGACCAAATGGTGATGTAAATAATGGATGTGAGAATGCAGCTGATGAAATTACAGTGAAAATTTCTGGACCAGCAACGAATGCAAATGCAGGATCAGATATATATGTATGTACACCAACAACTACAGCGACCTTAGCAGGAAATACACCAGTACAAGGAGAAGGAATGTGGTCACAGGTTAGTGGGCCTAATACAGCGGTAATATCAGATGTTTTTGATAGAAATGCTGAGTTGTCTTCTCTTATAGCAGGTGCTTATGTGTTTCGTTGGAGTATAAATAGCGGTCCAACAAGTACAATTGATCCTTTAGATTCAGATGAAGTTTCAGTGATTATATCTACAGGACCTCCATCTCATCCAGCAAATTTTGCAGGTACAGATGTAAATGTATGTGCTGGAAGTTATCAAATGCAAAGCCCAGCTTTGTTAGTTAACGAAGCAGGAAGATGGACTGTTAGCCCTTCGGCAGGAGTAACTATTGTGGATGATGCCGATCCTAAGACATTAGTTATGGGGTTAAGCCCTTTAACAGTTTATACCTTTACGTATACAATATCAAATGCTTGTGGAAGCATAAACGACTCAGTTATTGTATCAACTACAGGAAATACAAGTCCGTCAACAGCAAATGCAGGTTCGGATATTTGTTTAACATCAGGCACATCAACGACATTAAACGCAACAGCAATTACTGCTGGTGAAATGGGAACTTGGACTCAAGTTTCTGGACCTAATACAGCAAGTTTTTCAGATGTTAATTCAGCGTCTACATCTATTACAGGATTAATACCAGGGAATTATGAGTTTAAATGGAGGATAACAAATACCTCTTGTCCTTTAAATATAACTGAAGATACTGTAATCGTATCACTATTAAATTCTGTGCCTTCAGCTGGTGCAGATCAGGATATTTGTGGAGCTAATACGATAACTATGGCGGCAGATGCAAATCCAAATGGAGGAGGTACTTGGGTGCAAACGTTTGGTCCCGCAGGTTGGACGGTAACAGATATAACAAGTCCTACAGCAATGTTTTCTAACTTAAGTGATGGAAAATATGAATTTGAATGGAGGGTTTCGTTAGCAGATTGTTTTGTGAATGATAAAGTTGTTTTTACAATAACAAATACTCCAACCGTAGCAAGTGTAGCTGCACCAACAATAGCTTCTTGTTCTAATACTGCTACATTAAATGCTAACCCAGTTACTGTAGGGGTTGGAAAATGGGTTTGGGTTTCAGGTCCGAATACACCTTCAATAAATGATGCAAATTCACCAACAGCTACAATAAGTGGTTTGGTAACTGGAACGTATGAATATAAGTGGACTAGTTCTCCTCTTTATCCAAGTGCTGATCCAACATGTAATTTAGGAAGTAGTGCAGATTTAACAATTAATGTTGTAGCTCCAGCAAATGCAGGAAATGATCAAGATTTGTGTGCTGCTAATGAAGTGTTATTACAAGGTACTGTAGGTTCTACTGGTACTTGGAGTTTTCAAAGTTCTACAGGTGCAGATAGCCCTACACCTGTAGCAATTAATGCCAATATGGCTAAGGCTACAATTATTCCAGGTAATGATTATGTATTTACCTATACACTTACAATCCCAGGAGGTTCTTCATGTGTAGGTTCTTCTGATGATGTAACAATTAATAATGCGTTAACTAATACAGCAAGTATAACTACGGTAGATCAATCATTATGTTTACCAACAAGTTCGGTTTCTGTAACTGCAGCTGAAGTTTCAGGTACTTGGACTTATCGAGAATCTCTTAGTCAAGCTACAAGTTCTGCAGGTTTACCTTCTGCGGCAAGTATAGGGATTTCTAATCCAAATGCTCAAACAACTACTATTACAGGTTTAACAAATCCAGGAATCTATATATTTAGATGGACAACTGGTAGTGGAGATTGTCAAAAATTAGATGAAATAACAATAACAGTTCATGAAGCACCAAGTACGGCAGATGCAGGGCAAACGGCAATGAATCTATGTGTATTGGATGCAAGATTAGCTGCAACTGCTCCTACGAGCGGATTAGGAACCTGGTCTTTTGTAAGTGGTACAGGATTGTCTTCTGGAGATGTTGTTTTTGATAGTCCTAATAGTCCTACATCAACATTAACTTTAACAAATGCTAATGCAGGTGATACGGCAATATTAAGATGGACAGTAAGTAGTGGAGGATGTACTCCAAGTACAGATGATATAACTATTACTATTGTTGAAAGTATAACAGCAACATTATCGGCTTTAAGTTCAGTGAATAGTTGTCAGGGAGCTAATAATGGAAGTTTATCAGCAACAGGTTCAGGGGGAGTGGCTCCTTATTCTTATAACCTCTTATATGCTACTAGTTCGGGAGGGGTTTTTATAGATGCATCTCAAACAGATGGGGATAATGATGGAAGTTATACAGGTTTACAACCTGGATTTTATAAAATAGTTTTGACAGATTCGCAAAACTGTGGAAGTGTAACAAGTGCAGAACAAGAAATAATAGAACAAGCACAAGCACCGTTGCCAGTTGTAACTAATGGAGTTTATTGTGAGGGAACAACAGCTGATCCTTTATCAATGAGAGCTACAGGTTCAGGTGTTTTAACATGGTATGATTCAGATGCAACAACAGTTTTGTCTGCTTCTACTGTGCCAAGTACAGTTTTAGCGGGAGTAAAAACGTATTATGTAAGTAACACGGTAGGTGTGTGTGTGAGTGCAAAAGTATCAGTAACTATAACTGTTAATGAAGCTTTTTCAATCGATACCCAGCCAGCAGCAAGTACGACTGTTTGTAAAGATGGTGCAGTGACTCTAAATGTTGTAGTCAGTGGTGGCGTAGGAAGTCTAAGCTATCAATGGCAATCAGCAACAAGTTTAGCAGGACCTTATAGTGATGTAACCAGTGGAACAGGAGGTACAACAGCCAATTATAGTCCAGTAACTTCAACCGAAGGAGCTTTATATTATCAAGTAGTAGTGAGTAATGCAGGAACAGGATGTGCCAGTGTTACCAGTAGTAAATCAACAGTTATAGTTAACCAAGTTCCAACCATCGATACTCAACCAACAGCAAGTACGACTGTTTGTAAAGACGGCGCAGTGACTTTAAGTGTGATGGCAAGAGGCGGCGTAGGAAGTTTAACTTATCAATGGCAATTAGCAACAAGTTTAGCAGGACCTTATAGTGATGTAACCAGTGGAACAGGAGGTACAACGGCGAGTTATAGTCCAGTAACTTCTTCAGAAGGAACTTTATATTATCAAGTGGTAGTAAGTAATGCAGGAACAGGTTGTACGAGTGTTACGAGTAATAAATCAACAGTAACAGTAAATGCATTACCAACCATCGATA
>NZ_WAAU01000026.1:0-156 GCF_008806755.1 Tenacibaculum aiptasiae
GCTATATCTAAAGACTTACCAACCTTGTAAAACATTGGCATGTTATAACTTGTACCTCCCTTATCAAATTCATACATAAAATACATACGCTTTTGTACTGATGATAGTGGGTAGCTTTCTAAAAAAGAGGACTTGGGAATAGATGCAATTACAGTT
>NZ_WAAU01000026.1:298-1490 GCF_008806755.1 Tenacibaculum aiptasiae
CATTGGTTGGAAAACTATCTAACACAACGTAATGTGATGGAATCATATAATCTGGAATCTTTGTAGATAATGACATTTTAACTTTAGCTTCATCTACTTTTTCTCTTCCACTTAAATAAGCTACTAATTGCTTATTTCCTTCTTCTCCAACTCCCATTACTAGAGCTTGACTTACATCTGGTAATAACTCTAACTCTGCTTCTATTTCTCCTAACTCTATTCGATAACCCCTAATCTTAACTTGATTGTCATTTCGTCCCAAGTATTCTAAATTCCCATTATTCATCCATCTTACTAAATCTCCTGTCTTATAAAGACGTCCAGATCCAAATGGGTTATCTATAAAACGCTCTCTGGTCAGTTCTTCATTATTTATATAACCATTTGTTATTCCAACACCTCCTATATAAAGCTCTCCGACTGCTCCTTCTGGCAATAAATTCTTTGCTTCATCTAAAATATAAACCTGGGTATTCCCTATAGGAACTCCTATAGGTATTTTTCCTCCCAAAATATCTGACTCTTCTAATTTCTTAAAAACTGAAATTACAGTTGTCTCTGTGGGACCATATTCATTATAAACATCATATCGTTGAATTAGTTTTTCTGCCAATGATAACTTACAAGCCTCTCCTCCTGTTATGATTCGTCTTAAACTCAAATCTGATTCCAACTCGATAGCTTCTAAAAAAGAAGGAGTACAGTCTAAGTGTGTTACTTGGTGCTTCCTCATACATCTATTAAACATCTCTGTGTCTAAAATATCATCCTCTTTAATAATAACTAAGGAGGCTCCACTTGATAATGCCAACCATATTTGCTCTACTGATGCATCAAAATAATAAGGTGAAAATAATAAGATGTTCTCATCTGTATCAATACTTAGAGTAGATACTTCATGCTGAACCATATTAGATAACCCCTTATGATTTACCATAACTCCTTTAGGACGACCTGTAGATCCTGATGTGTAAATTATATATGCTAAATCCTCTGCTAAAACCTTTGGTAAATCTTTTTCCTCACACTCTATAGACTGCCTTAGTAAACTTGTTGTTAGACATGTATAATCTTCTTTATAATTGGATAATGTATCCTCTACATTCCCTATAATAAATGATACTCCACATTCATTCAACATGTCTAATGTTCGAGATTGGGGTTGAGAGGTATTAATAGGTAAATAAGCACA
>NZ_WAAU01000027.1:0-175 GCF_008806755.1 Tenacibaculum aiptasiae
CGCCACCACTTGCTGCTACATTTAGAGTTACTACTCCGTCTTTACAAACGGTCGTACTTGCGGCGGGCTGGGTATCAATCGCTGGTAATCCATTTACCGTCACAGTAGACTTACTACTGGTAACACTTGTACAGCCTGTTCCTGCATTGCTTACTACCACTTGATAATATAAAGT
>NZ_WAAU01000027.1:332-571 GCF_008806755.1 Tenacibaculum aiptasiae
GGCCCTGCTAAACTTGTTGCTGATTGCCATTGATAAGTCAAACTTCCTACACCACCACTCGCTGCGACGTTTAGAGTCACTGCGCCATCTTTACAAACAGTTGTGCTTGCGGCCGGCTCAGTATCGATGGTTGGTAATGCGTTTACTGTCACTGTCGATTTACTACTGGTTACACTAGTACATCCTGTTCCTGCATTACTCACTACTACTTGATAATATAAAGTTCCTTCGGTTGAAGT
>NZ_WAAU01000027.1:754-1496 GCF_008806755.1 Tenacibaculum aiptasiae
TACTATAAGGACCTGCTAAACTTGTTGCTGATTGCCATTGATAGCTTAGACTCCCTACACCACCACTCGCTGCAACATTTAAAGTTACCGCGCCGTCTTTACAAACTGTCGTACTTGAAGCTGGCTCAGTATCGATGGTTGGAACTTGATTAACTATAACTGTTGATTTGCTACTGGTAACACTTGTACATCCTGTTCCTGCATTGCTAACCACTACTTGATAATATAAAGTTCCTTCGGTTGAAGTTACTGGACTATAACTCGCTGTTGTACCTCCTGTCCCACTGGTTACATCATTATAAGGGCCTGCTAAACTTGTTGCAGACTGCCATTGATAACTCAAACTTCCTACGCCACCACTAGCAACGACATTTAGAGTCACTGCTCCGTCTTTACAAACAGTTGTGCTGGCTGCTGGCTGGGTATCAATCGTTGGTAATCCATTTACCGTCACAGTAGACTTACTACTGGTTACACTAGTACATCCTGTTCCTGCATTGCTAACCACCACTTGATAATACAAAGTTCCTGCGGTTGAAGTTACTGGACTATAACTCGCTGTTGTACCTCCTGTTCCACTGGTTACATCACCATAAGGCCCTACTAAACTTGTTGCTGATTGCCATTGATAAGTTAAACTTCCTACGCCACCACTCGCAACGACATTTAGAGTTACTGCGCCATCTTTACAAACAGTCGTACTTGCAGCTGGCTCAGTATCGATGGTAGGTAATGCATTTAC
>NZ_WAAU01000028.1:0-189 GCF_008806755.1 Tenacibaculum aiptasiae
TGTCATTCGAACATCAAAATAAGAAATAGGTAATTTCATTAGTTTGATAAAGAAATCAGAGATTAAAGAAATATTAATCCTAGTACTTAGGTGTAATAAAATCCAACTTCGAATAATTTCCAAAGAAGCTTTTCCAATAAACAGAAAAAGTTGAGCAAATAGAATAAGGTAAACAAAATTTAAATCTTG
>NZ_WAAU01000028.1:289-643 GCF_008806755.1 Tenacibaculum aiptasiae
ACTTTGTGTTAAAAAAGGTAGGATTAGTTGCAATAAACTTCCAGCTAACAATCCTATAATTAGCTGTACAATAAATTTTTTGTATTTGAATAAGTATTTGAATATAAAAGAGAAACCAAATTTTTCGTCTTCTTCAAATTCTTCGCTATAAAACTTAGGGGTAGGTTCTACTAGTAGAACAATTCCCTCTTCAGTGTTTTCATCTGCATTATTACCTATCCAATGTTGTATAAACTCTTCTTTAGTAAAAGTGATGAGTCCATGAGCAGGATCGGATATATAAACGGTATCTTTTTTAATTTTATAAAGTACCACATAATGGTTTTTATTCCAGTGTACAATACAAGGTAGTGG
>NZ_WAAU01000028.1:789-241893 GCF_008806755.1 Tenacibaculum aiptasiae
AAACTTTTTCAAAGTTTTTTTATTGTTAGCCCAGAAATATTTTACTATTTCTGGACTAATATTAATAAGGTTTGTATTTATCTACAAAGCCGAATAAAAACACATTTATTCTTTGTAAGACATTGCAAGATTCTTATAATAAGAATGATTTGTTTTGTGGTATGAATACCTTTTGATGAATTTTTTAAACGACTTTGTTCAAAGCTATACCAAAACTTAAATTATGTTATTAATAGTTGTTTGATATAGTAGTCTTTGTTTAATTACAATCACCAAAAAATGTACATAGACATAGCTCTCTAGACATTTCAACAATTTCATCGCAATAGTCTGGTTCTCTTTTATGATGAGGATGCCCTCCAGTTATAGTTTTTAAGGTTGATTTATTAATAGTTTTTCCAATGTTTAAAATTGATTTTTTCATTTGTAATAAATTTGAAATTTTAATTATTCCCCTGAACTGTTTTAAGACACCCAAGGTTTGTGTCTAATTTTCGCGAAAATATTTTGGTTTCATTTATAGCAATTCCCCCTATTCGAAGCCCTTTTATATTAGCAGTTGTTTTTATTGTATAGCTACCAATTCTTGTGTGTTTTCTTCTAAATCTTCTATAAAGAAGATTAAATCGGTTCTGTTGTACTCTTTAGGAAATGACCTTCCATTTACTAAAATTTCTGGAGTAAAGTTGATTGAATTGTTAATACACCAAGTTTTTTCTCTTTCTAATTCTAAGATGTATAATTCCTTTTGAGTGCATGCCCCATAGGCTTGAAGCCATTTTTCTGGATTTTCTCCTTCATAAATAGCATCCATAGCCTTTAAACAAGTTTCACTCCCTTTTTCATGGTATAGCTCTATTAATCGAGTGGTAATTTTTACAGCGTTATCTTCTGTATTATTAGTATTAATATTAAATCTAATTTTAATTTTTGCACTACTAGAATAACGATGTAAAATCTCATCAATATGCTTGTGTACAGGTTTACAATGTCCGCAAAATGGATTGGTTACAATCGTTAATTCTAAGGCTGAATTTGGATTTCCAAATACGATTTCTTGACTGTTTTGTATCTGTGTGTTTAATTGAGGTGATTTTTGCAACAGACTTTCAAATAATGTATAGTTTCTTTTGAATTTTATATTCTCTATTTTTTCTTTTCTTAAATCTGTTACTTCTGTAACTAATGGTTTTATATAATACCATGCCAACCATGTTAATGAAGCAACAATACCTAATGCTACATAATTGATCACTGTAAAATCAGTGATATACGTATTCGTAATTAATGGGGTAGTAGCTTGTAACCATAAAATCCCTACAATACTTAAACATAACAAACACCATTTTTTTACTACTACATATTGATAATAGATAGAATATAAAGTAATTGGAATGGCTAATAGACTAATAGTATATAAAATGGTTGGATTTGAGATTTGTATTAAGGTTAATAAGGCAAGTCCAGAAAAGTATAAAACACTTAAATCACTAAGTTTATAGCCTTTTATAATTTCTGCTCCTTTAGAAGTTAATACGGCATCACAATCTTTTTTATCATCTGCTCCAGAACAAAAAGCATTTCCTATAGATGTTTTTAGTCCTAATTCTTGCTTTACAATAGCAATACTAGTTATAACTCCAACAATAGATAAAAGTAAGAAAGCCAAAGTGTATAAATTAACTGAGTTTTGATATAAAGTAAAACCGATTAATCCTATTAATAATCCAATTGCTAAAAATTTAGCAAGTTCAGATTTCTTTTCTGGTTGAACATTTTCTTCTGTTTTTTCTACAGCGACAATAATTCCTGTAAACTTTTGAAGAAAAGCTTCTTCTGTATATTTTTCTTTTTTATTGTGAGCATTGTAAACAACATAATCAAGTTGTTTTCTTTCAACAATAACAAGATCTTTTCCTTTATCTGTGTTTATTTGTGCTAAAAAGCAATCAGGAAGTTGCACAAGAGTTTCTTTATTTAGAGGAACATCGGCAGCAACATTTTCTATATTAAAATGGTCTAATACCCCTGTAATAGCATGTAAACTTGGATATGATGGGTGACTTTGTATTTGAAATGCTAATTCATCTTTATCAAAAGCTATACGATTGCTCTTTAATAATCTTTGTACTAAAATAAATAATGTGTCTTGCAAAATTAAGATTGTTTACTAGACAGTTACTTATTTAGCTTTTTGTTACCCTCTTTTTTTGAAAAAAATAAAAAATTAATAAAAACACAACTAAACCTATTGAAATATATAGCCAGATATTATTGTGAAACACAGAAGAAGTGTCACCTATTAACACGAAAGAAGCCCAGTAATAAGGAGACCTTTCAGCTAAAGAGTGGTTTTTAAGATATGTTCTTTTTGCGTTGTTTAGGGCTTCACTTTTAGACTGGTTATCTTTTAAATTTTTATAAAAATCTGTCATTATACTAGTAGTAGCCTTATCATTTACATTCCATAATGAAGAAATAACCGATTTTGTTCCTGAGAAGAAAAAACCTCTAGCTAAACTAAAAACACCTTCTCCTTGTTGTATTTTTCCTAAATTAGTTTCACAAGCACTTAAAACAACCAGATCGGCATTGTTTTTATGAGTATATACTTCATTTAGACTCATCTTTTTATCATGAAAATAAATATGAGGAACACTTGTGTTTCCGTTAGCGTGTGTTGCTAAATGAATAATTTTAGAGTTTAAGCTGTTGTTTATAAACTGTTGTTTAGAGGCTTTCTCATATAAAAAGGTATTACCATTTAAAATTCGATTAATGGTATTGATTTCTTCCTTAGTGTTTTCTAACGTAGTTTTATTAGAAGAAGGAAAGTTAATTGGAGCAAATCCACTAAATTCTTGATTGGTATTTCTTTCTAGTTGGTTATTATAGGTGTTAAAAGAATTAGAGTAAGAATAATGAATATTACTTTTTTCTATTAAGTAAGTTTTAGAGGTGTTATCAATTATTAAAGACTCAAAAGGAATATTAGATAGTTTGTTGTCAGGAATAATATTAATTTCTTTATCCAATAGTGATTCCCTTAATTTCTTAGTAGGGAAAAGCTGTAAATACACATTATTTGAAACTTTGTTAAAAGAGTCAAGTTGTTTTTTGGTAGTTAAGGGAACCCTAATTAGTTTTTTATAGGTATTTAAAGAATTTCTAAGATTTTGAAAATTGTCTCCATCTATAATAACAGTTTTGCTAAATTCTTTGGTTGTAAAAAGAATAATAAGAGCTTCTTTTTTATCTGAAAAAGTATCCCAGATAAATGAAATATTAACATCTTTTGAACCAAGACTTTTTTGTAAAGAAGTTAAAGGGAGTATATCAAAGCTCAAATAATTATTAAAATGCAAGGGATAGGACGTTTTTAGAGAGTCCTTAAGTTTTTTAAATGTAGTTTTAATATGAAATAAAGAGTCTTTTAATTTCTTTTCAGCTTGATTTTGTTGATTATTTAGAAGATCTTCTATACTTAGAATAGTATTATTAAATTTTTGAACACGATTAACCACGGTATTGGGTAGTTTTGATAATGAAGTGTTATTCAAAATGTTTTCAATCAATAATAAAGCTTTGTTTTTTTCGATAAAATAAGAAACTAATTTATTCTTTTTAAGTAGGCTGGATGCATAAGCTCCTTTAAGGTATGCTTCAGAAGCCTGTTGTCTCCAAAATAATTTAGTCTTGGTTTCAAAAAAGTTAGGATTGTCTAAAATTATTTTAATAACATCATTTACGGCATATACATTCAAAATGATTTGTTCTAAATATTCCTCTTTATTTTCTTCTGTGTACAATTTAAACAAGATATCTACTTTTTGTTGCAAACAATATATAAGAAGTTCTTTGTCTGCCCCTTTTGATAGAGTACTTTCTTTAGGGGAACTATAAATACTATAGTTAGTACCAATATTAGTTTCAATAGCCCTATGAATAGCCTTCAAGGCGTTATGTTTTTTGTTATTTAATAAATAAAAACTCGCATAATTGTCTAGTAAATTTGAGGTTGATATTTTATCGGAAGTATATTTAAGCCCTTTATTAATAAAATACTCTGTACTATCTTTTTTTTCTTTTAAATATAAATAAGCAAAATTATTGTAAGTAATGGCCAAATAAGAGGAATCTTGAGTTTTTATATTTTTAAGTAAATATTTTTTAGCATTATGAAAATCATAAATAGAATCATGAGCATAAGTTAATGCCATCTGATTATATAAAGAAAAAACTGCATCATTTTTGATATTTTGTTCATGAAGAATTTTTTCTGCTTTGATTAAAGTTTTAAGAGCAAGTGATATGTGTTTTTTTGTATTGATGTTGTATAAAGTAATAGCATAGTTAATGTATTTTTTAAATAACATTTTATATTTTCTGTTTTCTTCTAATATTCTAAACCCTTTTTCGTAGTAACTTAAAGATTCCTTGATTAGTTCTAATTCGTTATAAATGAGTCCTATTGCGCAATAAGCTTGTCCAGTTTTTTTAGGGTAAATTGTGGGGTGGGCTATGATTTTTTCGAAATACTTAATAGCTTTTGGAAAAGAGTCTAATTCACAAAGAGCATAACCAATTTTATAGAGTTGAATCATATGCTCTTTATCTATTGTATTTTTGACCTGCTCTAATTCAATTTCTAACTTCCCGTATTTAAGAAGTTTTTCATATTCTTTTTGTTTAAATAGTTGTGTAGTGTACTTTTTAAGAATTTGTTTTTTTGTAGATAGAGAGGAGTTTGTTAAAATACTATCTATCTTTTTTTCGTTTAATTTATCTGATAATATATTAAATGTGTTTTGGCCATTCACATAAAAAAAAGTGAATAGCCAAAAACAACTAAATAATATTTTGTTAGGGTTAAAAGTAATTGTTAACATTTAGTCTCTGTAATCAGTTTCTTTATTAGAAGCATATGTATATGAAATAATAAAGTCTTCGTAAGTGGCATCTTTGATTACATCAATAAAATTAACAATTCCCATGTGATTGTATAATTCGCTAAGTACAAGTAGTCTACCTGCTTTTTCAGCTTCCTCATCATCACTTTCTGTAGTGTTAGTAGTAATACCCTTAGGTCCTTTGATAGAAGTAGACACTAACCAAGATTCATTTAAAGGATTCTGTGGATGTTTCGCATATTGTAAATTAACGCTATAAGCTTTATTTATAAAGTAATCTCTATAGTCATCCATTTGTTGCTGTGTAGTTCCAGGTTTAAATGAAAGAATTAAAACTTCCTTGTAACCTGAGTAGATTTCAATATTTGAATTAGTTATTAGATTGTCCTTTTTGATAGTAAAACTAAAAGCAACAAAAGCAAAAATTAATAAAAGGGGTTTGTGTAGTAGGTTAAATTTTTTCATAAAAATTAATTTTAATTAATGTTTTCCTTTATGTTGTGCAGTTTTTTTTATTTCGTTACCCGTGTAAAAATATAAAAACTTTACATTTGTATGTTAACTGGAAAAAATGAATGAAGATTTTTTTTTAAAAGCGCTAGTAAAAGAAAATAAAAAAGCAATACTTACCATTTATAAAAACAATCTACCAAAGGTTAAAAGTTTTGTATTGAAAAATAACGGTAATATAGAAGATGCTGAAGATATTTTTCAAAGAGCTTTATTACAAATAGCTATACGTTATAAAAAGGAACAGTTCTGCATTACTACGAGTTTTGATGCGTATTTGTTTACCGTATGTAAAAACTTATGGCGTAGAGAATTAAATAAACATAAAAATAAGGTAACAAATAGTGAAGTTGTTGAACTGGCTAATGAAGAACGAGAAAACTCATTGGCATTAGTAGAACAAAAACGACAAGAATTGTTTATGGAAAAAATGAAAGAGATTTCAGAAAACTGTAGGCAAATTCTATTTATGTTTTTTGCTAAAACTTCTTATGCTGAGATAGTTTCTGCTACAAAATATAATTCTGAAACTGTGGTTAGGCAGCGTGTTTTTAAATGTAAAAAGAAATTAACAGAAATTATTAAGGCAGATAAAAGATATAATTCATTAAGAGAGATATGAACTTAGAAGATGATATACTAATTGAACGTTTTTTGAGAAAAGAACTTTCTAATGAAGAAAGAACTAATTTTCTTAAAAGAATAGAAATTGATGAAGCGTTTAAAGAATGTTTTTTGTTGGAAAAACGGTTATTAGAATCGTTTAATGATAATGATTGGAGTTTTGCACAGAATATTACTTCTAAAGAAGTAGAAGAATACACAGAACTATTTCGTTCTGAGAAAGGGGTTAGTCTAAAAAACACAATTTCAGAGGTTAATGCGATCTATAAAAAAGAAAGCCAGTCTAAAAAAAGAAAATTATTTTATATTTCAGGAATAGCTGCAACCATAGTATTGTTGATTGTCATAAATCTTTTTAAGGAAGATAATAATTCAACAGATTATTATAATGAATATATTATGTTAAACGAATTACCTTCTTTTATAAATAGAGGAGAAGCTTCCGAAATTAAAAAATTAGTGTCAGCAGAAAACTACTTTAAAAAGAAAGAGTATAAGGAAGTCTTGTCTAATCTGAACAAGATTTCAAATTTAAAATTAAAAGATGGGAACTACTATGTTTATAAGGGGATTTCTTTGATAGAACTTAAGAAATACGATAAAGCAGAAAAAACTTTAGATACTTTAATTAGTGGTGACTTGTTAGATGCTCAAAAAGGATATTGGTATAAAAGCTTATTATTTATAAAAGCGAACCAATTAGATAAAGCTAAAAAAGAGTTGAAATTCATTATAGAAAACAACTACTTTAAACATAAAGAAGCTAAAGAGTTATTAACTAAACTAGATTAAGAATCTAGTTTAGTTCTTTCTTTAAAAACTTTGCGGTATAACTAGTTTTATGTTTAGCTACTTTCTCTGGAGAACCTGTAGTTAAAATTTGTCCACCACCTTTACCACCTTCCATACCAACATCAATAATATGATCGGCAAGTTTGATTACATCAAGGTTATGCTCAATAATTAAAACAGTATTTCCTTTATCAGTTAGTCGGTTTAATACATCCATCAAAACACGAATATCTTCAAAATGTAAACCAGTTGTAGGTTCATCTAAGATGTAGAAAGTATTGCCCGTATCTCTTTTAGATAATTCAGTAGCTAGTTTTATACGTTGTGCTTCTCCACCAGAAAGAGTAGTAGATTGTTGCCCTAGTGTAATATATCCTAAACCAACATCTTTAATGGTTTTTAATTTTCTAAATATTTTAGGAATGTGTTCGAAAAACTCAGTAGCTTCATTAATGGTCATCTCTAAAACATCAGAAATAGATTTTCCTTTATACCTAATTTCTAAAGTTTCTCTATTAAAACGTTTTCCTTGACAAGTTTCACATTCTACATGAACATCAGGTAAAAAGTTCATTTCAATAACACGTACTCCACCACCTTGACAAGTTTCACAACGACCACCTTTTACATTAAAACTAAAGCGACCAGGTTTATAACCTCTAATTGAAGCTTCAGGAGTTTTTGCAAACAAACTTCTAATTTCTCCAAAAGTACCTGTATAAGTGGCGGGGTTAGACCTTGGGGTTCTTCCAATAGGTGATTGGTCAATATCAATAACTTTATCAATATGCTCTAAACCTTCAATCTTTTTATAAGGCATAGGTTTTTTTACACCACGATAAATATGAGCATTTAAAATAGGATAAAGGGTTTCGTTGATTAAGGTAGATTTTCCACTACCAGAAACACCTGTAACACAAATCATTTGTCCAAGAGGAAAAGTAACACTAACATTTTTTAAGTTATTACCCGTAGCTCCTGTAAGCTTGATAAAGTTCCCATTTCCTTTTCTTCTTTCTTTAGGAACAGCGATTTCTTTTCTTTCAGTCAAATAATCTGCAGTTAAAGTACTATGAGATTTTAAATCGTCAAAAGTTCCTTCACTAACAATTTCACCTCCATGACGTCCAGCACCAGGCCCTATATCTAATACAAAATCGGCTTGTTCAATCATGTCTTTGTCATGTTCTACAACTAAAACAGAATTTCCAACATCCCTTAATTTTATAAGTGATTGAATTAACTTTTCGTTATCTCGTTGATGTAAACCAATACTAGGTTCATCTAAAATGTATAATACACCTACAAGTTGAGAACCAATTTGTGTAGCTAAACGAATACGTTGAGCTTCACCACCAGATAATGATTTAGATGTTCTGTCAATGGTTAAATAATCAAGACCTACATCTAATAAAAATTGAACTCGGGTTCTAATTTCTTTTAAAATTTCAGAAGCAATAGTTAGTTGTTTTTCAGTCAACTTATCTTCTATAGTAGAAAACCAATTTGCTAATTCAACAACATCCATTTGTGCTAAATCACTAATGCTTTTATCAGTAATTTTAAAGTGAAGAGCTTCTTTTTTTAATCGCTTACCTTCACAAGTAGAACATTTAACTTCGTCCATAAAGCCTTTAGCCCATCTTTTTATAGTTGAACTTTCAGCATTTTTATATTGACTTTGGATGAAAGAAATAATTCCTTCAAAATCAATTTCATATTTTCTGGTAACTCCAGCTGTTTTAGATTTTATTTCAAATTTTTCCTTGCCGCCATTTAAAATAACATCCATGGCTTCTTTAGGGATTTTATTAATTGGATCGCTTAATTTAAACTTGTATCGTTCAGCAATACTTTGTAATTGTTTAAAAATCCAACTATTTTTTTGCTCTCCTAAAGGAACAATTCCTCCATTTTTTATAGAAATACTAGCATCTGGAATTATTTTTAATTGATTGATTTCATTCGTAATTCCTAGTCCATTACAATGAGAACAAGCTCCTTTTGGTGAGTTAAAAGAAAAAGTATTTGGTTCTGGGTTTGGATAAGCAATCCCAGATGAAGGACACATTAACTCTCTACTGAAATAACGAGGTTTTTCATCATCAACATCAATAACCATTAAAATATTATTACCAGTATATAATGCTGTTTTAATAGTTTCTTCCAATCTTTTGTCGGCAGAAGGATTAACAACTAATCGATCAATAACTACTTCAATATCGTGAGTTTTGTATCGATCTAGTTTCATTCCTTTTTCAATTTCTCTAATCTCACCATCAACACGAACACGAACAAAGCCTTGTTTAGAAATTTGTTCAAACAACTCACGATAATGTCCTTTTCTAGATTTGATTAAAGGAGCAAGAATAGCAATACGTTTGTCGGCAAAATCTTTAAGAATCAGATCTTTTATTTGTTGGTCAGAATAACTCACCATTTTTTCTCCAGTATTGTAAGAATAGGCATCGGCAGCACGAGAGAAAAGTAAACGTAAAAAATCGTAAATTTCTGTAATAGTACCTACGGTAGAACGAGGACTTTTGTTAGTGGTTTTTTGTTCAATCGAAATAACAGGAGAAAGTCCATCTATTTTATCTACGTCAGGTCTTTCTAATCCGCCCAAGAATTGACGAGCATAAGCAGAAAAAGTTTCAATGTATCTACGTTGACCTTCAGCATAAATAGTATCAAATGCTAAAGAAGATTTACCACTACCACTTAAACCAGTAATAACAACTAGCTTTTCACGTGGTATTTTTACGTCGATGTTTTTTAAGTTGTGAGCCCTAGCTCCGTATACCTCAATGTATTCTTGTTCTTTCAAAGTGCCTATTTTTCAGAAAAAAGCAAAGTTACCAAAACCAAACTTATTTTAATACTGATGTTATTAACAAATCGCTGTAAATTGGTATCTTGCCATAAAAAACGGATAAATATGAAATTAATTGACTCGGTACGTCATTTTTTTGAACGACATGGTTTTGCAGTGTCTTCAAGGTTTGCAGATCGTTTAGGGATTAGAACGAGTAATGTACGTTTGTTTTTTATTTATATGTCTTTTGTAACAATAGGATTGTCTTTTGGGATATACCTTATTCTAGCATTTTTATTGAAATTGAAAGATATGATCTATACAAAAAGAACTTCGGTATTTGATTTATGATAAAAAGGGTATTTCGATCAAGGTTATATAAAGCCATCTTTTTCTCAATACTAATTTTAACAATTGGTGTAGCTGGTTATGCTTTGTTATTTGATTACTCTTTTATTGATGCTTTATATATGACTGTAATAACCATAACTACCATTGGTTTTGGTGAAGTACATCCATTTGGAACAGGAGAAAAGGTTTTTACTATAGGATTAATATTATCGAGTCTTTTTATTTTCGGATATGCGGTATCGTCATTTTCAGAATACTTAATAAGTGGGCAATTTTTTCACCGTTTAAAAATAAAAAAAGTGCAAAAAAAAATAGAAAAATTACAAGGCCATACAATAGTTTGTGGTTTTGGAAGAAATGGAAAACAAGCAATTTCAAAACTAAATAGTTATAAGAAAGATTTTGTAGTTGTAGAGAAGGATGAGAGTATAATTAAATTACTTGATGAAAAAGGAGTACTGAATATTGAAGGAGATGCAACTACAGATGAAACGCTAATACGAGCTGGAATTTTAAATGCTAGTAACTTAATTACGGCTTTACCTTCGGATGCAGATAATTTATTTGTTGTGTTAACAGCAAATCAGCTAAATAAAAGTTGTAAAATAATAAGTAGGGCTTCTAAGGAAACCTCTTATAATAAACTTAAAATAGCTGGAGCAGATAATGTAATTATGCCAGATAAACTAGGAGGAGCACATATGGCTTCTTTGGTAGTTACTCCAGATGTTATTGAATTTGTAGATAGGTTAACAATAGAAGGAGATACTACAGCAAATTTAGAAGAAATAGCTATTGATAATTTACCTCACGAATATTTAGATAAGACTATTTTAGATTTAGATTTACGAAAAAAAACAGGTTGTACTGTGATAGGGTACAGGACTTTAGAAAAAGAATATATTATTAATCCAGAAGCTTCTGTAAGACTAACAGCAGGGGCAAATTTGATTGTATTAGGTCGTCCAGAACAAATTATAAAACTTAGAGAATTGTTCTAGTAAATTGATATGAATTTTCTTAAAAATAAATAAATAAAAACCGTTAAAATTTTAAATAAATCTCAAGTAAAAATTACATTTAACGATTAAAACTTGTTGAAAGTACATTTTTTTAAGATATTGCGGGCTACTAATTCAAAAAACAAACATACATATTATGAAGAAAAAGCTTCTAGCGTTGTTATTATTAATGACACCGATGTTAACATTTGCACAAGAAAAAGGTATAGATCAACAAATAGATGAAGTCTTTGGAAATGCTACAGGATGGTTTGTTAATCTAATTTTTTATCAAATAGACTTTGGTGGAGGAATAAAAGTTTTTTGGGTATTATTTCCATTAATATTGGGAGCATTATATTTTACAGTATACTTTAAATTTATAAATTTTAGAGGAATTGCTACATCAATAAATATTGTAAGAGGAAAGTATGATGATTTGGATCATCATGAATCTATGCATGGAGCAGGAGATTTAACAGAGGGAGATCATATTGAGACAATAGCGATAGAAGATCATGAAGGAGAGGTGTCGCATTTTCAAGCATTAACAGCAGCGTTGTCAGCTACGGTTGGTTTGGGTAATATTGCAGGAGTAGCAATTGCAGTTTCTATAGGTGGTGCAGGAGCAACTTTTTGGATGATTATAGCAGGGTTTTTAGGTATGGCGTCTAAATTTGTTGAATGTACTTTAGGGGTAAAATATCGTGATATCGAGTCAGACGGAACAGTTTATGGTGGACCAATGTATTATTTGACAAAAGGATTGAAAAATAAAACTTTAGGTAAGGTGTTAGCTGCTTTGTTTGCAATCTTCGTAATTGGAGGTTCTTTTGGAGGAGGAAATATGTTTCAGGTAAACCAAGCGTTTCAGTTAGTTGAAAATATAACAGGAGGAGAAGCATCTGCTTTACATGGAAAAGGATGGTTGTTTGGAATTGTTATGGCTGTATTAGTAGGTATAGTTATTATAGGTGGAATTAAAAAAATCGCTAAAGTAACTGACAAAATAGTACCTTTTATGGTTGCTATATATGTAGCCGCTTCTTTATTTGTGATTTTTACAAATGTTAATATGATAGGAGATGCTTTTATGCAAATTATAAATGGAGCATTTAGTCCTGAAGGTGTAGCTGGTGGAGCAATAGGAGTTTTAGTGCAAGGGTTTAGAAGAGCAGCTTTTTCAAATGAGGCAGGTGTTGGTTCTGCATCTATCGCACATTCAGCAGTAAAAACAAAATATGCAGCATCAGAAGGATTAGTAGCGTTATTAGAGCCATTTATTGATACAGTAGTAGTTTGTACAATGACAGCTTTAGTATTGATAATTACAGGAAACGTAACTTCAGAAAATGCTGGCTTAAATGATGCACAAGCAATTTTATTAACATCAGGAGCTTTTGAATCAGCAATTTCATGGTTCCCTTATGTTTTAACAATTGCAGTTGTATTGTTTGCATTTAGTACTATGATTTCTTGGTCTTACTATGGATTTCAAGGATGGGCTTATTTATTTGGAAGAAGTAAAAAAATGGAATATACTTATAAAGTTATATTTTGTATTTTCGTAGTAATAGGTTCTGCAGCAAGCTTAGGTTCTGTAATAGGTTTTTCAGATGCTATGATTTTTGCTATGATGGTTCCAAATATGATAGGTATTGTAATGTTAGCTCCAAAAGTAAAAGATGAGTTATCAAAATACATGAAAGCAATAAAAGATTTTGCTGGATAAAAAAGAAAAACGATGAAAAATATTAAATCCCATTTCTGGTATAACAAACGCCAAAGAAATGGGATTTTCTTTTTAATAATACTTATAGTTGTATTGCAAAGTATTTATTTGTTTGTAGACTTTTCTTCAAACGATATAATTAACAATGATACAGAAGAGTTATTAGTCTTTAAAAATAAGATTGATAGCTTAAAAAGAGTAGCTATAGAAAAAAGAAAGTTTAAAATATACCCTTTCAATCCAAATTACATTACCGATTATAAAGGATATCAGTTGGGTATGTCTGTAGAAGAAATAGATAGGTTACATGCATATAGAAACCTAAATAGATATGTGAATTCTAAAAAAGAGTTCCAAAAAATAACTGAGGTGTCCGATAGTCTATTAAATAAGATAGCTCCATACTTTAAGTTTCCAGATTGGGTTGTTAATAGAAATAAGCGGGAAAAAGAAAAGAAAGCTTTGCTTGTTAGGAGAAATAAGATAGAATCTAATACTATTGAAAATATAGTAAAATTAGTTTCAACTAATGATATAAATAAAGCGACAAAAAAAGATTTTGAAACAGTAAATGGAGTTGGCGAGGTTATTGCTGCACGTATTTTAAAATATAGAAAGAAGATACAAGGATTTACTTATAAAGAGCAATTGGATGAAGTTTGGGGTTTAGAAAAAGAAATAATCAATGATATTTTATCAAAATTTAAAATAGATAGAAAACCAAAGATTGAAAAAATAAATGTAAATACGGCTACGTTTAAAGAAGTACTTAAAAATCCATATATAGATTATGATTTATGTAAAAAGATTTTTGAATATAGAGATGAAGTGGCAGAATTACAAGATATATCAGAATTAAAAAATATAGATGGATTCCCAGTAGATAAATACGGGAGAATAGTTTTATATTTGGAAGCAAAATAAACAAACAACAACAAAATATATACAGTATGTATTTTACTGAAGAACACGAGGCGTTTCGTCAAAGCTTTAAGGAGTTTTTACAAAAGGAGGTTTCTCCTTATATAGATAAATGGGAAAAAGAAGGAACAGTTGAACGTTTTATTTGGAAGAAATTCGGAGAAATGGGATACTTTGGTTTAAATCAACCAGAAGAATATGGAGGATTAAACCTTGATCTTTTTTATACCGTAATCTTTTTAGAAGAGCTGCAAAAAATAAACTCAGGTGGTTTTGCAGCAAATATGTGGGCGCATGCATATTTAGCAATGACACATTTAAATAAAGAAGGAGATGATAGAATTAAGAGAGAATATTTAACTCCAAGTATAGATGGAGAAAAAATAGGGTGCTTATGTATATCAGAACCATTTGGAGGTAGTGATGTGGCAGGAATGAGAACTACAGCGATAAAAGATGGAGATACTTATGTGATAAATGGATCAAAAACCTTTATTACAAATGGAGTGTATTCAGATTACTTAGTTGTAGCAGCAAAAACAAATCCAGAAGATAAACATAAAGGGATGAGTATTTTTGTTGTAGATAGAGAAACTCCAGGGATATCATCTACAAAATTAGATAAATTAGGATGGAGAGCATCAGATACAGCAGAAATAGCTTTTGATAATGTTGTGATTCCTGCAGAAAATTTAATGGGAGAAGAAGGAAAAGGTTTCCCTTATATTATGCAGCATTTTGCTTTAGAACGTTTAGTAATGGGAGTTAATGCTCATGCAAGAGCAGAGTATGCTTTAGATTATGTAGTGCAGTATATGAGCGAAAGAGAAGCTTTTGGGAAAACATTAGATAAGTTTCAAGCATTACGCCATAAAGTTGCAGAGATGGCAAGTAGAATAGATATGTGTAAAGAATATAACTATTCAATTACAAAGAGGCTTAATGATGGTAATTATGTGGTAAAGGAAGCTAGTATGAGTAAATTATTATCGACTAAAATGGCTGATGAAGTAATTTACGATGCATTACAATTATTAGGAGGTTATGGTTATATGGAAGAATATCCTTTAGCACGTTTATTAAGAGATAGCCGATTAGGTCCAATAGGAGGTGGTACCTCTGAAATCTTAAAAGAGATTATCGCAAAAATGGTAATCGATAAGAAAGAGTATAAGCCAGCAACTTAATATTGTTTTTAGATTGACTTTTTTGCGAAAATACTTTCGGTATTGCAAAAATGGTAATCGATAAGAAAGAATATAAGCCAGCGACTTAAAACTGTTTTTAGATTAATCTTTTTGCGAAAATACCTCCGGTATCGCAAAAATGGTAATCGATAAGAAGGAGTATAAGCCAGCGACGTAATTGTTTTTTGATAAGGTCAATTTATTTTTGTTAAATGTTGACTTTGTAATCAAAATGATAAAAAAATAAAAACCACTCGTTTAATGAGTGGTTTTTTTGTGAAATTAACTTTTTGAGAAGGAAAAAAATTAAAAGTCAATAAGTTTTCAACACGAAAACGATTTCGGAGCTATAACGATTTCGCGGTCTGAAATTCAATGTATAACTTGAAACCAAATTTAAAAATATATTAAATGAAAACTCTTCAAAAAAAGCATTGGTTTCTTGTACCAATCATAACAGTTTTCTTAGGATGTTCAGCAGAATTATCAGAAGAATTAGATGTAAAATCACAAGAAAAAGAAATAATACAAGCTTCAGCAAGACCAGGTTTAAAACCAATAGGAACTGGAGTCATGATGCAAGCATTTTATTGGGATGTACCAGCAGGAGGAAATTGGTGGAATACAGTTAAAGGTAAAGTACAAGATTGGAGTAATGCTGGAATGGATGCTATTTGGTTACCACCAGCAACAAAAGCACAAAATGGAGCTCTGTCTATGGGATATGATCCATTTGATTATTTTGATTTTGGAAAGTATAATCAAATGGGAAGCGTTGAAACAAGGTTTGGTTCAGAGGATGAATTAAAGAGTTTGATTTCAACTGCACATGGAGCGCAGTTAAGTGTAATAGCGGATATTGTTATTAATCATAACAGTGGAGGACAAAGTGAACATAACCCAGTAAATAACCAAAGCTATTGGACAAAGTTTACACCACTTTCAGGAAAATTCCATCGAACATATAATGACTTTCATCCAAATCATAATCATACGAGTGATACAGGAGTATTTGGAGGTTTTCCAGATTTATGCCATCATCAAGTAAGAGTTCAAAATGAGTTATGGAAAAACCCAGAGTCAGTTGCAAAATATTATAAGAATGTAATGGGATTTGATGGTTGGCGTTTTGATTATGTAAAAGGTTTTGAACCATGGGTTGTAAAAGATTGGAAAAATGAAGTAGGAGGATTTACAGTTGGAGAATACTGGGATGGAAATGCAGGTACTTTAGATTGGTGGTCAGGACAAGCAGAAGCAAGTGCATTTGATTTTGCATGTTATTATAGAATGAAAGACGCATTTGATGGTAATAACTTAAATAAGTTAAACGAAGATATGTTATGGAAGAGAAATGCGAGTAGAGCGGTAACATTTGTAACTAATCACGATACGAATGAAATCTATGGAGGTAAAATGTTAGCCTATGCATATATATTAACGCATGAAGGGTATCCAACAATGTTTTATAGAGATTATGAAGAATGGTTAAATAAAGAAAGGTTAAATAATTTAATTTGGATACATAATAACTTAGCGGGTGGAAGTACTACAAACCTATATACAGACAATGATGAATATATTGCAAGAAGAAATGGACACAATAATGCAGGTTTAGTAGTGTATATTAACAATGCAAATCATTGGCAAGAGCGTTGGATAGAAACCAATTGGTCAAATACTCGAATTAAAGATTATACTGGACATTCTTCATGGGAACCTGTAACACAAGGAGGAAAGTGGGTTAAAATACAAGTACCGCCAAAAAGCTACTCAGTTTGGGCTCCAAAATAAAATAATTTTTTTGCAGGTTAATTAAAAAATACTCAGTACCTTTGCAGTCCTAAAATAATAAATTTAGAGACTACAATGAAAGGAGGTGCTAACAAATGTTAATTATTCCAGTAAAAGAAGGAGAGAATATCGATAGAGCGTTAAAACGTTATAAGCGTAAATTTAGTAATACTAAAACGTTAAAACAATTACGTGACAGAAAGCAGTTTAATAAGCCATCTGTTGTAAAGCGTGCTCAGAAGATAAAAGCATCTTACGTTCAGAGTTTAAGAACAAAAGAAGAAATAGGTTAGTAATAAGCTATTTTAAAGATATAAAACCTGTATTGATTTCGATACAGGTTTTTTTGTACATTTATTTTAAATAAACTTTCAAATGTTATTAGAAGCTTTTCTAGAATACTTAACTCATGAGAAAAAGTATTCAAAACATACAATTCAAGCATACAAAACTGATTTAATTGCTTTTAGAGATTTTTGTGTAGTTGAATATGAAGAAGAAAAACTAACAGAAATTCATTATAATCAAATTAGGCCTTGGATGGTGAGTTTGATAAATGAAGGTATTTCAAATAGGAGTGTGAATAGAAAAATGAGCTCTTTAAAAACGTTCTATACTTTTTTACAAAAAATAGGAGAGGTTAAAGTAAATCCCTTATCAAAGCACAAAGCATTAAAAGTTCAAAAAAAAATACAAGTACCTTTTGATCAAAATGAGGTGGGAGAAGTTTTGGATATTATGAAGGAAGGCACCGATTTTGAATCGGTAAGAGACCGCTTAATAGTAGAGTTATTGTATTCAACAGGAGTTAGAAGAACAGAGTTAATAAATATCAAAGAAAAGGATGTTGATTTTGTTAAGAAAGTTATAAAGGTTTTAGGGAAAAGAAATAAAGAAAGATATATAATGTTGTTGCCAACGGTGTTAGATACTTTGAATCAGTATATTGATTTAAAAAAAGACTATGAGTTGGAAAATGTAGCTGAACTTTTGATAACCAAAAAGGGAGTTAAAATTTATGAAACTCTTGTTTACCGAATAATAAATGCGTACTTTAGTAGGGTGTCAACTAAAGCAAAAAAAAGTCCACATATCTTAAGGCATGCTTTTGCTACACATTTACTTAATAATGGTGCGTCATTAGATTCGGTTAAAGAATTACTAGGGCATTCAAGTTTAGCCTCCACTCAAGTTTATACGCACAATAACTTGGAGCAAATAAAGAAAGTATATAACAGTGCTCACCCTAGGGAGCCTAATTAAAGATTGAAAATTATGAAAGTATTCACGCAGTCAGTAAACTTTACAGCAGATAAAAAGTTGATAAGTTACATAGAAAAGAAAGTAGGAGGTTTAGAAAGGTTTCATGATAAAATAGTAGACGTAGAGGTTTTTTTAAAAGTTCAAAATACTAGTGAAAAAGAAAATAAAATATCTGAAATTAAAATTAATATTCCAGGAAGTGAGTTGATGGTGAAAAAACAAACAAAAACCTTTGAAGAGGGTGTCAGCATTGCGATTGAATCATTAAAAAGAAGCCTGAAAAAATCAAAAGAAAAACATAGAGATTCATTGGTTTCATAAAAAGATAAAAAATATTTCAAAAAAGTTTTAAAAATTAAAAATTACTTTATACATTTGCAGTCCGTTAGAAATAGCGGATTGTTTTTTTATAACAATTGCCGATGTAGCTCAGCTGGCTAGAGCAGCTGATTTGTAATCAGCAGGTCGGGGGTTCGAGTCCCTTCATCGGCTCAAGTTCTTAAACAAAACGGATAAGATTTTATTGAAAATCTTGGGGAGATTCCAGAGCGGCCAAATGGGACGGACTGTAACTCCGTTGTCTTACGACTTCGCAGGTTCGAATCCTGCTCTCCCCACTTTTTTAAAACTGAAAAAATGATTTTTAAATCTAGGTTTAATTATTAAATTAGCGGTTTTAAATAGGCGAGAGTAGCTCAGTTGGTAGAGCGTCAGCCTTCCAAGCTGAATGTCGCCGGTTCGAACCCGGTCTCTCGCTCTAAAATTCCAAGCCGGTGTAGCTCAGTTGGTAGAGCGCATCCTTGGTAGGGATGAGGTCACCGGTTCAAATCCGGTCATTGGCTCTTTTTTAGTGAAAAGAGTTTAAAAGAGTTTTAAAATAACACTAAATATATTTAACTAAGAATTAAAATTAATAATCATGGCAAAAGGAACTTATGATCGTTCGAAACCGCATTTAAATGTTGGTACTATTGGTCACGTAGATCACGGTAAAACTACTTTAACTGCTGCAATTACTAAAGTATTAGCTGATGCAGGATTTTCTGAACAAAGAGCTTTTGATCAAATCGATAACGCTCCAGAAGAAAAAGAAAGAGGTATAACAATTAACTCTTCTCACGTAGAGTATGCAACTGCAAACCGTCACTACGCGCACGTAGACTGTCCAGGTCACGCCGATTATGTAAAGAACATGGTAACTGGTGCTGCTCAAATGGATGGAGCTATCTTAGTAGTAGCTGCAACAGATGGTCCAATGCCACAAACTCGTGAGCACATCTTATTAGGACGTCAGGTAGGTATTCCACGTATCGTTGTTTTCTTAAACAAAGTTGATATGGTTGATGATGAGGAGTTATTAGAGCTAGTAGAAATGGAAGTTAGAGACTTATTATCTTTCTACGAGTACGATGGAGATAACGGTCCTGTTGTTGCTGGTTCTGCTTTAGGAGCTTTAAATGGAGAGCAAAAGTGGGTTGATACAGTTTTAGAATTAATGGAAGCTGTTGATACTTGGATTGAAGAGCCACCAAGAGATACTGAAAAAGATTTCTTAATGCCAATCGAGGATGTGTTCTCAATTACAGGTCGTGGTACAGTTGCTACTGGTCGTATTGAAACAGGAATCATCAACTCTGGAGATCCAGTAGAGATTATCGGTATGGGTTCTGAGAAGTTAACTTCTACAGTAACTGGTATTGAAATGTTCCGTCAAATCTTAGATAGAGGTGAGGCTGGAGATAACGCAGGTATCTTATTAAGAGGTATTGCTAAGGAAGATATCAAGAGAGGTATGGTAATCTGTAAGCCAGGTTCAGTAACTCCACACGCTAAATTTAAAGCTGAGGTATACGTTTTAAAGAAAGAAGAAGGTGGACGTCACACTCCATTCCACAATAACTACCGTCCACAATTCTACGTACGTACAACTGACGTAACTGGTAACATTAACTTACCTGATGGAGTAGAGATGGTAATGCCAGGAGATAACTTAACTATTACAGTTGATTTAATCCAACCAATTGCATTAAACATTGGTTTACAGTTCGCAATCCGTGAAGGAGGTAGAACAGTAGGTGCAGGTCAGGTAACTGAAATTTTAGACTAATTAATAATTAGTTTACAGCATAAAAAAAGGAGTCTCTTTAAATAGAGAGGCTCCTTTCAAAATGAAATACGGGTTTAGCTCAGTTGGTAGAGCACTGGTCTCCAAAACCAGGTGTCGGGGGTTCGAGTCCCTCAATCCGTGCAAAAATCAAAGCGAGTTACGGTTTAAATACTGTAGCTCGTTAAAAGGATAAAAACATGAATAAATTTATACAATACATCAAGGATTCTTTTGAAGAATTAAATACAAACATGACTTGGTCATCTCGTGAAGAAGCTCAAAAGTCAACTGTAGTGGTTGCTGCATTTACAATTGTTTTTGCATTAGCAGTAGCAAGTATTGATAAATTTTTTCATACTGGATTAGACTGGTTCTTTAACCAATTTAACTAGATATAATTTTTAGATTATGGCGGCAGATAATTCAGTAATGAAGTGGTATGTTGTAAGAGCTGTTGGAGGTCAAGAAAATAAGGTTAAAACTTATATTGAGACTGAGATTGCTCGTTTTGGATTATCAGATTATGTTAATCAAGTAATAGTCCCAACAGAGAAAGTTATTCAAGTAAGAAACGGAAAGAAAATAAATAGAGAAAGAGTTTATTTTCCAGGTTATGTAATGGTTGAAGCTAACTTAGCAGGGGAGGTTCCTCACGTAATTAAATCAGTAACTGGAGTTATTGGTTTTTTAGGTGAAACAAAAGGAGGAGAGCCTGTGCCAATGCGTAAATCGGAAGTAAACAGAATGTTAGGTAAAGTTGATGAACTTTCTGTTAGAGATGAAAATGTCGCAATTCCTTATTCAGTTGGAGAAACTGTAAAAGTAATCGACGGTCCTTTTAATGGATTCGATGGAACAGTTGAAAAAGTTAATGAGGAAAAACGTAAATTAGAAGTGATGGTAAAGATTTTCGGAAGAAAAACACCATTAGAGCTAAATTACATGCAAGTAGAGAAAATATAATTGTTACACCTATATTTAGAGATGTTTAAAGCTTCCAATTTAAATATCTTGATTAAATCTTAAACAATGGCAAAAGAAGTAAGTAAATTAGTTAAACTACAAGTTAGGGGAGGTGCTGCGAATCCGTCGCCACCAGTTGGACCCGCTTTAGGTGCTGCCGGGGTTAATATCATGGAGTTCTGTAAGCAGTTTAATGCTCGTACACAGGACAAGCAAGGTAAAGTATTACCTGTTGTGATTACAGTTTATACAGACAAATCTTTCGAGTTTGTTGTAAAAACACCACCAGCTGCAGTACAATTATTAGAAGCGGCCAAAATTAAGAAAGGTTCAGGAGAACCTAATAGGAAAAAAGTAGCAAGCGTTTCTTGGGATCAGATTCGTGGAATTGCAGAAGACAAAATGCCTGATTTAAATGCATTTGAAGTTGAGTCTGCAATGAGAATGATTGCTGGAACTGCTCGTTCTATGGGATTAACAGTAACAGGTGATGCACCTGCTTAAACTTTAAAAGATATTTAGAAATGGCAATTACTAAAAAGCAAAAGGAAGCTCGTGCTAAGATAGATAGATCTAAAGTTTATAGCTTAGGAGATGCATCAGCTTTAGTTAAAGAAATTACAAATGTGAAATTTGACGCATCTGTAGATTTAGCAGTACGTTTAGGAGTAGATCCTCGTAAAGCAAATCAAATGGTACGTGGAGTTGTTACATTACCACACGGAACAGGAAAAGACGTAAAAGTATTAGCATTAGTTACTCCAGATAAAGAAGCAGAAGCAAAAGAAGCTGGTGCGGATTATGTTGGATTAGATGAGTACCTTCAAAAAATTAAAGGTGGTTGGACTGATGTTGACGTTATTATTACAATGCCTAGCGTTATGGGTAAATTAGGTCCTTTAGGTCGTATTTTAGGACCAAGAGGTTTAATGCCAAACCCAAAGACAGGAACAGTAACTATGGACGTTGCAAAAGCAGTACAAGAAGTAAAAGCTGGTAAAATTGACTTCAAAGTTGATAAGACTGGTATTGTACATGCTGCAATTGGAAAAGTATCTTTCGATGCTAAGAAGATTGAAGAAAATGCAAATGAGTTAATACAAACATTAATTAAATTAAAGCCAACAGCTGCTAAAGGTGCTTATATTAAGAGTATTTTTATGTCTTCTACTATGAGTCCTAGTGTTGCTGTAGATGAAAAATCTGTATCATAAGGCAGTTAAAACTTTTTAATTATGACTAGAGAAGACAAATTACAAGTAATAGAAGATTTAACAGCACAATTAGGAGATACTGGTACTATCTATTTAGCAGATATTTCTGGATTAGATGCAGTAACTACATCTAACTTACGTAGAGCTTGTTTTAAGGCTAACGTTAAATTGGCTGTTGTAAAAAACACAATGCTTGCTAAAGCAATGGAAGCTTCAGATAAAGATTTTGGAGACTTACAAAGTGTTTTAAAAGGTAATACTTCTATAATGATTGCTGAAGCTGCAAATGCACCAGCAAAAGTTATAAAAGAGTTCAGAAAAAAATCAGATAAGCCTTTATTAAAAGGAGCTTTTGTTGAAGAGGCAGTTTACATTGGAGATGACCAATTAGATGCTCTTGTTAACATCAAATCTAGAGAAGAGCTTATTGGAGATATCATTGGATTATTACAATCTCCAGCTAAAAATGTTGTTTCAGCTTTACAATCAGGTGGAAACAAACTTTCAGGTATTCTTACAACGTTATCTGAAAAATAATTACGCGCACTAATAAACTAAAATAAATAAAATTTCAAAAAACAATTAAAATGGCAGATTTAAAAGATTTCGCAGAACAATTAGTTAACTTAACAGTAAAAGAAGTTAATGATTTAGCTACTATCTTAAAAGAAGAGTATGGTATTGAGCCAGCAGCAGCAGCAGTAGCAGTAGCAGGTCCAGCAGCAGGAGGTGATGCAGCAGAGGAAAAAACTGAATTCGATGTGATCTTAAAAGCAGCAGGAGGTTCTAAATTAGCAGTTGTAAAGTTAGTTAAAGAATTAACTGGATTAGGATTAAAAGATGCTAAAGCAATCGTTGATAGCGCTCCAGCACCAATCAAAGAAGCAGTATCTAAAGATGAGGCAGAAGGTCTTAAGAAGTCTTTAGAAGAAGCAGGAGCTGAGGTAGAGCTTAAGTAAGCTATACTCCCGAATTAAAACGGGAAAAAACAATTAAGGTTTAGGTACTAGAAACGCATGTTTTTAGTCCTAAACCATTTTGTGTATATATTCGTTCTTTATTTATCACAATTTGAAATTGTGATTTTACGACTATAAAGTGTTGGTTTTTAACCATCAAAAGCAATTAAAATTGCATTATTGAAACAGATAAGTTTCAAAAAATAATATTTTTAATTTAAAAATAGCATCTCTTTTGGCAACGATAAACACTACTGAAAGAATTAACTTTGCATCATCGCAGTTAGGAACTGATTATCCAGATTTTCTAGATATTCAGGTGAAGTCTTTCCAAGACTTTTTCCAATTGCAAACCAAAGCCGATGAGCGAGGTGAAGAAGGTTTATACAAAACCTTTATGGATAACTTTCCGATTACAGACACTCGTAATCAATTTGTATTAGAATTTTTAGACTACTTTGTAGATCCTCCAAGATATAGCATCCAAGAATGTATCGAAAGAGGTTTAACACATAGTGTACCTTTAAAAGCAAGGTTAAAGCTTTATTGTACCGATCCTGAACACGAAGATTTCGAAACGATAGTTCAAGATGTATATTTAGGTACTATTCCTTATATGACTAATTCTGGAACTTTCATTATTAATGGAGCAGAAAGAGTTGTAGTGTCTCAATTACACCGTTCACCAGGGGTGTTCTTCGGACAATCTTTCCACGCAAACGGAACCAAGTTATACTCAGCAAGAGTTATTCCTTTTAAAGGATCTTGGATAGAATTTGCAACAGATATCAATCAAGTAATGTATGCTTATATTGATAGAAAGAAAAAATTACCAGTAACAACGTTATTCAGAGCCATAGGTTTTGAAAGAGATAAAGATATATTAGAAATCTTTGATTTAGCGGAAGAAGTAAAAGTTTCTAAAGCAGGATTAAAGAAAGTATTAGGGCGTAAATTAGCAGCAAGAGTATTAAAAACTTGGCATGAGGATTTCGTAGACGAAGATACAGGAGAAGTAGTATCTATTGAACGTAACGAAATTGTTTTCGACCGTGATACAATTATAGAGAAAGAACACATTGATGAAATAATCGATGCAGGTGCAAAAACTATCTTATTACATAAGGTAGATAATGACATGGCAGATTATGCAATCATTCATAATACATTACAAAAAGATCCTACAAACTCAGAGAAAGAGGCAGTAGAGCATGTATATAGACAATTACGTAATGCTGAACCGCCAGATGAGGAAACAGCAAGAGGAATTATTGAAAAATTATTCTTCTCAGAGCAACGTTATAGTTTAGGAGAAGTAGGACGTTTTAGAATGAATACCAAATTAGGTCTTAATGAAGATATAGATCAAAAGGTATTAACTAAAAACGATATTATTACAATTATCAAATACTTAATTGAGTTAATTAACTCAAAAGCAGAAGTAGATGATATTGATCACTTATCAAACCGTCGTGTAAGAACTGTAGGAGAGCAATTAGCTGGACAGTTCGGAGTTGGTTTAGCTCGTATGGCTCGTACAATTCGTGAAAGAATGAACGTACGTGATAACGAGGTATTTACTCCAATTGACTTAATTAATGCGAAGACATTATCTTCAGTAATTAATTCATTCTTTGGTACCAACCAATTATCTCAGTTTATGGATCAAACAAATCCATTAGCAGAGATTACTCACAAACGTCGTTTATCAGCTTTAGGACCTGGAGGTTTATCTAGAGAAAGAGCAGGATTCGAGGTTCGTGATGTTCACTATACACACTATGGTCGTTTATGTCCAATTGAAACTCCTGAAGGACCGAATATTGGATTAATTTCATCTTTAGCAGTATTTGCAAAAGTTAATAACCTTGGTTTTATCGAAACACCTTATAAAAAGGTAGTTGATGGAAACATAGATTTAAAGCAAGAGCATGTTTACTTAAGTGCTGAAGAAGAAGAAGGAATGAAGTTTGCTCAATCTAACTTAAAAATTGATGAGCAAGGAGATTTTGTTGAAGATAAAGTAATTTCACGTGAAGGTGGAGATTTCCCAGTAGTTACTCCAAATGAAGTAGACTATATGGATGTTGCACCAAATCAAATTGCATCTATATCAGCATCGTTAATTCCTTTCTTAGAGCATGATGATGCCAACCGTGCGTTAATGGGATCGAACATGATGCGTCAAGCAGTTCCATTATTACGTCCAGAATCTCCAATTGTAGGTACAGGATTAGAGCGTCGAGTAGCAAAAGATTCTCGTATCTTAATCAATGCAGAAGGAGCTGGAGTTGTTGAGTATGTTGATGCAAATAAAATAACTATTAAGTATGATAGAACTGAAGAAGAGCAAATGGTAAGCTTCGATTCAGATGAAATCACTTATAACTTAATTAAGTTTAGAAAAACTAACCAAGGTACTAACATTAACTTAAAACCAATTGTAAAAGTTGGAGATAGAGTTGAAGAAGGACAAGTACTTTGTGAAGGTTATGCAACACAAAAAGGAGAATTAGCTTTAGGAAGAAACATGAAAGTAGCCTTCATGCCTTGGAAAGGGTATAACTTTGAGGATGCGATTGTGATTTCAGAAAAAGTTGTTCGTGAAGATATCTTTACTTCTATACATATTGATGAATATTCATTAGATGTTCGTGATACTAAGTTAGGAGCAGAAGAATTAACAAACGATATTCCAAATGTTTCAGAAGAGGCTACTAAAGACTTAGATGAAAATGGAATGATTCGTATTGGAGCAGAAGTTAACCCAGGTGATATCTTAATTGGTAAGATTACACCAAAAGGAGAATCTGATCCAACACCAGAAGAGAAGTTATTACGTGCTATTTTTGGAGATAAAGCAGGAGATGTAAAAGATGCATCATTAAAAGCTTCACCTTCATTAAGAGGAGTAGTAATTAATAAAAAATTATTCAAACGTGCAGTAAAAGATAAGAATAAGCGTGCTAGAGATAAAGAGGCTATTGCAACTTTAGAAGCATCTTATGTATCTAAGTTTGAAGGATTAAAAGATAGGTTAGTAGAGAAGTTATTTGCTTTAATTACTGGTAAAACTTCACAAGGTGTATTTAACGATTTAGGAGAAGAAGTATTACCAAAAGGTAAGAAGTTTACTCAAAAAATGTTAAATTCAGTAGAAGATTTTACACATTTACACGGTACTTGGACTACAGATAAAGACTTAAACAAGTTAGTTGTAGAATTAGTACACAACTATAAGATTAAAGTAAACGATTTACAAGGAGTTTTACGTCGTGAGAAATTTACAATTTCTGTAGGAGACGAGTTACCAGCAGGAATCTTAAAGCTTGCAAAAATTTACGTAGCTAAAAAACGTAAATTAAAAGTAGGAGATAAGATGGCAGGACGTCACGGAAATAAAGGTATTGTAGCACGTATTGTACGTCAAGAAGACATGCCTTTCTTAGAAGACGGAACACCAGTAGATATAGTATTAAATCCATTAGGGGTACCATCTCGTATGAATATTGGTCAGATTTATGAAACAGTTCTTGGTTGGGCTGGAGAAAAATTAGGTCAAAAATATGCAACACCAATTTTTGATGGTGCAAATATTAACGAGATTAATGATTTAACAGATCAAGCAGGTATTCCTCGTTACGGACATACATACTTATATGATGGAGGTACAGGAAAACGTTTCGATCAGCCAGCAACAGTGGGGATAATTTATATGATTAAGTTAGGTCACATGATTGAAGATAAGATGCACGCGCGTTCTATTGGACCTTACTCATTAATTACACAACAACCATTAGGAGGTAAGGCACAATTTGGAGGTCAACGTTTCGGAGAGATGGAGGTTTGGGCACTTGAAGCATATGGTGCATCAAGTATCTTAAGAGAAATCTTAACTGTAAAATCGGATGACGTATTAGGTAGAGCTAAAACATACGAAAGTATTGTTAAGGGTGAATCTATGCCAGAACCAGGATTACCAGAATCATTTAATGTATTAATGCACGAACTGAAAGGTTTAGGATTAGACGTTAAATTAGAGGAATAATAAACAGTGAAATATCATTAGGTAGAATGTTTTCTATCTAATGATAAATCATTTTAAATATACGTCTTAAAGAGGCAAATTTTTAATTCGAATCCATTAGTTATTATGGCAAGAAAGAACGAAAAATACACTGTTAAAAAGTTTAACAAAATTTCAATTGGTTTAGCATCACCTGAATCTATTTTAGAGGCATCAAGAGGTGAGGTTTTAAAACCAGAAACTATTAACTACCGTACACACAAACCAGAAAGAGATGGTTTATTTTGTGAGCGTATTTTTGGTCCTGTAAAGGATTATGAGTGTGCGTGTGGAAAATATAAGCGAATCCGATATAAAGGAATCGTTTGTGATCGTTGTGGTGTTGAAGTTACTGAGAAAAAAGTACGTAGAGATAGAGTAGGTCACATTAATTTAGTAGTACCAGTTGCTCATATTTGGTACTTTAGATCATTACCTAACAAAATGGGATACCTTTTAGGGTTACCATCTAAAAAGTTAGATATGATTATTTACTACGAGCGTTACGTAGTAATTCAACCAGGAGAAGCTAAAAATGCAGAAGGAGAACCATTACAAAAAATGGACTTCTTAACGGAAGAAGAGTATTTAGATATTTTAGATACACTTCCACAAGAGAATATGTATTTAGATGATTCAGATCCAAACAAGTTTATCGCTAAAATGGGTGCTGAATGTTTAATTGATTTATTAGAAAGAATCGATTTAGATACGTTATCATTTGAATTACGTCATAAAGCAAATACTGAAACTTCTAAGCAACGTAAGAACGAAGCATTAAAGCGTTTAAATGTTGTTGAAGCATTTAGAGATTCTCAAAAGAATAGAGAAAACAACCCAGAGTGGATGATTATGAAAGCGGTTCCAGTTATACCGCCAGAGTTACGTCCATTAGTACCATTAGATGGAGGTCGTTTCGCTACTTCAGATTTAAATGATTTATACCGTCGTGTTATTATCCGTAACAACCGTTTAAAGCGTTTAATGGAAATTAAAGCTCCTGAAGTTATTTTACGTAATGAGAAACGTATGTTACAAGAATCAGTAGATTCATTATTTGATAACACACGTAAATCATCTGCAGTAAAAACAGAATCTAACCGTCCATTAAAATCATTATCTGATAGTTTAAAAGGTAAGCAAGGACGTTTCCGTCAAAACTTATTAGGTAAGCGTGTTGATTATTCTGCACGTTCTGTAATTGTTGTTGGACCAGAGTTAAGATTATTTGAATGTGGATTGCCAAAAGATATGGCAGCAGAATTATACAAGCCTTTCGTTATTCGTAAGTTAATCGAAAGAGGTATTGTAAAAACTGTAAAATCTGCAAAGAAAATTATAGATAGAAAAGAACCAGTTGTTTGGGATATCTTAGAAAACGTAATTAAAGGACACCCAGTTTTATTAAACCGTGCTCCAACGTTACACCGTTTAGGTATTCAAGCATTCCAACCAAAATTAATTGAAGGAAAGGCAATACGTTTACATCCACTTGCTTGTTCTGCCTTCAATGCCGATTTTGATGGGGATCAGATGGCGGTTCACTTACCATTAGGACCAGAGGCTATTTTAGAAGCTCAGTTATTAATGTTAGGATCTCATAATATCTTAAACCCTGCAAATGGTGCACCTATTACTGTACCGTCTCAGGATATGGTATTAGGATTATACTATATGACTAAAGAAAGAAAGTCAACTCCAGAAGTACCTATTAAAGGTGAAGGATTAACTTTCTATTCTCCAGAAGAGGTAATTATTGCCTTAAACGAAGAAAGAGTAGACTTAAATGCTGGAATCAAAGTTCGTACTAATGATGTAGAGGATGGAGAACCAGTTGTTAAAATCATACAAACAACTGTTGGTAGAGTTTTATTTAATGAAGTTGTACCAGAAGCAGCAGGGTATATTAATGAAGTTTTAACTAAAAAATCATTAAGAGGAGTAATTAGTGGTATTTTAAAAGTTACTGATATTCCTGCAGTTGGAAAATTCTTAGATGAGATTAAAAACATGGGATATAAATACGCCTTCGAAGGTGGTTTATCATTCTCATTAGGAGATATCATTATACCAGAAGAGAAGCACTCTATGATTGCTGAAGCAAACAAAGAGGTAGATGGTATAATCATGAACTATAACATGGGTATGTTAACGCAAAAAGAGCGTTATAACCAGGTAATTGATGTTTGGGGATCTACAAACAATAGATTAACTGAATTATCTATGAAGCGTTTACGTGAAGACCAACAAGGGTTTAACTCAGTATTTATGATGTTAGATTCTGGAGCACGTGGATCGAAAGAGCAGATTCGTCAGTTAACAGGTATGCGTGGATTAATGGCAAAACCTAAGAAATCTACAGCAAGTGGTGGAGAAATTATTGAAAACCCGATTTTATCTAACTTTAAGGAAGGATTATCGATTTTAGAATACTTTATCTCAACGCACGGTGCTCGTAAAGGACTTGCCGATACCGCATTAAAAACAGCCGATGCAGGATACTTAACACGTCGTTTAGTAGATGTATCTCAGGATGTTATTGTAAATGAAGTAGATTGTGGTACATTAAGAGGATTAGAAATTACTCCATTAAAGAAAAACGATGAAATCGTTGAGCCTTTAAGCGAAAGAATTTCTGGTCGTACATCATTACACAATGTATATGCTCCAAAAACTGATGAATTATTAATTGAATCAGGAGAGTTAATTACACCAATTATAGCTGAAAAAATTGAAGCTTCTGGAGTAGACAAAGTAGAAGTACGTTCTGCATTAACTTGTGAATCTGAAAGAGGTATTTGCGAAAAATGTTACGGACAATCTTTATCTACAGGAAAGAAAGTACAAAGAGGAGAAGCAGTAGGTGTAATTGCAGCACAGTCAATTGGAGAGCCAGGTACCCAGTTAACGTTACGTACATTCCACGTTGGAGGGGTAGCAGGAAACATTTCAGAAGAGAACAAGTTAATAGCTAAGTTTGATGGAAATGTTAAGATAGAAGATTTACGTACAGTTAAAGGTAAAGATAACGAAGGTAAAGAAGTAGATATCGTAATCTCTCGTACAGCTGAAATTAAAATCATTGATAAGAAAACTGACATAGTATTAAGTACTAATATCATTCCTTATGGTTCAATCATATTTGATAAGGATCTTAAATCAATCAAAAAAGGAGATGCAGTTTGTCAATGGGATCCATTTAATGGAGTTATTGTTTCAGAATTCAACGGAAAAGTTAAGTTTGACAATTTAGAACAAGGTATTAACTATACTGTTGAAATTGATGAGCAAACAGGTTTCCAAGAAAAAGTAATGATTGATTCTAAAAATAAGAAAATTATTGCTTCATTAATTATTGAAGATGCAGATGGTAATGCTTTACGTTCGTACAGTTTACCAGTAGGTGCACACTTAATGGTAAATGATGGTGATAAAGTAGAATCAGGTCATACATTAGTTAAGATTCCACGTAAGTCTGGTAAAGCAGGGGATATTACAGGAGGTTTACCACGTGTAACAGAGTTATTCGAAGCACGTAATCCATCGAACCCAGCAGTAGTTGCTCAAATTGATGGAGTTGTATCTTTCGGTAAAATTAAGCGTGGTAATCGTGAGATTATTATTGAATCTAAAACAGGAGAGATTACTAAATACTTAGTGAAGTTATCAAACCAAATTTTAGTTCAAGAGAACGATTTCATTAAAGCAGGTATGCCTTTATCTGATGGAGCTATTACTCCAATAGATATCTTAAATATCAAAGGACCTTCTGCTGTACAAGAATACTTAGTAAACGAAATTCAAGAAGTATATCGTTTACAAGGGGTAAAAATTAACGACAAACACTTCGAGGTAGTAGTACGTCAAATGATGCGTAAAGTTAGAGTTATTGATTCAGGAGATACTTTATTCTTAGAAAATCAATTAATTCACAAAAACGACTTTATCAAAGAAAACGATGCTATTTACGGAATGAAAGTTGTTGAGGATGCAGGAGATTCTGAGAACTTAAAACCAGGACAAATAGTTTCAGCTCGTCAATTAAGAGATGAAAATTCATTATTGCGTAGAGCAGATAAAGAATTAGTAGTAGCAAGAGAAGCACAGCCAGCAACTGCAGAGCAAGTATTGCAAGGTATTACAAGAGCTTCGTTACAAACTAAGTCATTTATTTCAGCTGCGTCGTTCCAGGAGACTACTAAAGTATTAAACGAAGCTGCAGTAAACGGTAAAGTTGATACATTAGAAGGATTAAAAGAAAATGTAATTGTTGGTAAGAGAATTCCAGCAGGTACAGGAATGAGATCTTACGATAGTCAAATCGTAGGGCCTAAAGATGAAATTGAAAAAAGTTTATAAATTTCAATACAAAGACCTCTAAAAATTTAGAGGTCTTTTTTTTAAATTTTAATATGGAAGATCATAAAGAACCACAATTAAATATAGAACTAGATCAAGATATTGCTGAAGGAACTTATAGTAATTTGGCTATAATTAACCATTCAGTATCTGAATTTATAGTTGATTTTATTAATATAATGCCAGGTGTACCTAAGGCTAAAGTAAAATCAAGAATAATTTTAACCCCACAACATGCTAAAAGATTATCTAAAGCATTAGCAGAAAATGTTCGAAAGTTTGAACAAGCACATGGTGAAATAAAAGATTATGAGCAAGTTCCTATTCCAATGAATTTTGGAGGAACTACAGGAGAAGCATAAAACAAAAAATCGTCTTAATTAAGACGATTTTTTGTTTTTATATGATAATTGTTTAAAATCCTTGGGAAATTTGTTGAAGTCCAGGAATATTTAAAACAAAGATTTGTTTACCTTTTAAATTAATTAGTTTTTTCTTTTTAAAGTCAGAAAGTAAACGAATGGCACTTTCTGTAGCGGTTCCTATAATATTAGCAATATCTTCTCTAGTTAAAAGTATACCTATAGAACCATCTTCATTTTTTTCAAATTCACTATCTAAAAAAATAAGAGTATCTGCCAAACGTTGTTTTACGGTTTTTTGAGCCATGTCAACAATAACGTTATCTGCATTTTTAAGAGAAGAAGCCATTTTTTTAAGCATATCCATAGAGAAGTTAGAATTATTCTGTAAATCCTTTATTATTTCTTCTTTAGGGATAAAACAAACTTCCATATCATTAACGGCTACTGCTTTTAGATTAGAAACTTCATCATTAATTAAACTACGTTCACCTATAATATCACCTTTTCTGATTAAGTGAATGATTTGATCTCTACCATTATCACTCATTTTAGAAACCTTACAGAGGCCGTCTTTAATACAAAAAATACCGTTTATATGCTCGCCTTCTTGAAAAAGAGGCTCACCTTTTTTGATTGTTTTAGACGTTTTACACCCAGAAATCCTAATCAATTCACTTTTTGTTAAGGACTTTAATGAGTTGAATTGCCTAATAATACACTGTTCACATTTAGTGTGAGTTTCTGAGTTTTGTAGCATACTTCAAAGATAACGAAAACTGATAAATATCATGTTTATTACTTGCATAAAAAACGACCTTTGTATCAGGCAAATGAGTAAATATGGAAAGCAAGATATGTTTTCATTGTGGTAACGAGTGCGATACTGATAAAATTAGAGTAGAAGAAAAGTTCTTTTGTTGTAATGGATGTAAGACAGTATTTGAAATTTTTTCAGAAAATGATTTAACTTGTTATTACGATTTTCAGAACAATCCAGGAGCAATTCCTGAAGAGATTCAAGGGAAATATGATTTTCTTGAAAATGAATCTATTGTAAATAAATTATTAGAGTTTAACGATGGAAATACTCAAGTAGTTAATTTATATATTCCGCATATACATTGTAGTTCATGTATTTGGGTATTAGAAAACTTGCATAAACTTCAAAAGAGTATAATAAACTCGCAGGTTAACTTTCCAAAGAAAACGGTACGAATTACGTATAATTTAGACGAGATTTCATTACAAGAGGTTGTTTTATTATTGAGTTCCATAGGATATGAACCATATATTTCTTTGGAAGATTACGAAGTAGGAAAGAAAAAGGTTGATAGAAGCTTAATTTATAAATTAGGAATAGCTGGATTTGCCTTTGGAAATGTAATGTTTCTTTCATTTCCAGAGTATTTTGAAGTATCAGAGTTTTGGTTAGAACAATACAAAGGAGTTTTCCGTTGGTTAATGTTTTTCTTTTCATTACCAGTAGTTTTTTATGCCGCACAAGATTATTTTATTTCAGCATATAAAGGATTACGTTCTAAAATTCTAAACATAGATGTTCCTATTGCTTTGGGAGTTTCTGTTTTATTTATTAGAAGTTCTGTTGAAATTATTTTTGATTTAGGAACTGGTTTTTTTGATTCTCTTACTGGTTTGGTATTTTTCCTATTGTTAGGAAAGTTCTTTCAACAAAAAACATATAACTTTCTATCATTTGAACGCGATTATAAGTCTTATTTTCCAATTGCAGTTACTAGGCTTACTTCAGAAGGAAAAGAGGAAAATGCACAAATATATGATGTAAAAAAAGGAGATAGATTATTAATAAGAAATCAGGAGTTAATCCCAGTTGATGGAATTTTAATAAATGGTGAAGCAGAGATAGATTATAGTTTTGTTACAGGAGAAGCAATTCCAGTTTCAAAAAAATCAGGAGATAAATTATTTGCAGGAGGAAAACAGTTATCAGGTATTATTGAAATGGAGGTTTTAGCTTCAGTTTCACAAAGTTATTTAACACAGTTGTGGAGTAATGATGTATTTCAAAAAGATAAAAACTCATCATTTAAAACACTTACAGATAAGATAAGTCAACATTTTACTATTACAATTTTAATTATAGCTATCATAGCAACTGGTTTCTGGTGGTTTTATGATGCATCTAAGGCATTAAATGTATTTACAGCAGTATTAATTATAGCTTGTCCTTGTGCTATAGCATTAGCAGCTCCATTTACCCTAGGAAATATGCTACGTATTTTAGGTAAGAAAAAGTTTTACATAAAAAATGCTACTGTATTGGAGCAATTAGCCGCAACCGATTCAGTAATTTTTGATAAAACAGGTACTCTTACTACAAACAAAGAAAATAAAATTGAGTATCAAGGAACAGGTTTAGAGGAGTTAGAAAAAACAGTATTAAAAAGTACACTTAGAGCTTCAAATCATCCTTTAAGTAGAATGTTATATGATTCATTAATAGAAGAAACAATAACGATAGAAAATTTTAAAGAGCATACCGGAAAGGGGATTGAAGCTAATTATAAACAAATAAAAATAAAAGTAGGTTCATCATCTTTTGTGAATAATATAGAAGAGCAGATAAATTTAGATACTTCAGTACATATTAGTATAAACGATGCTTATAAAGGAAAGTATGTTTTTAAGAATGCATATAGAAAAGGAGTGAATAATTTATTCTCAGAATTAAAATCGAATTATGAATTAGCGGTTGTTTCTGGAGATAATGAAGGAGAAAAAAAGTATTTGCAAACTATTTTACCAGAGAATACTACATTTTTATTCAATCAGAAGCCAGAAGATAAATTGTCTTATGTAGAAAAATTACAACAAAAAGATAAAAGTGTAATTATGATTGGTGATGGATTAAATGATGCTGGAGCATTGGCACAAAGTAATGTTGGTATAGCATTGTCAGAAAATATCAATGTATTTTCTCCTGCTTGTGATGCAATTTTAGATGCTTCAAAGTTTAATCAAATAGCAAATTATATTAAGGTATCTAAAAAAGCAATTCAAATTATAAAATATAGTTTTTTATTGTCTTTATTATACAACGTTATCGGATTGTATTTTGCAACTACAGGACAATTAAAACCAGTAATAGCTGCAATTTTAATGCCTTTAAGTTCTATTAGTATCGTAGTGTTTACAACAGTGGCAACAAATTTAATAGGAAAGAAAATTAAATAAGGCTTTTGAGAAGTTTTAAAATTCAAAGAAAGAAAAAAGAGTACAGTTATCTTTGTATGTTTTAAGGAAGATAACAAGAATAAAAATAAAATATTATGCAAATAAATAAATATATAGATCACACATTATTAAAAGCAGTAGCAACAAAAGAAGATATTGTAAAGCTATGTGAGGAAGCCAAAGAATATGATTTTTGTGCAGTTTGTGTAAATGGTTCATATGTAACTTTAGCAAAAGAAGAATTGAAAGATTCTGCTATAAAAATAGCAGCAGTAATAGGTTTCCCATTAGGAGCTATGGATACAGAATCTAAAATTTTTGAAGCAAAAAAATGTATTGAAAAAGGAGCTTCAGAAATAGATATGGTTATCAATATAGGAAAATTAATAGATGGAGAAAATGAATATGTAGAGAATGAAATTAGATTGATAAAAGAAGCAATAGGAAAAAATATTTTGAAGGTAATATTTGAAAATTGTTACCTAACAAAAGAACAAATAAAAATTGCCTCGCAATTAGCGGTAAATGCAGGAGCAGATTTTATTAAAACATCAACAGGTTTTGGAACAGGAGGAGCAACCTTTGAAGATGTTAAAATAATGAAAGAAGTAGTTGGAGATAAGGCTCAAATAAAAGCAGCAGGTGGAGTAAGAGATGCAGCTACTGCAGTTGAGTATATTGAAATGGGGGTAACTCGTTTAGGAACATCATCAGGAGTTTCTTTAGTAACAACAGGAATTTCAGACAAAAACAAATATTAAGATGAGTGTACATATAGCGGCCGTAAAGGGAGAAGTAGCAGAAACGGTATTATTACCAGGAGATCCAATGAGAGCTAAATGGATTGCTGAAACATTTTTAGAAAATCCTGTTTGTTATAATGATGTAAGAGGAATGCTAGGATACACTGGAGAGTATAAAGGAAAGAGAGTTTCGGTACAAGGAACAGGAATGGGAATACCAAGTACATTAATCTATGCTCATGAATTGATTACCGAATATGGTGTGAAGAATTTAATCCGCGTAGGTTCGGCAGGTTCGTATCAAAAAGAAGTAGGTATTAGAGATATTGTAATAGCAATGGCAGCATCAACCAATTCTGGATTAAATACTATTCGATTTAATGGTGCTGATTATGCCCCAACTGCTAGTTTTGAATTATTTCAAAAAGCATTAAATACAGCTAATGAAAAAGGAATTGCTATAAAAGCAGGAAATATTTTAAGTTCAGATGAGTTTTATGCAGATGAATTTGAAAGCTATAAAAAGTGGGCAGACTACGGTGTTTTATGTGTAGAAATGGAAACAAATGGTTTGTATACAGTGGCAGCTAAACACAAAGTCAATGCATTGTCAATATTAACCATATCTGATAGTCTGGTTACAGGAGAAAGAACCACAGCTGATGAAAGAGAGCAAACGTTTAAAGAAATGATAGAAATCGCATTAGGAACTTTATAATGAAAAACTCACTAATTCAAAAATATAATATACCAGGTCCAAGATATACAAGTTATCCAACTGTACCTTATTGGGATGAAAATACTTTTTCAAAAGAAAAATGGATCGAAACTTTTAAGAAATCGTTTATAGAAAGTAATTCAACAGAAGGAATTAGTTTATACATTCATTTACCATTCTGTGAAAGTTTGTGTACGTTTTGTGCATGTCATAAACATATAACAAAACGCCATGAAGTTGAAGAACCATATATAGAAACCGTATTAAAAGAATGGAATTTATATGTTGATTTAGTTGATGAAGTTCCACTAGTAAAAGAAGTTCATTTAGGAGGAGGTACACCAACGTTTTTTTCGAAAGAACAATTAAAAAAGTTAATTGATGGAATCTTTTTAAAAGCAAAAAAACATCCTAATCACGAGTTTAGTTTTGAAGGACACCCGAACAATACAACCAAAGAACAGTTACAAACTTTATACGATGTAGGTTTTACCAGAGTAAGTTTTGGGGTACAGGATTATAATTTAAAAGTTCAAGAAGCAATTCATAGAGTTCAACCTTTTGAAAATGTAGAAAGAGCACATCGATTAGCAAAAGAAATAGGATATACATCAATTAGCCACGATTTAGTTTTTGGACTTCCATTTCAAACAAAAGAAAATGTAATTCACACTATTAATAAAACAAAAGAATTACAACCAGATAGAATCTCGTTTTATAGTTATGCACATGTACCTTGGGTAAAAGGAGTGGGTCAAAGAGGTTTTAATGAACAAGATTTGCCAAAGAATGAGGAAAAGCGAGAGTTATATGAAATAGGGAAGGAGTTATTTGCAGAGATGGGCTATATAGAAATAGGAATGGATCATTTTGCATTACGAACCGATAGTTTGTATAAAGCAACAGAAGAGAAAACATTGCATAGAAATTTTATGGGATATACCGCTAACAAAACTCAATTAATGATTGGATTAGGAATGTCGGCAATTTCAGATTCATGGTATGGTTTTGCCCAAAATGTAAAAACGGTAAAGGAATATCAAAATGTCGTAAATGAAGGGGAGATTCCAGTTTTTCGAGGACACATTTTATCTAAAGAAGATTTAGTAATAAGAAAACATATTTTAAATATTATGTGCCATTTTTCTACTTCATGGGAAGAAGAAAATTTACAAATAGAAAACATAAATGAGCATTTAAATAAACTGGATGAAATGATTGAAGATAAGCTAGTTTTTATAGAGAATAAAAAACTAACAGTTCCTGAAGAAGCAAGGCCATATGTACGAAATATTTGTATGGCATTTGATAAAAAATTACACAAAAAACAACCAAGAGCGAAACTGTTTTCTATGACTATTTAACTGAAATAACCTAGTGTAAAAATAAGACCTATCATCATAAGAATAAATAGAAAAATGGTGAGAAATGATAAAATGGCAGCTTCCATTTTATCATTTTTATTTTTAAAGACAATATAAATATAAAGTATTAAAGCAACGTATATAAATGGGTCTAGAATAATAATAGGCATTCTAAAAAAGAAATGAGTTAATATTCCTATTAATGTTACTTGACCTAGAATAAAGGAGTTGATAGCTAGATGCTCAGAGTAATTATATTTTTTAAAGAGAATTCTGGTTAGAAAACTCAAAGGAATTAGAGCAAAAATCCAAAAATATTTAAAATATATTCTAATAAATTTCCCTCCAAAATAACCTATTTTTTGAAGCCCTTCCTTATCAACATTTGTAATAGGACTTTTTTTAATAGGTACTTTCAGTAAAGCTTCAATGATTAAATATATAGTTATAGAAAAAATTAAAAAGGAGATGGGATTTAAAATATTTTTTCTTTTTCCAAGAATATAATTTGTGATTATTTTTTTGGGGTTTGTAAAGAGCGATTTTACATTAAATAAAAAGCCTTTATCCATACCTATAATAGAGGATAAAGTATATTGGAACATAGAAGGAAATGTAATCCTTTTTACATTTTTCTTTTCTCCACAATGAGGGCAATAATTTTCCTCGTGTACATTATTACATGAAATACATTTCATTTATAATAAATATTTAATTCATAGCTTATTTTAATTAAGCACTTCCAAAAATAAATAAAATTGAAATAGTTACAAGTTTTAAAAAAAGAAGAGCTATTTATTTGAAAAAAAAGTAAATAAATCTCTAATAAAAGTTTGAAATATGACAAATATCATGTTTTAAGAAAAGCTTCAAATCTACCTTTGTACTATAATTATCAGGCAAGATATGAGCGTTATTTACTTACTACTTACACTAAGCATCTTAGTGGCAATTGTTTTTTTTATTGCATTTATCGTTTCGGTAAAAAAAGGGCAGTACGATGATTCGTATACGCCTTCTGTTCGTATGCTTTTCGATGATGAATTGGTAAAAGAAAACAAAAATTAACAACTAACAATAGATATTAAATTTAGATAAATTATGGAGATGCAACAATTTTATTACGATAATAAAATCGTAAAAAAGTTCATTTACGCCACGCTACTCTGGGGGATTGTAGGTTTCTCGGTAGGATTGTTGCTGGCTTTTATGTTTTTATTCCCAAATATTACTGATGGGATTTCATGGTTAAGTTTTGGTCGTTTACGTCCATTACATACCAATGCAGTAATTTTTGCCTTTGTAGGTAATGCAATATTTGCGGGAGTTTATTACTCATTACAACGATTGTTGAAAGCCCGTATGGCAAGTAACTTCCTGAGTAATTTTAACTTCTGGGGATGGCAATTAATTATTGTTGCAGCTGCTATAACATTACCTTTAGGGTATACAACCTCAAAAGAGTATGCAGAATTAGAATGGCCTATTGATATTGCCATTGCTTTAGTATGGGTAGCTTTTGGAGCTAACATGATTTGGACAATTTTACAAAGAAGACAACGTCATCTATATGTTGCTATTTGGTTTTACTTAGGAACATTTGTAACTGTAGCTGTACTACACATATTTAATAGTTTAGAGTTGCCAGTTAGCTTCTTAAAATCATATTCAGTTTATGCAGGAGTTCAAGATGCGTTAGTACAATGGTGGTACGGACATAATGCCGTAGCATTTTTCTTAACAACACCTTTCTTAGGTTTAATGTATTATTTTGTGCCTAAAGCTGCAAATCGACCAGTATATTCATATAGATTATCGATAGTACACTTTTGGTCTTTAATATTCATTTATATCTGGGCAGGACCACACCACTTATTATATACTTCGTTACCAGATTGGGCTCAAAATTTAGGAGTTGCGTTTTCAGTAATGTTAATAGCACCATCTTGGGGAGGTATGATCAATGGATTATTAACGTTACGTGGAGCATGGGATAAGGTACGTACAGATCCAGTTTTAAAGTTTATGGTAGTAGCTATTACAGGATATGGTATGGCAACTTTTGAAGGACCAATGTTATCACTTAAAAACGTAAATGCAATTGCTCACTTCTCAGACTGGATTATTGCCCACGTTCACGTAGGAGCATTAGCATGGAATGGTTTCTTAACATTTGGTATGTTATATTGGTTAATACCAAGAATGTTTAAAACAAAATTATATTCTACAGCATTAGCAAACTTCCATTTCTGGATTGGTACTTTAGGTATTATTATGTATGCTTTACCAATGTATGTAGCAGGATTTGTTCAAGCATCTATGTGGAAACAGTTTAATCCTGATGGAACTTTAACTTATGGTAACTTCTTAGAAACTGTAAATGAAATTATACCTATGTATTGGATGCGTGCTATTGGAGGTAGTATGTTTATCCTTGGTGCCATAGTAATGCTATACAATGTTGTAAAAACTGTAAAATCTGGAAGTAATGTAACAGATGAATTAGCAGAAGCACCAGCATTAACAAAAGTATCTAAGTACAGAACTAAAGGAGAAACATGGCATACTTGGTTAGAAAGAAAGCCAATCAAATTAACAATTTATGCTACGATAGCAATTTTAATAGGAGGTATTGTACAAATAGTACCAACGTTATTAGTAAAATCTAATATTCCAACAATTACTAGCGTAAAACCATATTCGCCATTAGAATTAGAAGGACGAGACATCTATATCCGTGAAGGATGTGTAGGATGTCACTCACAAATGATTCGTCCATTCAGATCAGAAGTTGAGCGTTATGGAGAGTATGCAAAAGCAGGAGAATTTGTATATGATCATCCATTCTTATGGGGGTCAAAACGTACAGGACCAGATTTATTAAGAGTAGGAGGTAAATATTCTGATAGTTGGCACTTAAATCATATGTATGATCCGCAAAGTACTTCACCAGGTTCTATCATGCCAGCTTATAAATGGCTAGTAAGAAATAAACTAGATAAGAGCAGTACTGAAGGAAAAATGAAAGCTATGGTTAGTTTAGGAGTTCCGTATACTGAAGAAGATATTGCGAATGCACAAGCAAGTATGGAAGCTCAAGGTGCTAAGATTCAAGAGAACTTACATCAAGATCCAGATTTTGCAAAGAATTATGCAGCAGATAAAAAATATGCGGCAGATAACGGGCAAACTTTCATAGAGATGAAAGACAGGGAGATTGTAGCCTTAATAGCTTATTTACAGCGTTTAGGTACAGATATAAAGGTAAAAGATGTAGAAGATCAATTAAGTGCTAAAAACTAGAAATTATGTTGAAGTTCGTAAAAAATCACATGGAGACTATTGCAGGTATTGAAATATATCCAATTATCTCGTTAACTATATTCTTTACATTTTTTGTAGTACTGTTTTGGTGGGTATATACAGCCAAGAAAGATTACATAAGTAAAGTGAGCAATTTACCGTTAAACGATTAAAATAAAAGAAGATGAAAAAATATTTTCAATCAGCAGCATATATCACTTTTATAGGAATCACGCTTTTTGCATTGATGACAGCAATAAAGTCGTATGAAAATCCATTTAGCTTGTATGAAAATCCATTAGTATGGATAGCTATTGTAGCGTTGATTTTAGTAATTCTAATGAAAGAATTAGTAAATATAGTTGCACAGCAAAAGGCAGAACAGCTCCAAATGGAAAAGGATGGAGTGAATCCAGAAGAAGTAGATCATTGGGCTTGGGCTAAGAAGTTAATTAATAAATGGACAGAAGCCAAAGCAGTAGAAGAGGAAGAAGAAATAATTCTAGATCATAATTATGACGGAATTAAAGAGCTGGATAATAACTTACCGCCATGGTGGTTGTATATGTTCTATGCAACAATCATTTTCGGATGTGTATATTTAGTAAGATACCATATGTTAGGAGCAGATAATCAAGAGATGGAATATGCACAATCTGTTGAGCAAGCTAAAAGAGAGTTAGCAGCTTTTAGGTCAACTTCAAAAGAAGCAGTAATTGATGCAGAAACTGTAACAGTATTAACATCAGAAAGCGATTTAAATAGAGGTAAGGCTGTTTATAATTTAAACTGTGCTGCTTGTCACATTGCTGATGGTGGAGGTGGTATAGGCCCTAATTTAACAGATGAATATTGGATTTTAGGTGGTGGAATTAAAAATGTTTTCAACACTATTACCAATGGAGGTAGAGATGGAAAAGGAATGGTTGCTTGGGGAAAAACATTAAAACCAAAAGACATTCAAAAGGTGGCTAGTTATATTTTGAAATTTCAAGGTACAACACCAGCAAAACCTAAAGCTCCTCAAGGAGAAAAATATGTAGAAGAAGGAACAACTGCTGAGGTAAAAGTAGAAGAACAAGCAAAAGACAGTATACAGTAAAATAATACTCTTAATAACAAATTTGGTTTTTAATTGGAGAAAATGGAGACACCCAAGAACGAACAATTTAGAGATAGTATTGGTACCATCAACGAAGAAGGTAAGCGTTCTTGGGTATATCCTAAGAAACCAAGTGGTAGGTTTTATAAATACAGAACCTATGTGAGTTATTTTTTACTAGCATTTTTATTGCTTGCTCCATTTATAAAAATTAAAGGAAATCAGTTTTTACTATTTAATGTACTAGAGCGTAGGTTTAATATTTTCGGATTTCCATTTTGGCCACAAGACTTTCATTTGTTGGTGGTTTCAATGATAATTGGAGTTGTATTTATAATACTTTTTACAGTAGTTTTTGGACGTATTTTTTGTGGATGGATTTGTCCACAGACCATTTTCTTAGAAATGGTTTTTAGAAAAATAGAATATTGGATTGAAGGAGATAGAGGAAAACAAATACGTTTAGAAAAACAAGCATGGAATGCTGAAAAAATTAAAAAGAGAGTTTTAAAATGGTTCATCTTTTTTATTATCTCATTCATAATAGCAAATGTTTTTTTAGCTTATCTGATAGGAGGAGATACCGTTATAGATTATGTAACAGGCAACCCGTTTGATAATATTAGAACACTTATTTCGCTATTAATTTTTACAGGAGTATTCTACTTCATCTTTGCTTGGTTCAGAGAACAAGTGTGTATTATCGCTTGTCCATATGGTAGGTTACAAGGAGTTTTATTAGATAACAAAACTATTAATGTAGCGTATGATCATGTTCGAGGAGAAGGTGAGAAAGGAAGAGGGAAATTTAAGAAAAAAGAAGATAGAGCAGCATCTGGAAAAGGAGATTGTATTGATTGTTTCCAATGTGTAAATGTATGTCCAACAGGAATTGATATCCGAAATGGAACACAGTTAGAGTGTGTAAACTGTACAGCTTGTATAGATGAATGTGATCACATGATGGAAAAAGTGGGGTTACCAAAAGGACTTATTCGTTATGCAAGTGAAGAGAATATAGTGAAGAAAGCTCCTTTTAAGTTTTCAGCAAGAATGAAAGGATATTCTGCAGTATTGGGAATTTTAATAGCGGTTTTAATAGGAATGTTGTTTTTAAGAAATGATGTTGAAGCTACTATTTTAAGATTACCAGGACAGTTATATCAGCACAAAGAAAATGGAGTTATTAGTAACATTTACACATACAAAGTAATTAATAAAACAACAAAACAGATTGATGATGTTAGTTATAAGTTACTATCTCATAAAGGGAAAATAGAAACAGTAACACATAAAAATTTTGAAGTTCCAAAGCAAGGATTAGCAGAGGGAACACTATTTATAGAGTTGCATCAATCTGAAATGAAAAAAGAAAAGGTAACACTAAAAATAGGAGTGTTTAGTGGTGATAAATTAATAGAAACCACTAAAACAAATTTTTTAGGACCAAGAAGTTATAGATAATAATAACGTCATTGGGAACAATGACACTAAAAACAATAAAAATGAAACTAAACTGGGGCACGGGCATAGTAATCGCAATTATTGGATTTATAGGTTTTATCATGTATTTCGTAATAACTATGAGTACAGGGAAAAGTTATAATCACGATTTGGTATCTGATAAATATTATCAAAAAGAATTAGCATATCAAAACAGTATAAATGCGACAAAAAATGCGAAAGCATTAAAAGAAAATGTAAGAGTTGAAAAGAAAAAAGAAGGATTAAAAATCTATTTTCCAACAGAATTTAATCCTAAGGATATAACAGGAAAAGTGTTCCTATATAGACCATCTAATAAGCAACTGGATTTTGAAATGCCTATTTCACTTTCCAATACATATTTGCTCGTGCCTGAGAAACGTTTGTTAGGTGGTCGCTGGAACATAACTGTTTCCTGGAACTACAAAAATAAAGATTATTTATATCAGAAAGAACTAATTTACTAATGCTTATTTCTGCAATCATATTAGGTTTATTGGGAAGCTTTCACTGCATAGGCATGTGTGGTCCAATTGCTTTTATGTTACCCGTAGATAGAACTAATAAAGTAAAACAGTTTTTTCAAATTACAAGTTATCATTTTGGAAGACTATTTACCTATAGCCTAATAGGTTTGTTGTTTGGTTTTTTGGGAAAAGGATTTTATTTCTTCGGCTTTCAACAACAACTTTCTATTGTTGTTGGTGTTGTAATGATTTTGATAATTTTACTTCCCAAAACCTTCCAAAAATATAATTTTTCAAAACCAATAAGTAGATTGGTTATGAAAGTAAAATCGGCTTTAGGAAAAGAGCTTAAAAAAAAAGGGAATGATACTTTTTTTACCATAGGTTTTTTAAATGGATTTCTTCCATGCGGATTGGTTTATATGGCTGTTTTTGGAGCTTTAACTACTACAAATTCACTTTCTGGAAGCTTATATATGTTTCTTTTTGGATTAGGAACTATACCTTTAATGACTACAATGGTATATATAGGGAATTTTGCCAACGTACTTGTTCGAAAAAGAATTCAACAAGCTATTCCTTACGTGGTTGTTTTTATTGGAGTGTTATTTGTTTTAAGAGGTTTAGGACTTGGAATACCTTATGTTTCTCCATTGCCTGTTAATGAAATAGTGTCATCTGTAAAAGGTTGTCATTAAAAGCTTCACATGATAAAAATCATAATTTTCTTGGTGTATGTTTTGTAATTTAGATATGAAGTTAAACCTTAAATATCTTACTTATGAAAAAAATAATTGTACCAGTTGATTTTTCAAATCATTCAGAATATGCCTTAGAAACAGCTTCTTTTTTAGCAAAACAAGCAAATGCAGAAATTATAGTTGTGCATATGTTAGAATTATCTAATGCTATCGTTAGTAAGTCGGAAAGTTATGCTCAAAATGAAACCTTCTTTTATTTAAAATTGACAGAAAAAAAGTTTCACAACTTTTTACAAAAAGATTATTTAAAAGGCATAAAAGTAACACCAATAATAAAGCATTTTAAAATTTTTAGCGAGTTAGATCAATTAGCTAGAGAAGAAGATGTAGACTTAATTGTAATGGGGTCTAGAGGAGCAAGTGGATTAAAAGAAATGTTCATAGGTTCTAATACAGAAAAAGTAATACGTTATGCACATGTACCAGTATTAGTAATTAAAGAAAAACCAATAGTAGAGAATATTAAAAAAGTAGTTTTTGCTTGCGATTTCTCTGATGATGATATAGCTCCATTATTAAGAGCAAAGTTGTTTTTTGAAGACTTAGATGCTAAAATAGATTTAGTATATGTACAAACTCCTTCAACTAAGTTTAAAAGTACTTCAGAATTAAAAGAAAAAATTCAAAGATTTTTAGATAAACTAGGAGAAGTAAGTTTTAGTAAAGAACAAATTCATATTGTATCTGATTATACTGTAGAAGATGGTTTACGTTACTATGTGAATGCAAATGATGTAGAAATGTTAGTTATTGCTACAAAAGGAAGAAAAGGAATGGCTCGTTTCTTTGAAGGAAGCATAACAGAAGATGTAGCTAATCATAGTAGTTTTCCGTTACTAACCTTTAAAATATAAAAGAAGAAAAGTTAGCCTTTAATAGGCTAACTTTTTTATTTAAAGTATTTAAAATCTTTTCTGACCAGAAAATTCCATAGCTTCTCCTTTACCAAAACCGAAGCTAATTCCTAAGGTAACAAAACGTCCTCTTTGACTAAAGGCAGTTCTGTTAAAGTTATTTTGAACAGTTACTTCTTCGTAGTTTCTTGAAGCAAATACATCACGAACACTTAAACTAGCATTTAGTCGACCCTTTAGCATTTTTTTACGAATACCTAAATCCATAAAAAGATTATCAGATATGGTACTTTGAGCAGTTTTAAATTTAGAACGGTAATTTCCTGTAGCTTCTAAAGTAAATCCAGCAGGAAACTTAATTTTACCAGTTCCTCTTAAGCTCCATCTATTTCCTGTGAAATCAAAATTATTGTTTAATAATTGTCCTTTCCTTACAAAAGTATTGTAGTTAAAATCTGACGTAAAACTAAACCAAGAAATAGGAGAATATTTAGTGTTTACTTCTATACCTGTAGCACGATTAGTACCAATGTTTTGAGGTTGAGAAGTTGTTACATTGTTATTAATTGTGGTAATGTCTTCAATTACATCTGTTGTTGCTCTATGGTATATTCCTGCATTAATAGATGCTTTTGATAATTTATAAATAGTGGTTATTTCAAAAGAATCGGTAAATTCAGGAGTTAAATTAGGGTTTCCAACATTAAGGTTAAAGTTATCTCTAAAAGAAACAAAAGGATTTAAATCCCATAAACTAGGCCTAAAAATACGTTTAGAATACCCAGCTTGTAATGATAAATCATCATTTATTTTATAAGAACTATGAAAGCTAGGGAATAGGTTGCTATAGTTTTGTTTATTGTTCTGATTTGTGGTAATTAATTTTGTAGTAAGGTTCGTTGTTTCTAAACGTAAACCTCCTTTTAATCCCCAAGTATCATTTTCATAGGCAAAAGTAGCATAAGTACCTAAAACCCCTTGGTTATAATCAAATACGTTGCTAAATCCAGTGTTGGTAACCCAATTGTTATTGATAAAATCACGAACGGTATAAGTATTGGTTACTTTGTCTAATAAATATTGAGCTCCAATTTCTAAGATATAGTTATCGCGAATAGGACGTGTATAATCTAATTTGAAAGTATATTCATTTTGAGCAAAGTTAGTTTTTGCTTCCTGAATAGCATTAGTCATATTACCTATAAGCACGTTATTATTAAAGTTTGAAGTTTTATCTTTAGAGAAAGAAGTACCTAAAGCACTAAATAGTAAATTATGTTTTTTATGATCTGTGAAATCCTTTTTATATTGTAATTCATATTCCCATTTAGGATTCGTAGCTCTGGTGTCTTCTAATCGATTCCAAGAATCGGTAGTAGCTAAAGAAGCGTCTTGTAAATTGTAAAGTTGACTTGCACTTTCTTTTTCATTTTCGAAAGCATAATGACCAGATAAGGTAAGAATATTATGTTCGTTGATATGATAATCAGTACCTAAAATTAGGTTAAAGAAGTTTTCGTTTTTATCACTATCGCTAGTGGTACTTAATCGAGTATTGCTTGTAGTATTAGTACTAGAACTATTTCCTTCTCTAGGAAAAGTACGTCTACCATAAGCTATTTGGCTAAATAAGTTGAATTTTTCAGTACGTCTATTTAAACTTAAACCTAAACTGTGATTATTAGGAATACCAGTATTTAAAGATATCGAACCATTTAATCCTTTTTTTTCTGATTTTTTTAAAATAATATTTAAAATCCCACTAGTTCCAGAAGCGTCATATTTTGCAGAAGGGTTGGTAATTACCTCAATACTTTCAATCATATCAGCAGTAATACTTCCTAAAGCATTTCCTTCTTCACTAGCTAAAACAGATGGCTTTCCATTTATAAGTATTTGTACTCCTTGACTACCTCGTAAACTAATTTGTCCTTCGATGTTAACTGTTACTGAAGGAACATTATTTAATACTTCTAAAGCACTAGCTCCTGTACTACTTAAATCTTTACCAACATTAAAAACACGTTTGTCTAATTTAAAAACAGTTTGAGATTTTTCAGCACGAACAATAACTTCGTCTAGTTTATCAGAGTCTTCTTCCAAAGTAATGGTTGGTAGTTTAATAATTGAAGCGTTACGATTGAATTGAGTTATTTTTTTTGTTTTGAAACCAATAAAACGAACTTCTATATAAAAATTAGAAGCGGTTGTTTTTAAACTAAAAGCTCCAGTTTCATCGGTAGTAGTACCAGAGATAGGAGTGTTCTTTGTAGAGTCCATTACAATTACAGTAACAAACTCAAGAGGTAATTGGTTATTGTTTTCTATAACTTTTCCATTAATTGTTTTGGTATCTGTTTGCCCATATGTTTTAGAAAAAGCTAAAACCAACAAGCATAGGAGTATTCCAAATTGTTTCATGATTTGTATTTTAAACTTTAGAACAACAAATTTTCAAAGAAACAGGTAGGATGAAAAATTAAATCGGTAAACAACCAATACTAACCTCTAAACAACTTAGGTATTGATATTTTTTATATTTTGTTGTTTGTCGGTAATATTTAACCGTTTATAGGAAACTTGTATATAACTATATAAGATTCATTTATTTTTGAGTTATGAAACATCTATTTAGTAAGATTGAACGTAAAGAATGGCTTTTTCAAATATCATTATTGATAGTTATTTTTTTCCTGTTTTCATTTGATAAGCATAGTCCAGATATTAGTTTAGATAGATTAGTGTTTTTTACACATTATGCACTAGTATCGTTTATTATAAGTTATATTTTTATACCTACATTATTTTATAAAAAAAGATATAAGGAATTTGGAATAGCTATTGTATTAACATTAGTATATTTATACATATCAGAAGAATTTGTATTAGAAAAAATATTTTATGCAGGAGAACGAGGTAAATACGTTTCAAATGTATTCTTCACGCTTCTCGATATTTTACCAATTATAATAATACTAGTAAGTTTTAAATTAGGGTGGGACGCACATAAAAAACAAGGCTTGGTAGATAAATTAGAATCTACAGTAAAAGAGAGTGAATTACGTTTTTTAAAGTCTCAAATAAATCCACATTTTCTATTTAATAATTTAAATAACTTATATGCTTACGCTATAGAGCAATCGCCAAAAACGCCATCAATTATTTTAGAGCTTTCATCAGTATTGCGTTATATGTTATATGATTGTAAGGAAGATTTTGTGTTACTTCAATCGGAAATAGAACATTTAAAACATTTTACAGCTTTAAATGAATTGCAGATAGAAAATAGAGGAGAAGTTCGTTTTAATACATCAAAGATTCCTGCTAATTATGTAATAGCACCCTTAATTTTATTAATGTTTATAGAAAATGCATTTAAGCATAGTACAGCTAGTCAAAGTACAGATATTCGTATTAATGTAGATATACAAGTAAATTCAGAAGGAGTATTAGATTTTGTTTGTGAAAATAGTTTTTTGTCTAGTTCAAATAATCAAAACTTATCCCAAGGAATTGGTTTAGCAAATGTAAAGAAGCGATTAGAAATTTTGTACCCTGATAAGTATTCACTAAAAATTGATGACTATAATCAAATATATAAAGTGAACTTACAATTACAACTTTCAAAAAAAGAATAGTCTATGAGAACATGTATTATAGTAGAAGATCAACCGCCTGCTCAACGTATTTTACAAAAGTATATTAACGATGTAGGTTCTTTAAAATTATTAGAAACTTTTTCTGATGGTATAGAGGCATTATCTTTTTTACAAAATGAAGAAGTAGATTTAATTTTTTTAGATATTCACTTGCCTAAAATATCGGGTATCGATTTTTTAAAAACACTAAAAAATAATTCGCAAGTAATTTTAACAACAGCCTTTTCTGATTATGCTTTAGAAAGCTATGAATATAATGTTGTAGATTATTTATTAAAGCCTTTTTCATTTCAACGTTTTGTTCAGGCTATTCATAAAAGTACTTCAATGTTATCAACAAAATCAGAAGGAAAAGAAAGTAAAATAGTAGAAGTAGCTGATACTTTTTTATTGAAATCTGGCTACGATTTTGTAAAAGTTAGTAGCAATGATATCATATTTATAAAATCAGATGCAGATTACACGGAGATTGTTACTACTGAAAAAACATATTTAAGTTCAGAGTCAATGAAAAATTGGTTAACCAAATTACCTACATCTTTCGTGCAAATACATAAATCGTATATAGTTAATACTAGTTATTTAGAAAAAGTTTCTGGGAATCAGGTATATATTTCAAATGAAGAAGTTTTACCTCTAGGAAGAGCTTATAAAGAAGACTTTTTACAGAAATTTGTAAAATATAAATAGCCAATTTTTATGAGATAGTTATTTTGTATCTTCCGCATATTAAACTATCAATCATGAAAATAAAAACATATTCAGTTTTAGCATTATTTGTAGGAATAATGTTAGTGTCCTGCAAAAAAGAAAAAAAAGTTGAGGTTCTTAGTAAAGAGGATATTGCTGCTGAATCTAAAAAAGTAAATACTTTTTTTGATAAACAATTTAAAGAAAATTTAGACAGGCATCCAATGTACCAAACCTATTTAGGTATAAAAAAAGATGCAGATAAGTGGAATGATATTTCTGACGATTTTGCGAAAAAGGAATTAGAACATGCAAAGGAAGCTTTACAATGGATGAGCGATTCTGTTAATGTAAAAGCTTTAGATAAAGGAGCTAAATTAAGTTATGATTTATTTAAACAACAATTAGAAAATCAAATAGCTGATTTTAAATACCGTTTTCATACGTATCCTGTAAACCAAATGCATGGTATGCAAGCAGAAATACCTGCATTTTTAATCAATATGCATCAAGTATCTGATGTTAAAGATGCAGAGAATTATATAGCTCGATTACATAATTTAAAATCTTTATTTGCTGAATTAGTAAAAGGTTTAAAAGAAAGAGAGGCTAAAGGAATAATGCCTCCGAAGTTTGTATTTGCAAAAGTTTTGGATGATTCTAGAAATCTAATAAAAGGAACTCCTTTTGATAATTCAGGTAAACCAAGTACATTATTTAATGATTTTACTAATAAAGTTAATGCATTAGATATAGATGAAGCACAAAAAAAGGAGCTTATAGAGAAAGGTACAGCTGCTTTAAAAGAAAGTGTTTTACCAGCTTACGAAAACTTAATAGCTACATTAGAAGCACAAGAAAAAGTTGCGAGTACAGATGATGGAGCATGGAAATTACCAGAAGGATCAGCATTTTTTAATAATGCATTAAAGAGAACTACTACTACTAATTTGACTGCTGAAGAGATTCATGAAATAGGGTTAAAGGAAGTAGCTAGAATTCACGAAGAAATGCGTGCTATTATGAAAAAAGTAGGTTTTAAAGGTACTTTAAAGGAGTTTTTTGAATTCATGAAAAAGGATCAACAATTTTATTACGAAGATTCTCAAAAGGGTAGAAAAGAATACATGGATGAGGCAACTTTTATTATTGATAGCATGAAAACTCGTTTAGATGAATTGTTTATCACAAAACCAAAAGCGGCTTTAATAGTAAAAGCAGTAGAGCCTTTTAGAGAAAAATCGGCAGGAAAAGCATTTTACCAACAACCAGCATTAGATGGTTCTAGACCAGGAACATATTATGCAAATATGTATGATATGGAGAGTATGCCATCATATCAAATGGAAGCTTTAGCTTATCATGAAGGAATACCAGGGCATCATATGCAAATTGCTATTGCACAGGAGTTAAAAGAAGTACCAATGTTTAGAAAATTTGGACGTTATACAGCTTATGTTGAAGGATGGGGACTGTATTCTGAGTTTATACCAAAAGAAATGGGCTTCTATGCTAACCCTTATTCAGATTTTGGACGTTTAGCAATGGAATTATGGAGAGCATGTCGTTTAGTAGTAGATACAGGAATTCATGCTAAAAAGTGGACTCGTGAAGAAGGAATAAAATATTATACAGATAATACACCTAATGCAGAGTTGGATGCTATTAAAATGGTAGAGCGTCATATTGTAATGCCAAGTCAAGCCACGGCCTATAAAATAGGAATGCTTAAAATATTAGAATTACGTAAAAAAGCAAAAGATGCTTTAGGTGATAAGTTTGATATTAGAAAGTTTCATGATGTAGTTTTAACCAATGGACCATTACCATTAAATGTATTAGAATCTATGGTAGATGAATATATAGCTTCTGAAAAGTAATACAAGGTTATTTAGATAAACAAAAAACTCGATACAATTTGTATCGAGTTTTCTTATAACTATATTTTACTGAAACTATTTAGCTTCTTTCTCTTTAATATCGTCAACAAATTTCTGTAAACGTTTTCCGTAATCAGAGTTCTTAACTTTATTACTTAAGCTTTTATTAATGGTATCTAATAATTGAATATTTGCATCGTATAATTCAGTTAAAGCTATATATGGGGCAGCTTCGCTATCAGCATTGGTAACAGCAAAGTTTGTTGAAAATAAAAAACGACGACGAATCATTTTTTTATAATCTGTTTCTAATTGCTTAATTAAATTTTCATCTTCAGACTTACGAGCTTCGAAACCTTTCTGTATAAATTCTAAATTCTTTTCTTTAAATCTTTTATCAATTTCACGGAATTTATCCATTACTTCTTGATTTTTAGAACCTTTTATTTCTGGTTTAAAACCAAAGTCTTCGATGTTATCATTAATAGTAATATTACCTTTTTCTCCAAAAAACATGATGTGCTCATCTTTAGCATTACCATTGAAAGTTAAATAATACATTACAGGAGAATCAACATTGTCGGTTAACATAAATTTATCGTCACCTAACAAAGTCATTGAGTCAACAGCAACTAGTACAGTATCTTTCATTTTTTGAAGATATAACGTACCTTTCTTCAACCCTTTAATTTGACCTTTCACAACCATGTTACCTTCTTTTTTTGAAGAACAAGCAAAAGCCATTATTGAGAACGCACAAATAGCGATAAGTTTTTTCATTGGTTTATTTTGTTTTATTTGTTAGGTTAAATGTAATTAGCAAAAAAAAGTATGTAATAATATTACTTTTTGCCTATTCCATTAGGTTTAAATTTTAGATTGCAAATATGCAGAATTCTCTTATAATGTAGCTGATAATTCCATTAAAATTGTACATAATATAGCACCAACTGTACCTATAGCATATCCGAATACGGCTAATAATACACCAACTGTTGCTAGAGAAGGGTGGAAAGCGGATGCAACAATAGGAGCAGAAGCAGCCCCACCAACATTTGCTTGACTACCTACTGCTAAAAAGAAATAAGGAGCTTTAATTAGTTTAGCAACCAATATTAAAAGTCCAGCATGAATACTCATCCAAACCAAACCAATTGCAATTAAACCTAAATTGTCAAAAATCATGGTTAAATCCATTTTCATACCAATAGTAGCAACTAAAATATAAATGAAAATACTTCCTAGTTTACTAGCTCCAGCACCTTCATAGTTTTTAGCTTTAGTAAATGATAAGATAATTGCTACAATAGTAGAAATACTAATTAACCAAAAGAATCCAGAACCTAAGAAAGAGAATACATTTCTCCAAGTTTGAGATTCAATAGAAGCTACTAAGTCGCTAAAAAGTGTACTTAAAAATTTAGAAGCAAAATGACCAAAACCTACTGTACCAAAAGCAATAGCGAGCATAATCATAAAATCGGTAAGAGTAGGGTTTCTTTTAACTCCTTTAGTAAAGGTAGAAACCTTTTCTTTTAGCTCCTCAATAGCTGAGGTGTCAGCTTTTAACCATTTGTCTATTTTATCTTTTTTACCAATTCCAATTAATAAAATAGCCATCCAAATATTAGCAACTACAATATCAACAAAAACCATTCCTCCATATTTAGCAGGGTTGTATTTATAAATTTCTAACATAGCTGTTTGGTTGGCTCCACCACCAATCCAACTCCCAGCAAGGGTAGATAAACCTCTCCATACAGCATCAAAACCAGCACCACCAACTGTTTCTGGAGAAAATATTGAGATTAATAAAATAGCTAAAGGTCCTCCAATAACAATACCTATAGTTCCTGTAAAAAACATAATCAAAGCTTTAGAGCCTAGGTTGAAAATAGCTTTTAAATCAATACTTAATGTCATTAATACTAAAGCAGCTGGAAGTAAAAAACGACTGGCAACATAGTATAATTGAGATTTTCCTTTAATAACTTCTCCGGCAGCATTTGAATTTTCCCATTCTGGAGAAATAATACCTAAAGTAGTAAAAATAGCAGGTATAAAGTATGCCATGAAAAGGCCAGGAACAATTTTGTAAAACTTAGGCCAAAATCCAGATATTTTAGATTCAGTATAAAATACAAAACCTAATGAAATCATTAAGATACCAAATACAATTGCGTCATTAGTAAAAAGAGGAGTGTTCATTTTAAATCAGTTTTTTGCTAAAGTATGAAAATAAGCTTATTTCTTTTTGAAGTGACTTGTATTGATAGCTACTCCTAATTGAATTCGGTCAAAACTTTGACTTACATCATTTGAAATATTCATGTAACCTACTTGAAGTTTTACAGCATTCGAAAGTTTGTATTTAACTCCAAACCCTAACCAATTCTGATTGTAAGCTTCTCCATCAAAATCAAAAAAGATTTCATCATAGATATAAGTAGACCATTTTGATGATAATGGGTAGTTTAAGCCTAATTGGTAACGGATAAAATGTCCTGTTTGCGAGTTGAAAAAACGTTGTTCAGCTCTAAACCTATGAGCAAAACCTAGTTTAGATATTTTATGTTTTACATTAAAATCTTCATAAATACGGTGTTCGTTAAAGTCTCCTCCATCTAGGTTAAAGGTTGTGTCCGTATTTAAAAAAGCGTAACCAATTGTAGCACTTAAATTTTTGTTTATTTTATAGTTTCCACCTAATCGCCCAATAAATTGTTGCATATCATCACCAATTTCGAAAAAACGAAAATGTGCCATTGTTTTTAAGCTGAATTTTTCTGATAATTGATGAGAACCATTGTACATATACCAAGCACCTAGTTCTTTTTCAGGATTAGATTGAGCTATACTTTTAAAGCTACATAAAACAATAAATAAAAGAGCTATTTTTTTCATAAAAATAAATTTGATTAGGCGAAAATAAAAAATCCTTTGTAATTAATACAAAGGATTTTAGAATAATGGATTCTCTCAAAATTATAATTCATTATTCTCTAAAGGTTTTTCTTTTTTTAGATGTTTATCTAGAAATTTTAATATTCTACTATTTGATTCGATTTGATTTTCTTTTTTTACAAAACCATGTCCTTCATCATCAAATAAAACATATTCAACAGGAACTCCATTTTTTCGTACTCCCGCAACAATTTCATCAGATTCAATTTGTAAAACTCTAGGGTCTTTTGCTCCTTGAAGTACCATTAAAGGTTTAGTAACTTTATCTGTATGGAATAATGGAGAAATTCTTTTTAAACGAATAGAGTCTGCCGTATGAGGATTTCCTAATTCTTTATATAAAGCTTCTCTAAATGATTCCCACCAAGAAGGAATACTTTTTAAAGTACGCATCCAATTTGTTACTCCATAAATATTTACACCAACAGCAAACTCATCCGGAGTATATGTCAAAGCAGCCATTGTCATATATCCACCATAAGAACCTCCTATGATTCCAATTTTATCAGCATCAATTTGTGGTTGCTTTGCTAACCATTTTTTACCTTCAACACAATCTTGTAAGTCTTTTTCACCATGATTTAAATCATCCATTGTGAAAAAAGTTTTTCCATAACCGCTACTTCCTCTATTATTTACAGCAAGAACAGCATATCCATGATTTACTAAAAACTGTATTCTAGAGCTAAAATTTTGTCTAGATTGACCACCTGGACCTCCATGAACCCATACAAGAGCAGGAACTTTATGATCTTTACTAGCTTGATGAGGTAAGTAATATATTGCAGGGATTGTAACTCCATCAAAAGATGGATATCTTATAACTTTTGCATTTACTAAATCATCAGGGTTAATTTCTTTGTTTAAAACATCTGTTAATTGTATCTGTTTTTTAGTTTTTAAATCATATACATATAAATTTGAAGGAGTGTGTGAACCACCAGCATAAAAGCGCATCATAGATTCATCTCTAGAAAATCCTACACTAGTAATACTTTTTCCATCAACGTTAGGTAATTCAATATTTTTTCCAGCAGCAACATCATAAACTTCAATTACATTTTTAGCATCTTCATTTATATAAGTAACTCTGTATTTCCCACTGTTAGTAAAATAGCTTCCAGAAATATCCCAATCTTTTTTTAAAACTTTTTCAGTTTCTCCAGTGGCAATTTTATATTTCATTAAACTAGCGAATTCTCCATCTGCATCAGTAGTATAATAGAAATCTGTATCATCAATAGAAAAGTCAGCAGCCGAATTACCACTGAGCGTTTTATTGATTTTTTTAGTTTCATTCTTTACTCTATCAAATAAGAATAAATCACTGTCATTAGTATTAATGGTTTTACTTAGCGCAAAGAAGTTTTTGTTGTTAGAAATTGCTACTACATTATAACCTTCTTTGTTTTCGTATAACATTTTGGATGTAAAATTTTCTATATCCATTTCATAAACATCCATATAACGTTTGTCTCTTTTGTTAGATGAAAAGAAGAAACTCTTTTCGTCTTTAGACCAACCATAAAAACTTGCTCTAACACCTTTTTCTGGAGTTAATTCTTTAATTGTTCCATCTAGGTTTCTCATGTATATATGGTAAATTTCATCACCATTATTATCCATTCTAAAAAGCATTCTATTGTCTTTTGGAAAATAGGAAGTTGCAAAAACAGAAGAACTATCCGAAGCGGTAATTGGTGTGAACCTCCCATCTGAAGTAGAAACAGTATACATGTTATATATTCCAGATCTATTACTTGTAACTAATAAATTTGAATTATCAGAAGAGAAACTTCCTCCTCCAACTTGTTCGTTATCCATCATTTGTTCGATGGAATATTTTTTTATTTTTTTTACTACATCGACTTTTTCTTTAGTCTTGCAGCCCATAGCCAATAAGGAAATAATAAAAAGTAGTGCTATTTTTTTCATAATAGTTTGGTTTTAATCTATAGTAAGTGTTGTTGTTTTTTTGAATGGAGAAATTACAATTTTTTCAGTACTCTCTCTATATGATTTCCAATCGTTATTGAAAAATTTATTAGTGCTGTTTAAAGCATCTTGTAAAGCTTCTTTTGCTTGGTTAATTAAAGTTATTTCTGTACTAGTAATTTTAGGTTTACTACCTACATACCATCTTGCAGTACCAATTCGTTGATTAACATTTACCTCAGGACTTCTAACAATTCCTTGACGTTTGTCTACTTTACCTAGATACACATTTAAAAGAGTGTCTATCTTTTTTATGACATCAGTAGAAGCCTTAATTTCCTTTTTGTATAGCTTTTTGTCCTTTTTAGTTAATTTACTTTTAAAACTCTTTGCTGTATTTTTACTTTCTACCAGTTGTTTTACTGCTTGAGCAATAGATTTTTGGTATCCTTCAAGCTTTTTACTTAATCTATACTTTTCATCAATGTTTTCTTTTAGTACAGGGTATCTAGGATCGCTTTTAACGATAATATTTTGTTCTGATGTTTGGTTACCAAAAGTTGTTTTTATTCTATAAGTTCCTGGTTTTACACGAACACCACTAGGTTCTCTCTTAGACTTACGAATGCGTCTAGATGGTCTAGCTACACCTTTTTCATCCATATACCAAGTCCCTTTTTGTAAACCATTTTCTTTAGGAGCTTTTCTTTTTATAGTTCTAATAAGACGTGTACCATCAAATATTTCAAACTTAATAGAATCCCACTTAATAGTTGGTTTTTTGTCTTTTAACTCTTTTGCTTTTTTATCCTTTTTGTTTTCGTTTTTTTCTTGCTTTGGTTTGTTAACATAATAAGCTACTAAAGCTCCACGAGATCTGTTTTCTCCATTGTAAATAGCATCTGCACCAAATCTACTTCCTGTAGGTTGTTGGTAACTAGCTTGGTAAGCAACAGGTGGTTCAAATAATACAATGTTTTTTTGTAATACATTGGTATTCATAGCCATTTCTCTTAAAGGTCTGATATCATCTAAAACCCAAGCAGCTCTACCAAAAGTTCCAATGATTAAATCGTGTTCTCTTGGATGTATTACTAGGTCTTTTACAGAAACCGTAGGAAATCCGTTTGTCCACTTAGTCCACTTTTTACCCGCGTTTAAAGATATGTATAAACCATCGTCAGTTCCTAAGAATAAAAGGTTTGGAGTAATTGGATCTTCAACGATTGAAAGCGTATAACTAACCACATCGTCTTTGTCTACAATTCGTTCCCAAGTTTTTCCATAGTCTTTTGTTCTATACACATAAGGAGTATAGTTAAAACGTCTATAATCATTTGCTACAAGTAAAGCTTCTCCTTTATTTTTGTTAGAAGCTTTTATTTGAGCTATCCAGCTACCAGCAGGTAATCCTTTGATGTTTTTTGTAATATTAGTCCAAGTTTGGCCTCCGTTTTGTGTTATTTGAACATTACCATCATCAGTACCAACCCATAACATGTTTTTTTCTAGTGGAGATGGTTCAATAACTAAAATAGTACAATGATTTTCAGCACCAGTTGCATCTAGTGTTAATCCACCACTTTCGCTTTGTTTTTGTTTGCTTTTATCGTTAGTTGTTAAATCTGGAGAAATAACTTCCCATGATAAACCTTTATCAGTTGATTTATGTACAAATTGACTTCCAAAGTATAATGTTGAATTGTTAAAAGGATCTAAGTTAATAGCAGCATTCCAGTTAAAACGTAATTTTACTTTTGGGTCAGAATGTGTTGGTCGTACTGTGTGATTATTTCCAGTTTTGTAATCGTAACGAGATACAAAACCTTGCTGACTCATAGACCAACCGTATTGAGAATCATCTTTATCAGGAATCACATCAAAACCATCACCAAAACTAATTTCTTGCCAATAAGAATTTCTTATTCCTTGTGCTTTCCATACGTAGGCAGGACCTCTCCAAGAACCATTGTCCTGCATTCCTCCATAAACGTTATAAGGAAATTCATTGTCTACATTAATATGATAAAATTGAGCAACAGGAAGGTTTCCAATGAATCGCCATGTTTTACCTCCATCTCTAGTAATGTTTAAACCTCCATCGTTTCCATCAATCATGAAAGAGCCATCTTCTGGGTGAATCCACCAAGCGTGATGATCTGGGTGAACTCCATTAGAAACACCGTAAGCAGGCATTAATTGTTTAAAGTTTTTACCTCCATCAATAGAGCTATTTACATAGGTGAAAACAGTATACAATTGATTTTCATTTATAGGATCTACATAAATTTCTGAATAATAAAAAGGACGGTTACCAATACCTCTTTTATCGTTTATTTTTTTCCATTTAAAACCACCGTCTTCACTTTTATATAGAGCATTTTTCTTTGCTTCTACTAGTGCATAAATGGTATTTGGGTTACTCCTTGAAATAGCAACTCCAATTCTTCCTAAATCTCCTTTAGGGAAGCCTTCTTTGTCTGTTATTTTTTTCCAGTTGTCTCCACCATCATGTGTAATGTATAAACCACTTCCTTTACCTCCTGATTTAAAAAACCAAGGGTCGCGTTTGTGTTCCCACATAGCAGCAATTAATTTATTAGGATTTGATGGATCCATTACTAAATCGGCAGCTCCAGTTTTAGTATTGTTATATAAAATTTGTTTCCAAGTTTTACCACCATCAGTGGTTTTATAAACACCACGTTCTTTATGTTCGCCCCAAGGAGAACCAATTGCAGCTACATAAACAGTGTTTGGGTTAGTAGGATCAATAATAACACGATGTATATGACGTGTTTTTTCTAATCCCATAGATTTCCAAGTTTTTCCTGCGTCTAACGATTTGTAAATACCATAACCACCATTTAAACTATTACGAGGATTTCCTTCTCCAGTACCAGCCCAAATAACACTTGGGTTTGATTGCTGAATTGCTATTGCTCCTATTGAAGCAGTTAACTCTTTTTCGAAAATGGGTTGCCATTTAATACCTCCTGAAGTAGATTTCCAAATACCACCCGAGGCCGTACCTACGTACATAATATCTGGGTTGCTTAATACTACATCAATAGAAGTTACACGTCCGCTCATACCACCAGGTCCAATGCTTCTTGGTTTCATGTTTTTTACCAAATCCATTGAGAATTCTTGAGAGAATAGGGTAGAGACTAAAAATAAAAATAGAAAAGAAAATGCTTTTTTCATTGCTTGGTTTAGTTAAAAACACAAAAGGTACAAAATAGAAAACTACTCAATATTATTGAGTAGCTTTTTAACTTTTTATTAAGAAATAAGTTAGTCCTCTTCTTTCTTTTTTGGCTCTCGTTTAGCTTCTTTAAGAGCTTGCATAAGCATCCATTCGATTTGTCCGTTCGTTGAACGAAATTCGTCTGAAGCCCACTTTTCAATTGCTTTTAGCATGTCTTCATTAATACGGAGTGCAAATGCTTTCTTTTTAGCCATAATTATTATTTCGCAAATGTAACTATAGATTTTATTAATTCAGGAGAAATTGTAAAGTTTGATAATGTGTATAATTTAGAACTCGTATCATGATTATTGTTTTTTTCTTTATAAGTATGCAATACTTTTTTAGCATCTTCTTCTTTGAGAGTGCCAATAAGTAATTTTTTACCATTAGTTAATTCTAATTGAATCCCTATATTTCCTGATACATTAACAGCAGTACCGTTTTTTCTCCAAAAAATATTTTTTATTCCCCAGCCTCCATATTCTGAAATAGCATCGTATTTTCTAACATAGGCTTTTTTAATTTCATTCCATTTAACGAGTTTGAATTTTAAGTGAAAAGGGAAAAATTGATAATGCATCCCTTGTTCATCAATTCTTGTTTTAAGTTTAAAGAATAAGATAAATCCAGAAGCAAAAACAACTAAAGCTAATGGGACTAAGAAGTTATATAAACTTACTTTATTATTAAGATATTTTCGTGTAATAATAACCAAAGGTACAGTTGTACTTATGGCTAAAAGTATTATTAGCCATAACTGAATAAATCGTTGTTCTTCTTTAAATATTTTCATTGTTATCTATTTTTATCTCTTTCGAAAATAATCATAGGTGAATTTTGTCCTATGTGCTTCACAATCCATCCTTCTCTAGCATGTTGATTTAGTAAGTCTTCGTATTTCTTAACTCTATTTTTAAAACCTAATTTAGGTATGGTTACTTTGTATTCTTTCATATTTTAATGACTTAATGTTCCGGTGTTTAATACTGGTGAAGCTTCTTTATCTCCACATAAAATAACTAATAAGTTGCTTACCATAGCCGCTTTTCGCTCTTCGTCTAACTCAACGATTTCTTTTTTATTCAATTCTTCTAAAGCCATATCAACCATATCTACAGCACCTTGAACAATCTTATGACGAGCAGCAATAATAGCAGTAGCTTGTTGTCTTTTTAACATGGCGCTAGCAATTTCTTGAGCATAAGCTAAATAACCAATGCGGGCTTCTAAAACTTCAATTCCAGCAATAGATAAACGTTCTTCTAATTCTTTTTCCAAGGCTTCACTTACTTCATTTACACTAGAACGTAATGTAATGTCTTCTTCATGACCTTCATCAGCAAAATTATCATATGGATACATACTAGCTAGTTTACGTACTGCAGCGTCAGTTTGCACACGAACAAAATTCTCATAATTATCTACATCGAAAGCAGCTTTATAGGTTTCAGTTACTCTCCAAACTAAAATGGTAGATATCATTACAGGGTTTCCTAGTTTATCATTAACCTTTAAACGCTCACTATCAAAGTTGCTTGCTCTTAAAGAAATAGTTTTCTTCTTGTATAAAGGATTTGCCCAAAACAATCCATTCTGTTTTACAGTACCTACATATTTACCAAAGAATAATAGCACTTTTGATGAATTTGGATTTACTAAGATGAAACCTAAGGCTAAGATAAATCCTATGATTGTCATTAAAAGATATACAGGATGTTCATTTTTAATGGTTAAAACAATACCGCCTATAAAAAGAATTAGGACGATAAAAAACATTAAATATCCATTGGCGGGTTTTATAATTTTCTCTTCTTTCATTTTGTTTTGATTTAAAAGTGATATTAAATTGATATCATAAATATATAAATAATTTTTTGTTAAATCCAAATTTTAGAGTAAATATTTTTATATTTTAGCGGAAAATCAATAGAAAATTATTTATGAAAGTCAAGGTATTACTGCTATTTAGCGCATTTTTTATAAGTGTTTCAGCTATAGCTAATAATGAAGATGTTTGGGGACCGACAGGCCATAGAGCGACAGGAAAGATTGCAGAAAATCATTTAACAAAAAGAGCTAAAAGAAATATTGATAAACTATTACAAGGAGAAAGTTTAGCTTTTGTATCAACCTATGCAGATGAAATTAAATCTGATAGAAAAAAATACGGTAAGTTTTATACTTGGCATTATGTAAACATGCCATTAGATGCTAATTATGAGGATGTAGAGAAAAATCCAAAAGGAGATTTAATTACAGGTATTAAAGAGTGTATCAAAATTTTAAGAGATGAAAATAGTTCTGTTGAAGACAAACGTTTTTATTTAAAAATGTTGGTACATTTGATGGGTGATTTACACCAACCAATGCATATTGGGCAAAAAGAAGACAAAGGTGGAAATACTATACAAGTACAATGGCATGGTAGAGGTTCTAATTTACACAGAGTATGGGATGAGAACTTAATTAACAAATGGGATATGAGTTATGTTGAGTTGGCTGATAATGCAAAACGTTTGTCAAACGAGCAAATTAAAGTAATTCAAAAAGGTGATGTTTTAGATTGGATGAAAGATACACATAAGCTTACTAAAAAAGTTTATAGTTCGGCAAAGTCTGGTGATAAATTACGTTACCGTTATTCTTATGATTACTTTCCAATAGTTAGAGAACAATTACAAAAAGGAGGGTTACGCTTAGCTAAAGTATTGAATGATATTTTTGGATAATAGTAACTTAAAATACATGTAAACTCGAAAGATTTTCTTTCGGGTTTTTTGTTGTTAATGTTTCGTTAATTCACAAATTTGAATAGTTTAATCATTTAATTTTGAGATAAATAAAATAGAGTATGCGTAAATTAGGATTTTTATTACTCCTTGTTTTTGTGCTTTTATCTTGTAAAAAAACGCAAAAAACAGCTGAAAGTCAGCAAGAAAACATTAAAATTGCTACGTTAAATTATAAGCAGTTAAAACCATTATTGCATAAAAATGATGGAAAAACTTATGTGGTTAATTTTTGGGCAACTTGGTGTATACCTTGCGTAAAGGAATTACCCGCATTTGAAAAGTTAAATCAAGAATTCAAAGATAAAAATGTTGAAGTGGTTTTAGTAAGTCTTGATTTTTCAAGGCAGTTGGAAACTAATCTAATACCATTTATAAAAGAGAAAAAATTACAATCTAAAGTTATTCATTTTGAAGATAATAATGAACAATTTTGGATTAAAGATATTGCTGAAAATTGGACAGGTTCTATACCTGCAACATTAATTTATAACGCTAAGAAAAGAAAGTTTTACGAACAACCGTTTCATTATGAAACTCTAAAAAATGAATTACAAACCTTTTTAAACTAATTAATTATGAAAACTTTTAAAATAGTATTACTATTCGCTGTAATGGCTGCAATCTCAGCATTTACAGTAAACGAATCTAAAGGATATAAAGTAGGAGATGTTGCTTCTGACTTTAAACTTAAAAATGTAGATGGGAAAATGGTTTCTTTATCTGATTTTAAAGATGCTAAAGGGTTTATAGTAGTATTTACATGTAATATGTGTCCTTATTCTGTAGCAAATGAAGATCGTATAATTGCTTTAGATAAGAAATACAAAGCTAAAGGATATCCAGTAATTGCTATCAATCCAAACGATCCAAAAATTTCTAAGGGAGATAGTTTTGAAGGGATGAAAGTTAGAGCTAAAGAAAAAGGTTTCACATTCCCGTATTTATTTGATGTGGCTCAAAGAGTATATCCAGCATTTGGAGCTACCAAAACTCCTCATGTATATATATTAAATAAAAATAAGGGTAAGTTAATAGTTGAGTATATTGGTGCTATTGACGATAGTTCTCGTGATGAAACTAAGGTTTCTGAGCGTTTTGTAGAAAATGCAGTTGATGCTTTATTAAAAGGAGAGAAGCCATCAAAAACGAATACTCGTGCTATAGGATGTTCTATTAAAGATAGAAAAAACTGGCAATAAGAAATTATTACTGTAAATAAAAAATCCCAAGTTAAAGAACTTGGGATTTTTTGTTTTAAACTATTTTATCTGTCTATAAAGTCTTGATAAGCTTCTTGACTAATTGCTCTTCCTAACGAATCTAGTGCTTGATAGTTTCCTTCTTGAATAACAGGTTTGTTACTTACATAATCGTAAATAAAAGTTCCGTTTTTAGAAACGGTTCCGAATCCTTTATTAAATACATAATGCACGTATTGGTTATCAGAAGAATTAAAAATGTGCTTACCAAACTGAAATTGTTTTGGGTTTCCTCCTAATAAATCAGTTAAGGTATAAGCAAAATCACTTTGCCCACTAAAATTATCAATTGTAATTCCTGTCTTAGCCAAAGCGCCACCAATCCAAACCATTGGAATTTTAAAACGTATAGAAGAATTAAAATACCCTTTGTGTACAGGTAAAGGGTGTCCGTGGTCAGACATAATAACAACTAGTGTATTATCCCACCACGGTTGTTTTTTAGCAGCATCAATAAAATTACCAATAGCTTTATCGGTATATGCTTGAGCACTTCTATATAAGTTAGCTTCAGAATCTTTTCCAAACTTATAAGTATCAGGAAATTCATATGGTTCGTGACTTGTTAATGTTAAAGCAACTTGGAAAAATGGTTGTTTTAATTTAGGATCTGATAAATCTTTAAGAAAACGCTCTAAAAATATATGATCGTGAGCACCCCATTTAGAATTCCAGTTCTCTTTATCAAACTCAGTACCATCAACAATTTTATCAATCTCTCCGTTTCTCAAATAGGTAATCATATTACCAAAATTACTATCTCCTCCATAATAAAACCCAGTATTGTATCCTAAGTTTTTCATTTCTTTTGTTAGCATTGGTAACGATTGAGACTTACGAGGCATTTTCATAATACTCGTAGTTGGTTGTGGATAATAACCGCTTAAAATAGCAGGTATGCCTTTATCTGTTCTATCTCCATTTCCATAAAAATTAGTAAACAAAACTCCTTCTTTAGCAAATCGATTTAGATTAGAAGTAACATCTGGTTCACCACCAAGAGCTCCTACTGCTTTGGCTGATAAACTTTCCCAGATGATTAAAATAACATTCGGTTTTTTTGTTTTTAAGATAGAATCTGAACCTGTTAATAATTCATTTTGAGTTTTATGAATGATGTTTTTAGCAACATCAGTTTTATAATGAACATAAGGGTTTTTATCATCTATTTTATGAGTAAGGGTGTTAGCAAAATTCCACATAAAGTTTACAGCAGCATGATTTGCAAACATTTTAGTAGAAAAATACACATTACTTTGATTAATTGGAATATTAGCAAAACCACCTCTAATAGGAATAATTAAAGTTCCTATTAATAAGAGAAGCGCAGGAGCTTCCAAAAAAGAACCTTTTGTTAAACGGTTCATTGCTTTGTCTAATACTTTATTAAAAACATAAACAACAGATAAAGAAATAAGAATCCATATAAGTAAACCTCCAACTAGTTGAAAAGTAGAAACAGAGGCCATCATTATTTTAGGAGTATTGATATAATTTAATAAAGTAGAATCTATTCGAACTCCCCAAGATTTATAAAGAATAATATCGATTAACATAAATAAGTTAATGATAAAAACTAGGGGAAATGTAAATCCTTTGATAAGATATTTAATGTACTTAATAGGTGACCAAATTGAAAAAATGATAATCAAAAAAGGAATAGCAGCTATATAGGCAGCAAAAGAAAAATCTAATTGAATTCCGTATACAAAAGTTTTAAATGCTGTGGAAAAGCCAAGATCAGATGTTTTATCAAAGTAATAGGATAAAAACAAAAAACGAGCAAATAAAAAATAAGTTACCCACAATAGGTAATAAGTAAGATTAAATAGGAATCTATTTTTAAGGCTTTTCATTAAGGGAGATTTTGGGATTCTAGTAAGGTTTTTTTAGAGTGTTAAAAGTATTATTCTGTAACTTTTAAACGAGCTTGAGCTGTAACAGAAATGTCTGAATAATTACCGTTTAAATATTTTAAATACCCAGCAATAGCAATCATGGCAGCATTATCGGTAGTGTATTCAAACTTTGGAATGTAAGTGGTCCATTTCCAGTGTTTTTCAGCTAAAGTTAATCGTTTACGAATTTCTGAATTAGCAGATACACCTCCAGCAATAGCAATATGTTTTATATCAGTTTGTTTTACAGTATTTTTTAATTTATCCATTAAAATTTCAATAATGGTGTGTTGAATAGAGGCACAAATATCATATAAGTTTTCTTTAATGAAATTTGGGTTTTCTTTTTCTTGTTTTCTAATAAAATAAAGAATACCAGTTTTTAAACCGCTAAAACTAAATTCTAAATCACCTACTTTAGGTTTGGTAAATTTAAATGCTTTTGGATTTCCTAGTTGCGCATATTTATCAACTAAAGGACCTCCGGGGTAAGGTAGACCTAATATTTTAGCAGATTTATCAAAAGCTTCACCAACAGCATCATCAATAGTTTCGCCTAGAATTTCCATTTCAAAATGATTAGTAATCTTTACAAGTTGTGTATGACCACCACTAATGGTTAAACAAACAAAAGGGAATGGAGGTATTTTACTGTCTTCTTCATCAATAAAATGAGCTAAAATATGTGCTTGCATATGGTTTACATCAATTAATGGGATGTTTAAACCTAAAGCTAGGGATTTAGCGAAAGAAGTTCCAACTAATAATGATCCCATTAACCCTGGGCCACGTGTAAAAGCAATTGCATTTAAATCATGTTTAGTAATATTGGCTTGTTCTAAAGCTTGTTGTACAACTGGAACAATATTTTGTTGATGCGCTCTTGAAGCTAATTCAGGAACAACACCACCATATTTTGCGTGTACTTCTTGATTTGCAATAACATTGCTTAAAACTTTTCCGTTACAAATTACTGAAGCACTTGTATCGTCGCAAGAGCTCTCAATACCTAAAATGTAAATGTTTTTTGTATTCAATTTAGTTCAAATTAGATTGCAAAAATATCGATATTGCGTTAGATTTTCGTTAAAATTGATATTTCTTTAAAATAAGGCAACATTTTTGCAGTTAGCTGATTACATTTGTTAGTTAGTTTATAAAGGGTTTAATTATTAGAAAAGCGGGTAAAATATTAAGGAGAATACTAAAGTACGTGTTACTTTTTTTAATCTTGCTTATAATTTTGTTGTCACTTCCATTTGTACAAAGCAAATTGGCAAAGCATGCAACAGATTGGCTTAATAAGGAGTACAATACAGATATTGTAGTAAAAAGAGTAGACTTATCTTGGTTGGGAAGTGTACAATTAAAGGGAATAGAAATTAGAGATCATCATAAAGATACTTTAATTTTTGTTCAGAACTTAAGTACTTCACTTTTAAATGCAAAACGTATTATAGAAAATAATGTAAACCTAGGAGAAGCTTCTTTAAGTGGTGCTTATTTTAATATGCGAACTTATAAAGGTGAAAAAAATGATAACCTATCTATTTTTATTGACAGTTTTGAAGACGGAAAGCCAAGAGATAGTTTATCTAAACCTTTTGTTTTAAATAGTGATAAAATAGCATTAAGAAATCTAACTTTTAAATTATACGATGATAATAAAAAAGACCCTTTAGAGTTTGCAGCGTACAATGCAGGAGGTGATTTATTAAACTTCTCAATTGTGGGGCCTGATGTTTCTCTAAATATTAGAGAAATGAATTTTACTGAAAATAGAGGGGTTAATATATCTAATTTATCTACCGATTTTGTTTATACCAAAAAGTATATGCAGTTTGATAATACTGTGTTAGAAACTGATAATAAATCGAAAATAGAAGGAGATATAAAATTAACATACAATCGTAAAGATTTTGCAAACTTTAATGATAAGGTTAATGTCAAAGCAAAGTTTTCAAAGAGCGCATTAGCAGTAAAAGATTTAAGTAAATTATACAAAGAGTTAAGTGGTAATGATATTGTTTATTTTACAGGAGATATTGATGGTACGTTAAATAATTTTAGTGCAAACAATGTAAGACTCCATTCTAAAAAAGGAATGAGGATTGTTGGTAATATGGGCTTTGTAAATGCTATAAAAACAAGTAGAGGTTTTGTTTTTGATGCCGATTTAGATAATGTTACTTCTAATTATTATCAATTAAAAAGTGTACTGCCGAATTTATTAGGAAGAACTTTGCCAACAGAATTTCAAAGGTTAGGGAACTTTACATTGAAGGGAATTCTAAGTGTAACTCCTGAACAAATGGATGCTACGCTTACTGTCAATTCAGAAATTGGTACAACAATATCAGATCTTTTACTAACCAATATAGATAACATTGATGAAGCTACTTATGTAGGTGAAGTTGAATTTCAAGATTTTGATTTAGGGATATTTGCTAATGATCCTGTATTGGGTAAAATATCGTTAAAGGCTGATGTAAATGGTAGTGGTTTTAATGTTGATAATATTAATACTACCTTAATAGGTAAGGTGAGTAGCCTAGTTTTCAATGAGTATGAATATAAAGACTTAATAGTAAACGGTCAGTTTCAAAATAAAAAGTTTGACGGTTTATTAAAAGCAGAAGACGATAATTTTAAATTGAAATTTGAAGGGCTTGCAGATTTCTCTTCAGCGATAAATAAATTTGATTTCGTAGCAAATATTGATAAAATAGATTTAAAAAAGACAAATCTATTTACAAGAGATAGTATTGCTATGTTAACAGGAAATGTAGGCTTAAATATTTCAGGAAATACTTTTGATGATATCATAGGGAAAGCAACATTTAAAAATTTGATATATACAAATCAAAAACAGAGCTATTCTTTTAAACGTTTTGAAATAAATTCTTCAGTAAAAGATAGTATCAAAACTATTGAAGTAGATTCAGAAGATATAGTAAAAGGAAAGTTAAAAGGAAAGTTTTCATTCGGAGAATTAATACCAATTACCCAAAACGCACTTGGTAGTGTGTATACAAACTATCGTCCACATGAAGTAACTCCAAATCAATTCTTAGATTTCGATTTTACAATCTATAATAAAATTATTGATGTGTTTTTGCCTCAAATTTCAATAGGTACAAATACAAGGTTAAAAGGAAAAATTAATTCTGATAAAAATGCATTAAAGCTAACGTTTAGTTCTCCTGAAATTGAAGCATATAAAAATGTTATTGAAAATATAGTTTTAAGACTTGATAATAAAAATCCATTATATAATACACACTTAACAGCAGGTAAAATAAATACCCAATATTATAATATAGAAAAACTGAATTTACTGAATAGAACACAGAATGATACCCTGTTCTTTAAGTCAGTTTTTAAAGGAGGAAAAGAATACAAAGAAAGTTTTAATCTAGATTTTTATTATACGATTGATGAATTACAAAAATCTGTTGTAGGAATTCAGAAATCAACTTTTAATTATAAAGGGTTTGATTGGATTATAAACCCAAAGAATAACCAAGAGAATAAAGTCGCGTTTGATTTAAAAGAAAATAATTTTAATATAAGTCCATTTGTTTTTAGCTCAGGAGGACAAAAAATAGAGTTCAAAGGAATTGTTAGAGACAGTACGTATAAAGACTTACAAGTAAATTTTGAAAAGGTAAAATTAGCTAGTTTTTTACCTCCAGTTGATAGCTTAAAATTGAATGGAGATTTAAATGGAATCATAAACTATAAACAAGAGAATAATTTATTAGCTCCTAAAGGAAATTTATTAATAGAGAATTTCCATATTAATGATTACTCTCAAGGAGATTTAGCCTTAAATGTTACTGGAGACAATTCATATAAGAAATATGATGTAAATCTTTCATTAATAAGTGAAAAAGCTAAGAATATCTCAGCAGTTGGAGGCGTAGATTTTTCAAAAGAAAAGCCTATTATAGATTTGAGTGTATTCTTAAAGGAATATGAAATAGCTGCATTTAGCCCTTTGGGAGAAGACGTGTTGAATAAACTTAGAGGAAAAGTTACTGGAGATTTTACAGCCAAAGGACCTTTGAGAAATCCAGATCTTCAAGGGGTTTTGAATTTTGAAGAAGCAGGTCTAAAGTTTCCTTATTTAAATGTAGATTTTGATTTAAAAGGAAATACAAGTGTTGTTTTGGATAAAAATCAGTTTAAGCTAAGTAATATTGTACTGGAAGATACAAAACATCAGACACAAGGAACTTTGTCTGGAAGTATAGCACACCAAAACTTTAAAGACTGGTTTTTAGACCTTAAAATTGATACTGATAATTTATTAGTACTAGATACAGAAGAGGAAGAAGAGGTTCAATATTATGGAACAGGCTTTTTAGATGGGGACGCTAGTATAAGTGGATTAACGAGTAATCTTTTTATACAAGTAAATGGAAAAACAAATAAAGGAACCAAGTTTGTTATTCCGTTAAGTGATGTAAAAACAATAGATAATTACAAATTAATACGATTTAAAACAGGGAAACCTGAAGATGAAGAGGAGAACAAGAAAATTAAAGATATTAAAGGTTTAGAGTTAAAAATTGATTTAACAGTAACAAAAGATGCAGTAGCTCAAGTAGTAATAGATAAAGTGTCTGGAAGTGAATTAAGAGGAAGTGGAGAAGGGAACTTGGAAATAGAGATTAATACATTAGGAAAGTTTAATATGTTTGGAAATTTTACAGTTGATAATGGATTGTATAATTTCAAATATGCTGGAATTTCAAAACCCTTTACTGTTCAAAAAGGAGGAACTATTTCTTGGGAAGGAGATCCGTATAATGCAGAATTAGATTTAACAGCCATTTATAGAACCAAAGCAAACCCAGCACAATTACTAGACAATATTAATTCAAACCGAAAAATCCCTATAGATTTATATACAAAGATTACAGGAGGTTTATTTAACTCTAAACAAGAGTTTGATATTAAAATACCTAATGCAAATTCAACAGTGGCTTCTGAGTTAGAATTTGTTTTAAATGGAAATGATTTGAATACTAAAATGCAGCATTTTTCATTTTTATTGGCCTTTGGAACTTTCTATAATCAAGATGCTATTGGCGATAGTGCAGCTTCAGGTTTAACAGGAACAGCATCAGAAATTGCTACTAATATTTTAACAAATATGTTAAATAGTAAGGGAAGTAAATTTCAATTAGGTTTAGGGTATACACAAGGAGATAGAGGTAATGTAGATAATTTAAGATCTGATGATCAGGTAGATGTTTCTATTTCGACTCAATTAAGTGATAGAGTGCTTGTAAATGGTAAAGTAGGAGTTCCAGTAGGAGCAAATACACAAACAAGTGTTGTAGGAGAAGTAAAAGTTGAGGTACTCTTGAATGAAGAAGGGAATTTGAGAGGTAATGTTTTTAATAGACAAAACGAAGTACAATATTCAACAGAAGAAGAAGGTTATACACAAGGAGTTGGTATTTCATATCAAGTAAACTTTAATAATTTATCAGAACTTGGAGAAAAACTAGGGTTGAAAAAGAAGAAAAAGAAAAAAGAAGTTAAAAAAGATACTATACTTGCACCAAAGAAGAATAAATTAATTAGATTTAAGTCTAAAAAGAAAAAAGAAGAATAACCAAACTAACAAATGAATAGATCAACTAAAGATTACATGGTAATTACTTTAAAAGGAATTGCTATGGGGGCAGCTGATGTAGTACCAGGAGTTTCAGGAGGAACCATTGCCTTTATTTCAGGAATTTACGAAGAGCTTTTAGGTTCAATTAGTAATGTTAATTTAAGTCTCTTAAAAACTTTAAAAAGCAAAGGCTTTAAAGAAGCATGGAAACAATTAAATGGTAATTTTTTAGCATCACTTTTTATAGGGGTTTTTATAAGTATAGTTTCTTTAGCTAAAGTAATTTCTTGGTTATTAGTAAATCACCCTATTTTATTATGGTCGTTTTTCTTCGGGTTGGTCTTAGCTAGTGTAATTTATATTGCAAAACAAATTACTAAATGGAATGCAGTATCTATTGTCTTACTTGTCTTAGGAGCAGTTTTGGCATATTATATAACTACATTAAATCCAATGGTGTCTGAAAATTCATCAACACTGTTTATGTTTTTTGCAGGAGCAATTGCAATTTGCGCAATGATTTTACCAGGAATTTCAGGCTCATTTATTTTAGTTCTTTTAGGAGCTTATAAACCAGTTTTAGCAGCAATAAATAATCGAGATATTACAACAATAGTAGCTGTAGGTTTGGGAGCAATTATAGGGCTGTTATCTTTTTCTAGAGTGTTAAAGTATTTGTTTGCGAATTATAAAAATTATACGTTGGCAGCTTTAACAGGTTTTATAATTGGTTCTCTAAACAAAATATGGCCATGGAAAAAAGCACTAACTTACCGTACAAATTCTCATGGGGAACAAGTTCCTTTTAATGAGTTATCAATATCTCCATTTAATTTTGACGGAGACCCTCAAGTATTATATGCAACTATTCTAGCAGTTGTAGGTTTTTCATTAATTTTATTGTTAGAAAAATTAGCTGTAGAAAAACAATAATATTAAGGTATATTAGAACTTATATAAAATAAAGATGTATAACGAACGTACATTAATACAAAAGGTAAATCTTTTTTTAAAAGGGCTAGCTATGGGAGGGGCTAACAAAGTTCCAGGTGTCTCAGGAGGTATGGTAGCTTTTGTAATGGGGTTTTATGAAGAACTTATATTTACTTTTCAAAGAATAAATGCAAAAGCGTTTAAACTACTTTTAAATGGACGATTAAAAAGCTTTGCTCAATATACTAACTTACAGTTTTTAGCATTGGTCATGTTAGGAAGTATGTTTAGTTATTTTAGTGTTTCTCTAATACTAGATTATTTTTTAAAGCATTATGAACTTTATGTTTGGGCTTGGTTTTTTGGGATGATTATTGGTTCGATATTTTATATATCAAAAGACTTTAATGACTGGAGATTAAAGAATGTAATAAGTTTAATTTTTGGGGCTTCAATAGGAATAGCTATTAGTTTTATGACACCAGCAAAAGAAAACGATAATCTTTGGTTTGTTTTTGTTTGTGGTATTATAGGAGTTTCAGGAATGACATTGCCTGGTTTATCAGGTTCATTTATTCTAATTTTATTAGGGAATTATGTACTTCTTTTAGTAGATAGTGTAAATGCTTTAGGAAGTGTGATAACAAGTCTCTTGTCTGGCGATTTTGAAGTATTGGAAGATGAAGTAAAAGTTAGGTATTTAAAAGTTATTTCCGTATTTACAGCTGGTTCAGCTTTTGGATTAGTATCTATTTCACATGTTTTAGGATATGTTTTAAAAAGATGGCACCAAATAGTAACTGCTGTTATTATAGGATTCATTACTGGGTCACTTGGTATAGTATGGCCTTGGAAAAAAACAATTTATAAAGTAGACGATGATGGATCGTTTTTACTGGATAGAAACAGTAATAAAATCATAGAAAACTATGAAAGGTTTTTGCCAGACTTTACTATTCAAGAAACTTGGATTTCAATAGCTTATATTGTGTTTGGAATCGCCTTAATTTTAATTATAGAATTTTATGGGAGGAAAAGAAAATAAAAAACTTTTCGCTTTAGTAGGAAGAAATATATCATATTCATTTTCAAAAGGATATTTTACAAAAAAGTTTGAAGACTTAAAATTAGAGGAGAATGAATATGTTAATTTTGATATTCAGTCAATAAAAGAACTACCTAAAAAAATAAAAGAAAATAAAAACAATTTGAAAGGAATGAATGTTACTATTCCTTATAAATTGGAAGTGTTTAATTATTTAGATAAAATAGATAAGAAAGCTTTAAAGGTAGGGGCAGTTAATACAATACGTATCTCAAAAAAAGGAAAATTAAAAGGGTTTAATACCGATGTTTATGGTTTTAAAAAATCGTTGAAACCATTGTTAGAAAAGCATCATAAAAAGGCCTTAATTCTAGGTACAGGAGGAGCGTCTAAAGCAGTAGCTTATGTATTGGAAGAGTTAGGAATCAAATATAAATTTGTATCGAGAAGTCCTGAAGGGAAAAAAGAAATATCTTATAATGATTTGTCTAAAGGAATAATAGAAGCTTATCAAATTATTGTTAACTGTACTCCTTTAGGAACTTATCCAAATATAGACGATTGTCCAAATATTCCTTATGAAAATGTTACTTCAAAACATTTATTATACGATTTAATATACAATCCATCAGAAACAACATTTTTGAAAAAAGGAAAAGAAAAAGGAGCTATTATAAAAAATGGATTAGAGATGTTAGAACAACAAGCAGAGAAAGCTTGGAGAATTTGGAATAAGTAGAACTTTGAATTAGCTTAAAATAAAGTTTGCTATTTTATAAGAATGCGTATCTTTATAATCTAAATAAAAGGAACTTAAACATTGTAGATATGTTAGAAAATAACGAAGAGAAAATAGAGCAGCCAATTGTTGAAGATAGTGCTAAGGTAAATAAAGAGACTGAAAGTGCAGTAAGTGAAGTAGAAAATGAAGTTGCTAATGAAGCTGAAAAAGCTGATGAAAAACACGAAATACCAATGCCAGACTATGCTTCTATGGAGCTAGAGAAATTGGTAGAAGAGTTAACTAAATTATTAAAAACTTACCAAGTTCAACAGTTAAAGTCAAATGTAGATGCATTAAAAAATGCTTTCAATACAAAGTTTGGAGCATTATTGGCTAAGAAAAAAGAAGCTTTTTTAGCTGAAGGAGGTAACTCTATAGATTTTCAATTTTCTAGCCCAGTAAAAACTGAATACAATAAATTGTTAGGAGAATACAAGTCAAAAAGAGACGCTTATTATTCTCAATTAGAAAAGCAATTAAAAGAAAATTTAGAAAAAAGAAATGTTTTAATTGAAGAATTAAAAGAATTAATTGTAAATGCTGATCCTAAAACCATGTATAATGATTTTCAAGGAATTCAAAATAGATGGAAGGCAATAGGAGCGGTATCTAAAACGAAATACAATGACACTTGGAAAACATATCATCATCATGTAGAGCGTTTTTACGATTTATTACACTTAAACAAAGACTTTAGAGAACTTGACTTTAAGCATAATTTAGAAGAAAAATTAAAGTTAATAGCAAGAGCAGAAGCTCTAAACGAAGTAGCTGATGTAAATGTAGCATTCAAAGAGTTACAAGAGTTACACCGTTTATGGAAAGAAGAAATAGGGCCAGTAGGAAAGGAGCATAGGGAAGAAGTTTGGACTAAGTTTAGTGAAGCAACTAAGAAGATTCACGATAAACGTCACCAGTATTTTAAAGAGTTAAAATCGAAGTATCAAGAAATGATTGATGCGAAGTTAGAAGTTATTGCCGAGATTAACGCATATGATACATCTAACAACAAATCGCATAATGATTGGCAAAAAAGTATTGTTGAGATTGAAGCTCTACGAAAAAAATACTTTGATATAGGGAAATTACCTTATAACAAGAGTGAAGCTGTATGGCAAGAATTTAAAGCGGCTACCAAGAAATTTAATAGCGCAAAGAATATATTCTACAAAGGAGAAAAGAGTGCTCAAAATGAGAACTTAAAAAGAAAAATGGAACTTGTAGAGTTAGCAGAAAGTATTAAAGATAGTGAAGATTGGAATGAAACTACGAATACAATGAAGCGTATTCAAGCTGATTGGAAAAAGATTGGTCATGTTCCAAGAAAGTTTTCTGACGATATTTGGAAGCGTTTTAAAAATGCTTGTAATTATTACTTTGATAGATTACATGCTCAGAAAAACGAACAGAATAAAGAACAATTAGCTATTGTAGAAGCTAAAAAGGAGTATGTAGAGCAAATTAAAGCTTCTGAAAGCTTAACTTTAGAAGGAGTTCAAGAAAGTATTGCAAAATGGAGAGAATTAGGTTCTTTGCCAAGAAATGCACGTCATTTAGATGAAAAGTTCAATAAAGCTATTGATACTCATTTAGGAAATCTAAATATGAGTAGAAGCGATATTGAAATGATGAAGTTTAAAAATACTGTTGATACTTATTTGGCTCAAGAAGACTATAGAAAATTAGATGGTGAGCAGTATTTTATTCGTAAGAAAATTGATGAAACAGTTCGCGATATGCAGCAGTTAGAAAATAATTTAAGCTTTATTTCGAATGCAACAGAAGATAATCCTTTAGTACAAAATGTAAGAAAAGGAATCCAGAAGTTTAAAGATCAATTAGATGCTTGGCAAGCAAAATTAGATTACTTAAAAAAATTAGATTACTAATTTAAAGAATAAATTAAAAGAAAACTCGAATCGTATGATTCGAGTTTTTTTGTGTTTATAGTTATGAATGTTTTTATGCAAAATAAAAAAAGCTCTCGATATCGAGAGCTTTTAAAAATATGTTTTAAAAGATAAAAATTAAGCAAATAAGCTATCAATTTTTTCTTTTTCTTCTTGAGCTAAAGCTGCATCAACTAAAATACGTCCACTGTGCTCATCAATTGTAATTTTCTTACGATTAGCAATCTCTAACTGTACTTGTGGTGGAATTGTAAAGAAAGAACCTCCAGCAGCACCACGCTCAATAGCAACAACAGCTAATCCGTTTCTTACTTTGCTTCTAATTCTTTTATAAGCAGTTAATAAGTGAGCATCGATAGACTGAGAATATTCTTCAGACTTTTCTTTTAATAATTGCTCTTCTTTTTCTGTTTCTTTTAAGATGGCATCAAGTTCCCCTTTCTTATGAGATAAGTGGTTTTCTTGTAGCTTTAATTTATCTTTAGTACCAGAAATAACCTCATTCTTTTGAGCTATTTTTGCTTTGTATTCTTTAATTCTTTTTTCAGATAATTGAATTTCTAATTCTTGATATTCAATTTCTTTTGATAAAGAATCGAACTCACGATTGTTACGAACGTTCTTTTGTTGTTCTTCGTACTTAGCAATTAATGATTTAGACTCGTCAATAGCTAATTTCTTGTTGCTAATTTCAGTTTCTAAATTCTTAACATCTTCAGCTAAATTAGTAAGTCTAGTATTCAATCCGGCAACTTCATCTTCTAAATCTTCAACTTCTAAAGGTAATTCACCACGAACGTTTCTGATTTCGTCAATTCTAGAATCGATTAACTGTAAATCGTATAAGGCTCTTAACTTTTCTTCTACCGTTACTTCTTTTTTTGCCATCTGTTATATATAGTGTATTGGATTTGTACTTTTTTCGCTTAAAATAATTGCAAAAGTACTAAATTTTTTGCTAAGATAATCAATCAAAAGGTTTTTTGTAAACTGCTCACTTTCATAATGTCCAACATCGGCAAGTAATATTTTACTTTCCGCTTTAAAAAACTCATGATATTTAAAATCAGCACTAATATAAGCATCTGCTTTTGCTTTGATCGCATTTTTTATAGCAAAGCTACCTGAACCTCCTAAAACAGCTACTTTTTTAATAGACTTGTTCAGTATAGATGAATGTCTAACACATCCTGTTTTGAACGTATCTTTAACAAAAAGTAAAAAATCTTTTTCATTCATTTCGGTTGGTAAATCACCAACCATTCCCATACCAATATTTTGATTTACATTATTTAAAGTGATTACTTCGTATGCAACTTCTTCATAAGGATGAGATTTAAAAAGAGCTTGTATAATTTGAGATTCTAAAAAGCTATTAAAGGTTACAGAAATACAGGTTTCTTCTTCAAAAATTTCTTCACCTCTTTCCCCTACAGTTGGATTTGAGTTTTCATTACCTCTATAACTCCCTTGTCCTTGAAAGTTAAATGAACATTTATCATAATTGCCAATATTTCCTGCTCCTGCCTTGAATAATTCTTCTCTTACTTGATCGGCATTGCTAAGAGGAACATAGGTAGTCAACTTTTTAATTAATCCTTTTTTAGGAATTAAAGTTTTACAATTTTCTAAACCTAAAACTTCGCACATTTTAGCAGAAACTCCATTGTTTACATTATCTAAAGCAGTGTGAGTAGCATATATAGCAATATTATTTTGAATGGCTTTTAAAACTACTCTTTCTACATAATTATTGCCATTAATTTTTTTCAATCCGCTAAAAACAATTGGATGAAAACTTACAATTAAATTGCAGTTTTTAGCAATTGCTTCATCTACAATTTCTTCTAAAGTATCCAAAGTAACTAATACACCTGTAACTTCAGTAGAATAGTCACCTATTAATAAACCTACATTATCAAAATCCTCGGCATAAGCCAAAGGAGCTAATTCTTCAATGTAGTTTGTAATGTCTTTTATTTGCATAATATAAAATATCTTGAATCAAAGTTAAGATTTTTATTACTTTTGATACAATGAAGTTACTTCGATTTTTATTATTTCCGTTTGCAATTTTATATGATATAATTACCTCAATACGTAATTGGTTTTTTGATATTGGGATTTTAAAATCTACCTCATTTAACATACCTGTTATAGCAGTGGGAAACTTAAGTGTTGGAGGAACTGGGAAATCTCCTCAGATTGAATATTTAATAAGGTTGTTAAAAAACGATTTTAAGATAGCTACTTTGAGTAGAGGTTATAAAAGAAAAACTAAAGGCTTTCAAATTTTAAAAACTAATCATACAGCAGCTGATGTTGGAGATGAACCATTACAATTTTTTAAAAAGTTTGGAAAAGAAATAATAGTAGCTGTAGATGCAGATAGAACTAATGGAATTCAACAATTACTAAAAAAAGATACTCCGCCAGAAATAGTTTTATTGGATGATGCTTACCAACATAGAAAAGTAAAGGCGAGTACTTATGTGTTATTAACCAAGTATAGTGATTTATTTGTTGATGACTTTATATTACCAACGGGAAATTTGAGAGAAAGTAGAAGAGGTAGTAAAAGAGCACAAGCAATTGTAGTAACAAAATGTCCTGAAAATTTGTCAAAAGAAGAACAAAATGAAATTAAACAAAGAATTAAGTTAAGAGAGAATCAACAACTGTTTTTTACAAGTATTTCTTATGATGAAGAATTAAAAGGGAAAGGAATAGAGCTTACAATTTCTGATTTAAAAAGTAAAGAAGTTTTGTTAGTAACTGGGATAGCAAATCCTACTTCTTTATTAAGTTATCTTTCAGCAGAAGGAATAAACTATAAACATTTGAAATATCCAGATCATTATGAATTTACAGAGAATGATATTTTAAAAATAGAAAATGAGTTTAAAGGAGTAAATTCTAATGATAAAATTCTTTTAACTACAGAAAAGGACTATATGCGATTAGAGAATAAGCTAGAAGACGTATCTTATATTTCAATAAAAAGTGAATTTATACCGAGAAATGAAGAGTTTAATGAGTTTATTCTTAATGAAATAAAAAAAACGAAGCTTTAACAGCTTCGTTTTTATTTTGATTAAAGTTTGTTTTTAACTTCTGCGCTAATTTGTTTAATATCTTGTTCGTCTTTTCGGGGGCAAATTAAAATAACATCATCTTTTTCTACTATGATAAAATCGTTTAGTCCTTGAACAACCACTTTTTTACCATTTTGAGTTCTAACCATGTTTCCATTAGCATCTCTAAAAATAGTTTTTGAGCCTACAATAGCATTTTGTTGCGAATCTTTCCCTAGTTTATTATAAAGAGATCCCCAAGTGCCTAAATCATTCCATCCAAAATCAACAGGTAATACATGAACGTTTTTAGCTCTTTCCATTACACCAAAATCAATTGAAATGTTTTCACATTTCTCGTAATTACTTTTAATGAAATCGTCTTCAAAATCTGTGTTATATACATTGTTACCGTCATCTAAAGTAGTAACCATGTTAGGAAGATGTTCTTTAAAAGCATTTAAAATACTTTTTGCAGACCAAACAAAAATTCCAGCATTCCATAGATAATCACCACTAGCTAAAAATTCCTTAGCTTTTTCTAAATTTGGTTTCTCAGTAAAGTTTTTTACTTTTTTTATAGTGTTAGAACTCTCTTCGAAATTAATGTACCCATAACCAGTATTTGGAGAATCAGGTTGGATACCTAAAGTCATTAAAATGTCACTACTCGCAGAAGCTTCAAATGATGTTTCAATATTGTTTAAAAACTCAGTTTCGTTTTCAATCCAGTGGTCAGAAGGAGCAACCAACATAAGAGCATCTGGATTTTGATTGTAAATTTTTAAAGCAGCATATAAAATACAAGGAGCTGTATTTCGCATTGCAGGTTCTAATAATAATTGTTTTTTAGAAGTTTTAGGTAGTTGTTCAAGTACTAAAGCTTCGTAGCGTTCATTGGTTGCAATTAATATGTTTTCTGAAGGAATTAATTGATTAATTCTATTGTAAGTACGTTGAATTAAAGATTCTCCAGTACCTAACATATCATGAAATTGTTTAGGATACTCTTGTGTGCTTACTGGCCAAAATCGAGAGCCAATACCGCCAGCCATGACTACTGCGTAATAATTGTTATTCATGTTTAAAGCTATTTTTTATAATTAGTACTTCTGCATTCTGATTAAATAAATATACTCGTTTGTTTGTTAAATTTAAGCATTCATATCGAGTTCTCCGCTTATTTCCTCTTTTATATAATGTATTTTTAAATTGAAAGATACTATCGAAAGGTATTTCAAAAATAAAACTCTTGCCAGTTTCGGCTTTTCCTCCTCGTAAAGCTAATGATAATTGAGGGTCAGTATCAGTACTTGCTTTTGGATTTTTAAAGTAATTAGCTAAAAAAGGAAGCATTTCTTTAGGATAAATCTCAGGTTGTAAAAAAGGAAGCATTAAATGTTGAAAAATCATCTTCCATTCTTTACCATGAGCTTGAACTCTGCCAAATTTTTTATGAACAACATGATGTGCAATTTCATGAACTAAGGTTAACAAAAACTGATGTTTGTTTAGATTATTGTTTACAGTTATTTGAGTTTGTCCATTAGGAAAAGTTCTAAAATCACCATGCTTAGTTTGTCGTTGATTAACAATCTTGAGGTTAATTTTATGTTCGTTAATTAGATATATAACTAACGGAACTGCTTTTTCTGGAATATATTTTATAAGGGTGTTATGCAAAGATAAATGTCTTTTTTATGGAGTAGAACTAGAAACTTGTAATACTTTACCGTTATAAAATTTATTACCGGTTAAAGAAAAATCAAAGATATAATTAGCCATTTCTTTTGCAGATAGTGGAGCTATATATCCAGGGAAAGCTTCTTCTAACATTTCTGTTTGAACTGCTCCTAAGGCTAATACATTAAAAGCGATTTGTTCTTCTTTATATTCTTCGGCTAATAATTCAGATAAAGTTATTACTGCACCTTTTGCAGAACTGTATGCAGCAAGTCCAGGGAACTTCATACTTCCTTGAATTCCTCCCATAGAACTTACCGTAATAACATGACTTCCTTTTTCCATAAACGGAAGAACATTCTTTGTTAATTCAGCAACAGCAAAAACATTTACTTTGTATACTTCTTCAAAATCGGAAGTAGTTAATTCGCTAAAAGGTTTATTGATTAATTTTCCTGCATTATTGATTAAGATATCTACTTTTTTCCAGTCAGACTTTACAAAGTCTATAGCCTTTTTTATGTCGTCAGAATTTGATAAATCAACAGAAAGAGTAGTTATATTTTGATGGTTTATAGTATCTAGTGGGGTAGTATTTCTTGATAAAGCTAATACTTTATGTCCTTTATTAGCAAATTGTTGAGCTAGTTCTAAGCCAATTCCTCTACTAGTTCCAGTAATTATAATATGTTTCATTCAGTAAATAGAAAAAATTAAAAGGCAAGCTACATAAAAAAACGTTACATTTATTGTCGAATCTTAATATTTTATCATGAAAAAAATCAGTTTATTCATTTTTCTAATTTGTATTATAACATCTGTGAAAGCACAAAACACATATATTTTATGTGGAAAAATTATTGATACAGAAAAAGGAGTTATAAAAGAAAAGCAAACTTTGGTTGTAAACGGAAATAAAATAACAAATGTTTTTAATGGATATATTTTACCTCGTGATAAAACCTCAAAGACAATTGATTTAAAAGATAAAGTAGTACTTCCGGGATTAATAGATATGCATGTACACATAGAAAGCGAGCACAGCCCGAAAACAAGGTTGAATAGATATATAAAAAATGAAGCAGACATTGCCTTTAATTCAGTTGGTTTTGCTAAAACAACATTATTAAAAGGTTTTACTACTGTTCGCGATTTGGGAGGAACTGGAGTAAATATAGCTATAAGAAAAGCAATTAATGCCGGTAAAATACCAGGGCCAAGAGTATTTACAGCAGGGAAAGCACTAGCAACTACAGGAGGACATGCAGATCCTACCAATGGAAGTAGCAGGAGATTAATTGGAAACCCTGGTCCAAAAGAAGGAGTGGTAAATAGTGTTGAGGATGCAAAAAAAGCAGTGCGTCAACGTTATAAAAATGGTGCCGATTGTATTAAGATTACAGCTACAGGAGGGGTTCTTAGTGTAGCTAAAAGTGGTGATAATCCACAGTTTACAGTAGAAGAAATAAAAGCTATCTGTGATATGGCAAAAGATTACGGAATGCATGTAGCTGCGCATGCACATGGAGATGAAGGAATGCAAAGAGCAATTATAGGAGGGGTTAAAACCATTGAGCACGGTACTTATATGAGTGATAAAACAATGGAGTTAATGAAAAAGCATAACGCTTATTTAGTTCCTACTATTACTGCAGGTAAAGAAGTAGAGGAAAAAGCTAAGGTGAAAGATTTCTACCCAGCAATAGTTGTACCTAAAGCCTTAGCGGTAGGACCACAAATACAAGGAACTTTTGCAAAAGCTTATAAGAAAGGAGTAGGTATTGCTTTTGGTACCGATGCAGGTGTTTTTAAGCATGGAAATAATGCCAAAGAATTTGGTTATATGGTAGAGGCAGGAATGCCAGCAATGGAAGCTATACAGTCAGCAACAATTACTAATGCCAAAATTTTAGAAATGGAGAATGAAATAGGGCAACTAAAAAAAGGTTTTTTGGCTGATATAGTTGCTGTAAATGAAGATCCTACGAAAAATATTAATACAATGGAGAATGTTGTTTTTGTTATGAAAAATGGAAAAGTATACAAGAAAAAATAATTAAAATAAAGAGTAACAAAAAACATGAATAAGCTACTAATAAGTAAAGATTAACTTAAAAGAGCTAAGTATGTTTACCAAACTTAATATCCAGAATAATTTAATAGTTTTTGGAATACCTTTATTGATGATTTTATCACTAGTAGCTGTGGTAAAATCATCTTTTTTTATACCAAGAATTTCACCTTTTGTTATTGTTGATTTTTTAATTACAATACCTCTAGTTTATTTCTTTTTAATAAGGAAAAAAGAAATATCAAATAAAACAACTATTACTGTTGCTTTTTTAGGTTTAGCTATAGCAAGTGTAATTTTACCCAAAGAAAATCAAGAAATAATTGGAAGAATAAGAATAGTTTTATTGCCCTTAGTAGAGATTTTTTTAATAGGGTTTGTCATTATAAAAGCAGGGAAGGTTATAAGAAAAGTAAAAAGTACTACTAATAATTCTCTTGATTTTTTCGATTCAATGCAGTTGGTATGTAATGATATCTTACCTTATGGTTTAGGAAGTGTTTTTGCAGCTGAAATTTCAGTAGTGTACTATAGTTTATTTAATTGGAGAAAGAAACAACTTAAAGAAAATGAATATAGTTATCATAAAAATAGCACGGCTGTAAGTGTCATATTAGGTTTTTTATTGGTAGTGGTGGTTGAAATGTTTGTAACTCATGCTATGATGGAACAAGGAAATGTAAAAGGTTCTTTCGTGTTAGGGGTTTTAAGTGTATATACAGCATTACAAGTAATAGCAGTTTTACGTTCTTTAGCTAAAAGGCCTATTTATATTGATATAGAAAAAGAACAATTAGTGCTAAGATTTGGTATTATTGCCAATGCAGTTATTCCTTTTAATGAGATAAAGGAAATAGAGGTGAGTACTAAAGATATTCCAGAAAAAAGTTCAATCAAATACTTTTCGCCATTGGGAAGTTCTGGAGGGCATAATGTAGTGATACATTTTAAAGAAAAAATAAAATTTAATAGTTTTTACGGTATTTCTAAAAGTGCAGTTTCTTTAGCCTTGTTTGTAGATAAACAAAATGATTTTAAACAAAAAATAGGACAACATATTACTTTTTAAAAAGTAATATGTTGGTAAGCTCCTATATCAGGATTTGTAGTTCTATTAACTCCTAAAATATCTTCAGAAATGGAAGAGGCTTTAGCTTTGTTAATAGCATCACTTTTTTCGCCAATAATAAAATCGTTCATGGAAGTATCTCTAAAGTAAGGATCACCATTTAAAATATTATTTTGGTAATGACTAACGTCGTTAAAATTTAACTCATTATTGTTGGTGAAAGAATTATTAAAATCATTAAAATCAATCATTGAATTTTCAAAATTATAATTGAAAGTAGTTCCATTTATTTTATCTAGTATTAGTTCAATATTATTATTCCCACTAATAATGCAATTGGTAAAATTAGCAGCTACTAAGTCTCTAGTTAATGTAACCTCGTTGTTGTTACTATCAGTAATTGTAATGTGATTATTAACTAATACAGTAGGTAACTGGCGTATGCTATTTCTCCAATAATTAGCAAAAGTAGAATGTGTAAAGTTATAAGTTCCACCAAATGTACAAGCTAAGGATGATTGTCCAGAAGAGCCAATTACAAGGTTTTCACCAAGAATGTTGGTGTCTCTTCCTAAAATACCATAGTTAGAGTTATTATAAATCTCAGAGTTCTTAATAGATAAAGTAGGTGAGGTGTTTGAACCAATACTGTCTACAAGTATACCAACCACACCATTTTTGATTAAAGCATGATTGATTTCATTTTCTTTACTACCAGCACGCATCCATATGGTTCCCCATTGTCCTGGAATGTTACTAAAAGCATGTTCTAGTCTATCTCCTTCAAAAGAAACTTTTTTGTTTAGAGTTCCATTAACTTTTAAACTTCCTTTTTTATCAATAATTAATCCAGAGTTTTTATGGAAGTGAATTTTGGCTCCAGCATCAATTGTAAGCGTCTTATCAGCAGCAACTGCAGCATATCCATAAATAACATAAGGCTTTTCATCAGTAAAAGTCAATTCTGAATCTTTTAGAAAACGACCTTGTATTTTTGAATCTTTTCCATCAATAGTTAAGGTTTCAATTCCCATGCTATTTTTTGAAGGAAATATAAAGTTAGCATCCTGGACTAGAGTAACTAGATCAACATCTTGTTGATTGTTTCCATTATCAAATAATATTTTATCGGTATATAACGGGTCAGAAACTGTACTAAAATCTATAGTGGTTTCTACAAATACATAGATACTATCGTTTGCTAAAATATCAATATCACTAAAGTTTTTTCCTGCTGTTCCATCAACATTTAAACGATAATTTGAAGAAACACCATTTTCTAGCTTAATTTCAGGAATGGTAATAGCTTTGTTACTTCTGTTATAAACTTTTAAATTATAGGTTGCAGAACCTATGTTAGTGAAAATTGTGTCAAGAAAAACGGTATCTTTAGAAAATTGAAGTTTACCAAAATTAGGAACAGTGTCAAAATCTTTTCTACATGAACTAACTACAATTAAAATAATGATAGATAAAATTTGAAGGGTATATCTCATATGTAAAATGTATTCAGGATTTTTTCAAAAAACTAAAGGTAAATATTTTATTGTTTAATTAACTCAATTTCAAATAATTTCCCCCAATGTTTTCCTGTAACATATAGCTTATTGTTTTCTTTGTCGTAAGCAATACCGTTCAAAACTTCATCATTAGGCTCTAAAGTTTGGTCTTTAGCAACAATATCTCTTAACCCATTTAAATCAGCTACGCCTTCAACAACACCAGTCTTTGGATTGATAATTACAATAGAATTTTGTTGCCATTTGTTTGCGTAAATTTTATTGTTAATTAATTCAATCTCATTTAAATTATCAACAGGATATTTGTTTGTGTATACTTGAATACTTCTTTTTTCATTTTGGTTTTCAGGATTTAAAAACCAAATTTTATTAGTACCATCAGATTTTATTAATTCATTATTGTTATGAGTTAATCCCCATCCTTCATTACTATTATTGTAATCAAACTCTCCAACTTGTTTAAAACTTTCTAAATCGTAAATAAAACCTTTACGAGCTTGCCATGTTAACCAGTAAATTTTGTTGTTAAAAATGGTCATCCCTTCTCCAAAGTACTTGTCGTTTAAATCTATTTTTTGAAGAACTTCTCCAGTTTTTAAATCTATTTTTCTTAAAGATGATTGACCTCTACGCCCTGTAGTTTCATATAGAAAGCCATCTTTATATTCTAAACCTTGAGTATATGCGCTTTTGTCGTGAGGAAAAGTATTTACAATTTTATAAGTATAAATAGCAGGAGCATCCTTTGCTAGAACTTCTATAGAACCTGTAACTTTTTTAGATTTTCCAGGGTAAAAAGCCAATGCAGTTACAGTATGCTTTCCAACACCAAAGTCGTTAGTGTTAATGGCTATACTAGTTTCGTTTTTATTCACACGTTTTTGATCAACAAATAAATGAACAGAATCAATTTTTGCTCCTTTAGTTTGTTCAAATTTTATTGCTGCTTTTTTACCTAAAGTAGTTTTTTTAGAGGTATTTAGCTTAAATTTGTATCCAGTATCGCTACAAGAAGTCATTGTTATTACTGATAAAGCTAAAGCAAAGTATGTATAAATACGCATATTTTATAGTTTGATTTCTAATTTATTCGTTTTCACTACAAATTAAAACAATTTATTTGTTTGAAAATTAAAAAATATGGTTAAATTTGCAGCCTCAAACAGCTAAAAATATTTTTTAGTGTAAAACCTTACCAATTTTACAGTGTTTGACAAATAATTAAAACAATATTTAAAAGTCATTTAAGATGCAAAAAGGAATACATCCAGAAAATTATAGAATGGTAGCTTTTAAAGATATGTCGAATGGAGATGTATTTTTAACTCGTTCAACAGCTAACACTAAAGAAACTTTAGAAGTTGACGGAGTTGAGTATCCATTAATCAAATTAGAAATTTCAAGAACTTCTCACCCTTTCTATACAGGTAAGTCTAAGTTAGTTGATACTGCAGGACGTATTGACAAGTTCAAAAACAAATACGCGAAATTCAAAAAATAATTTCAAGTATATAAGATATACAAGAGCTCTAACAACTGTTAGAGCTTTTTTTATGTCAAAATTCTTGTATTTTAGCTACAAAACTAACAAAAATGAGAGATACTATTTTAACTGTGGTTATAGTAGTAAATGTATTATGTGGGGTATTGGTATACTTTATGCCCGATATGGGAAATTACATATTACTTACTATAGCTTCGGCAATTACCCTGCTAGCTATATATGATGCTTTTATTCAAAAAAAACACTCTTTAATGAGAGCATTTCCTGTAGTAGCACGTTTGCGTTGGGTGTTTGAAGAAGAACGTGAAAAAATTCAACAATATTTCATAGAAGATGATTTGAATGGAACACCTATTAACCGTGAAAAAAGAAGTATTGTATATCAACGAGCAAAAAAAGAAATAGAAACAGTACCTTTTGGAACACAACACAATGTATATGAGAAAGGGTATGAGTTTGTAAAACATTCGTTATTCCCAAAAAATCATCATCATGTTAAAGGAGATAGAGTAGTTATTGGTTCTAATAAGTGTACTCAAAAATATAGTGCTTCGATTATAAATATTTCAGCAATGTCCTTTGGTTCTCTAAGTAAAAATGCAATTATGGCATTAAATCAGGGAGCCAAAATGGGAAACTTTGCTCATAACACTGGTGAGGGAGGAATTTCTCCGTATCATTTACAAGGTGGAGATTTAATTTTTCAAGTTGGTACAGGGTATTTTGGAGCAGGAAAGAGTGTAGATGGAAAACGTGTTTTTGATGATGAGGTTTTTAAAAAGAATGCTATTAGACCTGAGGTGAAAATGATTGAGATTAAATTTTCTCAAGGTGCAAAACCAGGTCATGGAGGAATTTTGCCAGCCAAAAAGAATACTGAAGAAATAGCAAAGATTCGTTCGGTTGAGCCATTTACTCGTGTAGATTCTCCACCAAATCATGATGCATTTTCTAATTTTGAAGAAATGATTACGTTTATTCAAAGAGTAAGAGAATTAGCTGAAGGAAAACCAATTGGTATTAAGTTTTGTGTAGGAGATAATGAGGAAATTGAAGAAATGATTAAAGCATTTGCTGAAGCTAACAATTATCCTGATTTTATTGCTGTTGATGGAGGAGAAGGAGGAACAGGATCAGCGCCTTTAGAGTTTTCTAATTATGTTGGTACCCCCTTATTGGAAGGATTAGCGTTTGTGAATAAAATGCTGAAAAAATACAAGTTAAAAGAAGAGATAAAAATTATTGCTAGTGGTAAAGCAATTGATGCTTTTGATATTGTAAAGTACAAGAGTTTAGGAGCTGATGTTATTGGTATGGCTCGTAGTTTTATGTTGAGCTTAGGTTGTATACAAGCTAGAGAATGTAATTTAGACACTTGTCCTGTAGGTGTAGCAACACAAGATGAAGATTTAGTAGAGGCGTTGGTTGTAGGGGATAAAAATATTAGAGTTAAAAATTATCATTCAAAAACAATAGATGCAGTAAAAGAAGTAGTAGCCGCTATGGGGAAAGAAACAATTTCGGAAGTGGAAGCAAAACATATTTTTAGAAGAAATAAAGCAGGAGATATTACTTCGTTAGATAAAATATATTTCTCTTAAAAAAAAGATAATTAAAAAAGAAATTTATTGGAGTCAATAGTAGAGGTTAATTCAGTAAAATATGAATTAATACGTTACCCAAAAACATTTGATAAGTCGTTAAGAGCTTGGAGTAATGCTGAGCTTTTAGTGTTAGATTATATTACTGAAAAAGGATATGAAAATGTTCATTTATTTAATGATCGATTTGGGATTTGGAATTGTGCATTAAGTGATAAAAATCTAACAACAGTTTGGACTTATGCTAGTCAACAAAAAGCAATCGAACAGAATTTAAAGCTTAATAAGTTATTTAAAAAGGGAGCTTATAAAACACCTTTAGATTCTTTAGAAAAAGTTGATTTAGCAATTATAAAAGTCCCAAAATCTATAGAGTTGTTTGAGTTGTTCTTACAACAAATTCACAAAGCTTCAAAAGAAAATGTTGAGGTGGTATGTGGATTTATGACCAAATATTTTTCAGCTTCTATTTTAAAAATAGCAGAGAAATATTTCGATTCTATTGAGCAAACTAAAGCATGGAAAAAAGCTAGATTGTTGATTTTAAAGAATCCTAAAAGAAACATTGAGTACAAGGAATTGATTAATGAAATTGATTGGAAAGAAGATGTGTTAAAACAATATTATGGAGTATTTTCTTCAAAAAGTATTGATATTGGAACACAGTTCTTTTTAGAAAGTTTAAATTTAAAAGCTAATGAATTAAAGGTGTTAGATGTTGCTTCTGGTAATGGAATTATAGCTTATGAAGTAACTAAACAAAATCCTGATGTTGAAGTAACATTAATAGATGATTTTAACTTAGCAATAGAATCATCAAAGTTAAATTTAAAAGATAAAAAAACACATTTTATTTGTGCTGATACATTAAATGCTTTAGAAATAGAATCGTTTGATTTAGTGGTGTCGAATCCACCTTTTCATTTTGAGTATGAAAATAATATAGAAGTAGCTTTAAATCTTTTTAGAGGAGTACATAGTTGTTTAAAAAACAATGGGAGATTTGTGTTAGTAGCCAACTCACATCTAAATTATAGTACACATTTAAGTAAACTTTTTAAAAAGGTAACTATCTTGAAACAAAATAAGAAGTTTGATATTATAGAATGTATAAAAAAACGCTAAGAATTTTTCTTAGCGTTTTTATTAGTTATTTACCAGTAATAAGATATTCCAAAGTTTAAATTAGAGGAATTTAGATTAAAGTTGAAATTATCAATCTCTTGAATTGAATTATTTGGAAAATGAGTATGGTTAGATTTGGTGTAACCTAATGCTCCAATATTAGCTTCTAACGCAATTTTTTTATTTAAAAAATAAGTGATACCTGGTCTTATTCCTATGAAATAGTAGTTAGCTTTACTTAGGTTAGTGTTGTTTAAGCTGTTATAGTCGTTTTCATATTTCGAATATGTATAACGAAATTCACCATGTAAGGTAAAGGCTAGTTTTTGTCCAAGAGAAAAATATTTTTTGATGTAAGGAAATATACTGTATGATTCATTTTTGGTAAAATTCTTTGTGTTTGTAAAATTGAGATCATTTTTATGATAATTATAACCTAATCCGAGTCCAATAATTAAGTTGTTATTTATGGAGAAACCAATTTTAGGACTAAAATTAAAACCTATTTGGTCCGATTTTTCCATATTTTGATTAGATTTAGAGTTATTAGAAACTAGAGACATTCCTCCATTTAAATACCAAGTTCCTTTTTGGATAGTTAATTTTTCTTTTTTAGTAGATTCTTGTCCATAGGCAAAAGACAATGCTATAAGCATTGTACATAATAATAGTTTTTTCATGCATAAATTTTTAAATTAATAGAATGAAAACTTAACAAAAATTGTACCAAATAAAAAGATTAGCTTAAAGAGAAATCGTAAGAAAACTCATCTTCAATTATAGGTTCTTTACAGTTTTTGATGTCGTAAATAAATTCATCTATTTGCGATTTCGTCACATTAGGCATGCATATAACATGAGAAATATCTCCTTCAGTAGCTAGTTGCCATTTATCTTTCACTCTTTTAGATGTTTTAGGAAGTACAACTGTTATGGCATTTGGATTTCTCCAAGCATTAATACCAATCTTTTTCAATTCTTTTTCACAGTATTCTGCAACTTCTAAGCTATGTTGATAACGTTCTTGCAATCCTTTTACGCCAAGTTTTTTTAAAGCGTACCATAGAAATAAAGGAGAGTGTCCGTTTCGAGATCCAGTAATAGTTGTGTCTGAAGAACCAATATAAGAAATACCTTTAGCTATTCGGTCTCTGTTAGATCTTTTAGCTAATAACACTCCAGTTGGAATGGGAGAACCAATAAATTTATGACCACTTATAGAAATACTATCAGCACCATCAATAAAATCAAAAGGTAATCGAGGTTGCATAAATGGTCCAAAAGATCCAGCTAGTGCCGCATCACAATGTATGTAGTTGTCTTGAATAGCTAAATTGCTTAATATATTTTTAATTCTAGAAACATCATCTTTAGCTTCTTTCATGGTAGTTCCAAAAGTAGCTAAAACAATAACTGGTTTATGACGATTCATACGAACAGTATTTTCAAAATCTTCATAATCAATTTCTCCATTTTCTTGTGATTTAATCACGATACTTGGAATGTTTAATAAATGAATGTTTTTACGAACACTATAGTGAGTAGATTCAGAATAATAAACAATGGCTTTAGGAAATAACTCACGAGCAAGATATAAGCCATATAAATTACTTTCAGAACCCCCATTGGTAACATACCCCCAAAAGTCTTTTGGATTTGCTCTAAATAATTTAGCAAAGAAAGCAATTACTTCACGTTCCATTTCATGTGTTTGTACACGATAAGTTCCCTGTTCAAAAGGATCACCAAGATTATTAATAGGGTATTTGAAAAACTTATTTAATTCAGAATAATCAAAATCTTTAGATACAGGGTATCCTAAAAAGGTGTCGCGAGCAGTAGTTAATTCGGTATGCAAATTATCTAGTTTTTGCTGACTTTCTATAGGTAGTTTGTTGTTGTTTGTCATAATCTGAAAAATTTAGCGGGCAAAAGTAATATGTATAATGATATGAGTCAGTTTTAATTTTAATAAATAGATTATTTTTCTGTTTATTTAATTTTATTAGATTTTTTATCTGTTTTAAATATCTAGGTTAAAGCTGTATAATTCTTTTTTCACTTGAAAAATAGTCAAGGAGACGATTTGCGAAGAATTCTAACATGAATTTTAAAAAAAACTTTAATTAACTAGCTCTTTTGTGTCTATCTTTGACAGAAATTAAGTAACAAAGTTAGAGGTTGAGTATCCATAAAATTTCATAAGAATGAAGCAAACAACTAATACTATTTTAATGGTTCGTCCAGCAAGTTTTAGAATGAACGAGCAAACAGCTGTTAACAATTATTATCAACAAGAGTTAGCAGGAATGTTACCAGCATCTATTAATGCAAAAGCAGAGGCAGAGTTTGATGTTTTTGTAGATAAGTTAAGAGAAAAAGGAATAAAAGTAATTGTGGTTCAGGATACTAAAGAGCCTGATACGCCAGATGCTTTGTTTCCAAATAATTGGATTTCATTTCATGAAAATGGGGATGTTGCTATTTATCCTATGTTTGCTAAAAACCGTCGTTTAGAAAAACGGGAAGATGTTTTAGATATACTGGAAGAAAACGGATTTGAAATTAAAAACGTAATAGATTATTCGGAAGCAGAGGAAGAAGGTATATTTCTTGAAGGTACTGGTAGTATGATTTTAGATAGACAAAATAGAAAAGCCTATTGTGCTTTATCTCCAAGAGCAGATGAAGAGTTATTTATTGAGTTTTGTGAAGATTTTGAATATACTCCAGTAGTTTTTATAGCCAATCAAACAGTTAAAGAAAGAAGAGAAGCTATTTATCATACCAATGTTATGATGTGTGTTGGAGAAACTTTTGCAATAATTTGCTTAGATGCAATTGATGATAAAAAAGAAAAGAAAAATGTGTTGAAGCATTTAAAGTCAGATGGTAAAGAGGTAATAGCTATCTCAGAAGAGCAAGTAACTCAATTTGCAGGAAATATGTTACAAGTTAGAGGTGAAAATGATAAGCGCTTTTTAATAATGAGTAGTTCTGCTTATAAATCTTTAACAAAAGAGCAGTTACAGAAAATTGAAAAGCATAATGAGGTAATTCATTCATCGTTAGAAACTATAGAAACTTGTGGAGGAGGTAGCGCTCGTTGTATGATGGCAGAGGTTTTTTAATATTTAGTGTTGGGTTTTATACTAAAGAAGTAAAAAGTAAGTTTATTAGGTAAATAACCTAATACAAATCAAAAATGAAAAATTTTTCCCTTTTATTAATGGTTGCTGTAATGGCAACAGCTTGTGTTTCTAAAAAGAAATATGTAGAGTTAGAAAACAAGTATAAAGACACGAGAGGAGCTCTTCAAAAAACAGCTTTTGAAAAAGAGCAACTAGAAGCAAAGTTCTCTAAAATAGAAAAGAGAATCGATAATTATAACAAGAAATTAAACTCGTTAAATAATTTAAATTCTGATTTACAAAAAGAGAATGATATAAAATTAGATATGGTTCAAGGAACTGTAATCTCTAATTCGATGAAAGAAAAGATGCGTAAAACATTAAAAAATGTTGATTCAGCTGAATTAGCAAATGCTAAAACGCTAAAGGATTCTATGAATGTTGCAGTGTCTTATAAATTGAAAAAATCAATAAATAAAAACTCTTTAGAAAATTCTGAAGATGTAAATGTAAATATTGATAAAACTGTAGTGATGATCTCTATTTCAGATAAAATGTTATTCAGGTCAGGAAGCTACAGAATAAGTAGTAAAGCTTATAAAGTACTTAAAAAATTATCTGAAATTATAAAATCTGAACCAAGCATGGATGTTATGATTGAAGGACATACAGATTCACAGCAAATTCATAATGAAGTATTACAAGATAACTGGGATTTAAGTGTGAAAAGAGCAACATCTATTGTTCGTGTTTTAGAAAAAAAATATGGAATAGAACCGAGTAGATTAATCGCTTCAGGTAGAGGATCATCATTACCATTAGTAGATAATAATACAAGAAAAAATAGAGCAAAAAACAGAAGAACAAAAATTATTATTTTACCTAATTTAGATAAGTTTTTTGGTTTGTTAGCTCAAGAAGAAACAATAAAGCCTTAAAAGGAATAATTAGTACAGATATAAAAAACTCGAAGTTAAATTTAGCTTCGAGTTTTTTTATGTGTTAATTTAATTTTTTTTGAAATAATTATATTTTGTTTACAAACAAAAACAATTTATGCAATGGTAACATCAATTTTATAGTTCTTATAGTATTGCATTAGTATAAACGAACAAATTACAGAAGAAGCGATTCCTTCAATAGCTAAGGCAAAAACTACTAAACCTAAACTTAAATTTTGTCCCCAGAAAGAAGTTTTTTCTAGTACAATTAATAAACTAGGGTCAATAAAATCTACATAAATAATTAAACCTATAATGGTAAGTGCTACAGCAACTGCAGAAGTTCCTATACCTATAGAGAAATTATTAAAATATAAAGATTCTTTGTTTCTAAGAATATTTGTTTTGATAGCTCTGTTTATTCCCCAGAGAACAAATCCAAAGTTTAAAACTCGTAGTTCAGAGACATTTTCTAAGCCTAAAATTTTCATTAAAAAGAAGAACACTACAATGCCTGCAAAAATTAACAAAGCATTGTTAATTATTATTTTAGTACTTGTCATAATAGTATATTTAAAATTTATAGAACGTTTAAATATACGTAATAAAGTACTGATAATCAATTTAAAAAGTTGTTTTAGCGTTTTCTGGAGTTTAAAGGTGAGGTATTTATCGAGGAATTAACGTCTAATAATAATTGTGTTTTTTTAGTTAGCATAGCTAAGAAAAAGTTGAGATAATAAAATAATCAAGCTATATTTTTATTACTTTAGTTCTGTATTTTAGATCAAAAAATTTTTCCCTTTTTACTCTAAATTAAAAACACCTATTTATAGGTAGTTTTTATAGATTGATTATTTTATAACTTTATAGAAAGTAAAAAGATATGCTTAGTTTTTTTGATAAAATTGTAAAGAAAATTCCATTTAAAGTTCACGGTTTAGTATTGTTTGGTTTAACAGCTATTATGGTTTTGTTGAATCATTATTTTCATAATGCAATGCTTCAAGAAGAAATGCATGTTCTGTATAGTAATGTGCAATTTGATACAGAAATCCCTTTGTTTGAAGAGTATAAAAGCAGTATTCAAAATTGGAGTTATTACCTATTTTTTTGTGTAGATTTTATTTGGGCTGCATTGTTGCTTTTAATGATGTATAGGGTTTTATGTGAAATCGTTACACCTTATATTTTACGACTTATTACTACTCTTTTTATCTTAGCATATACCGCTGATGTTGTAGAGAATGTATTATACTTATTATATGAAATTGAAAGTGTAATACATGTCCAGAGAGTAAAAGTATTATTGTATGCATTAAGCTTTGTTACCTTTTTATTTAGTGTTATTATCGATCATAAAAAAATAGTTTGGAGATTTATTAAGCATGCTAGGATTAGCTTAGTCTTTATTTTTATTGTTAGTATACTTATTGGTTTTGTAGATCAAGGAGGTGATATTATGATTAGACTTTTTGAAAGTCGTTTTAATTTAATTATTACACTGTTATTGGTGTATTTTGTTTCTATTCCTACAGCACATTATCCAATCTACTTTAAAGGTTCAAAGTACTCAGATACCAATCTCTATGAATATATAATGAGTAGTAATTTTACCATTAAATCTTATATAGGAATTATTTATTTTGTTAAAAGAAAAGGTGTTTCTGTAGTTAAGAATGAAAATGATTCGGATGATAAAGAAGAATTTAAGATGCAGATATTTAGAAGGTGTTTAGGAGTGTTATTTTATGTAGCTTTTATTTATATGATATTAACTGCAGTAGATGAAGCTCATTCTTTACGACTAGCAACTTCAGTTACATTTTTAATTGCTGTGTTTTTATTCTGTTTTGTTTGGTATTTGTCAAAACTAAAATTAGATGCTGATAAATATTTTGAAAAAGAAGGTGAAGAGCAATCAGGAGTTGAAAGTGTAAAAAAGTTTACTAAAATCATAGGTCTTTTTCCTTATTTACTAATGTTAGATATTTTAATGTTGGTTATTGTTGCTTTTACCGCTTCAGCATGGAATAAGCAATTGGTTTTTCTTATAGTAGTTGTTACAATTTTAGCAGCTTTAACTTATGTTTTGTTAACAGTGGGGAGGTCGTATCTAAAATATATCTTTACCAATAAATGGACTATTTTTTTGTTGGAAAGACCTCAAGAATACTTTGAAGAAAAAAGAGCGAAATATTATGAGAATTATAAAGGTAGCTATATTAATTTTTTATCTATTTTCAGTAATAATTCATGGTATCTTTTTTTTATAGCAGTTTTTGGAATTATTTGTGTTTCAGGAATCTTGGTGTTAAATTTTAATTGGAAACTTATCCATAATTTTAATCCAATCCCTCTTTTTTTAATGCTATATCTGTTTTTTTATGGAGCAATCATTATCTATATAAAACATTTCAAATACTATACACAAATGTATAGGAAAACCGTAAGAAGTGGAGTTAAAGAAGGAGAGTTTATAAGAAATGAAAATTTAGATAAAGAAGGAGGTAGGTTAAGATGGAGATTATGGATATATCATATTCCATTTACGTTGTTAGTTTTAACTTTAATAGGTGGGTATACATCATATAAAGGAAATGATTTACATGAGTTGCAAACTATTAAGCAAGATTCTATTAAAGGAATCGAAATTAGCGCTTTTGTAAGTGATATAAAGGAAAAAAAAGAACATTATTTTGTGTCTTCTTATGGTGGAGGTTTAAAATCTAATTTATGGACTATGCTTTTATTGAATAAATTAGATAATACTAATAAGAAGTTCCTGAATAATACAAGGTGTTTATCTGGGGTTTCAGGAGGTTCAGTAGGAATAGCAAATTATACATATATAAAAGCTTTTAATAAAAATAAAGAGAAAGCAATTAATCGGTTAGCAAATTTAAATGGACTTTCCCTTGATGTTTTATATTTAGCAACTGGTGATTTGATAAGAGAGTTTATTCCTAAAAAGTTTAAAGGAAAAGATCGTTCTCATTTTGGAATGCGTCAACACATTTTAGCTATAGATAAATTTAAAGGGAAAGCAAATGATTCATTTACTTTTTATGACCTTTATGAAAAAGTTTATAAAGAAGGTTATTATCCTCCTTTAATAATAAATACAACAGGTACGAATAATAAATACGGGAATGCACTTTCATTGAAGATTAATGGGGGTAGCAAAATTGATGTAGAAAACTATGAAGATATATTTCCTGGAGCTATAAATATTCTTAATTCTGAAAAAGGTAGAGAATTACCTTTTTATACAACTGTATCAACCAGTAATAGGTTTCCTTTTGTAAGTCCAGCAGCAAAAATTAAACAAAAAGGATATTTTTTAGATGGAGGGGCATTTGAAAACTCAGGGCTTTTAAGTGCTTATAGTTTTAAAGAGTATCTAGAAAAAGTTAAGGTGATAAATGATTCAGCTACAGTAAAGTTTATCAATTTTATTAATGCTAAGTCAAATTATATTAGACACTTTGCAAAAGAGAATAATATTAAGGTAGAAAAACTGAACTCTTCTCCAGAGCTTATTGCTGTTTTAAAAGTAGGGGTAGCAATAGAGCATACTCCTAATTATATTAAAGATGTTGTAAATAATAAGGAAGAGACAGTTGATCTTTATTTACCACATTATTTTACATTCAAAGATTTAGAAAACGTACTAGGAGGTAAGCTTCAAAGAGATAAGGATGAATTAATAGGTATAGTTAGACAGATTAATGATAGTAATAAGAGAGTTAAAGAAGCACTAAGAAAGCAAGGTTATAATATAGGTGAAAGAGGAATTGTACAACCAGCTACTGGGAGGTTATTAAGTACTTCTTCTATCTTGTATCAAAAAGCGATGGTGAATCACCACGTTGAAGTAAAAGAAAATATAGCGAAGATTTTCAAAAAAATGAATAAAGAAGAAAAGTGAGATTCTTTAAATTAAAAATAGTTTTTAAATTTTTAGTTCTTCCTATAGATAGTTTTTCTGAATAAAATACTGGCAACCAAACCTATAATCGGTATAATAGCAAAATAGCTAAATAAATTTTGGTATTCGGTAATTGATGGGGTTTCACCAAGCATATATCCAATAAATAACGACATAAAAATATCAGGAGTAAAACCAACTACGGAAATAATTCCTACAAGAGTTCCAGTAAATTGAATAGGAGTTTTGGTTTCTTCTATTATAGCAAAGTATAAACCTCTAAGCGCATAGGTACTTAAAGCCATAAAAACAAAAAACGAAAAAGAAATAAATAAGGATTGTTCTTTAAATGTGCCTAAACCTAAAAAGGTTGAAATAATAATTAAAATAGTAAAACAAGGAAGTATTAGTTTAGAAGGTACAAACTTATCAGCTACCCATCCAATAGTTATACCCGCTAAAGGTCTTAAGTATTGAATAAAAACGGCAAAATAAGTTGCTTTTTCTAAAGAATACCCCCAAACATCTCTTGCATATGTGCCATAAACACCGGTTAGTTTATAAGCGCAATAAGCGCAAAAAATAATAAGAGAATGATAGATAACTTTAGATTTGGTCATTAAAAACAAAGCCTCTTTAAAATTAAATTTAAGTTCTTTAGAATTAGTTGCTTTTTGTTGGTCTTTAGGTAAAGTTTTCCAAACAAAAAACGCTACTAAAAAAACAATAAGTGTAATGGTTCCAATTATATATTGAAGAGTAATTACTTTATTCTCAAAAGTTATTATTCCATTTTCGGGAAAGAAGAAACTTAAGATTCCAGCGCCAGATAAAGCTATCGTCGCAGCAAAAAAACCTCTACCGCCATCTAGTAAACCAAAAGATAAACCTTGGTTGTTTTTGGTTCCCCATTGTCTTGTTGCTTTTATTAAAGCAGCCCAAAAAAGAAAAATAGTTGATATTCCCCAAAATGCATATAGTATTTTTAGAGTGAAAACTGATGGAGTCATAATCATTATGAAACCACCAAAAGCAGTTAAGATTAATGACAGAGATAATAATTTACGAGCTTCCCATTTATCTGCAACAAAACCACCAAAGAAATAAGAGATAACAGCAGTTATCCCATATAAAGCTTGAGCTTCTCCAATTTCTGCATCTGAAATAAGAAAGGCTTCTCTAATGATGGGTTTAAAAACACGCATTAAAATAAAGGGTAATAAAAAAATAGCTTCCCCTGCAATAATCAGGGAAAGCATAGAAGTAATTTTATTTTTGTTTTGCATTTGCCTAAGATAAGGCTTCTTTTAATATGGTAATAGGATGTTTTGCAATTCGTTTTGTTCCGTCATAAATTTGATGACGACAACTAGTACCTGCAGCTACAATTTCTGTTTCAGAAGAACAATTTCTTATTTTAGGAAATAAAGTATCTTCTCCTACTTGCATACTAACTTTATAATGTTCTTTCTCATAACCAAAAGAACCAGCCATACCGCAACAACCTGTATTCATAATGGTTACTTTGTAGTTTTTTGGTATGTTTAAAATAGAAAAAGAGGCATGTGTACTTGATAATGCTTTTTGATGGCAATGACCATGAATTTTAAGCTCTTTTTCATTATTAGTAAAAATTGAAGTATCAATATTTCCTTTTTTCAATTCAGAAGCTAAAAATTCTTCAAAAGTAAATGTGTTTTTAGAAATATTTTTAGCAGCATCTTTATCGTCGGCTAATCGAATATATTCATCTCTAAATGTTAAAATAGCAGAAGGTTCAATACCAATTAAAGGAGTTTCTTCAGTAATTAATTCTTTGAAAGCGTTAATGTTTTTATTTGCAATACTTTTAGCTTCCTTTAAAAAACCTTTAGAGATGTAGCTTCTACCGCTTTCCTCATGTTGAATATGTTTAATTTCGTAACCTAGTTTTTCTAAAACTAAAACTGCGTCTTTTCCTATTTCAGCATCATAGTAATTAGTAAACTCATCATTAAATAAGTATACTACTTTGTTTGATGTTTTTATTTGATGCTTATTTAACCAAGTTTCTAAAGGTTGTTTAGCCAATTTAGGTACTGAACGTTCTGTTGCAACTCCCATTACTTTTTTAGCTATAGTTGTATTTGTAAAAAAGTTTGTAATGGTTGGAAACTTACTACCTAGCTTATTATACTTAGCATTATTGGCAAATAGTTTGCTACGGAAAGAATATCCGTTAGTTTCTTGGTATTGATATAGAAACTCTGCTTTCATAGAGGCTATGTCAACATTACTAGGACATTCTGTTGCACAAGCTTTACAACTTAAACAAAGATCTAAAACTTGTTTTAATTCTTTAGAATCGAATTTGTTTTTAGCGGTGTTATTGGTTAAAACTTCACGTAGCGTATTGGCTCTAGCTCGTGTAGTTTCTTTTTCATTTCTAGTTGCTCTATAACTAGGGCATAAGGTTCCTCCAGCTTCAGGAGATTTTCTACAATCACCAGAACCATTACATTTTTCAGCTAGCTTTAAAATCCCTTCACTGTCAGAAAAATCTTGAATAGTTTTAATTCCTGGTTCTTTTCTATCTACTTCGTAGCGTAAACTTTTATCCATAGGAAAGGCATCAGTAATCTTTCCTTTGTTAAATATATTATTGGGGTCAAAAGCTTTCTTAACTCTACGTAATAATTGATAGTTTTTATCACCAATCATTAGCGGTATAAATTCAGCACGAACAATTCCATCTCCATGTTCACCACTAAACGATCCTTTATACTTTTTTACTAGTTCGGCAGTTTCAGTAGTTATTTTTCTAAATAAAACTACATCTTCCTGTTTCTTTAAATTTAAAATAGGGCGTAAGTGTAATTCACCAGCACCAGCATGAGCGTAATAAACAGCATCCTGCTCATATTTATCCATAATTTGAGTAAACTCCTCAATGTATTCTGGTAAATCTTCCAAGGCAACTGCTGTATCTTCAATACAGGCAACAGCTTTCATATCTCCTACAATATTTCCTAGTAATCCCAAACCAGCTTTACGTAGGTAATGAACTTTGGCTATATCGTCTCCATATACTTTAGGGTAGTGATAACCAAAATTATTAATTTTTAAATCTTCAATAAGTTTATCGGCTAGTATTTCTGCTTCTTCAATAGTATTAGCTGAAACTTCTAACATTAAAACAGCTTCAGGATCACCTTGTAAGAAGAAACGATTTTTTGCTTGCTCTCTATTGTTTTTAGTACAGTCTAAAATTACTTTATCCATCAATTCACAAGCGTACAATTTGTGATTCATGGCAGTAACTGTTGCTTTTAAACTCTCATTTACACTTGTAAAATGCGGACATACCATAATACTTTTAGTAGGAGGGAGGTCGTCCAGTTGAATTGTTATAGCAGTAGAAAAAACTAATGTTCCTTCACTTCCTGATAAGAATTTAGCAGGGTTTAAAGTAGGTTCATTTCCTCCAAATAAATCAGAAGTTAAAAACTCGTCAACAGCATATCCTGTATTTCTTCGGTGAATACTTTCCTTTGGAAATTCTTTTTTTATTTCTTGTTGATTCTCCTTAGAAGTTAATTCATTGTATATAGCTTTATAAATACTTCCTTCTAAAGACTTTTCAAAACGTTTTTGTTTGAATTCATCAGAAGTTATTTCTGAAAAAGTTACTTCACTACCGTCGCTTAATAAACCTTCAATTGCTATTACTTTATCGCGAGTAACTCCATATCTAATTGAAGTACTTCCAGAAGAATTGTTTCCAACCATACCACCAATCATACATCGATTTGAAGTTGAGGTGTTTGGTCCAAAAAATAATCCAAAAGGTTTTAGAAAACGATTTAAATCGTCTCTAATTATACCAGGTTCAACAGTAATGGTTTTATTCTGTTCATCAAAAGTCAATACGTTGGTAAAGTGCTTAGAAACATCAACTACAATTCCATCACCAACACATTGTCCAGCTAGAGAGGTACCTGCTGTACGTGGTATTAATGTGATATTACTTTTAGTAGCAAAATCAATTAATTGTTGTATATCTTTTTTGTTTTTAGGATATGCAACAGCTAATGGGATTTTACGATACACCGATGCATCTGTAGCATATATGTTTTTATGTAAATCGTCGAAAAATAACTCTCCTTCTAGTTTTTTTTCTAAATTTTGTAGCTGTGTATTCTGTATCATGGTTAAACACCTTATGATGTTGTTATTTATTTGTGTAAATAACTATAATGTTCATTTTCAGTAACTGTGTATGAACCTATATTTATTTGACTTTTAAAAAAAGGAGCATTGATTACCATTGTATGGTATTCTCCGTTTTCACCACAAATATCAATATTTAATTTCTTTAATTCTTCAATAATTGTTGAATCTATTACTTTTCCAACCCATTTTTGATTAAAAAAAGGTTTTTTGACCAAAGAAAAAATAACTTCGAATTTATGATCTAATAAGGTAGAAAGTAATTCTGTTCTATTTTTTTTCCATAGCGGGTTGTAAACTTTCATTTCTGATTTTTGACTACACTTTTCAATCCAATTATCATGGTTTTCAATTTCATCAATGTCGCCAGTAATTAAAGTCTCTATATGATATTTAGTTTTTAATAAACTTATAGCGTCTTCATAGCTATTTTGCATTGGAGATTTTACAGTAAGTATTATATGCGGAATTCCAACCGATGTTACTTGTTGTTTAATCAGAGACAAATTATGAGCTTTAAAATCAGGATTCTCTGGAGCAAAAGTTACTAAGTGAGTAATAGAATATTCTTCTTGTTGAGCTTTAAAAAAGGCTAAAGCGCAATCTTTTCCACCGGTCCATAAAACAGCTGCGTTTTTTTTCATAAACTATTCAATTGGAATATTTCTTTTAAAACAAGTGTCAAAACAAATAAAAGTATCGGTACCTGCAACTCCGTTTATTAAATGAACTTTGTCATATAATATTTTTTGCAGATGTTCATTGTCTTTAGCATATATTAAAATGAAAATCGCATAATTACCAGAGACGAAATTACATTCTACAATTTCATCAATTTTTTCTAACTCTTTCATTACATCTTTAGCAAAACGGGCTTCACGTAAACGAATTCCAGTATAGGATTTAGTTTTATATCCTAGTTTCTTTTCGTCTAGGATAAATTCAGCATTTTGAATAACGCCTTCAGAAGTTAACTTCTTTATACGTTGATGAATTAAAGAGTTAGAAACATTGAGTTCTTCAGCTATTTGAGAATATGCTTTACGTGCATCTTTTCGTAGCTTTAGAAGTATTTGTTGGTCTATATAATCAAATTGATTTTTCAAAAGAATAACTTTATTGTGTTTTGATAAAACAAACTTAGTTTAAGTTGTAAAATAGACAATCTCTTTTATGAAAAAAAATATAATTGAAAATATAGAAATGTGACTAAACCTTATTTAAGCGTTTATTTGTGCTAAACATTTCTGAATAGTTTCATCTTGCATGTCTTCATACCACTTCATTAACTTGTACACTGGTTCACCTAAATCTTTTTCAAATAATGATTGATTTGATGTTCCTTCGTATTCACGTTTTGCATCATCAGTACCTAAGTTTGAAGCAAAAATTCCAGCAGCACTTACAGGTAAAAAGTCTTCGTAAACCATAGGTTCAATGGTTAAATAACCATCTTTTAGTAATTGATTCACGTCTGCTTTTGTATATGTTTTGCCTTCAGATATATCTTTTACTTTATCAGTTGTGAAATAATGGAAGTAGGCTAATTCTTTAGCTTGTAATTCGTTATAAGTATCAGGGAAAACTTTAAAGTTTTCTAGTAATAGTTGGTTGTATTCATCAGCATTTTCTGCAGTTGGAGAACCACCAATAGCTTTACGTGTTTTGCCTAATAACTCATTATATAAATCTAATCCTTTTTGGGTAACAGCTACACCACGTTGTTCAATTTCACCAAAACGAGCTTTGTGTTCTCCCATTTTTTCATTTCCAACATCTCCTTTAAAAGTTACTTTTTCAGTTAATGCTTTGAAACTTGTTTGACGTAATAAAATTGGGCATTTTCTAGTAGGTGGTCCTTCAATATTGTCTTTTGGAGGTATATTACGAGCTTCCATGCTTGTTTGTACTTTGTCAATATCTAATGATCTAGGTGTAAGGTGGTTAATGTGAGGTCCTTTAAAAGCAACTACATCTGCAATTAACCTGTGTTGATTTAATAATGCTTCGTACATTTCATAATCTACCGTAGCAGTATCATGCCATCTAAAAGTTTCTAATGCTTCTTGAACAAAAGTTTCAGCATCTTCTTTATTTAATCCACCTTCTTTTTCAGATTTGTCAATTAACTCTAATGCCTTTTCTGTAAAAATCTGACGCTTTTCTAAAATAGTTTCAACATTTTTACGAAGTTGCTCGTCATCAATTAAATCTAAACGTAATAAAGATGTAAAAACTCTAAAAGGAGCTTGATTAAGAGCTGTGTTTTCAATAGCTCTAAAGGCCGTTGAGTGAACAGGAACACCAGCTGGAGCTAAATCATAGTACCCAACAGGAAACATTCCCATAACTTTAAATAAACGTCTCATAGTAAATAACTCATATGGTTTACCTAAACGAATAGCACCATGACGTTCCATATTTAAGCGAGTTATTTCTCCTGTATTTGCCAATTGTTCTTCAATATCTTTAGATTCAGAAAGAACATTGTCATTAATATCATGAACCAAATCAAGTAATTCACCGTAAAGTGGTACTTCGTTTTTATACATATCAGACATGATCGTAGAGAAGCGATTACGAATGTATTCTGGCGAGACAAATGTCTTGGTAGTAGTATTAGAATTTTCTAATATGTTTTTTGATGACATAATTTATTAAATTTTGTTACAAATTAAATAAATTTAATCTTTTTGAGGTTTATTAAAAATAAAATTCACTCTAAAACGAAGTGTTTTGTGTTTGTTTGGTTTTATAAACAGCTTTTTTTATAAAAAAAAACTATTTTGATTAAAAAAGAACTTCTTAAAAAATCAATTTGACATTATTGATAAGTGAAAATTATTTTAACTATCTTTTTGTTTTGATTTTTAGAGGTTTATGGGTGTGGTTGGTCAATTTTTAAATTCATTTCAAATTGATCAATAATGTTTTTAAGCCCAATATTATTGAGGGCAATAATTTTAGAAGAAAGCCTTGTGTCAACGTTGTTTATTTTAATAGTTTCTGATAATTTTTTAATACCAGAGAAAAGTCTTTCCCAACCTATATTTGAATCGTTTAATAAATCAAATTGAGCCAGATAATTTTGTTCTGCATTGATAATAAAGAAGGATTCAGGTATATCATTATACATTATTTGAAAAAATTGATAGTTTCCTCTTGTTATAGACTCTTTTTGATTATCCCAAGAATAGTATGATTGATTTGGAAGTTGATTCCAGTTTACATTCTTTAAGTCTGTTTCTTTTAATTCATATTCAAGTGAACTATCTGTTTTTATTTGCCCTCTATAGCATTTGTAGGTTTTAGAAGTAGTGAAGCCAATATTTTTATATAAATGAATAGCTTTTTTATTTTCTGTAATAACTTCTAAAGAACTTTGTTGAATGTTGTTGGTTTTAAATTCTATGAGAGCATGTTTGTATATGGATTGAATTATTTTTTTTCCTCGATATTCAGGAGTTACACCAGTACCAGTATTAAAAGCTATTAATGTTCCATTTCTTTCATCAATAGCATGAATTATAAATCCAACTAACTTTTCTCCATCAAACATGCCATAAGAAAATTCAAAATCAACCTTAGCTGCTTTCCATCTTTCCTGATAATATATTTCCTCTTTAGGCATGGGAACAAAATAGTTTTCAAAAGCTAACAAGAAGCATTCAATAATTTTTTCAAATGGGGTAGTAGATAAATTTTTTACAGTCATTATAGGGGCTTTTATAAAACAATATCATTATTCCATTTATAAGGTTCTGGAATATCAGTATCGTCTATTAATTGTCGGATATCTATTTCTATACCTCTACTCATGTTTGTAATAGGGACATCATTCGGGCCTCCCTCAAAAGGATTTTCAGAGTTTTCACCAATAGCTTCCATAGAGTAAAATACCCATGCGATTAGTGTACTAAAAGGAACAGAAAACCATTCGAAATGACGGGAAATAAATACTTGAACTTTATGCATAATTGCTGTTCTAGATTGATGATTAGCTAAGGTTTCAGTAATTCTATCACCTAAAGCTTCAAATTCTTGCATCATACCATAAGGTAAAAGAATAATGAATACCCAAACAAACATAAAGTTTAAAGTAGCAAATTGACGAGGGTATGGAAAGTTCTTAATACGTTCCGATTTTCCTTGTAAAGTATATAATTCAACAATTATTTTTTCAAGTTCCATATGTCGAAAATTATCTATGAATCCTTCATTATAAAGTTCTTTGATTCGTCTAGATTGAATTCCTAATAATTGAGAAGCTTGATTTCCTTTAGCAAAAATCTCATTGTATTCGGTTTCAGAGATATAAGGTGAAATAGCTTCTTTGATTGGAACGTTATCTTCAAATACATAAACATTTTTTTCTCTAAACTCTCTATTAGATTTGCTAAGTTTAATATGATTTTCCCAAGGCTTGTCTTTACGCATTTGGTAGCGTAATGCGGTTAGCCAAGCAACATGTCTATGAACCAATTCTCTGTGAATATTTTTTAATTCACTAGTAGTTATTTGATCATTTTTAATAAAGTCTTTTACCATAACAGTAAAAGATCTAGAAGTGTTTACAATACCACCCCAAATTTTACGAGCTTCCCATAATCTATCATAAGAAGCGTTATTTTTAAAACTTACAATAAAAGAAACAGCGGTACCCAAAACACCTAAAGGAAGCCATGGTACATATAACCATTTCCATCCCATAACGTCAAATAAAAATACGGGGATAAGACTAAGTAGTATAAAAACATAAATATACCTTCTAGTCCATCTTAGCATCCCTTTAATTGGGTAAGTTTTTTTAGTGTACATAGAAACCAGTTAGTTAGTAGTCAAAAATAACGTTTTTGATTTAATATATTTGTGAGTCTATCAAACAACAAATTCATGAAAAAAGTTTTTCTATACTTAGTATTATCTCTATCGGTTTCAGTGCTAGCTCAGCAAAAAGTAGATTTATCATATTATTTGCCAAGTGATGTGAGTTATGATAAAAATATACCAACTCCAAAATCTATTATAGGGCATGAGGTAGGAGAATGGCATATTACTCACGATAAATTAGTGTCGTATATGAAAGCTTTAGCAAAGGCTTCAAATAGAGTAACTATTGAAAATAGAGGAGAAACTTATGAAGGGAGACCTTTACTGTTACTGACAATTACAGCGCCTAAGAATCATCAAAACTTGGAGGGGATAAGGGAAAAGCATATTGAAATAACAGATAATGCTTCAATAAATGTGTCTAATCAACCAATTGTTGTGTATCAAGGATTTTCAATTCATGGAAATGAACCAAGTGGTTCTAATGCAGCATTAGCAGCAGCATATTATTTAGCAGCAGCTCAAGGTCCAAAAATAAATGAGTTATTGAATAATACAGTAATTTTATTTGATCCATCATTAAACCCAGATGGATTACAACGTTTTGCTTATTGGGCAAATACAAATAAAGCAAGTAATATAAATCCAGATCCAAATGATAGAGAGTATCATGAAGTTTGGCCAGGAGGAAGAACCAATCACTATTGGTTCGATATGAATAGAGATTGGTTACCTGTACAGTTGCCAGAGAGTACAGCAAGAATTAAAACATTTCATAAATGGTTGCCTAATATTTTAACAGATCATCATGAGATGGGGACGAATTCTACTTTCTTTTTTCAACCGGGAATTCCAAGTAGAACAAATCCATTAACGCCTCAAATGAATCAGGATTTAACAAAGGAGATTGCAACTTATCATGCGAAAGCTTTTGATAAAATAGGATCAACATATTATTCTGAAGAAAGCTTTGATGATTTTTATTATGGAAAGGGGTCAACATTTCCAGATATCAATGGAAGTATAGGGATTTTGTTTGAACAAGGAAGTTCACGTGGACATGCACAGGAAAGTGATAATGGAATATTAACTTTTCCATTTACAATTAGAAATCAGTTTACAGCAACATTATCAACATTGGAAGCTGCTAAAAATATGCGAAAAAAAATCTTGAAATATCAACAAGGTTTTTATGAGGAATCAAGGAAGTTATCAGAAAATAAGGCATTTGTATTTGGAGATGAAAAGGATGCAATCAAAAGTTATCATTTAGCTGAGGTATTAAAAAAGCATAAAGTAAAACTTCATGAGTTAAAATCTGATTTAACAGTTAATGGAAAATATTTTAAAAAAGGATATAGTTATGCAATACCAATGAATCAGAAAAATAATCGATTGGTAAAGGCAATGTTTGATGTGAGAACTACCTTTAAAGATAGTCTGTTTTATGATGTTTCTGCTTGGACATTTAATCATGCATTTGGAGTGGATTTTGCTAAAAATGTTTCGTTGTCTAAAGTGGGTAATGAGATACTTGATTTAAAAAAGAAATCGGGAAGTATTCAAAATAAAAGCACAGTAGGGTATTTATTTGCTTGGAATGAATATGAAGCACCTAAGGCTTTAAATGAAATTTTAAAAAAGGGACTAAGAGCTAAAGTTGCAATGAAGCAGTTTAAAAACAATAACAAACTATACGATTATGGAACTATTTTTATTCCTGCACAAAATCAAAAATTAAATAATGCTGAATTGTTTACTTATTTAGAAAAAGTTGCAATGAAAAATCATATTGAAATAACAGGTGTTTCAACAGGTTTGAATGATGGTATAGATTTAGGGAGTAGAAACTTTAGAGTTGTAAAAGAACCAAAAGTAGCGATGTTAGTAGGAAAAGGAATAACAAGTTATGATGCAGGTGAAATCTGGCATTTGTTAGATCAACGTTTTGATATGCAACTTACTAAACTAGACATGTCTTATGCATCAAGAGTAAATTTAAGTAAGTACACTACTATTATAATACCTAATAGCTATTCAATAGATAAGAATTTAGAAGGAAAGTTAAGAGATTGGGTTCGCAAAGGAGGTGTATTAATAGGATATAGAAATGCGGTTAACTGGATGTCTAATAAAGGATTTATTTCATTACAATTTAATAAACCTAAAATGGATACAGTGAAAAATGTATCATTTGAAAATCGTTCATTGCAGTCAGGAGCACAAGTTATCGGAGGTGCAATTTTTGAAGCTTCAATAGATCGTTCACATCCAATAAGTTTTGGTTATAAAAATAATAAGATAGCATTGTTTAGAAATACTAGACAATTCATTCAACCTGATAAAAAAAGTTATAATAATCCAATTCAATATACAAATGCCCCATTATTGAGTGGATATATTTCAAAAGAAAATTTAAAGGAATTAAAGAATACAGTTCCCTTTAAATCTCAGCGTTTAGGGGCTGGAAAAATAATTGTATTTACTGATAATACAAATTTTAGAGGATTTTGGTTTGGAACAAATAAATTGTTAATGAACGCTATATTTTTCGGGCGCTTGATGTAGATTGGGTGTTTTTAAAACTCTGTTTTTTAGCTTGTTACTTTTTTGTGTAAAGTTTTTTTATATCTTTAACGAAATAAATTTTAAGTCCCCCAGATTATGAAAAACAAGCTATTTTTAGCCATGTCCTTGGCTACGTCTGTTTTATTTTCTCAAAACAGCGAATTATGGAAAAAACAAGCAAATGGAAAAGTAAGAGCTAGTGTTTCTGCACTAGAAAAAAGATTGCCCGATAAAGAGATTTATCAACTAGATTTAGATGCGTTTAAACAAGCTTTAGTAAATGCACCTCAGAGAAAATCAGGTAAACAATCTAGTGTGATTATAGCTTTTCCAAATGCTGATGGAAAGCTAGAAAAGTACCGAGTTTCAGAAGCTTCGGTGTTGCATCCAGCCTTATCACAAAAGTATCCAGACATTAAATCTTACATGGGTGTAGGTGTTGATGATCCTTCAGATAGGATTCGTTTTAGTCTTTCAAACGCAAAAGGTTTACAAAGTATGCGTTTAGGAATTGATAAACCTACAGTGTTTATTGAACCTTATTCAGCAGATTTAAAAAGATATACTATCTATAAAAAATCGGATAAGCCTAGAGATGTAAATGGATTCAAATGTGATGTAGATCCAAATAACAGAAACAAAAGCACAGGGAGTTCTTTTCAGCATAAAAATGCAGATGATGGAACCTTAAGAACGTATCGTATTGCTATTTCTGCAACAGGTGAATATACAGCGCATCATGGTGGTACCAAAGCACAAGCATTGGCAGCAATGAATACAACAATGACAAGGGTTAATGGAATCTATGAAACGGATTTTAATGTAACTATGATTATTATTGCGAATAATGAAGATGTAATTTATACGAATGCATCAACAGACCCTTATTCAAATGGAAGTTTTAATTCACAAGTGCAATCAACTTTAACTAGTGTTATTGGTGAAGCGAACTATGATATAGGACACTTATTTGCAAAAGCATCAAACAATGGAAACGCAGGTTGTATTGGATGTGTTTGTGTAGATGGAAGTAAAGGTAGTGCATTTACTTCGCGTACTACTCCAGAAGGAGATCCTTTTGATGTAGATTTCGTGGCTCATGAAATTGGACATCAATTTGGAGGTAATCATACCTTTACAATAAGAAATGAAGGAACCAATGTACATATGGAACCAGGAAGTGGTACTACCATAATGGGATATGCAGGTATAACAGGAGCAACAGATGTGCAGCCTAATAGTGATCCATATTTTCATGCAATAAATATTCAGCAAATTACTAATTATATTAAATCAACTTCATGTCAAACAAATACTTCAACAGGAAATAATGTGCCAACAGTAAATGCTGGTAGTGATTATACAATTCCAAAAGGAACAGCATTTGTATTAACAGGATCTGCTACCGATGCAGATGCGTCTGATGTGCTTTCATATTGTTGGGAACAAATGGATGAAAACAATGCAGCTACAACATACCCTAGTGTAACAGCTACAGCAGGAGTTGCTTTTAGGTCTTATTCTCCAACAACAAATGCGTCAAGGTATTTTCCAAGATTAGAAACAGTAAAAGCAGGAAATACTTCTTGGCAATGGGAAGCGGTTCCAAATGTTGCCAGAAGTTTAAACTTTAGATTAACGGTAAGAGATAACAGAGCAGGAGGAGGAACAAATAATAGTGATGATATGGTGGTTACTGTAAATGGAACAGCAGGGCCTTTTGTGGTAAATTCACCTAATACAGCAGTTACTTTAACAGCAGGAGCAACTGAAACTGTTACTTGGAATGTAGCAGGTACAACAAGTAATGGAGTAAATGCTGCAAATGTTGATATTTTAATGTCTACAGATGGTGGAGATACTTATCCAGTAGTATTAGCTAGTGGAGTTCCTAATGACGGATCTCATGATATTACGGTGCCAAACTCAGTAGGAAATCAAAATAGAATAATGGTTAGAGGAACTAACCATATCTTCTTCGATATTTCAAATACAAACTTTACTATTTCAAATCCGTTACCATGTACAGCATCAGTTCCAACTGGAGTTAGTGTAAGTGGAGTTACAGATTCAGCAGCTACAGTTTCTTGGAATACAGTATCAGGAGCAACTTATACTGTTGAGTACAAAAAAGCATCAGATGCTTCTTGGACTTCAAATAATACATCAGGAACAACTACTACGTTATCTGGTTTAGATGCAAATACAGCTTATGAAGTTAGAGTTAAGAGTGTTTGTACAGATGGTACTTCATCTAGTTTTAGTGCAACAGCTAATTTTACAACAACAGATGTTCAATTAACATATTGTACAGCTAAAAGTACAAATGTAAATGATGAATATATTTCTAATGTAAAATTAAATACAATAGATAATACTTCAACAGGTCAATTTTATTCAGATTTTACAAATATTTCAACTACTATAACTAAAGGAGCTTCAGAAACAATTACCATTACTCCAACTTGGACTGGAACAACTTATAGTGAAGGTTATGGAGTTTGGATTGATTATAATAAAAATGGAGTGTTTACAGATGCTGGAGAGCTAGTTTGGAGTAAGTCTCCTTCAACAGATACACCAGTGTCAGGAAGTTTCACGGTACCTGCATCAGCAGTTACAGGAGACACTAGGATGAGAGTAATTTTACGTTATAATGCAGTACCAAGTCCATGTGGTGAATTTACTTATGGAGAGGTAGAAGATTATACAGTTACAATAGTAGGTGCTGGAGCAGATACAGTAGCACCAGTAATAACCTTGTTAGGAAATAGTGTTGAAAATATAAATGTTGGAGATTCGTATACAGATGCTGGAGCAACTGCAAGTGATAATGTAGATGGAAATATTACTGCTAATATTGTAGTAACTGGTTCTGTAGATGCAAATACACAAGGAACTTATACTTTAACTTATAATGTATCTGATGCAGCTGGTAATGCAGCAACAGCAGTAACTAGAACTGTTAATGTAAATGCAGTTACAGCTGGTTGTACAGGAGGAATAGATAGTTACCCTTATGCACAATCTTTTGATTCGTCTTTTGGTTCATGGACACAATCTAGTGGCGATGATATCAATTGGACAAGAAGAACTGGAAGTACACCATCAAGTGGAACAGGTCCTTCATCAGCCAATAATGGTTCACATTATATTTATGTAGAGGCTTCTGGTAGAAATACAGGATACCCAAATAAAAGAGCAATTATAAATTCACCATGTTATGACTTATCAGGATTAAGTTCTGCTTCAATTTCGTTCAAATATCACATGTATGGAGCTACCAATATGGGAACTATCGACTTAGAAGTTAGTGAGGATGATGGAGTTAATTGGACTTCAATTTGGAATCAATCAGGAAATAAAGGAAACTCTTGGTTAACAGCTACAGTAAGCTTAAATGATTATGTAGGAAAAGGTATTAAATTACGTTTTAACCGTGTAACAGGAAATACATGGCAAGCAGATATTGCTATTGATAACTTCCAGGTTACTGGTTCAAACTCAGCAATTACTACAAGAGGAGATATTCTTGAGTTTGCAATCTATCCGAATCCAGTTGGAAACCAAATAAATTTAGTGAAGCCAATTGGTTATGAAAAAGTAAATTATACTATTTATAACACATTAGGTCAAAGAATTAAGAAAGGTGTTGCTACTAATAATATTGATGTTAGTGGTTTAAAATCGGCTATTTATACAATTGTAATTGAAAAGGATACAGATGTAAAGAGTATCCGATTTATAAAGAAATAGCTTATAAAATAAACTGTTTAGAAGTAACTTTCTAAACAGTTTTCATTTTTGCATTGCATTAATTGAATTGTTTTTAAAATCGAAAAGCATTGATTATCGTTTATAATCAATGCTTTTTTCTTTTCAAAATGGCCTTTTGTTACTGTAAACTGTAACAAAATAAAGGAATATTCGTCTTTATAGTATATTAATTAAAAAAATACTATGAGTTTATTAAGAGTTTTACTAGCAATTTTTTTTCCACCATTATCTGTTTTAGGTAAAGGATGTGGATCTGTAGTAATTGTTTTTTTATTAACCCTTTGTGGTTGGGTACCAGGAGTTATTGGTGCTTTGGTTATATTAAATAATCCAAAATAAAAAATGTGACTTTTTTAAAATTGATGTATCTAAATAGTTAGAAACCAAAAACATAAAAATATGATTTACATTTTTTTTACACTACTTACAGCTTTTATAATGAAGAGTTATATTTCAAATGCATATAAATATAAAACGTGTAAAGTATATTGTAAAAGAAAATAGAATATTCTGTACATTATTTGAAAAGAAAAAAGCGCTCATTGAGCGCTTTTTTTATTCTAATACTTCTTCTATAATCTTTCCAGTGGTTCCGTTAGGGAATTCAATTTGTAATAAATTAGAGATTGTAGGTGCAATATCAATTATTTCATATTTTTTCTTTGATGAACCTTGATTAATACCATTTCCGTAGAAAATCAAAGGGATATGAGTATCATAAGAATATCCAGAACCATGTGATGTACCTCCATTTTTATAATAAGCACTAAGTGTAGATGGATTTGGAATTAATAGAATATCTCCAGAAAATTTCTGATTGTAACCGTTCTGTAATGAGTTTAAAATACCATTGGTAAAAGTAGTAGTTTGTAATGTTTTTGCGGTTACAGACTTATAGATGTTTTTATAATTGATTGCTTCGTCAGCTATTTTTTGAGCAACAGTATGTACATCTAATTTTAACTCTTCAATTTTCTCTTTATTTAAGAAGATTTGAAAGTTAGAAATACTCTCAACTAATGCATCTGAATTAAAACACTTTTTAGTAATATCATTTACATAAGTTTTAAATTCTGTATAACTAAAATAATCAGCAGGGATTTTAACAGATTTAAGATAAGCTGGAACTTGAACAGCAGCATGATCAGCTGTTAAAAATAAGGTGTAATTGTCCTCACCAATTTCAGTATCTAAAAACTGAAACAAATCAGCTAAATCTTTGTCTAATCGTAGATAAGTGTCTTCAACTTCTTTGGAAGCAACTCCAAATTGATGTCCGACATAATCAGTAGAAGAATAGCTGATAGCTAAAAAGTCAATAAATTCAGATTTACCTAAGTTTTCTCCAATAATAGCAGCTTTAGCAAAATCGGTAGTCAAGGTATTACCAGCTGGTGTTGCTTTTATGATACTATAGTTTTTGTTTTCACTTTTTAAATTAGGTATGTCATGAGGGAAAATAGGTTTTTCTTCTCCTTTAAAAGGTTTTTCAAAATTATTATCATCAGCAATACTTTCAGTATAAGTGTTGATATCATATAGGGTTTCCCATGGTTGTTTCAAGTATTCATCTACTATTTTAGAATTGTTAAACTCTTGTACCCAATTAGGAAGGTTGTTCATATAATAAGATGAGGTAATCCATTTCCCTATATCACGACCATAAAACCAATAAGCACCGTCAGCAGCATGACCAGCGGGTAAAATTGCTGAACGATCCTTGATAGCAACTCCAATAGTCTTACCATTCATATTTTGTGCTAACTTTAATTGATCTGTTATTGTAGTCGTTAGCATTCTATTAGGAGATTTCTTTCCTCCATCACCATCATAACCTACAGTATTATAATTACTATCATCTACACAATACACCATTTCTTTAGTGTATTTGTCATACCAAGTGTTACTAATTATAGCATGGTTTGTAGGAGTTGTTCCTGTATAAATTGAAGCATGACCAACAGCAGTATAGGTTGGTATATAATTATAATGAGCATTTTCCAGAGAGAACCCATCTTCTAATAAACGTTTAAATCCATCTTCACCATATTTAGAAGCAAAACGAATTAAATAATCATAGCGCATTTGGTCAATTACTACACCAACAACTAGTTTAGGTTTATGAGTGCTTTTTTTAGGGGCTATTACACAACTAATTAAACAAGTTGTGGCTAAAGCAGCTAAACATATTATTTTTTTCATGATTAATTTTAAAAATTTAGAATCAAAGGTAAGTAAAAAGAGTGCTAAAACTCATAAATAACGTGAAGAGTTAATGGTTTTTTAATACTTTAGCAGTAAAGAAAAATAGAATAGTTTAATGAATTATATTGAGCATATTGGAAAGTACTTTCTAATGCTAAAACAAGTTTTTACAAAACCGCAAAGAGCTAGGGTTTTTCGAGAAGCTTTATTTAGGGAAATTGAAGAGTTAGGACTTAAGTCGTTGGGGATTATAGCTTTTATATCTTTTTTTATTGGGGGAGTTATTGCTTTGCAAACAGCATTGAATTTAGAAAATCCGTTTATACCAAAATCACTAATTGGTTTTGCAGCTAAACGTTCAGTAATCTTAGAATTTGCACCAACATTTTGTTCAATTATTTTAGCAGGAAAAGTAGGGTCTTATATCACTTCAAGTATAGGAACAATGCGTGTAACAGAGCAAATAGATGCTTTAGAAGTAATGGGGATAAATTCGTTAAACTATTTAGTATTACCTAAAATTATAGCTACTTTATTTTTCTACCCTTTCTTAATTGTATTAGCTATGTTCTTAGGGATTTTTGGTGGATGGGTAGCTGGAGTACTTTCAGGACTGTTTTCTGGAATAGATTATATTACTGGGGTTCAAATGGAGTTTAATCCTTTTTTACTTACTTATGCAATTATTAAAACTTTAGTTTTTGCGTTTTTAATAGCTACGGTTCCTTCTTATCATGGGTATTATGTAAAAGGAGGTTCTTTAGAAGTTGGTAAAGCAAGTACGCAATCGGTAGTTTGGACTACTGTAATAATTGTTATCGCTAATTATTTCTTAACTCAAATGTTGTTAACGTAATGATAGAAGTAAATAAATTACATAAAGGATTTAATGGAGTTGAGATTTTAAAAGGAATTACAACCTCGTTTAAACCAGGAGAAACAAGTTTAATTATAGGGCAAAGTGGTTCAGGAAAAACAGTGTTCTTAAAATCATTAATAGGTTTACATACGCCAGAAAAAGGAACTATAACCTATGATGGTCGTGTAAATACAGAAATGACTATAGAAGATAAAAGAAGCTTTAGGAAAGAGCTAGGAATGGTTTTTCAAGGAAGTGCTTTATTCGATTCTCAAACAGTTGAAGAGAATGTGATGTTTCCTCTAAAAATGTTTACAAAACAGCCTGAGAGTGAAATGTTGGATAGAGTAAACTTTGTTTTAAAAAGAGTAAACTTAGAGAACTCAAATAAAAAATTTCCAGCAGAATTATCAGGAGGAATGCAAAAGCGTGTAGCAATAGCGAGAGCAATTGTAATGAATCCAAGATACCTGTTTTGTGATGAACCTAATTCAGGGTTAGATCCACAAACATCAATTGTTATTGATAATTTAATTCAAGAAATTACTGATGAGTATAAAATAACAACTGTTATTAATACCCACGACATGAATTCTGTTATGGAAATAGGAGATAAGATAGTATTTCTTAGAAATGGAGTGAAAGCATGGGAAGGTTCGCACAAAGAAATCTTTAAAACAGACAATGAAGCGATTGTTGATTTTGTGTATTCATCTAATTTATTTAAAAAAGTTAGAAAAGCATATTTAAATGATGTTTAGGTAACTTTCTGTGTATTAAGAAGTAAAAAAATAAGTGCAATTTTTTTGAAAATAAAGTCAAAAAAAAGTTTGTAGAATTAAAAATACCTTCTATATTTGCACCCGCTAACGCGAAAAAAAACAATGACCGGGTAGCTCAGTTGGTAGAGCATCTCCCTTTTAAGGAGAGGGTCCTGGGTTCGAGCCCCAGCCCGGTCACAAGTTTTTTAAAGTTTATTAGATTAGATAAATTTGAAAAGCTCTGGGGAGATTCCAGAGCGGCCAAATGGGACGGACTGTAACTCCGTTGTCTTACGACTTCGCAGGTTCGAATCCTGCTCTCCCCACAAACCTCAGTAAAACTGAGGTTTTTTTATGTTTTAAAATTGTTTGTTTAACTTTTTTGATTATTTGTTGAACAAATTGTATTTTAGCATAGCTTTAAATTTCTGATATATGAAACGTATACTTGTATTGTTGTCGATATTTCAAACATTTTTAACCGTAGGTCAAAATCTAGGAGAAATTTCAGGAAAAATAATTGATTCTAAAACAAGAAAAACAATTCCTTATGTAAATGTATTGGTTTATGGCACTTCAATAGGTGTTGTTTCTGATGATGAAGGTAATTTTAGAATAACTAAGGTTCCTTTAGGTTACAATAAGCTACAAGTTTCATTTGTAGGTTACCAATCGTTAATTACAAATGAATATTTAGTTACTAAAGACAATTCACCTTATATAACAGTAGTACTGAAAGAAAACTCAACAACATTAAAAGAAGTTGAGGTTAAAGCAAACTTATTTAAAAAATCAATAGAGAGTCCTTTGTCATTACAAACATTAGGGGTTGTAGAAATAGAGAAAAATCCAGGTGGAAATAGGGATGTTTTAAAAGTAATTCAATCTTTTCCAGGAGTAGCCTCAAATCCAGGTTTTAGAAATGATATCATTATTAGAGGGGGAGCAACATCAGAAAATAAATTTTATTTAGATGGTATTGAAGTACCTGTAATAAATCACTTTCAAACACAAGGAGCTACTGGAGGACCTGTTGGGATAATGAATGCAGATTTAATTAGGAAAGTAGATTTTTATTCTAGTGCTTTTCCTGCAAATAGAGGTAATACATTGAGTTCGGTTATAGAGTTTACTCAGAAAGTGGGAAATAACAAATCGTTGAATACAAGAGCTACTTTAGGAACTTCAGATGCTGGTATTACATTAGATGGACCTATTGGTGATAAAACGACTTTTATGTTATCTGTGCGTCAATCGTACCTTCAGTTTTTATTCAAGCTGATAAAACTACCTTTTTTACCAACGTATAATGATTTTCAGTTAAATGTAAAATCTGAATTATCTAAAAATAGCGAGTTGTCAATTATAGCGTTAGGGGCTATAGATGATTTTGAGTTAAATGAAACGGTAAATGATGGAGAAACTGATGAAGAAACTATAAAGCGAAACAAAGTAATATTAAATACAGTACCAGTAAATAGTCAATGGAATTATACTATTGGAGCTAGTTATAAATATTTTGCTGAAGAAGCTACACATTTATTGGTTTTGAGTAGAAATGAACTTAAAAATAAGGCTGTAAAGTATTTTATGAATGAAGAGATAGCTCCAAATTTATTATTGAATTATAATTCAAAAGAAACGGAAACCAAGTTTAGATATGAGTTGAATTTGGATACTAAAAATAATTATAAAATAAATATAGGTTCAAATCTTGAAACAGCCACATATTTAAACAACACTTATAGGAAAGTAGCAAATAGTCAAGGAGTTTTTGAAGATGTTTTTAATTCAGAAATAGATTTTATTAAATATGGTATTTTCGGTCAGATTTCAAAGGAATATTTAAATAATAAATTAGGGGTTTCTTTTGGTTTTAGGTTGGATGGTGTGGATTATAACAGTGAAATGAGAAATGTATTTAACCAGTTTTCACCTAGATTTTCTTTGAATTATTTGTTAACAGATAAATGGTCTGTAAATGGATCTATTGGGAGATATTATCAATTGCCTTCTTATACCGTTTTGGGGTTTAAGAATAATGCAGGTGAGTTTGTAAATAAAAAAGGGCTAAAATATATACAGTCAGATCATATAGTGGCAGGTTTATCGTATAGACCTAATACAAGTTCTAAAGTTACTTTTGAAGCATTTCACAAGTCTTATGATAATTATCCATTTTCGGTGAGGGATCAAATAAGTTTAGCAAATTTAGGAGATGATTTTGGTGTTGTAGGGAATGAAGAGGTGGTTTCAAATTCACAAGGAAGATCTTATGGTTTTGAATTTTTAGCTCAAAAAAAATCCTATGATGGTTTATATGGAATTGCATCTTATACATTTGTAAGAAGTGAGTTTAAAAATGCTTTAGGACAATATATACCATCTACTTGGGATAATAGACATCTTATAACTATTACAGCAGGAAAAAAGCTGAAGAAAAACTGGGAAATTGGTACTAAGTTTAGATTGGTAGGAGGAAAACCTTTTACTCCTTATGATTTAAATGCATCGTCGTTAATATCAAATTATGATGTTAGAAATGGAGGTGTTTTAGATTATACTAAATTAAATGAGGAGCGTTTGGATACTTACACACAATTAGATTTTAGAGTAGATAAGACTTGGTATTTAAAAAGAGCGGCTATAAATTTATATTTAGATATACAGAATGTTTATGCTAGTAGTTCTAAGCAACGTCCTTTTTTATTGCCAATAGAAGATCAAAATGGAAGAGTTATAGATCCTAATGATGGCTCAAGATATCTTTTAGAAGAAGTAGAGAGTACTACTGGTAGAGCTTTGCCAAGAATTGGAGTAATTGTAGATTTTTAAGAGTGTGAAATTTTTAATGATAGTTAAAAAATGTAAATTGCTCAGAAATTAAAAATAACCTCATGAAAAAAATCTTAGTAGCTGGAGCTTTTGCAGTTCTTAGTATTGGTTCAATTAATGCACAGAAATATCAATTTAAAGAAATAAAAGATATAGAGAATACTCAAGTAAAGAGCCAAGGTAGAACTGGTACTTGTTGGAGTTTTTCTACAACTTCTTTTTTAGAATCAGAAATTATACGTTTAACAGGTAAGGATATTGATTTATCAGAAATGTATACAGTGCGTAATACGTATTCAGATAAGGCAAATAATTATTTATATCGTCAAGGAAAGGCACAATTTAGTGAGGGAGGTTTAGGGCATGATGTTATCAATTCAGTAGCAAAGTACGGATTGGTGCCAGAAACTGTTTTTACAGGATTAGAAGTAGGGCAAGACAGACATAATCATGCAGAACTGGTAGCGGTTTTAAAAGCAATGTTAGATGCTTATATTAAAAACCCTGCAAGAGAGTTAAGTCCAAGATGGCGTAAAGCTACAGAGGGAGTTTTAGATGTGTATTTAGGAAAGAATAAAAAAGAGTTTACTTTTGAGGGGAAAACATATACACCAAAAAGTTTTGCTGAGTATGTGAAAATAGATCCATCAAACTATGTAACCTTAACATCTTTTGAGCATGCAAGAAAGTATGACAAATTTGTATTAAATATTCCAGATAATTTTTCAAACGGAATGTTTTATAATGTGTCTTTAGATGAATTGGTAAAAGTTACTGAAGATGCTGTAGAAAAAGGATATACTATTGAATTAGATTGTGATGTCTCTGAAAAAACATTTTCATCAAAAAATGGGGTAGCAATCATACCAGCAAGCAGTGCTGATGTAAAGAAAGGATTGACAGAAATTGTAAAAGAAAAGAAAGTAACTTCAAGTTTACGTCAGGCTGAATTTGAAAACTTTAATACAACTGATGATCATTTAATGCATATTGTTGGCTTGGTTAAAGATCAAAAAGGAAATAAGTATTTTAAAGTAAAAAACTCTTGGGGAACTAATCAAGGAAATAATGGGTATGTTTATATGTCAATTCCTTATTTTAAATTAAAAACAATATCAGTTTTATTACATAAAGATGGGATTTCTAAAGATTTAAAAAATAAATTGAAAATCTAAAAAAGAGATATAAACTTTAAGTAAAAATAAAACCTCGAACAATTAGCTTCGAGGTTTTGTTTTTATTGAGTAATGCTGGAATTTTGTATCTTCCCCGAGTTAACAAAAATCAATTTATATGGAAGAAAAGAAGAAGCAGGATGAAAATGTAGAACAATCGAAGCAAGCTGTTGAAAAGAACGCGAAAGGCTTGTGGGAAAATTCAATAATATTTTTAAAAGAGTTACTAGATTTTCGTCATGATACTGATCAAGAAGCTACTATAGAAGCAATAAAAAGTGATATTCCTTTAAAAGGAGCAACCGCATGGATTTTAATTTGTTCAATATTTATAGCTTCGATAGGTTTAAATGCAAATTCAACAGCAGTAGTTATTGGAGCCATGTTAATATCTCCTCTAATGGGACCTATTTTAGGTGTAGGAATGTCTATTGCTATAAATGATATTGATACACTTAAGAAATCGTTAATCAATTTAGCAACAATGATTGTGTTAAGTTTGTTAACGGCTTTTTTATTCTTTGCTATTTTTCCTTTAAAAGAAGAAACTTCCGAGCTTTTAGGAAGGGTAAAGCCAGATATACGAGATGTACTGATAGCCTTTTTTGGAGGATTGGCTTTAATTATAGCACGTACTAAAAAAGGAACTATTGCATCAGTAATATTTGGAGTAGCAATTGCTACAGCTTTAATGCCTCCTTTGTGTACTGCAGGTTATGGATTGGCTATAGGTAATTACGATTACTTCTTAGGTGCAATGTATTTGTTTACAATCAATACTATTTTTATCGCTTTGGCAACCTTTGTAGTACTGAAATTGTTACGTTTTACAATGATTCGTTATGTGAATTCTGTAGAAAGAAAAAGAATTGCACGTTTAGCTTCATTTGTAGCAGTATTGGTAATGGTGCCAGCAGTTTTTACTTTTATTAATGTGTATAATGAAAGTATTATAAATGCAAATTATAAGAAGTTTTTAAAAGAAGAAATTGATTCTAATAAAGATTTATGGTTGCAACGTGAAAAGTTAGATAGAGGAGAGAAAAAAATTAGTTTATTTTTCAATGGAGATGTTAACGATGCTACTAAAACATTTTTAAGAAATGAATTGAAATCATATCCAAGAATTGATACTTATGAATTACTTATTAATGAAAATAAAGCGCGTAGTGTAGATAGGGTAGTAGATGCATATGATAGAGCTATTGTTGAATTGGATCAAAAGGATAATGTAATAAAAGGATTACACAAGGAAATAGAGGAGTTAAAATCAACTATTACTGGGTTAAATCAACGAATAGAAAAAGATGCTTTAAATAGAGATAAAAACTCTGTGCCGTTTAGTACAATAGCAAAAGATGCTAAGATTAGGTATAATGATATTAAAGGTATCAGTTTTGCAAAAATATTAAGTTCTAAAGATTTTATTAAAATAGATACTATTCCAGAGTTGTCAATTACTTGGGATAAAAAAATAAAAGATTCGGTTGTCAATGCAAAAGAAAAAGAATTGAGAACATGGCTTCAAAAGGAACTTAAATTAGATACATTAATAATTAAGAAAAAATAATTTGATTTGTATGTGGTCACTAAAAAAAACCGAGCATTGCTCGGTTTTTTTATTTTCTCATCCTTTTTCTTTTATACTTTTTGAATAGGCTGCGATGAAAGTCGTGTTCTGCCATTTCTAAAGCTAAAATCTTTTTATAAGGAAGTATTTTTGAAATCTTATTATGAAACTTAGCTTTGATTTCATAACGTTGTCTATTAATCGTTCTAATGTTTTTTAGAATTTCTTTAGATTCTTTCTCAGAAAGATTTTCAATACCACCATTTTCCTTGATTCTTTTTCTAATACTTACCCTTTCTTCACGATGAAGCTCCATCATGTTCTTGTCGTATTTGTTATAAATAGGCCAAAATTTTTCTGCTTCACTAGCTGTTAAATCTAGTTTTTCAGTAAGAAAAGAAACTTTGTAAAGTCTAATTTTTTCACTGCTTTTTTTAAACTGAGCGTTTGCTGTTGTAGCAAAGAAGCTAAAAGCTATAAGTGTTAATATTAATTTTTTCATATTATTCTAATTCGTTTAAGTAGGTCGAACTGTCTATACCGTTTAAATATTCTTCTAAATTATCATCGCTAATGTCATTAAAAGTGTCACTTTCTAAATCAGTAGTGTTTAATGCTAAAGCTAATTCGTCATCATTAGTATCACCATATCCATTTTCGTACCAAGCTGATAAATCTGCATCAGAAATGTCGTCTATTGTATAAATTACACTTTTTCCATTAGTGTTAAAGTAATTTAAACCTATGAATAGTAATACAGAAGCAGCTGCGGCAATAGGGACTAATTGTAACACTCTTTTACGTAAAGAAATAACTTTTGTTTCCTTAGGTTCTAGTGTGTTTATTTTAGCAAATATATCATCTTCAATTTTATCAAAATAATTGCTTGGAACTTCAAAGCTATTCTTTTTGGAGAAGCTTTCTGTCTTTATTGAATTCAATACATCTTCTTCTATACCATTAAAATAATTTTTAGGTGTAGAAAAACCAGTTTGCTTACCTGCTTTTTGGTTTATAAAATCTATTTTATTTTTTATCTCTTTATCCATCTCACTTCTAAGACCTTATTTTTTGTAAAAGGTTTAATTGTAGTTTTTTATAAACTGTTCTATTTTTTTTACAGCAATATGGTATGATGCTTTTAAGGCGCCTACAGACGTTTCTAAAACTTCAGAAATTTGATCGTATTTCATTTCGTCAAAATACTTCATGTTAAAAACAAGTTGTTGTTTTTGAGGAAGTGTAGCAATGGCTTTCTGGAGAACTAACTGAATTTCGTCTCCAGAAAACCAATTGTCACTGTCTAGATTAGAAACTAACTGATGCTGGTAATCTGTGATGTCAATATTTCTTTCCTTGGCTTTTTTGTTGATAAATGTGATAGCTTCATTGGTTGCTATTCTATACATCCAAGAATACAGTTTACTGTTTCCTTTAAAATGATTAATGCTTTTAAAAATTTTAATGAAAGTATTCTGTAAAACATCATCTGCATCATCATGACTAATTACAATTTTTCTTATATGCCAATACAATCGCTCTTTATATTGCGATATCAAATGTTTAAAAGCTACTTCTCTTGTTTTTTGATCTTGTAGCTGCTCTATAAGTGTAATTTCGTCAGTCAACTAAATTTATGTTTAGCTGTTAGACTTTAAAGATAATAAAAGGTTTAAAAAGAATCTATAATTTTTTTATTTGCGCTTTCTTGAGCAACCAAATAAACGTTTTTCTTTAATAGTTTCTGATACTCCTTCTGGAAGCATTTCTTCCCATCCATCTTCGTCTTCTTTAATCATTTGCAATACTTTTCTAGAAAAAATATGCAAGATTTCAGGGTCAAAGTTTTGGATGTCTTTTAACTTACCATTGTTTTTAAAGAACTTGTATAGCTCTTTCATTCTAGGATGAACTTTCAGGTTATCACTAGTAATAAACTCACCAGATTCTTCATCTTTATAAGGGTACATATATACTTTTAAGTCTCGGTAAAATAACTTACCGAAAGCTTCTAAAATACCACCACTTAAATCACGATAATATTTCTCATCAAATATTTGAATAAGGTTATAAACTCCCATGGCTAGTCCCATTCTTTCTTTAGTAAATTCACTAAAGTATTCTACCAATTTAAAGTATTCTTGGTAGTTGGTAATCATTACATTTTGACCTAAAGCACAAAGTAATTCAGCTCTATCCAAGAAATCACGTTCATTAATTTCTCCTTCAGCACGAAGGTTACTTAATGTTATTTCAAAAATTATTTGTGTTTTCTCAGGATTTACTTTTTTCTCAGCTAAGAATAATTGTTTCGATCTTTCGAACATGTCCATGTTTACTTTAGTAACAGGACGATAACTACCACGTAAAGCTAAAATGTTCTTTTTATAAAGTACTTGAGCAGGTAATAAGTTATTTCCGTCAGGACCAAACATTACTGCGTTGGTCATTCCGTTTTTAACTAATTGTAAACTCATTAAACGGTTATCAACATACATAAAACGAGGTCCAGAGAAATTAATCATATCAATCTCTAAACGGTCGCTATCTATATTGTCATAAAAAGATTTTAATAAATCTTTTGGATTATCATTTAAGTAATAAGCTCCGTAAACTAGGTTTACCCCTAAGACACCTAAGGTTTCTTGTTGTTGTCTAGCGTCGGTTTCTTTAAAACGAAGGTGTAAAATAATTTCGTTATAATCTTCTAATGGGTCTAATTGAAAACGAATACCTACCCAACCATGACCTTTAAACTTTTTAGTAAAGTTTATAGTTGCCACGGTATTAGCATAACTAAAAAATAATTTATCTGGATGCTTTTGACGATCAAGACGATCTTCAATCAAATCCATTTCATGCTTTAACATTTTCTTTAATCGAGGCTCAGTTACGTATCTATTGTCTTCCTCAATCCCATAAATTGCATCTGAAAAATCTTTATCATATGCACTCATTGCTTTTGCAATAGTTCCCGAAGCACCTCCGGCTCTAAAAAAATTACGAACAGTTTCTTGACCAGCTCCAATTTCTGCAAATGTTCCATAAATGTGAGCATTTAAGTTGATTTTTAGAGCTTTACTTTTAGTAGTAGGTACTGTATTTATCTTCTGATCTCCTTTTAGCGTAATTGCCATTTTTCTATTTTTAGTTACGTAAAACAAATGTACAGAAAATCGGAATTATCAGACAATATTTGTCGTATTTTTGTGATAATAATGGAGAAAAAAAAGCAATTAAAAGTAACTTTTTTAGGTACAGGAACTTCAACTGGAGTTCCTATGCTTACAAGTAAGCACCCGGTAGCTTTATCAAAAGACCCTAGAGACAGACGTTTAAGGTCTTCGGTGCTAATTTCATGGGATGATAATGTTAATTATGTAATTGATTGTGGGCCTGACTTCCGTCAACAGATGATGAGAGAAGAAGTTATGTCTATTAACGGGATTTTATTTACACATGAACATGCAGATCATATTGCTGGTTTAGATGAAATTAGACCCTATTGTTTTCAAATGGGAGAAGTGCCTTTGTATGCATCGGAAAGAGTTCTCAATGTGCTAAAGAAGAGGTACGATTATATTTTCGCTACAGAAAACCGTTATCCAAGTGCACCAAAAGTGTCAACTACTACAATTTCCCATCATGAAAGTTTCTTTTTAGAAGGGGTAGAAGTTACTCCTATTGAAGTAATGCATGGACGCTTACCAATTTTAGGATATCGATTTAATGATCTTGCTTATGTAACCGATATTAAAACAATTTCTGAGGAAGAGAAAGAAAAATTAAAAGATTTAGATGTTTTAATTGTTACTGGGTTAAGAAGAGAATTGCATGCAACTCATTTTAATTTAGAAGAAGCTCTTGATTTTATAGAGGAAATAAAACCTAAAAAAACATATTTAACACATATTAGCGAATTATTAGGTTTGCATGCCGAAGTAGAAAAAGAATTGCCAGATAATGTGTTTTTATCTTATGATGGACTTGTTATTTAATAAGTATCATCTTTTTCAATAGTATTATTAATATAAATTAGTGAAAGTAATTGAGGTTTCTAAAATTGCTTTTTATTTTTACAAAAACATTCTGTTACATGAAAATTATTATATCTCCAGCTAAGTCGTTAGATTTTGAAAATAAAGCTAACACTACTTTATATACTGAACCAAGGTTTTTAGAACAATCAGCAAAATTAAACAAGAAGTTAAAGACTTTGTCAAGAAAGAAATTGTCTGAATTGATGAAAATTTCAGATGATTTGGCTAGTTTAAATTATGATAGGAATCAAGAGTGGTTGCCACCATTTACTATAGATAACGCTAAACAGGCTGTATACGCTTTTACAGGTGAAGTTTTTAGAGGGATAGATGTTAATTCTTTATCAGAAGACAAGGTGCCTAGCTTACAAGAAAAGTTAAGAATATTGTCAGGACTTTATGGTTTATTAAAGCCATTAGATTTAATTCAACCTTATCGATTAGAGATGGGAACAAAATTAAAGGTAGGAAGAGCTGATAACTTATATAAGTTTTGGGGAGATACATTAGCAAATTCTTTAAATGAAGAATTAGAAGAAGGCGAGTTGTTGATTAATTTAGCAAGTTCAGAGTATTTTAAAGCTTTACCAAAGAAAACATTAAAAGTACCGATGATTACTCCAGTTTTTAAAGATTTTAAAAACGGGCAGTATAAGACAATTATGACATTTGCTAAAAAAGCCAGAGGTTTAATGGTGCGTTATATTATTGAAAATGATATAAAGAATTTGGAAGAACTTAAAGGTTTTAATGTAGAGGGATATGGTTTTTCAGAAGAGATGTCAACTGAAACAGAATTAGTTTTTACAAGGTAACAACTAATTAGCATCAAAATATACCCAATGGTTATTTTCTTTGTAGAATTTAGAGTTTTCATGGATAAATTCTAAGTTTCCATTTTCAATAAAAAAAGCTTTAAATTCTACAGTACCATTGGAGTCAGATGGTTTTCCTTCAGTACTTGCTAAAACATCTAATTTTACCCAAGTAACAGATTTAGCCCATGCTAAAATTTCTTTCTTCTCACGTTTAGAAGGACGTTTTTTACTATGATGACTTTTCTGTAAATAATCAATATTCGCTAATGCGAAAGCACTATATCTCGATCGCATTAATTCTTCAGCGGTGTTAGCCATATGAATATCTTTGTGTATTCTTCCGCAACATAATTTATACTCAATATTAGGATCACAAGGGCATTTCATACTTTTTAATTTACAAGTTCATTAGAGTTTTTTATTCTAAAGCAACGTTCTTCTCCTAAATAGAGAGGATTTCCGTGTTTTTCAGACCAAAAGCCATCTAATATATCTTTAGAAAGACATTTATATACAACAACGCCTTTGTATTTGTTTTTATCAAAACCTAGGTAATTAAAATTAATAACTAAAATGTTGTCTTTAAAAAAGCCAGTTCCGTATTGTTCTTGGTCTTTATTGATAATCCATTTAGCTACAATTCTTTTATTAATATCCAATGTCAAAGAAAGAACTCCTTTATATGTATTGGCTTCAGAATCTTGGTTGTTTCCAATAATGTTATAATCTCCAATTAAATCTTCAATAGTCATTTGGTGTGAATATGAAGCAAAAATACTTATAGTATAAGGATAAAAAAAACCTCGATATAATCGAGGTCTTTTTTTAATGTAAATATGTTTTTAAGCTTCTGCTTCCATATAATCTTCAATAGGATTACAAGAACAAATTAAGTTTCTATCTCCAAAAGCATCATCAACACGACGAACTGAAGGCCAGAATTTATTGTCTGCAATATAATCTAATGGGAATGCTGCTTGCTTACGAGAATATGGTAAATTCCATTCATCGGCAGTTAGCATTTCCTGGGTATGTGGAGCGTTTTTCAAAATGTTGTTATTATCATCTTTTGTGGCTTCACTTATTTCTTTACGAATAGCGATTAAAGCATCACAGAAACGATCTAACTCAGCAACACTTTCACTTTCTGTAGGCTCAACCATAATAGTTCCAGCAACAGGGAAAGATACAGTAGGAGCATGGAAACCATAGTCCATTAAACGCTTAGCGATGTCTACAACTTCAATTCCATTTTGTTTAAACTCACGACAGTCTAAAATCATTTCGTGAGCAGCACGATTTAATTCACCAGTATATAAAGTACTAAAGTGACCGCTTAAACGCTCTTTCATGTAGTTAGCGTTTAAAATAGCATTTTTAGTAGAGTTAGTTAAGCCATCAGCACCTAGCATTGTAATGTATCCATAAGAAATTAAACAAGCTAAGGCAGATCCCCAAGGAGCAGCTGATATAGCTGTAATAGGGTTTTCTCCTCCTGTTGAAATAACTGGGTTTGTAGGTAAAAATGGAACTAATTGAGGAGCTACACAGATTGGCCCAACACCAGGTCCACCACCACCATGAGGAATAGCAAAAGTTTTATGTAAGTTTAAGTGACAAACATCAGCTCCAATAGTAGCAGGATTAGTTAATCCAACTTGAGCATTCATATTGGCACCGTCCATATAAACTTGTCCACCGTTGTCGTGAATAATTTGAGTAATTTCTTTAATAGCTTTTTCATATACTCCATGAGTAGATGGGTAAGTAACCATTAAAGCAGCAAGATTATCTTTGTGTTTTTCAGCTTTAGCACGTAAGTCTTCTACATCAATATTACCTCTTTCATCAGTTTTGGTAACAACCACTTTCATACCAGCCATAACAGCAGATGCAGGGTTGGTTCCGTGTGCAGAAGCAGGAATTAAACAGATATTTCTGTTAGTATCTCCATTAGCTTCATGATATGCACGAATAACCATTAATCCAGCAAATTCACCTTGAGCTCCAGAATTTGGTTGTAATGAAGTACCAGCAAAACCAGTAATTACATTTAATTGGTTTTCTAAGTTAGTTAAAACTTCTTGATATCCCTGAGCTTGTTCTACAGGTACAAAAGGGTGAATATTACCCCATTGTGGATTACTTAAAGGTAACATTTCAGAAGCAGCATTTAACTTCATGGTACAAGAACCTAAAGAAATCATTGAATGATTTAAAGCTAAATCTTTACGCTCTAATTTTTTAATATAACGCATCATTTCAGTTTCTGATTGATACGTGTTGAATATTTCGTTGTCTAAGAAAGAAGTGCTTCTTTGAACGTTTTCAGGAATAACATCTAATGAAGTGAATTCTGAAATGGTGATATCCTGAACATTGAAAGCTTGTTCGAAGCAATCAATAATAGCATTAATTTCTTTTAAGCTAACAGTTTCGTTTATAGAAATAGAAACGTGGTTGTTATCTACATAGTTAAAGTTAATAGCATTCTTTTCAGCAACAGAACGTAATTTCTCAGTTTCTACTTCAACTAAAATTGTGTCGAAATAAGAAGTGTTTTTTTGTTTGAAACCTAAACGTTCTAAGGCAGATGCTAGTGTATTAGTTGCTGAATGAACTTTATCGGCAATATATTGCAAACCATCTTTACCATGGTAAACAGCATACATTCCTGCCATAACAGCTAATAAAACTTGTGCAGTACAGATGTTAGATGTTGCTTTTTCACGTTTAATATGTTGTTCACGAGTTTGTAAAGCCATGCGTAAAGCACGTCCACCGTTAACATCTTTGGTAACACCAATTATACGTCCAGGGATACTTCTTTTATAAGCTTCTTTAGTCGCAAAATAACCAGCGTGAGGACCTCCATAACCTAATGGAATACCAAAACGTTGTGTTGTTCCTACCACTACATCTGCACCAAACTCAGCAGGAGCTTTTAGTTTTACTAAAGATAAAATATCAGCAGCTACTGCTACTTTTATGTTTTTGTCGTTACAGTTAGCAACAAAAGATGTATAGTCGTAAACTTGTCCATGTTTTCCAGGGTATTGAACTATAGCACCGAAGAATTCTTCTGAAAAATCAAACTCTTCATGGTTTCCAATTACAAGTTCAATTCCAATTGGGATGGCACGTGTTTGTAATACAGATAATGTTTGTGGTAAGATTTCTTCTGAAATAAAGAACTTATTAACCTCAGCTTTTTTCTGAGCACGTTCACGAACATCAAATAATAAAGCCATGGCTTCAGCAGCAGCAGTTCCTTCGTCTAATAAAGAAGCATTTGCTAATTCCATACCTGTTAAATCACAAACCATAGTTTGGTAATTTAATAAAGCTTCTAAACGTCCTTGAGCAATCTCAGCTTGATAAGGAGTATAGGCAGTATACCAACCTGGGTTTTCTAAAATGTTTCTTTGAATAACACTAGGAACAATAGCTTCATGATATCCTAAACCAATATAACTTTTAAACACTTTATTTTTAGCGCCTAATTCATTAATGTGATTTAAATATTCATATTCACTCATTGCAGGTGCTAAATCCAATTCGTTTTTTAAGCGAATATCGTCAGGAATAGTTTCATAAATTAATTGATCTAAACTCTCTACACCAATAGATGAAAGCATTTGTTTATGGTCTTTTTTACGAGGACCAATATGTCTTAATTGAAATGAATTCGTGTTCATTTGTGTTGTTGTTTTTTAAGTGGCTCAAAAATAGTGAAATTGTACGATTACTGGATGTATATTTTATGTTAAAAACGATATTTTATTAACCAAATGTTAAGGGTGTAAACATAAAAGTTATTTTTGTGTAATGAAGCTTTTAAAAATTATATTAGATTTCTATATAAACTCTAGTGTTCATGTGGCATTAGCAGTATTCGCTTTTGTTAGAATTACCCAATTGTATTTTAAATTATCATACAATGAATCACTAGATTATTTTATCTTTTATGGAACAATTACTGGGTATAATTTTGTGAAATATGCAGGAGTAGCAAAATTACATCATAGAAGTTTAACAACTCATTTAAAGATTATTCAAATTTTTTCATTGATTTGCTTCCTATTGTTATGCTATTATACCTGGCAACTTTCAATAAAAACATTGTTGTTAATTATGCCTTTTGGCTTTTTAACTTTGTTATATGCAGTTCCTTTTCTAAGTGGCTTTCAAAAGAATTTAAGAAGTATAGGGTATTTGAAAATTATAATTGTTGCTTTAGTATGGATGGGAACAACAGTTGTTCTTCCGGTTTATGATGCTGACTTAGGGTTTTCTTATAATGTTGTTTTGATTTCTATACAGCGTTTTTTATTGGTAGTAACTTTAATATTGCCTTTTGATATAAGAGATGTAAAGTATGATGCCATTTCGCTACAAACTATTCCTAAAAAGATAGGGGTTCAAAGTACAAAGAAGTTGGGTTATGTGTTGTTAACCATTTGTTTAGTGTTAGAATTTTTTATAAGTTCTAGTATTGAGTTTAGGATTTCGTTTTTGGTAATTTATTCACTTTTATTGTTTTTGTTATTTAGGTCTTCAGAAAACCAATCGAAATATTACAGTTCTTTTATAGTGGAAGCTATTCCGATTTTTTGGTTCTTTTTTCTTTCTGTTTTTTAGTTTTTTAAAGAATAAACTTCATTTCTAAAAGGAATAATAAGTTAATATGAAAATGTTATCATTTTGTGATACTTTTTTTGCCAATCATTTGTACTTTAGTGGAGTTAAAAAACAATACAACAGCAAAAATAAAAAGAGTAAAAATTTGTAACATGAACTTAGTAAAACGAAATTTCGTTTTCGATTTCGATAGTACTCTAACAAGAGTAGAGGCATTAGATGTTTTAGCAGAAATCACTTTGGTGGGAAACCCAAAGAAGGAAGAGATTATTCAAGAGATAACAAAAATAACTAATCTTGGAATTGATGGGGAAATTTCATTTCCTCAGTCTTTAGAAAGACGCATTCAATTATTGAATGCTAAGAAGTCTGATTTACCCTTATTAATAGGTGAATTAAAAAAGCATGTTTCCTCATCTATAGAGAGAAATAAAGAGTTTTTTGAGAATTTTTCTGATGATATTTATGTGATATCTGCTGGATTTAAGGAGTTTATAGATCCAATAGTTGCGGAGTATAATATTCCGTCAGAAAGAGTCTTTGCAAATACTTTTCAGTTTGATGAGAATGAAAATATTATAGGTTTTGATAAAGAAAATTCTTTATCAAAGCATAAAGGGAAAATAGAATGTCTTCAAAAATTGAATTTAGAAGGAGAGGTCCAAGTAATAGGGGATGGTTATAGTGATGCAGTAACAAAAGAAGCTGGAGTTGCTGATAAGTTTTTTGCTTATACTGAGAATGTTTCACGAGATAAAACGATTGCTAATGCAGATTATGTAACGCCAAGTTTAGATGAATTTTTATTTGTAAATAAATTACCAAGAAATATATCATATCCAAAAAACAGAATGAAAATTTTATTGTTAGAAAATGTACATCCTGATGCATTTGCAAAATTATCAAACGATGGTTTTACAGTTGAAACAGTTTCAAGAAGTTTGTCAGAAGATGAATTAATAGAAAAGTTAAAAGATGTTCATGTGTTAGGTATCCGTTCAAAAACACAAGTTACAAAAAGAGTAATTGAAGCAGCAGAGAAATTAATGGTTGTTTCTGCATTTTGTATTGGGACGAAGCAGATAGATTTAGAAGCGTGTAAGGAAAACGGGATTGTAGTTTTTAATGCACCTTATAGTAATACACGTTCGGTAGTTGAGTTGGCTATTGGAGAAATTATTATGTTAATGCGTAGTGTGTTTAAACGAAGTACAGAACTACACAATGGGCAATGGAATAAAACAGCGCAAGGTTCAAGAGAGGTACGTGGTAAAAAACTAGGGATTGTTGGTTATGGAAACATAGGGAAGCAATTATCAGTTTTAGCAGAGGCTTTGGGTATGGATGTGTACTATTATGATGTTGAAGATAAATTGGCCTTAGGAAATGCAACAAGAATAAATAGTTTAAAAGAATTGTTGAGTATTTCTGATGTAGTTACCTTACATATAGATGATAATGCAGCAAATAAAAACTTTATAGGTGAAGAAGAGCTTAGCTATATGAAGGATGGAGCGCATTTAGTAAATCTTTCAAGAGGTTTTGTGGTAGATATAGAAGCGTTAGTAAAAGCATTGAAGTCAGGTAAATTGGCAGGAGCAGCGGTTGATGTATATCCGGAAGAACCAAGAAAAAATGGTGATTTTTATACTCAATTAAAAGGATTAGATAATGTGATTTTAACTCCGCATGTTGGGGGGAGTACTGAAGAGGCTCAAAAAGATATAGCCGATTTTGTTCCTAGTAAAATAATGGCGTATATCAATTCGGGAAATACAGTAGATGCAGTAAATTTCCCAAATATTAGATTGCCGCGTCAAAAAAATGCTCATAGATTTTTGCATATTCATAGAAATACATCGGGTATAATGGCGAAAATAAATAAGGTGTTAGCAAAGTATGAGTTAAATATTACTGGTCAATATTTATCAACAGATTCTAAAGTAGGATATGTAATTACTGATGTTGATAAAGAATACAATGAAGAAGTAATTGAAAAACTACGTAAAGTAGAAGGAACTCTAAGGTTTAGAGTGCTTTATTAAAATGAATACAATTTTAAGGAAAGCGCCTTGTAATATTTTTTACAAGGCGTTTTTTTATAATGAATCAAAATCTTGTAAAGAGTTTTCGATAATAGAAGCTCCCTTTTGTAATATAGCAATATAGTTTTGGACGTTTTCAATTCTAAATCGACTAGAAGGTCCAGAAGCACTAAGGCTAGCAATAATATTTCCTTTTTTGTTAAAAATAGGAATAGCTATACAGATAAGTCCTAGTTCAAATTCTTCTAAATCTAGTGCGTATTTTTGATTTTGTATCGTTTGTAAACTGTTTTTTAGTTCATTTTTTTTGTTAATTGTATTTTGAGTAAAAGAATTTAAAGTATTGTTTTTGAAATAATTATTTTGCTTTTCTGAAGAAGAAAAAGCTAGTAGTAATTTACCAGAAGCAGTAGCATGAATAGGTTGATAGGATCCAATAGAAGTGCTAATTTTTAATCCTTGCAAACTATCGGCTTTATTAATGTAAAAAACTTGATGGTCTTTTAGTGTGCCTAATAAAACGGTTTCTTGAATTTCTAGGGCAACATTTTTAATAGGTTGATTGGTAATGGTAATCAAAGATTGATACAAAGAAACACGATTACCAAGTTCAAAAAGTTTACTTCCTAAACGATATTTTTCATTTTCATTTTGATGTATAACATTTAATGAAACTAATGTGCTTAAGAGTCTGTGTACTGTACTCTTGTTATAACCTGTTTTGTAGGCTAGTTCTCGAACACCCCATTCTTTTTTATCATTTGTAAAAGCATCTAAAAGAATAAAAGCTTTAATAATAGATTGGTTTAAGTTCTTGTTGTCCATCATATTTAAAAAAAAAACATTTTTGCTAATGTAAGAAAAAAGTGTAAATTTATAAAACACCGTTTCAGATAATGAAACACTTTAGTTTTTCATTTTGCTTGTAAATGAATTATCTTTAGTGTTTCTAAGAAAAGGTTTTTTGAAAAAAAAGAAACATGTATAAAGGAACACTTGATTACGCGCAAGAGCAGGATAAAAAAGATAAATTAGCTTATTTAAGAGAGCAATTTCATATACCAAAAGATAAAGAAGGAAACGACTGGTTATACTTTACGGGGAATTCTTTAGGATTACAACCAAAGTCAACTCAAAAGTATATTCAACAAGAACTAGATGATTGGGCAAAATATGGGGTGGAAGGACATTTTGAAGCAAAAAATCCATGGTTACCATATCATGAGTTTTTAACAGATAGTATGTCTAAAATTGTAGGAGCTAAGCCGTTGGAAGTTGTGGTGATGAATACGTTAACTACAAACCTTCACTTGCTAATGGTCTCTTTTTATCAACCAACAAAAAAGAAATACAAGATAGTAATAGAAAGTGATGCATTTCCATCTGACAGGTATGCAGTTCAATCACAATTAAAGTTTCATGGGTTTGATGTAGAAGATGGTTTAATTGAATGGAAACCAAGAGAAGGAGAAGAGTTGTTAAGGATTGAAGACCTTGAACAGATTGTTTCTGAACAAGGAGATGAAATAGCATTGTTGTTAATAGGTGGAGTAAATTACTATACAGGACAATATTTAGATTTAAAACGTATAGCAGAAATAGGTCATGCTAAAAACTGTTTTGTAGGAATAGATTTAGCACATGGTGCAGGAAATATTTCACCAGAATTACACAATTCGGGAGTAGATTTTGCAGCTTGGTGTACTTATAAATATTTAAATTCTGGTCCAGGAAGTTTAGCAGGGTTATTTGTGCATGAAAAGCATGCGAAAAATAAAGAGTTGCCTCGTTTTGCAGGTTGGTGGAATCATAATAAAGAAACGCGATTCAATATGCGTCAACCATTTGATGTAATGGAAGGAGCAGAGGGATGGCAATTATCAAATCCACCAATATTATCTATGGCAGCAATTAGAGCGTCTTTAGATATGTTTAACGATGTTGGAATGGAAGCTTTACGTGAAAAGTCGGAAAGGCTGACAGGATATTTTGAGTTCTTGATTAATCAAATAGATACAGATAGAATTAAAGTTATTACCCCATCAAATCCAAAAGAAAGAGGATGTCAGTTGTCAATACAGGTACAAAATGCTGATAAAAGTTTACATAAAAAGTTAACAGAGAATAATATAATTACTGATTGGAGAGAGCCAGATGTTATACGATGTGCACCAGTACCAATGTATAACAGTTTTGAAGATGTATTTAAAATGGTAGAAATCTTAAAAAGTTTATTATGAGTTTAGAAGTTCATGTAAAAGATGTTGTAAGAAGAAATGTAGAAGAGATTTTTAAGGCTATAGTTGATAAAGAAAAGATTTCGAAATATTTTGTTTCTGAAGCTAGTGCGAACTTAGTTCAAGGAACTGAAGTGAAATGGGAGTGGAAAGATTTTGATGCAGAATGTATGGTAAGTGTATTATCCGTAACAGAAAATAAAGAAATTGTTTTTAGTTGGGCAGGTAATCAAATTGTAACTGAGGTAGAAATGAAATTTACCAGTAATGATGATGCTACTACAGAGGTTAATATAACTGAAAAAAGTTATGAGAATACTCCAGAAGGAATAAAGAAAACAATGCAACAAACACAGGGTTGGACAGATTTTTTATGTTCACTAAAAGCATATTTGTATACAGGTATCAATCTGAGAAACGGAAAAATGAATTAATTCAGTTTTATGAATAAAAAAGATAATATAGTAGTAATAGGAGCTGGTTTATGTGGTTCGTTATTGGCCTTACGTTTGGCGCAAAGAGGATATAAAGTAGCAATGTATGAGAGTCGACCAGATTTACGTACAACAGATATATCAGCAGGTCGTTCGATTAATTTGGCATTGTCAGATAGAGGTTTTAAAGCTTTACGTTTGGCAGGAGTAGAAGAAAAAGCAAGAGAGATTTGCATTCCAATGTATGGACGTTTAATACACGACACAGAAGGGAATACATTTGCTTCAAATTATTCTGGTAGAAATGGTGAATATATCAATTCAATTTCTAGAGGAGATTTAAATGGAATTCTATTAACAGAAGCAGAAAATCATGAAAATGTAACAATACATTTTAATAAAAAATGTACTTCAGTAGATATAGAAAATACAATAGTTCATTTTAAAGATTACGAAACCAAAGAAGAGTTTTCAGTAAATGCAGACGTTGTTTTTGGAACAGACGGTGCCGGTTCTATACTGCGAAAAAGCTATTATTTAGAAAGAAAGTTTTTGTTTAGTTATTCGCAAAACTATTTAACACATGGATATAAGGAGTTAGAGATTCCGGCAGATGCTTTAGGGAAACATCAAATAAGTAAAGATCATTTACATATTTGGCCTAGAGGGAAGTATATGTTAATAGCATTGCCAAACTTAGATGGGAGTTTTACAGTAACCTTGTTTTTAAGTTATGACGAAGGAGAATACAATTTTAATAACTTAACAACAGAAGAAAAAATTACAGAGTTTTTTGAAAAAGAGTTTCCAGATGCATTAAAGCTGATACCAAGCATAAAAGATGAGTTTTTTAACAATCCTACAGGAGCGTTAGGAACAGTTAAGTGTTCACCGTGGTCTTATAAGGGGAATACCTTACTTATGGGAGATGCAGCTCATGCAATAGTACCTTTTTATGGACAAGGAATGAATGCTTCTTTCGAGGATGTAACAGTTTTTGATGAAATATTAGATAGATGCGATGGTAGTTGGGAAGAGGTATTTAAGGAATATCAAAAGCAAAGAAAAGAAGATACTGATGCAATTGCAGATTTAGCAATAGATAATTATTATGAAATGCGAGATCATGTAGCAAATCCATTGTTTAAACAAAAACGAAAAATAGAAATGGATTTGGAAAGTAATTTTCCTACAGAGTATTTCTCAAAATATTCAATGGTTACTTTTAATGATGAAATTTCATATTCAAAAGCAATGAAAAAAGGAAGAGCTCAGGATAAAGCTCTATTAAATCTCATTGCGGATAATGAAGTGATTACCTCTTTAGATATGACAAAAGAAGAGTTGGCTGTAGTATTAAAAAAGGTACAGGAAGAAACAAATGAAATTCTAGAAGAAGATAAAGTAGCAGGTTTAAAATAATTGTATCATGGAAAATAAAACAATAGAAGAACTTAACAAAAGAATAAAGTTACTAAAGGTGGTAGCTAAAGCTATGGCCGTAGCATTAATACTGTTATTAGCTGTTACTATATATGGTTTGTTAACAAAAGAAAATAAAACAGTTTTTATTACTTTATTACCAATAGTGTTTGGGTTAAGCACAATTCTTTTGTTGCAATATTCAAGCGTAAAAAAGATAAAAGAAGAGATAAAACAAAGAGAAAAGTAGAAATGGTATACATTGTTTTATTACGTGGAATAAATGTCTCGGGAAAAAATAAAATTCCAATGACAGAATTACGAGAGTTGTTAAATGACCTTGAATTTAAAAATGTTCAAACGTACATTCAAAGTGGTAATATTATTTTAGAGTCGGAAGAAACAAAAGAAACTATTAGCAAGAAGATTAAACAAGGTATACATCAAAAGTACGAGTATGATGTTCCAGTAATAGTTAGAACCGTAAGCGAATGGGAAAAAGCAATTAAAGCATATCCTTTTTCTATAGAGAATGAAAAAATAGTGGCTTTTTCATTTTTAAATACAATGTCTAGCCAAACAGAAATTGAAGTTAAAGGAATAAAAGAAGATCAATATAAAATAGATAAAGATATAGTTTATCTGCATTGCCCATCAGGTTTTGGGAGAACAAAATTGACTAATAATATTCTTGAGAAGAAGTTAGATGTAATAGCCACAACAAGAAATTATAAAACAACAGTAAAGTTGCTAGAAATGGCAACAAACCAATAAAGGAAATGGATAGTAAAGTAATCAAAGGGAAAGCAATACCAAGAGGAAAATTTCCACATGTAAAACAAGTAGGGGATTTTATATATGTATCAGGTACAAGTTCAAGAAGACCAGACAACTCTTTTGAAGGAGTAGAAGTAGATGAGTTTGGAACTACAAACTTAGATATAAGAAAACAAACAAGAGCTGTTATAGAAAATATAAGAGATATTTTACAGGAAGTAGGAGCTGATTTATCTGATATTGTAGATGTAACTTCATTTCTGGTAAATATGAATGATTTTGGAGGTTATAATGAAGTTTATGCAGAGTATTTCGATTATAACGGACCAACTAGAACAACAGTTGCAGTGCATCAATTGCCACATCCACATTTGTTGATTGAGATTAAAGTGGTGGCTTATAAAAAACAATAAATCTTTTGGAGATGTTCATTCAAAATAAAGAAGAGTTAGCCTATAAAGGATATTCAATTACTAAACAAATCTTTAGTAAAAAGGAATTATTAGCTTTAATTAGTTTGATTGAAGAATCGGAAAAGAGTTATGCAATTAGACAGCTGATTAACAAAGTACCTAAAGTGCAAGAGTTAGTTTTTAAAAATGAAAAATTTAAAAACTTATATAAATCAATTTGTGGTGAAGATTACTTTTTGTCGAAAGCAATATTTTTTAATAAACCTGCAAAGTCAAATTGGTTTGTAAGTCATCATCAGGATTTGAGTATAAGTGTTGAAAACAAAGTTGAAACAGAAAAATATTCAAACTGGACAAATAAGAATGGGCAACTAGGAGTGATTCCGCCAAAAGAAATTTTAGAAAATACGGTTACATTTAGAATACATTTGGATGACACTAATGAAACTAATGGAGCATTAAGAGTGATAGCTAAATCTCATAAAAAAGGAATTATTAGAGTAGATGAAAAGTTTGGTAAAAATGCTTTAGGGGAAGAGAAAGTATGTCGGGTGATTGAAGGAGGAGTTATGCTAATGAAGCCTTTATTATTACATGCATCTTCAAAATCAACATCTTTAAAGGATAGAAGAGTTATTCATTTAGAATTTTGTAATCAAGAAGTTCCAATGGGATGGCTTGAAAGAAAATGTGTTATATAAAATGAGAAATCTATTGATAAGACCTCATATGTTTTTTTGGGGAGTAATTCCAATAATATTATTGGTTGGAATACATAGGATTAATAATAGTATTGATGATTTTTTAGATATAAATGTTCATGATACATATTTTATTGTAGATAGATTGCATTTGTTGGGATTTACGGTGTTTTTATTTGTTTTACTAGGTTTAGGTTATTGGGGAGCATATGTGAATAAACGAAAATTAATTAACGGAATAACATTTTTACATGTTATTTTAACTTTTATAGGATTGTTAAGTTTTATGTGTCTGTTTTTCCCTTCGCTTGGAGATGAAAATGTAATTTTAACAATAGGTTTTTTGATTTTTGTTTTAGGACAGTTGTTGTATCCGATAAATATTTTGTCAGCTTTAATAAGGGAAAAGAATGATTAATATAAAGAATTATATAAACGGAGAATTTCAATCGCCAATTAATGGAGAATATATAGATAATTATAACCCGTCAGTTGGAGAGGTTTATGGGCAGATACCAAATTCAACAAGAGAGGATGTAGAATTAGCTTATAAATCAGCAGAGTCTGCTTTTAAAGAATGGTCAAATACTACTTTAGAAGAAAGAAGTAATATTTTGTCTAGAATAGCCCAGTTAATTCAAGAAAAATTACCTGAATTAGCTAGAGCAGAAGCAAAAGATAATGGAAAACCTTTAAGTTTAGCAATAGCGATAGATATACCAAGAGCTTCATCTAATTTTCAGTTTTTTGCCAATGCAATAACTCAATTTTCTTCTGAAGCACATGAAAGTGTTGGGTTAGGGGCAATGAACTTTACATTACGTCAACCAATAGGAGTAGTTGGTTGTATATCACCATGGAATTTACCGTTGTATTTATTTACTTGGAAAATAGCTCCAGCTATTGCAGCAGGAAACTGCGTAGTAGCCAAACCAAGTGAAGTAACTCCAATGACTGCTTATTTGTTAGGAGAAATATGTACCGAAGCAGGTTTACCAAAAGGAGTATTAAATATAGTACATGGATTAGGAGGAACAACTGGTCAAGCAATTGTTGAACATCCAAATATTAAAGCCATATCATTTACAGGTGGAACTACCACAGGAGCGCATATAGCTCGAGTTGCAGCTCCAATGTTTAAAAAGCTTTCTTTAGAACTAGGAGGAAAGAACCCTAATATCATATTTGCAGATTGTGATTATGATAAAATGTTAGCAACTACAGTACGTTCATCATTTGCGAATCAAGGGCAAATTTGTTTATGTGGAAGTAGAATTCTTGTGGAAGAAAATATCTACGAACAGTTTAAAAAAGATTTTGTTCAGAAAGTAGCTGAGTTAAAAGTTGGAAATCCATTTGATGAGGATACTAATGTAGGAGCCTTAGTGTCAAAACAGCATTTAGAGAAAGTAAAATCCTATATCGAAATAGCGGAAGAAGAAGGTGGAAAAATACTTTTTGGAGGAGAAACAGTTACAGTTGAAGGAAGTGAGAAAGGATATTATCTACAGCCAACAATTATAGAAGTTCAAAGTAATGATTGTAAACTCAATCAAGAAGAAATTTTTGGACCTGTTGTAACAATAATGTCTTTTAAAACAGAGGAAGAAGCACTTTCGCTAGCCAATGATGTAAAATACGGACTGTCATCAACTTTATGGACTAATAACTTAAATAGAACAATGCAATTTAGTAAACAATTGCATGCAGGTATTGTTTGGGTGAATACTTGGTTGTTGCGCGATTTAAGAACACCGTTTGGAGGGCAAAAAGATAGTGGAGTTGGAAGAGAAGGAGGATTCGAAGCTTTACGATTCTTTACCGAGCCTAAAAATGTTTGTATTAAATATGAATAAAGAAATAAGGCAAAAAATTGTAAGAATTTGCGATGAAAAGATAGCTAAGAAAGGAGAGAATGTTGGAGTGTCTTTTTATGCATTTTTCAAAAATAAAAATGACAATCCAGAATTGTTAATGGAAGTAGCAACTTGGTGGATACAAAAACATAGGTTAGATCACTTTGAAAAAGCGATTAAAATAAAAACAATGATTTGTAATAACGATTAGAAATGAATTTAAATATAGATAATAAAAATGCATTAGTTTGCGGTAGTACTCAAGGGATAGGAAAAGCATCAGCAATACAGTTGGCAGAAGAAGGAGTAAATGTAACGTTAATAGCTCGTAATGAAGAAAAGTTAAAAGCAGTATTGGCAGAATTACCAAATAAAAACCAGAATCATAATTATATCGTAGCGGATTTTTCTAATCCATTAGAGCTAAAAGAAAAAATTGAAGCTTCTGATTTAAATTTTCATATTCTAGTAAATAATACAGGAGGACCAGCAGGAGGGCCAGTATTTAATGCACAATTAGACGAATTTGAAAGAGCGTTTACGCAGCATTTAAAATGTAATCATGTATTGGTTCAAGCTTTAGTGCCGTTTATGAAAGAAGCAGAATATGGTAGAATTATCAATGTAATATCAACTTCTGTGAAACAACCGTTAGATGGATTAGGAGTTTCGAATACAATTCGAGGTGCGGTAGCAAATTGGTCAAAAACGTTAGCAAATGAGTTAGGGCAGTTTAATATTACAGTAAACAATGTTTTACCAGGTGCTACAGGTACAGAACGTTTAAATGAGATAATTAATAACAAGGCTAAAAAGACAGGTAAATCTGTTGAAGAAGTTGCTGAAACAATGAAAAATGCATCGCCAGCAAAACGTTTTGCAAAACCAGAAGAAATTGCCAATGCAGTAGTTTTCTTAGCGAGTGAGCGAGCTAGTTTTATTAACGGGATTAATGTTCCTGTAGATGGAGGAAGAACAAAATCATTATAAAATCTAAATAGTCATGAGTAAGTTAGTACAACCTTTGAATTTTAAAAAGTGGATAGATGAACATCGTCATTTGTTAAAGCCACCAGTGGGGAATAAACAAGTATGGAAAGATGGTGAATATATTGTAATGGTAGTAGGAGGTCCTAACAACCGTAAAGATTATCACTATAATGAAACACCAGAGTTTTTCTATCAAGTAGAAGGAGATATGGTATTGAAAATTATTGATGATAAAGGTGAAATGGTTGATGTAGAAATTAATGAAGGAGATATTTATTTATTACCAGGAAAAGTACCACACTCTCCACAAAGAAAAGAAAACACCGTAGGTTTGGTAATAGAGTATCCTAGAGCTGAAGGAATGATGGATGCTTTAGAATGGTACTGTGAAAATTGTGGGTCGCAATTATATAGAGAAGAATTTGCTTTAGATAATATTGAAACAGATATGCCTATAATTTTTGATAAATATTATTCAGATAAAGAAAAATGTACTTGTTCTAATTGTGGAACAGTAATGGAAGCTCCAAACAAAGTAAAATAATGATTGAGGCTGCAAAAGAGAGTTTTTTAAAACAAGGTTTTATGAAAACCTTAGGAGCGGAAATTATTCATATAGAAAAAGGACTGCTCAAAATCCGATGTAAAAAGCATGAAGGCTTAACACAACAACATGGATTTTTTCATGCTGGAGTATTAACAAGTATAATGGATGTAGCTTGTGGGTATGCAGCCTTAACAACTATGCAAGAAGGTTCAGATGTTTTATCAGTAGAGTTTAAAACTAATTTACTGCGCCCAGCAAAATCCGATGTTATCATTGCTACAGGACATGTAGTGAAAAGCGGAAGAACCTTAGTGTTTTGCGAAGCAAAAGTTACTGATGAAAAAGAAGAAATACTATACACAACAATGCAAGGAACAATGATTTCCTTAAAACCAACCAACTAAAATGAAACGTAAATTAAGAATAAACGGACATTCACATTTGTTACCTTATCCGGAAGAAATTCCACAGTTTATGAAAGATAAAGGGATTTTTTGGGTAGACAAGGATAAAAAATATATGCTTCAAAAAAACTGGAAACGACCAGTTACTGACTCTTCATTTTTCTTGGAAGAAAAGTTGGCTTGGATGGAGCACTTTAAAATAGATCATGCAGTAGTTTTGAACTTATCTCAACTATATGGAAATGGTTTACGTCTAGAGGAAATGAAGCAAGCTTTACGCTTTCAGAACGATTTCAATGCGCGAGTACAGCACGACCATCCAAATAAATTTACTTGTGGATTTGTAGTACACCCAGGTTTTGTTAGAGGGGCTTTATGGGAAATAGAACGTTGTGTTGAGGTATTGGGTATGAGATTGTTGTGTTTGCCAACACATTATATGGATACTATAGGTACATGGCGTTGTATTTTTGATGAAGAAAACGAACCTATTTTTGAATTAGCTAATAAGTATAATTTAGCTATTGAAATTCATCCATATGATGGAGAAAAATTTATTAAACTAGAAAATACTTCTTGGCGTTTTCATTTAATTTGGATGTTAGCACAATGTGCAGATGCTTATCATTTCTTAACGCTTAATGGATATTATGAAAAATATCCTAATATGCGTATATGTTTTGCTCATGGAGGACAATTAGCGCAAATGAATATAGGTCGTCGTATTCAAGGTTTTGATGGGCGTTCAGATTTGTTCGAGGGTAAACAACACCCAAGAAAAGCAGTAGGACATAAGAATATCTTTTTTGATACTTTAGTACACGATACAGGTTCTTTAGAGTTATTAATAAAAAACCAAGGGTCGAAGCAAGTATTAATAGGGTTAGATGACCCTTATCCATTAGGGGAAATGGAAAGTGATAAACAATCGTCATATCCAGGAAAAATATTAGATTTAGCCATCGATAGAAGTATTATTAGTGAACAAGAGAAAGATGAGATATGGGAAGATAATGTACTTCAGTGGTTGTATGGAGATGATGAAAAAGCAAAACAAAATTTAATCAATAAAATTATTCAATAAATGAATCAAGTAACACAGTTTCATAACCTATCACATATTTGTATATCGTTCATTGGAGCTGTGTTACTATTAGCAATTTATTATAATATTAGAAAACGATTTAGAGCAGTTTTAGAAGAAGGGAATTCTATAAAAAGGGTTGACAGAGGTTTGCTTTATTTTAGTTTTGGAATGTTAGTTTGGGTGGTTTCAGGTACTTGGGCTTTTGTTGCAAATTACTTTTTATTTGAAACCACAACAAAGTACCAGATAGGGGTCAATATTTTGTCTACAATAAATAACTTGTTTTGGTTGTTGGCTTTGTATTATGTATATGATGCGCCAAAGTTTATTTATAGAAATGAAAAGAATGTAAAGATTATTGCTGTAATAATTTTGGCAGTTGCGAGTATAACTTTGTTATTGTCATCTATGGTGGGTAATGAAGTGTTTTATGGAATAAAACTTGCTTCAGTACCAGATGTCCTACTTACTACCTTTTTGTGTTTTTTAATGGGAGTTTCTTTTTACAGAACCTTTATGCATCGCGATTTAAAACTAGTAGCTTTTATTTCTATTATTGCAATAACATTATTGTTTGTTTCACAATTATCAGATGTATTTGTGAATTTGGATGATGATTTTATGAATCAATTAATACGAATCATTGCTAAAACATCTTTGGTTTCAGTTTTTTTAGTTTTAGGAACAAGTTGGGTAATACAGTTGGCTAGTATGCCTAAGCCTAATGAAATGAAAATTAGTTTTCTAGATTGGTCGTTAGTGCAGTTAAGTATTCCATCAAAAGGAATTATTAATGAGAAAATTGATTTTGGTTCAAAAACAACTCAGTATAAAAACCTTATGAATTTTGCTTATAAGAGAAAGTATTTAGAGCCAGAAAAGCAATCGATAGTAGTAAATTCAGGAGGAGAAATTAAAAGTCAAACATATTTAACACGAATAATAGATAATATTAATGGGATACTTTCTTTAGAGGAGGAAAATAAGTTAGAGCGCAAAGATTTAATTACTTTTATTGGAGAAAGTAAATATCGTTTGCGCATATTACCTGAATATATATCATTTGATAAAGCTCTTTTAAAAGAGTTTGAAAGAGAATTATAACGTGTTTAATTTTCCAAGTAGTTTGAAAAATTTACTTTGTGTTTTAGCAAATTTATAATTGTTTTCAATTGCCTTTAATTGGGTTTCAATTAGTTTTACTTCTCTATAATTAATTAAAAAAACAGAACTTTCTCCTAGGGTAAATTTTCTTTCTTCACTTTTTACAATAGTATTGTAATCGTTTACAAGATTTTTTAGAATATTATTTTGAGTTTCTAAAGAGGCTATTTCTTGTTCGGTAGCCTTAATTTTGTTAAGTAAACTTGTTTTGGTTGAAGCGATTTCAAAGTCTATGTCTTGTAGTTTTATTTTGGCTAACTTTAAATCACCTCTAGACTTTCTTAAAAATAAAGGGATGCTTACTTGAAGTGATTTTTTATAGTTGGCAACTTTAAAAGAATCGAAATTATTAATATCTGAGCTTAAAAGGTTGTACTGGAAATCTACTTTAGGTAACAAATTGTTGATTTTTAGGTTTTTGTTAATTTGTAGGTTTCTCCTCTTTAACTCTAATAATTTTAATTTAGGATGTCCATCGATACTAGTTGAGGCATTGATGATAGAATTGTTTAAAAGAATTTCAATTTTTGAAAAAGTATCAGGTGTAGGAGTTATATTTTCTCTTAATACCATAGGAGTGTTGTCTCCAATCCATAAATAGTTAGATAACTCTAAAGTCGATTTAACATATTTAATTCTGGCTTTTTCTAAATCAAGTTTTCTGTTATCAAAATTTATTCGAGCCTCTAAGGTGTCAATAGCAGGTTTGTCTCCAGCGTTATAACTTTTTATAACATTGTCTAATCTAAACTTAGCATTGTTTTTATAGTTTTTAAAAACATCAAAACTTTGATAGTGTTTAGCCCAATTTAAATAAGCACTAATGGAGTTAAAAAGAATGTCATTTACAACAAGTTGTTGTTCTAGTTTTCCTTGTTTTACGTATAGTTTAGCCTGTTTTAAAGCAGCCATTCTTTTATTTATAAAAAGGTTTTTAGCAAGAGAAACAGAAATACCTACGTTATATAATCCATCTTCAGGAACATTTAGCTCTGGATTTAAATATTGACCTGAGTTGTTTTCATAACTACCTTTTAGTTCAATTCCATACCAAGTAGGAATTTTAAAAACTGAGTTTAATTTCTCAAAATATTCGGTGTTTTTAAATTCTTTTTTTTCGAAATCTACTTCAATTTTAGGATCAAAAGCTCCTCTTGCTTTTAGTAATTTAGCTTCATTTGTACTTGTAATTAAATTTGCTTGTTTAATTACAGGGTGAAACTTCTTTACATATCCTAAATATTCTTCTAAGCTTAATTGATTTAAACTAGTGCTGTTTTGAGAATATGTGCAAAAACCTATAAATAAAAATATAAAAAGTAAACTCTTAAACTTCATTATTTCTTCTTCTTGTCTTTTTGATTATTATCTTTTTTTGGTTGATAGAAGTTAGGAGGGAAGCTGTTTATTTGTCTCCATAGTTCAAACCAAATAGGTACATTTTCTAATAAGGCAATGGTTTTAGCTCCAGAACCTACTCTAATAGCTTTTGGCCATGGTTGAGAATCATTGTTAGGAACAATCAATACACGGTATTTACCATTGTCACTAATAAAATTTTCTATTGCAATCACTTTAGCACTATAAGTACCATAAGATGCGTTGGGCCATCCACTAAAAACAATAGCAGGCCATCCATCAAATTGTACACGTACTTCTTCGTCAATATGAATAAGAGGTAAATCTATTGGTTCTATGAACATTTCTACTGCTAAATCGTAATTTGCAGGCATTATTTTAACTAAGGCTTCACCTTCTTTAAAAGTCTCACCAATACCAGACTTAATAGCTTTATTAATGTACCCATCTTGAGGTGCAGTAACATATAATAGAGAATTTCTTTTGCTATAATTAGATAAGCTTGTTTCTAATTTAGATACTTGAACTTCTGCATCTAATGCATTTGATTCAGCAGTGTATAAATTACTTTCAGCCTTTGAAATTTTATCAGTATAAGATGCCTGAATACTATTTATTGCAATTTGTGCATTTAATACGTTGTTTTTAGAATTAAGTAGCTTATTTTCTTGAGAAACCAATTTAGCTGATTGTTCTTGAAGCTTTGCTCTTTTTTCTTCTACATCCTTTACAGCTTTTAAACCCTCTTTTTCAAGCATCACTGTTCTGTCAAATTGAGTTTTTGCAATTTGTAGTTTTATTTTTACAGCTTTTAAATCTATGCTGTCAGTTTTAACTTTTAAATGAGATTGCTCTAGTTTATTTTTAGCTTGCTGTAGTTTTAAAACACGCTCGCTTTTTAAGGCGCTAATTTGTGTTTTTAAAGCGTTTGCTTTGTTGTTGTATGCTTTTACAGAAAGACTTTTAGAGTTTAATTGTTGTCCAGTTCTTTCGGTTAACTTACTGTCAAAATAATCACTTTTTATTTCTGAGATTCTTAAAATTGTATCACCTTTTTTTACAAAAGTACCTTCTTGAACAAACCATTGCTCAATTCGCCCAGGAATTTGAGATTGTAAAGTTTGTGGACGTTGATTAGGTTTCAAAGTAGTTACTCTACCAGTACTAGAAACATTTTGTGTCCATGGTAAAAACAGTATAATTGCTAGAGCAAATAAAAATCCTAATAAAAACTTTCTAAAAAGTCTATGGTGTACTTTAGTAAAGATAACTTTACCAGATTTCAATTTGGTTACATCAATATGGTTTGAGATACTATTTGTAGATATGTTTAACATATGTATGTTCTTTTTAGTTTACAATAACTCCTTTTACAAGTGTTATTTGTTTGTTGCATTTCTTTTTCCAAGCATCATTACTGCTTATTATAATTAATCCCCAAGGTTTTGATTCGTCTGTGATGTAATCAATTATTTTTTGAGTTTCCTCTTTTTCTAATTGATCAAGAGGGTCTTCTAGTATTAGCAGTTTTGGTTTACTTATTATAGCTCTTGCTAAAATTAATTTTTTAGCTACTGTGTAACCAATTAACTTACCTTCTGGTTGAATAAAAGTGTCTAAGCCGTTAGGTTGATGTTTTAGAAAATAAGACAAGCCAATGGCATCAAATAATTCATAAATTTCTTCATCGGTAATTTTTTCATCACCAAAAGTTATGTTTTCACGAATAGTACCTTCAAATGGAGTTTCTTCTGAAAGTGATAACCCTAAATTTGATCTATAACTATTTAATAAAAGGCTTTTTATCGATAAATTATTGATAAAGATATTTCCAGAAGTTGGTTCAATAACTCCAGCGATCATTTGCAATAAGCTAGATTTACCTGAGCTACTTTTTCCTTGAACTAAAACTCTATCTTTTGGATTAATTGTAAAAGAGATATCATTAAGTATAGGTGTTTCCTTTGCTGAAGTTACATAGCTTGCATTTTGAATCTCTATTTTAAATTCGTCAAAATTCTCAACATTTGTTCCTTTTTGAGATTCAATAGGTTTATCTACTACTTGACCTAGTTTTTCAATTGAAGTTAATACATCGTAAAAAGATTCAAGTCCAACAATAAGTTTTTCAACAGAGTTAATAACCAATAAAATGATGATTTCTGCTGCAACGAATTGACCAATATTCATTTGCTGGTTCAATACAAGAAATCCACCAATTAATAATAGTCCAGCAGTTACTATGACTTTAAAGCTAATCATTTGAATATACTGAGTAACTAATACTCTAAAGTGGCTTTCTCTTGACTGTAAGTATTCACTTACTAGATCATCACTTTTTTGAAGCGCTAAAGTTGTTTTACCTGATAACTTAAAGCTAATAATAGTACGAGCAATTTCTTGTAGCCAGTGTGCTACTTTATATTTGTTTTTAGATTCTTTTAAACTAGTTTCTAACCCTTTTTCTGCAGTGAATTTAAATACTACATAAATTAATAGCAGTAAAAGAATTCCAAATACAATAAAAAATGGATGATAAAATGAAAGTAATATTAAGGCAAAAATAATTTGTAAAAATGCCGAAGGTACATCAATAAGAACTTTTGAAAGTCCTTTTTGAATAGTTAGGGTATCAAAAAATCTATTAGCCAATTCAGGAGGGTAATAGTTTTCTAATTCTTTCATTTTTATTTTAGGAAATCGATAACTTAACTCAATAGAAGCTCTGGTAAATATTCGTTGTTGAATAGTTTCTATGATTCTAATTTGCATCAATTTTAAAACTCCACTAAAACCTACACCACAGGTAACTAATATTACCAAAACAATCCAAGAAGCTGATACTTGAGCAGCTTGAAGTAAATTAATAATAGCTTGTATTCCTAAAGGAAGAGATAGGGCAACAATTCCTTCAAATATGGCGTAGTATCCAATTTGGAATGTATCTTTTTTTTCAAGGTTTAATAAGCCAACAAAACGTTTCCAAGGGGTTAATGTTTTATTATCGTTCATTAGCAAGAGTGTTAAGAGTTAAGTCAATAAAAAATGATGTTGGTGTTATTTGATCATCGCAATTCGTTAATGTTTTAAAATGTTGTCTAATGAATTGTTGATGTAAAGCTCCTTCAATAATAGTACTAGCTAATGTTAAAGGGTGTTTGTATGAAGGTGTATATTGGCTAATAATGCTTGCTAACCGTCTAACCACTTCTTTGTATAATCTAAAAAAGCCTTCTTTGTTTTCTGAATCTACTTTTTTTGTAGAATAAGATTTAGAATTTTCATCTATTACAATTCGGTTTAATAAAATCTCATTAATGTGAGAGAAATTACTATCCTGTTTAGTAGTTTTAGTAACTACTTCAATGGCTTTACTTAGCTTATCTTTTGAATCTTGAATACTATAAGTTTCAATAACTAATTGATATTGTATCCATCCCCAATACCAGGAAGTTAGATAGATTAATAGCTTGTGCTTACTTTCAAAATATCTATAAATAGAACTTTCGTTTGAACCTATTTTTTGACCTAGTTTTTTAAAGTTAAATTTTTCAAAACCAATTTCTTCAATAAGTACAATACTATGCTCAATAATTCTTTTTCCTAAATCGGATGTCTCAGGGTCTTTAATATATATTCCACAAGGAATTTCAATTTTAAGATTTGAAAGTAGATTTTTCATAAATAATTATTATATCTGCAAATTTAATAGTATTACTATTAACTTAGTGAGTTAAAATGTTAAATCTTTATTAATGCTAGGTTTTTTAAGGGTTACAAAAACTCACAAAACTTATTTTTTATAACAATTTACTACAGTGTTTTAAAAAGTTTTAGTCAAAAAATAGTTTAGCTAAAACTTTTATTTATATGAAAACTTATACGTCAACAACAGATGTTTTTGGTCACCCAAGAGGACTATTGTATTTATTTTTTGCAGAATTATGGGAGCGTTTTTCCTTTTATGGTATGAGAGCCTTGTTGGTGCTTTACATGACAAAACATTTACTTTTTTCAGATGAAATGTCTTTCGGGATTTATGCAGCTTATATGTCTTTAGTGTATGTAACTCCAATGATTGGAGGTGTACTTGCTGATAAAATTTTAGGCTTTAGAAAGGCTATTATATTAGGAGGTGTTTTAATGGCTTTAGGTCACTTTTTTTTAACTTTTGAACATCCAGTGTTTTTCTATAGTTCATTATCACTAATAATAGTAGGAAATGGTTTTTTTAAACCGAATATATCTTCTTTTGTAGGAAAGTTATATAAGAAAGAAGATACCAGACGAGATGCAGGGTTTACAATATTTTATATGGGGGTTAATATAGGAGGAGCAGTAGCTCCATTATTATGTGCATGGTTAGCAGAATCATATGGCTGGCATTATGGATTTGTTTTAGCTGGTATAGGGATGTTAATAGGTTTGTTCGTTTTTAACAATGGGCTTAAAAGAGAAGTTTTTGAAGATCACGGTTTAATTCCTAACGAAACATTGTATAATAGAAAAAGTTTAGGGATAAAGTCAGGAAATTTAGTAACAATTGGAGCTTTTTTGTCAGTACCTATTTTTGCATTAATTGTACGTTTTCATCAATTTGAGCATTATTTGGTTTGGGTAGTTTCGCTTTTTTTAATTGTTTACTTAAGCTATATTCTAAAACAGGTTACTTTGTCAGAACGTAAACAGTTATTAGTGGCAGTATATTTTACAGTTTTGTATACATTATTTTCGGCCATTTTTGAACAAGCAGGGAGTTCGTTGACATTATTTGCTGATAGAAATGTTAATTTAGTTTTAATGAATGCAGCTCAAACGAACAGTATAAATTCAGGTTTTATAATACTGTTGGCAATACCATTTTCAATGCTTTGGATCTTTTTAAACAAGATAAAAAGAAACCCTAACTCAGTAGTTAAATTTGGTTTAGGATTGTTCTTTTTAGGTTTAGGATTTGTTGTATTTGGTTTATCGGCTCAACAGGTAGATGAGTTTGCTAAAACGCCAATGTTTTATTTGGTGTTAGGAACTTTTGTATATACAGTAGGGGAGTTGTTTTTGTCACCAATAGGTTTGTCGAAAATGACAGAATTATCACCGTTAAAATATGTAGCTTTCATAATGGGAGTTTGGTTCTCTGCTAATTTTTACGGACATTTTTTTGCTGGAAAAATAGCTAAACTAACAGCTGTTTCTAATGGCGAATTAGGAGTGTTTTCAAAAGGCGTCTTTGGAAAAGTTACAGAGTTTGTAACTGGTTTGTCGAGTGAGGTTATAATGCAAAAAACAGAAGTATTTAAACAGTTGTATACTTATGTGTCAGTGTATGCAAATTTTGGAATTATAGCTTCGTTAATAGGGGTATTAGTAATAATCTTTTCTTTGCCTATAAAACGAATGATGAAAGGTGTTCATTAAATTAAATATTAATCAAAAAAAAGCCTAAGATTTGTTCTTAGGCTTTTATATATATGTGTAATAAGTTTTATTTAAAAGTAGAAGTGATGTTGATAGCAACTTCGTCCCAAGTTTTTGAAACACCATCTTCACCTTTGTGTAAATCTTTACAAGCTTCGTTTAAAGAAGCTAATGCTTTTTCAGCTTTCCAATCGGTAATCTTCATTACTCCACTTAGACTAAAGTTTTTTCCATTAATAGAATACTTGAAAGGAAGCTTTTTGGTAACTCCATTCATAGTTAAATCAGAATATCCAATAGAATCGTTTTCTAGAACTAATTTTCCAGAAAGTAATTCAGTTTTGTCCATTACAGCAAAAAAGAATTTTTTGATTTTAAAATCTCTACTAGAATCTTTAGTGAAAATACTGCTAACAGGAATAGAGAATTCAGCATTGTTAATAGCTTCTTTTGCTGTGTTTCCTTCTCCGTTTGAAGTAATAGTTACTTTTTTAAACTGACCATTAACAGGGGTTTTACTAGTGGTTTTATATGCTGTCCAGTTGATAAGATTATCTGCATCTTGTAAAACAAAAGCAGCCTTTTTTTCTACTTTAACCTCTGGTTTAGCAGGAGCTTCTTTTTTTGCTTCCGATTTACACGATACTAAGCTACCTATAGTAGCACATATTAATAATGAAGAAATAATTTTTTTCATAAGGATTGTTTATTTTATAATTGAGTTGACTAAGTTGATATATTCTCTTTTTGCATCATCTTCACTCATTCCTTTTAATTGCATCCAAGCATTAAACTTAAAAGCATTTCTCAAGTTATCATCGGTATTAAAAGAAAATTGGTCTCCTTTAACAGCTTGCTTATAATATGCATATAGTTTAAGCATTATATCAGGAGGGAGTTTTTCTTTAATCCGAGAAGCTTTTTCGTAAGCTTTATTAAACTCTATATCTAGATCGTTAATCATGAAGAATGATAAGGTGTATAATTACATTATATAATGTACATACAAATATACGAAGGGAGCAAGAAAAAACAAGCTATCTAGCCTATCTAATAGTCCACCATGTCCAGGCATAATTGTACCGCTGTCTTTTACTTTTGCTTGTCTTTTAAATTTCGATTCAACTAAATCGCCCAAAGAACCTAAAATAGAAACTATAATCGCGATAACAATCCAGTTTATAGTTGAGAAAACATTGGAGAATTTTGCAATTAAAATACCAGCAAGAATAGAAAAAGCTAAGCCTCCAATAAAACCTTCAATTGTTTTTTTAGGAGAAACAGATTCAAATAATTTATGTTTTCCAAAATTTTTACCAACTAAATAGGCAAAACTATCGTTAGTCCATATGATAATAATGATATAAATAATCATATTAGGAACATAGTTATCATCTATAAAAGGTAGTTTTATTAAAAAATAAAAAGGAAGTATTAGGTATATAATATGTAACCCTAACTTTTGAATAAAACTGCCGTATTTAATCGGTTTTGTGCTAATAAGTAAATAAAGTAATCCAGTTAGTCCAACTAAAGAGATTGCAATTAATGGTTCTGTCAATGAAAAAGCTGGTTGTTTTATTGATAAGAGTACAATTGCAATTAAAAATACATAAGGGATAATGTTTTTAAGATTTATGATTTTAGAAAATTCATAAATACAAACGGTTGCAAAAATTGCAAGTAATCCTATATATGTTTCTGCTGAAAATAGAATAGCAGAAATAAAAATTATAGCATAAACAAGTGCAGAAATACTTCTTGTTATAAGATTGGACATATTTATATCTTAAAGGTCTTCAAAGAGCAGCAAATATAAGTTTTTTGAGTTACTATTTCCATAACTTAAAAAACTATCATCTTCAATATCTATTTTGTAATTTGTAGTTGAGCTAATGTTGGTAGGAATATTACCACTAAAATGAGTTTTAATTCCAGTTAAGCCTTCTCCCATGTTTTTAACGAGTTGACTTGTAGTAGCATAAACAATAAAATGCTTAGAGTGAGATGATAATTTGTTGCTTCCTAGTTGGTTAGAGGAGAATAAGATGTCTCCTTTGTTGGCTATTAAATGTTCACAAGAAGTGAAGAAAGGAATAGATTCAGAAGAATGTTTTTGGATACTAACATCTACATTTTCAACAATTTTTAATAGGTCAAAATCGGTACAAGTAACTTTTTTCCAGTTGTTTTCTTGTAGAATATGCTTTAAATTATTGGTAACTTCTTTAATAGATGTACAGTATAAAAATTTCCCTCCTTTATTGATAAAGTTGTGTACGAAAGAATCATCTAGAGAAAGATTGACCTCTTGTTCGTTAATCTTTTTTTCTCTAGATGATTCTGTATATGATTTAAATAATTTTTTAAAAAAACTCATTAAATAATAAAACTATTCTTCAGTTAATGTGTTTGTTTTCTCGTTATCTTCTTTTTTTTCAAATGGTCTTTCACCAAATACTTTTACTAAATCAGCTTTAAAGATAACTTCTTTTTCAAGTAATAATTCTGAAAGTAAAGTAAGTTTATCTTTATGTTCTTCTAAAATATCAATAGCTCTTTGATATTGTCCTTCAATTATTTTAGAAATTTCTTCATCAATTGTTTTAGCAGTATCGTCACTATATGGTTTTACAAAAGAATCGTTTCCTGATGAATCGTAATAAGTGATGTTTCCTACTTTTTCATTTAAACCATAAACGGTAACCATGGCACGAGCTTGTTTTGTAACTTTTTCCAAGTCGCTTAAAGCTCCTGTAGATATTTTATCAAATATTAATTTTTCTGCGGCTCTACCTCCCATAGTAGCACACATTTCATCTAACATTTGTTCTGTTTGAACAATTTTTCTTTCTTCTGGTAAATACCAAGCAGCACCTAATGATTGTCCTCTAGGTACAATAGTTACTTTTACTAATGGAGCTGCGTGTTCAAGCATCCAGCTAACTGTAGCGTGACCAGCTTCATGATAAGCAATAACTTCTTTCTCTTTAGGAGTAATTACTTTGTTTTTCTTTTCTAAACCACCAACAATTCTATCAACAGCATCTAAGAAATCTTGATGTTCAATAGCAGGTTTGTTGTTTCTAGCAGCAATTAAGGCAGCTTCGTTACATAAGTTTGCTATATCCGCACCAGAGAAACCTGGAGTTTGTTGTGCTAAGAATTCTAAATTAGCATTGTCAGCTAATCTTAATGGTTTAATATGTACTTCAAAAATCTCTCTTCGTTCGTGTAAATCTGGTAAATCTACGTATATCTGACGATCAAAACGACCAGCACGCATTAAGGCTTTATCTAACACATCTGCACGGTTAGTAGCTGCCAATACAATAACATTTGTGTCAGTGCCAAAACCATCCATTTCAGTTAATAACTGGTTTAAAGTATTTTCACGCTCATCATTACCACCTGTCATACTGTTTTTACCTCTAGCTCTACCGATAGCATCAATCTCATCAATAAATATGATTGAAGGTGATTTTTGTTGTGCTTGTTTAAATAAATCTCTTACACGAGAAGCACCAACACCAACAAACATTTCAACAAAATCAGAACCAGATAAAGAGAAGAAAGGAACTCCAGCTTCTCCAGCTACTGCTTTAGCTAATAATGTTTTTCCTGTACCAGGAGGGCCTACTAGTAAAGCTCCTTTAGGAATTTTACCTCCTAATTTTGTGTATTTTTCAGGAGTTTTTAAGAAGTCAACAATTTCTTGAACCTCTTCTTTAGCACCTTCTAAACCAGCAACATTTTTAAAAGTTGTTTTTACTTTTGTGTCTTGATCAAAAAGTTTTGCTTTAGATTTTCCAATATTGAAAATTTGACCACCACCAGCGCCACCACCAGCTCCTCCAGACATTCTTCGCATAAAGAATAACCAGATAGCTATTAGTAGTATAAAAGGTAAAAAGCTGATAATAGTATCAAACATACTTGTTCTTTCGATGTTAGCTTTATCGAAATCAAGATTGTTTTCTTTTTTAGCTTTGTCAATTTCGTTTTCAAAATTCTGTAAATCACCAAAGTTATAACTATATAAAGGTGCTCCTTTTCTGTAAAAAGGAGAATCAGTTAATTTTTTGTGATCCTCTTTTTTCTCAGCTTCAGGCTTTAAGAATATTTGAGCTACATTATTATTCTCAACAACAATCTTTTCAATATCGTTTGCCTTTAAGATTTTTGTGAACTCATTTTTAGAAATATTTCTAGAGCCTAAATCTCCAGAATTAAAATAGCTTATTCCTAAAAGAATAACTAAGATTGGTATGTACAGCCAAAACGAATTAAAAGTAAATTTTGGCGTATTTTTTTTCTTTTCACTCATAAAATAAGGTGTCTAAATTTGTTAGCAATTAAGCTGGGTTAATTTCAGTGATTTTTGCATCTCCCCAAAGACTTTCAATATCATAGTATTCACGTACTTGCTTTTGAAATATATGTACAACAACATTTACGTAATCCATAAGAACCCATTCAGCATTTCCTTGCCCTTCAACATGCCAAGGCTTATCTTTAAGTTCTTTACTTACTAATTTTTGTATAGAGCCAGAAATGGCATTAATTTGTGTGTTAGAATTACCAGAACATACTATAAAATAATCGCAAACAGTATTCTCTATTTCTCTTAAATCTAGTAGTTGGATGTCTTCTCCTTTTACCTCATCAATCCCCTTTATAATCACAGCTATTAAATCGTCCGCGCTTGCTTGTTCTTTTGTCATCAAAAAAATTTAAGTTTTAGCAAAGTTATTATTTTTTTGCGAGTAATTTATGTAATATTGATACTTGTTTTACTTGCAAAACTTATATGAAAATAATCAAACTTGATGCCATCGATTCTACTAATTCTTTTTTGAAGGAAATGGCAGAAAATTCTATTGTTGAAGACTTTACTGTTGTAGTAGCAAAAAGTCAAACTTCTGGTAGAGGTCAGATGAATGCTAAATGGGAGGTGAAGTCTGGTAAAAACTTGACTTTTAGTGTGTTTTGTGAGTTTAGAGACTTGCAGATTATTAATCAAAAAAGTTTAAGTTATAGTGTTGTATTAAGTATTTTTGAAGTGCTAAATCGTTTAAAATTACCTAAGTTATCTGTAAAATGGCCTAACGACATTATGTCAGGAAATAAAAAAATAGCAGGTGTTTTAATTGAGAATGTTTTAAAAGGAAAACAAATTAGTTCATCAATAATAGGAATTGGAATTAATGTAAATCAAGATAGTTTTCCTATTAATTTACCCAATGCATCGTCTTTAAAAAAAATTCTAAATAAAGAGTTTAATTTGGATCTTCTATTAAACGAAATAATTTTAAGTCTTCAAGAAAAAATTGAAATTTTAAAGAAGAAGGAATATTCATTTTTAGAAAAAGAATATTTGAAGGTTTTGTATAAAAAAAATGTTCCGTCTATGTTTAAAGACAAACAGAACATTTTATTTATGGGTAAAATAATTGGAGTTTCAAGTATTGGAAAACTCCAAATAGAATTAGAAGATGAAACCGTTAAGGAATTTGACCTTAAAGAAGTTTCATTTGCTTAATTTATATTTTTGAAATATTATCTGTTAATGTTTCAATAAATTTAGTTAATGGCTTTTTTACCATCATTGCCATCATAGGATTAAAATCTCCATTGAACTTTAATACAACTTGACATTCGTTTTCAGAAACTTCACTAATATCTGAAGATAAAGTAAATGGTAATTTACTACTAGCAGCTCCTAAGGTAATGTTTGAGTACTCAGTTTTCTCTTTCATAACTAATCTTATTTCTGGCATTCCTTTTAAACCAAAAATAAAACTGTCACCATCAACTTCAAATTTTTGAGTGTTTTCTGGCATTAATTGTTCAAAGTTTTCAAGTTTAGAAAAAAAATCAAAAATATCTTTTGCCGATTTTTTTACTGTTACTTTATTTCCTTCAATATTCATGTGTTTATTTTTTTATGATTCTTGTTTCCATTCACTAGGACCAACTCTCCAATCTTCTAAAAGTCTTAATTCTTCGCTGGTAATATATTTACTATCTAATGCTTGTTCTAGTAAATATTCATAATTACTTAAAGTAGTGAGCTCAACATTTGCAGCTTCGAAGTTTTCAGTTGCTACAGCAAAACCGTAAGAAAAGATAGCAATCATTCCTTTAACGTTTGCATGCGCTTCTTTTAAAGCTTTAACAGCATTTAAACTACTTTTACCAGTACTAATTAAATCCTCAATTACAACAACATTTTGACCGCTTTCTAAATGTCCCTCAATTTGATTTTTTCTACCGTGTTTTTTTGGTTCAGGGCGAACATAAATAAAAGGAACACCTAATTCTTGAGCTACTAATATACCAATAGCAATAGCTCCAGTAGCAACTCCTGCAATTACATCAGGTTTACCATGTTTTTCCTCAACTAGTTTTGCTATTTTTTCTTTTAAAAAATTTCTAACTGGTGGGTAAGATAAAGTAACTCTATTGTCACAGTAAATTGGTGATTTCCAGCCTGAAGCCCAGGTGAAAGGCTCGTTAGGGCTTAATTTTATTGCTTTTATCTGCAAAAGAAGTTCAGCTGTTTTTTTTGCCGTATCTTTGTTAAAATCCATAACGCAAATGTATAAAGTTTTTGTTAATGATAAGCCAATAATTTTTACAACTTCAATAAAAAATGAAGAAAATTATCCTGCTTTTATATACAAAAACACAACTTTAGATGAAGTTATTTATAAGTTGAAGTTGGGTAAGTTACAAGGCGTTTATTTATTTTCAACCAATTTGCCTAAAGACTGGGAAGATTTTAGAATGAAGTTTAAAGTAATGATTGCTGCAGGAGGATTGGTTTTAAATGATAATGAAGAAGTCTTATTTATTTATAGAGGAAATAAATGGGATTTGCCAAAAGGACGAATTGAGAAAGGAGAAGGCATAGAAGAAACCGCAATTAGAGAGGTTGAAGAAGAATGTGGAGTTTCAAACTTAGAAATTATAAGGAAGTTAACAAATACCTATCACTTATTCCTTCAAAAAGGAGAGCATCGATTAAAAGAAACACACTGGTATCTGATGCATTCTACACACCAAGGAGCATTGACTCCACAAATAGAAGAGGGAATAACCAAAGTTGTTTTTAAGAATACAGAAGAAACAATTCTAGCACTACAAAATACTTACTGTAATATTAAATTGGTATACAGTCATTATAAAGAAATGATTAATTAGTGACACTATGTCATCTGTTGTGTATGTTTTTAAAACTTTTTCTGCCAAAATAAAAGCAAAAAGTTATTGGCATACACTTTGACTATAACTACTCGTAAAATTGAATTAAAATTTAAAAAAGATAAATAACAATTATGAGTAAAATTATAGGTATAGATTTAGGTACTACCAACTCATGTGTTTCTGTAATGGAAGGAAATGAGCCAGTAGTAATTCCTAACGCTGAAGGAAGAAGAACTACGCCATCTATTGTGGCTTTTGTTGAAGGAGGAGAAAGAAAAGTAGGAGATCCAGCAAAGAGACAGGCTGTTACGAATCCAACAAAAACTGTTTATTCTATCAAGCGTTTTATGGGGAATAAATTTTCTGAGTCTGAAAAAGAAGCAGGAAGAGTTCCTTATAAAGTAGTAAAAGGAGATAACGATACACCACGTGTAGATATCGATGGTCGTTTATATACACCACAAGAAATTTCTGCAATGGTATTACAGAAAATGAAAAAAACTGCTGAAGACTACTTAGGTCAGGATGTAGCAGAAGCTGTAATTACTGTTCCAGCATATTTTAATGATGCACAAAGACAAGCTACAAAAGAAGCTGGTGAGATTGCAGGATTAAAAGTTCGTCGTATTATAAACGAGCCAACTGCAGCAGCTTTAGCTTATGGATTAGATAAAGCAAATGACGATAAGAAAATTGTAGTATTTGATTTTGGTGGAGGTACACATGATGTTTCTATCTTAGAATTAGGAGATGGAGTATTTGAAGTATTAGCTACTGATGGAGATACACACTTAGGAGGAGATGATGTTGATGAGAAAATAATCAACTGGTTAGCTGATGAGTTCATGGCAGAAGAAAATATGGACTTACGTAAAGATCCAATGGCTTTACAACGTTTAAAAGAAGCTGCAGAAAAAGCTAAGATTGAATTATCTAGTACAACTTCTACTGAAATAAACTTACCATATATTACTGCTACTGCTTCTGGACCAAAGCACTTAGTTAGAACAATGACTAGAGCTAAGTTTGAAGCTTTAATAGACGATTTAGTAAAGAGAACTATTGAGCCATGTCAAGCAGCGTTAAGAAATGCTGATTTAAGTACTTCTGATATTGATGAAGTAATTTTAGTAGGAGGTTCAACTCGTATTCCAGCTATTCAAGAGGCAGTTGAGAAGTTCTTTGGAAAAGCACCTAGTAAAGGAGTTAATCCAGACGAAGTTGTTTCTTTAGGAGCAGCAATTCAAGGTGGAGTTTTAACTGGTGATGTAAAAGATGTATTATTATTAGATGTTACACCTTTATCATTAGGAATTGAAACTATGGGGAATGTATTTACTAAATTAATCGAAGCAAATACTACGATTCCAACTAAGAAATCTCAAGTATTCTCTACAGCAGTAGATAACCAACCATCGGTAGATATTCACGTATTACAAGGTGAAAGAGCAATGGCAGCAGATAACAAAACAATTGGTCGTTTCCAATTAACAGATATTCCACCAGCTCAAAGAGGGGTTCCTCAAATCGAAGTAACTTTCGATATTGATGCAAATGGAATCATTAATGTATCTGCAGCAGATAAAGCAACAGGAAAGTCTCAAGATATTCGTATTGAAGCTTCTTCTGGATTATCTGATGAAGAAATCGAGAAAATGAAAGCAGAAGCAGAAGCAAATGCAGATGCAGATGCAAAAGCGAAAGAAACAGCTGAGAAAATTAATGGAGCAGATTCTATGATTTTCCAAACTGAGAAGCAATTAAAAGAATTTGGAGATAAATTATCAGATGATAAAAAAGGTCCAATTGAAACAGCTTTAACAGAATTAAAAGCTGCTCATGAATCTAAAGACCTTGCACAAATTGATGCTGCAATGGAAAAGATTAATGAAGCTTGGAAAGTTGCCTCTGAAGAAATGTATGCTGCACAGCAACAAGCTGGAGGAAATGCAGGAGCTCAACAAGGTCAACCTGAAGGAAATAATGCTCAGGGAGATAATGTTGAAGATGTAGATTTCGAAGAAGTGAAGTAAAATTTAACTTGCATATATATTATTTAAAAGAGATTGTTCTATTTAGAACAGTCTCTTTTTGTTTTTATGGAAGTTTAAAATTTCCATTCGGAAACAATATGTTGCTATTCGGAAAGAATATCGTTTATTCTGTAGAAAAAAATATTGATTAGCAGTTTGTTTAAATACAATTGTAATCCCTTTAAAACAATAATGTTAATTGGAAATTAAAATATTTTATTTTTAAGTTTATACTATTACTTAAAAATGTAGCTTTGAATTATGATAAATAAAATTACGCTATATCTCTACTTTATCTTGTTGTTTTCTAGTGCGGTGTCGTTCTCTCAGCACCCCGTTTTTGAACATTTAACAGAAAAAGATGGATTGCCAGATATTGAGTTCTATGATGTATTAGAAGATGAAAAAGGCTATATCTGGTTAGCAGCTGATAAAGGGCTTTTTAGGTATGACGGAAAGGAGTTTAAAAACTATTCGCACCCTAAAAAAAGAGCGTTGTCTGTTTTTGGTTTAAGATTAGACAGTCAAGGAAGAGTTTGGTGTAATAATATTACAGGTCAATTTTTTTATGTAGAAAATGATGAATTAAAGCTTTTTATAGATATAGAAGAGCAAGCTAATGGTCAATTAGCAGAGTTTCTATTTTTTAAAGACTATTTAATAATTATTAATTATTGGTATATTTTAAATGTGAACTTAAAAACAAAAGAAAGCAAGTTGATAAATAACAACAATTATATTGCTACTGTTTTTAAGAAGAAAGATACTTTGTTTTATCTGAGTGAGAGCAAAATGAACTATTCAACAAATGGGAAAACATTTAAGAGGATTCAAAGTTTAAAAAATACAGTTAAATATTCAGGTATAAACTGGAGGAGTTTTAAGTTTCAAAATAAACAGTTTCATTATAGCTATGATTTTAATGGTGATGTAGTTAAAAGCCATAAAGGAATGTTAGTTGTAGAGGAGAATAATGAATTGATTAAAGTAAAACTACCAGAAGATTTAAAAAAACATTTTACAATTAGGATTTTTATTAGGAATAATGAGTTGTGGTTTTGTACAGAAATAGGGGTTTATATATGTAAATATGAGAATAAAGAGATAAAACATGTAAAAAGTTATTTTAAGGGTAAACAAATAACTCAAGTTATCACAGATTCTAATAACAATTATTGGTGCTCTACTTTGAGAGATGGGATATTCATAATACCTAATATTTATTTAAATAAATATAAAAGTAAGGATGTTAATCAGAACATAAGTGCGATGAGTAAGGTTGGAAAAGATAAAGTATTGTTTGGGTCAACTAATGGGTACTTAACACTTTTAAATGTCGTAACTGGAGAGAAAAAGGATATTGATGTAGGGTCTAAAGAAAAAGTGTTTTCAATTATTGGATTGGATAAGGAAAAGGCTTTAATAAGTTTTGCATCAAATTCAGTAATATTAAATGTTAATACATTAAAATATCGGAAGCTTAAATCATATGGAAATGCAAAAGATTTTTCTTTGTATAAAGATGGGAAAATAATATTTGCCGCATTTGCATATGCTTCTATTAATCATGTAAAGGATAATGAAGAACGAGTTAGAATAGGGGGAAAAAGATCTTATTCAGCTCATTATAGTAAATTAAGCAAAAAAATATATGTAGGATATGTTGATGGTGTAAAAGTGTATGATGAAGAATTAAATTCTACCCCAGTTTTATATAAAAACAAGCCAATTTTTGCACTTGATATAGAAGAAACGGCTGATGGAACCATATGGATGTCTACTTTTAAAGATGGTTTGATAGGGGTGAAAAATGGAAAAGCCTATGTAAATTATACAAAAGAAAACGGATTGATATCTAATCTGACAAGTGTAATTAAAGCAAGTGAAAATTCACTTTGGATTTCCACTAATAGAGGAATTCAGGTATTGGATGTGAAGAGTGGAACGTTTAAAAATTTAACAAAGAGAGACGGAGTTAACTCTTATAATATATCAGATATAGTAGTGTTTGATAAATCTGTGTTTTTTAGTTCAAATAAAGGTGTTTTTGAAGTAGATAAAGACAAGGTTTTTAAAGAGATGGATGTACAGGATTTTTATTTTTCAGATGTTTTGGTAAATGACGAACACCTTGAAATAAAAGATACTTATAGCCTAAAGCATAATGAAAATAAAATACAATTTAAATTTCATGCTAATGGTTTTTTGACAGAGGAAAGTTTACAGTATAAATATCGCTTAATAAAAGATAAGAAGAATGATAAATGGGATGTTTTGTATAAGGGTGTAGATCAGATTACATTTAATGATTTGTCGGCAGGAAAATATAGGTTTGAATTAAAAACGGTTGATTTTAATGGTGATAAAGAAAGTGATATAAAAAAGATCGATATTGAGATTCAATTACCATTTTACAAAGAATGGTGGTTTATAATAAGTGGGATTACATCTTTGTTTTTAGTGATTTGGTATAGGTTTAATGCTCGATTAAAGATGTTAAAAAGAAAGCAAGAGGAGGTGCTTGAAAGGGAAAGAATGCAGAAGCAATTAGTGTCGTCTAAATTAGAGAGTTTACAATCTCAAATGAATCCGCATTTTACATTCAATGCTTTAAATTCAATTCAAAACTTAGTTTTAAAGGGCGATAAATATAAAGCCTACGATTATTTAACGAAATTCTCTCTTTTAATTAGAGAAAATTTAAATATGAGTAAGAAAAGTTTTGTTCATTTTGATGAAGAGTTACAATTATTAAAAAAATACTTAGAGTTAGAAAAATTACGTTTTAAAGAAGAGTTTTCGTATAAAATTATAGGAAATGAAAATGTAGGAGATATAAAAATACCAACTATGATTATTCAGCCCTATATAGAGAATGCATTAAAACATGGGCTTTTACATAAAGAGGGAGATGATAAAAAAGTACTTATAGAATTTAAGCAAGAGGATGTTCTGATTTGTATAATAACAGATAATGGTATAGGAATTAAAGCAGCTAAAGAACTCAAAATTCAAAATAAAGTAACAAGAGAATCTTTTTCTACAAAGGCGATAGATGACAAATTAATTTTCTTAAAAGAGTATTATAAAGTAGATATAGGTGTGTCTTTTGAGGATCTAGAAGAAGGGACTAGGGTAGTGGTAAGACTTCCTTATACAATTGGATTATAAATTTATTAGGAAGTTAATTTTTAAGGTTAGGAAGAAGTTTTTATTAAAAACAAACTAAAAAAATAAATTTAACTCAGCCTTAAAAGGTGGGGGACAAATAAAATGAAATCTTTTATATACAAAATATTCGATATAGGTTTATTGTCATCTAATGATGCAAAAGAAAATAAAAAGATAAAGTTGTTAAATATCTTTTGTTTCACATGGTCAATACTGATAGTGGTTATAACTATTTTTGATATTATTTTTGAAAGAGAATTGGAGGGGAGTTTAATAATGCATGGAATTTCTTATATTCTCATATTTATTATTTTTCTTTTTCAGTATAAGCATTTTTATATATTGGCAAGGGTATTGTTTATATGTTCTATAATAGGAATCACTTTTGTTTTTGCAAATTATACCACGCCATTAAGTTTGATAGAAAACTTTTATTTTATATATCCATTAATTGGATTGATTTTGATTGAAAAAAAATGGATAAACATAAGTATTCTTGTGCTTTGCTTCATATTGTATTTTGTTCCAAATTTAATTTACAAGCATTATCCCGATAATACGATTTTACCAGTATTAGTATTCTCTGTATTTGTTGCAGCTTACGTAATTTTAAATTATTCAGATAATTTAAATAAAAAGCACGAAAAAGAATTATTGTTAAGTAAAGAGAAGTTAGAACAAGCTTATTTAGAGTTGGAAGAACGAAAGAGAAGTGAATTGGCAAGTCTTCAATTGAAAGCACTCAAATCTCAAATGAATCCACATTTTTTATTCAATACAATCAATTCAATACAGAGCTTAATATTAGCAGGAAATAAGGAGGAAGCCTATAAGTATTTAACAAAATTCTCTTTATTAATGAGAGAGAGTATAAAAACAAGCGAAAAAAGTTTTGTAGATTTTAGTGTAGAATTATCAATGTTAAAAAAGTATTTAGAATTAGAGAAGTTACGTTTTAAACAAGATTTTGAATACGAAATAAGAGGAGAGAAAAATATAGAAGAAATAAAAATACCATCAGCGGTAATACAGCCATTTGTGGAAAATGCAATTCGTTATGGATTACTTCATAAGGTTGAAGGAAAGAAGAAAATAGTAATAGAGTTTTATCAGGAAAATATATTTATATGCTCGGTAACTGATAATGGAATCGGTATAGAAGCTTCAAAACAAATAAGCATACTGAATAGGAAATCAGAAACAGAAGATACATCAATAAAAGTTATTGAAAACAGGTTGAAATTGCTTAAAGAGTTTTATAAAACAGATATAGGAGTTGTTTATGAAAAAGTAGAAAAAGGAACAAAAGTAGTTGTAAAAATACCTTATGTAAATTAAGATGACAAAGATACAAGCGGTAATAGTAGATGATGAGTTGAATGCAAGGGAGAATTTAAAATATTTATTAAATGCTTTTTGCAAAGAAATTGAAGTGGTTTCAGAGGCTTCTAATGTAGATGAGGCGGTTGAAGAAATAAAAAGCAACAAACCACAACTGGTCTTTTTAGATATTGAAATGCCAAGAAAAAATGGATTTCAACTTTTAGAAGAGTTTGAAGATATTAATTTTCAAATCGTTTTTATAACTGCTTATGATATGTATGCGATTAAAGCATTTGAGGTTGCAGCGATAGATTATTTATTAAAGCCAATTGATATAGAAAGATTAAAAGAGGCTGTAAAAAAAGTAATGAAAAATGTAGGGAATTCTAATGTTAATTTAGAAGTCTTAAAGAGTAATAAAAAAGAACTTCAAAGAATTGCAATTCCTTATAAAACAGATTACGCTATTGTAAGCTTAAGTGATATTTTATGTATAGAGGCCGATAGAATGTATTCTATAATTTACACTAATAATGATAAAAAGTATGTGGTGGCTAAAAAGCTAAGCTATTATCAAAAATTATTATGTACAGATAATGATTTTGCTCGAGTACATAGATCGTGGATTATCAACGTTAATCAAATAGAAATATACTCTAAAAAAGAGAAAGAAGTAAAATTGAAAACAGATTTTAAAATACCGATTAGTAAGAGTTATAAAGAGTATTTTGAAGAACTTTTTTGTTCTTAGGAATTTAAACAAAATTTTAATAAGAAAACTAACCACCTATAATTGAAATAGGTGGTTTTTATTTTTGGAAGTTAAAAAAGGTAATTAGGAAATGAAAAAATGGAAATAAGTTAAATATCACGTTAATTTATATGTGTATAAACCATGAATGTAAATAGACAAAATTGTTTTTATGTGGAATAAAAAAGTTTTAAGAGTTACAGGAATTCCAAAAGGAGAAACCAAAGTATTTGTTTTTGATTCTTTAGGAAAAGAGATTGTCAAGGCGAGAACTAAATTTAAAGGAAAAGGGTTTAATACAATTAAGTTACCAAATTTAAAAAGAGGAAAATATATAGTTAGATTGAAGACTGAGGAAGGAGCATTTATTAAGAGAAGTATAGTTTTATAATAGGATTAAAAAAAGTAGAGAATTTAAGTTTGATAAAGCTTTTTGACTTAAGAGTGAAATAGTTTTTATGTTGTAAGGTCTTCACAATTAGTTATGTGGAGGCCTTTTTTTGTTTGTAGATATTTCTTTTCGGAAAAGAAAATTATTCATTCGGAAGTAATTTATGACTAAATATTGAAAACTGAATTTTATTTGTCTCAAAATAATCTAAAGCAAAAATGGGGTTTAAAACGAGAAAAAGTATTTCAGTAATATTCATGTTTTTGACAGTCTTATGTCAGGCTCAAGAAAATCAAAATAAAATATTAGAAGCATTTCAGTCGGGCAAGTATACTGTTTTTAAAGTTGAAAAAGTTTCGTACAAAAAATACAAAATGGTCAAAGTAAAAAAGCAATGGCCAATAACATTTACAAAAGATGGAAACAATGTTTCAAATGTTTTAGTAAAGAGGGCTGGGATTTTGGATGAGAATTTCAAACCAGATGTACCAGGACATCCAGCGTATTTTAGTTTTTCTACCTACCGATTAACGTTTGTAAATGGAATAGGAGTGTATTATAGTTGGAATGGAAAAGAAGAAGCAACTACAAAATATGTTTTTACAAAAGGAGGTAGCCTTTCAAAAAAATATAATGAACTAAATAAACTAGTAGAAGAGTATTCTAAATCTGTATTTAAAAACCAAACTACAGCAAGAGCTGAAGTGAAAGAACAAAAAGCGGCATTGGTTGAAGTAGAGAGGAAGAAAAATTCCTTAGAAGCTAAGGAGGTTAAAAGTATAGAAATTAAGTTGGTAAGCACACCAAAAAAAGTAGCGCATTTTTCAGAAGCAATAAAGTATGGAGTAATTGCAACACTTAAAGATGGAAGTAAATTATCAACAAAAAATTTAGGTGGAAAAATTCCTTGGAGTGATTTCAAGTTAACACACAAAGGATGTAGCAATACTATTGATGAAGTAAGGGTAGATGAAGATGCAAAATCATTAAAGAGTGATAGAGTAACATTGGAAATAACTTCTAAATATCATCCGCAGCTAAAAGCAAAAAAGCATATCAATACAACTAACAATGTTTCTATTCAAGTTAATCAACAGGGATTTTGGGGGCACGAACGTCATAAATACGTAACTGTTTTTCAAGGTAAAGATGGACAGCATGCAGGAAGAGGTGATAATCTTACCATAAAAGTAAAAACAGTAAGTCATAAACAAACTGGGGTTAAACTGAATAAAATAGACATTTACAATACTACCAAAAATAAGCACGTAGCTAGGTATAAGCTGACTACTGATACAAAGTTAATTATCAATAATCAAGGAGGAAGAGGAATGAATGGAGATGAAGGTCGTAAAAGTTCACCAAACGGAGGAAATGGTGGTTATGGAGGAGCTGGAGGAAATATCTTACTAATAAAAGATCCATCTGTAACAAAACTAAATATAGAGTTTAATAACCAAGGGGGAGACGGTGGAAATGGAGGAGCTCCTAAGTATTCACATTCAAGTAGAGGAAGAAATGGTAAAAGAGGAGATAATGGAAGAATAACAAAACAAGTAAAATCAATAAAACTAAATTTTTAACTAAACTAAAAATTAAATTAAAATGAGAAAACAAGTAATATTAACATGTGTATTGAGTGCAATGATGTTTCTAGGGGGTACTACAGAAACGAACGCACAATTTAAAAGTTTAATAAAAAAAGTAACTTCTAAAAAGAAATCAAAAAGAGGTTCAAAATCATCAGGAGCATCATCAGGAACATTTGGATATTTAAATAGTGTAAACGATGAACTTGGTATGAGTGGAGAGTATCATGGTTTAAAAGATAAAAAAGCTTTCGGATTTAAATTTGTTAAAGAAGATCAAGGGAAGGTTGTAAATCAGTTGCATTACTGGGAAAGAAAGCAGGAGAATCCACAGTTAAAAATGAACTTTAAAGAAAGTTATTTTAGAAAAAAACAAGTAAAGATGTTTTTTGTATGGATGTCATCATCAGCAAAATCATACATAGAAGTTTTTGAAGTGGCTCCAGGAGTAATTGCACAAACTCAACAAACTGATAGAAGTATAAATAGCTATGATGAATCTGTGCCATTAGATTCAAAAAGAACAGTAATCGAGGTAATGGCAAAGAATAAAGCCGATTTAGATACTTGGGATATTGAAACAGCACAAGCAAAAGTAGATATGATTATAAGTGATTTGAATTCACTTAAAATGGCTAAAACTAAAAAGAAATTAATGCGTTTCGATTCGTATAAAAATTATCATGGGAAAGTTGCTTTTGCTAAAGGAACTAACTATTTAAGAAGTTCAAGATCAAATCAGCCAGTAGAAAAAGTAGCTAACTTTATTACTAAACAAGAGTTAGGTTCAACAGTAGCATTTAAGCCTTATTTTGATCAGCCTTTATCGGTTTCTCATCCAGGTTCTTGGTTTAATATTACTTATGAAATGGCAGGAAAGAAAACAGGAAGAGAAGAATTGAGAAAAACTAGTACAAAGTTTGCTAAAAATATTCCGCAGTTAGATAAGTATAAAAACGACTTCTATTTCTTTTATCCAAAAGTAACAGTGAACCGTTCAAATAATATTGCAGATTATGCATTTTTAGAGTTGTTAAGGCAAGCTCAAGACGATTTAAAAGAAGGGCAAACATATGATTTAAAAGTTACTGTTTGGGCATATAAAGATGGGCAAAATATAGATCCAGTAGCAACAGGAACTATTCAATTAGAGTACACGGCAAATACTGAAAAACTATTACTGGATCCAGTTAAGGGGTGGATTACAGTTTTAGAGGATTATTTAGATGAATAAAATCCTATTTTTTGATTATTTTAAACCGAATTGTTTATTACAATTCGGTTTTCTTAATTCTGAATTAACGAATGTATAAGAAAATAGTTGTAGCAGTATTCTTTTTAATGACTTTTAGTCTAACTGCTCAGAATAAAAAAACAGAACCAAATTATTCATTTATCAAACTGGTAATAACAAATAGTTCCAAAGAAGTGTTGCTAGTGAAGTGGAGAAATGATTGGGAGATACAAGGAAGAAAATTTGCTGGAGATTTTGCTATGAAAGAGTTTGTAAAAAGCATGGCAAAAAGTGTTGGGGTAAAAGTGAAAGATATCAAATTAAGAGGTTTGTTTACTTTTCATTTTGAAGGATATCCTAAGCCAACGTTGATGCATTATTACCAAGCAAGCTATGTTTCAGGAACTATAAAGCCTCCACCATCATGTAGTGATGTGGCTTGGGTGTCCATAGATCAATCTTTAGAAAAAATGGCTTACAAAGATATGAAGGCAATTATGAAAAGAATATTTAAAGATAAAAGTGTTTGGGGAGGAGCCTTAGTAATAAGGGAAAAAAGTAAGGATGAGCCTAGAGATTTTAAATTAAGAACTAACTTTTATAGATTTTGATTAAGTTGTTTGTTTTAAAAGTCATTGATATTACATTAGTGGCTTTTGTTATTTTTGGATTATGAAAATATATCAAAAAGAAATCCAATTACCAGAATTTAGAAGAGGGTATCATATTATTACTGATATTTTAGAAAATGCTATTCCAGAAATACAAACTATTATGAAAGGGCAGTTTCAGGCTTTTATAAAGCATACATCTGCTAGTTTAACAATTAACGAAAATGCAGATCCTACTGTTAGAGAAGATTTCGAGTCGCATATTAATAAAATGATTCCGGAAAATATGCCTTATTATAAGCACGATTATGAGGGAGCAGATGATATGCCTGCTCATATTAAGAGTTCTATGCTAGGTTGTCAGGTGCAAATACCAATAACCAACGGAAGGTTAAACTTAGGAACTTGGCAAGGAATCTATTTAGGAGAACATCGTAATTATGGAGGTAGGAGAAAAATTGTGATTACTGTTTTTGGGAATTAATATTAGAAGAAATAAATTCAAAAAAGAAACCACTGTTTACTAATAAACAGTGGTTTCTTTTTTATTAATCTCCTCCACAAGAAGAGCAACTAGAGCAGCTTGAACATGAAGAGCAACTTGAGCATGAGCTAGAATCAGAGTCGAACCAGCTAGGGTCGGAATCACTTCCCCATGAGCTTGAGTCAAACCAACTAGTAGATTCTGTAACCTCAGGTTCATTAATACTTAAAGGATCTTCATCAAAAGTGCTAGAGTTTACGGTTTCGCTATTAGATTCGCTATCAAAAATATCATTTGAAGTTTCCACTTCTTTAGCGTACCCTAAATCTTCACCTTTGTCATTTTCATAATAAGAATCTTTGATTACAATTGAAGGTTTTTTATGTATGATATCAGACCATATAAAACTATAGAATACAAAATCATCAAAACCATGATGTTTTTCATAAATACCACCTCTTTGTGTGTTTTGATTTGTTTCCTTATTTAAGACAGGTTTTTTCTTGAATAATATTTGTTTAGTTTTTGTGTAGGTTTGTATATCGTCTGTTTCTATTTGTTTTATTATGCCGAATCTAATTTGGTCTATAAAATTGTCAAACTGGTCTGTTTTCTTTTGTCTAAATTGTTCAAACTTATCTTGTGAATCTATTGTTTGATCTATTTTTTTAATTATATCTCCTTTACTGAATTCTTTAAACAATCCAGAAATTTTTATAACAATTGGGTAAACACCAATTTTATGGTCTCTATTAATTTCTGTTTCTATTAAATATTTAAAGCCATTGTCTTCGTGTTCCAAAACAAGTTTTAATTGTTTGAAATGAATAGACATGGCGTCATTTATTTCAATTTCATATTTGTCTAGCGCATATTTTAAATCATTTTCTTTTCCGTCTTGATCATGATAAAAATTGATGTCATCATGAGCAATTTTAATAATATTAGTAATATTTAAACTTCTAAAAGTAGCGTTTAGCTGCTGTAAAATAGCAACAGCTGTAAAAGTTTCGCGTTCTTCTTTGTCAGAAATAGCGCCTAGAGTTAGGTGGTGAAAAAACTTTTTAAAAGCTTTAGTTGGTTTTACTTTTTTAATCTCTGTAAGTTGAGATGGGTCAATGGTAATAATACCTTCTAAATACATAAGTTGATTTTTAATTGTGGCAAGCTCCGCAATCGCTAGCTTCCCATTCTTTTATAGCATACGAACCCCAAATGGATTCTGGTGGTTTGTTGTAGTGTTTTATATAAAGTTCTATTGTTTTTTGAAATGTTTTTGGTTCGCTGTTTTCACTAGGAGTGTGGTGTATAAACCTTGAATAATGAGTTAAACAAAATTCATTATAGTATCGGGTAAATAAAATAAATTCATGCCAAGCTAAATCAACTAATACAGATGGACTTAGTTTTTCATTAGTAATATGAATTAGGTTTAGAAACTTTACCATTTCTATTAATAATTGATCACTATCAACTTGGTTTTTGAAACTTATTTCAGCTATTTTTTTCTTTAATAGAGGAATGTTTGATAAAATGTCGTTTAATTGGAGTTCCATAAACTAGTTTAAATAGAGTTTGTTTTCTCCGTTGGCAATATAAACCAAGACATCATTCTCTTTAAGTATTAGATTGTTTTCTGGATTTTTAATCAACTGTTCATCTCTACTTAGAGCAACTAAAGTAATTCCTGATTTTTCTTTTAAATCAATATAAGTGTCTAAAAAACGTGTATTTATATAGTTGTGATTTGCTGTTAATTTAGTTTCGCAAATATCTAAATTACTCTTGTCGTTTGAAGTAGATATTAAATCTTCGGTAAGTAATGCAACATTAGGTTCGAATATATAGCTTGCTATAAACTTAGAAACTATTTCTTTTTTAGGAATAATAAATTGTACTCCTAAATAGTTAAAAGACGATTTTAATTCTATATTTTCTATAGCAACAACACAATTCACTTTTTCAAATCGCTTTTTTAAACTAATGGTATAAACTAACGAGTCAGTATCGTTTTCAAAACTAATGTAAACTCTTCTTGAATTTGTAATGTTTATTTTTTCTAAAGCCTTATAATCGTTTAAATCAGCTAATAAAACAAAACAGTTTTTATCTGAGTAAATTTGTTTAATTGTTTTTAGATCTGATTCTTGATTAACAACTATAGCTAAATCTTCTCCAGCATTTATTATTTGTTCGGCAACTTGTTTTGAAAAAGTATTCCAGCCAATAATTATACAGTGGTTGTTCATATCTGTTCCAAAGTATCCCATTTCTCTTTTTTTTAAGTATTCTGATATTTTTAAGCTTAATTCTGTAACGATGTATCCTAACATACCAAGACTTCCCAATACGAAAAGTATTCCAATTAATCTTCCCCAAAAAGTAATAGGGTAGAAGTCACCATAACCAACAGTTGTTAGGGTTACTAAAGAATACCAATAAGCATCGGCAAGATTATGAATGTTAGTGTTTTCAAAGTTTGATTCAAAATAATACAAACCATATACTAGTAGGTTGTATATGGCTGCAATTATAAGGAGGAGTGTTAGTTTTTGTTTAGTACTCATGCGTTCATTAAAACTTTAAAAGTGTTTAATTTTTCCTGATTACAACTACTTAGCTCAATGTAAGTTTTTTTGCTTTCAGGAAATGTATGAATCGCTAAGTGGCTTTCTCCGAGTAACCAAAAACAAGTATAACCTTGTTGTTCAAAATAATGTTCGTTAAAAGCTAAAATGGTAAACTCACTTTGTTGTAGCAATTTTTCAAATTTGGTTTTTAAAATCTCAGGATTGGTTTCTATAATCCATTCCTGAAGATTGTATATTTCGGCTTGTATATGTTTGTAACTAGTGTTCATTTTTTTATTAGTATAAATCCCAATTTCCTTTTAAATAGTATTGATACAATACCGGATTTTGAATCTTATTCACTTCAATTTTTTTAGCATCGATATTAAAGAAATCTTTTTTTCCAAAAGAAGTTAATAATAACATTGCTTCGTTGTTAATCCATTTAGTGGTAATAGAATTAAACTGTAAGCTTTGTAATTGTTTTTTAAATGTTTCTTTTGAAATATTCTTGTTTTTAGTTCCTATAATCCAACCCCATTCTCCCATAGATATTATTTGATTGTGCATTGGAACTGTAGTGAATCCTGCCGATTGCATTGTTAAATCTATACACTGAAATGCCTTTGTAGCAAAATATGGGCTTCCAGATTGTGTTATAAGTAATCCGTTAGGTCTTAGCTTACGTCTGCATAAAGTGTAAAATTCATGAGAGTATAATCTACCTAATTCAACACTTCTTGGGTCTGGTAAATCAATAATAATAACATCGTAAAAAGATTTTGTGTCTTGTTCTAGGTGAACATAGGCATCTTTATTATAAATAGTTAGTTTTTCACTATTCATTGATCCCTCGTTGATGTCTATAAGAATTGGGTTGTTTTTACCTAGATTAGTCATGTTAGGGTCTAAATCTACCATGTCAATTTTATCAACAGAAGGATACTTTAATAGTTCTCTTACTGCGCAACCATCTCCACCACCAAGAATTAATATTTTTTGTGGATTTGGATGTGCTTGCATAATAGGGTGTACCAAAGGTTCATGGTACATTTCTTCATCAATAGAGCAAAACTGTAAGTTTCCATTTAGGTATAACCAATGCTCATCCTTCCATTCGGTTAAAACAATTTTTTGGTATTTACTTTGATTTGCGTAAACAACTTTGTCTTTGTATTTCTTTTGCTCTCCCCAAGTAATAATATCGTTTGTAAAACTCATTCCGGCAATAAGAATAGTCAAAACAATACCAATACTTCCTAGCATAGGTTTGAATTGCTTTTTTATCATTTTTCCTTTAAAGCGATAGAAAACAATACAGGCAACAAAAAAGTTGATGAACCCTAGGATAAAAGGGGTGTAAGTAAGTCCTAAAATAGGCAAACCTATAAAAGCAAAAAATACACCACCTAATAAGCTTCCATAATAATCTTTTTCAAGAATTGATGAGATGTTGGTTTTTAAATCTTCGTACTCTTTATTTATTCTTACTACCAAAGGAATTTCTAGACCAATAAGTAAGCCTACAAGCATACTTAAAAGATAAATTACTAAATCGTAATAAGATGAAATTGCAGCTAGTGTGTATACTAATACCGAAGAGAAAGCTACTATTAAAGATAATGCTAGCTCTAGTAGTAAAAAGTTTCTCACTAGGTTTTTGGTGAAATACTGGCTAAGTCTACTACCTAGCCCCATGCAAAATAGCATTAAAGAAACAATCATAGTCCATTGAAAAACTGAGTTTCCAATGAAGTAGGTGGCAAGTGTAGATAAAACGTACTCTGCAACAATTCCAGCAAAACCAGTAGCAAAAATTGCCGATTTAAGTACGAATGAATTACTTTTTAAATACTCCATGTAATTAATATTGCTGAGCCAACATAAGCAAATGCTTCTAGTAAACCAGCTCCAATATTTGGTTTTTCTTGGTTAATTATTTCGTCTGTTAGTGTTCTTCCTGGAAGTAAAATTTTGTCAGTTAAGAAACGCATTATTGGTAATAAGATAATTCCTAAAACAGTTTGTAAACTAACATCGATTAAAGTAGTAGTCCAATCAATAAAAGGGTCTAATAAGGCGTTCATAATTACAATTCCTATAGCTAAGATTGCACCTCCAAAGCTTATTCCAACAGCAACATTGTCTTTTTCAATATGATCATGTACATCAAAACGAATCCATAAAGTGAAGATTTTTGAAGCAATAATTAGCATAATATTTCCAATAACCCAGTAACTAATAAAGGTGAGTATTCCTTCTTGAAAACTTTCAGATTCTCCAATAAGAGCTCCATGTAATATTAAAGCGTTTGCAATGTAGATACAAGCTTCTATAACTCCTGTACCTTCGTTTTTATCTTCAACAATTTCCTTTTTAATATCAAATTTTGGTAAAATTAGCTTGTTGCTAATTAGAATTGAAATATGCAGTAAAACAATACCAATAAGGCTATAGGTACCAATGTGAAATAAATCTGTATAAAAATCAACGCTTTCTCCAATAATTGCACCTCCTAGAATTATAACTAATCCTACAAAATAACCTGTATAGGATAGAATAAAAGCAAAATTGTCTTTTTCAACAAGTTCATGTGCAATATTGATTTTCTTATTTATTAAGCTATAAATTAACTTTCCTAAATAAAAGATGATAAAAGCAGAAAGTACATAGCCTAAAGAGTGTCCTAGGCTAATAATGTCTATATATTCGGTTAGGTTTTCCATTTGTATTTTAATCTTTTTAAGTTAGTTGTTATTTACCAAAGCCTCCGCTTCTTGAACGAGAAGATGATCTGCTGTATCTAGAGCTGCTTCTGCTTCTTTTGCTATAACTTTTACTTGAAGTATAGCCTCTAGAACGCATGTTGGAAGCGCTTCTACTAACTTTTGAATTTACCTTGCTTTTAAATGTTTGTGGCTTTTTTGCCCAAGAAGTATTTTTGTTTCCAGTGGAATTTGTTCCGTACTTGCTAGAGCTACCATAGTATGATTTTCTATTACGATAGTTTCTATTATAGTCGTCCCAGTCTCTTCTAGGATAGCCGTAACCATATCCATATCTTGGTCCGAAGAATAAATCAGAAAATAATCTATAGCGTCCATAAAAAGCCCAAAATGAACTTCCATCGCTATGGGTTCTCCATTCTCCGTATTTAGGATTTCCTACATAATTATTTACTCCAGCTGGGGCAGAGTTTTTGTCTAATTTTCCATTTTTCTTACTTAGAATAGTCATTCCTAAATCGTTTTGATGTTCTTCAAAAGTTATAGGAGAAACTTCTTTCCAGTCAGTGTCAATAATTTTAATATCGGTAGGTTCTGCTAAGCTATCTTTTAATTGTTCAATAGATAGATTTGGTTGTTTTTCTTCAATTAAAATTCGATACTTATGAAAATATTTATCGGTATCTTCTTTGTAGTCCATATCGGCTAAAATGACACTGTAATCATTTTTGTCAATGTATTTAGTGATGATATTATCGATAGGTGATTTTACAAATTTTGGTTTTTTTTCAGTGCTGCAAGAACTTATTAAAAAACTAATAGTTAAAAGAAATAAATAGTTGATAAGTCGCATAGTTTATTCGTTGTATGATGGTAAAATATTACTAATTTCAAATGGTTTAAGTATTTTTCCAATACTTACTTCAAAGTCATTTTCGTCCCATTGTTCAATGGTTAAACATTTTTCTTCGTCTTCATCTAAGTAGTAAAAAGAAATAAGTTCTTCCCAGTTTTCATTTTCTACATTTCTATAGTATCCTGGAGATTCTTCGTCCAAGTAATAAGTAATATTTTGATGTGTAATTTTTTTTGGAGGTTTTCCATTAGTGTCAATATAATCAGTAACAGTTTCTCCTAATTTTCTGTATTTTAATTCTTCTGAAAGAGAAATGATAAGTTCATCATCTTCTTCTATATGAAGAAATCGTTTCTTTCCTTTAGATTCAATTACAAATTCTCTTGAGAAATGATTATTTCCCCAATCGTATTCAGACATTTTAGTAACTGTCCAAGTTTCTAAGTCGTAATCTAATAGGTAACCGTTTTCTAAGTCGGTTACTTTGATGTTAATTGGATCGTAATGTTTTTCTTCTTCGTTTTTATTGCTTTTGAATAAATCAAAAAATCCCATAGTAGTAGGTTGTGGTTAATTTTTATTTTCTAATCCTTTCTGTAAAACAGATTTTATTCCTTCCAAGTTCTCAGTAAATGCCATCATTTGACTTAGAATTTGTGTCATCTCATTTTTGTTTCCTAAACCATTTAGTTTGTTGTTTTTAAGGAAAATCTTCTTAATGTCGTCCCAACGTTCTTTTTCTTCATTTGTTAGAGCGCTAATTAGTTCTTTGTATTTTAAAAGATTGGCTTCAGCTGCTGATGTTAGGGTTTGTGATTCACTTTCGTAATGAGATAATAACAAACGTCCTAATTCATCTTGATTCATAATAGGAACAATTTTAGCAACTAATTTGTTCATATCACGATACGAACCTTGTAATTTAAAAGAAGGCTCGGTTCTGTAACTGTCTTCCATTGCTGCTGATTGAATATAGGTTTGATTCACTTTTAAAATAGTGTCTCTAATTGTAATCACTTTTTCAAGTACTGCAATGTAATCTTGTACTTCTTGTTTGGTGTGATTTCCTTTTAAATTAACCTCCCGTGTGTTATTTTCCACTTTGTCAATTAGCGTGTAAACATCATCAAAATACTTACTACTAAGTTGATGTAAAACAGGGTTAGAGGTTAAAGAATTTTCTATTAAACTTAATTTAAATAAATGTGCTGTATCGCCTATAATATCTCCTAAATTGTATATGTCAGCTCTGTTAGCAAGCATGTCTGGTATCTGAAATCTGTCACCGCTTTCGGTATATGGGTTTCCTGCCATAATAACACAGAATTTTTTTCCTCTTAAATCGTAGGTTTTAGATTTTCCGTTGTAAATACCTTCTATTTTTCTTGTTCCGTCAGAAAGAGAAATAAATTTTTGTAAAAACTCTGGATTACAGTGTTGGATGTCATCTAGATATAACATTACATTGTCTCCCATTTCAAAAGCCAAGTTTAATTTTTTTAACTCTTCTCTTGATGCTGAGTTGTTAGCAGACATTGGGTCTACTGAAGTTACTTCATGACCAATTGCAGGACCATTAATTTTCATAAATACCAATCCTAATCGGTTTGATATGTATTCCATCAAGGTGGTTTTACCATACCCAGGAGGAGAAATTAATAATAGCATTCCCATTCTATCGGTGCGCTTATTGTCTCCAATAGTCCCTAATTGTTTGGCAAGGTTATCACCAATTAAAGGGAAGTAAACTTGATCTATCAATTTATTTCTAACAAAAGAAGATAGTACTCTTGGTTTGAATTCTTCTAATTTTAATTCTTCTTTTAACTCTTCAGTTACTTGATGTTTTGCTTCTCTATATTGTATAAAGTTAGGTACTTCATTTTGATTAAATTGAGTAAGCTCTTCAATGAAATTATGGTAGTCAAATTCAATAGTGTTTTCGTTAATTGTAGTATGATTACCTTTTAATCCTTGTAATGTTTGTTTTGGATGAACATTGATAGGGTTTAAGGCTGATAGGTTTTCAAACAATAGTAAAACAACAACTTCATTTATATAGTTTGTTTCGGTAGGAGCTTTTTCGTTAATGAAAGAGCTTACCCATTGTTTTGCTAATTGAATCTTATCAGTGTACTCTTCGAGTTTTTCAACACCTGCTTTAAATTTATGAAGAGCATTTTGCCTGTCTAAAGTTTTAATAAATGTTTCTTTTAAAACTAAGGCTTCTGGACTTGTATGAAAAGTATTATTACTCTTTAATTCATTGAATAAATACTTAGCAATAGTTTTAGATTGTTCATTTGAAAAAAGCTGTGTTTTTTCCGAAAAACTATTTAAATAATCAGTTAAGTCATCAATAATAAAATCGTAAGCAGTGCTATTTGGAAACACAGCTAAAACTTCACCAGAAGCCTTAATTGAAGTATTGTAGTTTGTTTTTTGTTCTTCGGTTAACGAGTTCCAGAAATATTGAGCAAAGGCTCTTACGTTTGGAGTAAAAGTTAGTAATCCAAGTTCGTGATGTTTATGTACTAATGTGTGTAATATTTTTGCAGCATCAACATCATGAACACCTTTTATATAGCCTTCAGCATAAGAGTTGCTACTTTCTTTTCTAATTAGATTTAGTAGCTCTTCTTCAGTAAGGTTGATTAATTCTTCTTCTTTAAATTTATTGAATAATTTAAAAGCTAGGAATGAAGATCTATAAACAGTGTTGTTTTCTGAAACTAATTCTTGATCCCAATATTTTTTTGAATTAAGTAAGATTTGATTTGAAACTTCCTCGTAAAAATCGGTTCCAGTTAAGTGATAATATAACTCTTCGTTTTTATAAACAATAGTAAGGTCGAGTAATTGTTTGTTTACCCCAAATTTGTGCTTTCCTAATTTGATTACATTTTCACCGTCTTCGTACAGTTCTTGCTTGTCTTTTAGCTTTCTAAGAGCATCCTCTTTTGCAACTTTTAATTGTGTTTCAATAGCTTCTGCTTTACCGATATCGTCCAATTCTTTTAGTTGACTAATAATGTCTCTAACTTTATTAATCATTAAATCAGCGGCAAAATATCCGTTGATGTCTTCAGTTGAATTGAAAGTAAGTGCTTTTTTGCTTACACCTTTTAAAATTCTTTCTGAAGCTGTTTGTAACGCTACAGTTTTCTTGTTTCTTTTTTCAATTAAGCTATTCTTTCTGTTATCGAAAGCGGCATGAACTTCTTCTCTTTTTTCAATAATCAGAGTAATAAACTCTTCAAAATCGGCAAATTTCCCTTCTAACTCTTCAAGTTGAATAGCTGTTTTGGTTAAGAATTCATCACATTTTTCAGGTGTATTAGCAATGTCTATGTAATTGATAATACTTTGATCAATTAGCTTTAATTGTGCATTAAAATCGGCCTTAGCTTCTTTACTTCCTAAGCTTTTGATGCTATTTTTAATACCAGACTTTAATTGATTTAATGTAGCAAAAATTAATGAGATGTTATCAATAATCTTAGTAGATTGTGAAGTATCTTCGATTTCTAAATTTGAAACAATATCAATTAGCATTTCTAAATCGGAAGTAATCTGATTAACTTCTTTCTCTAGAGCTTTGGCGTCTATTACCTTTTTAATATTTGGTAAAGCTTCTTCTTTTTCTGAAACTCTCTTATGGTAAGGTTCTAATGCTTTATCGTTTAAAAGAAACTGAACACAACGTTTAGAAATAAGGTTGTTTTGTTCGGCAACTTGCTCTTCTAATTCTTTTAAGAGATTTGCATTTATATATCGAATATCATGTAAGCTGATTACTTCTCCTCGTAAGGTTCGTAATTGATTTAACAGAACAACAAAGTCGTCAATAGATTTAAAAGAAGTACTTTTTATTTTGCTGAATAACTCATCAGATTTCTGATTGATATTTTTAGTTTCCTTTTCAGCTTGTTTTTTTAGTTGAACTACCTTCTCAAACTCTTCAATAGCAGCATTTGCAGCTTCATTTATTTGAGCAATAGGAATGTTTAACTGTGAAGTTTCTTTTTCAGGTAACCAATAATATGTGTCGTTTATGTCTTTCGATATTTTTGCAATATCATTATATAAACCGGTATAATTATCTTCTTTATTTAATAGGTTAATTAATTCGTGGCACTCTGCCATGGCACGAACTATATCTTTGTTTCCTATTTTGTATAATAATGTGTTTTCATGTTGTGAAGGCATAAAGTCTCCTTTCAAATAAGGAGTTTGCCAAATCTGAACTACATGATGTTTGGTTTGTTCGTTTTCTGTTTTAAAATAACAAAGTTCTCCATTTTGTAATACTGTAAAACCATTACAAATTATAGGTGTTTTAACTTCTTGTTCTATGATATTGTATGACATTAAAATGTATAAACCACGGATGGTTGCATAAAATACATATAAGAAGTCTTCTCCGTTAGGAGATACTATTTTTTCTTGGAATTTTACTTCCTTAGCATCGTTTTCAAAAAGTTTATATTCTCCAGTTTGTAGGTAATATCCGTTGGGAAATATAATACCATGGTCATCTGGTAACTGAACAGCAGTGTCTTTAATGCTGTCTATTTTTTGAACTTCCTGAAGTTTGTGGTTGTAAACAAAATAACGAGATGGTTCTTGAAATGGTTTTACTTCTAGGGTAATAAGATTTCCTAAATTACCATACCTGAATTGACCATCGTCTAATGTTTGATCTGTATGTTCAACAGGTTCAGAAAGAATTCCTCTTCCTTCGTCTGTGTTGTCTTCAATTTTAATAGTTAAATCTCCTCCAATGGTTTCTACAAAAACCTTATCTAAAATAGATACATGAGAGTAGGTTCCATATCGGTGCATATCACGAGTTACTTCCTGCCATTTAAACTCGTGTTGTGTAGGGAATTTATATTCGTGTTCACTTCTATTATCAATATATTGAAGGCTATTTTCGTTGATAAGCCATTTAAAAGCTTTAATATCACTTTTGTTTTCGCTTAACTGAAAAACCATGTATAAATAGTTTCCAATTACAGCAAATTTTGAGAAAATAGTATTTCTATAATATTTATAAAGATTGGTAAAATCATCAATAAAAACAGGATCGTTTAGTAGATCTAAAGACTGAATGTGGAAGCGTTGTTCTTTAAATTCATAAATACTAAACACATCCGATAATTTGATGTCTGTTCTTAATCCGAAGTGAACATTGTATCCGAAAATAGAGATGTTACCTAAAGAAACTATATCTCTGGCAATACAATTGTTTTCGGTGTTAATTCTATCATTAGCAATTAATTTGGTTTCTATAGCTCCAAAAACATGTTTTCTGTCCTCATTAAGGGTATGCAATCTTTCTTGTAGATCTTGCTTTTGTTTTTGCAATCTACTTTGAATGATTTCATAGGTGCCGCCATCTAATTGCTGTGCATTGTTTTGGTTTTCCATGTACTTTTAAAAGTGTGGTTTTAAATAAATAGAAACAATAAAATATTAGGTGTATGTGAGACACCTTAATTTTCTTGTTATAAAATAACTAAGAAAACAAAGAGTTTATCGATATGATAAACTCTTTGTAAAAGTTGTTTATGATAACTTTTGGTTAGATAAACCTAATCCTTTTGCTAAATTGAATAGGTTACTAAAAAGGTTTTCATCATCTGAACTAGTTGCTTTTCCTTTTAAGTCCATTAAAAGGTTGGCTACTGTTAAGTTTTTAATGTCTTCAGAAGAAATTCCGTATTTGGTAGCAAAGTCTTTTACTTTGTCTAGTAGGTTACCTTTTACATCATCACTTCCTAAAATAGCATCTTTTACATCTTGAATGTTATCACTGTGTTGTACTAGTCTATCAAATCCTTTAGCCTTTGTGATTTGTCCAATGATTTGATCGAAGAACATGGTTTCACCACCAACAATATCAATATTAGCAGCTTTCAATGCGTCACCAATAACTTGTGCTTGTGCATCTGCAATATCTTTCTGAACATTAATATGAGCTAAGTCTACTTTTAATTCTTTTTCTAAGCGTAACTTGAATTCTTCGTGCTCTTTACCAACACCGTCAAGTTTCTTCATAGCTTCTGCTTTTTCTTCAATTCCAGCAGCTTCAGCTAAAGCGATCTCTTTATCACCAGTTGCTTTTGCTAATGCTTTTTCTTTGATTACTTCTGCTTCAGCAATACCTTCTTCTTTAAGAGCTTCAGCTTTTGCTAAGGTTCCAGCTGCTTCAGCTTTTGCTTTTTTCTCAATAATTGTAGCTTCTACTAATCCTTGGCGTTCGTTAGCATCTGCTTTAGCGTGCATTACTTGTGCTTCAGACATACCAATAGTAGCTTCTTCTTTTGCTTTAGCTTCCGCTAATGTTTTTCTAGCTTCTGCTTCTTTTTCACTAGCCTCTTTTTGTGCTTGTGCATGGATGTTAATTTCTTCTGCTTTTTGCTTCGCAGCTTCTTTTTCTGCTTCTGCTAATTTAATTCGCTTAATTAATTGTTCTTGAGCAGATTTTTCAGCTAACGTAATAGCAACTTGCTTTTCACGATCAGCACCTTTGAAAGCTTCGATGTCTTTCATGTTTTCCTTTTCTTCTACAACACCTTTTTCTAACATTACTCTATCGCGAATTACATCTTGAATGTTTTTCTTTTCAACCTCTACAACTTTCTCTTTTTCAATTTGAGCAAGTGTAACAATACGTTCACGTTCTGTAGCTTCTAAAGCTCTGTCTTTTTCTACTCTTTCTGTTTCAACAGCTTCTGTACGTATTTTGTTTTTCTCAGCAACAATTATTTGACGTTGCATATTTTCTTCCGCAACTTGTACTTTTTCTTCAGTAGCTATTCTTGCCGTTTCAGATTTTAAACGCTCTTCTTCAGCAACTTTTAGTGTTTCAGCTTCTTCACGGGCTTTAATATTAGCAATTTCTCTTTTTTGTTGCTCTTCTTTTTCTGCTAATTGTTTGTCTAACTCTAAAATAGCTTCTCTAGCTTCTACATCTTGTTTGCGGATAACTTTTTCTTCATCACGCTTAATTAAGTTAGACTTTATGTTTTGTGCAGCAGTTAATTCAGTAATTTTCTTAATACCTTCTGCATCTAAAATATTATCAGCTTTTAAGTAATTTACAGGAGTTTGCTCTAAATAGTCAATAGCACAATCCTCTAAAGTATAACCATTTAAGTCTCTACCTATTTCGCTAATAATTTCATCTCTAAATTCACTTCTAGATTCATATAATTGAACGAAATCAAATTTTTTCCCTACTGTTTTTAAAGCTTCTGAGAATTTTGCTTCAAATAATTCTTCAAGTGTTTCGATATGTGAAGCTCTTGCACATCCGATAGTTTGTGCTACTTCAATAATAGCTTCTTTAGATTTATTAACTCTAACGAAGAAAGCTACTTTAATATCAGCTCTCATGTTATCTTTACAAATTAGTCCATCTGTTTCTAAGCGATCTATTTCTATTTTTTTTACAGAAATATCCATAATCTCTACTTTGTGTAGGACAGGAATCACATACATTCCCTTGTCAAAGGCTACAGCTGTACCACCAAATCCAGTTTTTACTAAAGCTTGTCCTTGAGGTATTTTTCTGTAAAATAAAGCAATTATAATAACGAAAAGTAGAACAACTGAGGCTAGTCCGCCAACAACCATCCAAACAATGTCCATTACGTTAATTTGCGCAAAAATTAATAGTTTTGAAATCATAGTTATTTATTTATATAGTTGAATGTAATAGTATTTTTTATCTGATGATTGTTTTATAATTAGAATTTCTTCACCAGATTTTATTTCATTTCCATTTAAAGATTTTACATATATGTTTATAGGGTCATTTTCTACAAATAATTTGGCACTTCCTAATTTTTTATTTGAAATATTAGAAATTAAGACTCCTTTTCTTCCAATTAAATCTAATGCTTTAACACCTTTTCTCTCAAGTTTTTTAAAAAAGAATTTAAAAGGAGTTGTGAAAAATTTATTTAGAATTAAAGATGGAATCATTGCAAGTAAAAATATAATTACACCAAAAGAATTTTCATAGCTATTTGTTAGGTAGGTTGTAATCACTGTTATTGACCACCAAAAGAATACCCATGAAGTAAAAGTGAAAAGAAAGGGTAACTCTACAAAATTGAAGTAGAGTAAAATTACTTGCCACCATTTTAAAGGTTTTCTTTTTTCACCAACTACTGTATCTTTTTTTAATTCTATATTGGTAACATCTTCAAGATCGACACCTGTAGAGTCGATACCAATATCTGTATCAACATCTACATCGATGTCAAAATCTAAGTCAAAGTCCAAATCTAATCCTAATACCATAGTAAATATTCTATATGCCGCTAAAGCAATAAGTAATACTGTTAATGGTGCATTGACTGTTGAAAATACTAAGTCGGTTAGTGAGTCCAATATTATACTTCTTTATCTTTATTATCCATTCCTAATTGCTTTTTAAGCTTTTCTAAATCGCTCATAGCACTAGCTTCAGTTGTGTCTACAATAGCGTCTAGTTCTTCGTCTATACTTTTAGATTCATTAGCGATATCTCCATAAGCTTCTGCTAAAGCTTCTTCTTGTTGTACTTTTTCTTTCATACGCTCTAACATAGAAACTGTACTAGAACTGTCGATCTCAGCCATCTGCTTGTTTAAGTTTTTAGTAGCATTACTAACCTTAACTCTGGCTTTTAAAGTTTTTAGCTCATTTTCCCACTTACTGATGTTCGATTTTATTTCAGAAACATTTTTCTCTAATTGAGCAACTGATTTGTTAAATCTTTCAGCTTCTTCTGTAGTTCTGGTAATGTGGTTTGTAGCTTCTTCTTTTTTAATTAAAGCTTCTTTTGCTAAACGATCAGCTTCCGCCATATCTAAATCACCATTTTGAGCTTTTTTCAAAATAAGCATCGCTTTGTTTTGATAGTCTTCAGCTTTAGATGTGTATTGTTCTTTATCGTTATTGGCTCTAATAGCCATAGCTTTAACTTGAGCCAATGCTTCAAGACTTTTATCTAAGTCTTTTTTCATGTCTCTTATTCCTTGCTCTGTTAGTTTAATAGGGTCTTCCATTTTATCAATGGCAGAGTGAGCTTCGGCTTTTCCTATGTTAAATAATCTTCTAAAAATGTTCATAATAATATTTTTTTAATATTTTGAATATGTAATAATTTGTTCAGAATATTCGCTTAGTAATAAACTCAAAGAGTTTAAACTAGCTTCTAATTCGTTTAAATCTAAATTTTCTAATTGTAAAGTGTCTCTAAAAATTACACGCTCATAGCTGTCGTCTAAAACAAAGGCACCATGAACAATGTCTCTGTTCTTTTTTAGTAAACTCTTAAAAATTTCTTCGTTTGGTTGATTAACTTTAAAGATGAATTGTTCAATAATAACTATTGGGTAAGCAACTCCTATAATTAAGTTTTTGATCCCAAAACTTTCTTTTTCAATAACAAAAATCCCCTCAGTTTCGTCTTCCTTAATAATGTTTACATTAAGTTCCTGTAAAAAGTTTTTTGTTTTTAAATAGTGATTGTTCATTAGCAATGAAATTAGTAGTTTATAATTTTGTTTTCTTCTCTTTTTAGCGTTTGTAATATTACAAAAAAGATTTGAAAACAAGTCCGGTCATACATATAGTAAATAGTATCATAGTTGTTAAAGTTTGGTTAGTTGTTTTTTTGTTTATTTTGATTTTTAACTAAAAAAAATAGCAAATATCAAAAGTATTAGCTAATATTGTTAGTGTAAAGATAGGTAAAATAATTTAATTTGCAAATAAAATTAGCAAAACATGTCGTTTTTTGGAAAGAATATAAAAAAAATAAGAGGGGTTAAAGGATTAAGTCAGCAGGTTTTTGCTGAGATTTTTGATTTAAAACGCGCTACTTTAGGGGCTTACGAGGAAGGTAGGAGTGAGCCTAAAATAGATACGATAATAAAGATTGCTAATCATTTTAGTATTAAGGTAGATGATTTGCTAACTTCTGAATTAACTGTAAATAAGTTGTTGCAGTTTAAGGATGATATTACGTTGCAAGCTGATGATATGGATAAGGAAATGTTTGCTTCTGTTCCATGTATTACTGAAAAGAAGGTTGCTGATTACATTAAGTATTACAATAAAAAAGCATTTGTGGGTGATTTGCCTGTTTTGAACTTACCTATTAATACAGAGAAAGTGTTTAGAGGATATACTGTTAGGAATTTAGAAATGACAAACCATGATAAAGGTTTGTTTCCCAAAGATGTTGTTGTTGGAGAGTTTGTGCCTAAGGATGTGATAGAGAAGTTAAATAACGGTGTGTTGGCTTTGGTGTTGGTAAATGACGAGCTTATTTTAAGAAGATTATATGTAACGAATGATGAAATTGTTTTAAGAGCAGATCATAAAAATATTGAAGATAAAACCTATGCATTGTCTGATATAAAAGAGTTGTGGCGTATTCGTTACGCTTTTTTTAAAAGATTACCAGAGTTTAATGATGTGTTAGAAGAGAAATTATTGTTTTTGGAACAGGAGTTTACAAAACTTAAAAATAGGTTGTAATTGAAAGAATATTATAAGTATAATTTTTTCAAACATACCTATTGTGAGTTTGAGAAAAAGGAAATCGATTTTTTTAAAGGGAAGTCTGCACATTATCAAAGTAAATCTGGTAGTTTGTATTATTATACAGAAGATGGTGTGTATAGATATTCTAATCATTGGGGTAGAGTAGCTAATTGTAGATGGAAAATAAAAGGAATTGAGAACTATAGAAACCAAAACTATTACGTTGGTTATGCTAATTGGAAGGATTTTTATCCATTGAATGATGTTGATAAGGTTTTTTATTTGGAAGTTGACTTTGAAAATAAGCAAGTGAAAATCCAAAGAGTAGGAAATAAGGTAGGTGAAAATGTTTTTTTAATGACTTCAGAATTGGTTCATAAGCGCTTAAAGCAAATTCAAACTTTATTTAAAGAATATAAGTGGGCGAAATACTACGATGAAGATATTGATGTATTGCGAAAAGAAATAATATTAAACTTGATGAGTTCAAATAAATCCTTACAGTTACTAAAGCAAGATTTGAAAAGGGAATATCATTAAAATTCAGTAAATTTGTGTTTAGATTTTAACTTTAATAAATCTAAATGAATATACCACAAACCAGTTTTCCTCGAGTTGTAATTATAGGAGGGGGATTTGCAGGATTGGCTGCTGCTAAAGGATTAGAAGACCAAGAACTTCAGGTAGTTTTAATAGATAAACATAACTATCATACATTTCAACCATTATTATATCAAGTTGCTACAGGAGGGTTAGAGCCTGATAGTATTGCTTTTCCACTTCGGAAACGTTTTAACGATGTAGAGAATTTTTACTTTCGTTTGGCGGAAGTAACTAATGTTGATGCAAAACTGAATGTGATAGAAACTTCAATAGGAAGTTTAGAATACGATGAGTTAATTATTGCCACAGGTTCAACTACAAACTTTTTTGGAAATACGAATATTGAAAAATATGCAATGGAAATGAAGTCAGTTCCACAGGCATTAAATATTCGTAGTTTGGTGTTAGAAAACTTTGAAGAAGCTTTATTGGAAACAGACCTTGAAAAGAGAAGGGCTTTGATGAATTTTGTAATTGTAGGTGGTGGTCCAACTGGTGTCGAATTAGCAGGGGCTTTGGCGGAAATGAAGAAAGGAATTTTACCTAAAGATTACCCCGATTTAGATATTCGTCAAATGAAGATAAATCTTATTCAAGGTACGAATGAGTTGTTGAGTGGAATGAGTAGTAAGGCATCGCAAAAGTCAGAAGATTTTTTAATCAAGCTGGGAGTGGATGTCTGGAAAAATCTTAGAGTGATAGATTATGATGGTGAAACAGTAACGACTAATGGTAGTGATCATTTTAAAGCAGAAACGGTTATTTGGGCAGCTGGTGTAAAAGGAGATGTTATAGGTGGTTTAGAGCAAGATTGTTTGATAGAGAGAGCGAATCGTTTTAAGGTTGATGAATATAGTAAGGTGGTTGGATATGAAAATGTATATGCTATAGGTGATGTTGCTTGTATGCAAACAAAAGATTATGAACGTGGACATCCAATGATGGCACAACCAGCAATTCAACAAGGTGAGTTGTTGGGGAAAAATATCTTAGCTAAATTAAAAGGAAAAAAACTAAAACCTTTTAAATATAATGACAAAGGTTCTATGGCAACTATTGGAAGAAATAAAGCTGTAGTCGATTTACCTAAGTGGAAGTTTCAAGGAGTTTTTGCTTGGTTTGTGTGGATGTTTGTGCATCTGTTCTCTTTAATAGGTTTTAGAAATAAGGTAATTGTTTTTATGAACTGGGTGTATAGTTATATTCGTTTTGATAGAGAAACTCGCTTGATAATTCGTCCTTATAGAAAACAAAATAAATATTCATTTGTAAAAGAAGATGCCTAAAGTATCAAAAAACATCAAGTGTACTAAATGTGGAGTGTTTACTGAAAACTCTGATTTTTGTAAAAATTGTGGAGAATTAATTTCTTTTAAGAAAAAGCAAGAAATAAAACAAGAAGGAGAAAGGCAGAAGCGAATTGATGAAGCTCTCTATGAATTAGAGAACCCTAACTTGGCTGAGCGCTTAAAACAACATCCGTTTTTTCTTTATAAGATAGTAGGTTGGATATTGTATTCAGTGTTTTTGGTGGTAAGTGCTATAGGAGCTATGCTGGCTTGGTTTATTGCAATGGTAGCAGCTGGGTAGGGTGAAAAAAACACTTCATATATATATTGTGGTTTCACTGTGTTTAGGAACAATTGTTTATTTGGCTTCTAAATATGAAGTTGAGTTACCAAGAATTATTCGGTTTTACCTAAATGATTTTCTTATTATACCCATAGTATTGTCGTTTAGTTTGTATGTGCTTAGATGGAGTAGAGGAGATAAGAATTATAAAATTCCTATTTGGGTAATTTTTTACATGTGTGTTATGTATTCGGTTTTATTTGAATTTGTGTTGCCCAAAAGCCATCCTAGATACACGGCAGATGTGATTGATATAATTCTTTATTTTTTGGGAGGTTTAGTTTTTTATGGGCTTCAAAAGAAGTCAATATCTAGAGGTTAAAAGTGAGAACTGTTTGTTTGTAGAGTGAAAGTATGTGTTATATAGGAACTATAAAATAGATGAAAGGAACTGTGAATTTTTCAAATAAAACAATAACTAGGATAGGAAAGGCAATAGATTATGTAGAGTCTAATTTAGATAAGAAACTAGTATTAGAAAGAGTAGCAAAAGAAGCGCATTTTTCTCCTTTTCATTTTCATAGATTATTTAAAATTGTAACCAACGAGACATTAAATGATTTTATAGTTAGAAAAAGAATAGAAAAAGCGGCATTTTTTTTATTAAAACAAAAAGAAAAATCAATAACAGAAGTTTCTGAAAGAGTAGGTTTTACAAGTTTGTCTTCGTTTTCGAGAGCGTTTAAGAACTTTTACGGAATGAGTCCTGCGGAATTTAAAAAAGAAAGTGCTAATAAATATAGCAAGATATGTAAAACAGAAAGCAAGAATGGACAAATAGAAACTAGGTTTGAGCAATACATTTGTAACATAAATGAAAATTTAAATTGGTTAAAAATGAATGCAAAAACAGAAGTAAAAGTAGTTCCAGAAATGCAATTGGCTTACTTGAGTCATAAAGGAGGGATGGATTTAATAGGGAGTGTGTATAATCGTTTAATTCAATGGGCAGCTCCTAAAGGTTTAATGAGTCAACCAAATTTAAGGATGGTAACAATTTATCATGATAGTCCTAAGATAACATCACCAGACCAAGTGAGACAAAGTGCTTGTATGGTTTTAGATCGTAAGGTAACTACAGAAGGAGAGGTGAATTTGAAAACTTTACCAGCAACCAAATGTGTGGTTTCTAGAGTTGAGGTTGTGGGAGAACAATTTCAAAAAGCATGGGAAAGTAGCTTTGTATGGATGAGTGAACATGGTTATAGAAAAGGAGATCAAGATCCGTTTGAAATTTATTATAACAATGCAGAAGAGCATCCTCAAAAAAAATGGATTGTAGATTTATGTATACCAGTAGAATAAAAAATAAAGCCTTTCACTAACAATGAAAGGCTTTTTTATTAGAATGATTTTCTGAAATCATCAATCTTAGCTTTAGCATCAATGTTAATTTCTTTACCGTCTTCAGTAAACCATGCGTGAGTATCTCCAATATAGTTCATGCCTAAATAATTTGCACTTTCAATAAAGGGCATGGTGAATCCATCTTTTAAATCATTGGCTCCAGAATTACTAATCATAGCCATGCTTTTGCCACGTAACTTTCTTCCAAGTTCTTTTTTATAATGAAGAAGGTCAGATAGCCTGTCAAAAAAATGTTTTAAAGTCCCGCTCATAGAATACCAATAAACAGGGGTGGCAAAAATGATTGTGTCATATTTATCAATAATGGTTTCCATTAAAGGAATAAAATCATCATTTGCATTACTAAAGTCGTATTCAAAAGCTCCAATGTTTTTGGTTTTTAAGTCTATAATGTCAAAATCACTATTTTTATTTAAGTAGTTGATAACGGTATTTGTGTTACCATTGCTTTTTGAGCTTCCTTGTATAATTACAGTTTTATTCATTATTTGTTTGTTTTATGTGTGATAAAGCTCACAAATTTTATTAAAAACCAATTAAGAATCTTATTGTTAAAAATGATAATAACCAAGAAAAAATCAATGATTAAAGGGGATATTTTTTGTACTTTTATCGTATAAAAAGCATTATCTATGAATACAGACATGTTTAAGTTTTCAGAAGAGGTTGTGTTAAGCGATTTTGAAACGAAAACAGTAGAGGGGGAAGCGAAAAAAAAACTTAAAAAATTAAGAAAAGAAATAAGTAAATTACAAGATACTATGTATGCTGAAGGTAAGTATAGTATGTTAATTTGCTTACAAGGAATGGATACCGCTGGAAAAGATAGTTTGATTCGTGAAGTATTTAAAGATGTAAATGCCCGTGGAGTTGTGGTACATAGTTTTAAGGTGCCAACAGAGTTAGAGTTGAAGCATGACTTTTTATGGAGACATTATATCGCTCTTCCTGCAAAAGGAAAAATAGGAGTTTTTAATAGAACTCATTATGAAAATGTGTTGGTAACAAGAGTGCATCCTGAATATGTTTTTGGAGAAAATATCCCAACAGTTAAAAATTTAGATGATTTAAATGACGATTTTTATCATTCAAGAATGGATCGAATAAACCAATTTGAAAAGCATATTACAGAAAATGGAACAATTATCTTAAAGTTCTTTTTAAATGTGTCAAAAGAAGAACAAAAAAATAGGTTATTACGTCGCTTAAATATTCCTGAGAAGAATTGGAAGTTTTCTTCAGGAGATTTGAAAGAACGTAAGCTGTGGGATAAATATCAAGCATGCTATGAAGATTTGTTAAAAAGAACATCAACATATTATGCGCCATGGTATGTTGTCCCTGCTGATGATAAACCAACAGCAAGGTATATAGTTGCAAAAACAATTAGTGAAGAGTTAAAAAAGTATGGGTTTAAAGAGCCTACATTAGCTCAAGAAGATTTAGATAAGATAGACGAGTTTAAAGCTCAATTAAATAATGAATAATTCTCTTAAAATTAGATGAAGTTAAACTTAGCAAAACCAATCGTATTTTTCGATTTAGAAACAACTGGAGTTAATATTGCAAAAGATAGAGTTGTTGAAATATCAATATTAAAAGTGTTTCCAAACGGAAATAAAGAAAGTAAAACATGGTTGGTGAATCCTGAAATAGAAATACCAAAAGAATCATCAGATATTCATGGAATAACAAATGAAAAAGTAGTTACAGAGCCTATATTTAAAGAGTTAGCACCAAAAATTAATGAGATGATTGCTGGGTGTGATTTGGCAGGATTTAATTCAAATAGATTTGATATCCCTCTTTTAGCAGAAGAGTTAATGCGTGCTGGAATTGATTTTGATATGAAAAATCGTAAAGCAATAGATGTACAAGTAATTTTTCATAAAAAAGAGCAAAGAACATTAAGTGCAGGATATCAATTTTACTGTGGAAAAGAATTAGTAGGAGCGCATGGAGCAGAAGCTGATACGAATGCTACCTATGAGATTTTAATGGCTCAGATAGAAAAATATGATGATATAGATAATACAGTAGAGGCTTTAAGTGAATATTCAGCACATGGGAAACGAGCAGATTTTGCAGGTTTCGTTTTGATGAATGATAAAGATCAAGAAATTTTTTCTTTCGGTAAATATAAAGGACGAACAGTAGAAGAGGTTTTTAAAGAAAACCCAGGATACAATGCATGGATTCAAAATGCAGATTTTCCACTATACACTAAAAAAGTCTTGAGAGAAGTGAAAGAACGTATGTCTTCACCTAAAAAAAAGATGACAGATGAAGAGAAACTACAAGCACTGCAACAAAAATTTAATTTAAGGTAATCTTTAACACTCGTTTAAGATATAAAATCTTGATAGTTTTTTAATTTAGGAATTATAAAAGAAAGGAAAAATGTACACGGAATATAATAATTTACCAAACGATTCACGAGTTTGGATTTATCAAGCAGATAGAGAGTTTACAGTTGAAGAAGTAGAACATATTTGTGCAAAAGCAATACTTTTTATTGAAAATTGGACACGTCATGGAGATGATTTAAAAGGGTCGTTTACTATAAAATATAATCAGTTTTTAGTGTTAGCTGTAGATGAAGGTTTTAATAATGTATCAGGATGTTCTATAGATTCTTCAGTTCGTTTCGTACAAGAGTTGGAAAAAGAAATGAATGTGGATTTAATGAATAAAATGAATGTAACTTTTAAAGTTGGTGAAAACATTAATATAGTAAAGTTACCAGAGTTTCAACAATTTGCTAAAGAACAAAAAATAACTTCAAATACCATAGTTTTCAATAATATGGTAAATACCAAAGAGGATTTTGAAATGAATTGGGAAGTAACAGCTGATAAAAGTTGGCATAAGAGGTTTTTGGTATAAGAATTGATTTTATGTAGTAAGAGATTTTAAATATGATGAAGAAAGTACTAGTTTTTTTAGCGTTTGTTTTTGTTCAAGTAGTAGAAGCGCAACAAGTAGATCCGTTATTAGCAAAAGATAAGGAATCGCAAACAATTTGGGTAGATAGTATCATGAAATCAATGTCTATTGATGAGAAAATAGGGCAGTTGTTTATGGTACAGGCTTATTCTAATAAGGACAAAAAGCATGAAAAGTTTATTACAAATATGATTAACAAGTATCATGTAGGTAATTTAATATTTATGCAAGGAACACCTGAAAAACAAGTAGCTCTAACTAATAAATATCAAGAAATCTCAAAAGTTCCTTTAATGATAGGTTTTGATGGAGAATGGGGATTGGATATGCGACTTAAAAAAACATATCGTTTTCCTTGGAATATGGCTTTAGGGGCTATAAAAAATCAAGAACTTTTAGAAGAAACAGGTAAGAGAATAGGAGAGCACTGTAAGCGAGTGGGGATTCATATGAATTTTGCACCTGTGGTTGATATTAATACAAATCCTAATAACCCGATAATAGGAAACAGATCGTTTGGAGAGCGTAAAGAAAATGTAACAGAAAAAGCAATTGCATTTACCAAAGGAATGCAAAGTGTTGGGGTTTTAGCAAATGCCAAACACTTTCCGGGCCATGGAGATACGGCAACAGATTCTCATCATACTTTACCAACAATCAATTTTAATGAACAAAGAATAGACTCAATAGAGTTATATCCGTATCGTAAAATATTTAAAGAAGGAGTTGCTAGTGTAATGACTGCACATTTAAGTATTCCTGCTTTTGAACCAAATCCTAAGTTACCAACATCCTTGTCAAAAAATGTAGTAACAAATTTATTACAAGATAAACTAGGTTTTCAAGGTTTGGTAATTACCGATGGATTGAATATGAAAGGAGCGGCTAACTATTCAACTTCGGCTGAAATAGATTTAGCAGCAATTTTAGCAGGGAATGATATTTTATTAATACCACAGGATGTTCCTGGATCAGTAAAATTATTGAAAGAAGCTTTAGAAAAAGGTGATTTAACAGAAGAAAGATTAGATTTTTCAGTAAGAAAAATATTGAAAGCGAAGTATCTAGTAGGTTTGAATAAATTCGAGCCAATTTCTACAGATAACCTTAACAAAGATTTAAATTCGATATCAGATGAGGTATTGCATAGAAAATTGATAAAGAGTTCAATTACAGTAGCAAAGAATGAAGCTGAGATTTTACCAATAAAGAATTTAAAAGATAAAAAAATAGCCTATGTTTCTTTAGGAGATGCAAAAGGAAAGTATTTTTCTAATATGCTTAAAAACTACACTAAGGTAGATGTGGTTTCAGATAAGCATTTGAGTGTTTTAATGCAAAAACTAAGAAAATATAACTTGGTAATTGTAGGTTTTCATAAATCAAATAAGCATCCTTGGAAAAGCTATAAATTTTCTAATAAAGAACTAGTTTGGTTGCAAGAGATAGCGAGAACTAAAAAGGTGATTTTAGATGTGTTTACAAGCCCTTATAGCTTATTAAAACTAAAATCTTTTACAAACATAGAGGGAGTTGTAGTTTCGTATCAAAATAGCAAGTTGGCACAAGAACTTTCAGCACAGGCATTATTCGGAGCATTTGATTTGAGCGGTAAATTACCAGTATCAATTAATGAAGAGTTTAAAGAAGGGGAAGGAGTTTCTGTAAAAGGATTAAATGTTTTTGAATACACAATTCCAGAAGAAGCAGGAGTGTCTTCAGAAAAACTTTCTATCATAAACAAAAGGATTGATACTATTTTACAAAAGAGAATGGCTCCAGGAGGTCAAGTTTTAATAGCAAGAAATGGTAAAGTATTTTATAATAAAAGTTTTGGATATCATACGGGGTTAAAGAGAAGAAAAGTAAAGAAAACCGATATTTATGATCTTGCATCATTAACTAAGATTCTAGCTTCATTACCTATGATAATGAAGGCAGAAGAGGATAAAAAAATTAGTTTATACTCAAGTTTAGGAGATGTGTTGCCAAGGTATCATGAATCAAATAAAGATACTTTATTGTTGAAAGAAATTCTTTCTCATTATGGAAGATTACAATCGTGGATTCCTTTTTATATGAATACTAAAGATGAAGAAACTGGAAAAAATTCATCTAAATATTATAGAAAGAAAAGATCCAAAAAATATAATATCAAGGTTGCTAAAAATTTATATTTAAGTAAATCGTATAGGGATACAATTTATAAGCATATTGTTGAGGTAGATCAAAGAGAAAGAGTTGGTTACAAGTATAGCGATTTAGGTTATTATATTTTTAAAGAAATTATAGAGAAAAAATACAAAACACCTCTAAATAAATTGGTTGATGAAGAGTTTTATCAATCATTAGGAGCGAATAGAACAACATATTTGCCGCTTAATAAGTTTAGTAAGTCAGAAATAGTACCAACAGAAAAAGATACTTATTACAGAAATCAATTAGTACATGGTTATGTTCATGATATGGGAGCGGCAATGTTAGGAGGAGTTGGAGGACATGCTGGTTTGTTTGCAAATGCAAATGATGTAGCTAAAATTATGCAAATGTTCTTGCAAAATGGAGAGTATGGAGGTAAAAAATATTTAGAGCCAGAAACTTTAGAAAAGTTTAATAAAAGGTATTATGCAGATAAAAAAGTACGTAGAGGATTAGGTTTTGATAAGCCTCAAATAAGACCTGAAGAAAAGCCAACTTGTGGATGTGTTTCTGAAAAAAGTTTTGGTCATAGTGGTTTTACAGGAACTTATACTTGGGCCGATCCTGAATCGGGAATAGTTTATGTGTTTTTATCTAACAGAGTATATCCAACAATGAAAAACTCTGGCTTGGTTAGAAGTAATATGAGGACTAAAATACAGGCAGATATTCAGAATGCAATAATCCATTAAAAATGGAAGCATATAAAACGTTACGAGCTTATATAAAGAAAGAAGGAATTGCTACTCAGAGAAAAGTTTTAAATCGAGAAGAGTTCTTAAAAAGAGCTCATAGCGTTGATACCAATATTTATTTTATAGAAAAGGGAAGTGTTCGAGTTTTCTTTGTTGAAGATTTTGAAGAGCATACTTTTTATTTTGGATATAAAGAATCTATCATAACAGCGTTAGATTCTTTTTTTTCGGGTAAAAATTCTCAATTAGAAATAGAGGCTTTAAAGAAAACAGAAGTAAGTTATTTATCTAAGGAAGAGTTTTTGAAGTTTATATTTTCTCGTCAAGAGTATCAAGAATTGTGGTATAAGGTTTTGGAGGAGATTATAGTGCATCAAGCAGAGCGAGAAAAAGATTTGTTAATTTCATCTCCTGTAAAAAGATATCAAAGAGTTCTAAAAAGAAGACCAGAGCTGTTTCAAGAGATTCCTAATAAATACATAGCATCTTATTTAAGAATGAGCCCAGAAACATTGTCAAGGGTGAAGAAAACGTTGATTTAAATCAATGTATATGTTTGTAAGTTGCCGTTATTTTACAAAAAAATAAATGAGTATGATAATGGACGATTTTAAAGTACAATTATTAACAGAAAAAGAAAGTATTCTTTTTTTTGAATTAATTAATAAGAATAAAAATAGGTTAGAAGACTTTTTTGCTGGAACAGTAAAGTATACACAAACATTGCAAGATACAGAAGAGTATTGTAAAAAAGTAGATGTACGAGTAGAAGAGAAAACTTATTATCCGTATTTAATAATAGATAAGAAATTAGGTAAAGCGATTGGTTTTATAGATTTTAAAAATATAGATTGGGATGTTCCTAAAGCCGAACTAGGAGCTTTTATAGATGTGTCCTATGAAGGAAAGGGGATTATAACTCAGAGTTTTAATTATATATTAGAGAATACAGTAAAAAAGCATCAGTTTAAAAAGTTGTTTTGTAGAATTTCAAAAGAAAATACAAGGAGTATAAATCTAGCCTTACGATGCGGGTTTGAACAAGAAGGAGTACTTAGATGCGATTATAGAACAACCAAGGGAGAATTGGTTGATTTAAACTATTATGGAAGATTGTTTTAAAACGCAATCTTAGGTTTTGAAATAGTGGCCAAACTCACTAAACTTTGTTGTTTTTAATGGATTTTTAGAAAAATGTTCAATGATTTTAGCAATCGCTGGATTTCTTAAGCTTTTTCTTGGGTAAGCCAAACCAACTTCTCTAAAATAACGAGGCCCTTTATATTTTTTTACTTCAAAACCATACCACCCATCAACAAACGATTCAGGTAAAAAAGTAACGCCTAATCCAGCCATTAGCATGGTTAATGTTTCGGTTTTGGTTGAGCAATTAGCAACAGTCACAATTTTGTTTGTTTCGTGGTTTAAAATAGATAAACATTGCTTGTGAGCTTCACATGGAGGACAGTGAATAAATGTTTCTTTTTCTAAATCCTTTAAGCTAATAAGGTCTTTGTTTATTAAAGGATTGTCGTTAGGTATACACAGAACATAGTCTTCTTTCCAAAGAGGTAGAAACAAGTCTTCTTCTTGCTTCCATTCCCTGACTAATAAATTAAGTTCATTTTTTCTGTCAATTTCATTTACTATCCATTCTACAGAATCACAAATATTAGATGAAGTTCTAAAAAACTGTTGTTTGTGTTCTTGAGGCAAACTCTCTGCGATACCAATTTGTACTTTGTTTTCAAATTTTCTAACCTTAAAACTATGACTCAAATTATCTATTTCACTAACCAAACGTTTAGCGATAGGATATAAATAATGAGCCTCGGTTTTTAATTCAACCCCTTTTTTATGACGCTCAAACAAAGTTTTTCCAAGTTCTTCTTCAAGTTGTTTAATTCCGTTAGAAATATTGGGTTGAGAAACAAAACATTGAGAAGCAGCTCGAGTTAGATTTTTTTGTTCGTAAACAGCGATGAAAAATTTAAGTAATCTAGTATCCATAATAAATAATTATGATAAATATAAAAAAATAGTATTTTGATGACCTTCTCTTTAGTTATAGATTTGCTTCAGATTATAGTCATATTTTATTTCAACTTGCAAGTTAATTATTTACTAATTATTATAAAAAATAATTATGATGAATAGAGTTTTTAAGAAAAGAATAATAACCGTATTAATTTTAAGTATGATGTTTAATGTAAAAGCGCAAACAAAAAAAGAGGATGCCACATATAGAGTAAATTATGTAGAAGGAATAAATAAAGTTAGTTTTTTAAGTGAAGGAACTAGAATAGCAGCAAACTTATTTATACCTAAAGATTTTGATATTAATGGAAAATTTTCTGCCATAGTTTGTATAACGCCAGCAAGTGGAATAAAAGAACAAACAGCTGGGATTTATGCTGAGAAATTAGCAAAAGAAGGCTTTGTAACTTTGGCTTTTGACCATAGAACTTATGGTGAGAGTGGAGGATACCCAAGAGCTATGGAAAATGCACCTATGAAAGTAGAGGATATCAAAAATGCTATTTCATTTGTAAGAACAATACCAGGAGTGGATAAAGAAAAAGTAGGAGAGTTGGGAATTTGTTCAGGAGCAGGATATAGTATTCAAACAGCAATTTTTGATCAGCGAGTAAAATCAGTAGCAACGGTGAGTGGTTTTGTTGATTTTATTGATTACGGATTAGGAGGAGCTACGCAGTACAGCGATGTTTTAAAAGGAGATAAAATAGCTCAGTTTCAGCAACAAATAAAAATGGGGAACGAAGCAAGACAGAAGTTTTTTGAAACAGGAGAAGTTGTTTTGGTTGATGGAATTCCTGTGAAAAATTCTGGAATGGGAGAGTTTTGGGATAGAGCAGCTGATTATTATAGAAATCCAAAACGAGGTGGACAATTTGCTACTTACTCACCTTTAAGAGCAGCAATGTCTTTAGATACCCGCTATTTTTTCAACCCAAGTGAACAAATGGAGTTAATGGCTGATAGACCATTCTTAGCAATAGTAGGAGAAAAAGCTTTGTCAGCTTATTTTAGTGAAGTTGCTGTAAATAGAGCTAAAGGACAAAAAGAATTATTTACAATAAAAGAAGCAACACATTTTGATTTATATGATCAAGAGGAGTATGTTAATCAAGCTGTGGTAAAGTTAAAGAGCTATTTTACTGAAACTTTAAGTAATATTTAAAGAGTAAATTAGTTTTTAAAAAGGAGCTGTTGTTGAAAACAGCTCCTTTTTGCAACAAAAGAATTAAAATTATGAGCGGTTTTTAATTAAATTGACAGTCTCTTTTATTACAAACCAGCAGAAATAACCAATACCAACAGAGAACACAACATCGCCAATAACGCGCAACCATTTAATAGTTTGCACTGTTGGAGTGTATAAAAGTTCAGCATCTCTGGCGTAAGAATATCCTTTTGTTATAGAGGTATGTGCTTGGATGATACCTAAGGGAAGTAAACTCAACACCACCATAAGAACTAATCCGATATTAAGTAACCAAAATGCATTTTTAATAAGTTTTTCGTTCCATAAACGTTTTGAGTATAAACGTAAACAAGTAATAATAAAGCCCATTCCAAGCATACCATACACTCCAAATAAAGCAGTATGAGCATGGACAGAAGTTGTATTTAATCCTTGGATATAATACAAAGCAATTGGAGGATTAATTAAAAATCCAAAAACACCGGCTCCAACCATATTCCAAAAAGCAACAGCTATAAAGAAGAAAATTGGCCATTTGTATCGTTGAATCCATTCGTTTTCTTTTAGAAGATTCCAGTTTTCTCTAATTTCAAAGCCCATTAAAGTAAGAGGAACTACTTCTAACGCACTAAAAGTAGCACCTAAAGCAATAGCTTGTACTGGAGTTCCTGAATAGTATAAATGATGTAGTGTACCAATAATACCTCCAGCCAAAAAGATAGTTGCAGAAGCGATAGAAGTTTTTCCAGCTGTTTTTACTGATATTATTTTCATTCTTGAAAATAGGTAAGCAATCGTAACAGTAGCAAAGACTTCAAAGAAACCTTCAACCCATAAATGTACTAACCACCATCTCCAGTAATTGATAACAGGTAAGCTACTATTTTCTCCATACATTAAACCAGAAAAGAAAAACATTCCTATGGCAATAACCGCTACAAGTAAAATGGTTAATAAATGCTTATCATCATTCTTTTTTTTGATGCCATAAACAATATGTCTTCCTACCATGAACATCCATAAAATTAAGCCAACAGCAAGGAATAACTGCCAGAATCGCCCCATATCCATATATTCATATCCTTGGTGTCCAAAGAAAAAATTGGTAGATAATTCTAAAAATTGATGTACTCCAAGCCATTCACCAAGCATAGAACCTAAAACAATAATTAAAGCAGCAATAAATAAAAAGTTAATACCAAAAACTTGATACTTCATTTCTTTACCACTAATCATAGGAGCTAAAAATAAACCAGTAGCTAACCAAGTAATGGCAATCCAAAAAACAGCCAGTTGTGTGTGCCAAGTTCTAGAAATAGAGTAAGGCAAAAATTTTGATAGTTCGAATCCAAAAAAAGACTGTCCTTCTACAGTATAATGAACGGTAATTATTCCTAAAACTACTTGCAAAGCTATTAGAAGTGAAACTACAAAAAAGTATTTTAAAACTGCTTTTTGCGATTGAAATAAAGGCATGTTAACAAGTGGGTCTTTACTAGGGCTTGTTACAGCTTCACCTTTTTCGTGATTTCTTACATAATAATAAGCAAGAATTCCGATGAATAATAAAAGAAGAATGATAGAAAAACCAGACCAAATTTGAGAGTCAGCGGTAATAGTATTATCAATCAAAGGTTCGTGTGGCCAGTTCGATGTGTATGTGTAGTCTTTATTTGGTCTATTAGTACTTGCTGCCCAAGAAGTCCAAAATAAAAAAGCATTGAGTTGTTCAAGTTTTTCAACGTTTGTTAATGCTCCTTCTTGTATTGCATATTGTTCATAACCTTCAGAAAAAATAGAGCTGTAGTAAGTAATATTATTTTTAATAGCAAGTAATCGATCTTGTGAAATACTAATACTTTCAGTTTCTTTATTATAAGTATTTGTTTTTATTTCTTTAACCAATCTAGCTTTTAAAGCACCTTGTTTTTCTACATCTAATTTTTCGAAATCATTATTGTAATCTTTTTTAGCCCAATAGTTTAATAGAAACTCGGCTTCTCTGTGAATCCAATCAGCAGTCCAATCGGGAGCAACGTAACTTCCATGTCCCCAAATAGAGCCTACTTCCATTCCTCCAATAGATTCCCAGACATTTTGACCTATTTGTATGTCTGTTTTAGTATAGATTATTGAATTTGTATTTTTTACAACTACTTTTTGAGGAATAGGAGGTTGTTTTTGGTAGATCTCAGTACCTACCCATATAAGAGCAGCAAATGAAGATGCCACTATTAGTATAAAAATTGTCCAAATTTTTTTCATTAGTTCTTGTTATTTAATTTATTTTCAAGAGTTATGGCTCTTTTAAAAAGAATATTGTTTTCTAAGTGAATATGTTTATGTAAGTCTTCTTCAAAGTCTTTTAGTAAGGAAAAAGCGATTTTATATGTATTGCATGCGTCGCTGGGAATTTTGTAGTTATTTGTTAATTCTGAAATTTTTCTAAATCGCTCACCTTCATTATCATGGTCACTATGCATAGCCTCAATAGGGTTTGATACGGAGCTAAAGGGAGGAGTGTTTAGATGTTCGTTGTTTTTATAAGAATTTGCTATTTTTTTTATGTAAGGAAAAAGAATTAATTCTTCTTTTTTCATGTGAATAGTTAAGTCATCGAGGGCTTCTTTAAAAAGTAAGGCTACTTCATGAAGTTCAGGATGATTTTTACCATGAACAGAACTAATCTTATTTAGATAGGCTAGTATTTCAGGACCTTTTCTCTCTATGTAAGTATGGTGATTTTGATATATATAATCACTCAAGAAGTCTAGTTCCCAGTTTTGAAAATTTTCATGATTAGCATTTATATTTTTCTCATTGTCATTTTTAATTTTAGAAATTAATATTGATAAATCAATTTGTTTTTTTTCAGATACTTCTTGTAAACTTCTGTTACCGTTGCAGCAAAAATCAATACCATAAAGCTTGAAAGTTTCTGCTGTTTTGTAGTTTTCAGATACTATATCTGAAACTAGCGTATTAGGATTTATATTCATTGTTATATGTTATTTGTATACCTATTAAAATGAGTGTTATTATTTTTAGTAGTTCTAATAAGACATAGACTAAGTGGTCGTAATTTTTATCTACTGAAATGCCTTGTATAATTTGTATAGCTCTTGAATCTAAAACTGGTAAGAGGTAAATGCTTTGTATTAGTAAGATGAAATAGGGAGGTAGTAGTTTTCTTAGCAAGTTGAAGTTCTTGCTAATTAATATTGAAATAAGAATTATAAAAGCTAAACTTATTTCTACTGTGTTTAAGGCTTTAAAAACTAAACGTCCAATAGATAGTCCAATTTCAGCAGTTACTCCCTCAGCTTTAAATTTTAACCATGCTTCCATAAAACTTATAGAAGCTATAAAGCCAATCCAAATAAAGATGCAAGCAATTTGTATAGTTGTTATTTTTTTTAGGTTAGTCATTTTATAGCGGATATTTTTGTCCTTTTTTATTTTGAAGAGTTAAACTTTTCTATTCTTAATTATGTGTTTTTATAAAGGATATTTTTATCCTTTATGTTTTTAAAAAAAGGAACAGCCTTTTTTAGTTTATCTTTTTAATTGTAGAATTTTATTTTCACCAGTTTCTGATTTGATTAAATCATATATAGTTGTTGTTTCTAGCATTGTTTTTAAATCTCTTCTAATATCAATAAATTTATGATGAATAGGGCATGGGTTTTTTGCATTACATTCTCTTAAGCCTAAACCGCATCCAGTATAAATTTCATTACCATCAATAACTTTTACAATTTCGCTAAGTTTAATAGTTTGAGATTTACTTTCAGATATTAAAAAACCACCATAAGGGCCTTTAATAGAGTTTACAATGTTGTTTTTTGTTAGTTTTTGCAAAATCTTAGCTGTGAAAGCTTCTGGCGAATTTGTAGCCTTAGCAATCTCCTTAACGCCAGTTTTATTACCGTTAAAGCTTTGCTTGGCAATATATAATATTGCTCTCATGGCATATTCGCAAGATTTTGAAAACATATAAAATATTTTTACAAAGGTAGTGTAATTTTTATAACGGACACAAATATCTTTTATAAAATATTTTGAAACACAAAGGAAACTTTAATTTGTTGTTTCAGTTTTACATATGTGGGTTTTAGTGTATAGCAAAACCAATGATAAAGAAAGAACAAAATAAGATAGAGCTATTTTCCAGTTGAAAAATAAATAAAGAATCCAACTTTGTAATGCATAAAAAGTAGGAAACAAAATTGTGTTAATACTAAAACGAAAAGTGTCGATAAATTCAATTTCAGTAACTTTTTTGTCTATCTTTTTCCATAGATAATATGGAATTATACTATTTAAAATCACTAAATAATATAAATGATTAAAAGTGTTTTTAGAAGATTGTTTTAGAGGTGGTAAATTCCCGTTTTTTATTATTTTATTAATCTCTTTTACTTGAGTAAAATCAACTTGAGCATTATTTAGCTTTTCTAGAGTAGATTCATAGTTTTCATCATCTTTAATATGAACTACTAAGTTTTCTAATTGTGAGCTCACTTTTTCTTTTAAAACTTTAGCTGAGGCATTTAGATTGTCTTCTTTGTAAAAATCGTTAGATACAATAGGTTCACCAAAGTTTACAGCTACTTTTGAAGGGTATTGAGAAGAATTCTGATAAGTAATACCTACAGGGATAATATAAATTTTTGTATCTGGGTAATTATTTAGAGTACCAAATATTATTCTGGTAAAGCCTTTGCTAAGTGGTCTGACAGTTCTTTTTCTATTATGACTTCCTTCAGGAAAAATAAGTAATGCTTTATTGTTCTTTAAAAGCTGTTGGCATTGATTAAAGATTGCTTCATTTTTAGAAAGCTGTTTTATACCATCTCTAATGCGATAAATAGGCATCATACCTAATAAATTAAAAAAGTTAGAAACAGATTTACTTGTAAAAACACCAGCTTGTACTAAAAAATGTGTTTTTCTCTTAATATGAGTTGCTATAATTAAAGGGTCAATTAAACCGTTTGGGTGATTAGAAGCTAATAAAATAGCACCATCTTTAGGGATGTTTTTATTTCCAGTAACTTTTATTTTATTTGAATAAAAAAACAAACCAGTTTTGATTAGTACTTTAAAAAAATAGTAAACTAAGTATCTCATTAATTATAGTTTTTTTCTACCCCAATAAGTTGCTAAAGCCATTCCCGAAAAAATATCCCATACACCCCAAAAAGCAGCTAATAGTGCCATACCACCAAGACCATCGAAGAAGCTAAATACTAAGAGAAGTCCCAATCCACTATTTTGAATACCAGTTTCCATAGAAATTGTTTTCGTGTCTTTATGATTAAGTTTGAATGATTTTGCCGTTACATAACCAATAATAAATGCAAATACATTATGAAAAATTACTAAAAATAATACTAAATGAATATAGTTTTTAAATATATCAGCATTATCATAAAGAGCAATTACGATTAAAAGTAAAAAGAAAACTACAGAAAAAGGGCGAAGTATTTTATTGATTTTTGTAGCCATTTCTGAATGAAAATGATTGACTAACATTCCTAAAATTATTGGGATTCCTAATATTAATAATACAAGTTTAAATAATTCAAAAGGATTTAAAGAAACACTTTTTAAAATAGCATTAGTAGGCTCATATAAGCTTCCCCATATTTGTAAGTTTAAAGGGGTCATAATTAAACATAGTAAAGTAGCAAAGGCAGTTAAACTAACAGATAAAGCAGTGTTTCCTTTTGCCATTTTACTAAAAAAGTTTGAGACATTTCCTCCAGGACAAGCAGCAACAAGCATCATACCAAGTGCAAAACTAGGATATGGTTTGATTAGGTAAATAGCTACAAAAGTTAGAAATGGAAGTAAAATAAACTGAGATAATAATCCAACTAAAACAATTTTAGGATTCTTTAATAATCTTTTAAAATCAGCAATTTTAATATCTAAAGCAATACCAAACATGATAATAGCTAATGCGATGTTTAACATCCATAAAGCATCAGTGTCAAAATTTATTTTAATACTGTCTATTTGAAAATCATTAGTTTTTAAAGGCATATTCTATAATGTTTGAACCCATTTTTAAGGCTTTTTCGCGCATTTCTTTAGGATTATTATGAACAGATGCATCTTCCCATCCATCACTTAAGTCACTTTCATAATCGTAAAATATAATTAAACGTCCTTTGTAAAAAAGACCAAAGCCTTGAGGTGGTTTTTTATCGTGTTCATGGATTTTAGGCAATCCATTAGGAAAAGAAAATGTTTGGTGATAAATAGGATGTTTATTAGGTATTTCTTGAAGTTTTAAAGAAGGAAATACTTTTTTAAGCTCTCTTCTAATGTATTTATTTAACCCATAATTATCTGAAATATGTAAAAAACCTCCAGAAATTAAATAGTTTTTAAGGTTTTCAGCATCTTCATTGGAGAAAAAAACATTACCATGTCCAGTTAAAAATATAATTGGATAATTATTTACTGTTTCATCATTTAAGCTTACCGTTTGTATGTTTTTATCAATTAGGGTTTTGGTGTGAAGGTTAGAATATTCAATAAGATTAGGTAATGCAGTTGGATTTGCATACCAGTCACCACCTCCTTGATATTTTAAAACAGCTATTTGTTGAGAAAAAACGATAAAGGGGTTTATTAAAAATAGAATAGCTAAAGCCTTTTTCATTGTGTATATTATGTAATGAAGAGCAATATAATAAAACAACAATAAAAAACACCAATATGACTATTGGTGTTTTCTTTTTCCCCTTATAGAAGTTATTTTATAAATTAAAAATCCCCTTATTATTTTCAATAATTACATAACTTCATGTACCAAATATATAATAGGGTAAAAATAGATGAGTTCTAAATCGTCCAAATTGGACGATTTAGAACCCTTTTTTTATAAAAAGTGAAATGTTTTATTCTGGTGATATATTATACCTAGGAATAACAAAAAATAAAAACACCAATAGTCATATTGGTGCTTTTAGGACAAACCTTTTCTTTTTCATTATCGAGTTAGTTACTCAATAAATATTTTAAAGAAAATTAAATTCAAAATAGAAAACCCCTTCACAATTTTCAATTTGGATTTCAAATTTCTCGTTTACAAATATAAAGGCTATTAAGAATTTAAGGGTTCGAAAACATCCAAATTGGATGTTTTCGAACCCTTTTTTTATAAAAAGTAACAAATTTAATTGACTGCTACTGTGATGTTTTTGAATTCAACAGGTGTATACCCAGTGTGTTTTTTGAAAACAGTATAAAAAGTAGATTTTGAGTTAAATCCAGATTCTAACCCAATAGAAGTAATGGTATAATTAGAATAGTCTGAGTCGAGTAAAAGACTTTTAGCTTGTTCTATTCTCATTTCATTTAGGTAATCAGTAAATGATTTACCAGCAATATTATTAATGATCAGAGAAAGTGTGCTTGACCCTAATTCTGTGTCTAATGATAAATTTTGTAAAGTATATTTAGGTAATAAATACTTTTTACTCTTTTTTATAAAATCATCTATTTTCAAAAATTGTTCTTTATGTTTTTCAGAAGAGGTGTCTTCTGTCGTATTTAAATTAATCGCATTAACATCAATATTACCATTCAATTCAATAGATAAAGACTCTCTAATATGTTTACGTTCTTTTAGTATTCGAATTTGTCTTAGACCTTGATACCCTAGCCAGTATATAAGGATAGTTGTGTAAATTCTTAATGGGTAATATGAAAATAAAAAACCTGAAAAATTCATTTTAACTTTTATAATCAAAGCTAAAATCCACAATGAGTATCCAACAGTAGTCAATTTAAAGAAAGTGTGTATCCATTTTAAATTATCAAATGATAATATTTTAGGGAAAAGTTTTTCTTTTTTATATAAGATATAGAAAGAGTATATGAAAATGCTTAGTGATACTACTAAACTAAAAATTTCTTCAAAAGAAGTATATCGTTCGTATAAATAATCTAAATCATTTTGAGTAAATGTGCTATTACTGTAATTAAATACAAAACTTACTTGAGCTACAACGATTATTAAAAATAAAGGAATTATAACTTTTAGTAGTTTATAAGACTTATCTGCTAAATTCAAATAATTGACTAAAAACATATAAAGAAAGGGCATGGCTAAAAAGTGCCAGGGTATTTGAATATAGTCTAAAGCAAACCTATGTTGAAATAAATTCTTTTCTAAAGCCCAAGACTGGAAGTTGTTTAAAGAAATAGCTAGTATTAATAAATTTAAATATAGCATACTTTTTTCTCTTCCATTTTTAGAGCAAAAAAGAATTATACTAAAGGCAAAACCATGTAATGCACTAATAAGTAAGAAAAAATTGAAAAAGTCAGCAGTATTCAATAGTTGTATATTTATTTAGAACTTTAAATATACAAAAAATGACTTATTGATGAATAAAGGCAATATTTTGTACTACGCTTAAACCAGCGGTTTCTGTTCTTAATCTATTTTCTCCTAAAGAAATAGGGGTGAAGTTTTTATGTAAACAACTATCAATTTCTTTTGTAGAAAAATCACCTTCAGGTCCAATTAGAATAGTATACTTTGAATTTGGTTTAACAATGTTTTTTAAAAATACTTTTTCTGTATTTTCTTCACAATGCGCAATAAAGGTTTGTTCAGAAAAATCGCTCTTAATAAACTCAGAAAGTTTTATAGGTGAATTAAGTTTTGGGAGTGTAAATTGAAGCGATTGCTTCATAGCAGATTGAATTATTTTAGATAACCGTTCTGTTTTAACTACTTTTCGTTCAGAATTATCACAAATTATAGGAGTAATTTCATCAATACCTATTTCTGTAGCCTTTTCTAAAAACCATTCTAAACGATCGTTATTTTTTGTTGGTGCAATAGCTACATGTAAATAGTACTTTCTGTGATTAATTTTTTCTTCTTTTTTTATAATGGTAGCCAAACACTTTTTATCGTTTGGAATTACTATTTCAGCAAAGAATAAATAACCATTACCGTTGGTAATATGTAAAATATCTCCTTCTTTTTTTCTTAAAACGCGAACAATATGCCTACTTTCTTCTTTTTCGAAAGTAATTTCTTTAGTCTCGGGAGTAATATTAGGGTTAAAAAATAGCTGCATTATAAATTTAACTTGTAAGTTCTTCTTCTTTTGTGTACTGAAGGATTAAAAACTTTCCATATCTTTTGTATGGCTGTATTATCTTCTAGTTCAGGAGTTCTTATACAATTTTCAATATTCTTTTTTGTGAAAATTTCAGAATAGTGCTTGAAAATTATAGCAGTTACTCCTTTATTTTGATAGTCAGGATGTACTCCAATCAAATAAAAAATTACATCTTTAGAATTGCGTCTAGCATTCAATAAATGAAAAATGCCAAAAGGAAATAGTTTTCCATTGGCTTTTTGTAAAGCCTTAGAAAAAGAAGGCATCACAATAGCAAAAGCGACTAATTTGTTGTTCTCATCTAGAACAAACTTTATGTATTCAGGATTGATAAAACTAATGTACTTTTCTTTAAAATGCTTTATTTGTGCATTAGAGATTGGAACATAAGTGGAAAGTTTAGAGTAAGTTTTGCTAAACAAATCGAACATTTCATCAACATAAGGCATGATATCTTTTGTTGAAGTAAAATTCAAGGCTTTTAAATTGTATCTTTTTTGAATAATGTTACTAGCCTTCTCGTATTTTGAAGCAGCCTCACTACTAAAGCGGAATTTATTTTCTAAATATTCTTTTTCTTTTTTGAAACCTAATTGTTCTAAGTGTTTTGAATAATATGGATGATTATACCAAGTAATCATAGTCCCTATGTGATCAAATCCTTCTACAAGAACTCCAGTTTTATCTAAATTATTAAAACCAACTGGACCTTCCACATACTCTAGGTTATTTTGATAACCAATTTCCTTAACTTTTTCAATTAGTGATTTAGTTACATTGATATCATCTATGACATCAAACCAACCAAAACGCATCTTTTTTATGTTTTGTTTTTCAACCTCATATGTGTTGATGATTGCAGCAACACGTCCAACAATTTCATCATTTTTTAAAGCAATAAAAAAACGAGCGTTTGCATGTTCAAAAACAGGGTTTTTGTCTTTGTCAAAACTATTTAGTTCGTCGTTGATAATTGGAGGTACCCAATATTTATTATTCTTATAAAGAGAAAAAGGAAACTTAACAAATTGTTTCATTTCCTTTTTGGTATTTATTTCTTTAATTTCAATCATACAGCAAATGTATCATTTTTATTTATCCTTCTTCTTTTCTTTTTCTTCTTCCTTTTTTAATTCTTCTTCTAGCTTTTTTATTTCTTTTTCAAGCTTTAAACGTTCTTTTTCTTTACGTTTAGCTTCTTTTTCCTTTTCTTTTTTAAGGTTTTTTTCGAGCTTTAAGCGTTCTTTCTCTTTCTTTTTAGCAGCTTTTTCTGCTTCTTTAGCTTTATTTCTAGCATCTTTTTCAGCTTTCTTTTTAGCTTTTTTTGCTGCTTTCTTTTCAGCTTTAGTAGTTTTCTTTTTTAACTTTTTATCTTCTTTAGCAATAACATCTACTAAAGATTTTTGACGTTGCCTCCTTGGTTTTTCAATTGTTATTTCTTCTTTCTTTTCACCATCATCAATAACAATAGTTTGCTTTTCTTTTTTCTTAAACAGTTTTTTTACTTTACTGAACAAGCGTCCGAAGAAACCTTTGTTTTCATCGTATTTAGTTTCTTCTTGTTCAACAATTTTATTGCCAAATTCATCTACTTCTACAAATTCATCTTTATGTCTGTTTATTCTATAAGAAACTCCTACACCAGTATAAAAACCAATTTCGCTTTGTTGACGCATTATTCTAGCAGTGGCATTAAGTTGTAAATTTTCGCTATATAAATACGCTGCACCAAAGCCAATATTGCTTTTTCGTTGGTACTTTTCAAAAGACCCTTGTAATTCAGCAAAACCAGACCAATAATCATTAAAATTATAAGTTCCAGTTATGATGTATGAGAATTCAGAAAAATCACTTCCTATATAATCATAATATAGGTTACTTATAACATTCAGTTTGTCAGAAAATTCATTTTGTAATAAAACCCCAACTTTTGGTGTTACCCCACCTTTTTTATGATAATCATTTAAAATGCTGCCAAAATTCAAGCCAGCATAAACACCTACGTGTGGAATCCATCTTTTCCAATCAAAAGAGTGTCTAGCTTTCCAGCTTCTAATTTCCTTGCTTTTATCGTCATATTTAGGTGTATACACTAAATATTTTGCTCCTAAAGTTAAATTACCAAATCCTATTTGATTATATGAAGATTCAAAAACATTTTTAAAAGCGTTTTTATCGCTTTGTAAACTCGTATTTAAGTTAAATTCTAGTTTTTCGGTAAAGAAACTTGTCCTAAACAATAAGTTTAAACCAATAGCTTGAGGGTTACTAAAAGTAGGTGTAGCATTAATTTTTCTAAAAAACAGGCTTGATTCAAATTGATATACACCAGACCCCACACTGTATGGACTCTCAGAGAAACCTGGACGGTTAGAATTTATAACAGTCGTGTATTGTGCGTTTACAAGTAAGGTTGAGCAAAAAGCAAAAAACAAAAAAAGTTTCTTAATCATGTTATAAATTCAAGTTATAGAAATTATACAAACATACGTAAAAATACGAATTACCGTATAATTTAAGTTTTGTAAAGTCTTAACGCTTCCTTTTGCTTCAAATTGTTATTTTTGATAGATTTTTTTATTTACAAGAAATAGATGATACATATAAATGAGGCTGGACCTATGAATTTTTTAAGAACTTTACTAATAATCCTTGTAGCATATTATGCTGTTAAGTTTGTTGTGAGGTTGTTTGCTCCATATTTAATTAAAAAAGCTGTTGATAAAGTACAGAAAAGAGCAGAGCAACAATATCAAAACCAACAACAAAAAACAGATGTTGAAGAAGGAAAAACAATTATAGATAAAAAACCACAAAATAATAAACAAAGCAATAATTCGGTAGGAGAGTATGTTGACTTTGAAGAAATAGACTAGCTATGAATTTAAAAAAAATACTGCCATTTGCAATTGCAATAGCTGCTTTTGCTGTTATATCATTGTTATATTTTAATCCAGTTTTAAGTGGAAAACAAATTAAACAAAGTGATATTACTCAGTTTATAGGAATGTCTAAAGAAGTTTCTGATTATAGAGCAGAAAAAGGAGAGGAGCCTTATTGGTTAGGAAATGCATTTAGTGGAATGCCAGCTTATCAAGTTAGTGCTTATTATCCGAATGATTTTGTAAGATATATTGATAAAGCTATTCGATTTTTACCAAGACCTGCTGATTACTTGTTTTTATACTTCTTAGGATTCTTCTTATTGTTAAATGCATTGAAAGTAGATTGGAAACTAGCCATATTAGGTAGTTTATCCTTTGGATTTTCAACATATCTAATTATTATTTTTGGTGCAGGACATAATGCAAAGGCTCATGCAATAGGGTATATGCCATTAGTAATCGCAGGAGTATTATATGTTTTCCAAAAAAGATATTTACTCGGTTTTGTAATTACTTCTTTAGCTATGGCTTTAGAAGTGTATGCAAATCATCCTCAAATGACTTATTACCTTGTTTTTTGTTTGTTAATATTAACTATTGTAGAATTTATTGAAGCATTTAAAACAAAAACATTACCTGTTTTTGCTAAACAAGCATTAATATTAGTTGCTGCAATGTTTATAGGTTTAGGGGTTAACTCTACGAGATTATTGGCAATGAAACAGTATGGAGATTTTAGTACCAGAGGGAAGTCAGAACTAACTATAAATGCCGATGGAAGCCCTAAAGAAAAAACTACAGGACTAGATAAAGCTTATATTACAGAATATAGTTATGGAATAGGAGAAACATTTAACCTATTAATACCTCGCTTTATGGGAGGTGGAACTATTGAAAAATTAGGTGAAGACTCTAATTTTTATCAAGTTTTAGAGCAAAATGCTGGTAAAAGTGTAGCAAAAGATTATTCAAGTCAAGTACTTACTTATTGGGGAAAACAGCCTATTGTAGAAGCACCAGCTTACATAGGAGCAATTTTATTCTTTTTATTCTTTTTAGGTATATTTTTAGTAAAGGGAAGATTGAAATATTGGTTAGTTTCAGCTACTATTTTCTCTATTATATTAAGTTGGGGTAAAAACTTTCCAGTAGTAACAAATTTCTTTATCGATTATGTGCCTTTGTACAATAAGTTTAGAGCAGTTTCATCTATTCAAGTAATAGCAGAATTATGCGTACCATTATTAGGTATTATAGCTTTAAGAGATTTCTTTTCAACCAAAATTTCCTCAGAAGAAAAAGAAACAGCTGTTAAAAAAGCTTTTTATGTAATAGGAGGTTTAACTGCAGCCTTCGCTTTATTTGGTTCTAGTTTGTTTGCTTTTGAAGGACTTAGAGATAACCAATATCAACAATTACCAGCATTGATTGATGCTTTAATTTCTGATAGAAAGGATATGTTATTTAATGACAGTGTAAGATCATTCCTGTTAGTTTTAGTAACTGGTGGTTTATTATGGTTTTATTTAAAAGGAAAGTTAAAACAAATTCCAGTTTTAATAATTATTGGTGGATTAATAGTATTTGATTTGGTTTCTGTAGATATTAATTATGTAAACAAAGAAGATTTTACATCAGCAAGAAGAGTATTAAAACCATTTTCGCCAAACCAAGCTGATAAGGAAATTTTAAAAGATAAAGATTATTATAGAGTAGCTAACTTTAGTGTAAATCCAATGCAGGATGGGAGAACTTCTTATTTTCATAATTCAATAGGAGGATACCATGCAGCAAAAATGAAGAGATACCAAGAGCTGTTTGATTACCAAATAGCTAAGAATAATATGGAGGTGTTGAATATGTTAAATGCTAAATATGTTATTATTGGTGAAGATAAATTTCAAGAAAATAAAGATGCCAATGGAAATGCTTGGTTTATTGAAAAACTAAAAGTTGTTGATACAGCCAATAGAGAAATAAAAGCTCTAGATAGTTTAAAAACGAAAGAAGAAGCTGTGTTGAACTCAAAACATTTAAAAGGGGAGTTAACTTCTTTAAAGTTTCAGAAAGACTCTGTTTCATCGATAAAGTTAGTTAAAAATGATGTAACGGAATTAGTGTATGAAACAAATACAACAGGGAACAGTTTCGCTGTGTTTTCTGAAATTTATTACAAGGATGGTTGGAATGCCTATTTAGATGGTAAACAAGTTCCTTATCACAGAGTAAATTATGTGTTAAGAGGAATGGAGATTCCAAAAGGGAAGCACGAAATAGTATTTAAATACGAACCTACCGTTATAGCAAGAGGAAATGTAATTACATTATTTTCATACGCATTATTACTATTAGTTCCAGTAGGTTGGGTGGCTTTTAAGAAAAGAAAGCAATAATTATATTTTAATTAATCAAGAGTTTTTAAGAAGGCAGAAGGTGTTACACCTACTTGCTTTTTAAAAGCTCTTGAAAAAGCAGAGGCATTTGTATAGCCAACTTCTTGTGCTAAACCTTGGATAGAGTATTTTCTATATTGACCGTCAGTTCTCAATTTATTAATGATATAATCTATTTTACGTCTAGTAAAGTATTGTTTAAAAGATTCTTTATAATGTTTGTTAAATACAAAAGAAACGTAAGTAGAATTAGTTTGTAGGTCTTTAGTTATGCTAGAGATTGAAAAATTAGAATCTAGGAATTCATAATTTTCGTTAATATCTTTAATCTTATCAAGGATTTTATTTTCTAAGACATCGTCAATGTTGTACTCCTTTTTTTCTATTTCAATAGGTTGTTGTTGGTTATTGATCTTTGTAATTAATTTTTCTTTTTTATTTTTTTCTTTCTTATAAATGTAAAGAAGAACAGTGGCAAGTATAATAAGTAATATGAAAAAAGTAAGAATCAGTTTACGTTCTTTATTTGCTCCATTTTCTTTTATTTCTAAGTTTAATTTCTGTGCTTTATTAAAATTATTATCGTAAAATAAATTAAAGGTTTTATCCTTGTTTTTTCTAGCTAACTCGTATTGTTTTAGGTTTAAAGAAGAGTATTTGTATGCACTATCAATTTTATGAATTTTATTGTATTGATTAGATAGAATATCATACATCGTAATAAGCTTACTTGTTTTACAATATTTTTTATCCTTTATTATTTTAGAAGCATAATATATTGCTGAATCAGAAACATTCAGGTTATGAAAACAAATAGCTTTTTGAAAATATTCACGATGTTTATATTCGCAACCATTATTGATGTTTTTATAATTATTGATTAATTCTATAGCTTTTTTATATTCTTTTTTAGCTAATAAAATTTCAGTTTTTCTAAAATTATAAAACAGTTTAGAGTCTTTATGTATTGGAGTTAATAGTTTAGATGTACTATAAGCTTTATCATAATAATATGTTGCTGAATCTAATAATACTTTGTTAGGATTGGTATTTTTACCGTTTAAAGCTATGTATGTGTCTCCTAGGCAATTGTATACGTTAGCCTGCCACTGAATAAAAAAATCGTCATTGTAATGGTCTTTTACAATTGGGTTTTTAATTTCACTAACAGAGTTTAATAATAAAACCTTGGCTTTATCATGCATGCCAAGTTTGTTTTTTATAACTGCTTTGCTAAGCTTTAATCCTAATTGATTTCTAAAATTTAGTTGGTCCTTTACAGGGTGGTTTGATATTTGGTTTTCTTTTTCAATAAGAATAGCATAAGCTTCTTGATATTTCTCTTGATTTTTTTTAATCCAAAATAATCTATTTAAAGAAGCTATTTTTCTGTCAATTAGACAAGGTTTATCTAAGCTTTGATTCAATGAATCTACTAAGTTGATAACTCGCCTAATTATTTTCTCAGTCTTAGTGTAATTTTTTTGAATATAATAGCCATAAGCTCTCCCGGTTTTAGCTTCTAGCTTTTTACATATATTTTTAGAGTTTTCTAGTTTGTCGCAATAATAAAATAAGCTATCAATATTAGAGTTTTTAAAGAAGTCTACCTTGCTTAAATTAATAGAGTCTAATTGTCTCGTTTGAGAGTAGACTTTTTTGTTGAAAAAAAGAATAATGAAAAGAACAAAGTAAAAATTTTTATGCATTCTAAGTATGTAAATATAATAATGCTTTTTATGAAAAGCATATAAAAACAAGTCCAAATATAATGCTTTTTATAAAAGGAAGGGTACAATGTTTTTATGATTCGAGAAAGAGTAATATGTTTGTACTGCTTCTGTTTACTGCTATACACAGAAGATGAATAAGAAAGAGTTCATAACATTGTTATGAAAAAGTAAAAAAGTGGAGATTTACCTCCACTTTTTTTTATTTTATAACAAATTCAACAGTTTTAAACTGATTATTCAAAGAGATTGCTATTGTAAAAAATAAAATAATAATACATTTGTTTCAAATTATTATTTATGTACTCTAAATTACCAGAGAAAAGATATAATCACACCTTAGAGTTTTTAAAAAAGCATGTTCCAGCTCCAGCAGTTATTTTAGACTTAGGAGTTCGTAATCCTTTTTCAGAAATAATGGAGAAAAATGGTTATACAGTATATAACACAAATGGCGAAGACTTAGATTTATTACCAGAAATAGTAAAAGAATATAAAGTAGATGTTGTAACTGCTTTCGAGATTTTTGAGCATTTATTAGCACCGTTTAATGTGCTTAGAGAAATTGAAGCTCAAAAAATAGTAACAACAATACCTTTGAAGTTATGGTTTACTGACGCCTATAGAAGTAAAACGGATATGTGGGATAGACATTATCATGAATTTGAAGATTGGCAGTATGATTGGTTGTTAGAAAAAACAGGCTGGGAAATTTTAGATAGAAAAAAATGGACAAGTCCAATTAATAAAATAGGATTTCGACCAATTTTAAGAAAATTCACCCCTCGTTATTACGCTGTTTACGCAGAAAAAAAGAAGTAGTAGTGAGGATAGGAATGATTTTAGATAAAATATTTCCCCCAGATCCAAGGGTGGAGAATGAGGCCATTGAGTTAATCAATAAAGGTCATGAGGTCTTTTTATTTTGTCTAACATATACAAATCAAAAGAGAGAAGAAGAAGTTAATCAAATTACGGTAAAAAGATATAAGAGCAATAAGTTAGAATATAAGTTATCTGCATTAGCTTATACAATTCCATTATATTCTATTTTAATGGAAAAGAAAATAAGTCATTTTTTAAATGAAGCTAGAATTGAAGCCATTCATATTCATGACATGGTAATTGCAGAAGCTGTTTTTAAGGCTAATAAAAAACTAGAGTTACCAATTGTTTTAGATTTGCATGAAAACAGACCTGAAATAATGAAGTTTTATCCTCATTTAAAAAGGTTTCCTTCTAATGTGCTTATTTCTCCCAAAAAATGGAAAGAAAAAGAAGAATCTTTTATAAAAAAGGCTAATCGGGTTATTGTAGTTACAAAAGACGCTAAGGAAGAAATTGTAGAAAGAACAAAAATTGATTCAAGTACTATTTCAGTAGTTCCTAATACAGTTAGGTCTTCATTTTATGAAAAAGCTCAAATTCAACTTGCTGAAAATAAAAAGAAAGACAATTTTGTATTATTGTATATAGGAGATACTGGAGAAAGAAGAGGTTTGAAAACTGTTGTTAGAAGTTTACCTAAATTAGCAAAGACTATAAAAAATATAAAGCTAGTTATAGTAGGTAAAGCAACCAATGAATTAAAACTTGAAGTAACTAAATTGAAAATAACTGACTATGTTGATTTTCAAGGTTGGCAAAATGAATCTACTTTTGTAAAGTATATTCAAGAAAGTGATGTTTGTTTATCACCATTGCACAGAAATATTCATCATGATACAACTTATGCAAATAAGTTATTTCAATACATGAGTTTAGGCAAACCTTTAATAGTGAGTAATGCCACAGCTCAGAAAAAATTAGTAGAAGAGTACAATACAGGTTTAGTTCATAAAGAAAAAGACGTAGAAGATTTTGAAAATAAAGTTTTAGAATTATATAATAATCCTTTGTTAAGAGAACAATTAGGAAAGAATGGAAAAGGTTTTGTTCAAAATGAATTTACTTGGGACAAAACATCCAAAGAGTTAATAAATTTATACGCTGGTTTATAATTGAAAGTATTAATTGTAACATATTATTGGGTGCCAGCTGGTGGTTCTGGTATTCAACGCTGGTTGAAGTTTGTAAAATATTTACGAAACTTTGATATTGAACCAGTAATATATACTGTAGATGAGGCTAATTACCCTATTATAGATTCATCTTTAGAAAAAGATGTTCCAGATAGTATAGAATTGTTAAAGAAAAGTATTTGGGAGCCTAATGATGTACTTGCGGGTTTCAAGAAAAAGAGTACAAAAACAAGTGCAGGTTTTTTAAATCCTAATCCAACTTTTTTGGGAAAAATAATGCAATATATTAGAGCTAATTATTTTATTCCAGATGCAAGAAAGTTTTGGATTAAACCTTCAGTAAAGTATTTAAAAAATTATTTAAAGAATAATCCTATTGATGTAGTAATTACTACAGGACCACCACATAGTTTACATTTAATAGGCTTACAATTAAAAAAGGATCTAAATATAAAATGGGTAGCTGATTTTCGTGACCCATGGACAGATATAGATTATTTTCATCAATTACCACTAACTGAAAAAGCGAAAAAGAAGCATTTTGAATTAGAAAAGGAAGTATTGAAAGAGGCTGATGCTAGTTTAGTAATAGGGAAAACGATGAAAGAAAACTATAAAGAATATTCAAAAAATATTCATGTAGTTACTAATGGATATGATACAGAAATTGATAAAGTAAAGGGAGAGGAAATAGTATTAGATAAAAGTTTTTCAATTACTCATATAGGTTTGATGAATGCAGATAGAAACCCTAAAATATTATGGGAAGCATTATCTGAGTTGTCAGAAGAGCATCTGGACTTTAAAAACGATTTAGAAATAAAGCTAATAGGAAAAATTGCGAGTGAAGTTGAAAGCAGTTTAAAAAACTATAAATTTCAAAATGTAACTAAAATAAGTTATGTTCCTCATCAAGAGGTGCAGCAGTATCAAAGGAAATCTCAGGTGTTATTGCTGGCAGTAAATAAAGTACCTAGTGCTAAAGGTATTATTACAGGAAAAATTTTCGAATATTTACAAGCAAAACGCCCTATCTTAGCAATTGGACCAGAGGATGGAGATTTAGCTGAAATTTTAAATAAAACTAAATCGGGAACTATAGTTAATTTTGAAGCAAAAGAAAAAATAAAAGAAGTGGTCTTAAGTTTGTATCAAAAGTACAAACAAAATGATTTGAGAATATCTTCTTTAGGTATAGAAAAATATCATAGAAAAGAATTGACAAAACAATTATCAGTAATACTAAAACAATTAGTAAATTCTTGAAAAAAATAGTAACTATATTAGGAGCTCGACCTCAATTTGTAAAAGGAGCAGTTTTAAGCAGAGTCATAAGGAAGTATAATGAAGTAGAAGAAGTGATTGTTCATACAGGACAGCATTTTGATGAAAATATGAGTGCCGTTTTTTTTAATGAAATGCAAATTCCTAAACCTAAATATAATTTAGATATAAATGGATTAAGTCATGGAGCAATGACTGGTCAAATGCTTGAAGGAATTGAAAAAATTTTAGAAGAAGAAAAACCAGAAGCTGTCGTAGTATATGGTGATACAAATTCGACTATAGCAGGTGCTTTAGCTGCGAAAAAGTTGCATATTAAAGTGGTGCATATTGAAGCAGGATTGCGTTCTTTTAATATGCAAATGCCAGAAGAGGTAAATAGAATTGTTACAGATAGAATCGCGAACTTGTTAAGTTGTCCAACAGCAGTAGCAGTAGAAAATTTGAAGAAAGAAGGGTTTGATAACTTATCAATAACTGTAGAGCAACATGGCGATATAATGAAAGATGCAGTAGAGTTTTATGGTAAGTTTTCAAATGAAAAATCGACTATTATAAGCGATTTAGAGCTAAATAAAGATGAATTTGTATTAGCTACAATTCACCGACAAGAAAATACAGATGATAAAGAAAAACTGACAGAAGTTTTTCAAGCTTTAGAAAAAATAAATGAGTCTAAAAAGGTGGTATTGCCTTTGCACCCAAGAACCAAAAAGAAACTTGATCTTTATGGTTTAACACCAGCTATTACTTTCATAGAACCAGTAGGTTATTTTGACATGCTAGAATTATTAAAAAATTGTAGTTTAGTTATTACTGATAGTGGAGGATTACAAAAAGAAGCTTTTTTTAATAAGAAGTATTGTATTGTTGCAAGAGAAGAAACCGAGTGGGTGGAGCTTGTTAATTATAATTATGCTAAGTTAGCAGGAACAAATTATACAAATATTATTGAAGCATATGAGAATTTCTTAATAGCAAACAAGAGCTTTGAAGAAAAATTATATGGAGATAATGTTGGAGAAAAGATATATCAGTCAATAAAAAAACTAATTCAAGAATAAATTGGGAATTGTATTTAAACAATCATTTAAAAACACTATTATAATCTATTTAGGTTTTCTAATAGGAGGAATCAATACAATAGTTTTATATTCAAGATTTTTAAAAGATGAATATTATGGATTAGCAATGTATGTGTTTGCTGCTTCTAATTTATTATTGCCAATAATAGCTTTAGGAGTTCATTACACTATTATTAAGTTTTTTTCAGGGTATAAGACAAAAACAGAAAAAGATAGTTTTTTAAGTTCAGTTTTATTTCTCCCTTTACTAGTCGCATTACCAGTAGGTTTTTTCTGGGATTTCTTCCACAATCAAATTATGGATTATATTTCAAAAAGTAATGTTGAAGGAAATCAAATTGTAGAAAGTTATACGATATACATATATATTATTGCTGTAGCTTGTGCTTATTTTGAAGTTTTTTATTCATGGGCCAAAGTCCAAATGCAATCAGTTTTTGGAAACCTTTTAAAGGAGCTTTATAATAGAGTAGCTATAATGATTATGTTATTTGCTGTAAACTTTGAGCTGATAACTAAGCAAGAATTTCTGTATTATATGGCCATAGCATACATTTTAAGAACATTTTTAATGATGTTGTATGCTTTTAGATTATACAGGCCTAAAATAACGTTTTCATTACCTTATAACTTTAAAGAAGTATTACGTTATACGTTTTATATTGTATTGGCAGGAAGTGCAGGCGCAATAGTCTTGGATATTGATAAAATAATGATACCAGGAAAAGATGGTTTTGCTACTGCAGCTTATTATGGTGTTGCTTTATTTATAGGGACATTTATTGAAGCTCCAAGTAGAGCAATGGGGCAAATTTTACAACCACTTACATCTAAATCTATAAACGATAATAATGTAAAGGAAACTGAAAGTTTGTATAAGAAGAGTTCAATAAATTTATTGGTTATTGGAGGATTGTTTTTTGTTTTGGTAAATTGTAATGTAGCTGAATTGTTTAGAATTATGCCTAATAAGAACTATGGAGAAGGAGGAATATTAGTAGTCTTATTAATATCTATTGGTAAATTATTTTTAATGTCTTTGGGAAGCAATGGTGCAATTATTACCAATTCTAAGTTTTATAGAATTGTAATGCCAATAGGAGTAGGATCTGCTTTTTTGGTATTTTATTTAAATAAATTCTTCTATAATTACATAGGAATGGGAACTGAAGGTTTAGCATTAGCTACCTTATTAACCATTTTATTCTTCAATATTTTTAAATTATGGTTTGTAAGTAACAAGTTAAAAATGTTTCCTTATACAAGAAAAACATTACAGATACTTTTGGTAATTATAGCGATGTTTTTTGCTTTTTATTTTTGGAATTTTTCAGTTCCTGAGTTCTCAGCTTTCGATTTTCCATTGGATCCAATAGTTAATATTATTTTGAAGAGTATTTTGATAATTATAGTTTATGTATTTATTATAATAAAACTATCAATATCTAGTCAAATAAATAACCTAGTAACTAGGTTTATAAAATAAAAAAAGACTGTATTCACAAGAGGAATAAGTCTTTAATAAGGGAAAAAGAAATAAGGGGAATATTTCAGCGGCAAATATACAGCTGTTTTAGTATTTTGTTGATTAACATATGTTTATAAAAAGAACTTTTTATAAAGTTTTTTTAATTCTACTTAATTGAACAGGGGAGATGTTAAGAAAAGAGGCGATGTGTTTTTGAGCAATCAAATTATCGATTCCTGAGATTCTTTTTCTCAGTTTTAAATACCTTTCTTTTGCAGTATACATAGAAATATCAAGAATAATATTTTCAGCTTTTAAATAGGCGTCTTCTAAGATTTTTACATAAAAAATACTCAACTCATGATGTTTCAAAGTGAGTTCTTTAAATTTTTGAAAGCTACCTCTATAACCAGTCACTTTTGTTAAAGCTTGATAATTAAGTTCAGAAGGGATTTCTCTCATCATTGCTGAGGCTCCACCAGTAGTTTGACCAGAAGTAAAAAAAGTTCTGGTAGCTTCTTTTCCAGTTTCTGTTTCAAGATAAGATCTAACTATTCCTGTTTTAATAATGAAAAAATCAGTAGGATATTCATTAGTTTTTACTAAAAAATCTAAAGGTTCCAATTCGGAATATGTAACTAGATTTTCAAAAATAGAGATGATATTACTAGGTATACCGGTAAATTGATAAAGAAATTGCTCAATATCATTTCTCATAAATATATATAAATTAACAAGTTAACCCCTTTTGAGAGTGGCTAAATTTAATGAAAATTATGAGATAAAAAAAATAGACGCAAAAAATCAGACTTATATAAGGGGATAAGTCTGACTATTGAAAAAAAAGTATTAATTAGGGGAATTTTTTTTCAAGTATGTAACTTGTTAATTACGTTACGAATATAAAAGAGATTTAAAATTTACGCATTAACATATGTTAAGAAAAGAGTTATTTATAACTATTCTTTTTAATACGACTTAATTGAACAGGGGTAATATTTAAATAAGAAGCGATGTGATATTGATTGATTAAATTATCAATATTAGGAAGTCTATTTTTGAGCTTTTCATATCTCTGAGAAGCATCTAGTATTGATAGCTCAAGTATTTTTGCTTCCTCTCTCATATATATGTGTTCTAAGACTTTGTAATGAAAAATAGAAAGATCATGATGTTTTAATGATAAATTATAAAATGATTGGTAACTACATTCTAAAACTTCACAATCGGTTAAGCATTCATAAATTAAATTAGAAGGAGTGTTTGTAATTAAAGCGCCTAAGTTACCTGTTGTAGTTATTGGGACAAATATAGTTTTAGTATATTCTTTGCCTTTTTCATCAACTAAAAAAGATCTGACAACACCAGATTTTAAAATATAAAAGTTTGTTGGAGTTTGATTTAAATCAACAAGTTTATGGTCTTTAGAAAAACTTTTGAAGAACATTAATCTATTAAACTCTTCAAAAGAATTCTCTGAAACTTTATCATAAAAATTAAAAACAAAGTTTCTGAAAAAAGACATAAGTTACTGTTAAGTTGTGGTTTACTCCAAATTTACATTAATTTTTTCTAAAAAACTAATAGCATTTGGGCCTTCCATAAAAAGTAAGTCAAGAATAGATAAATTGGGTATAAATCCGTATTTGTCATCAAACATTTGAACATAAGTATCTAGTTCAATTTCTAAGCCTTTTTTAGCAAGGGCTAAACTTCTATAGTCAATGCTTTCTGGTGCTAAACTATAATTTTCAGTTTTAGAAAAAGAAGTGTCCATCTGTAAAGCATCAGTAATAAATAAATGACAATCAATATTTACTTCTTGTAAAAAAGTGTATTTTTTAGTGAAAATTTTTGATAAATCATCTTCAAAAAACTCAAAGTAAGGTGAAGATCGATAAGCAGATTGTAATGATTTAAAATGTTGTGATTGCCAAGGAAAATCATTTTCAATTAACGTATCCTTAGTTTTTTTTCTGCCAACTTTTGTTTTATGTTTTACAGGTACATTTAAAGCAAGTTTACCATTAGCTCCATATATATAGCAACGATTACGATACGTTTGTTTTTGATAATTATCGTGTATTTCAAAACAAATCGAGTCTGATTGATATATTGCTGCATATTGTGAAATAGGAGCAAAGTATGTTGGAATAAATAATGCCATTAAGTTTTGTTCTTTTTACCTTTTCTATAACTATAAACTGTGTATCCAGCAATTAAAAGAATTACAACCCATAAATAAGAAGTTGGTTTACCACTACCACCAACAGTTGTAAACATTCTATCCCAACGTATTGATTTTATTTTAGCGCCAAAGTCAAGAATAGAAATATTAGGATCCCAACTTAACCATATCATAACTGGTTTACCAACAACGTGGTCAATTGGTACATATCCCCAATTTCTAGCGTCTAATGAGTTTTGACGATTGTCTCCCATCATCCAGTAATAATCTTGCTTAAAAGTGTATGTTTTGGCTTTTTTACCGTTGATATAGATGTTATTTCCAAATATTGTTAAATCGTTATTTTCATATCTCCTAATAATTTGTTCGTAAAAAGGAATTGTATTTTCATTCAATTCGACTGTAGCACCTTTTTTAGGGATATAAATAGGTCCGAAGTTGTCACCAGACCAAGCATATTTTGGGCTATGAGGGAAAACAGATTTATCATAAAATCCTTTAGGCTTTATATATTTAGTAACACTTTTTACAAGTGGGTTTTTACTTAAAGATTTAGCCTCATTATCTGTTAAGTTGAAATAATAAAAAGCACGATCGTTAGACATTTTACCTTCTCCATTTTTGTTATATTCATTTATAACACTCATAGGTAGATCTTTACCATCTGTATCAACTTTAAAATACCACTGTGGTTTAGCTCTGTCTGGTAATACAGTTTTTTTACCGTTGATATACACATAACCATCTCTAACTTCTAAAGAATCTCCAGGTATACCAGTAGCTCTTTTTACGTAGTTTGTTCTTTTGTCAATAGGTTTGTACGTTGGTTTTCCAGAGTTGTCTCCCCACATTAAAGCTAAAGTATCCGCAGGCCAACTAAATACAACAATATCATTACGTTTAATTTTCTGGAAACCAGGTAAACGCATATATGGTAATGAAAATTTGTTTAAAAAACTATCTTCATTTTTGTCGTTAGATAAATAGGATTTTACACCTAAACCAGGTATAGTATCATGAGCCATTGGTGCAGCAACAACAGTATTTGGTACACGAGCTCCGTAATGAAACTTACTTACAAATAAATAATCCCCAACTAATAGGGTTTTTTCTAAAGAAGAAGTAGGGATTGTATATGGTTGCATAAAATAAGTATGCACTAAAGTAGCAGCAATAATGGCAAAAGCAATAGAGCTAACCCATTCACCTAATTCAGATCTCGGTTCTAAACTTCTATTTTCAATATATTTAGCTTCAGTAGCGTAATTTATATAATAAATATATAACCCTAAAGTTAAGATAACTAGAATAGTATCTTTTCGTTGATTGAAACCAAAACTTCTACAAGTTTCTACCCAAATAATAGGGAACATTAACAAGTTTACAATAGGAAAGAATAACAAAATTACCCACCACTTAGGTCTGTTTATAATTTGCATTAAAATTATAGCATTGTAAACAGGAATAGCAGCTTCCCATGCTTGTCTTCCAGCTCTAACATAAAGTTTCCAAGTTCCTAAAAAATGGATTACTTGAAGTATTAAGAAGAATATAAACCATTCAGTAAATGTCATAATGTATATATTTTGGTTTCCCTTAAAAAGGAATAAAATTCAATAGTATTAGTGTCTTTTTTCTGTGTTTGTTACCTAATTAACCTAAGTTTAACACATCTCTCATAGTATAAACTCCAGTTTTAGAAATTAACCATTCAGCAGCTACAACAGCACCTAAGGCAAAACCTTGTCTATTATGAGCTGTGTGTTTTATATCTATAGTGTCAATTTCTGAGTTATAAGTTACTGTATGTGTACCAGGAACTTCAGGTGTTCTAATAGCGGAAATAGGAATGTTATTTTCCGATGTTTTTTGATCTAACTCCCAAGCTGTTTTATCAGAATTTTCGATAATTCCTTCAGCAAGAGTAATTGCAGTTCCGCTTGGAGCGTCTAATTTTTGTGTGTGATGAATTTCCTCAATAGAAACATTATATTGATTTAATGTATTCATCATTTTAGAAAGTTGTTTGTTTAATTCAAAAAACACATTAACACCTAAGCTAAAATTTGAAGCATAAATAAAAGCTCCTTTTTTTTCATTACACAATTCAACAACAGAATTGTAGTGTTCTAACCAACCAGTTGTTCCAGAAACTACAGGTATTTTATTGTTAATACAGTTTGTTATATTATTAAATGCAGAAGAAGGTACGCTAAAATCAATAGCAACATCAGCATCGGAAATGTTATAGTCTTCTTTTCCAGAAGTTTTAATTACTATTTCGTGACCTCTTTGTAAAGCAATTTTTTCAATTTCTTTACCCATTCTACCATAACCAAGTAAGGCTATTTTCATTTTAAAAAGAATATTTTAAAGTTAAACCAACTTTTGGAGCTTCAATAAGCATAGGGTCTGGCTGAATTGTAGGATTTATAGATAAGCTATCATCTGTGTCAAATTGCAATAAATGAGCATTAACACTAGCTTCTACAATTTGTAAAACATATAGTAAAACACCAGTTAGAAGAGAAAGATCTCTGTTTTTACGTAATGTTTTTTGTGCATTTTCCAAACCAGTGGTTGAAATACTTGGGTTTCCATTTAGTCCATCAAATTCATCAGGAAGCCCTTGACTACGAAGCTTAAAAGCGGTTCTAAAACGATCGTATTCGTTACTATTATCAACGTAAAAGTAAACACTAGCTCCTATGGCAGCCCAAACAATAGGGGCTTTCCAATATTTTTTATTGTAAATCTGACCACCTCCAGGGAAAATAGCTGAATAAAAAGCAGCTTTTGAAGGCGACAAAGGATTATATTTATCACTACCTATTTGTAATTGTTTAGCTCTAATAGCTGTAGAATCTTTTTGAGCAAATGAAGTTTGACTAAAAGAAACACACAAAAAAACCAATATGACAAGTCGAATTTTCAATTACTTTAAAAGGTTTTTAATTCGATTAAAATCTTCTTCAGAATGAAAAGGAATAGATATTTTTCCTTTTCCACGATTATTTACGCTAACATCAATTTTATGTCCAAAATAATCGCTGATTTCTTTCACACTGTCAGCAACAAAGCTAGGTAAAGCCTTCTTTTTACTAGCTTTAGCAACTTTGCCAGCTTTTAAGTTCTTAACTAATTCTTCTGTTTGACGAACAGATAATTTTTCACGAACTATTTTTTCGTAAATATTTAATTGATCAGAATTACTGTCAACATTGATAAGTGCTCTACCGTGTCCCATAGAAATAAAGCCATCACGCATTCCTGTTTGAATAATAGGGTCGAGCTTTAATAAACGTAAATAGTTTGTAACAGTAGAACGTTTTTTACCAACACGAGTACTTAATTCTTCTTGAGTTAATTGAATTTCATCAATCAAACGTTGGTATGAAAGTGCAACTTCAATAGGGTCAAGATTTTTACGTTGAATATTTTCAACTAATGCCATTTCTAGCATTTCTTGATCGTTAGCTAAACGGATATATGCAGGAACAGTTTTGTTTCCTATCAATTTAGAAGCTCTAAATCTACGTTCTCCAGAAACTAATTGAAATTTATCACTAGATAATTTACGAACCGTAATAGGTTGTATTACACCAAGTTCTTTAATCGAATTAGCTAATTCTTGTAAGGCCTCTTCATCAAAATAAGTTCTAGGTTGATATGGATTTACATCTATCGAATTAATATCTAATTCAACAATTGTACCTACTAGTTTATCTGCGTTTTTATCTTCTGCCGAATTGACTTCCGCAGTTTCTTTTAATAATGCTGATAAACCTCTACCTAGAGCCTGTTTTTTTGTTGCTTTTGCCATTTACAATAATTATGCGTTTTTGTTTATAATTTCGTTCGCCAAATTTAAGTAATTTACCGCACCTTTACTCGTAGCATCGTATGAAATTATACTTTCACCATAACTAGGTGCTTCACTTAAACGAATATTTCTATGTACTATTGTCTCAAATACCATAGAGCTGAAGTGTTTTTTAACCTCTTCAACTACTTGATTAGAAAGTCTTAAACGAGAATCAAACATTGTTAATAACAAACCTTCAATATCTAAATCAGGATTGTGTATTTTTTGAACACTTTTAATAGTGTTTAATAATTTTCCTAAACCTTCTAATGCAAAATATTCACATTGAATAGGGATAATTACAGAATTTGCCGATACTAGCGAATTTAATGTAATCAAACCTAAAGAAGGAGCGCAGTCAATTAAGATGTAATCGTAATCGTCTTTTACTTCTTCTAATGCTTTTTTAAGCATGTATTCTCTTTCTTGTTTGTCTACTAATTCAATTTCAATAGCAACTAAGTCAATATGCGCAGGGATTAAATCAACATTAGGAGAATCTGTTTTTAAAATAGTATCTTTTACAGGAATAGCATGTTCTAAAACCTGATATGTACCCAATTCAACACTTTCAACATCTAAGCCTAAACCAGAAGTAGCATTCGCCTGGGGATCGGCGTCAATTAACAATACTTTATTTTCTAAAACACCTAAGGATGCTGCTAAGTTTACAGTGGTAGTAGTTTTACCCACTCCACCTTTTTGATTTGCAATTGCTATTATTCTACCCATTATAATATGAAAAGTTTGAAAGAGGTAAATTTACAATTATTTATCATTTTTGAAAGGGAAAGATGTTAATAAATGTAACTGTTTGATTTTATGGTGTTAAAAAGAAAAAGCTGAGAATGTAAATTTATAGCTTTGTAATATGTTAGGTTTGAGTGTCTTATCTGTTCAGAGTTGCAGGTGTAACTAGTATGGTAAATAATTCTTCCTTTTAGTACCGTAAATTGGAGTTAAAATACCTGTTCTACTTGTTGAACTCATTTCAATTAAAGTATCGTTAGAGTTTAAATTATTGAATATTTGAAATATTTGGGAGTGTGAAACTAAATGAATTGAAATTTGTGAGGTTAAAGATAGTTTTTTTGTAGTTTTAACAAAAAATTGAATTCATCTACTCTTTATTATCTTCTATGAGAATTATTAGCTTATTGTTAACTATTTTACTATGTTGTTTTTCATCTTTCGCTCAACAAAAAGAAAAACAGAATCAGGCTTTATTAGCTAATACACTCAATGTGCATATAGATTACCTGAATTTTATAGCTAAAAAAAACGGGTATGGTCGTAAGTTACTCAATTATTTAACTTTTAACCAAAGGTTTAATGAGAAAGTAACCAAAAGTTATAAGTCTTCTATTGAAAAATCTTCAAAATATCAATTAAAAACCCCTAGGTTTAATAAACCTGCTAAAATGTTTTCTTATGATTTGAAAAAAAAAGAATCATTATTAGAAAAAGTAAGGTCATTACAGGAAAATATTCCAATAACTGATCGGTATAAAGTAATAACATTATTTGATTCGATTAAAAATAATATTGAAAATTTTGCTGTAATTCATAAAAACATATATGATTTAACTAAAGACGCTCCTGTTATAGCTAATAATCAAAAAATAATTAATAGTGTTTATTTGAATTTAACTAAGCTTGATAATGCTGAAGAGTTGATACGTAAATTGAACTATGAATTTGAAAATTTAGTGCATAATGTATATAGAAAGCACTTTCCTGTTACAAGTAATAATAATTCTTGGTTATTAAGTGCTAAGGAAATGGAAATGGCTATAGATACTGCTCGTGTATACTTGAAAAAAATTAGAGCACAAGAGATTTCGTCAACTAAATTAGTAGATACTGTTGGTTTAAGTAAATTGTTAAACCAATTAAAAAGCAACAGAAATAAAAACTTACAAGGTATTCATCCTTATACTTATGAAACTGTACATTCAATACATGATGACTATGATATGTTTGGAAGTGTTTTAAGAAAGTTTATAAAAGGGATAAGTTGTAGTAGTTGTTTGTCTAATAAAAAAACTAAAAAAAGAGATATTAGTAGATTATACAATTATGCATATTATGATTTAAATAGTGCTGTTACTTACTATAATAACTTTGCTAATTCTAGCTCTGAAACGAAATATATGAAAGTAACACCGCAATTTTTGTTGCATAAAATAATTGATTTTGGATGGTATGATATGGAGCCCCAGCCCAACCAACCAATGCCAACAATTGAAAATTTATTTATAGAATCATATGCTTTTAATCATACAGTATTGTTGTTAGATGTGTCTCGTAGTATGAATCATTACACAAAATTGCCATTGATTAAAAATTCTATAAAACAACTTTCTTTGCATTTAAGAAAAAATGATCGATTATCGGTAGTGATATATTCTAATGATGCTAAGGCTATTATGACCAATGTTTCTTTTACGGATTCGAAATCAATAGCTTTACTTGAAAAGCTGAGTTCTAACGGAAAAACAAACGCGGCAAAAGGTTTAGATTTGGCTCTTGAAATAGGACGTTCAAAATTTATTGCTAATGGTAATAACAGAATTATATTAGCTACAGATGGAGACTTTGCATTGACCCCAAAAAGTTTTGATCAAGTAAAACAAGGAGCTAAAGAAAATATAGTGCTTTCTGTTTTTGGATTTGGTAAAAGAGTTGCAAATGAAAAGCAATTGAAAAAATTAGCAGAAGTAGGAGCGGGGCATTATCAAAAAATAACTATTAAAAATAGTTTGGAAGCAATTATAAAAGAATTAACAGCTGTAAAGCGTAAAGATTTGTAAGAAGGTGGGGTAAGTGGTTTTATTGTCTTATAGTATTAGCTTCTATATGGTGTAATAGCAGTATAAGTAATAAAAAAACCACAACTTTTGTTGTGGTTCTATATGTATAAAATTTAATGACTTATTTTATCATTATCCGTTAAGCATTACAGGCATAACTAGCATAGTAACTAATTCTCCTTCTTCAGTACCGTCGATAGGAGTTAAAATACCAGCTCTATTTGGTAAACTCATTTCAATTAAAACATCGTTAGAGTTTAAGTTGTTTAACATTTCACTTAAAAAACGAGAGTTAAATCCAATTTGCATATCATCACCTTGATAATCGCAATTTAAACGTTCGTCAGCTTTATTTGAGTAATCTAAATCTTCAGCAGAAATATTTAACTCAGTTCCAGCCATTTTTAATCGAATCTGATGTGTAGTTTTACTTGAGAAAATAGAAACACGACGAACTGAATTTAAGAAAGAAGCCCTGTCAACAGTAAGTTTATTTGGGTTTTCTTTAGGGATTACAGCTTCATAATTAGGATATTTACCGTCAATTAATCTACAAACTAAAACAGCATTTTCAAAAGTAAATTTAGCATTAGTCTCATTATATTCAATAACAACATTGTTTTCTGAACCTCCTAAAATTCCTTTTAATAAGTTTAAAGGTTTTTTAGGCATGATGAATTCAGCAGATTTATCAGCAGTAACATCAGTACGAGTATATTTTACTAATTTATGAGCATCTGTAGCAACAAAAGTTAATTCTTTTGAATTGAATTGAAAAAAGACACCACTCATTACAGGTCTTAAATCATCGTTACCAGCAGCAAATATTGTTTTAGAAATCGCAGTAGCTAAAATGTGAGAAGGAATCTCAGTGCTGCTAGGAGAAGGTAATTCAACAGCTTTAGGAAACTCTTCGCCACTAAAGTAGGCCATGTCGTATTTACCTTGCTCAGAAATAATTTCAATTGTACTATCTCCTTCAGCTTTAAAAGTTAAAGGTTGCTCTGGAAATGTTTTTAAAGTATCTAGTAATAAACGAGCATTAATGGCAATAGCACCAGTGTCAGTACTTTCAACTTCAACAACAGAAGTCATGGTAGTTTCAAGATCAGACGACGATACTTTAAGTTCGTTTTCATTTAGTTCAAACAAGAAGTTGTCTAAAATAGGTAATGTGTTATTGCTATTTATAACTCCTCCTAAAACTTGTAGTTGTTTTAATAATTGAGAGCTAGATACGATAAATTTCATTTAGTATAGTTTCTGTTTATTAGATTTACAAATATATCTTAATTTGATGATTTTAAAAATTATTTTTTTAATAGTTAAAAATGATTAGTTAAACTGATAATTTAACTGTATTGAACCATAAAAATTACCTCTCGGAACTCTAACGCTTTTTAGTTTTTTTGTGTGGAAATGGACTGAGTATCCAAAGTTAAAACGATTAAGGGTAAAGCGAATTCCTATTTCGTTTGTAAACCTAAGAGGTTCAAGTTCAAATGTAATAGGGCTATTGTTGTTGAGAAAGCTACCCTGAATTGAAGCGTCATATATGGCGTAAGTTAGCATTGGTTTGATAAAGAGAAAAGATTCAATTTCGTTATTAAAGCCAGTTTTGTCATTGTTAAGGTTAGCGTTAAAAATAATAGAATTGGTGATTTTCTGCAAAGGTTTTAAACCTATGCGTAATAGAAAACCGCTAGAAAAATCGGTATAAACGGTTCCTAATCTGGCATTGTTTATCCAGTTTATGTCTAGTGTACTTGATTTATCAACTACTAATTTTTTTATATAACTTCCAGAAAGGTTTAATGCAAAAGCATCAGCGATTTGATATTTCCATCCAATGGCTTTTTTGTAACCGTAAATATCATGAATGAAATCTTGAAGATCTTTGCTAAGAGCAGAAGGGCCAATAATTCCTGTTTGAATTGAAGTTTTTAGAATAGATTCATTTTTATAAAAACGATTAATGCCAAAGCTGCCAAATAAGTAACCAGCAAAAGGACGGTCATGATTCATGTGTTGCTGAACTGTAGCTTTGTATGGCGTGTACATATGATGTCCTAATTGAATTTCATATGATTTTTTTACGAGTTTTTCATCTTCTTTTTTGCTTAAAAATCTATAAGTTAAAAACATTCCGTTAGTATAATACCTGTCTTGTGATGTTGATACAAATAGATCATTGTCATTAAGGAAACTGAACTCTTTGGAATATTTTCTTTGAGAATAAAAATTAATTGAAATTAAGGAGAATAAAAAGAAGCTAATTTTTTTCATAACTGCTAATATCGTTTTATTTTAGCAAAACAAGGGTTAATTTATTCATAATTATAATAGTTTTTTTAATGAAAGAAAAGGCGAAACTTACACTTGCTGATTTTGAAAGTGTTTCAACAAATGAAGAGTTGTTGAAAGTGATTAAAAAGAAGAAAATTTCTATAGACAAAGTAGAGGTTAAGTTGGCTTATGAAAAAGAGTTAAAAGAGCTTCAAGTAGAATTGGTGAAATTGCAACAATGGATAGCGAAAAATAACAAACGAGTGGCTGTTATTTTTGAAGGAAGAGATGCGGCAGGTAAAGGAGGGAGTATTCGACGATTTATGGAGCACTTGAATCCAAGGTCTATGCGTTTAGTGGCTTTAAATAAACCAACGGATGTGGAAAAAGGGCAATGGTATTTTCAAAGATATATTAAAGAATTGCCTAACCCAGGAGAAATTGTTTTTTTTGATCGTAGTTGGTATAATAGAGCGGTTGTGGAGCCAGTAATGGGGTTTTGTACTAAAGAACAATATAAGACTTTTTTAGTGCAAGTTCCAGAGTTTGAACATATGTTATATGAAGATGGGGTTATAATTATAAAGTTTTGGTTGTCTATATCAAAAGATGAACAATTACGCAGGTTTGATGCACGAAATGATAATCCTTTGAAAAGATGGAAGTTTAGTCCAGTAGATAAAAAAGGTCAAGAGTTGTGGGATAAGTATACATATTACAAAAATGAGATGTTTAGTAAGACACATACAACATACAGTCCATGGATAGTTGTAAAAACTAATGATAAAAAGAAGGCGAGGGTTGAGTGTATACGACATGTTTTGTCGCAATTTAATTATGAAGAAGTAGAGGAGTCTAAAACAGTATCGAATCCAGATCCTAATATAGTAATGCGTTATTATCGTTCAGCAAATCATTTAGATTAAATTATGGAGAAGTTAACACAGAAAGATGTAGATAAGTTAAATACGAATAGAGGGTTGAAGGCAGTATTGTCAAAACCTTTTAATTTGGAACGAGCATTACGTTATGTTGATTATGAACGAAAGCTGAAAAAATTACAAGTAGAATTAATTCGTTTACAAACGTGGGCAATAAATAATAATGAACGAATCATAGTTCTTTTTGAAGGGAGAGATGCAGCAGGAAAAGGTGGGGCGATACGTAGAATTACAGAGCGAATTAATCCAAGGCATATGAGGATTGTTGCCTTGCCAAAACCTAATGAGGATCAGAAGTCTCAATGGTATTTTCAACGTTATGTAGAGCAGTTTCCAAAAGCAGGAGAAATAGTGTTTTTTGATCGTAGTTGGTATAATAGAGCAGTGGTAGAACCTGTAAATGGTTTTTGTACTCAAGAGCAATATCAAATTTTTATGAATCAAGTAAATGATTTTGAAAGAATGATTTTAGAGTCAGGTATTAGATTGGTGAAAATATATATGTCAATTAATAAAAAAGAGCAGGCAAAAAGGTTTAGAGATATTAAAAACAATCCTTTAAAACAATGGAAAATGACGCCTGTAGATATGAGGGCGCAGGAGTTGTGGGATGATTATACTGAGTATAAAAGAGCGATGTTTTCTAAAACGAATACAAAAATATCACCTTGGAAAGTGATACGAGCTAATAGAAAAACCATAGCTCGTATTAATGTGATTAACCATATATTAAAGAGTATTCCATACGATAAGAATACAGAAGTTTAAATTATAAATGGTTTTTTATAGTTTCAAAAATATAAAATACCTCACCGGCAATTTGTTTACTTGTGTTTAAGTAAGTTTCTTCCATTAAATCTGTATTATCAGAAATTTTAGGGTCGGTGAAAGGAAGGTGAAATCTAGAGATGGCATCAGGAATAAAAGGACAGTTTTCATCAGCGCTATCACAAGTTGTAATTGCTATATAGGGAAAGCTGTTGCTTGAATGGTCGTATGTCTTTGAAAAACCTAAAATAGATTTTTTTGTTCCTTGAAAAGAAATTAAATAACGAGGGTTCTGATGTGAAAAATCTATGATGTTAAAGTTGAAGCCGGTTTTTTGAAGGCATTTTACAGTATTTCTATGGAAAGCGGTAATTTCTGTACCGCCAGAATAAGTGAAAATGTTTTTTAAATTAAAGTATTCTATAGCATAAAAGCTCCAAACTTGAGCTAGTTGGCTTCTTCTTGAGTTATGAGTACAAATAAAGTTTAAATTAATTTTTTCTCTATCGTTAAACTCATCAATGATAGTATGAGCGATATCGCCAATTAAATTTAAACGATCATTATTGATAATAGTTTCTTTTCGGGCTTCTTCAAAGAAAGTTTTTGTACTAATATTTTTAGTCTTTATCATTTATTTACAGTTCTTTTGTAAAATAGAATTATGTGCAAAAATACACTGTAAAGCTCTTTTGTAGAATTAAGTAAAGGTTAAGAATGTGTTTAGAAATAGGTAATAAAGTGGCGGTTTTGGATGCTGATATTAGAGGATTCGTAATAAAAAAAGAAGGAAACAGCTTTTTTATTAAAGATGATGAAGGTATGGAGTATTGTTTTTTAGCTTCTGAATTGGTGAAAATTGAAGTAGATCAAAATCAGTTGAGTAGGTATATTGATATAAATAATCCATTATTAAAAGCAAAAATTGATCAGAGAACTAAAAGTAAGAAGTCGCCTTTTGTTAAAGATAAAAACGAAGTGGTTATGGAGGTTGATTTGCATATAGAGAAGATAGTAAAGTCAGTTAAAGGAATGGATAAATACGATATTTTGTCAAAGCAAATTCAGTTGGCAAAACAAAAATTAGAGTATTGTATATCAAAAGGAATATCAAAGTTGGTGTTAATTCATGGAGTTGGAGAAGGTGTTTTGAAAAGTGAGTTGCAGTATTTGTTGAATAATTATAATGTACGATATTATGATGCTTCGTACCAGAAGTATGGACAAGGGGCTACGGAAGTATACATGTATAAAAATGTGAATTAATTGTAATTTTGCAAAATGAAAAATGTTTATTTAGATAATGCAGCCACAACACCTATGTTGCCAGAAGTTGTGGAGGTTATGAGGCAATCAATGATAGATAATTTTGGTAATCCATCGTCTACTCATCAGTTTGGAAGAAAAGCAAAAGCGGCTGTAGAAACGGCTAGAAAAAATATAGCGAAACAATTTAATGTTTCGTCAAATGAAATTTATTTTACGGCAGGAGGAACTGAAGCTGATAATTTAGTTTTGTATAATGCTGTTCTAAATATTGGTGTGACTAGAATTGTGACTTCTAAAATAGAGCATCATGCAGTGTTGCATACAGTTGAGTATTTGAAGAAAAGCTATAATATAGAGGTAGATTATGTTGATGTAGATGAGAAGGGGAATATTTCCTTAAGTGGATTGGAGGAAATTTTAAAAAGGTCGAAGGAAAAAACTTTAGTAAGTCTAATGTATGTTAATAATGAGATAGGGAATTTATTGCCTGTAGATGATGTGGTTTTGTTGTGTGAAAAATATCAAGCTTATTTTCATTCAGATACGGTTCAAGCAATTGGGCATTATAAAATTGATTTAAAAAAAACACCAATAGATTTTATTGCGGTAAGTGCGCATAAATTTCATGGTCCTAAAGGTGTAGGGTTTGTCTATGTGAAAAAAGGAGTTCCTTTAAAGCCAATATTGCACGGAGGTAATCAGGAAAAAGGAGCGAGGTCAAGTACGGAGAATGTGCATGCTATTCTAGGTATGGAGAAGGCTTTGAGCGTTTCGTGTGAAGGTCTTGAAGATGATAAGAAGTCTATAGAAGAGGTGAAGAGTTATTTGATAAGTGAGTTAAAAGCTTATTTTAAAGGAGTAGAGTTTAATGGTGAGTCTTCGGATTTGAAAAAGAGTAGTTATACAATATTGAATGTGCGTTTTCCAGTGAATGAGAAGATGTTATTGTTTAATTTAGATTTGGCTGGAGTTGCAGTTTCTGGAGGGAGTGCTTGTCAGAGTGGGGCAAGTAAAGGTTCGCATGTTTTGAGTGCTTTTTTATCGGAAAAAGATTCGAAAAAAACATCAGTTAGATTTTCGTTTAGTAAATTAACAACGATTCAAGATATAGATTTTGCAATCGAAAAAATTAAAAATAGTCTAAAACTTTAAATAAGCCTTTTTAAGGCTTTTTTTTGTTTTTTAAATAATAAACCCTATATTTATAAAAATATTAACTTATATGGTTTTAAAAAGAGAGCTTTTTATTTTGTTTTCTTATTGAAGCTTAATTTGTTATTTGTTTTTTCTATAATGTGACTTTTTGTAAAAAAAAGTATCTAAAAATTTGAAAAGTAGTATTTATAATTATCTTTGCACTACTTACAGTTGTCCCCCCAAACTATTAGTATTAATATTTTAAAGTGTTGATATTGTTAGTCTTGGGGATTTAAAAATTCTCAAACATTTTATAAAAAAAAGATTAAAATTCCCAAATTTTATTTGGGATAAGGTTATATATATAATAATATGAGGAAAAATTACCCCGACACTTCAAAGAATGGACCCCTGTTTTTTGTGTTCTTATTATTTCTGTTTGTAAATAGTGCTTTTGGTCAAACATGTACGGATTATACAGATAATACTTCTCAGAATATTAATAATGGTACTTACCAAACTATTGCTTCAGTTAATGTAGCGGATTCATTTACTATTACTGATGTTAATGTTTTAGTTAATATTAATATTACATGGAATGCAGATATTGATTTAAGATTAAGACACCCAGATGGTACAGTAGTTGTTTTATCTACAGGTAATGGTGGGAGTGGAAATAATTATTCTAATGTTACTTTTGATGATGAATCAGGGAATACATTACCAACAGGAAATACTACCCTGTCGGGTAATTATCAGCCAGAAGGAAATCTATCGGGTTTTGATGGAAAAAATTCAGCAGGAACATGGTTGTTAGAGGGTAGAGATACTTTTTTAGGTGCAGATAATGGAGCTATTACCTTGTTTACATTAAATTTATGTCAAGCCGCAGTTGTTATAGATCCATGTACAAATGGAGCAATAGTAGGAACACCAACGGCTAATGATCCAGATGGAGATGGGATTAATAACGAATGTGATTTAGATGATGATAATGATGGTATTACTGATGTAGAAGAATATTGTACCAATGCAACAACGGCATTGATACCTTTTGCACATGCATCAGGTAATCGTCAAGTGACAGTAAATCATACGGATACTGGTTTTGCTAGGTTAGACTTAACAGAGCTAGATAACTCTTTTCAAATGACGGTTAATGGAACACCAGTACATCCGTCTATATTAGAGTTTGAAAATAGAGCAATAGGACCGGGAGAAGTTTATTTTCGATTTCAGTCAGATAATGCATTTATATCAAGTCCTTGGGATCCAAATGTTAATGGGTTACCACGTTTAAGATTAACTATCGATGAAACAGGAACAATTACATTACTAGGTTCAAGAACAACCACTTCTACAACCTTAGAGCCAATGGTGGCTCAAGATGGAACACCGTTTAATACAATTACTTGGACACCTTTAGCAAATAATACTTTTATAATTATAAATCAAACAGGACCTGGACCTGAAGAGTTAAGAGGTAGCTTATTAGCAAGTAATATTTGTGATACAGATGGAGATGGAATTAGTAATGAATTAGATTTAGATTCAGATAATGATGGTATTTACGATATTGTTGAATCAGGTGTTTTAGCTGTTGCAGGAGTAACAGATGCAAATAATGATGGTGTAATTGATGGGGCAAACACGGTAGCAGGGTCTGGAGCCAATGGTTTATTTAATGCTATAGAAACGAATGATACGTTTGGTGCGAGTTTAAATTATACGGTTTTAGATTCTGATTCAGACGGTGAATCAAATCCATTTGAAGTAGATTCAGATGCAGACGGATGTTTTGATGCAATAGAAGCTGCTGGTAGTTTTGTAGCTGCAGATTTAACATCTGGTAGGCTTTGTACGTCTTCTGCTTGTGTAAATGCTAATGGTGTACCTACAAATGCAGGGAGTCCACAAGCGATAACAACAGCAGTAAGGATAGGAGATGTTATTTCTAGTATACCTATAACACCGAGTCCCGCTTCAGTATGTGAAGGAAGTAATATAACTTTAACAGCTGCTCCTGTAGGGGTTAGAAATTCAGCAGGAGCTATTCCTGCTGGAGATTATATATATACTTGGTATTTAGGGGCAAGTAGTACTCCTTTACCGAATTCTCCACCTTATAGTGGAACAAACACAGCTTCTTTAACAATAACAAATGCAACAACAGCTTTATCAGGGAATAACTATCGAGTAGAGGTTACCACTATAAATAATGGTTGTATAGAACAAGATAATATATCTATAACAGTTCAAGCTCAACCAGAGGCAGG
>NZ_WAAU01000029.1 GCF_008806755.1 Tenacibaculum aiptasiae
GGCGATGGTGATCCAGATGTTACGGATCCAGATGATGATAATGATGGAAATCCAGATGGAACCGATCCAAACTCATTAGTGCCAACAGGAGCAGATGATGTTTTAGTTGTAGGAGAGGGACAAACAGCTTCAGTTAACGTTCTAGCGAATGATGATTTTGAGCCAGGAGCAAATACAAGTATCACTCAAACAGGAGGAACTGCCGCTGGAACCGTAAGTATTGACCCATTAACAGGGGAGTTAAGTTATACTCCAGCTCCGGGAGAGCAAGGAGGTACAGTTACAATTGAGTTACAAGTATGTAATACAGGAGTAACACCTCAGGTTTGTGTTAGTGAAAGAGTTACAGTAACTGTACAAACAGATACAGATGGTGATGGTGATCCGGATGTAACAGATCCAGACGATGATAATGATGGAAATCCAGATGGAACCGATCCAAACTCATTAGTGCCAACAGGAGCAGATGATGTATTAACAGTTGTAGAAGGTCAAAGTGCTATGGTTAATGTTTTAGCTAATGATGACTTTGAACCAGGAGCAAATACAAGTATCACTCAAACAGGAGGAACTGCTGCAGGAACCGTAAGTATTGACCCATTAACAGGAGAAGTTACTTATACACCAGCCGCAGGCGAAGAAGGAGGAATAGTTACTATAGAATTACAAGTATGCAATACAGCAGTAACACCACAAGTTTGTATAACGGAAACTGTTACTGTAACTGTTCAAGTAGATACAGATGGCGATGGTGATCCAGACGTTACAGATCCAGATGATGATGGTGATGGTATTTCTGATGCTACAGAGGGTAATGGTGATAGTGATGGTGATGGTACGCCAGATAGCTTAGATACTGATAGTGATAATGATGGTATTCCTGACGGAACTGAGGGAGCTGGAGATACTGATGGAGATGGTACACCTGATTATTTAGATTTGGATTCAGACGGCGATGGTATTTCAGATAGCACCGAAGGTTTAGGAGATAGTGATGGTGATGGAATATCAGACTATCAAGATCCAGACGATGATGGAGATGGAGTATTAACTGGTGATGAAGACATAAATAATGATGGAGATCCAACAAATGATGATACTGATGGTGATGGTACACCAGATTATTTAGATACAGATGATGACAACGATGGAATATTAACTATCGATGAATTTATGAATGATTGTGATAATGATAAAGTGCCAGATCATATTGATTTAACTGACTGTACAATTATACCAGAAGGTTTTTCACCAAATGGAGATGGAGTAAATGATCTTTTTGTAATTCCATTCTTATCAAACCACAGAAACTTTAGTATGGGAGTTTATAATAGGTATGGTAGAAAAGTTTACAGATATGATAATAATGGAAGTAGTAATCCTCAATGGTGGGATGGTTATTCAAATGTTAGTTTAACATTTGATAATAGTAAACCAGTTCCGGTAGGTACTTACTATTATGTTATTGAGTTGAACGATGGAAGTGGTAAACAATTTACAGGTTGGGTTTATATTAATAGATAATAGAAAAGAAATGAAGAAAGTTATATTAATAATAATAGTAATATTTAGTACCTTTTCTGTTAAAGGTCAACAGGATCCACATTATACACAATATATGTATAATATGAATATTGTAAACCCAGCTTATGCGGGATCTAAAGATGGTTTGGTTTTAAGTGTTTTAGGTAGATCTCAATGGGTAGGTATCAAAGATGCTCCAAGAACATTTACGTTTAATGCACAAGCACCTTTAGGTAAAAATGTAGGAATGGGACTTTCTGTAATTGCAGATAAAATAGGGCCTTTGTCTGAGCAGAATGTATACGCAGATTTTTCTTATACAATAAAAGTAAATGAAGCAGCAAAACTAGCTTTTGGTTTAAAAGCAGGAGTTACGTTTTTATCAGCACCATTATCATTTTTAAATACTGTTAATTCAGGAGATATTGCCTTTCAGAATAATTTAAATGAAACAAATCCTAATTTTGGAGTAGGGCTTTATTATTATACAGATAGATATTATCTAGGATTGTCGGCTCCTAATTTGTTAAAAACAATTCACTTTGAAAGAGGAAACGGTATTGTTTCTAAAGCATTAGAAGAAACTCATTATTTTTTTACGGGAGGATATGTTTTTCAGATGAGTGATGATATAAAGTTTAAACCATCATTTTTAGCAAAAGCTGCAACAGGAGCTCCGATTTCGGTGGAATATTCAGCAAATGTATTATTTTACGATAATATTGAGTTTGGGCTGTCTTATAGGTATGACGATTCGTTTTCAGCTATTTTTAGTTTAAATGTTACTGAGAAATTGAGAATGGGATATGCATACGATCATACTTTTACTAATTTAGGAGATTTTAATTCTGGAAGTCATGAGGTGTTAATGACCTTTAGCTTCGGAAAAGAAAAATCTAAATTTTTAAGATTCTTTTAAAAGTATTTCAGAAAATAGATTGATTTATAAAAGAGCAGGTAATTTTAAATTACTTGCTCTTTTTTGTTGAAAGAAAAACTTGAAGCTATGTATTTATTCTTATGGGAGAAAATAATAGTTAACCTTAATTAACATTAGTTAACTTAATAAGCTTTAAACTAACTATAAACTTGCATCGAAATTATAATATAACATTATGAAAAAAATAATAAAAATTAACCTACTACTTATTGTGGTATTCTTATGTGCATGTAAACCTAGTTCTAAAAAAGAAAAATCAGTAGTGAGTCAGAAGTTTAATTTAGAATCTTATTTGATTAAAGATGAATATGTAAAATTAGAATTAAAAAAAATGTCTTCAGGACATTTACATATTTATGGGAAATTAAATGGAATTAAAGGAAATTTTATTTTAGATACTGGAGCTGGTGCTACAGTAATAGATAAAAAGAATCAAGAGAAATTTCATATGCAGGCAATTGAATCTGATGATGAAGGTACAGGTGCTGGAGGAACTGGACTGCAAATGCTAGCTTCTGAAAAAAATAATTTAAAAATAGGGGAATTGGAGTTGAAAGAACTAGGTTTAACGTTAATGAGTTTAGATCATGTAAATAACGCGTTTGTAAGTATGGGGTTAGAAGAAATTGATGGGGTTATTGGTGCAGATATTTTGACAAATAAAAAGGCAATAATAGATTATTCTAATCTTATTCTGTATTTAAAAAAATAAAAAGAGAGGTTAAAAACCTCTCTTTATAAAATGGTCAACCCATATTTAATATTATTTTTTAATTATTTCCTAAGTTAGCGTATTCTTTTTCAGAGATTTTCCCTGTGTGAATGTCAACTAATTCTTCTATTTTAGTTAACATAAACTTGTGTAACTCTTCATCAATTTTTTCTGGTTTTTTAAGATCACTAGATTTTAATTTACCAGGAATAACATAAGTGTTATAATAGTAAAAAAAGTTATAATCTAGGTTTGCATTAGATAAATTACCATTATTTCCTAATAACCATCCTAATCTTACAGCCGAACGTCTTTGTGAAGCAGAACCATGAGAAGACCCACTAGCTCCAGCAATAGATTGAGAAAAGTTGTATGCAGGAATAACATCAGACCAAGTAGAAGTATAACTTCTTCTTAAGAAATATCCAGCAAAACCATCAGCTTCTAATTCAGTATTAGAAGGTCCAGTTACTGAAGGGTATCCTTGTCTAAATTGTATTTGATGAGCTACTTCATGTGCTGCAATATAAGCTACTGCTGATCTACCGTAGTTTAAAGCTCCTCTTAACATTTCTTCACCCCAAATAATATAATTTGCAGGAGGCCCATAAGATAGAGCATTGAAAGTACCGCTACCAGCTGCAAAATAAAGAGGTACATTAGCTATACCAAAAAGACTTGAAGCGTTGTTGTTTTGTTGTTTTAAAAAATTTGTTTCACTTGTATTGATAAGTGTGTTTGACCAGTAAGAGTTTGGTCCAAATTGAGAAACAGTGGCACAGTTATGTGCTGTATTATGAACATGCAATTCACTTGGTAAAACACCTGTTTCTGGAGAATTAGCACTTAATGCTATGTCTTTAGCTATTTCTTGATTGTCACAACTTTGCAACGAAACTAAAATAGCCAACGTTGTTAATTTAATAAATTTTTTCATTTATTTTGAAGGGTTTGGGGGTTGACCAAGTTGAAAACGAATGTAATTGTGTATTATTGTATGTTTAAAAAAAATATTTAAACAATATGTTTAATTTATTGAATTAGTTAAATATTTGAATTTTATACAATTTAAAACCACTTTGTTGCAGTAAGATGTAAAGCTCAGTATTTGTACATAGTTGAGTGTGGATTATAATATGAAGAGTGCATTTATTTATAAATAATTTGTTGAGTATGGTTTAAAAAAGAATTAAAAAAAATAATAAAAAAAGTGTAATAAAATTTAAGTTAGCTAATCTAAAGAGTAAATTATAAAAATATTTACAATGAAAAAATTAGCAACTCTACTCTTAGTTGTACTTATTCAGAAAAGTGTACTATCACAAACTACTGAAAAGATATACCCTTTTAGTGTAGACATTACAGGAAAAGGAAAACCAATTATTCTTATACCTGGAATTTCTTGTTCAGGTAAAATTTGGAGACAAACAACAGAATTTCTTCAGAAAAAATATGAATGCCACGTTATAACATTGGCGGGTTTTGATAATCAAAAAAGTATAGATTTAAAAAATGGCTTCATACCAGCTGTTAAAAAAGGGGTTATAGCATATATTAATAATGAGCTATCTGAAAAACCAATTATTATTGGGCATAGTTTAGGAGGATTTATAACATTGTCAATAGCTTCTTCACAACCAAAATTACTTTCACAAGTTATAATAGTTGATTCCTATCCTTTTACACCTTCAATATTTAATCCTAGTGTTACAAAAGAAACTATTTTATCGCAAGCAAAACAAATGAAAGAAACGATTCTAAATGTTTCAGATAGTTTGTTTTATCAGCAAGAAGTAATGAAGTTAAAGACAATGATTACTGATGATAAAAATATAAAACGAGTATCAGAATGGATAATGAAATCTGATAGGGAAACTGTTTCGCAATCAATATTTGAATTAATGACAACAGATTTAAGAAATGAACTTGAAAAAATCGAAATACCAATGTTGGTTCTTGGAAGTTGGTATGGGTTAAAAAATTATGGAGTAACAAAAGATTTTGTTAAACAAAGTTTCATAAAACAATATTCTGGAGCAATGAAATGTGAAATTATGCTAGCAAATAAAGCGAAACATTTTATTATGTTAGATGACCCCAAGTGGTTTCATGATAAAATTAAATCTTTCATTTCTTATGAATAAAAAAGATGATGAATTCAAACAGATATATAAAGAATCAAAAGATAAAATTTATCGATTATGTTTAAGTTTTGTTGGAAATAAAGCAGATGCAGATGATTTGTTTCAAGATATTTATATTAAAGTTTGGTATAACTTAAAGAATTTTAGAAAAGAGAGTAATATAAATACTTGGATATATAGAATAGCAATGAACACAGCACTTCTTCAATTGAATAAGAAGAATAAGTCAAATAAAAGATATAGCACTGTAGAATCTGAACATCTAAAGAAAGAGGTAGAGGAAAATGAAACTAACCATTATAGTGAAGAAGAGTTAAATGAATTACATCAAGCAATTTCTTCATTAAAAAAAGTTGATAGAATAATTACTCACCTTTTATTAGAAGACAATAGTTATAATGAGATAGCAGAAATTACAGGTCTAAGTGTTTCTAATGTTGGAGTAAGAATAAATAGAATAAAAACAGCATTAGCTAAAAAAATGAAATAATTATGGAAGAATTAAATAAGTGGAAGGATATGTATCAAAAGTCGGAATCAGATACTTTGAGTATAGATCAGTTAATAGAACGTTTAAATGTTATAGAAAAGGGTGTAAGAAAAAAAAGAATCTTGTTAATAATGTGTTTTTTAGTTTTAATAGTTACTTCACTTTTAAGATTACCAGAATTTGAAAACATTTATTATGTCTTATCTTATGTTCTTATTACAATAGGAATATCAATGAAGTTGTTTGTTCTTTATAGAGGGAAATATAGTTTAATTAGCGATAAAACAAAATTCAATAATCAAAATTTCATCAAAAATCATGTCGGTAAATTAAAAGAAAAGATAAATTTTGAAAAGAGATACCTTATGGTTTTTCTAATTTTAATGATTGGTGGGGTAAATTTTGCATTGATAGGTATGTATGATAAAGGAACTATTTTTAATTTTGAATTTAATCAAAGCAATAGGCTTTTCATTCATTTATCTACAATACTATTATTTTTTGTAGGGTTTTATTTAAATTCAAAGAAAATCAATCGTTATAAAAAGGATGTTTTAGAATTGATAACCGAATTGGAAGATGCTACTAAAAAATAGAGCTTATGTTTATATTGTTCTAATCATAACACATTGAAGTCGGGATGAAAGGATTCGAACCTTCGATCTCACGGCCCCCAGCCGTGCACTTTAACCGGACTAAGCTACATCCCGAGTTGAAAGCAAATATATTATTAAAAATAAAAAGTTCTAGGGCAGACCTAGAACTTTTATCAAGAATAAATATTATAAAGAATAATAGTTGATTAAAAAGTATTATTCTATCTATTTTTATAAACGATGTAAATTGTCGTTTATTGTTTCTATTCAATATTACGCAGTTAAGGGTTTACCTTTTAAACGCTTTTCAATTCGCTGTTTTACAACAGTTAATCTTTTCATTGCGTCCATTAAGGCAGTGTCCTTAGTTTGTTTATATACCTCGTTTATTTCTAATATCAAAGCTTTAGCTTCTCTTGAAGCTAATATTCGATCACTAGTAGTGATAAATTTGAACTTTCTGTTTTCAAATTCATCTGCTTTACTTATTAATTCTGAGTTCATAAAATATCTACTAATTTTAATTAAATTATCTTTTTTTAGAATAAGTCTGGTAATTGATTCCGAATAAAAAAGATTTATTTTCTCTATAAATAAATTGGGCGACAAATATATACTAATCTTTCATTTAACCTATAATAAATTCATCAAATTATTTTATTTTTTTATAAATTTTCTTTATAACGTAATTTAGACCAAAATTTCCTAGTTTTTGTTAATCATAGATGTAATCTATTGAGTTAAATATAATAATTTTTATTTGTTATGTCAAGTCTATTTACAGAAAATTAACATAAATACTGGGCTTTTTTGATGATTATTCATTTGTTTATGGTAGATTATTGAGAATAAAGTATTTTTGAAGTTTTAAGATTTTATGCTAAAAATCTTTAATATTTAAACATAACAGGTTCAATGAAAAAAGTAATATTAATAATTTTAGTGGTTGTATTTCAGTCATGTAGTAGTCAGAAAAAGAGAAAAATTACTGGAAAATCTCCTTTTCAGATAGAAATGAATACTGAATTTAAGGATGCTTCTAAATCACCATTAACTAAAAAAGGATTGAGAAACTTTAAGGGATTGGATTTTTTTCCAATTTCAGAAGCGTATATCGTAAGAGCTAAATTAACTAAGACACCTGATGCTCCAACATTTAATTTTCCTACAACTACTGATAGAGTTGCGGTGTATAAAAAGTATGGTATTGTCTCTTTTAAAATTAATGGAAAAGATTTTAAATTGGCTATATACAGAGATGAACACCCAGAACCAAAATATAAGGATAACTTGTTTTTACCATTTTTAGATAATACCAATGGAAAAACTTCTTACGAAGGTGGGCGTTTTATTGATGTTTTAGTCACGGACGAAAATGAGGATGGTACAATAACTATTGATTTTAATAAGGCATATAATCCTTATTGTGCGTATAGTGATCGATATTCTTGTCCAATTACACCTAGAGATAATTATTTAGATACTGAGATAAAGGCTGGAGTAATGGCCTATAAAAAACCATAAAAAAAAGCCTGCTTAGCAGGCTTTTTTATTTAATAGGAGGATTTAATCCTTCTATACTATCTTGTTCTATTGCTTGTTGTAATGAATTTAAATAGTTTTTTCTAACCTTTAATTTTGTTTCAGCATGTGCTTTTTTGTTTAAGTTGGAAAACATTTCAGCAATCTTTATAGCTGTCGGCATCAAATGATCTTCAGGTACAATTCTATCCAGGAAACCAGCTGTAACAGCATTTGCAGGAGTGTATATTTCAGAATTACTAATACTTCTTTCAAAATAGATAGGAGCTAAGCGCGCTTTGGCTATTTCAATACCTGCATGGTGCATTGTCATTCCAATCATAACTTCGTTTAATCCAATTTTAAAATCACCTTCGGTACCTATTCTATAATCAGCAGAAAGAAGTAAAAAAGCTCCTTTTGCAATTGCGTGTCCACTACAAGCGATGATAACTGGAAAAGGGAAGGATAACATTCTAAGTGATAACTTAGAGCCTTTAGTTACTAATTCTAAAGCAGCTTCTGGAGAAGCTGTCATGCTTTTTAAGTCATATCCAGCAGAAAAAATACCAGGTTGTCCCGTTAAAATAACAACTTTCTTTTCTTGTTCTGCTTGATTGAATGCAATGTTTAAAGCATCTATAACTTCGTGTGAAATAGCATTCGCTTTTCCGTTTGTAATAGTAATAATTACATAAGCATCTTTCGATGTATACTGAACAGGGGTACTCATATGTTTATATAAATTTAATTAAATAGATTCCAGCAAAAACAGCTGAAAAACCAAGGATGAAACTTGCAATTGTATAAAAAGCAAAAGAGGTAAAATCTCCCGATTTTAAGAAAACATGATTTTCATAAGCAAAGGTTGAAAAAGTGGTAAAACCACCACAAAAACCAGTAGCTAATAATAAGGTGTGATTTTGAGTTAAAGTTTCATTTTTTGCAGCCAAACCAAGGATGATACCTATAAATAAGCTTCCTAAAACATTTGCTGCAAATGTGCCATAAGGAATACCTGTTGTGGAATTGTTTAACAGCTTACCAATAAGGTATCTCAAAACACTCCCAGTTCCGCCACCAATAAAAACTAATAATAGTTGTTTCATATATGTGCGAAAATAATAAAACCTCACAAATTTTGTGAGGTTTTATGAAGATATAGTTTTTGTATTATTCAATCGGATAATAAATATCAGTTTGAATTTCTGTAGGTTTTACAGTACTTGGGTCGTTAACGTATAGTTCCCAAATTGGCCATTTTTGAGTAAGGTTATTCTCTTTTAAATAATTGCCTATTTTGGTATGCGCATCATAATCACCTTCTCCATAATTACCAAATTTAGATATTACTAGGCTATTACCTGCAGGTAATTTAACAACTTCCATTCCTGTAGCTGGTGCTAAGTCTTTGTTTAAAAGTAATCCAATATAAAATTCAGTTTCTCCAGATTTTTCATCGTATTTACTAAATACAGCCCCAGGAGTGTAATCACCTAATTTTAATCCGCTTTTAGCGGCATGCATTCCTGCTTTAGGTAAATCTTGCATGAATAAACGAGTCATTTCTTCATGGTTAATTTTAATCTTATGAGGATATCCGATAAAGATTTTTTCAGGCACCACTTTTGTAGAAATTTCACCAATGGTAAACTTAGGAGTTACTGGAATTGTTTCTAAAAGAACCTTTTCTAGATTATCTAATCCTTTTTCTTCCATAGGTCCTAGCATGTTGTCCCAACCTCCTGTTAATGCAGCAAACATTTTGAAAACAAAAGGAGATTTTTCAGCTTTCATACCCCATGTTACTTTTGTGCCCTCTGCTACTTCTTCAAAATTCCAATAAATATCTCCAGGCTCATTATCCATAAAAGATATTTTTTGATCAATAGATTTATTTTCAACTAAAGCAACAGTTTCCATTTTTCCTGGTCCGTCTTTACTTGTCCAACTATCAGAAGCACCAACACCTACTGTTTTATCACCATAAGTTACTACAATAGTACTGTCTTCATCATGCCAAGGTCCCCATTTTTCCCATGTTTTTAAATCGTTTACGGTATTAAATGCATGCGCAATCGGAGCTTTTATTATTTTGCTTCTACTTACGTCATAACTTCCAGAATAAGTGCTAACGTAAATTAAACCAATAGCAATTACTGCCACTATAAGTAGCAGTATGTATTTTAAGATTTTCATAATTATTATAGTTTGATTTATTATAAAGTTACTGATTTTTAAATTGTTATTTTAAAACAATGTCATCAGCATCAGTCCAATTCCACTTTCCTACAATAACTCCATTTTCTACAGTAATAACTCCTGGATTGGCTCTAATTGCAGTTTTTAAAGCAGTTTCATCGCAAAAACCAAAAGTATATGGTAAACCAAATTCTTTTTGTGTAGCTGCTAAGTCTTCAATATAAGAAGCTGTTAAAACATAAATTTCATATCCTTTAGCTTTTGCATCAGCTGCTACTTTTGAAATAGCTGGTAATCCTTCTTTTTCAGTTTTCTCGAAGTTGTAAAGCATAATTAACATTGCCTTATCTTTACCAAGCATTTCTTCTAATTTATCACCTTCATCAGTTTCAATCATAAAATCATGAATAGGAGGAACTTCATCACTTCCATCTTTATATGCCATCCCTTCTGCAATATTAGTTCCTATTGAGTAAGCTCTAAAATCTATAATTGGTAAGTGTTGTAAAACGTGATATACAATTACTAGTGAAAAGAAAACTGAAGCGTATGTAGCTAAAGCACCTACTTTTTTAGAAATTAAAGGTGTAATGTATTTTAATCCTACAATTAAAATCACGATAAAAATCATGAATACGACATTTTTATAAAATGTTTCTTTAGGTGTAAGTTTTAAAGCATCTCCAAAACAACCACAGTCAGTTACTTTGTTATAAGTATATGAATACCAGGTTAAGAATAAGAATACTAAGTTAAGGCTAAACAAACTCCAAACCGTAAATTTAGGTTTAAAACCTACTAAAAGCATTATTCCTAAAACTAATTCAGTTACAATTAAAAGAATTGAAAAAGGTAAAGTATAAGGAATTAAAAATTCCATGTTTAATACTCCTTCACTAAAATATTCTTGAAATTTATATTGAGAACCTATAGGGTCTACTAGTTTTACAAATCCTGAATAAATAAATAAAAGTCCTACAAGTACTCTTGAAATATGTGTTGAAATCTTTAAAATCATTTTTTAAGGGGTTTAGGTTAACTGTCTAATTCTGAATGGTGAATCAAAGCAAAAATAGCATAATTAATCATATCTTGATAATTTGCGTCTATTCCCTCTGAAACTATAGTCTTTCCTTGGTTATCTTCAATTTGTTTTACACGAAGAAGTTTTTGAAGAATTAAATCTGTTAAGGAAGAAATTCTCATATCTCTCCATGCTTCACCATAGTCATGGTTTTTATTTTCCATTAACTCTTTGGTAATTTTTACATGTTTGTCGTACAAATCAGTAGCTTCTTCAGTATTCATATCAGGTTGTTCAACAACTCCTTTTTCTAGCTGAATTAAAGCCATTATTGAATAATTAATGATTCCAATAAATTCTGATTTTTCACCTTCATCTACTTTACGTTCAGTGTTTTCTTGTAGTTGTCGGATACGTTGAGCTTTGATAAAAATTTGATCGGTTAATGATGGCAGTCTTAATATTCTCCATGCACTACCGTAGTCACTCATTTTTTTAATAAACAAACTTCTACATTCTTCAACTACTGAATCGTATTGTTGGGATGTGTTTTGCATCTTTTTTATTTAAAAGTAATCGACCAAAAATAGTAAATATTACAAGCTTTTCGTTTATTTTTACTTGGAAATTTATTATGATGACAATTAATTGTAAAGGAAGTTTAATAGACCTTTCTTCTCCTAAAGTAATGGGGATTTTAAATATTACCCCCGATTCTTTTTTTGATGGTGGTAAATATAAAAATGAGAAAGAGATACTTGTACAGACAGAAAAAATGTTAAATGATGGCGCTACATTTATTGATGTGGGAGCTTATTCGTCAAGGCCAGGAGCTAAACATATTTCTGAAGAAGAAGAGTTACAGAGAATTGTGCCAGTTATTGAACTATTAGTAAAAAAGTTTCCAGAAATTATAATTTCTGTAGATTCATTTAGGAGTAGGGTAGTAGAGGAAACTATTAATACTGGAGCAGCAATTATTAATGATATCTCTGGAGGAGTAATGGATGTTAAAATGTTTGAAATGGTAGCAAAATTGCAAGTCCCTTATATTATGATGCATATGCAAGGAACTCCTAAAAATATGCAGCAAAACCCTACTTATACTGATATAGTTAAAGAAATAACTTCATTTTTTGCAGCTCAAATTTTTAAGCTTCGCGAACTAAAAGTAAATGATGTTATAATTGATGTTGGTTTTGGTTTTGGAAAAACACTAGGACATAACTACGAATTGTTACAAAAATTAAGCTTGTTTAAACATTTGAATGTTCCTGTTCTAACAGGAGTTTCTAGAAAATCGATGTTGTATAAATTATTAGATATAACTCCACAAGAAGCTTTGAATGCGACAACAGTAGCTAATACGATTGCTTTGCTAAATGGCACTAATATTTTAAGGGTTCATGATGTAAAAGAAGCGATAGAAGCTGTTAAAATAGTGGAGCAATTATCATAAAATGATTACATTTACTAAAACTTCTATAAAATAAATGAGTTTAGATTTTATTGATTTTTCGTTTCTGGATGTGCTTGATATTATTTTAGTCGCTATACTTTTATATTATATATACAAGTTATTAAAAGGAACGGTAGCCATTAATATAGTTATTGGAATCGCTTTAATTTTTTTGATTTGGAAAATAACCCAAGCACTTCATATGGAAATGCTTAGTGGAATATTAGGCTATTTACTTTCTGGAGGAGTTATTGCGCTGATTATAGTATTTCAACAAGAAATTAGAAAGTTCTTATTAATGATAGGTACCACTAATTTTTCTACGAAACGTGGGTTTTTAAATCAATTAAAATTTTTACAATCGGAAATCAATTCAGAAATTGATATTGAAACAATTTTAAAAGCGTGTTTTAATTTATCGAAAACTAAAACTGGAGCTTTAATAGTAATTGAAAAAACGAATAATTTAGATTTTCTAATTAATACTGGGGATAAAATGAATGCTCTGGTAAATGAGGCAATACTAGAAAGTATTTTTTATAAAAATAGCCCTTTACATGATGGTGCTACAGTTATTAGAGATAACTACATTATTGCTACTCGTGTTATTTTACCGGTTTCAGATAGCACCAAAATTCCTTCTAGGTTTGGATTAAGGCATAGAGCAGCGATAGGTGTTACTGAAAAAACTGATGCAATTTGTTTATTAGTATCAGAAGAAACAGGTGAAATATCGTATATAAATAATGGAGAGTTTGTATTGTATAAAACTCCAGAAGAATTATTTAAGAAATTACAAAAAGATTTAACTGCATAAAAAAAGCTCGCTTTAGCGAGCTTTTTAGTTTTTATAAAAATCTAAAATTATTTAGCAGGTGCCATTTTAGATTGGATAGCTGTCATTACGCTATTAAATTTCTTAACTGTTTCAGCGTCTAAAGAACTTGCAATTTCTTTTCCTTTAGTTGCTAATTCTACACCTTTTTTAGCTAATTCAGTGTTTTTAAGTACATCACCTTTTGCAGCAATATAATCTTTAGCGTAAGCAGCATAGTCTTTTAAATATGCGTCTACTTTTTCGTTGTCAAAACTAGGGATAGTTACTCCTTCTAAAGCAGACTCAACAGCTTCGGTAGCTTTTTCTACAGCAGCTTCTGCTTCTTCAACAACTTTAGTTGCTGCCTCTGTAGTAGCTTCAGCAGCTTTTTCAGTTGCTTCAACAGCAGCATCTGTAGCAGCTTTAGTTTCTTCTTTTGCGTTTTTACATGAAGTTGCTAATAAAGCTCCAACAACAAATACAGATAAAATTACTTTTTTCATGATTAATTGATTTTTAGTTTAAATTGATTGAGTAACAAATTTATTGTTTTGAGTCTCTTAAACAAATTATTTATGAAATAATTTCTGTGCTAAATTGTTTGTCGTAAAGATTTTTATAGTAACCATTATCTTTTTTTAGCAGTTCTGTATGGCTTCCTTGCTCTACAATTTCACCTTTATCCATTACAATAATTGTATCCGATTTTTTAATCGTTGCAAGTCTGTGAGCAATTACAATAGATGTTCTATTTTTAGTTATTTTATCTGTAGCATATTGAATCATTTGTTCAGAATGAGTATCTACAGAAGAAGTTGCTTCATCTAAAATTAAAATACTAGGTTTACTAACATAAGCACGTAAAAAAGCAATTAATTGTCGCTGACCAGAAGAAAGCATTGCACCTCTTTCTTTAACATTGTATTGATAATTGTTAGGTAAGCTCATGATAAATTCATGAATACCTATTTGTTTGGCTGCTTCTTTAACTTCTTCAAGAGAAATATGTTCATTTTTTAAAGTAATGTTATTGTAGATGGTATCTGAAAACAGAAAAACATCTTGTAAAACCACTGCTACTTTTTTACGTAAAGAATTAATCTCGTAATCTTCAACAGGAATGGTATCAATACAAATAGTACCGCTATCAATTTCGTAAAAACGGTTGATAAGATTTATAATTGTTGATTTTCCTGCTCCGGTAGCTCCAACAATGGCAACAGTATCTCCTTTTTTAACATTAAAGCTAATACCTTTTAATATTTCTTCTCCTTTAATGTAGCTAAAACGAACATCTTTAAAATTAATATTTCCTTCTAAAGATTCTGCTGTAATATTTCCATCTTTATTAATCGAGCTTTCAGTGTCAATTACTTTAAAAACACGTTCACCTGCTACAATTCCCATTTGTAGTTGGTTAAATTTATCGGCGATTTGACGAAGTGGTCTAAATAACATCTGAGCCATTTTGATAAAACCAATAATAGCTCCCACTGATATGGCACTATTGTCTATTACTTGCAACCCTCCATACCATACAATTAATCCAATAGCAATTGACGATAAAATTTCAGCAATAGGGAAGAAGATAGAGTAGTACCAAACTGTTTTTATATGTGCTTTTTTGTGTTTGTTGTTAATCTCTACGAAGTTTTGGTATTCAATTTTCTCACGATTAAAAAGCTGAACAATTTTCATTCCTGTAACTCTTTCCTGTACAAATCCATTTAGGTTTGCTACTTGATTTCTTACATCTTGAAATGTTGATTTTATAGCTATTTGGAAAAGTTTGGTAGCGTAAATTAAAACAGGTAATGTTACCAATGCTATTATAGTTAGTTTCCAGTTGGTAAATGCCATAACGATAATTACCACTATCATTTTAAGAATATCACTAACAATCATAAAAACTCCTTGAGTAAAGAAGTTTGCAATGGTTTCAATATCAGAAACTACTCTTGTAACTAGTTTACCCACAGATGAATTATCAAAATACCCCATTTTAAAATCGAGTATTTTTCTAAATGTTTTTGTTCTAATATCTTTTATAATATGCTGTCCTACCCAATTTGCATAATAAATAAAACTAAATTGAAATAATACTTGAATAAGCAATACTGCAAACATTGCTATTGTGTAATATAGTAGGGTTGTTTGATTTTTGTTTGCAACAAAATCATCAATAGCAGTCATTAATATAACTGGACTTAATACAGCAAAACCAGCAAGTAATATTGTAGAAGTTGCTGCTATAATAAATCGGGTGCGATATTTTTTTGCAAAACTCATTAGTCTTACAAAAATTTTAATGTCAAATGCTTTTCCTGTTGATGTACTCACTATATATAATCGTATGCTACTTTTGTTAAAAATAATCCTTTTGCTGGAACAGATGTTCCTGCATTGCTTCTATTTTTACTTTCTATGATTTTTCTAAAATCGTCAATTGTAATTTTTCCTTGCCCTACATCCATTAAAGTTCCAACAATTGCTCTTACCATATTACGTAAAAACCTGTTAGCACTAATATGAAATGTTAATTCATTTCCATTTAAAACCCATTCAGCATTGGTTACATTGCAATTAAAAGTGTAAACTTCTGTTTTTACTTTTGAAAAACACTCAAAATCTTCATACTCATATAAAATAGCAGCTGCTTGATTCATTAAATCAAGATTCAATTTTTGATTGTATAATTGCCATGAACTATCTAATAAAAAAGGATTTCTACCAAGCCAAATTTTATATTCATAACTTCTACTACTAGCATCAAAACGTGCATGAGCTTCATTGTGAACTAATTTAGTATTAAATATAACAATATCATCTGGTAAAATAGAATTTAACCTAAAGGCAAAATTGTCGTCTAGTTTTTTATCAGTGTCAAAATGTGCATACATTTGAGAAGCATGTACACCAGCATCTGTTCTACCAGCACCAACAATACTTATTTCTTCTCTAAGTACTGTGCTAATAGCTTTGTTTATTTTTTCTTGAACTGTAATTGCGTCTGGTTGTACCTGCCAACCATGATAGCTTTTTCCGTTGTAAGCTAACTCGATAAAATACCTCAAATAAAATGAAATTTTAAAAAGCTAAATTATGAAATTATAAACTTAGTTTTATGGCTTAAAAAAATAAAATGCTCTGATGTTATTTTATATAGTAATCAAGTGTTTTTTTTAAGTTTGTATGTGCTAATATTAGAGATTTGTTAGTTTTGTTGTAATGAAAAAAATCTTATTACTTTCCGATACCCACAGTTTTATTGATGATCAAATTTTAAAGTTTGTAAAACAAGCAGATGAAATTTGGCATGCTGGTGATATTGGTGATTTAAAAGTTACTGATACTCTAAAAAAACACAAACCTTTAAGAGCGGTATATGGTAATATTGATGATAAAGATGCAAGAGCTGAGTTTCCTTTGGATAATAAGTTTGTTATTGAAGGTGTTTCTGTGTGGATTACTCATATTGGTGGATATCCTAATAAGTATAACTTAAGAGTTAGAGAAGAGTTAAAAAGAGAACGCCCAAAGCTTTTTATTTGTGGGCATTCTCATATTTTAAAAGTTCAATTTGATGAAAAACTTAAGTTATTACATTTAAACCCAGGAGCTGCTGGGAATCATGGTTTTCATAAAGTAAGAACTATGTTGCGTTTTGAAATAGATAAAGGAGCTATTACGAATATGGAAGTAATTGAATTAGCTCACAGAGGATAAACTACCATATTCTTTTTGTTGTTGTATTGGAACTAGTATAAAAACTTCTGTTCCTTTATCAGGTTCTGAATCAATGGCAAGTTTACCGTTCATCATTTTAATACGAGCTTCTATTTGATTTAGTCCAATACCATCATTAATAGAAGAAGATGAGGTAGTAAAACCTACCCCATCATCTTTGACAAGAATAGTTAGTTGATTATTCTCTGCTTTTAATATGATTTCTGCGTTATTTGCATTACTATGTTTAATAATGTTATTTATTAATTCTTGAATAACATTAAATATTTTGATTTCAAATTCCTGATTATATCTGCTAATGTTATTTGCTTTAACTTCAAATTTTAATTCACTATTTGAATATTTTTTGACAACATCTTTTAAAGCGTACTCTAAACCAAATTTTAATAGAATGGAAGAGATTAAGTTATGAGATAAATCTCTTACCTTTTGAGAGGCTTCTAAAATAATTTCTCGAGTTTTTTCAATTTCTTGAGGAGCATCTCCATTAAATTGTTTTTTAGTAGCGCTTAAATGCATGTTAGCAGACGATAGTAATGCACTTACGTTATCGTGTAAGGTTTCTGCTATTTGTTTTCGTTCAGTTTCTTTACCATCTATGGTAGCATTTAATATTTTTATTTGTGCGTCTGACTTTAACTTTTCTATACTTTGCTGTTGTAATAGATCTGATTCTGAAAGTTTTAATTGTAAGTTTCTTTGTCTTAGTTTGTAATTGTATACAACAACACCAGAAATTACTATAATGAGTAAACTTAAAGCTCCGAATAACAAAGTAGTTTTGCTGTCTTTTGCTTCAATCAATTTTCTTTGTTCTTCAGCTAAAGCAGTTTTTTCTTTTTCTAAGTCTACTTTTTGATGAGCATAAATTTCTTCAACAACTCGTCTGATTTCTACGTCTCTTAAACTATCTTTTATATCATATGATTTTTCTTGGTAATCATAAGCGGTGTAATCTTTTAGCATATATAAAGCATATGCTAAATTGAAATATAAATCTTCTTTAAATTTATAAGCTTTAGTACTGTTGTTGTTTCTTATTAAATTTAACCCTTTTAAGTATGTTTTTTTGGCTTTGGTATAGTTTTTTTCTAATAAATAAATATTAGCTAAGTTGCCAAGAGCAGCAGATTCAAGAGATTTATTGTTGTTTTTACTATGTATGTCAATTGCTTTTGAAGCAAAATATTTAGCTTTAGAAAGTGAGTCTATCATGTAAATACCAGATAGATTAATATAAGCATTAGCTTTAATTGACTGGGATTTTTTATTTAGACTAGGCAGATTAACTATTTTGTTGTAATATATTTTAGCACTATCTAATTTTTCTTGTTTTTGAAAGCTTCCACCAATTTTTAATAAATTTTTTAAGTATGAATAATGATTATTATAAAACTCATTTTTAATTTGATTACCATTTTCAAGAGACTTAACTTCATGTAGACTTAATGATTTTTTGTAGTAAAACAAAGATTTTGAATGATTATTTGCTTTTTCGAAAATCTCACCTATAAGATAGCTATATAATATATTTAGTTCTGAGTCATTTATTTCTGAACTAATTCTGAGAGAATTTAGAGCAGAGTCTAAATGTTTATAGTAATCTTTTGAAGTAGTTTTCTTCTTAAGACTAATATATTTTTGTTTCAAACTATCTTTCTGTTGAGTCTTGTTTTTAATGATTTGACTCGATGAAATAGAGTTAGAAAAAGATTTATTTACTAAGGTAAGTAAAGTAAATACAAATACTAATATTATTTTTCTACTAATCAATTTATGTTACGATTATTGCTCTTGGTTTTTTTTCTACTACTTCTAAGCTGTAAGATTTTCCTTGAAACTTATGATTAACAAAATTTATTTTAATAATTCCTGAATATGGTACAGTTAATTCTCTAGTGAACTCTTTTTGTTTTGACTCACCATTAGCTAAGTGAACCTCATAAGCTTCTAGTTCCTCATTATAAACAAAATCAGTTGAAACATTGTCGTTTATTACAAAATCTAATTGAAATGTACCGTCCTCATTTTTAGTAATGCTATATGAATTAAGGAATTCAGTTACACCTTTCTTAGCAAAGGTAATGTTTTCATCTTCAATATATATTTTTGTTCTTTTTCCTTTGTTTGATTCTAAAAAGCCAATTTTTAATTGATTATTTTCAATGGCAAAATCATTACTGTGCTTGTTAATTGTGCTATGATTAGCTTCTGATAATATAATTTCATTAGATGAGTCTACATTCTTAACTGTAGTTACATCTGTATTATTAGTAGTATTAAAATCAATAGAGTAGTCACCACTGGAATCTTTTTTTAAGGTATATGATTTTAATAAGTTTTCTTGAGCGTTGTTGATAAGACCTTCATTTTCATTAGAAGAACAAGATCCAAGAATGATACTTAATGCTAGGATAAATGGAGTGAATTTGTTCATGATGTAATGTTTTAAATTGTTATGTTATTTAAGGGGGTGAAAAGAAAAAGCGGTGTACTAAATATAGATAGTGTCGGGGGACGCTCTATTTTAGGGGGTATAAAGAAAACAAAATGAAGGGTTTTTCTAATTTGTGCTATTTCAAACACGTACACCGCTATATTTTAATATTTTATATAAAGTAGATAGTTATTAGCGACGCACACCATAAAGTGTATTGTATAGATTGCGGGGGACATTTTCTTTTATTTGGGGGATTAAAGAAAAATAATTGAAGGGTTTCTATACCTATACTATGTTGTTTTTTACAGCGTACATCGCCAAACCTACTACATTTTTAACTTTTAATTTTTTGTACAGATTTCTACGATACGTTTCTACCGTTTTAATACTTACTTTTAAATGTTCAGCTATTTCACTTGAACTTTTTTCTAAAGCTATTTGCTTTAATACCTCAACCTCCCTTTCCGTCAAATCATTATGAGGTGCTTCTTGCTCTTCAGCTTTAGATTCAGACATATATAATTCTAGTAATTTACTTTTAATATCATCACTAAAATATTGAACACCATTATAAACAGTCTTAATTGCATCTATAATATGATCGCTAGCACAGCTTTTGTCTACAAATCCGTTAGCGCCTAGTAGTACCATTTCCTGTACTAGTTTCGGATCGCTTAGACTTGAAAGTATTATTGTTTTAATTTTTGTATTACGTTGTTTAAACGTTTTTAAAACTTCAATACCATCCATTTCTGGCATATTAATATCTAAAACCAAAACATCTGCATGGTTGTTAGCCGACCAATTGACTACTTGTCTTCCCGTCAAGGAATAGCCTTCAATTTCAATATTGTCTTCGGTATTTAATAAAGCGATAACTCCATCTATTAAGATTTTGTGGTCATCAGCTATGTGAACTTTTATCTTGTAATCCATCGTTGTTACATTTACAAATCTATAGTATATAAGCGGTGCGTACAATACTCAATACCCCTAAACGTATCTCAGGGTTTTCCCTATCTGATTAGGGTTAACCCTATTTTCTTTAACATTTCTTTAACGTTTAAGTTTCTAAGGCTCAATGATTGAGTATATAACAAAAATAAAAAACCGAGATTAAGAATCTCGGTTTTTTCGCACTAAATATACTAAGATGTTAGGTTTATCGTAATCTATCTACAGATTTTACGAGATCTTCATCCTTCTTAATGGCTTTATTTGCTAAAACTAACAGCAAAATAACAATGACAGGAAAGAACATCCCAATACCTTTCTCAGAAACTAAAGCTTCTCCAGATAATGTTTGTGATAGATATATCAATATCCCTAATAAAAAAAGGTTTATCAATATGTTTAAGCGCCCTAATACAAATTGTAACTGACGGTTCTTAAATAAGAACAAAGTTACAATAGCTAATATGGCTGAAGTAAAAAATAATACAGGAGTCACATTTTCTATTATAGAAGCTCCAGAAAATAAATCCATTATATATATAGGAGTATTATTCTTTGCATTAGTCCATAAACTAAAAACAGAAGTTAAACCGCCAGAAATAATTGCGGCTACTAATAAATATATAGATTGTATTCTTTGTATCATGTTTTTTATTGGGGTAGCAAATGTAATATTTCTTTTTTTAAAAAGAAATATTACAAGTTAAAATATTTGTATATATTTGTCGTATAAGTAACCGCGCATTAAACTATTATATAGCCCCTATATAATATAGCAATCATTAAAAAACTTAATAAAATTCAATTCTTTTCTATAAATAAAAGAATTATATAACTTAATTATTTTTACGAATGTTCGAAATTTCGGAATTAAAAACTAAAAAATTAACAGACTTACAAGCCATAGCTAAAACTATTGGTTTAACTAAAGTAAGTCAGTTAAAAAAATTAGATTTAGTTTATAGGATTTTAGACGCACAAGCCGAGGCCGGTGCTAATGAAGCAAAGCCAAAAGCTGAAAAGACTAAGAGAAAAAGAATAGCTAAGACTGAAACTGAAACTGCTGATAAAAAGCAGGTTGAGAAGAAAGTTGTAGAAAAAACAGAAGCTAAAACTAAAAAAGAAAAAGTAGAGGTTCCTGCAAAAGCTGTTGAAAAGAAAACTGAAACTAAAAAAGAAAATGTTGCAAAAAAGAGACCTGTTGAAGCTAAAAAACCAGTAGCAGCACAAAAAAAGCAATCTTCTGAAGCTAAACAGCAACCTGTTGAAGACAAAAAACAGCACCAGCATTCAAATGCTAACAGGCAGCAACAAAGAAATAATAGAGGGAATAAGCATAAGAACCAGAACTCTAATAAACCACATCATAAGAGTGGGAATAAATATAGAGACCCTGATTTTGAGTTTGATGGAATTATTGAAAGTGAAGGTGTATTAGAAATGATGCCTGATGGATATGGTTTCTTACGTTCTTCAGATTATAATTACTTATCGTCTCCTGATGATATTTATGTATCTCAATCTCAAATAAAATTATTTGGATTAAAAACAGGAGATACAGTTCTTGGAAATGTACGTCCACCAAAAGAAGGAGAGAAGTATTTTCCTTTAATTAGAGTATCAAAAATAAACGGATTAAGTCCAAATATAGTTAGAGATCGTGTTTCGTTTGAACACTTAACACCTTTATTCTCTGAAGATAAATTTAATTTAGCAGAAAAAGGTAGTTCTTTATCTACAAGAATAATCGATTTATTTTCTCCTATAGGAAAAGGGCAACGTGGTATGATTGTAGCACAGCCTAAAACTGGTAAAACAATGTTATTAAAGGATGTTGCTAATGCCATTGCGGCAAATCATCCAGAAGTATATCAAATTGTTTTATTAATTGATGAAAGGCCAGAGGAGGTTACTGACATGAAGCGTAATGTTCGTGGAGAGGTAGTGGCTTCTACATTTGATGAGCCTGCAGATAAACATGTACGTGTAGCAAATATAGTTTTAGAAAAGGCGAAGCGTTTAGTGGAATGTGGTCATGATGTTGTTATCTTATTAGACTCGATAACTCGTTTAGCAAGAGCATATAATACTGTTGCTCCTGCATCTGGAAAGATATTATCGGGAGGTATTGATGCTAATGCATTACATAAGCCAAAACGTTTCTTTGGAGCGGCTCGTAATATTGAAAACGGAGGATCATTAACTATTATTGCTACAGCACTTACTGAAACTGGTTCTAAAATGGATGAGGTAATCTTTGAAGAATTCAAAGGTACAGGTAATATGGAGTTACAGTTAGATCGTAATATTTCTAACCGTAGAATTTACCCAGCTATTGACTTAATTAAGTCTAGTACACGTCGTGATGATTTATTATTAGATGATAAAACTGTACAGCGTATGTGGGTATTACGTAAATATTTAGCAGATATGAACCCAGTAGAAGCGATGTCGTTTATTAACGAAAGAATTAAATTCTCTAAAAATAACGAAGAGTTCTTAATTTCTATGAACGGATAATTTTTAGATGAAATAGATATTAAAAAAACCTGCTTTTATAGCAGGTTTTTTTATTTTGGATATATGATTTTATTTAATGGAAAGTCGAATTTATTAAGATCTTCAATTTTATCAATTGGTTTGAAAAAGTTAAGCCCAATAGTAAAAATATCTTTTTTACAATCTGATAAAAAGCGATCATAAAACCCTTTACCATAACCAACTCTGAAATTTTGCTTGTCAGAAATTAATAACGGAACAAATACGAGGTCTATTTTTTTAACATCAAATTCAATAGCGTTGATAGGCTCTGGAATTCCATATTTATTAATTTCTAATGTGGTTGAGTTGTTAAAAATATAATGTTGTAAAGTGTTGGTTTTAAAATCACTTTTACTAATAATAATTGTTTTTTTTTGTTTTCTTAAAAATTCAACAATAGGGTAGGTGTTAATTTCTTTTTGTTTTTCTATAGGAAGAAAAATATGGATGTTTTTATAGGTAGAAAAGTCAATTTCGAAAAGTTGAGTGTAAATGTTTTGTTCAAAATTTTCTATTTCTGTTTTAGATAAACTTTTTCTTTTTTGTTTGTAAATCTCTCGAAGTTCTTTCTTTTTCATCTCATTATGAATTATGAAGTTCTTCGCGTAATTTTTTTGTCAAACTTTTTACAACTAAGTCATAAGAATGATCTATAAGTTCAAAAGCAAGTTGATCTGAAACATCGTTGTTTAAATGAACTGTATTCCAATGTTTTTTGTTCATATGCCAACCAGGATTTACACTATCGTATTCTCCTCTAAGTTCTAATGACCATTCTGGGTCGCATTTTAAATTCATTTTAGTGTCTCCTTTTTCCCAACTATCTAAGCCTACTAAAGCAAACATTTTATTCATTACTTTAAATACTAAAGTAACCTCATCAAAAGGAAAATGTTCTGTAACACCTTTTTTATTAATGCAATAATCTCTTAGTTGTTCTATATCCATAATTTATTTCAAAATACGTTCGAGTACTGTTTCAGGTTGTTTCAATTCGGTAAAACCATATTGTGTATATAAACCATGAGCATCTTTAGTTTTTAACATCCAAGTACCACACGATTCTAGCTCTTTTGCTTGCGTTATAGTAGCAATTAATTTTTTTGAATATCCATTACCTCGATGTTCTGGTAAAATGAAAACATCCATCAGATAGGCAAAAACAGTATAATCCGTAGCCACTCTTGCAAAACCAATTTGTTCTCCATTTTTATACACTCCAAAGCAGAGACAGTTTTCAATTGTTTTTTCTACTTGAGCCAAAGTTCTTCCTTTTCCCCAATACGAATTGGTTAAAAAAGAATGAATTACATCAATTTGAAGTAGGTTTTTATCTGTAGAAATAGTTATCATTTTTTGTCCCTTTTATATTAGCAATACTATTTAAGTATACCCCTTTTTAGAAGTAAAGATTTTGTAAGGTATGAAGATAATTGAAACTAATCCAAATAATAGAGAAAAGTACTTAATAATATTTATAAAAATAAAAAACAGTAAGCCATCACTAACGTCACTATTATCCATCATAATTTGATATTCTTTTATAAAACTAGCATTATTAATAAAATAGTAAACCCAAAGAGAAAGGGAAGATAGTATTATGAGTTTAAAATATTTATATAGTTTGTTTAGTGTCAATGTGATACTTATTCTATAAGCTTTTGATTATCTGAAGGTAATTCTAAAGCACTGTAATCTAACTTCCATCCAATAGTTTCAACTAGATTTTCCATAAGAGTAATTGCATCTAAAGCCTCTTTGTTAGCAGTTTGCATTAAGTTACTTTCTGGAATTTTTTGAAGTATATGTTCTTTAGCTTCCTTATTAACTTCTGTTAAATCTTCTGAGCTAAACTTATTTAATAATCCATTTTGAATATCATAAAAACGAAGATTGGGCTCTATAGAAAAAACTTCAGGTTTAGGAAATTCCGATAAAATTAATGTCTTTTTTTTAGTATCTGTTTGTACAACAATTTTTCTAAAGTCAAAACCGATATGAACTTTAGCATTAATTAATATAATTGCTTTTTTCTTACTAGTAAATAAACCAAGGAATTTTTCTTTGGTGTTTTCATGATGATAAATTTCAGCAAATTCTCCTTCAACTGTAATTAGTTTTGATACCTTCTTAATTTTATCTAATAGCACAACAGATTGTTTTTCTGTTAGGTTTCTTTTACTAACCGAAGAAAATTTTTGAAAAATAAAGTATGAGGCTACAGCACCGCCTATCAAGCCTAAAAAAAGTAATTCCATAGCCACGAATTTACAGAAAATCTCTTAATATTCTGTTTTGCTAAAACAAACATTGCTAAGAGGCTTTCTAGGAAAATATAGTTGTTTAATTTTAACTAAACATTTTTTTTATTACCCAAGCTGGACCAATTAATAAAAACTGTAAATCTTTAATAAATGAAGGTTTAGCTCCTTCAACTTTATGTCCGTAAAACTGACCAATCCAAGCTATTACGAATATAGCTATTGAGGTATATAGTAACGGAACGTATTTTCCTAAGTAGAAATTTCCTACAATACATAGAATAGAAAAAACTAACATTTTTAGAAACATTGAAAAAGATAATCTCAAGTAAAAAATTAATACGAATATCAAAGCTACAGTAGCCCAGTTTTCAACAAGTGGATTGTTTAATTGGAATAAATTACTTAAAAATTGAGAAGGAATACTCATGAATATTCCTACAATGCTAAAAAATATTGCAGGAACACAAATAAAATGTATCGTAATGTTTGTTTCGTTTTGATGGCTAACTGCGTAATCATCAAACCATTGTTGAAGTGTTTTCATATTATCTACGTTTAGTTGAAACAATTAGGGAGTCTCATAACTACGAATTTACACAAAAAAATATATTTTCAGTAAAAGCAAAAAACTCATGCGTATTGTTAAATACGACATGAGCTTTAGAACAACTATTACCCTATCATCTAACTAATTATAGTTGTTTACAAACTAAAAATGAGTTTTTCTAATATTTTAATAATGAAATAACCTTAATATAAAGATTACCATTTTTTATGATTGTTTGTATATCTAACTAATCTTCCTTCTTTTAGCTCTTGTAAAAAATCACAGCTTGTAAGTCTCAACATTAGAGTGTTGTCTTCTAGAGTATAAGTATCATGAATATCTCCTGGTAGATATACATTACATTCTCCGGCGTTTAAAATGTAGTCGTCTTTTTGGACAATATCCATGGTGCCATCGGGATGAAAAACACGATTAAAAAGTCCCATTTTGGATTGACCAATTACCGTTGAGTAAATTACCCAACCACTTCCATGATCATGTGGAGGGCTAAACTCTCCTTTTTTTTCTACATGTCCCATTAATATAAATCCGTGTTCTTCACTTCTATATATTTCTTTAAAAGGAAGTTGTTCTTTTAGTAGTTGATCTACCCAACTTTCTCCAATACAATTTTGAGTTAGTTCTTCTACTAGTTCTTTACTTTTTTTAGTTAAGTCTGAAGTTAGAGGTCCCCATACTTTTGATAATTCTTTTATAAAATGATTTAAAGATTCTTGCTTCATAATTTGATGTTATTTTTCTTGTTAAGTTTTATTGTTGATGTTGTTTTTAAATCAAAAACTTAGCGAATAAACCGTAGTTTTCTTTTTTGATTTTGAATGGTCCAAAGGCATCTAGGTTTGAACCTATTCCTATAGAAATATTATTAAAACTTAGCCCAAGTCTTAAGTTAAGATAGCTTCTGTTATGAGTATCTTGTCTTATGTTATGATTATATAAGAATTGAATTCTGGTATATAAGCTGGTTTTTTTAGATAAACGAGGTTTGTATTCATATAAAAAAAGTGCCTCAAGACTTTTGTCGTCTATTAAATCAATAGATGGAGCTAGGATTAGTAACATTTCTTTACTTACATAAGCATAATTTATACCTAAAATTGGATGAATTCCATCAATAGAATTTGTAGCTATTCCTCCTGAAATACTAAGGTTCTTAGCCACTTCATAGTTTAGTGTGGTAGAACCAACAAACACAACATTTTTATCTTCATAAAACTGTGAATATGTAAGCATATTAAAAACGCTAAACTTTTCCATTTTTTTTAATGGTCTCATAAAGACATTTTGAATACTTAAAATTTCTTTAGAAGCAAATACTTCAAAATCTATTGGAGGATTTATAGCTTCTTTTGGACTAAATTTATCTTGTGCCTTTATTTTGACAGAAAATAAAATAAAAGCTATTAGTGTTGTTATTATCTTATAAACCTTCATATTTGCTTGCTTCTAATTGTTGGTACAAAATTAGAGAGCGTGGAGAGGTTAATTAGTTCACAAAAGTTGGTTCTTTATGTACTTTTTTACAAATGAAGCTTGTTGAAGTTTTGTTAATGAAAAAAGCTCATGGGTAAAGTTAAATACCACATGAACTTTCAAAAAGGGGCTATCAATAATTAAACCTATTTTTTTCTACCTACAAATCTTAATATTGAGGCTTTTAGTTCACTTTTATTGCCTTCTAATAAAATATCTGTTTCAACTTTTAATTCTATGATTTCATAATTTGGAAAATCTCTTAAAATACTTTCTTTATCATACAGATAAGGAATCTCTTGTGGTCCTTCTTTGCTAATTTTTGGATGATTTGTGCTAAAAGTTTCAATAATTAAAAGGCCTCCTTTTTTAAGATGCTTATCCATTTTTTTATTTATGTCAATGCGCTCTTGCCCAGCAAAATGAATAAATAAGAAAGCTATAGCATCAAAAGATTCTTTAGGATATGAAGCATTTACAATATCTTGTACAGTATATTTAATATTTACATCATTTGCCTTTGCTAATTTTAATGCTTTTTTCTTAGCTTCAGTACTATAATCGTAAGCCGTAACATCCCATCCTAGTTTGGCAGCAAAAACTGCATTTCTACCTTCTCCTTCACCTGGAAATAATATTTTACCAGGTTTATGTTGAGGTAATATTTTTGCTAAATATTTGTCAGGTTTTTTACCATATAAGTATTCATCTTTGGCGTATTCTTTATTAAAATATGCTTTTAAAAATTCAGCTTCAGATACCTTTTTTTGTGGAATTAAAAATGCCTCTATTATGTATTGTTTAGAAAGTAAATTACTGTTGATTTTAAAATCGACAAAACCAGCTTTTTTTAATTCTTGAATAACATCAGATTCCTTAATTCTCATCTCATATGATGGACCATCGGTAATTGATTTATCTTTTTTATAATCAACTATAACTAGTTTGCCATTTGATTGCATTCCAAACTTCACCTTTTTAAAATAATTAACCCTATTTTCTATATGATGATAAGTGTCTACAATTAATACGATGTCTACTTCTTCCTTTTTTAAATCAGGTGTGTTAAAAGGAATTTTTCTAATTTGCATTGCTTTAGAAGAAACCTTTTTCTCTTTCCTTTTATGGTTTAATATTTCTATAAAATCATTATCAACATCTGCAGCAATTACATTAGCCTCAGCATCTACCATTTTAAAAGAAAAATAGCCAGTACCAGCACCAATATCTAATACTTTTTTATTTTTTAAGTCACCTATTAGCGCTAGAACGTCTTTAGGCTTTTGCCAACTATCTCTATCTTTTGCATCTAGATGTTTAGCAAGTTCTTTAGCTGGTAAATGTTTGTGTTGTCCATGTTTACCATGTTTTTGAGCATTACAGTTTGCACCAGTAAATGTTATTAATACAAGACAAAGAAGATTGGGGATTGTTAATTTACTCTTTGTTTTTTTCATGTTATATTGTTCTTATGTTTTGAGGATACAAAGGTTTATTTTTTGTAAAGTTCTCTTTGTTTCAAAAAGTAAGTTTATTATGTACTTTTTTTACAATTTTAACCTATAGTAAATTCCCGAATTTAATACCTAGGTATATAGTTCTAGGAGCTGAAGGTCCATAGATATATTTTGGCCAACGATTAAGCCCCTCATCAAAGTCATTTTGATAACTATTAAATATGTTTTTTACACCAGTGTATATTTGTAAAGTTGTTTGTTTTAAAGTAATATTTCGACGTAATTTTATACCCAAATCCAAAAATTGTTTAGAGGTTCTAAGCTCTTGTTTTGGAAAGTGGGGAACTAACATTTTTCCTGTATAGTTACCATTAGTTGAAACGGTCCATTTTTGAGACAAGTTCCAATCAAGCATAAAATATCCATAGTGATTTGGTGTTCTGAAAAAACGTTTTTCATTGAATGCTTGAGGTTGTTCGTATTTGCTATTCTGAATTGTAAAACCAGCTTGAAAACTAATAGCTTCAGAAGGTACTATTTGCATTTCAATATTTATTCCTTTTACTTTTGCTTCTTGATTTGAGTTAAATCTAGTTGCGGTAATAACACCATTGTTGTCAGGAGTAGAGTAACTAGTAGCAAAAGAATTGTTTATTTGGGTATAAAAACCTTCTAAAAGAAAACTAAGGTAGGTGTTGTTTATCTTTTTATTAAAATCTAAAGAAGCTGTATAACTATTACTCGTTTCTTTGTCTAAGTCTGCTCTTACCTTATTTATAATACTGTTAGATCCTGATATTTCTATGTGTAAATCTTCATCACGTAATTCAGGGGAGCGATAGCCTTTTGAGTAGCTTAACCTAGCTTGCAAATATTTTTTTAAATCATATTTTAATGTAAATCTAGGACTAAATACACTTCCTGATTTATTAAAACTATTATGTTCTCTATCTTTTACTTTATAAGAGTCAAAACGAGCGCCAAATGATGCCTTAAACTTGTTCCAGTTGAAGTCGTATTGAGAAAATATAGATATTGTATTAGTTCCTTGGTTTGCTACTACTATATTTGTGTTATTTCCTATTAAGTTAGGGGTTGTTTCTGAATGTAATATTTGATTATCTGTAAGTATAGCTCCATTGTTTTCTAGTCCAAATAAGACGCTGTTTTTTTTGAAATTTAATTTATATTGTGTGCCAAATACATAAGATCGTTCTCTTGTATTTTGAAAAACTCCATAAGCAGTTCTTAAACCTCTAAAAGCATCAGCTTTTAAAGATTGTCCTAAAAGATAAACTGATAATAAGTTTTTCTCTTTGACATATTGTTCATAATTTATTGAAGCAGTAGAAATATTATGGGTTACAGCCGCAGCCATATTAGCTTTATTTACAGGGGTGTTAAAATCTCCACCTCCTCGACGGTCTTCTTTTAGGTTAAAAAAATCAATAGTTAATTTTCCTTGTTCGTTTAATTTATGAAATAGACGAGCTCCTAGAGTAGTACTATTTAGCATAGGGATTTCTGAAAAGTCATCATTGTTAGCATCAAAAGCTTTTCGGTCTCTATGAAACCCAAATAAAGTAATTCCGGTTTTGTAATCATCGGTAACTAAAGAACCGTTAAAATTGGTAGAATATTCTTCTGAAACTCCTCCAGTATTTTTTACACCTGCTCCTATAAAAGAAGTATTTACACCAATTTCAAAAGAATTAAAATGAGGGTCTTTTAGCATAAGGTTAACGGTTCCTGCTACAGCACCAGTTCCATATATTGTAGAGCCTCCACGTCTTATATCTACTCGGTCTAAAATACTAGTAGGAATCATTTCTAAGCCAAAAACACTAGCAAAACCTTTAAAAATAGGGCGGTTGTTTACTAATATTTGAGAATATTCACCACCTAAGCCATTCATTCTTAATTGAGGCCAACCACTGTTAGCGCAATTAGTTTCCATTCTAAGTCCTGGCGAACAGTTTAAGCTTTCACTTATAGTAACCGATTGGGTGGCAGTGAAAAGCTTTGAATCTAAGGTATTCACAATAGTTGAAGTTTTTATCCTTTTAGAAACTTTATTGTTTCCTTCAATGATTACTTCGTCTAATTCTTGTTTGCTTTCCTCAAATTCAAAGTTTAAAATATAGGTTTCTCCTGATTTTATTTCTATTGTTTTTTTTTGGGTTTTATAACCCATAGATTGAGCGACTATAGTTTGTTTTCCACTTGGAACATTTATAAGTTGATAATGTCCTGAATTATTTGTGATATCTCCTATAGTGGTGTTTTTTATGCTTACTGTTACATACGGTAAGTGTTTTCCTTTGTTAATTATATGTCCAGAAATTATTGTTTCTGATTGATTAATTTGACCATAGTTTATCTGATAAAATGTGAGTAAAATAAATAAAAAGATTAATGAAAGTTTATTCATTTGTTCTAGAATTAAAAATTGTTTGTTGAATGATGAGAAAGAGAAAGTATCACTATTTGTAAGTTTTTGATTCTCTTATTAAGCTAATGGTATATAATATGATAGCTGTTAAAATAATTACTCCACCAATCATACTTTCTTTATTTGGAATTTCGCTAAAGAAAAAGAATGCTAAGATTGGAGCTAAAACATTTTGTAGCATTAGTGTTAAGGACACTTCAGAAGCTTTTATAAATCGAGTAGCCATCATACCAGAAACTCTACCTAAAGGAGCTGTAATTAATCCCATTGCTCCCATAATTAGCCATGTGTTTAATGAAAATGTAGAAGGTTCTGCAAAGAAAAACATTACAAAAGCTAAGAAGAAACCTCCTAAACCAACAAGGGCTAGTCTATTAACGTTAGGATATTTACGAAGTAGTGTGAAAATTAAGGCTACACAGAATACAGATATTAAAGCTAGTAAATCTCCTTTCCAATTTCCTGTACCAAAAGAACTATTGACAACAATGACAACTCCTAAAACAACAAAAAATATTGCTAACCATGTTTTACGGTTGGTTTTTTCTTTCAATAAAATCCAGCTTAACAATGCAGCAACAGCTGGAGTAGCACTTTGTATAATAAAAGTATTAGCAATGGAAGTGTTTTTTATACTTAAAACAAATGAAGAGGCACTTCCTAACATTAATAAACTTGAAATTATAAGTGGCCAACCATCAGATTTGATAACTTGAATAATACTACGTTTTTCTGAAGTTTGGACAACAATAGACATTGAAATAGCTGTAAATAACCCAAATAAGAATATGGTGTTAAAACCACTCACGCCAGAAAATCGAATATAAATAGGGTCGAAGCTCATTAAAATAGCTCCTAAAATAGCAAGTGTAACCCCTTTTGTTTTTGAATTTAATTTTTGAATGTTTGTAGTAGGTATATTTTTCATTTTATTTTTAAGTTTTTATTTTTTAGATTCTATTGCTTTATTGAAAAGAAAGCTCAATGCTCCTAGAAGTAAAATTCCAATACCTATAAGTGATTCTACAGGTTGTTCTACTAGTAGGTAGATTAAAATCCATAAGCTGATTAGTAGGAATATAATTTGAGGTAAAGGGAATAAAGGACTTTTATAGCCTGATAAGTCATTATTTTTTCTAATAAAGAAGAGACTTAGAACTGTTAATGAAACGAATAATTGCAAAATGAAAGCACTGTAGGTTAGAACTTGATCAAAAGATCCTGTAAAAACCATTGTAAGAGAAATAATAGCTTGAAGTATTATTGCTTTATTTGGAATTCCATTTTTATTTGTCTTACTTAAAAATTTCCATAATTGATAATCTTCAGCCATTGCTTTGGTTACTCTAGGCCCAACCCATACCATAGCGCTAATACTAGATATAAGCATAAAAGCAATGAGACCACTTATAACTTTTCCTCCAATACTACCAAAAATATTATCCGCAACAATTTGCCCAATCTCTACCTGTCCAACAAGTAGAGACAAAGGAGCTTGTTTTAGAAAAACAATTTGAAGAAGTATATAAAAAACACTTACCAAAAGTGTTCCTCCAATAAGTGCTATGGGGAGATTACGGTTTACATTTTTTATTTCATCTACAATGTAAGCAGCAGCGTTCCATCCAGAAAACGAATAGGAAACGTATACTAAAGAAACAGCAAAAGAAGGAAGTAGGATTTCGTTTTGCCATTGATTACTCCAGTCAAATGAAGTAGCCTCTGAGGGAGTGAAAAGCCCAATAGCAATAAATATAAAAATTACTAGAATTTTTATAAAGGTAGTAGTGTTTTGAAATTGACTACTTCTTTTTAAATTGAACATATGAAATAAAGAGACAACTACTATTAGAATAGAAGCAATTAACTTGTCGTTTATACCAAAGTATTTCTCTGTATATGCACCAGCTGCCATAGCAGCGAGTGCAATAGGGGCAGCAAAACCAACAGTTAATGAAGCCCATCCAGAGAGGTAGCCAGCAAACTTATTATATACAACTGATAAAAAATGGTATTCACCGCCTGAGCGAGTTAATTTTGTACCTAATTCAGCATAAGAGAGCGCTCCACTTATAGCCATAATTGCTCCCAATGACCAAAGAAGTATAATACTCCATGTATTTTTTGTTGAAACTAATTGAAATCCTAAGCTTGTAAAAACACCTGTTCCAATCATATTAGCTATCACAACTGCCATAGCAGCTCTACTTGATATTTTACTTTTCACAAATTTTGTTTTTAGTGATAAGCAAAATTATTACTAGCTATAATTACACAGGATGGACTTTTAGGAGGTAATTAAGTACAAAAGGGTTAAAAAACTATACTATGTTGTTTTGGTTGCGATAAGTATCGGCAGTTAAAGATGTATGTTTTTTAAAAAACCGCATAAAGTAAGAAGTGTCAGTAAATCCAAGTTCATATGCAATTTCCGAAATAGAATTGTTTGTGAATAATAAGAGTCTTTTAGCTTCTGTTAAAGTACGCTCATGTATAAGGTTCATTACTGTTTTATTTAACCCTTTTTTACATAAATTATTAAGATGTCTTGGAGAAATATGCATTAAATCGGCATAATCATTTAATAATCGAAGTTCTTTAAAATGCCTGTCTATTAATGTTTCTAACTTTCTTAATTGATAGGTTAAATAAGCTGGTTTTTCAGACTCTGTAGGAGAATCGTATATTCTAGAAGATCTAATGAGCAATATTTCAAAAAGAGCTCTTAAAATATTGTTTTTATCGTTTGTACTGGCATTGTATTCTTCATATAGTTCGTCCCAAGCTGCTTGAATTTTAGTGTTTTCTTTATCTATATTTATAATAGGAGAGTTACTTATAGAATGAAAGAAAGGAAAGTCTAAAAGTTTTTGAAAGCTATCTCCTAAATGATAAAAACCAGAATCAAATGAAATTACATAACCTTCGGTGTCTATACTTGTTTCTATAGAATGTACTTGACCAGGAGAAACAAAAAACATCATATTGGGTTTTATATCATAAGTTTTAAAATCGATAGAATGTTTGCCTATCCCTTTTTTTATAAACATGATATGATAATAATCGTGCCGATGAGGTTCAACAATGATTTGGTTACCATTATTCTCTCCAGTCATTCTATCAATTTCAAATTTAGAAACCTGCTTCGGTGTAAAAGCATTGTCTTCAAAACTTCTAATAGGTAAATCTGTAAATTCCTTTTTTCTCACGGTTAGAATGTTTAAACTTCTATAAAATACAATTATTTAATTGAACACTTACTTCTTTTTCCCAATAAATCGAATAACAGCACTATTTCCTATATGATACAGTCCTTCTTGAAGATAGGTGTTTTTGTTTTTTAATTCAATGATTTCATAATTGGAAAAATCACGTTTAATTTCTTCAAGAGAATACATTTCCTCTTCACTTGATGGTCCTCCAACTTTTGGGTTCTTTTTATTAATTTCTCGATGCTCTTTACTAAATGCTTCTAGTATAATATAGCCTCCTTTTTTCAAATAATTATCGAGTCTTTTATGCATTTCAGCTTTAATTTTAGGTTCAAAATGAACAGAAGTGAGGCAAATCATATCAAATTCATCTTGCTTGTATTTTTCATCAAGAAATGCTTGAACTTTATAGTCGATGGTAACATTATTAAGTTGTGCCAGCTTGTCCGCTTTCTCTTTGCCTTTTAAACTATAGTCAAAAGCAGAAACGTTCCATCCTAGTGTAGCTGCATAGACTGCATTTCTACCTTCTCCTTCTGCAGGAAATAACACTTTTCCTGCATTAAATAATGGTAGTTTTTCTTTGATGTAGGCATTAGGTTCTTTACCATATGCCCATTCATTATCATTATATCTTTCGTTCCAAAAATCTTTCATACTATATTATAATGGATGATTATTTGTTATTCCAATTTTCTTGTGAAATTTGAACTGTTATTGAAGCTCCTAGTTCGTAACCTTCAGCAACAGAAGGTGCTATTCCGCTCCAGCCAGTTCTTGCATCTCCAATAATGTAAAGTCCTTTTACGTTAGATTCTCTATTTTCATCAACAATATAATTTGTTAATCCAAAATGTCCAGATTCACTAGGAATATTAAATTGTTGAGCGAAATTGGTGTTTTCTACAACTTTCATATCTCTATAAAAGCCGCCTTCTCTTTCTATAAGTTTTCCATTTTCTAGTTCAACTTTTTGAAGTTTACCTTCGGTTGAATGCAATGTTTTTATTTTGTCTTGAAACACTTGTATTCCTTTTCGTTCTAATTCAGAAACAAATTCTTTATCAGGAATCATATCTCCATTAGTAAAAAGTATTACATCATTAGACCAATGTGTAACTACTGTTGAAAAGAAAGGAGCAATTTCAGCACCTCCAAATACTGCTAATTTCTTATCTGCTAATTCATATCCGTCGCAGAAAGGGCAGGGGTATACCGATTTTCCATAAACATCAGAAAGTCCTTTTATTCCAGAGCCTTCTACATCATCTCTGTAACCTGAAGCAATAACTACTCTTTTGGAATTATAAGTGCCATTTTCTGTTTCTACAATAAAACCATTTGATGAGTTTTTAACATCAATAGCCTTTTCTTTTTTGTATGTTAAAGAAGGGTATTTATCTATGTCTTTTTTGGCAGCTTTAAAAATTTCTGTTGGATGTTTGCCATCTTGTGTTAAAAAAGTATGAGAAAGCGTAGTTGAAAAGTTTCTAGCTTTTTCGGTATTTAAAATAATTGTATTTACTCTACTTCTTCCTAGTACTAATGCTGCACTTAGTCCAGCAGGACCACCTCTAATTATGATAACTTCAAATTTAATATTTTCCATAAGTCTTGTATTTATATTGCAAAACTACAAGCGCTGGATATTTTTATAGGTGTACAAAAAGAGGGTATTTATGGACATTTTACCATTTAGTGTAAAAAATGAGTTTCATAATAAGTTTGAGCTTATGTTGCTTCTTGAATTTCTTTTACAGTTTGCCTGGCGGTTTTTCCTACTCCATAAATAGTAGCAGAAGCAAATCCTGTCCAGTTACCATAACCTATTAACCAGAGGTTGGGTTCTTTTATAGACCTAGTATGTGTGGTTTTAATACGATTGTTTTCAATAATATTAAGAGAGGTTAAATGATTTAGGTTAGCTTTAAATCCAGTACACCATATAATGATATCAAATTTTTCTTTGCTTCCATCTTTCCAAATGACTCCTTCCTCATAAAAAGATTCAAATGGAGTTACAGCATTTAACACGTTTCTAGTTCTGGCTTCTTTTACACTTTGAACCATTACAATACTAGACAGTGATGCCTTTTTCTTTTTAGTACTGTCTGATTTATTCAAAAAGGTTTGGGTTGCTTCATTAAACAAATAACGTCCATCTATATCGTCTGGTAAAAAATGTGGCGGGTGTAAAGTAACCCATTTTGTGTTTGCTACTTTTGAAACCTCGGCTAAAATTTGAGCGCCCGAATTACCACCACCAACAATTAAAGCATTTTTATTATTGAAGTTTGAAGTGTTTCTATATTCCAAAGAATGAAGTTGAATTCCTGTATACTTTTCTTGATTTGGATAAGAAGGTGTGAAAGGAAATTGAGCAGTACCAGTAGCACTAACTAATTTTTTTGAATAGAAGATTCCTTGGTTCGTTTCTATTTGAAATAGATTATTTTCTTTTGTAACGTTATGAACTATTGTGTTTCTTTCAATAGGGAAATTATAACGTAACTCGTATTTCTCTAAATAGCTTATGAATTCTTTTTTAGTAGGATATTCATTTTCGCTTTTTGGCATTGCCCAACCAGAAAGTGAACTGTATTCTGTAGGGGAGAATAACTTTAAATTATCCCATGTTTGGAGCCATGAGCCACCTGATTTATCATTCTTATCCAGAATTAGATATTCTAAATTGGTGCGTCTTAAAAAATATGCAACAGACAATCCAGCTTGTCCACCGCCAATTATTATTACATCATATATTTTCATGTCTATTGCATATTTTAAATGTTCATTACTCTATAGTGAGTTTACTATTTTGTATGGGGTTTTATTAATTGCTTTTTTGATAGCTTGTTCATCACATTTTTTGTTATCAAACCAAACAGTTAACTGTTGATTTTTAACATTGGCTTCCGATTTTATATATCCGTTCACTTCTTTTAAAGAATAGTTTACAATACCTGTACAACATGATTGTTTAAAACCTTCTAAAGTATAGGTTTTAGTAATAATTCCAGACTTTGCAATTTCTTCAACTTTAGCATCTTTATTTGTTTTATTCTGTGATTGGCAAGAAGCTAAAAATATTAAAGATACTGCGATTATTAATAATAGGTTTTGAATTTTCATAATAGTTTATTTAGTTAATTAGATAAATAAGGGAGAATTAGAATAATAATTGTGATGATGGCTACAGCCCATAAAAACTTTTTAGATTGAAAGAAAGACACTGCTTTTTTCTCGTTTTCGTTTAATTTAGATAAGGCTTCGTATTGATTCATATCACAACACTCTTGCTGTGCTTTTGGGTAATAGGCTCTGTAAAGATTATAGCTAATAGCTATTAAGCTAAAAGTAATTAGATAGTTTTTTACACTAGATAGCCAAATTAATTGCGATGCGCTCACACCCAATACTCCAGCTAAAGCCATTAAAGGTCCAACACAGCATGTACAAGCAGCTATGGCAACAAAAATTGCGCTTATTGATGATACAATTGATTTCATAAATTGATTTTAAAAAATGAGGTTAAAGAAAAAACCAGAGATAATCATTCCAATTCCAATGGTAGAAAAAAACGCAATGATTAGTTTTTTTTGCATTACTTTCTTTAGTAGTAAAGCTTCTGGAAATGAAAGTCCTATAGATGCCATCATAAAAGCTATGGCTGTACCTAATGGTACCCCTTTTTCTATTAACGATTCTATGATAGGCAAAACACCAACAGCATCTATATATAGAGGAATTGCTAATAAAACTGCTATAGGAACTGCAAATGGATTTGTTTTTGAAATATAAGTTTCAAAAAAGGATTGAGGAACATATCCATGAATAAAAGAACCAATGGCTAAACCTAGAAAAATATAAGGGACTAACTTTTTTAATGTAGTCAATGCTTCATTATTAATTTCAGGTAATCGTTGCATAAAAGTTCTAGTATCTTTTGTAGCTTCAGCCTTACTTTCACCTAATTCTTTCACCCAATTGGCTACATATTTTGCCATTCCGATTTTTTCTAATAAAATTCCTCCAACTACACCTAATACAATACCTGTAAGTACATATATAACGGTAACTTTCCATCCATAAGTAACCCAAAATATTGCAATCGCAATTTCATTTACCAATGGAGAAGTTATTAAAAAAGACAGTGCAATGCCTAAAGGAATTCTTGCTTGCATCATTCCCACAAATAGTGGAATAGATGAACAAGAACAAAATGGAGTAATAGCACCAAGTAATGAAGCCATTATGTTTCCTAAGCCAGATTTCTTATTCTTTTCTAGGTATACACGAATTTTGTCCATTGGTAAATAGCTCGTTATAATTCCCATTAAATAGGTAACAAGAATTACAAGAATTACTATTTCTGTAAAACCAATTAAAAAATAGTGAAGAGCATTACCAAATACACTATTTTGAGTTATACCAAACAAATCGTAAACAAGATAATCAGCAATTGTAGAAAGAAACTGTGTTAGTTTTTCCATGCTCAAATTAATTTAATAGAGATAATAGTTTATCGTTAGTATTGTATTTTTTGTAATCGTATACTTTTCCGTTGATTACTAATGAAGGAAAAATCATTGTACCATAAACCATTGTGTCTTCTAATTTTGAAAGTTCTTCAATAGAAATGTTTAGGTTGTTTTCTTTAGCGATTCCTTCAAGTTGCTCTTTTATAGGAGATCCCTTAGCGCAACACGACGAGTGTAAAATTTTGATTTCAGTATTCATAAATTATTGTTTTAAATATTAAACTTTATTATGAAGTCTGAAGTAGCATGTGAAAAGACACAAGTTTTTGAAAAATATTTCAATTAAAAATTAAAAAAGCCTTGTAATCATTGGGTTACAAGGCTTTTTTATATGGTGTAAATTTATGCTTTATGAAGAAGATTTACTCTCTAAATTCTTTGTTACTTGATGTAAAGGTTCGCAATGTTTTTTAATAACACAACCTGCAAAAGCTCCATTTTTATCATATTCAATATCGCAACATTCTATAAAAAGTTCCTTCAATTTAATTCGTGCTCTTTGAATACGCATTTTAGTAGCAGAAAGTCCTAAACCTAACTTAGTAGCGATATCTTTTTGAGGAATGTTGTCAATATCGCTCATTTTCAAAGCGATTGCATATGTTGATGGTAACATCTCAATCATAGGAATAATATAATCAGCAACAATAACTTTTGAGTTTTCATTTGAGTCGTTGCTCTCTATTTTCCAATCATTATCAAAATTAGCTTCTATGTTGTGTTTTTTGAAATAATCAAATATTGTATTTCTACTAACTTGAAATAGCCAAGCTTTAATATTGTCTACTTGTGGCGATTTTTGATGTGCTTCAACTAATTTAATCATTACCTCCTGTACAATGTCTTCTGCAACTTGCTTATTTTTAACTTTACCTAAAACATAAGCTTTCAGAAAATTGTAAAATTCCTGAATAACCTCATTTAAATTGCAGCATTCTTTTTTCATTGATAAAGTATAATGATTGAATGCAAATTTACTTAAATTAAAGCATTTTGATAAATGTTACTTTATATACTAATCTTATAATTTATATAGACTTCTGTGAAATTTTCAGAAAAAGAAATTAATCTTAATAACTCATTTTTAGATTTTATTTTTTTAGGAATCTTATTATAACCTTCCCCGTTTTTATAAAATAATTCATTAGAATTTGAATTAATTATAGCTGCAATTTTTTTAGCAGCTTCTTTAGGTTCAATCATTCCAAAGTATTTTGATAAGAGTTGAATTAAATTGGATTGAGATTTTACTGTTTGCGTATTTACAATGCCAGGATTCCAATGCAAATGTGTTACACTTGTATTTAAGAGTTTTTTCCAATGATAAACTAAAATAGCACTACCAATGGAATTTTGCCAAACACTTTTTAGTTTGCTATACGTTGGATTTTCTAATTTATCATAACTTATTTTTCCTACTATAGAACCACAAATATGAATTACTTTTTTAATATCTGACTTTTCTAATAATGGATTTAATTTAGCAGAAAATAAATATCTCGATATATATCCAACAGAAAAAGTTGTATCAATTCCATCTTCAGAAATAGTTAGTTTTTTGGGGTGAATTCCAGCGTTTAAAATTAAAACATCTAGTTTGTTGTTTTGTTTAAGATATGAATTCAAAAAACGTTTTACTTCATTGATTTTAGATAAATCGCATATAAAAAGGCAATGGTTTCCTAGAGGATTTAATTTGTTTAATGTTTCTAAAACCTTAGATCCTTTGGCTTTATCTCTTCCCAAGATATGAACAGAATATCCATCTTGTGCTAATTGCAGTGCTGTAAATTTTCCAATCCCATCTGTAGCTCCTGTAATTAAGGTTAGTTTATTCATTACTAATTGATTTTTGGACTCTCTTTTTATCCAATATATAAGAGAAGATTAAAAAAATTAATACGAGAGCTGGTCCAAAAGCTTCTCCGTCTTTAGTGGCATAATGAGCACTAAAAGCAAATAGAAGATTAAAGGTAAATCCAGCATATGCCCATTCTTTAATTGTTTGTTGTTTGTTTTGAAGAATAGCTATTACTCCTACTATTTTAGCTATAGCTAATGGATATATGATGTATGTTGGAAAGCCTAATCTAGAAAACTCTGAATAAGCATGCTGATAGTTAAAAAAATATAAAGCAGCTCCACTCAACATACTTAGTCCAAAAAATGAGATAGATATCCAATATAAAATTTTTATTGTTTTCATCCTTATTGTAGTTTACAGTTAATAGATATTTCAATTTCTTTTCCAACCATAAAACCTCCTTTTCCACCAATTTTATAGTCTGTCCTATTTACTTTAAAAGAACCAATAAATTGATTGTTCTTAAATTGTAACGGAATTGTTATATTCTTAGTAATGCCGTGCATTGTTAAATTTCCGTTTACTAAATAAGTAGTCTTCTTTTTTTGAATGGATTTAGAAATGAAACATATTTTAGGAAATTTCTCTACATCAAAAAAATCTTCATTTTTTAAATGCTTGTCTCTTTTGATATTATTGGTATTTATAGTATTGGCATCAATACAAATATTAAATTTAGACTTAGATAAGTCTTTTTGATTAAATATAACTTCTCCTTTCATTCCAGTAAAAGTTCCTTTTACCGTCCTTATTTTCATATTTCTGACAGAGAAGGATACGTTAGAGTTTTTGGTATCTATTGTTTGAGAGTTAATAGGTATTGATACTATTAGTAATAAAGCTATTGTAGTTAAGAACTTCATGTTAAATTGTTTAAGCTGTTTAAGTATTATTTAATACATTGCAAATGTAAACAGTGGACTATGGTCTATAGTCAAATAAATCATGCCTTTTTAACATATTTTAACATTTATGAGAATTGGAGAAGTAGCAAAAATTACAGGAGTAACTAAGGATACTATAAGGTTGTATGAAAAAATGGGATTAATTAAAGAAGCATCAAGACCTTTTGAATATAACAACTATAAAGATTATAATACCGATCATGTAGAAACTATAAAAATGATTATAGTAATGAAAGAGCTCGGTTTAACATTAAAAGAATGTAAGGAAGTAATAGACTCTATAGAGTCTAATAAGTTTGATAAAGAATATCAAAAAGATTTTATCAAAAAGAAAATGAAAGAAATAGATGATAAAATATACCATCTATCTCAACTAAAGGAAACTTTAAAAGATTATTTGGATTACACCTGTTCTCATCATAAGGTAGTATAGGTTTTATTGATGATAAACATAGTAAAAGATTTTAAACTAAATCTTTACAGTAAAAACTGTTTGAATTCAAAAGTGTTTCTATTTCTGAAATCAAATTTTTATCAGCTTCAATCCTCAATATATTATCACAGTCTTCAAAATCAAAATCAATTTTTGTTATTTCTGTAAAATCAAATAAAATTTTTCTGATTTCATTTTCGTGCTTTTGTTTAATATCTGTTTTAAAAACTAAAACCATATTTAAATTTTTCTCATTAAGGAATTAAACCTAATGTATTGTCAATAATCTTGTGCCATTCACTTTGTGTAACTTCCATTGCTTTATTTCCAAATAACCCAACACCTACACTAGGCATAACAACATCTACCTTTAACTTTTTTAGCTCTAAAAGACTTTCTTTTAATTTAATGTAACTACCTCCATCATGTGGCATTACTAAAATATTCCAATGTCCGTTATCTAAATAAATTGTATCGCCAGTAAATAAATAGTTTTTGCCAAAAGGTGATTTATAGTACAAACAAATGTTATTGTTTGTATGACCAGGAGTGTAAATTATTTTAAGGCTTGAAGAAAGTTCACTCGTTTCTTTAAAGGCTACCATATTTTGAATTGTATATTTTAAATATGGAATAGCTTTTTTATGAGTGTATAATGTAGTTTCAAAATCGTTGAGGTTTTTAAACATAGCAGGCGTGAACTCATGATGATGGCTTATAAATTGATAATCCATTTCCCCAAGTTTTTTTATTTGTGAAACTTCATTTTCATTATCTGAATAATAAATAACAATGTTCGCTTCTGGAGTTTTGAGTACATAAGTTTTCATGCTCATTCCAAAATGACTGCCTTTTTCTGTTTGCCATAAGTCTTTGTATAACTGTTTCATGATGATTCGTTATAGTTTGTATTGTCTTTACTGAGAAAACCTTAATAGAAATTTTAGCTTTATTGTATACTTTACTTGGTTTTATAAGCTATTGCATCAACTTCAATAAGCATCCCGTCTAATGCTAATCTAGGAACAGGAATCAATGTACTTGTAGGATATTTATTTCCCCATACTTTTAACATCTCTTCTGTCCATATTTTTAAACGTTTGTTAGAGTGATCCTTAATTAGTACCGTTATTTTTACAACATCTTTAGTATTGACTTTATTAGCTTTTAAGCCATGGATTACATTTTGAAGTGTAAGTTTAACTTGAGTTCTAAAGTCTTTTGAAAACTCATGTAGTTCTTCATTTGTTCCTAATTGACCAGAAACAAATATATATTCACCATTTGCAGGAGCATTGATAGTTTGAGTGAAACCATATTGAGTGGGGTTATATAAAGATTTTGGATTTTTTCTCTTTAAGTTAGTTGTGTTTTGTTGAGCTACACATGAGGTAAAAATAAAGGTAGCTATTAGTAATGTTAGATGTTTCATTTTAATTATAGGTTGTTTTTTAGGTAATTGATATTTTAATTTTTCTTGTCTTCGACATAGCGTTCAATGTCAATAGGCAAAAAGCCTTCAGTAGCAAAAGTGAAATTAGGAGGGATAACATCTGTCCTTAAATGTTTAATTTTTTGATATTCTTCAGATTTCCAAAAGCCTAGTAAAGCTTCCATAGAAGGAAACTTAAAAACAGTAAAAGCTGCACCTTCATTCCATTTTCCCTCAAAAAGATGTTTTACTTGTTTTGAATGACCAGCAATTATCGTTTCTCCTCCTGCAGCTTCTAGTAAAGGGTGGGCAGCATGATAATAAGCGTCTAATGATTCATGCCCTTCTGGCATAAAAGAACTAGCTATAAGATATGCAGGTCGGTTGTTATTTGATGTAGTGTTTTTTTCTTGGTTACAAGAGAATAAAACCAAAGTTGTAATGATAGTTATAATTTTTCTCACCTTATTAATTTTAATTATTAGGCAAAATTATTACATCAAAAACCTGTATGGAGAGGCTTAAAAATGGTTTTTATGGTAAAAAATATGGTCTTATGGATTTCTGTACATTTTTGGAGTAAACCCAGTTTTATTTTTGAAGTACTTTACAAAATTCGAATTATCATCGAAACCCAAAGAGAAAGCTATCTCAGAAATTGATTTTGTAGATTGTTTTAATAGCGATTTAGCCTCCAGAATTAAATACTCGTCAATAATCTGTTTCGCAGTCTTATTAGTTGTCTTTTTTATACATTCTGACAAATATATAGGGCTTAAATTGAGCTGTTTAGCATAATATTTTATTGGTTGATGTTTGTACTTAGTTTGTTTGATTAAGTTTTCAAAATTGTATGTTATTTCTTGAGCTCTAGTTTTTAAATAACTTACTTTCTGACTAAATTGTAATTCTCTTTTTATTTTAAGTAAAAAGATGTTTAAATATGATTTTATAATCTCTAAACTATCTTCAGAGTCTGTTTTATACTCTTGGTCAAGGCTTTCTAAATAATTAAGAAATAGTGTTATTTGAGAATTACTGAGTTTATAACTCGATAAAGTGTAGTTGTTAAAGAAAGAAAAGTTTTCGTAAATATCAAATATGCTATATGCTAATGGTAAAAACTCAGGTTTAAAAAGTAGAATGTAGCTTGTAGATTCTTGTTGAATGTTTTTTAAATCCCAAGTAACTATTTGACCAGGGGATACAAACGAAATATTAAAATCTAAAGCGTTAGAAGTTTTATCGTTTATTGAAACTTGAGCGTCGTAACCAATAGAAAAAGAAATCTCAAAATATTCGTGTTTATAACTGAATGGTTCTGAGGAAATGTTAAAATCATAATCTTCAAATTTAGCAATATAAAACTCCTTGTTTTTTAATAATGGTATTTCTAATTCACTTAAGAAATCATTGATATTATTAAAATTTTTAATGCTCATTACTAAATTATTGTTGAGTACTATTAAAGCAAAGTTATAATTAAAAACCTTTAAATAATAAGTTTTTTACTTGTTTTATGGTTAAAAATAATGCTTAAATGAACTTTTAGGACAAAAAGAATAAATAATTATAAAGAAGAAATTTATATATTGTACCGGAAAGTAATAGATAAAAACTTCCCTTAAACTATTACTAAATTTATTAATCTTAGCAAGTATTCTAGCTAAATCTCCACTCAAAAAAATATTTGTTTAATACAAATTATAAAAACAGTTAAAGTTTTAATTATGAGAAGAGATGTTTTGTTACTAGTATTTTTTCTATTTCATTCAATAGTTAATGCGAATAGAATATATAAAGACTCTATTGTTAAAAAAGTGGTATTTGTTATTGTTGATGGAATTTCAACAGATCAACTTAAATCGTCAAAAACCCCATATTTAGATAGTATTAGTTTACAAGGGAGTTATACCGATGCTTATGTTGGAGGAGCTAAAGGGACTTATTCAGAAACACCTACTATTTCAGCTGTTGGTTATAATAGTCTTCTTACAGGAACTTGGGCTAATAAACATAATGTATGGGGAAACAGCATTAAATTACCTAATTATAATTACCCAACTATTTTTAAACTTTTTAAAGACAAAAGACCAAAAGGAACAATAGGAGTGTTTTCTTCTTGGTTGGATAATAGAACTAAGTTAGTTGGGGATGGTTTAAAAGCTACAAATTTTATAAAAGTAGATTATGCTTTTGACGGTTTAGAAAATGACACTATAAATTTTCCACATGATAAGAGAAGGAACTTTATGAAACTCATAGACTATACTGTGGCTGATTATGCTGCAAAGACAATTGTAGAAAAAGGACCAGATATTTCATGGGTGTATCTTGAGTTTTCTGATGATATAGGACATCGTTATGGTGATAGTAAACGATTTGAAGCTGCTGTGAGTTTTGAAGATAAGTTAGTAGGAAAGATATGGAATGCTATAAAAAAACGAGAGCAATTGAATAATGAAGAGTGGTTATTAATTGTAACAACCGATCATGGGAGAAATAAAAAAGAAGGCAAATCTCATGGATGGCAAAGTGATAGGGAAAGAAGTACATGGATTGTAATGAATACTAAAAAGACAAACTTTTATTTTAAGAATTATACACCAGCTATAGTAGATATTTTTCCTACGATAGCAGATTTTTTGAACTTAGAAATTCCCATTAATACTAGAAGAGAGCTTGATGGAGTATCGTTGATAAACCCAGTAGATGTAATTAATTTAAAAGCTAAAAAAGAAAAAGATAGTTTTCTTATAACATGGAAAAGTCTAGTTAAGAAAGGAGAGGCTAAATTATATTTTAGTACATATAACAAAGCAAAATATGGAGAGATAGATAAATATGAATATATAACATCAGTTTCATTGGAAGAAGAACAGGTTAGGATTCCTATAAAAAGAATTCCAAATGGTTTTGGTAAAATCGTTTTAGAAACCTCTAATACGATTTTAAATACTTGGTTAGTAAAACTAAAAAAACCTTGAAAATCATAAAATTAACAAGGTTTTTGATAAAGGAGGTAGGATTACTATCTGTATGTTTACAATGTTTAAAATCAGTTATTTATAACTTCTTAGTTTTTCAAGGTAACCGAATAGGTAACTATTCTTTTGCTCATTACGGAAAACTGAATGGTGATTTAATGGCTGACCCCGAAATGTGTTTTTTACTTATTCAAAATAAATCGGATAATGTAATTTTCCCTTATAGTTATAAAAATGATTATATGGGGTTTAATACAGTCATATATCGTTTGCTAACATGTGGCTTAGAAATATAAAAGAAGCAAAAAAGAATTCCTTTCGTACGCTAAAATTCTTTAAATAACTATATTATTAATTAAGAGTAATTAGGCAAAATGATTTACTCATATCTTAAAATTGATGAGTTAAAATAAGTATAAAAATTAAGCTCTATATTAATCTAAAAAGTTAATATCTCTTTATAAATTATGTTTCCGTAAAACCGCAAGAAACGGGTTTTTCAATGATTAAAGATTTCAGAGTTTTGTTAAAATAATAAACGATACAGAAAATGAATTTTGATTTTGACTATAAAGAGCGAAAAGAAATATTAAATACTGTTTTAGATAAAGTAGAGCATTTTTACGCTAACACCAAAGATTACAATACTACGCCTGAATTAAATGTACAAGAAATACGGAATTTAGTAGAAACTCCAAATTTAGTTTCAGGAAATAATCCAAAAAATGCTATAGAACATATCATTAATGGTCTTGAAAATTATTCGGTTCATACACCACATCCAAACTATTTTGGTTTATTCAATCCCCGTGCGAATTTTGCTGGAATTATCGCAGACTTTATAACTGCTTCATATAATCCTCAATTAGCAGCTTGGAGTCATGCTCCTTTTGCTGTTGAAGTAGAAGCACACGTAATAAGAGAATTTATTGAAAAATTCGGGTTCGATAAAAATAATGCTGATGGTGTTTTTACTACAGGTGGAGCCGAAGCAAATTTAACTGCTGTTTTATGTGCGTTAAACAATAAGTATCCAGATTTTGCTAAAAATGGTGTGTTTGGTTTAGATAAAAAACCAATTATTTTTTGTTCTCAAGAAGCACATCATTCTGTACAAAAGGCAGCAAAAATTGTAGGATTAGGATATGATTTTGTGAAAACTATTCCTACTAATAAAGATTTAAAAATCGACACTCAATTATTAGAGAATGAAATCATAAATCTTAATACGTCAACACATAGTCCATTAATGGTTATTGGTACAGCAGGAACAACTGGGACGGGAACAATTGATGATTTAGAAAGTATATCTAAAATTTGCAAAACACATAACATATGGTTTCACGTTGATGCAGCCTATGGTGGAGCTGCGGTTTTAAGTTCAAAACTAAAACACAACTTAAATGGTATTTCTGTTTCAGATTCTATAACTTTTGATGCACATAAATGGATGTCTGTACCTATGGGGACAAGTATATTTTTGACTTCTACCTCAGAAATCCTCAATAAAACATTTAGAATAACAACAGAATATATGCCTAAAGAAGCTAGTGAATTGGAAATTATTGAACCTTTCTCACATTCTATTCAATGGTCAAGACGGTTTATTGGGTTAAAAGTGTATTTATCTTTATTATTTTATGGTTGGAATGGTTATGAAAAAACAATCAATCATCAAGCTAATATAGGCGAGTATCTAAGGAGAAAACTGATAGAAAACAACTGGATTATTAAGAATAATACCGAATTACCAGTAATATGTTTTACAGATGAACAATTGGAATCGGATTTGAATTTCACCAAAACCATTTTAGATAATATCTTAGCTAGAGGAAAATCTTGGTTATCGGTTTATCCCATAAAAAACATTCCAACATTTAGAGCTTGTATTACGAATTACAATACAACTAAAACTGAAATTGATGAGTTAATTGAAGAATTAAATAAAGAACGAGAAGCATATCAACAGTAACCATGTCAGATAATAAAAACACATATCATTATAATAAAATAGCAGAAGCTATTGAATATTTAGATGAGCATTTTAAAAAACAACCTTCTTTAGATGATATTGCCGAACATATACATTTAAGTCCTCATCATTTTCAACGGTTATTTAAAGATTGGGTAGGTGTTTCACCCAAAAAGTATATTCAATATTTAAGTTTAAATTATGCCAAAAAGAAGCTTAAAAAAGATGGAAATACATTGTTTGATACTGCATTAGAAACAGGGCTTTCAGGTACCAGTCGTTTACACGATTTATTTATAAACATAGAAGGAATGACACCAGGAGAATATAAAAACGGAGGGAAAACTTTAAATATAAACTATAGTTATGCAGAAACTCAGTTTGGTGATATTTTGGTTGCCACTACTAAAAAAGGCATATGTCATATTGCTTTTGTGGATAATAAAGAAGAAGCTCTACAAATTTTAATAAACAACTTTCCAAATGCAAATTACGAACAAAAGGTAGACAAAATTCAACAGGAGATATTGAAGGTTTTCTTAAATAATTGGGATGAACTTAGTGAAATAAAATTACATCTAAAAGGTACAGATTTTCAATTAAAAGTTTGGGAAGCTCTATTAACTATTCCGAAAGGGAAATTAGCAACCTATGGAGAAATTGCAAAAAAAATTGCCAAACCAAATGCACAACGAGCGGTAGGCACAGCAATTGGAAGTAATCCTATTGCTTATTTAATTCCTTGTCATAGAGTCATTCAATCTTCTGGTAAAACAGGCGGTTATCGTTGGAATCCAATCAGAAAGAAAGCTATTTTAGGTTGGGAAGCTGCAAAAACATCTGTATGATTAAACACTCAGACATCAATAAAAAAGAGCTGTTTCTCAAAATTAAAAATGAAGAAATTACTCTTGGAGGAAATAGACGATTGAAAATATACGGTACACTTCAATGTAAATCAGGCAAACGTATGAAAATTCAAAACCGAATGTTTTTTAAAACCGAAAAAGAAGCTAAAGAAAATGATTTTAGACCCTGTGGTCATTGTATGACTGATAAATATAAATTATGGAAAGCACAACAGAATTAAAAAGGTGCAAATGGTGTAGTAACGATCTTGTTTATCAAGATTATCACGATAACGAATGGGGAGTTCCAAAATATGATGATAGAACCTTATTCGAAATGTTAATTTTGGAAGGTGCTCAAGCAGGTTTATCGTGGATTACTATTTTAAAAAGAAGAGAAAATTACAGGAAAGCATTCGATAATTTTGATGTTCAAAAAGTAGCCAAATATTCTGAAAAAGATATTGACAGACTAGTAAATGATAAAGGAATTATACGCAATAAATTAAAAATAAACTCTGCTATTAAAAATGCAAAAGTGTTTATTGAAATTCAAAAAGAATTTGGTTCTTTTAGTAAATATATTTGGAGTAAAATAAATGATACTCCCATAATTAATCATTACAAAGATGCAACAGTATTACCGGTTACGTCTTCTTTAGCAGAACAGATTTCTAAAGAATTAAAAAAGAAAGGAATGAGTTTCGTTGGACCAATAATTGTATACTCCTATATGCAATCTATTGGAATGATTAACGACCACACTTTAGATTGTTTTTTAAGAAAATAAAAGATGGAATTATTTCAAAAACAAATAGATTCAACAAAAAACTGGTTACCTTATGATGGCACTGTACATTACTGGGGTAAAATATTTAATCAAAATAGAATACCAAAAGAGTTTAAGATTATCATAACTTTCCCATTATTAGTTAATACTTGTATAGATTAAATCGAAAAGGTAACCGAATAGGTCACTTTTGTTATGATATTATATAGTTTCATTTAAAAATAAAAAATACTTAATCGTTATAGAAACCTCTAATACTATTTTAAATACTTGGTTAGTAAAACTAAAAAAACCTTGAAAATCATAAGATTAACAAGGTTTTTGGTCGGGGCGGCAGGATTCGAACCTGCGACCTCCGCGTCCCAAACGCGGCGCGATAACCGGGCTACGCTACGCCCCGAATGATTATCGGGTTGCAAATGTATAAAAAATTCTTTGTTTACAAACAAAAAAAGTAAAAAAAAATAAATCTTTGTAAGATAGGCGTAATCTATCGTCTAATAGCGAAAATATATTTTAAAAAAACTTGATATATTTTAAAAAAAATTACTTTTGTAATCATAAAATTTTTTAGAAGATGGCAGAAAAAATAAAATGTTTAATCATTGGGTCTGGGCCAGCAGGATATACTGCAGCAATATATGCAGCAAGAGCTGATATGAAACCAGTTATGTACACAGGAATGCAAATGGGAGGACAGTTAACTACAACTACTGAAGTTGATAACTTTCCTGGATATCCAAATGGAACTGATGGTACTGCAATGATGAATGATTTAAAAAATCAAGCAGAGCGTTTTGGAACTGACGTACGTTTTGGATTAGCTACTAAAGTGGAGTTTTCTAAAGAAGAAGGAGGAATTCATAAAGTAACTGTAGATGATTCAACAGATTTAGAAGCAGAAACAGTTATTATCTCTACTGGAGCTACTGCAAAATATTTGGGACTAGAAAGCGAGCAACGTTTAATTGGTGGTGGAGTTTCTGCTTGCGCTACTTGTGATGGTTTCTTTTATAAAGGACAAGATGTTGTAGTTGTTGGAGCTGGAGATACAGCTGCAGAAGAGGCTACATACTTAGCTAACATATGTAATAAAGTTACAATGTTAGTACGTAAAGATTATATGCGTGCTTCTAAAGCAATGCAACACCGTGTAAATAAAACAGAAAACATTACTGTAATGTATAATACTGAAATTGATGAGGTATTAGGAGATAATGTTGTTGAAGGTGTACGTGCAGTAAACAACCAAACTGGTGATAAAGTTGATATTCCAGTAACTGGAGTATTCATTGCAATTGGACATAAACCTAATACAGAATTATTTAAAGATGTATTAGATATGGACGAAACAGGATATTTAATAACGAAAGGTAAATCGACTAAAACAAATTTACCAGGAGTATTTGCAGCAGGAGATGTACAAGATAAAGAATATCGTCAAGCGGTAACAGCAGCAGGTACAGGATGTATGGCGGCTTTAGATGCTGAGCGTTATTTAGGAGCTTTAGAATAAAGTTCGGTTTTATATAAAATAAAAAGCTTCCCAATTTGGGAAGCTTTTTTTATGGTTTTAATTGTTCAATCATTTTTTTGGCTTCAGGATTATCTGAATTTAATTTCAATGATTCTTCAAAAGCTTTCAGAGCTTCTTCATTCTTATTTAACTTTACCAAACTATTACCATAGTAATTATAAATTCGATGCGTATAATATCCATGGTTTGGATATAATTTTAAATTGAGTTCAAAAAACTTTATAGCATCAGAATAGTTTCCTTTGTCAGCTAATGATTGTCCATATTCATTAATCAAACGTTCAGAAATTGCATATTTTGAGTCTGTATTATATACGCTTTTTATAAATTCGATAATTTCATCAGCAGATTTTTCTGGAGAGAGTTCAGCAATCATTTTTCTATTCAACATAAGTTTTCTTATAATCCACCAATAACGCCAAGAAGGGGTTTTAGTTCTCTCAGAAAGTTTAGTGTGTGTTAGGTAATCTAGTTTCGTTTTATGAGCTATTACCACATTCTTCTTAGGTATAACTGTAATAAATTGCCCTGATTCATCCCATGAAGTATAAGCATTTTCAAAATCTGGATTATCATAAAAACGCTCAAAAAGCCACCAAGAATATCCATAAGATTGTTGCATTGGACTTGAAATATCTCTCCGAACTCTACTCGTTACTGAATCTCTTGAAATAAATGTTGATGTAATTTTAGTAACCCATTTTTTAGAAAAAATTTGTTTTTCATTCCATTTCCCTTTTTGAAGTAAAAGTTGTCCTATTTTGGCCATATCACGCGTAGAAATATGAACTTGATAAGATGTAAACATCGATTTTTTTAAGTCTCTAGTTTGATTTTGGTTTTTGATATGCCAATCTTCAAAACCTAGAGGAATTGCTAATTGGTTTTCAACTTCTCTGTGAAAGTGGTTTTTAGATTTATTTTCAAGAATATAGCTAGCAACATTGTAATCCCAATTATTTACCATAAAATAATCACCAGGTTTTACCATACCTCTTTTTCTAACTCTGGGAAAAGTATAAAAGTATCGTTGATTTTTAGGATATATAACTCCCGATGAAGAGGTAAGTAAGTTTTCAATACTTGCTTGCTTTTCAATAGGTAATAATCCGTTATATTCAGTAACATTATTAGTTCCAATGGTTTCGTGTAAATTGATTGTGTTATTCTCTACATATTTTCCAAAAAGTAAGCTTACAATACCGTTTCTAGAATCTTTAATATCACTAATTTCAGAAACATCTCCGTATTCATATACTATCTTACCGTTTTCGAGCACCATCATACTCGTTGTTTCAGATTCGTTTTTTAAATAGTTATCTATTTCATTAAATTTTTCTGTAGTAAAATACGAGTCTTGATCAATAGTTTTCTTTTCTAAAGCAATTCCTTTAAAAGAAGGTTTGTTATAAAACCAAGTTTGGATACTAGTGTATGATAATATTACCATAACAACAGCAATTGCAGCGCTTCCTTTTAAAATGGTTTCAATTTTATATTTTTTGTAGTAATAAAGCACAGTATCTTTTTTATGGACAATCAAATAAGCAACAAAAATATTAGGTATCCAACTTAACCATACGGAAATTCCATAAGCAAGGTCAAAGTTTCTAGTTGTTGAAATTAACAATGGTAACCAGAATCGTAAAGTAACAGCAGCAAATGTTCCTGCATAGCTATAGGTCATATATTCTTTATGTGCTTCAATATTTCCTTTTCTTATAGTTTTATACCCCATGTAGGTTGCAACTATCCATATAAGAGCACCAAATGTGAATCCTATTTCTGTAGGTAATCCACCTCTGGCAAAAAAGCCAATATAAAATCCAACAGGTCCAGCAATGAAAATCGAGCCTACATAAATTTTACCAATTATTCTATGAAGCTTTATATATTTTTTTCTAATCTTTTCAGAAAATTGTATCCATCCAATCAGTAAAGCAATTCCTCCAAAAGTGATATGAACAAAAAATGAAATTTTATAAATTATACTGTTTAGTACTTCCTGAGGTTTCATTGCTAGTAAGTCTATAGGACCATCAGCTAAAAAATATTTTAAGGGTCTTGTAATACCAATAAATAAACAAAGGCATATAAAAATAAGCCACAATAATCTCTTCATTTTGATTGAATTTTAAGTTTTGATATTCCCAAAATAGAATCAAAAAATGTGTATTTAGTTATAAAAATTAGATAAGGTATAAAACCTGTTTTTTTTGGTTAAAATAAAGGCATGTGGTACGAAAATGTACTTTTTAGGTACGAATTTTATAGACTCAAAAGATTGTTTTTATAGCTTTTTGAAACAGGTAGTTCTATTTGTGTTACAAAAATAGCATTGGCGTCTTTCCAAGATTTAAAGTGTGTTGGATTGATTAAATGAGAACGATGAATTTGAATTAAGAAGTCAAAATCTGTTTGAATTTTTTTCAATGTACTTCTAATTAATTTCGTTTTTAATTCTTCATTTTCTAGATAAAAAATTTCTACATAATTCTGAGAGTTTGAAACACAAACTAATTCTGATTCTTTAATTTTTAGAAAATCTAATTTATTAGTTCCTTTAATAACGATTTCCTTTGTTCCCTCTTTAGGAATTAGCTTTAATACATACTTTCTTGCGATAATAATAATCGGCGTAATAATTAGAATAATATTGATGCTTATTTTTAAAAAAAAGTCGGGAAAGTAGTAAATCCCTTTAATTATGGGGCTTCTATAAAATGTGTATGTAATTATAGTATACAAAGTATACATGATAAGGTACATGTAAACTTCATAAGATAACGACCATTTTTGTTCTTTACTAAATAGTTTTTTTTGAAGAATGCTTATTATAAAATAACTTATAAATAGGGCTAGACTAAATCCTGTACTTACTTTTAGCCATATTTTTAAATCCATATAACCATGCTCAAAGGGTCTAGCAAAAATGCTAAACAGAAAGCCCCAAATAGTTAAAACTATGGCTATAATAGTATGATGTTCTACAGATGGATTTAATTTCATCAGATTGTTTTGGTAAAATTCAAAAATACATTTTCTCAGGAATTTAAAAACTGTAATGAGCTATTTTGTTGTAACGTTTTTATGAAAGGAAAGTATATCTGTTTAATCAATTAAAAATCTTACTATGATTAAATTACGATTTCAAAGAATAAAACAAGCATTGATATTTAGCTTTTGCTTATTGGCAATATTCACAGTTTATAGTCAAAGCAATCATTTAGCTCAAAAAAGAGAAATAGCCATAGATAATTATATAAATGAGGTAACTAAAAAGTATGGAATTACAGGAACAGCAGTTGCAATACTTAAAGATGGGAAAGTTATTTATAAAAAGTACCAAGGAAAGTCTAATTTAGAATATAATATTCCTATTTCTGAACAGTCGTTGTTTAGAATGCATTCACTCTCTAAAATTTTTGTTTCAGTAGGTATATTTCAATTAATAGAGAAGAATAAAATCTCCTTAGAAGATAAGATTTCAAAATATTTAGAAGACTTACCACAAAGTTGGAAGCATATAAAAATTAAACATCTTTTATCGCATTCATCAGGTTTGCCAGATGTAATTGAATTAGAAAGTAATAGCGATGAAAAAGCTATTGCAGAAATTATTTATAAAAAAGAAAAAAGATTCAAACCTGGAGATAAAGCGGATTATAACCAAACAAACTTTTGGTTGTTAAATAGAATCATAAGAAAGATTTCTAAAAGAGATTTCAAGGAATTTATTTTAAAAGACCAATTTGATAGCAATGATAAAGAAGCTAGATTTTCAAATATTCAAGAAATTATTCCACATCGAATATCAGAATATAAGCCTAATAAGAAAGGACAACTTAAAAATTTTTATTTCAAAGTTCCCGAGTATTTGTATGGAGCAGCTGGATTACACATAACATTAAATAAGTTTATTGAATGGGATAAAAAGTTGAATGATGAAAGTTTATTAAAGATTAGTAGTAAGAAGAAAATGTTAGCACCCTTTATATATAAAAAAGGCAAAGGTTTTACAGAAGGAGGTTGGGATTTACAAAGCTTGAATGGTTTTTCAACTTACGGATTCAATGGAGGCGGCTTGGTAAATTATAGAAGAATTCCAAGCAAAAACTTGTCCATAATTTGGTTAACTAACGGTTATAGTATTCCTTATCCAATAGAACGAGTGACTAATGCTATTGCTGGATTGATAGATGAAAATTTAAAAGATGTAACTCCATTAGTTTTTAAATCGCTTAAAAAGAGTTTTTTATTAAAAAAAGAACAGTTAGCCTTAAGTGATTTTAGCAAAGTTAAAAAGCAGTATCCTTTTATTAATTATGAAAGTGTATTAAATAGTTTAGGATATCAATTCATGAAGGAAAAGAAAATAAATAAAGCGATTTATGTTTTCAAGTTAAATACGAAAGAATATTCTAATTCAGCTAATACATTTGATAGTCTAGCGGAGGCTTATTTCATAAATAAAGAAAATAACAAGGCAAAAAAGAATTATGAAAAAGCTATTGCTTTGGGGGGAACAAGAGGAAATGCTAAAAAGATGTTGCAAAAAATTAATGAAATAAAAAGAAGTAATTTGTAACGTTTTTAAAAAACAACAGTATATCTGTTTATAAAAATCAACTAATACACAAAAACTTGAATACACTATCAGATAATGCATTAATGCTGAAAGTAAAAAACGGAGAGCACCATAAGCTAGGGTTATTGTACGAGCGGTATAAGAAACGATTGTTTGGTTACTTCTATCATATGAATAAAGATGCCGGATTAAGTGAAGATTTAGTACAAAATGTGTTTGTAAGAGTTTTAAAATACAAGCATACGTACACAGAAGAAAGCAAATTTATCACTTGGATTTTTCAAATAGCTCGAAATGAAGGTTATGATTATTACAGAAAGCAAAAAAAGCACCAACATCAAGATATTGATGAAGTAGGATATAACTTAAATCATTCGGATGATTTTCAGCAAAAAATGGAAGTTTTAGAAAAGAAAACAATTCTTAAAAGAGCTATGGAACAATTATCATCAGAGAAAAGAGAAGTTTTAACACTAAGTAAGTTTAAAGAATTAAAATATAAGGAGGTAGGAGAAATTATTGGATGTACAGAAGGAGCAGCAAGAACCAAAGTTCATAGAGCATTGTTTGAATTAAAAGAAATATACCTAACCTTAGAAAAAAGATAATATGATGAATTATAAAGAGTTTCAAGAAATGATGATGGATTATATTTCAGATAATTTATCAATAGAGAATAGAAAAGTTTTTGAGGAATATTTAAAGAACAATCCACAACATCAAGAAGAGTTTGAACAAATGCAAGTTTTTTGGAGTGGAAGTGAAGAAGAAATTCCAGAGCCAAGCACAGCCATGGATGTGAAGTTTTATACCATGTTAAATGCCTCAGAAAAAGCTTCAAAAAAAGTATCTGTATTTAGCAAAATTACTAGCCTTTTTGAAAATAGTTTTCCTAAACAATTGGCCTACACCTTGGCAATTTTAACAGTAGGTTTTTTTATAGGAAAGGAGTTAAATACAGAAAAAAAGCCTTTGATTGAAGAAGTAAAATATGCTCAGAAAGAAACAGAAAATGTACGTTCTCAATTAGTATTAGCATTATTAGAACAGCCTTCGGCCAATAAAAGATTACAAGCAGTAAATGAAGCAAACAAACTAAGTTCGGCTACTGAAACCGTTATTAAAGCATTGTTTACAACTTTAAATAAAGACGCAAATGTAAATGTAAGATTATCGGCAGTGGAAGCATTAGCAAATTATACAGATTTGTCAATGGTTAGAGAAGGTTTGATTGCTTCTATAGTACACCAAAAATCACCATTAGTACAAATAGCATTAGCCGATTTAATGGTTGTGTTACAAGAAAAGAAAGCAGTAAAATCATTTGAAAAACTAATAGATGAAGAAGATGTTAATGAAGCTGCAAAAGAAAAAATGAAAGAAAGTATTCAACAAATAATTTAAATATGTATTTGATGTAAATGGCAAATCCTAGGCATGCTTTTTACTGAAATCAACCAAGTCATTCATCAAAAATAAGTATTTATGAAATTTTTAAAACCAATAATAGCAGGGATTGTATTATGTGGAATAACAACAATATCGGCACAGCGATATCAAAAAGACAAAAAGCTTAAAAGTACTGAAACAATTACCAAAGAATTAGAATTTTCTAGAGTATCATCAGATAATATTCTAGTAGTAGATAATGTGTATGGATCAATAGATGTAGAAGGGTATAACGGACGTACCGTTAAGTTGGAAGTTACGAAGATTATTTCAGCAGATACCAAAGAAGAATTAGCAAAAGGGAAAGAGGAAATAGGTGTGAAATCTGCCAAAAAAGATGATGCATTATATGTTTATTTAGATTCACCATATTCAAATTTCGATTTAAAAACGGGTAGTTTTGATCATAGAGAATTTAGCTTTAATTATAGAAGGAATTATAAACATCGTAAGAAGCGTATGTATAAATACACGCTAAACTATAAGATTAAAGTGCCTAAAAATGCGAGCATTGATATAAAGGCAGTAAATAATGGAAATATTAAAGTAGCCAATGTACATGGTAAATTATTAATAGTAAAAAATATTAATGGAGCAATTGATATGACAAACGTATCAGGGAAAACCGATGTTAATGCTTTAAATGAAGATATTAATATTACTTATAGTAAAAACCCAACAGAGGAGAGTTGGTATCGTTCATTGAATGGAGATATTAATATAAAATTTAAAGATAATTTAGATGCAACAATTAGTTATAAAACAATGAATGGAGGTTTTTACACCAACTTTGATTTAGAAAAAACAACACCAAGGTTTAAAAAAGTAAAAGAGAGTAGAAAAAAAGGAACAAAATATAAGATAGCATCCAATAGGCATTTTAAAATAGGAAACGGAAATGTACATTTACATTTTGATCAGTTAAATGGAGATGCAATAGTTAAAAATTAAAAAAAAATGAGTATTAAAAATATAAAAATAGGAGTGTTTAGTATATTGTTTTTATTAGCATTCAATTTAACAGCACAAGAAACAGTAAGTATTCCATTGAGTAATTCTAAACAAGCAGGAATTTTAAAAATGGGAATTATTAGAGGATCGATCAATGTAGTAGGATATGATGGTAATGAAGTTGTAGTTACAGGCAATAGGAGAAAAGATAGACATAGCAGTAGTAGAAGAGGAAAATCAGGATTAAAGAAGATTTCAAACCAATCAATGGAATTTGAAGTAGAAGAATTAGATAATACAGTTCGTATTCAAAGTTCACCTGTAGCAACTATTGATTTTGAGATTAAAGTGCCGAAAAAGTTTTCTTTAAAAATATCTACTGTAAATCAAGGCTCTATTTATGTAGAAAATGTAGAAGGAGCAATGGATATTAGTAACACAAACGGTGGAATTGTATTAAAAGATATTAGTGGCTCTGTGAGTGCTGATGCTTTAAATAAAGATATTGTAGTAAACTTTAAAAAAGTAACACCCAATACAGCAATGGCCTTTAGTAGTTTAAATGGAGATATCGATGTAACTTTTCCAAAGAATTTAAAAGCTGATGTAAAAATTAAATCAGATAGAGGAGAAATTTATACTGACTTTGATTTAAAAGCTAAGCCATCAAAAGCTAAAGTGACTAAAGGGAATTCTAAAAAAGGAAATGCATACAGAGTAAAAGTAGAAAACTGGATTACTGGAGCAATTAATGGAGGAGGACCAGAATTACTTTTCAAGAACTTTAATGGAGACGTAATTATAAGAAGCAATTAAAAGTTTGAATTGATATTATAAATAAAGAGCCTACAATGAATAGGCTCTTTTTTATTTTTAGTATTTCTGATCATCAAGAGACTTTGTAATTGAAGATTTCACAGTACCTGTGTGTAATGTTGTTTTACTTTCAATAAGCATAATAAAACATTCTTTTTCTGAAGAAACACGATGATTAACACCTTTAGGAACTACATATAAATCACCTTTATTCATAGTAAAACTTGGTTCGTTTTCAATTTCCATTAATAAAGAACCTTCTATGATGTAGAATAACTCATCTTCATTTTCATGATTGTGCCAAGGAATATCTTCTCCTTTAATTTTAGCAAGTTTAACAAATTGATCGTTTACCTCAGAAATTATTTTGGGAGAAAAGTAATTTTGGATGCTTTCAAAAGCATTATTTATGTTTATCATCAGAGTTTCATTTAAGTTTCAAAGGGTGTTTAAAGTTATTTTATATTAAAAAGACCACCAAATTTTATTTGATGATCTTTTTTACTAACCTTCTTTTTCCATAGTTATTTCCCCACTAAGCTTTTCCCATAGCTTGTTGTTTTGCCTTTTTAAGTTTTTTCCAATACAAGTACCCAAATATTAAAATTAAGTCAATACATATAAAGTTGCTAAGCATTGCAAAAGAAAACTCATCTTTTAATTCAGTAACAGAAATTGCAATAGCATTAAAATGATTGTTAGCTCCGTGTGCTAAAATTGCAATGAAGATTGAATATCTATTATAGCCTAAGTAAGCTATAATTAAAGAGAAAGCAATACATACTAAAGGGTAAGTAACAAAAGCCTCTAAATAAGGATGGTTTGGGAAATTGTATCCTTTTAAAGCAACTGGTAAATGCCAAAAAGCCCAAATAAGTCCTAGAATAACAACTCCTTTTATTTCGCCAAAAGCATTAAATAACTTTTCTTGTAGGTAACCTCTCCATCCAATTTCTTCTCCCATTACCAAAATACTAGTAGCTAAATAACCTAACCCAATTAATAAAATTATTTCTGTTGTACCTCCAAGTATAGACCAATCAGGAGTTAATCGATATCCTAATTTTACTTGACAATAAAATCCTATTGTAACATAGGTTAAGGGGATTAGTATAGCTAATGAGCTTCCTTTTAATGATGGTTTAAAAAATTGTAGAGATTTCCAATTACCGCCTTCTTTTTTATTAATTATGATGGCAACTATTGCCGGTAAAAAACCATAGACCAATGAAAATATTGTTCTAAAAATAAGATTAGAAAAATCAAGGATGTTTAAAAATAAGAATCCGATTCCCCAAGAAATTCCTAACAACCAAAGAGTATATTTTTTGGCTTTTTTAAGGTTCGTTTTTCGATACGTGTTAGTGTCAATTGTTGTGTTCATAATAATTGTTTACTCATTTAAATTTTGAGCAAAACAACTGATAAACAAGGCGCAAATCGACTCATTAGATGCTATGAGACTTTTTTTTCTAAACTTTTTTTGAATTGTAAAGGAGTTATTCCTTCTTGCTGTTTAAAAACTCTATTAAAAGTAGCTTTAGAGTTAAAACCAGAATCAAATGCAATAGCCAATAAGGTTAAGTTTTTTGAAGTACCATTGCTAATACTTTTCTTGAAATGCTGAATTCGATAAGAATTTACATATTCGTAAAAAGTAGTATTCAGTTCGGTGTTTAAATAATTGGAAAGTTTTTTGTCGGTAGTTTCCAATAATGAAGCAGTTTCTCTCAAAGAAAGATTTTGTTTCTTAAAAACTTGGTCTGTATCAAAAAGCTTTTCTAATTTTTCTTTCAATTTAGGAGAATTAGAAATCTTGCTTTTTTCTTCTATGGGTGTCTTAAGAACTTTCTCTTCTTTATTAAATTCTCTTTGCAATAAAAAGACCTGTGTTTGATTCAAACCATAATATCCAATATACCATATTAAGGCAGTTAAGAATAGGAGATTAAAAGTTAATACAAATTTTAAAGATGAATAAACTAGTAACAATCCACCTGAGATTCCATCGATAAGAACAAAAATAATCAGTCCATATAACCAAATAGACAGCCATTTTAAATCGATGTTTTTTATGTAAGAATAGTTTTCTTTAACCTTTTTTCTATAGGTTTTTAAAAGCTTAAAGCTTAGGAATAAATAATATATAAAGTATCCATAACCCAAAAAAGGAATTATAAAGCTTAGTAGAATAATATTGTTTTGATAATTACTGCTGAGGTTTGGTAAAAAATACCTTGGAATACTAAATAATAAAAAGCCAATAAAAAAAGGAATTAAATCCTTAACAGTCTTTTTGGGATCAATTTCAGAATTATATATAGACTTTATATAGTTAAATAGGAGAGGGCCTAATGCTAATGGAACTATAGTTCCAATTGGTGTTATAAAAAAAGAGAGGTTTGTATATTCTAAATAATATGACGAGTAGGTTAGAAATAAAATTAATAAGCAAAAAAATATTCCAATTAGAATTTTGTTAGAAAAATGCTGGTGTATACGTTTTAAAATTAAAATAATTAATAAAACACATAAACTAAAACCAGAATAAAAAAGGAAATTAAATAGCTCTTTCAAAAGTCAAGAATTTTATTTGCAAAGATAAAGCCTGTCTTTATTTAATAACAGAAAAGCCTATATGAATATTACCAGTTTCTTTATCTACAAACAATTCTCTTTGTTTTACTGTACCATGACAAGTTGTTTTTGAGCAAAATAAAGAGCCACCAGCAAGTCTAACTAAATCACCTCTTTTAGTTTCGGTTATATCCCATACATTTCCTAAAATATTAACTTCGTTTACAGGAGATATTGGGAGTTCATTTTCAGAAACAACCACTCTTTTATCTGTTTTAATTAGTTCCCAATATTCATCATAATTAGGTAATCGAGTACCAGACCATTTACAGTAGGCTATGGCATCGTTATAACTTACTTGAGTTACAGGCAAGTCTTTAGAATTTATGTTGTTTATACCATCAGGTTTTTTCCAGTAGGCACCATCAACTTTTTTAAAGTCATAAACATTTACTTGTACTATAGACCACCCGTATTTTTCAGCATCAGTTTTATAACCAGTTTGTTCTACAAATGTTTCAAATTGAGCATAACTTATAGGGGATAAATCTTGATGATTTTTCTTACAAGAAAAAACTATGGATAAAGCTATAAAAGCTATGAGTTTGTGAAGGTTTTTAAATTGTTTTATAAAGTACATTTTTTGAATTAAGAGTCTTACAAAATAAATATAAATAAAAAAGACCGCTAAAAACTAATTTAACGATCTTTAAACAAACAACTAAATTCTAAAACCTATAAAGTTATAGAAGCTTTTTAATAATAGTTTACCATTTAATAATTACACAATGTTGTAAACTATATTCATATTTTTTTAGAAGCAGTATTTGTTTTCTGCTTTTAATTTTTCTGCAATTGTATTACGCAACTCAACAACGTTAGGGTAGTTCGCATACTTTGTAAAACGTTTTAATCCCATTAACATCATACGTTGCTCATCACCTTCAGCAAAAGAGATAATTCCTTCTCTTCCGTTTTTAGTAATAATTTCTACAGCATTGTATAAGTATAATTTCGCCATTGCAATCTGTTCTTTTTGAGCTTCTTCACCAAAACGTTTTGCGTTTTTCTCAGTTCTCAAAATTCCAGACTCTGCCATGTAAATTTCAATTAAGATATTAGAAGCAGCAGTTAATAATTGTTGGTGTTGTTCTAACTCAGTTCCAAATTTTTGGATAGCAGCACCAGCAACCATTAAAAATACCTTCTTTAATTTTGCTATAATTTCTTTCTCTTCTGCAAACAACTCAGAATAATCTGGTGTGTCAAAAGAAGGAATACCCATTAACTCTTCACCAACAGCCATAGCAGGATTTAATAAATCTACATGACCTTTCATGGCTTTCTTAACTAACATTCCTACAGATAATAATCTGTTAATTTCGTTAGTTCCTTCATAAATACGAGCAATACGAGCATCTCTCCAAGCAGATTCCATTGGAGTTTCTTCAGAGAATCCCATACCTCCGTAAACTTGGATTCCTTCATCAGAACAGTTTTGAACATCTTCAGAAACAGCTACTTTTAAAATTGAACATTCAATAGCGTATTCCTCAACACCTTTTAATTCTGCTTCTTGATGTGTGTTTCCTTCCGACTCACGGATAGCGATTCTATCTTCAATGTTTTTAGCAGCTCTATACGATGCAGACTCTCCAACATAAGCATTGGTAGCCATTTCTGCTAATTTCATTTTAATAGCTCCAAATTCAGAGATAGGAGTTTTAAATTGTTTACGTTCGTTAGCGTAGTTTACAGCGTGATCGATAATTCTTCTTTGAGAATCTAAACAAGCAGCTGCTAATTTAATACGTCCAACGTTTAATGCATTCATAGCGATTTTGAATCCACCACCACGAACTGATAACATATTTTCTACTGGTACTAATGTATCGTTAAAGAATACCTGACGAGTAGAAGAAGCACGGATACCTAATTTATGCTCTTCCTCTCCTAAAGTAACTCCGTTAGGATTGTTTTTATCATATTCTAAGATAAAACCAGTAATGTTTTTATCATCTTCTATACGAGCAAAAACGATAAAGATTTCAGCAAAACCTGCATTAGAAATCCACATTTTTTGTCCGTTAATTTTATAATGTTTACCGTCTTCAGTTAATTCGGCAGTAGTTTTACCAGAATTAGCATCCGATCCAGCTCCTGGCTCAGTTAAACAGTAAGCTCCAAAACGCTCACCCATTGCTAAAGCAGGAACAAATTTTTGCTTTTGCTCTTCTGTACCATATAAAGTAATTGGCATTGTTCCAATACCCGTGTGTGCACCAAAAGCAGTACTAAAAGAACCTGTTCCACTTGAAATATAATCACAAGTTAACATCGTAGAAACAAATCCCATTCCTAATCCACCGTAAGCTTCAGGAACAGAAACACCTAAGAAACCTAATTCACCAGCTTTACGCATAGTTTCTTCAGTTAAGGCATAATCTTTCTTTTCAAAACGTTCTTTATGAGGTATGATTTCACGGTCGTTAAATTCTTTAACCGCTTCTTTCATCATATTTTGCTCTTCAGAAAAATCTTCTGGAGTGAATACATCTTCACAGTTTGTTTCCTTTACAAGGAATTGACCACCACGTAAAATATCTTTCTTTAATTCTGACATAATATTTTTAGATTTTAGTAATCAGTAGTGAGTATTGAGTTACTAACTACTTTTTTGATTTTAAATTTATTTTTTTAGGAGTAGAGAAAAATCTCAATACTCATTACTTATATCTTATTCCTAGTTTAAAAACTCGAAAATACCAGCAGCACCTTGTCCTGTACCTACACACATAGTTACCATACCGTACTTTCCTTGCATGTTACGCTTGCGCATTTCATCAAACAATTGAACTGATAATTTAGCTCCAGTACAACCTAATGGGTGTCCTAAAGCGATTGCTCCACCATTTACATTAATGATATCTGCATCTAGTCCTAATTCGCGAATTACAGCTAATGATTGAGAGGCAAATGCTTCGTTCAATTCTATTAAGCTAATGTCTTCTTGTTTTAATCCAGCTTGTTTTAACGCCTTTGGAATAGCAGCAACTGGTCCAATTCCCATGATTCTTGGTGGAACACCAGCAGCAGCATAACTTACCATACGTGCTATTGGTTTTAGGTTTAATTCCTTAACCATATCTTCGCTCATAACCATAACAAAAGCAGCTCCATCACTTGTTTGTGAAGAGTTACCCGCTGTAACACTACCACCAGCAGCAAATACTGGTTTTAAGCGCTCTAATCCAGCAATGTTTGATCCTTTACGTGGACCTTCATCTTTTGTTACTGTAAATTTTCTTGTAGCTCTTTTACCATTAGCATCTACATAAGTTTCTTCAACTTCAATAGGAACTATTTGGTCTTGGAAACGATTTTCTTCTTGAGCTTTTAATGCTTTTAAGTGAGAGTTTAAAGCAAACTCATCTTGATCTTTACGAGAAATATTATATTTCTGAGCAACCTCTTCGGCTGTATTTCCCATTCCCCAGTAATAATCAGCATGACCATCAGCTACGATATCGTAGTTTAATTCTGGTTTAAATCCTGTCATAGGTACAGAACTCATACTTTCAGCTCCTCCAGCAATAATACAATCTGCCATTCCAGATTGAATCTTTGCTACTGCCATACCTATAGTTTCTAATCCAGAAGAACAGAAACGGTTTACAGTTACTCCAGGAACATCTTCAGTTTTTAATCCCATTAAAGAAATTAAACGAGCCATGTTTAATCCTTGAGAACCTTCTGGCATTGCGTTACCAACGATAACATCGTCAATTCGTTTTTTATCGAACTCAGGTAACTGCTTCATCATATAATCGATTGTTTCAGCAGCTAACTCATCAGCTCTTTTAAATCTGAACGCACCTTTTTTAGATTTACCTACGGCGGTTCTATATCCTTTTACTATATATGCTGTTTTCATTTTTATTTTTAGTATTGAGTATTGAGATTCTAGTATTGCGATTTATAATTTTTGTTGAAAAACATAATTCATTTTTTGTATTTCAATACATTGCTCAATAATAGGTTGTACTTTGTCTTTATTAATCAGATCTAATTCAATAACTAATATTAATTGCGTTTGTAATTCATATGCTGAACCATTCGCAATACTCAAAAAGTGTTTGAATTCTTTTTGAGAATTTCTACCAGCTCCTTCGGCTATATTTGAAGGAATTGAAATAGCACTTCTCTTTATTTGAGATGTTAGACCGAATTTTTCATCGGAAGGTAATTCTGAAATAAGTAGATATATTGCTTTGGTCAATTGAATTGACTTTTGCCATATTTTTAAATTTTCTACTTTGTGCATTTCTAATTACTTAATACTAATATCTCAATACTAATCGTAACTTTTAGTTACGAAGTGGTTTACCAGTTTTTAACATGTGTTGAATACGCTCTAACGTTTTACGTTCTGTCGCTAAGCTTAAGAATGCTTCACGTTCAAGGTTTAATAAATACTGTTCAGAAACTTTTGTTGGTTCTGATAAATCTCCACCAGCCATTACATAGGCTAATTTGTTTGCAATCTTTTGATCGTGTTCTGATATAAATCTACTTGCTTGCATAGAATCTGTAGCTACTAAGAATGCACCTAATGCTTGCTTTCCAAGTACTAATACATCATCTTTACGAGCAGCAGGTTGTGTATATCCAGCTTCAGCTAGTAACAATGCATGTTTCTTAGCTTCTGCAATTTGACGATCTCTATTCACTACAACTACATCTTTACCTTTTTCTAATAAACCTAAATCGAAAGCTTCATATGCTGAAGTTCCTACTTTAGCCATACCAATAGTTAAGAAATACTCTTGTAATACATTTAATTGTACATCTCCTTTACGGAAAGTGTCAGAGGCACGTAATGCCATTTCTTTAGAACCACCTCCACCAGGGATAACTCCAACTCCAAACTCTACTAATCCCATATAAGTTTCAGCAGCAGCAACAACTTTATCAGCGTGTAATGATAATTCACATCCACCACCTAAAGCCATACCATGAGGAGCAGCAATTGTAGGAATTGCAGAATAACGCATACGCATCATAGTATCTTGGAAATACTTGATAGCCATATTTAATTCGTCATACTCTTGCTCTACAGCCATCATAAAAATCATTCCAATATTAGCACCAACAGAGAAGTTTGCTCCTTGGTTACCAATTACTAATCCTTGGAAGTCTTTTTCAGCTAAATCAACTGCTTTGTTTAATCCAGCTAAAACATCTCCACCAATAGTGTTCATTTTAGATTGGAATTCACAGTTTAGGATACCATCTCCTAAATCCTCAATAACAACTCCTGAGTTTTTAAATACCTCATTTGTTTTACGAATATTATCTAAGATGATGAATGAATCCTGACCTGGTTTTTTAGTTTGAGCTTTTGCAGTTACATCATAGTAATAAGTAGCTCCTTCTTTAACTGTATAGAAAGATTTAGATCCTTTTGCTAGCATTTCAGTAACCCAAGCAGCTGGCTCTTTTCCTTCAGCTTTCATTAATTCGATACCTTTTTCTACACCTACAGCATCCCAAATTTCGAAAGGTCCATTTTCCCATCCGAAACCAGCTTTCATGGCATCGTCAATTTTATATAAATCGTCAGAGATTTCTGGAATTCTATTTTGAACGTATGCAAACATTGCTGCAAAGTTCTTACGGTAGAATTCACCCGCTTTATCTTTTCCACCAACTAATACTTTAAAACGATCAATTGGCTTATCTATAGTTTTTGTTAATTCTAACGTAGCAAACTTCGCACGTTTTTTAGCACGATATTCCATCGTATCTAAATCTAACGATAAGATTTCTTTCTTTCCTTCTGCGTTAACAGTTTTTTTGTAGAAACCTTGCTTAGTTTTACTTCCCAACCATTTATTTTCCATCATTGTATTGATGAAATCTGGTAACTTGAATAATTCGTGAGCTTCGTCGTTAGGACAGTTGTCGTAAATACCATTAGCAACGTGTACTAAAGTATCTAAACCAACAACATCAACAGTACGGAAAGTAGCAGATTTAGGACGTCCAATAACTGGTCCTGTTAATTTATCTACTTCTTCAATAGTTAATCCTAATTCTTTTACTTGGTGGAATAACGATTGGATTCCGAAAATACCAATTCTATTACCAATAAAAGCAGGAGTATCTTTAGCTAATACTGAAGTTTTTCCTAAGAATTTAGAACCGTAATCCATTAAGAAGTCAGTAACTTCTTGCTTACAGTTAGGTCCAGGGACAACTTCAAATAATTTTAAATAACGAGGAGGGTTAAAAAAGTGAGTTACAGCAAAGTGCTTTTGGAAATCTTCACTTCTTCCTTCATTCATAAATTTGATAGGAATCCCCGAAGTATTTGATGAAATAATAGTACCAGGTTTACGGTACTTTTCTAATTTTTCAAAAACGATTTTTTTAATATCTAATCGCTCTACAACAACTTCCATAATCCAATCTACATCAGCAACCTTAGCAATATCATCTTCTAAGTTACCAGTAGTAATTCTACTCGCAAACTCTTTTTTGTAAATAGGAGATGGCTTCGATTTTAACGAAGCAGCTAAAGCATCATTAACCAAACGATTACGAACAGCTTTGTCTTCTAACGTTAATCCTTTTGCTTTTTCTTTGTCGTTAAGTTCTCTAGGAACAATGTCTAATAATAAGACTTCAACGCCAATGTTGGCAAAATGACATGCAATACCACTTCCCATAATACCAGAACCGATAATTGCTACTTTTTTAATTCTTCTTGTCATTTGTTTGTTGGTTTGTTTTATACAGCTTTTTTGTCAATATCATCATCGTATATTAACTTGTCTGTAATAAGTTTGTTTATTGTAGTTGTTACTTTAAAGAAGTTTTCCAATTCTTCTTCAGTAATATGTTCTCTTACTTTATTGTTAAATTGATATACATGGCCTTTAGAAACTTCTCGCATTTCTTTACCATAATCGGTTAACTTAATAATAACACTTCTACCATCATTAGGATTTTTCTCTCTGCATATAACCCCTTTATCTTCCATTGTTTTTAATAAACGAGAAAGACTAGTAGGTTCCATTCCCATTAAAGGACCTAAGGCTGTAGAAGGCGTACCGTTTTCATAATCTATGTTCAATAAAACAAAAGCAGTTGCCATTGTACTATCGTGCTTTGCAGCTTGTTCGTTATACAATTTTGCAACAGCTTGCCAAGTAGCTCTTAATTGGTGATCTATTGATTTACTTTTATCCATCGTTGTCAAAGATATAAAAATTTATTATGCATGCATAGTATTTTGCAAAAAAGTTATGCATGCATAATAAAATTAACATACAGATAACGTAACGAAAGGCACTAAGGGCTTACTAATTAGTAGTTTTAAATTGTATATGATGAAACGTATAATTGGTATTGATGTGGCAAGAGCATTGGCTGTAATAGGAATGATTATAGTTAATTTTAAAGTTGCGTTTGGAAATAATGGAAATCAGACATTAAAATACTTTACAAGCTTATTTGAAGGAAAAGCTGCTGCTACTTTTGTGGTGTTAGCGGGAGTAGGGTTGGCATTTATGTCTAATTCAAGTATTCAAAATAGAGATCAACAAAAGCTTCATAATGTTAGAAACAAAATTATAAAAAGAGCCATTTTTCTATTTATAATAGGTGTAGTGTATTTGCCTATTTGGATTGCCGATATTCTACATTTCTATGGAGTTTATATGCTTCTAACTGTATTATTCTTAACAGTTGATAAATCAAAAATATTACTTGTTGCTGGAGCGATTATACTTTTGTATCCAATTCTTATGCTATTCTTTGATTACGATATTGGTTGGGATTATAAAACATTTGAATATCATAATTTTTGGACACTATCCGGATTTACGAGGAATCTATTTTACAATGGTTTTCATCCAGTTATTCCTTGGGTATCTTTTATGTTAATTGGTCTTTGGTTTGGGAAACAGAATTTAGCAGATGAAAAATTTGTTAAGAAATCTATGATTGTAAGTATGTGTGTTTTTGTAATTACGGTGATTGTCTCTAAAATTCTACTTTATATATTTTCTGAAGGAAATACTGAAACCTTGAATGAGTTAAGTCAGGTTTTAGGAACGAGTCCTATGCCTCCTTTGCCGTTTTATATGATTGCTGGAAGTAGCTTTGCTATAGGAATAATCTCAATATGTATTTTAATTTCAAATAAATACAAAGAACATTTTATTATTCAGGTATTAAAAAGTACAGGTCAATTAGCCCTGACATTTTATGTAGCACATGTTGTTATAGGAATGGGAATAGTTGCTGTTTTAAATCCAGAAAATATGGGGAGTTATTCAATTACATTCTCTTTTACCTATGCTTTATTGTTTAGTTTTTTATGTGTAGTGTTTGCTTATTTGTGGACACAAAAAAAGGAACAAGGACCTTTGGAGTGGATAATTAGGAAATTAACTAATTAAAGTTCTTTACAATAAAAAGAAATGTTCAGTGTAACAAAATGGAAAAGGAATATACTAATCTATATAAAATATGTAAGTTTGTCATTAGCTGTTCTTTGACAAACAGCAAGCAATTAATCAACTTTAAAATCTATGGATAATTTATTAGAAATTAATAATGTAGTAAAACGCTATGGGGAGTATACTGCATTAAACAATGTATCTATGCACATTCCTAAAGGAAGTGTTTTTGGTCTTTTAGGACCTAATGGTGCAGGAAAAACATCTTTGATTAGAATTATTAATCAAATAACAATGCCCGATAGTGGAAGTGTTATTTTAGATGGTGAAAAATTAGCTCCAAACCACATAGAGCACATTGGGTACCTACCAGAAGAAAGAGGTTTATACAAAAGTATGAAAGTTGGAGAGCAAGCTTTGTACTTAGCGCAGCTTAAAGGATTGAGTAAATCGGAAGCTAAAAAGCGCTTAAAGTATTGGTTTGATAAGTTTGATATAGGAGCTTGGTGGGGTAAGAAAATAGAAGAGTTATCTAAAGGGATGGCTCAAAAAGTACAGTTTATTGTAACTGTTTTACACCAACCTAAATTATTAATTTTTGATGAACCTTTCTCAGGGTTCGATCCGATTAATGCACAATTAATAGCAAAAGAAATTTTACAATTAAGAGACGAAGGAGCTACGATTATTTTTTCAACGCACAGAATGGAAAGTGTTGAGGAAATGTGCGATTATATTGCTTTAATTAACAAGTCTAACAAAATATTAGACGGTAAATTAGATGATATAAAGAAAGAGTTTAGAACTAATACTTTTCAAGTTGGTTTAAATACTTCAAACGGAAAAGAGGTAGAAGCAAAACTAAAAGAGAACTTTAAAGTGTTACCTGCTGATTTCAGATTATTAAACGATGGTTTGAAGTTAAATGTAAAATTAACAGAAGGAAATACAGCAAACGATTTATTATCGTATTTAACAACACAAGGACAAGTACAACATTTTGTAGAATTAATACCAAGTGCCAACGATATCTTTATTGAGGCAGTAAATAAAAACAGTTAAGCTATGAGTAGATTAAAGTTAATTATAGAGCGCGAGTTTATTGCTAAGGTTAGAAATAAATCATTTATAGTAATGACTTTCTTAAGTCCTTTACTAATGATTGGTATGGGAGCATTGGTATTCTTTTTAATGAAGAAAAATGATGAGAAAGTTAAAAAAATCGTTTTTGTAGATGAGTCAGGATTGTTTGCTAAAGATGTATTTAAAGATTCAAAAACTGTAAAATATGAAGACTTTACAGCTTTAGGTCTCGACGATTCTAAAAAGAAAGTTGAAGAAGGAGATTACTACGGAGCTTTATACATTCCTAAAAAAGATAGTTTAGAGATATTAGCAAATTCAATTGAGTTTTTCTCAAAAGATTCGCCTAGTATGACTATCATGTCAAGCTTAGAGAATAAAATTGAAAAGAAACTTAGAAACGAGAAATTAAATAAGTTTGGAATAGATTTAGAACATATTAAAGCATCTAAAATTTCATCAGATATTAAGATGTTTAATTTCTCAGGAGAGAAGTCGTCTAAATTAATCAATGGACTAAAAATTGGAGTAGGAGCCGTAGCAGGATATTTATTAATGATGTTTGTAATGATTTATGGAACATCTGTAATGCGAAGTGTTATTGAAGAGAAAACAAGTAGAATTATAGAAGTAATTGTTTCTTCAGTAAAACCTTTCCAGTTAATGCTAGGTAAAATTATTGGTAATGCTTCGGCAGGTTTGTTACAATTCTTTATTTGGGGTATTCTATTCTTTGTGTTTAGTTTAATAGCATCTTCGTTCTTAGGAATTGATATGATGGAAATGCAAACAGCAAAAGTATCGCCAGAACAAATGGAGGCTATGCAACAAGCAGCTGGAAGCAAAGGAGAAATGATTATTCAGGAAATATTTAGGTTACCATTATTAAAAATGTTCTTACTATTTATTTTCTATTTCTTAGGAGGTTATATGTTATACAGTTCATTATTTGCTGCTGTAGGAGCTGCTGTTGATAATGAGACAGACACGCAACAGTTTATGATGCCAATTATGTTGCCATTGATATTAGGAGTATATGTTGGTTTTGCAACTGTAATAAACGACCCTCATGGACCAGTTTCAGTGGTGTTCTCATATATACCATTTACATCGCCAATAGTAATGCTAATGCGTATTCCATTTGGAGTTGCTTGGTGGGAAATCGCAATATCGATGTTGTTATTAGTTGTTACGTTTGCCTTAATTGTATGGGTAGCAGCTAAGATTTATAGAGTAGGTATTTTAATGTATGGTAAGAAACCGAGCTATAAAGATTTATGGAAATGGATTAAATACAACGGATAAAAAACAAAATAATAAAAAGCAGTTATCAGAAAAAGATAGCTGCTTTTTTTAACTAAAATTATATATTTACTACAAATATATTTTTGTGAAAGAACTTAATAAAATACTTAACTATACTTTTCAATTTAATAAAGAGATAGGTATAAGCGTAAAATCGATTCTAGTACTTATAGTTGTCTTAATTTTAGCATCGTCTTTATTAAAGTATTTTAAAAAGTTTGTAAAAAGAAGATTACAAACAGAGGATAAGAATAAGTTTGATACTGTTTTTTCTTTTGCAAGTTGGTTTATCTACATTATTATATTCCTAACTACTTTAAATACTTCTGGAGTTGATGTAACAGCCATATTTGCAGCATCGGCAGCATTATTGATTGGTGTTGGTTTGGCATTACAAACCTTGTTCCAGGACATCATTTCTGGTATTTTCATTATTGTTGATCAAAGTGTACATGTAGGTGATATTATTGAGATTGATGGAAAAGTAGGTAGAGTAGAGGAAATAAAACTAAGAACTACCAGAGCTGTAACCATAGATAACAAAGTACTGGTAATACCCAATCATAAATATTTATCGAATAGTTTATATAATTGGACTCAAAACGGAACTACTACTCGTGAAAGTGTATCGGTAGGTGTGGCTTATGGAAGTGATGTTCAATTGGTAAAAGAACTGTTATTAAAAGCTGCTAAGGAACATCCAAAAGTGTTTGAATATCCAGCGCCATTAGTTGTATTTGAAAACTTTGGAGACAGTGCATTAGAGTTTAAGTTGATTTTTACTTTAAACGATAGTTTTCAAGCATTAATTCCGCAAAGTGAAATTCGATTTAAAATAGATCAGTTGTTTAGAGAGCATAATATTTCTATACCATTTCCGCAAAGAGATGTTCATATTATAAAGGAATAAGAAGGAGGATAAAAGACGAAAGACGAAAGACTGGTTGTGAGATAAAAGGACAAAAGATTTAAGACAAAAGGACTAAAGAGAAAAGACTTAAGAGAAAAGAGAAGAAGATAAATAAATTGCTAAAGAGAGAAAGAATGTTGAAACATAATTTTAAAAAACTTAAAATATGGAAAAGTAGTATGCTACTTTGTAAAATAGTTTTTAAAGTAACAGATAGTTTTCCTAAATCAGAACTTTATTCTTTGACCTCTCAAATTAATAGATCAGCTGTTTCTGTTCCTTCAAATATAGCAGAAGGGTCGAGTAGAAGTTCAAAAAAAGACTTTAAAAGGTTTCTTGAAATAGCACTTGGCTCGCTTTTTGAATTACAGACGCAAATAGTATTGTCAAGCTATAAAAGTTATATTAATAATAAGGAATTAATAAATCTAGAGGAAAAAATAGAAGAGTTACAAAAGATGATTTCTGGATTTAAAAAATCCTTAGAATAATCTATTATCTTTTCATCTTTTGTCTAAAAATCTAAATGGTTAAAAAAGATAAAAAAGTTTTTACAATAGCACTTGGATCGCTTTTTGAATTACAGACGCAAATAGTATTGTCAAGCTATAAAAGTTATATTAATAATAAGGAATTATTAAATCTAGAGAAAAAAATAGAAGAGTTACAAAAGATGATTTCTGGATTTAAAAAATCCTTAGAATAATCTATTATCTTTTCATCTTTTGTCTGAAAATCTAAGTAGTTGAAAAAGATAAAAAAGTTACAGTAATAACACTTGGCTCGCTTTTTGATTTCCAAGAACGAATAGTTATATTAAGCCATTAAAATTTATAAAATAATAAAGAGTTAATTGATAAAAAGAAAGAATAAATGAATTATAAAAGTTTCTTCTTTCGTCTTTTATCTTAAAGTCTAAATAATATATGAGTAAAATATTAATCATAGAAGACGAAGCGGCAATCCGTAGAGTTTTAAAAAAAATCATTACAGAAGAGAATGATGCTTATGAAGTAGAGGAGGCTGAAGATGGTTTGGCTGGAATTGAAATGATTAAGAATAAAGATTACGATTTAGTATTGTGCGATATTAAAATGCCAAAAATGGATGGTGTTGAGGTATTAGAAAAAGCAAAAAAGCTAAAACCTGAAACTGCAATGGTTATGATTTCTGGTCACGGTGATTTAGATACTGCTGTTAATACCATGCGTTTAGGTGCTTTTGATTATATATCGAAACCGCCAGATTTAAACAGGTTATTAAATACAGTTCGTAATGCTTTAGATCGTACAGAGTTAGTTGTAGAGAACAAGCGCCTTAAAAAGAAGGTGAGTAAAAGCTACGAAATGATTGGTGAGAGTGATGAAATTACTCATATTAAAGATATTATTGAAAAAGTAGCCGCTACCGATGCTCGTGTTTTAATTACTGGACCTAATGGAACCGGAAAAGAATTAGTAGCACACTGGTTGCACGAAAAATCAGATCGTTCAAAAGCACCTATGATTGAGGTAAACTGTGCTGCAATTCCATCGGAATTAATAGAAAGTGAATTATTTGGTCATGTAAAAGGATCGTTTACAGGGGCTAATAAAGATAGGGCAGGTAAGTTTGAAGCAGCTAACGGAGGAACTATTTTCTTAGATGAGATAGGTGATATGAGTTTGTCTGCACAAGCAAAAGTATTACGTGCTTTACAAGAAAATAGAATTTCGAGAGTAGGTTCGGATAAGGATATTAAAGTAAATGTTAGAGTTGTAGCTGCAACCAACAAAGATTTAAAAAAGGAAATAGCAGAAGGACGTTTTCGTGAAGATTTATATCACCGTTTAGCAGTAATCTTAATCAAAGTTCCTGCTTTAAATGATAGAAGAGGCGATATTCCTTTATTGGTAAACTTCTTTGCCGATAAGATTTCTAAGGAACAAGGGATGCCTAAAAAGGAGTTTTCTAAAGAGGCAATAACATTATTACAAGAATACGATTGGACTGGAAATATCCGTGAGTTGAGAAACGTAGTAGAGCGTTTAATTATTCTAGGAGAAAAAACAGTTTCTAAAAACGATGTAAAATTGTTTGCTAGTAAATAGCTAAACAATACTGAATAAAAAAAGGTGATCTTTCTGATCACCTTTTTTTATTCAACAAACAAAATTCTATTTTACATCAAAACGATCAAGGTTCATTACCTTGGTCCAAGCTGCAATAAAATCGGTTATAAATTTTTCTTTTGCATCATCGGCTGCATATACTTCAGCAATGGCTCTTAGTTCAGTATTTGAACCAAAGATTAGATCGGCTCTAGTGGCTGAAAATTTCATCGCTCCCGTTCTTCTATCTCTACCAATAAATTCTTTATCGCTAGAAGAAGCTGCTTTCCAAGTGTAGGTAAAGTCAAGAATATTGGTGAAGAAATCGTTAGACAATGTTCCAACAGTATCCGTAAATACACCAAAGTCAGAACCATCGTAATTCGTACCTAAAACACGTAATCCACCAACCAACACGGTCATTTCAGGAATGGTTAACGTTAATAGGTTGGCTTTATCAATTAATAGTTCTTCAGCAGCAACATTTAAGTCACTTTTTATAAAATTTCTAAAACCATCAGCTCTAGGCTCTAAGTATCCAAAAGAAACTACATCGGTTTGTTCTTGAGAAGCATCACCTCTTCCAGAAGTAAATGGTACTGTTACGGTATGTCCACCATTTTTAGCAGCTAATTCAATACCAACAGAACCACCAAGTACAATTAAATCGGCAATAGAAACAGTTCCACTAAAATCTTTTTGAATTCCTTCATAAACCGCTAAAACTTTAGCCAATTCAGTAGGGTTGTTTACTTCCCAATCTTTTTGAGGAGTTAATCGAATACGTCCACCATTAGCACCGCCACGTTTGTCCGAACCTCTAAAAGTAGAAGCAGATGCCCATGCTGTAGTTACCATTTGTGAAATTGATAATCCAGAAGCTTCAATGCTAGCTTTTAAAGTAGCTACTTCAGCATCAGATAAGGTATTTCCAGTAGGAATAGGGTCTTGCCAAATTAATTCTTCAGTAGGAACTTCAGGTCCTAAGTATAAGGCTACTGGCCCCATATCACGATGCGTTAATTTATACCAAGCTCTTGCAAATGCATCTTCAAAAGCTTTGTGGTCTTTATGGAAACGCTTTGATATTTCTAAATAAGCAGGATCCATTTTCAAAGCCATGTCGGCAGTAGTCATCATTAGAGCTTGCTTTCCGTTAGGATCACCTGCTTTTGGTGCCATTCGAGCATTCGACGCAGCGGTTGGTGTCCATTGATGTGCTCCGGCTGGACTTTTAGTCAATTCCCAATCGTAGTTCAATAGTACATCAAAATAATCGTGATCCCACTGTGTAGGATTTGGCGTCCAAGCTCCTTCAATACCACTAGTAATTGCATCATCTAAAACTCCTGTTCCAAAGCTGTTTTTCCAACCTGTACTCATTTCTTCTATAGCAGCTCCTGCTGGTTCTGCACCGACATAAGTATCTGGATTTGCAGCTCCGTGTGCTTTACCAAAAGTATGACCACCTGCTACCAAAGCAACCGTTTCTTCATCGTCCATTGCCATACGCCCAAAAGTTTCTCTAATATCAACTCCAGAGGCAACAGGATCAGGTCTTCCGTTTGGACCTTCAGGATTTACATAAATAAGTCCCATATGTACAGCTCCTAAATCACTTTCTAGGTTACCGTCTGCATATCGATCTTCATTTCCTAACCATTCTGTTTCACTTCCCCAGTAAATATCTTGTTCTGGTTCCCATACATCTTCTCGACCACCAGCAAAACCATAAGTTTTAAAGCCCATAGATTCTAAAGCACAGTTTCCTGCAAGAATCATTAAATCTGCCCAAGAAATTTTATTTCCATACTTTTTCTTTATAGGCCATAATAATAAACGTGCTTTATCTAAGTTTCCGTTATCTGGCCAACTATTTAAAGGAGCAAAACGTTGTGTTCCTGAACCTGCTCCTCCGCGACCGTCTCCAACACGATAAGTTCCCGCACTGTGCCAAGCCATACGAATCATAAATCCACCATAATGACCATAGTCGGCAGGCCACCAATCTTGCGAATCAGTCATTAAATCAATAACATCTTTTTTAAGTTCATTATAGTCTATACTATTAAAGGCAGCAGCGTAATCAAAATCGGGATCCATAGGGTTCGATTTTGCAGCATTTTGCCTTAAAATATTTAACTTTAATTCGTTGGGCCACCAATCTCTATTTCGAGTTCCTCCTCCAGCAGTTTCTTTTTGAGTTCCTCCCATAAATGGACATTTTGTAATGTCTCCAGAAGCCCCGTGTGCGTGTTTATCTTCCATAATATATTGTTTTGTAAGTTGTTGCACTCAAATTTACGATAAATCATTGAATAATTTTTATCTATATTTTTTATTTAATTATAAGTTAATGTTATTGTTGTGATTGTTTGTTTTTATGGTCTTTGCTATAAGTGATTGATTTTGTTTATGTAGCGAAGCGCAAAATTGTGGTTTTTTGGAAGCCTTTTTTGACTGTTTTTTACCACATCGAAAAAACCTATAGTGGAATAAAAAAATAAAGTTGTTTTTAAGCTTTTAAAGCTTGAAGAATAAAATATCTTTGCCGCTGTAAAAAAATTTTTAATCATTAAAATAATATAAAATGGCTACATTAGTTGGTAAGAAATTCCCAAATTTAAGCGTTGATGCAATGAACGAAATGGGAGATACTTTTAAGTTAAATGTTTTAGAAGAAGCAGCAAACAACAAGAAGAAAGTATTATTATTCTGGTACCCAAAAGATTTTACTTTTGTTTGTCCTACTGAATTACACGCTTTCCAAGCTGCTTTAGGTGAGTTTGAGAAAAGAAACACTATGGTAATTGGAGCTTCTTGTGATACTCCTGAAGTACACTTTGCTTGGTTAAACCAATCTAAAGATAACGGAGGAATTGAAGGTGTTACTTATCCTTTATTAGCAGATAGTAACCGTAACTTATCTTCAATCTTAGGTATTTTAGATATTACTAATGAAGTATTTGACGAAGCTACTCAAACTGTACAAGTTGAAGGAGATAACGTTACTTATAGAGCTACTTATTTAATTGACGAAGAAGGAACTGTATTTCACGAAGGTGTAAACCACATGCCAGTTGGTCGTAACGTAAACGAGTTTTTACGTTTAATCGATGCTTACACTCACGTACAAGAAAAAGGTGAGGTTTGTCCAGCAAACTGGGAAGAAGGTAAAGAAGCAATGCAACCTAACGCCAAAGCTACTGCAGAATATTTAGCTGTAAACTAATATAATAATAAAAGAAAGGAATCAAGTTCGTGTGAGATAAGTGAAGGGGTCGAGCACGAGCTCCTTTCGGAAACAATATAAACTATGGTACAAGAATTAAGTCAAGATAATTTAACAGAAATCGTTTCAAGCAACTCAAAAGTAGTAGTACAATTTTCGGCTACTTGGTGTGGTAACTGCCGTATTATGAAGCCAAAATTTAAAAAGTTATCTTCTGAAAATGAAGACACTGCTTTTGTAATTGTTGATGCTGAAAAGTTTCCTGAAAGTAGAAAGTTAGCGGATGTAAGTAACTTACCAACGTTTGCAACTTTTGTAGATGGTAAATTTGTAAACCAAGTTCAAACGAACAAGTTTGATGTTTTAAAAGACTTGGTAAACGAAGTAGTAGCATAATAAAACGTCATTACGAACGTAGTGAAGTAATCTTTTTTAATCTAACAGATTGCCACAGCAAATTCTATTTGCTTCGCAATGACAAAATAATAATATGAAATTACCAGTTATTAAACACTTAACTTCTTTTATTGAAGAAAACGACCAAGATTACGTACTAGAAACGATTGAAACTTTAGAAGCTTTAACGGAAGTTCCTTCTTTAAAAGATGAGGAGTTAGACGTTATAGGTGAGTTAATATCGAATATGTACGGTGCTATTGAGGTTGATAAAATGGTAAAAGATGGTACCCCTAAAAAAGAAGCGTTGAATAATTTTATGAAGCGTGTTTTAGGATCAATTGATAAATAGTTTAAACCTATACTATATAAAAATCCCGAGTATGATACTCGGGATTTTTTGTTTACAGTTGTTGTATATGAATTATTTGTATTGTTTTAATACTTGAAATTCATCATAAGTTAACAACCATTCCCCATTTACCTTTTCCCACTTTTCTAGGTAAATTTTTCCTTCTCCAATATTCATGCTCCATTGTGCCGATAAAGTAACACTGTTGGCTGTTTTAGCTGTAAATATTGGATTGTTATATATTAAGTTCTTTGCACCTTTGGCTATTAATTGTGTCCAAAATCCTTGAATGTCTTTTTTAGCGTTTAATAATGCAAATGGTACTGCATTCATAGTTGCTTTTTCTGAATATCCATTACCGCATACAGCTCCTTTTCCTGCATTGAATCCTTGAATCCATTGTATCGATGCTTTAATTACTTCTTCTAATGCTAAATGACCTGCTATTGGATTCGTTTTATTTTCTTGTGGTGTTTTAAATTTCTCTAAAACCTCAAAGTTATCGTAGCTTAGTAGCCATTTTCCTTCTTTTTTTACCCATTTTTCTTGATAAATAATTCCTCTACCTACATTCATACTCCAGTTTGCCGATAAGAAAGCTGTTGTTTTATTAGCTACTTCTATTTGTACATTGGTATAAATTAAATTGCTTGCTCCCGATTGAATAAATGGTGTCCAAAATTCTGAAATTTCTTTTTTCCCTTTTTTAACTCCAAACGGTTGGGCATTCATTACTGCATTTTGTGTATAGCCATTTACACATGCTTTTGCATTTCCTTTGTTAAAGTTCGCAATCCATTCTTTGCTTGCCTTTAATACTTCTAAGGCTACTTTATGTTGTGCTGTTGGCTTGTATGTTGAAAATGCTTGGGTGTTTTGTCCAAAAGTTAAGGCGCTTATTCCTAATAATACCGTAAGTATTCTTGCTCTTAAATTTCTCATATCGATTGTGTTTTATATCCGATACAAAGAAAAATAGATTGCAGGTGGCATACCTGTGCCTTTTGTCACAAGCTTAGGAATTATTTAGTAAAACAATTTCTTTTTGTCCTAAATGGAGTTGTTTATTTTTTTCTAACTTCTTTAATAAGCGGGAAATAACTTCTCGTGTAGTTCCTAATTCTCTGGCTAACTCTTGGTGTGATTTTTTTACAATATTGTTATCTGCCTTAGCAAGGAGATAATCGAACAAACGATCTTTTAAGGGTTGGAAGGCTAGGTTGGCATACTGATTTATTAAGTGATTGTAGCTTTCTCTAAATGTTTTGGTAGTAAATGTGTTCCAGGATTTGTATTTAAAGTTCCAATCTCTTACAAATCGCACAGGAATGTTTATCAGGGTACATTCTTCTTCTACAATAGCATTTACGGTACTTTTACAATCTTCAAAGCAAGCAGAAAGCGATAGGGTACAGGCTTCCATAGCATTTAAATAGTAGATAAGAATTTCTCTGTCTTCATTTTCTTGGTATACTCGTACTTTTCCTTTCAATACAATTTTTAACACTTTTATGTATTGATTGTTTTTAATGATGAATTCTCCTTTTTGGTGCGTACTTATACTAGCAATTTCTCGAAGTTCGTTTTGTAATGCCTCCTCAGTTATTCCTAATTGATTTATAAAATTCTCTATCATTTATTTTTGTCTACCTAAGTGCAAAATTAGATAAAATTGCTTTCAGTTTTTTATTTTATTGTTTTCTTATTGCTAGTGTCATAGAGCTGTCATGTTACTGTCAGCTTTGAGTCTTATGGGTATAAAGGCTAAAGTGTGATTGATGTTTATCTTTGCAGAAAACAATTTAATACATGTCAGAAAAAGGAATGACTAGTGATACGAATACGATAAGAGATCTTAAAAAAATGCGATTAGCACGTCATTGGTCGCAAGAACAATTAGCGACTATGAGTGGACTAAGTGTAAGAACCATTCAACGAATTGAGAATGGTGAAAATGCGGGTTTGGAATCTTTAAAATCTTTAGCTGCTGTTTTTGAAACTACGATAACCGATGTAAAGAAGGAAATTGATGTTGCTCAATTAAAAAAAGAGACTGTTTATCTTGAAAAGGTTAAGGGGTTGTACAAGCTTGTTGCTATTGCATTGTTAAGTATGTTGCTGCCTATAATACTTGTTTTTGTAGATAGTTCTAACTGGCTTTTTTTAGTATGGACTTTGTTTTTTTGGCTTCTTGTAATTGGAATATATTCTATTAAGGTTTTCGACTTTTTTGGTAAGGACTGGGAACGTAAGCTATTAGAGAAAAAGTTTGGGAAGGAGTAATGTTGTTGTATATGGTTTGTTGCGTGGCTTAAGCACTAAATTATATACGGTGTTACCTAATGTTTTTTAACTTATCCATCTTTCAATTTGCTCTTTTTCTTTCCATTTCCCATTTTTAAACTCATAAATTAATATTTCTCCACTTGAATCAAAGTCAAATAATCTTCTAAAAATTACGATGTATGCTAAATCATAGTTTTCATTGAATATTGGTTTAGAAATTGAGCAATATCCTTTTTCGCAATTAATCTCAATCCATTTCCAAAATTCACGTTTAGATTCTAATTCAATATGTTGCTTTTCTGTTATGATTTTTTTATTCAGAGTTAGTTCTTTCATTATCTTAAACTCATTGAATAATTTTTCTTGCGTCTTAAAATGTAAGCTATCTTTTATATTAAGATATTTATTAGCTTTTTCTCCATAATACAAAAAGTCTGAACTTGTAAATGCTTTTTGATTTTCGGAAATACAACTTGATGATAGATAAGAATCATTTTTGTCTATCAGAATTTGAGAAATCAATTCAGTTGTTTTTTTTAAATCTAAATCAATGTTTTTCTTTATTTCAGTTTTAGATTCCTTTCTACAACTGAAAGTCAGAATAATAATTAATAATAATATGTAGGATTTCGTTTTTCTCAAATGTTGGATAACAGTCTCGTATAACCGTCAGTTCCGGGATTAAAGGTAATAAATTTTCATAAAGAACTGGCGTTAGTAATTACAGAGTAGATTTGGACGTAGTCGAATCCGCCGTAATTGCGGTTATACATTGTTGTGCTTAGTTATTTTTTCGTTTAATATATTTCTTTTTAGTTTCTTTATTAATCAGATTTCCATTTTTGTCAAACGTTCTGATTATCGTTTTCCTTTTCTTGTTTTTATAAATTTCGTATTCGTTTAACTCTCCACTTTCGTCGAAGTAATTCACACGCTCGTAATTCAGAGTGTAATTTTCGTAAAAAGTTTGTGTAAGTAATTTTCCGTTTTTTCTGAATTCGTTTATTTTAATTGGTCTTCCATTTTTAAATTCTCCTTCTAGTCTTTTATTTCCATTAGAGTAAAAATCAGTTTCAGTTCCATCGCAAACTTTTTCACAATTCAGATAATTCCATTTTCTTGAATGTAATACACTTTTAAAAGAGAACAGAATTTTAGGAATTCTAATTGTATCACTATTTGTCTTTAAAATTGTTGAATATTGTCCAATTAAATCTCCACGTTTTGGAAAAATTGTTACCGTTTTATAGTTCAATTCAGAAAATGAATCAATTTCAAATTCAGGTTTAATTATTTTATTAGTACAAACATCATAAAATACTAAATTCAGCTTTTCTTTTCCGCTATTTTGGCTGAAACACGAGAAGTTGATTATTAGCAGAAAGATTAATTTTAGTGGTATTTTCATAATTAAGCACAACGGTATCGTATAACCGTCAATTACGGATTAATATGCGTTAATTTTTGGCTTAGCACTGACTTTAGCAATTCCGAGTAGATTCGGACGTTGTCGAATCCGCCGTAATTGCGGTTATACATTGTTGGCAATAGTATTTTTTCATTCAATCAGATTTTCGTTCATAGATTTCAGAGTGTCAATTTTCGGTATTTCTGAAATGTCTGATTCTCCGTCTATTGAATAAAATTCCAATTCAGTCGGCATTTGGTCAGTTCCGAACAGATAAATTCCAACTAATTCTCCGTTTTTTCCTTTTCCTGCATAATCAATTATTAAATTCCCTTTTTGAATTTCCGAGTCAAATGTTTTTCCAAACATTATAGTCGGACATTTCCCGCAACCACATCTCGCAATAACTTTCAGATTTCCGATTAAATTAGTCCATTTCGATTTTTCTTTTCCAAACAGATAAGTCAGAAATTCAATTTCCGGTTTTGTCAATTCTCTTTTATCTGGAATGCTATATTTCATTAATTAAAATCTTCTTTTTTTATGCTCCGCTAATATTATTGCCAACGGTTTCGTGTATGATTTCGTTGCGTGTTTCAGCATCTAAACTAGGAAATACAAACTAAATAGAAAACTCGTGAGGATTTCCGTAAATAGGGGAATACTAGTAATGAATTATACACGGTGTTGTAAGTAGTCTTTTCTTATTTTAATTTCCTCAAATCTTTCTTTTGGTACGTTATTAATATCTAATTCGTTGAAATATTTTTCAATTATATTTTGAGTTTTCATTGCTTTTTTCGGCTGATTAGAAATGATATAAAAGTCAAATATTTTAGCTGCATCCATCCATCTTTGTTCCTTAAATAAATAGTCTGCTGCACTTTCCCAATCAGAAATTTTATTTAGTATTGGAATTCCGATATTCAGGATGTTTTTGGTCAAGTCAGTCATTAGTTTAACATTGTCAAATTCTGTCAGATCATATTGTCCGCCGTTCCAATATTTTGTATTCCAAGTTTTAATATGATTATCATACCTAGAATCTACAAATTCATTGATTGGTTAGAATCCATAAGTCTTCTCGTGCCATTTTACATAGAAATTTGATTTTACTGATAATATTGTCCAAAATGAAACTACAGTATTCCCATAGTTTCTTTGATTTTTGGCGAAATAAATTTCTTGTGTAAATTTTCCGATTTTTCGCTTAAAAGTCAATTCCGATTTCAAGAGTTTAAATCCGAGTTTGGTCAGTTCAGGCTCAACGAATTCTACAATTAATTTCCGAATTCTGTCACCAGGTGGAAGGTCTTTGTATTTGAATTTTTGTCTATTAAACATTTTATTTTTCAGATTACGTACAACGTCTCGTATAGCAAGCGTAGTTTGCCGTCAGGCAGCTATGATTTGTTATACATTGTTAGTAGTTTTTTTTCTTGTTTTAATCTCAACTTGGCATTCGATACCTACTTGGTTTAGTTCGTCCGCAATATTTTGAAACTCTGGAAAATGATCACACCAAGCTTTTTTTTCGGTGTAAATTATTTTTTCTTCATTATTAACCATTTTTAAAAGTTCCTGACTTGAACATTTAATCACTGATTTTAGTTTTGATAAATATTCCTTTTTGTAAGGAATTTCTAAATGAAAATATTCTTCTAAATTTTGAATATCCAATTCAAAAAGATAAACCCAATCTACAAAAGGATTAGACCCCATTCTTTCAAATTTGTCAGACTTCTTAGCAATCATTAGAGAACCAGCTCCAATCCATCCAGTTCTTTTAACATTTGAAAGATATTTTTCAGACTTCAGACACCAATGAATGGAGTAACATAATTTATATTCCTGAATTGTTTCTCTTAATCCACAGAATAGATAATCAAAATTTTTAGAGTTATATTCTTCTTCAAAATATTTATCCGCTCTAAACAAAACTTGATCTAATATATCATCCGAAATTTTCGATTCAGGATTTGCTTTTGTTTCTTTAATCCAATCGATTATATTATTAATTTCTGATGATTCATATTCGCTAGATGATTTTTTTAGTTTCGATTTTAAAAAGGGCAGAACATCTGTATTATGATTAATTTTAAAGATAGTATCAAGAGTTAAGTCCATTATAAAAACTATCTGTTTTGATTCTTCATCGTCAGAACTATAACTTCCAGAAAAATCTTTAAATACATTATTATCATACTTTGAATCAATCCAATTAAGTATAGGTTTACCTATTTTATTGGATAACACAGAACCGTCCTGTCTTTTTAGACTGATTAGGTCATTTAATAACTCTATACCAATTAACCAAGATGTTTTGTTAATGGAAAATAGGTTCAACAATTGAAAAATCAATTCCTCTAAAGTATTGACTTCAATATCTCCTTTTAGTTCCTTAAAATCTTCAATTTTGTTTACATTCATTTTTAGCAAATTGCTACTAACGTTCTGGCTATGAAGCGTAGGAACGGTATGGTTGGTTAGGCCTATACTTTATAGCCATTGTTGTAGCCAGTTATTTTATTTTTTGTTCAAGAAAGTTTAGATCATTCTTTATCAAGGCCCCCAAGCAAGTCCTTACATCATCAATTGTTTGACCAGTCACATCCGTCAAATAATGATTGTCCATTTTTTCCCTAAGTCCAAAAAACTTCTTCACGATTTTAGGTCTTTTGAAAAAGATGTACCATTCTTTTCCGTCCACCGCAGAAACTGTGAGCCCGTTTTTATTATCTCTATTTTCAATCTCTAATGATGGGGAGTAGTGAATATCATTTTGATTTGCTGTTTCCATTTTGTTCAGCAATTCAGTCCATGGAATTTTTTCGAATGTTTCCATGATTTTATCCTTTTCAATGTTTCCCATTTCAATAATGTCTGGCTTAAATGGGTCACAGAATGAGGCTCGAAAATTCATATTCGATTCTTTTTTTAATTGGCTACAACGTTTACGTGTAAGGATAGTTACGTGATTAAACAACTAACTTAACAAAAATGGAACAAACCAGAGGAAAATCCTACGGATTTTCCGAGCAGGCTGGAACCAAGCAATTATGTTTACACTGTGTTGTAATGAGTTTTTTTATCTTTTTCCATTAATGCCTCTAGTAAACAGGTATTCTCCTTTACTATTTCTCACACTAAATTCATATTCATGATTCTTCTTTAGTTCAGAATCAATAAATTTATTTGTCTTTTCTATGTTTTCAAATATCCAAAACATTTCACCTGAGCCTAAATGTCTTTTAAATTCAGTCGTTAATACGATTCCAGTATTTAGTTCAGCAACCAAAACTGAAAAATGTCCGTTATCCAAAATCGGTGGTTTTATTTCCAAATTACTACTGATTTATTTCGCTAATCTTATATCAATTTCTGGTATATTTTCTTTGTCGATTTTTTGTATTTCTGAAAGAGGTATTTGAAACCAATATTCCACTTTGTTTAAGTCAAAATAACTGAAACAAAATTCATCTTCAATCGCATCAAACCCGCCACAATAATTGACAGTTTGAAATTCATCACAATTTTCCATTTGCCTCCATTCAGTTAATGTCAAATTCCGATTTAAAATGTCTTTAAAAATCTCTAATAGCTCTTTGTCAATTCTTAATTTCATCATGAGTTCTGATTTTCTCAAATGCATTTCAACTTGTTTATATGCGGAACTTTATTCCTTTTATTTACCCATTTTGGGTGGGCTATGCGGAACTTTTAGTTCTTAATAGTCTACTTATGTAACAGCTATTTAGTGCTAAAGTAAGTATAACCTATAGCATTCTTTTACGGGTATCAGTTAAGAATGTATTACTTCGTATTGTATTTAAAAATAAAAGGAATAGGGGACTATTGCTTTCACAATTTTTACGAGTTAAATGTACTAATTCTATGTTAGTATTACAAATAAGTTAAGTATGAGAGCTTGTATTTTTATTTTAGTGTTATTCACTCGTACGAGTGAGCAACACTCACAGCCTCGAGTGAGTAACTTTCACAGGTACGGGTGAGTAAAGCTCACTCGCTCGAGTGAGCAATGCTCACGAGATTGATGCTGTGGTATTGATTAATTTTTTAATTAAAACTAAGTTTTGACTAAGAAAGGTTGTGGCCGTTTTTCTTTTTTTATAAACAAATACACAACTCCAAATATACCTGCTAAGAATGTTATTATAAAACCTGTTTTTGAATGACTTTTAGCTTGATTAATGTTGAATAAAATATTTCCTTTATTGTCTGAAATTTGAAATATCATTGGTTCATATTCGTTTTTTTAATCTAGATTTTAACTCTACCTGAAATTGTCAATTTCTTTTTAATTATTTCAAAAGTACCATCCTCTTTAACTATTAATACCTGAACCATCTCTTACATATTCATCACCAATATGAAGTAATAAAGAATATCTACTAGTAGGGTTTCTCATTTCTACAATACACCACCCTGTTTCATTACTTGGGTAATATTTAGTACTAGTACCACCAATAAAAAACTGTACCCAATTGGCATTAATATGTTTATTAAACAGTCTTATATTTTTATTCTACTCTATAAAAATCGAATTCATCTCTTAAATCCTCATTAAATCTAATAGTATTTAACCTGTAAATCCCATTTTCAGTAAAATATTTTAAGTATGTAGGACTAACCTTATGCATTAGTTTTAAATTTTTAAAGTATATGTCGCATGATTCTTTTGAGAATTTCCATTTTCCTTTATTTTTTTTAATTAAATTTTCTTTTGTATATATCTGTTCAAACACCCCACCTTCTTTAATAATTAAAAGGTTCGAGGCTTCTTTATCATATATATTTTTATAAACCCCAACTATAGGTAAAGTATTATTGCAATTATCTCCTTTAAAATATTTACAACCTAAAAACAAAAAAAGGCAAAAGAATATTGTTATATATTTCATAATTAATTGATTTTTAATTTAAATCTAAAAACTTGTTCTATTGTAGATAATGGAATGTTACCATAAACTTTTCAATCATAATTTTCTCCTATGTGTAATAGAAGAGAATTTCTACTAGTAGGATTTCTTATTTCTACAATAATCGACCCAGTTTCATTACTTGGGTACTATTTAGTACTAGTACCTCCCACAAAAAACTGTACCCAATTGGCATTAATATGTTTATTAAACGAGTCTATAACCCTTGTATGATCTGGGCTAAAAGCATAGCCTCCATCTAAATTCATTTGCAGTTTTATTGAGTGAATATGAACCACAACTTGTTTATATGCGTAACTTTTAGTTCTTAATAGCTTACTTGTTTAACAGCTATTTAGTGCTAAAGTAGGTATAACCCATAGCATTTTTTTATGGGTATCCGTTAAGAATATATAACTTCGTATTGTATTTAAAAATAAAAGAAATAGGGGACTATTGCTTTCACAATTTTAGCAAGCTAAATCTACTAAATCTATGTTAGTATTACAAATGAGTTAAGTATGAGAGCTTGTATTTTTATCTTAGTGTTACTCGCTCGCTCGAGTGAGCAATGCTCACGAGATTGATACTGAAAATGTTTGATTCTTTAATTAAAACTAAGTTTTGACTAAGAAAGGTTGTGGCCGTTTTTCTTTTTTTGATAAACAAATACACCAACTCCAAATATACCTGCTAAGAATGTTATTATAAAACCTGTTTTTGAATGACTTTTAGCTTGATTAACATTAAATAAAATATTTCCTTTATTGTCTGAAATTTGAAATATCGTTGGTTCATATTCGTTTATATCCGTTTTTTTAATCCAGATTTTAACTCCACCTGAAATTGTCAATTTCTTTTTAATTATTTCAAAAGTTTCATTCCTTCTTTTTTGACTAATATTTTCCATTAGATAATAATTCCTAGAATCGTTTTTAACTTTTATAAATAACTCAGATTTTGTACTCTTAGCACCTCTAGATGAAACTCTTCGATAGAATATTTCAATATTCTCAACTTGACCAGATTCAACTGTTAAGGATTTTTTTTGAGTGAAAAGTGTTGGTGCAAAAAAATAGAATCCACATAGTAAATTTACAATTCCAAAAATTAGGAATTTCTCAGAATATATTTTTTTATTCATTTAATTTTTCATTGTAATTGGGGTTATACATTGTTATCTGGTACTTTTTAATCAATTATAATTATTCCTTCATTTAATAATTTATATGAATTATAAATATGATCAAACCCTTTATTTATTTCCCATTCTATTTTGAATATAAATGAAATGTAATCACCAATAAAAGGTCTAGATTTTCGATACATTTCTGGGTGTTTATATTCCATTCGTATATTTAGTTTATCATTCTTTTTCAATTTATAAAAGTTAAAAACTGAATTTGAGTTTAGGTATTTAAGTATCAAATCTGCTGATAATCCATTGTTTAATGAATTTGAGGGAGGAAGAGGGAAGAATTCAGAGTTCAATGGATTGTCTTCTGCTGGCTGTAAGTATTTAAATAAAGTCCATTTTAACACTGTTTCTTGATATTCATTTCTATTCAACTTAAGTTTTTTCCTTTTAGAATTCTTATTATGAATTATCTTCTTTGCAATAGTTAAACTTTCGTTTTTGTCAACTATAAAATTTAGTTTTAATTCAGGATTTGACATTTTACTTTTTTTAGTTCTAATTATATGTAGGATAACTTGTTTATAATAGAGGAAGATTACTTTAAATTCTCAAGGTCATTCTTAAAAATTATTTCAAATTTTTCTTTAATATCTTGTCTGTTGTCTCCGATTAAATTACAAATGAACTCTCTAATTGTTAGTACATTTGTATCAATTGACGGTTTCTCTTTTTTAAAAAAATGCCCGAATGCATGATCAAAACCTGCTACAATTAAGATTCCAATTAAAAAAAGAGCGACAAAGAGTTTAGGATAAGCTAATGAGAAAAGCATAAGAATTTCTTCTTTAGAAACAATTATTGCATAGACAAGCCAAGGTAAAAGAAAAGCACCTAGAATAAGCAAAGAATATAAAAACAATTTATCGTTCTCCTTAAGAGGTAGAGGAATTTGGCTTTTTATTGTATTATAAATTTTAAATCTGTCTTTGTTGGCAATTCTTTTGTCTAAAAAAGAATCGAGAGATGCTTCCTTTTTAAAATCATCTCGTTCTTTCAAAGAATTTAATATTCTTGATTTTAAAAATAAAAAAGCAAGATCATGACGCAAAATGATATTGTTACGAATGCTTTCTAATTTTTGTTTACTTATGGGAAAAACAAAATTGTGTTTTTTTTCAAGCTCTTTTATGTTTTCTGGATAAGTTCTCATTTAATAGTCTTGGTTAAAAATGAAATAGAATATTTTTAAATTAAGCATTTGTTGTAATTTCGAACAGATTTTTAGCTAGTTGCGTCTATCATAATCGTTGGTTATACATTGTTATATTCTGGATTTTTTCTAAATCCAAAGTATATACAAATCAATGCAATTAACATTATAAATCCATTTATTGTCCAAAATACCCATTTAAACTCTCTTTCAAAGAGTAGTTCATAAGCTGGTCCCGGAACATTCGTTTGTATTCCGATATTTAAGATGTTTGGTTTCGAATTTGCATTGATTAATTTCATTTTCAATTCATATTCTTCTCCACGTATGCTTAAAAAACTATTATTTTCAAAAATTTCAATTGGTTTGTTATTCCTAAATATTTTAATGTCATATTCTATAGGGCTTAGTGAGTCAATATTTTCATAAGGCCTAGGATTTTCGAAACTAAAATTAATTATATAAGATGATTTAAAATCAGTTATAAATTTTTCTGATATTTCTAATTCCTTCTGGAAGGAATATTGTTCATTCAAAGCTATAAAATTTCGATTCGTTCTGTCAGGAATCAATTCAATAGTCCAATAAATGGAAATCAAACTCAGAATGATAGCGATAGTTTTGAATATTCTTTTTGACATTGTTTGATTTAGTTTGTAGGTAATTTGTTTATATGAGGAATTTTTAGTCAACTTACATCATAATAGATCGATACTAAATGTATGTTGGTGTTGCAATTAATTATAGATACTGTTAATAATAGTTTTATTTAGCTACTAATTCTTTTCCATGAAAGGGACAAAAGTTCCAGTTTCCATTCATTTCATTGTTATCTACTGGACATTTCTTTTTATCTATAAGAGAAAAGAGCGGTAAATTCCAATTAAATTTATTTTGAGAATGTTTAATTATTACGAATGGTCATGTATAACCATTTGATACGAGTTTTGTGTATGATTAATATTTTTGAGTTAAGCTCTATTATGGATGTTTTTTATTGTAACTTATTTTTATTTGATTTAAACTCTCCATCTGACTTTCAAATCCTTTAAATGATTTTTCTAAATCATAAGAATACTTGTTGGATATCCAATTTTTATATAAATCCAAATATTTTTCTATTTCATTTGTTCCATTAAGTTGATCAGTCCATTTTAGAGCAGACATTGCGTCTGTTTGGTCGAAATATAAATGCTTCTGAGTTAAGTAATAGTCAAGATATTTTTTTAAGTATTCAATTCCCTTTTGGGTATTGAAAGAAGCTAAAGTTAAACAATAGCCTGTTCCAGCATAACAAACTTGACTTTTTAAAAGGTGAGTTCCAATGATATCTTCAACTTCTTTTAAATCCATTATCATAGAAAAATATGCTCCGACTATTCGTGTTCTCCAATTAAAATCGCCAAGTAAACCCCTAACCACTTCAGTATTCAAATCGGCTTTTATCGGTTCAAGTTTTTCTATAAATTCATTTGTATTATTTATTTGAAACATATAAAATGGGACACACCATTTTTTTATAAAATCAACTTCGAGCTCTTTTTCGTTTGAGTAGTGTTCCAATTCCTCAAATGAACTTAAGTGTCTTATGGTTGCTCCAGCAGAATGTAATTCGATTTGTCTTTTTGTTTTTTCGTCCATTTTGTAAATTATTTACATTTGTTTGGCTTATGAGAGGTTACAAGCTTTTCTTGAAATGAATATCGTGTTAATGATTAGCTTTTGTTTTTTCTTTTTGTAATTAATGCTAATGCATTTTTATAATTAGTTTCTAGTATTTTTTCTTGTCCAATTAACTCATTCATTAATATTTTAAAAACAATCACGTTTTCACTTACCAATTCTATTTTATGGACTTCACGTGAGGTTAATAAATTGATGATATCTTTTATTGTTCCTTTAATAAGGTTTTGTTGCTCGTAAACAGCAAAAAGTACTTGAGATTCCTCCAAAGAGATTCGATTGGTAATTTTGTCTTCCTTAGCAACTGCCCAGGCAATATCTTGAAAATGCTCTTGTATAATTCCTTTCGGAGCTATTTCTCCTATTGAAAAGTAAGCATTTTTGAAAAACTTTTGTTCGAGTATTTGTTTATTGTCAGGTTGACTAATATTATTCATTATCTTTTCATGGTATCCAATGATGTTTTGTATAATTTTTCTATTGTTTTGGATTTCACTTTCGATATTTTGAACTATCAATTCAGTCCTTTTAGCCTCATTTTTTTCATTTTTCCATTCGTTAATAAATAAAGCAATAAATACACTAAATATTATCATTGCTGACTCTAATATAATGCTGTACCAGAATGATTTTCTTTTTGACATAAGGTTGTTTTAAAATAAAGTTAATTGGTTTAAAAGGGAACTATGGTTCTTTTTTCAGTTTTAGGAGCTTAATGTATATACTTTTATATTGCTTCATATTTGTTTCCAACAAACTTTAATTTCTTAACACATTCATTCAAACAATCAGCAAATTGTGTTTTCCATATTGTTAATTCGGTAAAACTACCATCCTTTTTAACAATTCTATAACTACCTATTCGAAAATACATCTTAAATCGAAATAACTTAATTTTAATTTTTGATTTACTTTCAATTATTTCCTCTCCATTGATAAATTCCATATAATCAAATCTATCAATATCTTTTCCTAATATTTTAGTAAGTATGTTTTTATTGATAAAATAAATGTACTTGGTTGTTATAAGAATTTTCCTTGATCTATTTAGTTTGATTGAAAGAACTTCTAATTCATTATCATCTAATATTATATTTTCTTTAAAATGATGATTAGGATTGTCAAAAAAAGTGATTCCTCTTTCTTTACGATAGTACTCTAGCTTTTTTAAAATTTGCTTTTTGATATTTTCCTTTCTCTTTTTCAATGTTCTTTGGAGTTTAACTAGTATACTTTTAAAATAGTAAAGTTGTTAAAAAAGGGAGCATTAGTGTTGACAAGGTGAAGATTAAATCTCCAATATGTAAACCTCTGTAAGCAGCTTCGGCTGAATATGTTTCCATGTAACTTACCATTAGTGGTTCACTTTTAAATATTTTTAAAAATAATTGACGGAAAACCCAATAATAAATCATGAAAAGTAGAGGAAAAAAAGTCCACTAGGCAGCATTTCCATTTGCCATTTGTAATGATTCCCTATCAATATTTAAATAACCAAATAAAGCTATCAAAATCGTTAGGAACAAAAGACTAAAATATATTTTCGGTTTTTTAAGAATCTTGTACGATAACCACAATATCAATTGTCCAATTGCCCCAGGTAATATGTAAGTTAGTTGATTATCTATCATAAACTTCATTGAAGGCTTAAACTATTGTTTACCAAATTTCAATAACTTCTGTAAACTCAGAGTCGCCTGTAACACTAATTTTTAAAGCAGAAGGGATAAAGCTTTTTCCTTTATATTCTGGATTAGCTGAGTAACTTAATTCTTTTCCTTCAATTAACAAATCTTCAATCATTTGATCGAATCGCATTTTTAAAACACTAACAAATTCAGGAACATAAAGAGTGTTAATATTACTGTCTTCACCTCCAAATTCTACAGGTATTAGATGAATTTTAGTTAATTCTCCTTTTTTAAATAAGTTGAAAGCCTTATCGTTGCTATCTATATCATTAAAATCAGGTCCATTGCTGCTTTTAGATTCTGCGCTTTTTTTCTTTTTAAACCATTTAAACATTTTCAATTTGTTTTATATTATTAAAGTTTGATTAACAAGTTTTATTCATCACAATGTAAATAACTTTTTAGAGCTAGCTTCCATGATTCGTCGCTTTTAAAATTCTCAGTTAACCCGTTGCCATCTTTTTTTATAAATGCTTGAATCCCATGTTGAATCATATATTTTGGATGATATTTGGGAGCTCCAACTTTTCGAATCTCTTGACAAACTTGATTCAGTTCTTCAGAGCCTTTTTTAAGTACTTTTTTAAGACTTGCAATTACATTGTTCTTTTCATCTTCATTCACATTTAAGAGAACTTTTTGTTGAAGAACCAATAATGCTTGATGAGCACTCTTGTCTTTTACTCGATATGAGTCGTATTTTCCATATACACCAGCTATTGCAAAAAGTTTTGCTGCCTTATCAAATTCTTTCTTCTTAATACACTTTTCCATTCCGTTAAGTATATCGGCAGGATTGTGCTTATTGGTAATTTCAGATATTTCCACACAATCACAAGGATTTGGTGACTCTAAGCTTCCTTTTGCTTGTATTGATACGGTTTTTTGAGCTTGGATATTATTAATTACTAAGGCTATAATAATTATTGATAGGATTCTTTTCATACTATTTTCAATTTTTGAGTCCAATGTACTTATTCTATTTTAGTTCTAAAAACAATTTTGCTTCTAATAGAAATAAAATTTCCATTAGAAGCAAAAATTTATTTTCACTAGAGTGAAACTCTTACTTTACTTATAGTGAAATAATAAATAGTAAAAAACATCTTTTAATTACTGAGAGTCTTTGTTGTTTTTTAAGAATTTGTCAAAAGCAACTTTACTTTCTCCTAAAAATATTAGTGCCATTAGATTTTTGTTTTTTATTCTTTTTCATAATGAAGAAGTCCTAAATCAATTAAATTATTAATGAAATCTTTTGATTTTGTATCAATTGTATTACTGATAATACTTGAAGAAACACAGTAAATAAAAGGGCCTGGTCTATTACTCCAACCTTTTTGAAAAGGTCTCGGTTCATAATTGGCAATCCAAGAAGTTATAAATATATACCCTTCTTCTAATCCTATGTTTAAATCTACGCAAGGATAAATTCTATCTTCTGAAAGATATACAAGTCTTGCTATTTCATTTATTATATTTTTACGACCTATTACTGTTTCACAATCATCTCTTAACCATTTGAATTTAAAGTTGTTTGGCAAGGGTCTGTTAGCATAAATTTCGGCAAATTGCTTTACCTCATTTAAAGTATGATCAATGAACTCTATGAATTCTTGTTTTTTCATTTTCTTTTTCAGAGCTTATTTAATCGAATAAAGAATTATTAATTCAATTATTCAAAACTTTTTATAAATATATATTATCTATAAACAATTTTGCTTCTAATGGAAATAAAACTTTCACTGGAGTCAAAATTATATTTTACTTATAGTGAAAATAATAAATAGTAAAAAAACATCTTTTAATTACTGAGAGTCTTTGTTGTTTTTTAAGAATTTGTCAAAAGCAACTTTACTTTCTCCAGTTAAATACTTTTCGGCTAATAGAACAATAGCATCTGGTCCTTTGTTTACCCATTTTATAAGGTTTTTATCATTTCCTTTAGCTTCTGCTGCTAACCATACTGCTACTGGTAATGCTCCCCATTTTCTTTTCATTGGTCCTCTCGATAGGTTTGCATGTATCTCGTTTTGTTCTTCTTCTGTAAGATTGGGTTGACCTAATACTTTTATAATTTTTTCTGCAAATATTGGATATAAGTTATCAAATGTCTTCTTAGAGGTTGCTGATAATGAATCTCCTTTTGGAAACCATTTACTAGACATTGAACGATACATACCAAAGCCTTCTAAGGTACATTCCCATAATATTTGATCTTTAAATGTATTAATACTTAGATTGTTTTTAGTAGCCCATTCTTTGTGTAATAAATGTGTAAACTCATGGGCAAATATTCGGTCAATTCTATTGTCATTTATAGGTTTTTTCGCCGATCCATATTCTCTTTGTAAAGTGTTTACATCAAGACAAATGGTTTTTACATTAGGGGTAAAGGCATCATCTCCTCCTTGATATCCTAAAAGAACTGTAACTGTATCGTTCAATTTGATATTCTCAAAAGGTACTTTTATGGAGTCTCTAATTGCATTCCATTTATTGGCTTTAGATTCGATTAAAGTTATCCAATCTTGTTCTTCATTAGTAAGCTCTTTTTCTACTTTCGAAAGTGAATCGAGTACTTTGCTACTCTTTCTATTACGTAATGCCTCTTTCCATTCTTTAGATATTTTATTACCCGTAATTCCTAGTTTTATTTGAACAGTTCTGGAATCTGTAGTTTCTTCTTTTACAGCGTTTTTTTCTTTTTTTGGAGTTGAGTTACAACTCATCAATACAATAGTACTAAGCGTAAATAGGGAGATGCTTAAGTTTTTCATTGGGGATAATTTTTAGTGTTTAGTAAGCTGTAAAATACACCGAATTAATTACCAAGAAACTTAACAAAACTTTAAAGTATTCTTAAAATTTAGAAGAAACCTGCTATTCTATTTTTTTAAATCTAGATTTATTATTTCCAACCTCAATAAGCTTGTTTTTTTTATTATTAAATTTAAAAAGCATCGTTTTTTTGTTTTCAAGGTTAATAAATAATGTATCATCTATATTTTTCCATAAACCTTTTATATAAGAATTACTTTCTTTTTCTTTATTTGACCAAAATATAAGCTCCCTATCTTTTGTTATAAAGAGTTTAATGTTTTTATTTTTTTTAATACCACGATATTCTCCAATAAAAAATTTAGTGTCTCCATCTGGTGGCTGAACCTTCATTAAAGAATACATTTTTGTATTAAATGTTTTTAGTAGATATTCATCTAAATAAGCATCTGTACAAGTATGTAAAAGCTTTATATTGATAATGTTTTGTCTGTTTAGATAAATATTTTCAATTAAAGTGGGGTCACTGAACAATCCATTAATTTGGCTTAGTAATATTTTTCTATTGTCTAAAAATAAAGCTGTTGCTAGATCTTCAATTCTAGTTTTTAACCATTTTTTTTCGTTTTCTGAAAAAGTTTCTCTATCATAACTCAAAAACCTTAAACCATTAATTGATTGAAATTGATCCTTTTCTAGGTCATTGTTGTCAAGCTTATAAGAAGAAGTATTTTTTAGATATTTTGGAGTGTGATTAACCAATGTATCTCGTAGTTTTTTTAAATCATCAATTATTGCACCAGTATTTTGTGAGAATATAGAGTTGCTTAAACATAATAATATAATAGTGAGATTAATTTTCTTTTTCAATTTTAAAGTCATATTTTATATTAATTTCTAATCTGCTTTTTTCTAATAAATGTGCTTTGTAGAACTTTGTTTGAAAAAACTTTTGTCTCTGTACATTCAAAATCTAACATTTTAGAAAGTTCGCCAAATAAAGAAAATCCACCACCTAACAACTTAGGAATCGTAGTAATAATCATAGTATGAATTAAATCTTCTTTTAAAAAACTTTGTATTGTTTTACCACCGTCAATATACAAGTTATAATGTCCGTTTGTATGAATTTGAGCGAGTATTTCAGTTAATGTTCCCTTAACTAAAAATACCTTGTCTTTTAAATCTTCTGGAACTTCTTTTAGGGTATTGCTTAATACATATACAGGTTTAGTATAAGGCCAATCGATATCAAAACCACAAACTGTTTCAAAGGTTGTTCTTCCCATAACTAAGGCATCTATTTGCGAAGTAAAATTTGCATAGCCCATATCTGAATTATCTGGATTTGGTATTGAGTGTAACCAATCGATTCCACCATTTTTATCTGCTATATATCCGTCTAAACTTGTTGCTATAAATACCTGATTGCTTGTTTTCATATTAGAAAGTTTTATTATTTGACTGCAAAACTAGTTGATAGCTGTTGCAAAAAATTGTACAGAATTTACCCTTGAATTGTATTTGTAAATTCCTTTGGTGTGCTTCCATAAAACTTTTTAAAGAGTTTTATAAAATGCGATTGATCGTAAAAACCAGCTGCTAAAGCAATTTCTGTTAGTTTTTCTGAAGTTCTGTTTTTTAGTAAGTGAATGGCAATATTTACTTTTTTTAATTTTATATATTCACTTGGAGTCAGTAAATAATGTTTTTTAAATTTTTGAATGAAGCTTTTTTGTGAAAGAGGGATTGAATGATTGAAGTTTTTCAGAGTTCCTTTTTCCAGTATTTCTGAAGAAAGATATTCTTCAAACTTTAGTAAGTTAGTATCTAGTTGCGATAGCTCAAATAGTTTTAATAAATAGTTTTCTGCTAATTCAAAATTAGGCGTTTCTGTATTAAAAACATGTTCATACAATATTTCTGAAATCGTATTCATTAAAGAGCTATCGAATTTACGAAGGAGCATTCCATAACAAAATGGTTTTAGGAGTAGTCCAACCGAACCATAGGTTCCCGATACTGTTGTTTGAAAAGGTGTTGTTTTTAATCCAGAAATAATTTGATGATGTCCTTTGTTTGATATAGTCTCGGTATTCTGACCTTCTACTTTAAACGTATCTCCATAATTAAAAATGAGTTCGGTAAACATGGGTGCATGGTGACTAGACTTTAGGTTTAAATTAGAAGCTTTTCCTATCCATATCATATCCACAAAATAATTCAATGGTGCATTTGGGCGATATGTTTTTTCTAGAATCAATGCTGTATTTTATGTTGTATTATGAATAAAGCTAAACTTTCTCTTCAAATTCAGGACAATCCAATCGGATTTCTGATTTTAATAATTTCTTTTTTAGTAAGTTACAATAATGCGAATCTTGTTTTTTCTCATAGAATTTGCAACCATAACAAGTTCGTTGTACACTTAGAATCCCATTTTTATTTAACTTATATATCAGTGTACTTAAAGTATCAAATAAGCTTTCCTGTTCTTCTGGATTAAAAAGATTTATTTGTTGTTGTAAGGGATTTGAAAAATCGTGCACTTGTTGTACTATTTCCTTTCCTTTATCTGATAGCATAATAGCATAGCTTCTACTATCAGCAGAAGAATAATCTTTAATAATCATTCCTTTTTTGTCTAAGACTCTTATGGCATCGCTAATGGTTGGTTTTGTTACATTAAACTCTTTAGCTAAATGACTTACATTACACAAGTGTTGTTTGTGAAACGTAATAAAAATAAGTATCTGAATTTGAATAGGACTTAACCCAACCAACTTGGCTTTTTCCCACAATAAGATTTTAAATACTTCAGAAACTCGTTCTAAACCTGCAACGATTTTACTTGAAATATTATTTTCTTGCTCTTCTGGATTGAAATTACTGTTATTCATTGAAATAGCCTGCCGAAGTTTGTTCGACAGGCAAAGTTAGTAATCCTAATTAAATTAATTACAATTTTCCATTTCTATAATTGTATAGTTGTCTTTTTCTATTGCAACAATCATTGCTTCTGTGGCTCGTTCAATATGACAAAGACGACATTCGTTTGTAGTTAATTGATCCGTTTTAAAAGGTTTTGTTTTTAAATACTCCATACCATAATTAAATATGGTTTGTTCTTCGGTTATATAATCTGGTACTAGAATGTCAAAATGCATTGTTTTACCATCTTCTCTTTGTACATAGGTGTCCCAAACTGCTACTTTCATCATTTTACTTTTTAACTTTATAGGGAAGAGATAAATTACCACTAGCTACACTAAAAACTTCATAAACTCCTAACATAGGTAAGTTTTTATTACTTGTATTTACTTTCATAAAAGCAGTTACGCCATCGTAATTGAAATCTGTTTGATGGTTCATACGGTAATTTGGAACTACTACTTTTATAGTATTACCTTTTGTGGTAACTGGATAACCTGGAGAATCCATATACATAGGCATTTCAGGATTTGTTGGTGGTAAAACCACTGTTTTATCTGCTTTTTTAAATTGTTTAACCGATAAGCCTCCCGCAACTCTTTTGTCTTCGTGTAAGATTACCCAATGAGGATGCCAGATAACACCATCGTTATTATAAATTTGATCGTTGTTTTCATCCCAAAGAGGTGTATCATCAAAATCGGGATGTGAAGTTAAAGCTAATGCTACTATTCCATCTGTTTGATTGAAACCTACATCTGTTGGTTTTAAACTTGTAGGGAATACATAACCTAGCACTGGAGCACCGTCGAGCTGACCATTTTTGATAGGAACTGTTTTACCTGCGGTTCCATTTACACTTATCTCCCAAACCGTAACTCCTAAGTCGGAATGCTGTGTTACATTGACCTTCTTAATTGCAAAATCGTTGTTGTTGTAATTACTCTTTTGAGCATAGGAAATGCTGGTGCTTAAAAACAGTATTGCTGTTAGTATTGATAGTATTGTTTTCATATGATTTGTTTTAATAGTTAGGATTCTAGATAAATTAGGAATCCTAACTATATGATTTAAAAAAATTAGCCTTTTACATCTGCCATGGAAGCTCCAAAGTTAATATGTAAAGTATTTCCTGTTGGTGTTACTAATGCTGGTACCGATTTAACTCCTGCTTTTTCAGCTTCGGGAATTCTACTTCGGTCTTCACCAATATTAACTATTTCTACATTTTGCTCTCCAACTAGATTAATAATGTCGTGCTCTGCACTGATGCATACTGGACATCCTGCGTGATAAAAAATTGATTTACTCATACTGTTCTATTTTTTTATGTTTAATTGTTTTACAAATATAGTAAGGAATCCTAACTTTGTAGAGTGCTTCTTTATTTTATTTAATTATACATTTATAAGATTTAGTTATTTAGAGCTTTTAAAGCCTTAAAATCAATGTTTTATTTGAGATTGAATAGAAAATAGGTAGAAGAATATATAAAAGCTTTATTTTTTATAGTAATTTATTTTAGAATAAAATGTGAAAGAATGGAAGAGGTCAAAAAAGAGTAAGCACGTTTGTTTATTGTATACAAACGCGCTTGCTTTATTGTTTAAATAAGATGTTATAGTACTTTTTTTAAGAGATTTTTTCCAGTTACAGCTGTGGCTGATAATACTCCAGAAAATAAGGCTCCTCCTATACCAGCGGTAACAATATCTTGTCCAGTTAAATAGAAGTTTTTAATAGGTGTTTTTGGTTTTAAAAAAGGTTGTCTAAAACGAGAAGGGCTGTGGTCTAATCCGTAAATTTCACCTTTTTGATAGTTGACAAAATGCTCAGTTGTAAGCGGACTAGATAATTCATAATGTTTTATTTTTCCTTCTATTTGTGGTAGTTGTTTATACAATTCCTTTAAAAGACGTTGAGCTATTTGTTCTTTAATTTCTTCGTAATCGTCACCTCTTTTTTTCCATGAGGTTTCTTTCCATTTTTCAAACATTTCATAAGGAACAAGGGTAATAATATCAATAGCACTTTTACCAGGATATCTATTTTTCCAATCTGGGTCTTTAGCAGCAGGGAAAGACATATACACCACAGGAAATGGTTTTGATAAATCTTCTAAGTAATTATGTACACAAGTATCGTGATCTTCTTTAGCTGGATATACCCAATAATTTGTTTTTGGTATTTGAAGTTCTTCAGGAGTACCTTCTAGTCCTATATATAAACTTACATGCGCTACGGATGGATTAACTGTTTGTAAATGTTTTTTTAATTGATATTTTTTAACAATACTAGTAGGTAATAGTTTATTGTAAGTAGTGATGAGTCCGGCATTACTAATAATATTTTTGGCTAAAATTTGTTTGCCATCTTTCATTTGTACACCTATAGCTTTGCCTTTATTTATAAGAACTTCATCTACTTCAGCACTTACTAATATAGTTCCACCTCCAGCTTCAATAACAGGATCTATTGTTTTTACAATTTGTGAGGAACCTCCAATAGGATAACTTCCTCCATCAAAATAATGACGTGCTACGGATGCATGCATAGAAAAACTACTTTGTTTAGGAGGTAATCCATAATCGCCATATTGTCCTGTTAGCACTTTTATTAGTTCTTCATTATCGGTTATTTCTCGAAGAACTTCATAGGTGGTCTTGTCAGAATACTTATAAAATGGTTTTCTCAAGAAGCCACCTGCTATTGCATTGGGTATTGTAGAAAGTGTTTTACTTATATAATAGTTTTTACTTGCTTTTACTGCTTCAAAAACAGTATCAACATATTTATTAATTGCTTGCTCTTCCTCTGGGAAATAAGCAATCATTTGTTTTTTAAAGTTCTTTACACCTTTTACAAAATCATATTGTTTATTACCAATAATAATTTTATCATAAACATCTCCCATGTCTTCCCATTTTAGGTCGCCATTACTTACATAGTCGAATAGTTTTTTTAAAATGCTTTTGTCTCGTTGTACATCTCCTATATAATGTATACCTACATCCCATTCATAACCTTTTCGTTTAAAAATATGAGTAAAACCACCAGCTGTATAATGTCTTTCTAAGACTAATACTTTTTGACCTTCTTTAGCAAGAATAGCAGCAGTAGCAAGTCCACCCATTCCAGAGCCAATAATTATAGTATCGTATTTTTCTTGTAGTGTTGGTTTTTTCTTGTAGGATTGAATCATAGGGGTAGAATGGTTAAAGTTTTGTTAGTTATGGAACTAAATATACATCAATTATTCTTCCTATACCATTTCTTAGTATAATCTATAAATTTTTCTATTTATGACTTTTGTAATTTTCTTTATTTACAACTATATTTTCTAAGCTGATAAATAGAAAATAACCCAAGTAATAGCTCTGCTGTAATTCCAAAAATATAACCATTTGTAGGGATGCCATCTGCAATCATACTCAATCCTCGTCCTGTTGCTAGTGTTAACATAAATAAGATGTTTAACTCAGTAGCTCTTTTCCAATATTGGGTTTTCCAAATACCTAAAATCCATACCAATGAAATTCCAAAATATAAACACATAATAGCTTTTAACATATTTGAAAGGTCTATTGTATTAACTTGAATATCTAATTGTTGAGGTAGAATGGATGGTGAACCATAGATAATTGCAGTTGGTACAACAATACCTAATGAAATGAGAAGATGTAAGTTTTTAATAATCCAATTGTATATTTTCATAGCCTGCTTTTTAGTTCCTTAAGTATTTTTGAAACCAATCTAATACTTCTCTGTTTACCTCTTTTTTATTTTTTGTTAAGCCATGATTACCTTCTTTATATATTTTTAAGCTATATGGTATATTATATTTATCCAACTCTTTTGAAAGTTTAATTGGATTTGATACACTCACCCTTTTATCAGCATCACCATGTAGTATGAGGAGGGGGATATTTTTAGGAAATTTGTTTGCAAAATAGAAAGCTGACCTCTTTTTTAATTCTTCCTGTTTGTTTTCCCTATAATTAGGAATAAGTGGTGCATATACATTTGTTTCCATGTCAGCTCTATCAATAATTGTTAAATCTGTGGGAGCTCCACCTATTATTGCAGTTTTAATTTTACTAGTTTTGATTAATGACAAATAGGTCATCATACCTCCGCGACTCCAACCATACATTCCAATTCTAGTTGTGTCGGCTTTAGGGAACTCTTTAACAACTTTGAGTAAGTTGAGTACATCATTAACGTCTTTTCCTCCAAATTCATCTTTTCCTTCACTTTTTCCACTTTCTCTATAATTAGAACCAATGACAATGTAGCCGTTATTTGTTATTTTAGAGAACATAGGAGGGAAGAAAAGTTTATGTTTTTCTTTGGTTAATGATAAAGCGCCAAAATCCCTATTTCCTCCTCTGTTAAATATAATTACTGGATATTTTCCTTCTTTTTTGGGAAATGTTGCAAAGGATTGAATTTTTAAGCTATCACTTAGGTAAGTAATTTCATATAATTTTACATTTTGTAAAAATTTAAATTGAGCTTTGAATTGTGTTTGTTCGGCATCTTGAAATAAACCCTTATAGTTTTTCCAATCAATTTTTTCTTTTTTTACAATTATTGATTCTTGTGAGCTACATGAAATACTAACTATAATTAGTAAATGTAGGATAAACTTTTTCATTTTATAGCAATTTTTTAATGATGATTAAGTTGGCCTAATTAAAATAGTTTTGTTTTAATGATGAGTAAGCTTTGTAATTATTGCTTCATGTTGAGGGAATAATTGTATTAATTCTTCTCTTTTAGGTAAAACAAAATCGTTAAAATCAAAACCAGGGGCCACTGTACAACCTGTAAATGCGTAAGAATTTTCTTTAATAACTTCAGCAGCAAACCAATAGGTTGCTGGTACAACAAACTGTGGTTGTTCGTTATTTTCTAAATCGTTTCCTATCAATACAAAAGAATAATCTCCTTTAGGAGAAATCATATGAAGTTTTAAGGTAGTGCCTTTGTAAAAGTGCCAAATTTCATCCTGATTTATTTTATGAAAAGCAGAGAATTTATCAGAAGTTAATAAGAAATAAATAGAAGTACTGTAATTTCTATCTCCAACAAAATCTGAACTCAAATTTTCATTTTTAATAATTCCGTTACTTCTATAAGTTTCTTTAAAGTAACCGCCTTCTGGATGTTCTGTTAAATTGAATTTATGTATTATCTGTAGTGCTGTCATTTTTTTTCTGTTCGTTTATCTTTTTAATCAATGCTTTTAAACGTTCCTTATTACGTTGCTTTTCAAGTTTCACCTTGTTTTCTTTCTGTTTCATTAAGCGTGTATGTTTCGCTTTATTAACAGTGTTTTTTGCTTTTCCTTTCCCTTTTTTAGGCATTACGAGTTTGTTTAATAGCTAATAAACCTAAGAAAGTTATTAGTCCGTTTAAGATTAAAACAAAGAAACCAAAATCAAAATTTAATTCTGATTTACTATAGATACTTATTAGATAAGTAAGTACAGGAGAAAGTAAACAGATATAGGGAACTAATTTGTCTTTTACATTTAGTTTGGTAAATAAACCAAAAGCATAAAGCCCTAATAATGGACCATAAGTATATCCTGCAAATTGAAATATTTTAGCAATTACACTAGCATCAGCAATAAAATATTTAAAAACTAAAATGGTTGCGATTAAAATGAATGAGAATAATACGTGTATTTTTTTACGTATTTTTTCTTTTTCTTGTCCGTCTTCTTTTTTATCAATTTCTAAAATATCAATACTAAAAGAAGTAGTTAATGAGGTTAAGGCGCTGTCGGCACTTGAGTAAGCTGCTGCTATTAATCCTAATAAGAAAAATAGGGAAGTAGCTATACCTAATTCACCGCTCATAGCTATACTTGGGAATAAATTATCTTTATGAGCATCAATACCATTTGAAGTAGCATAGTCGGTTAATAAAACTCCTAGAGCTAAAAAGAAGAAGTTAACGATAACCAATACTATGGTAAACCAAAACATATTTTTTTGTGCATCTTTTAAGTTACGACAGGTTAAGTTCTTTTGCATCATGTCTTGGTCTAATCCAGTCATAACAATAGCTATAAAAGCACCAGAAAAGAATCGATTCCAAAAATAGTTCCCTGCTTTTGGATCGTCAAAAAAGAACATTTTTGATAGTTTATTTTCTGAAATATAAGAGAATAAACTTTCTATTTGCATTGCATCTTTAATCATTACAATACAAACACCTACGGCAATTAGCATGAATAAAGTTTGTAGTGTGTCTGTCCAAACAATGGTTTTGATTCCTCCTTTAAACGTATATAACCAAATTAATAAAATAGTAATAGTTACAGTTACCCAAAATGGTATTCCGTAAGCATCGAATAAAATTAATTGTAATACATTGGCTACTAAAAATAAACGAAAAGCGGCTCCAACTGTTCTTGATAATAAAAAGAATGAAGCTCCTGTTTTGTATGAATACCTACCAAAACGATCTTCCAAATAAGTATAAATAGAAGTTAGATTTAGTTTGTAGTAGAGTGGAAGTAATACCAGCCCAATAACGGCATATCCTAATACGTAGCCAATCACCATTTGCATATAACTCATTTGTTGTCCTTCTACCCAACCAGGAACGGAGATAAATGTAACTCCTGAGAGTGATGCTCCAATCATACCAAAGGCTACTAAATACCATGGAGAAGAGTTATCTGCTTTGAAAAATGTATTGTTATTTGCCGACTTTCCTGTGATGTATGAGATAAGAATTAATACACCAAAATAGGCTAAAATAAGGAGTAATATATGTAGTGGTTGCATACCGTTAAATTATGAATTACGAATGTACTAAATTTATCATTCGCAATTCATAACTTAAACTATATAGATTATAGTTCTATAACAACTTCTGCTGTTTTTCTACGAACTTTTTTCAGATCTTTCATATAATCATCTTCAGCTCTAAACCCAACTGGTAATACTAAAACCGATGTTAAGTTGTGTTTGTCTAAACCTAAGATTTCATCATACTTCTCTGGAATAAAACCTTCCATTGGACAAGAATCTATTTGCTCATTTGCTGCTACAGTCATTAAATTTCCTAAAGCTATATAAGCTTGATTTTTATTCCAACTTCTTAATTCTTCTGAAGTTTTATTTGCTATTGAAGAACTAAGCATTTCCTTAAATGGATTTAAAATTTCATCAGGTGTATTTCTTACTTCTTTTACCAAAGTAAAATAACTTTCAACATCTTTCACTGTATATTCTTTAGGGATGCATAAAACCAATACATGTGATGCTTGTGCAACCTGACCTTGATTCCATGAGTGTTCTACTAATTGTTGTTGAAGTTCTTTATTTTGAATTACGACCATTTTAATTGGTTGTAATCCATATGAAGTAGCTGTTAAATTAAAAGCTTCTTTTAAGGTGTTTATTTGGGTTTCTGTAAGTGATTTATTTTCGTCAAATTTTTTAACAGCATAACGCCATTCTAAACTTTCTATACTATTCATTTTTTCGAATTTATTTGAGTCACAAAATTACAATTGCTATTAAGAAAAATAATGATTTGTTTATTACAATAATTGATAGTCCAATCAATTTAATCTTTTATAACGATCTATAATTTTAATAAAAGTCTCTGGTTCTGGTCTTACACGATAATTATCAGTTAAGTCTGCAAAGATAATTTTATTGTCTTCATCAGTAATAATTACAGTAGGCAACACTACATCCGAGTCGTAACCAAAAACTTGAAAACCTGCTGGTAATCCATTTTCATGTAAAATGCCTAGCTGTTTAGCTACTTTATTTTTTACATCTACTAAAAACTTAAAAGGAACGCTGTGTTTTTTTGCTAAACTCTTGGTGAATTTATGAGGTTGCGAACTTACCAAAACCATAGTTGTATTTCTTTTTTCTAGTTCTTTATACTGAGCAACGACTTCTTTAATTTGTGCCATACATAATGGACACCAATTTCCTCTGTAGAATAAAAAGATTTTAAAATCACCTTTTAAATCTTTTAGCGTGATTTTTTCTGAGTTTTCGTTTTCTAATACAAAGTCAGGAAGTGTTTTACCTTCTTGCAAAATACTTGTATCTCTTGAATTAAATGAAGAATACCAAGTTAAATAAGCTAACCATCCTAAGGCCAAACCAACAGAAATAACCAATGTTTTTTGCTCAAAATTGAAAAGATTCAGAGCAAACCCAATTACAATAAATGTTGAGTAAAAACTTAAATTTTTGCTTGTTCTTGCTACTGGTTTTATAAATAACATAGCAAAGAAAATAACTACTGTAATTGAAGAAATTAGTAAGCCTATATTGCTACTATTAAAGTTTGCATTAGCGATTGTTTTTATAAAAATAATCAAAGCGAAAACTGGAAATGCGCTGATAAAAAGCGACTTAGTGAAATTTTTCATATCTTAATAGTCGTAAAAGAATTGCTAATTTACGGTTATGAAAGAGGAATTTCTACATTTTTTGTGGCAATACAAATTATTTGATATAACTAATTTGAAATCAGTTCACAATGAAAGTATTCAGATTGTTAAGTCGGGTATGCATAATAAAAACTCTGGACCAGATTTTTTAAATGCTCAGTTAAAAATAAACCATCAATTATGGATTGGTAATGTTGAAATCCATATCAATTCCTCCGATTGGTATGCGCATAAACATGAAGAAGATGAAAATTACGATGCAGTAATTTTACATATTGTTTGGAATCATGATGCTGAAGTGTTTATGAAAAATAACTTACCGCTTCCTACCTTAGAACTTAAAGAATTAGTTCATGAAAATGTGATGAAAAATTATGAACAGTTATTTTCAAAACAACTACAATGGATTTCTTGTGAAAATCAAATTGTAGATGTTGATGCATTTTTAATTAAAAATTGGTTAGAAAGATTATACTTTGAGCGATTAGAGAATAAATCAATTTTAATAAAAGAATTGTTAGCGAATTCTAAAAATGATTTTGAAGCAGTTTTGTTTCAGTTGTTAGCTAAAAACTTTGGATTAAAAGTGAATGGAGATGCCTTTTTACAATTGGCGAAATCATTTGATTTTTCGATTTTACAAAAGGTTAGGTTTAATGAATTTCAGTTATCTGCTTTGTTGTTTGGTCAAGCAGGTTTTTTTGAAGAAACTATTGAAAATGAATATTTTCTTAGTTTAAAGAATGAGTATGATTATTTAAAACATAAATATCAATTAACCCCCATTCATAATAAACAGTTTCAATTCTTTAGAATGCGTCCCAATAATTTTCCTACTATACGGATAGCACAACTGGTTGCATTATTTTATAAATATCAAAATTTATTTTCTAAGCTTTTAGAGTTAAATAGGAAAGAAGATTTTTACGATTTATTATCTGTTGAGGTTAATGCTTTTTGGCAAGCACATTATACATTTGAAACATCTTCAAAAAAGCTAACAAAAAGATTGACAAAGTCATTTATTGATTTACTTCTAATCAATACAATTATACCCTTAAAATTTGTGTATGAACAATACAAAGGGATATTGAATGAAGAAAAGATTTTAAAACTAATACAGCAGATAAAACCAGAGAAAAATTCAATAATATCTAAGTTCTCTGACTTGAAATTGATTGCTAAAAATGCATTCGAAAGTCAAGCTTTATTAGAACTTAGAAATAATTTTTGTGTAAAGAAACGTTGTATAAACTGTGTTATTGGAAATATTTTACTTAAAAAACATATTTAGTTGGTAATTAAAAAAGGGGCTTTGTATATATACATTTCATTATTATCAATCATAACTTTTTCAAAAACATCTGTATTGTTTTTAGTATGAAAATCAATTAACTCATTAATTTCTAATACCGGTGAAATACAAATATCTTCGTTTTCAAAAAAGTCTACCCATTCGTCTCTAGTTTTGCTTGAGAATAAATTTTCCAGTAATGTTTTGTCAAATACGCCAGCAATTAAATCAAACTGATTATTTGTTTTCCAAGAAGGTTCATCTATTTTATCACAGAAAGAATTCCAAAATTTAGTTTCCAAGGCTCCAAGAGCAATCCATTTTTTATCGGCACATTCATAAACATTATAGTTTACCATCATACCACTTAGAATTGGAGTCTTTTTATAAGATGCTCCTTGATATTCCATACCTTGTGCTATTGCATTTAAAGGCATCGTGGCTTTTGATAAATTTACATCTACATATTGTGCTTTTTGTTGTTTATGTTTGGCTAACAATGCCGTAGTACAAGCGGCAACTAACATATACGACCCACCAGCAATGTCTGCTACTTGATAGCCTGGTATAATTGGTTTTCCTTTTTCGTTTTTATTCAAATCTAATAAGCCAGCTTGTGCTATATAGTTTAAATCATGACCCGCTTTGTTTTTAAATTTTGAGTTTTGTCCATAACCAGTTACTGAAATATAAACAATGGTTGGATTTATTTTTTTTACCGTATCAAAATCTAAGCGAAAACCTTTCATTACTTCAGGTCTAAATTGTTCTATAAAAACATCACTTTCTTTAATTAACTCAATAATTTTCGAATAACCTTTTTCTTCTTCATAATCTATAACCAATGCTTCTTTACCATAATTTAGTGTATAAAACATCGTAGAAGTTTGCTCGATTTTTGGTTCATAATATCGAGTATAGTCCATACGTTTAGGGCTTTCAATTTTAATAACTTCAGCACCTAATTGTTTTAATATTTGTGTGCCTAATGGACCTGGTAGCAAACGCGAAAAGTCTATAATTTTTATTCCTTCTAATGGTAGCATAATGAACTATTCTTCAATTTTTTTAATTAACTCTTTTAAGGTGTTAGGCACTGGGATTTTTTGGTGATTTTTATAATCAAAAACTATGATTTCATGAGTTTGTATGGCAACCAATTTATTTTGTGTGTCACTAAAAAAATATGATTTCATTATAAACCGATCTTCTTTTATTTCTTCCGTAATAGTTCCAATCTTTATAATATCAGGATATACTACTGGTGCTATGTATTTTACAGATTGAAAACCTAAAATGGGAGCAAACTCCATTTCTTCAGGAGCAGAATTGAAAAAGTCGATACTTTTAAAATATTCAATACGAGCAGTTTCTCCCCATTTAACATAGGTTACATTGTTCACATGTCTAAAAGCATCCATATCGCCCCATTGGACTGTTATATAAGTTTGAATAGGAAAATCGTTAATAGTCATCATATTGGTTATTTTTTAGAGAAAATTATTTGTGATTTTTTTTCATAGCTTTTAACTTTTGAAATAGTTCTTTATATAATCCTCTAGCTATTAATAATTTCATAATTTCATTAGTCCCAGCATAAATTCTAGCAACTCTATTATCGGCATACATACGTGCTATCGGGTATTCCCACATATAACCATAACCTCCAAATAATTGTAAACATTCATCTACAACTTTACCATGCATATCGGTTGCTGAATATTTTGCCATTGAAGCACTTTCAGCAGATAATTTATGCTGTGCTAAATCTTCAATACATCTATCTACAAAAGCTTGGTGTAACTGTAATTCAGTAGCACATTCAGCCATTTTAAATTGAGTGTTTTGAAAACCAGCAATTGGTTGTTTAAAAGCAGTTCGAGTAGAGGTGTAAGAAAGAGTATCTTCTATAGCTCCTTGTGCTCCACCAATAGCAGAAATAGCAACAGACATACGCTCTCTAGCCAATTCAGTCATCATAATTTTAAAACCCTGTCCTTCATTTCCAAGTAAGTTTTCTTTGGGCACTTTTACATTATCGAAAAATAATTCGCAGGTATCTTGGGCTTTCATTCCTACCTTTTTAAATGGTATTCCTTTTTCAAAACCTTCCCATTTACTTTCCATAATTAATAAAGATACTCCTTCTTCAGCCGTGCCAGGATTTGTTTTTACAGCTACAACGGCCATATCACACATATATCCATTGGTAATAAAGGTTTTTTGTCCATTAACTAAATAATGGTCTCCTTTATCTACTGCAGTAGTTCTGATGGCTTGCAAGTCTGATCCACAGTTAGGTTCAGTCATACCTATAGCTGTAATGATTTTACCAGTAGCCATAATAGGTAAATACTTTTTCTTTTGTGCTTCATTTCCCCATTTTAAAATATAAGGGGCAATGATATCAGAATGTAAGGAAAAGCCAGGTCCTGAAATATTTTTTCTAGCAAATTCTTCAATCATTAATGCATTAAAAGTAAAGTCTAGTCCAGCACCTCCATATTCTTCTGGCATATCCATACACAGTAATCCTAATTCACCAGCACGTTGCCAAATTTCTCTACTTACCATGCCATCTTTTTCCCATTGTTCTATTTGAGGCTCTACTTCATTCGTTATAAAATCTTGTATCATACTACGCATCATACTATGTTCTTCTGATGCGTATATTTTTCTTTCTAATAATATGTTTTGTAACATTTGGATACTTTTTATGTTAAAAAATTAATTTTTGTAAAAGATTCTATTGTTTTCAGCTTTTGAAATTTTTTCTTTTAAACTTTCTGGTAGCTTAAATCTTTCACCGTGTTTTCGAGCTAATTTTTCTGAATATGCTAAGAACTCATTAGCGCCTATATAATCTATATAAGACATAACACCACCTGTATAGATTGGAAAACCTAAACCTAATATTGAACCAATATCAGCATCTTTAGGTTCTTTTAAAACTCCGGATTCTAAACATTTATAAGAGTCTATTACCATAGCAAATAATAAACGTTTACCTATTTCTTCTTCGTCATATTCCTCTTTTACAGGAAATATAGTTTTCCAGTTTTCCCAAATATATTTTTTCCCTTCTTTCGGGTACTCATAAAAACCAGCTCCTTCTTTTTTTCCTGTTCGTTTATGAATGGTTGTAATATCGTAAATGGTTTTTTCTAGCTTTTTTTCAAAATCAGACAAGGTAGGGTCTTCTCCCATGATATCTAGCATTAATTTTAGATTAACCTCGTCGGAAACAGCTAATGGACCAACAGGCATTCCAATTTTTTTAGCAACATTTTCAATTACAGCAGGAGGAAGGCCTTCAGAAAGCATTGCGATTCCTTCATTAACAAATTTTCCAAAAACTCTAGAAGTAAAAAAGCCTCTACCGTCATTAACAACAATTGGAACTTTCTTAATTTTAGTAACATAATCTATCGCAGCAGCTAAGGTTTCATCTGAGGTTTCTTTCCCCACAATAACTTCTACTAGAGGCATTTTGTCTACTGGTGAAAAGAAATGTAATCCAATGTATTTATCTGGTTTAACAGAAGCTTTTGCTAAAGTTGTGATTGGAATTGTAGAAGTATTAGAAGCATAAATTACTTCTGGTTTTATAATAGCTTCTGTTTCTTTAGTAACTGAATTTTTAAGTTTTTCGTTTTCAAAGACAGCTTCTATTATTAAATCGCAATCAACTAAATCTTCTACTTTATCTGTAGCCTTAATTTTTTCTAAAAGAGCATTCATTTTTATTTCTGTTGTACGCCCTTTAGCTAATTTTTTTTGTTCTATTTTTTCTGAATATGATTTTCCTCTTTCACTACTTTCTATCGATACATCTTTTAAAGCTACTTCTATACCTGCTTTAGCGGTTACATAAGCTATTCCTGCTCCCATCATTCCTGCTCCTAAAACTCCTACTTTTTTATAAGAAGCTCTTTCAAAACCTTTTGGTTTAGCTTTTCCTTTAGCAGCATCACCAATAAAAATAAACGATGAACGGATAATATTTTTAGTTTCTTTAGAAAATAAAGTATCAACAAAATAGCGAGCTTCTATTTCTAAAGCATTGTCTATACTTGTTGAACCTCCATGATAAATAGCACTCAATACATTTTTTATATGTGGCATATTTCCATGGGTAGTTTTGTATGTCATGGCATTTGAAACGGAATAGAATTCTGTAATTCCCGACATTTGTCCAACACCATTTGGAGTTCCTGGAACCACAAAACGTTTGTTGTCCCATGGTTGACTAGCATTTGGATTATCTAAAATCCATTGTTTAGCCAGCTTATTAATATTATCAGTTGGCTCACAAATTTGGTTTACTAATTTGTTCTGTAATGCTTGTTCAGCTGTTAATTTTTTAGATTGCGTTATGAACTCAATAGTTTTTTGTGCTCCTAGCATACGTAAATAACGTTGTGTACCACCAGCACCTGGAAATAAACCAACAGAACATTCTACTAAGCCCATTTTATTTTTAGGGTGGTTTACCATTATTCTATGATGACAAGCCAAAGCTATTTCTACACCACCACCTAAAGCTAGCCCATTCATAGCCGCAACTACAGGTTTTCCTGAGGTTTCTAATAAGCGCATTGCTTTGTGAGTTTCCATAAGCATTTCAAAACATTCTTCACGAGACTTGTCATAATTTAAAAACCACTTAAGATCACCACCTGCAATAAAATCTTGCTTAGCAGAATTAATTACAATTCCTTTAACTGTAGAATCATTTACAGAACGTGTAACGGTAGTAAAGAATTCGTTCATGGTTTCTTGATTCATTATGTTTACTGGGCTGTTGGCTACATCCCAAGTAATAAATGCAATTCCATCTGAGTCTATTGTATATTTTATATGTTGCATGTTTTTCTTTTAAATACGTTCAATAATAGTTGCAATTCCCATACCTCCACCAACACAAAGAGTAGTTAGTGCAGTTTGTTTATTTTGACGTTCTAATTCGTCTAAAGCAGTTCCTAAGATCATACATCCAGTTGCTCCAAGAGGATGCCCCATTGCTATGGCACCTCCATTTATATTTACAATTGAATGATCAATTTTCATGTTTTCCATTAAACGTAATGGAACTACGGCAAACGCTTCGTTGATTTCCCATAAGTCAATATCGGAAGCTTCCATATTTGCTTTTTGTAAAGCTTTTTTGGTAGCTGGAGTAGGGCCTTCTAACATAATTAAAGGTTCTGAACCAATAATGCTTCCCATTTTTATTTTAGCTCTAGGTTTTAAACCTAATTTTTCACCTACTTCTTTAGAGCCAATAAGCATTAATGCAGCCCCATCAACAATACCAGATGAGTTTCCTGCATGATGTACGTGATTAATTTGCTCTATTTCAGTATAGGTATCTAAAGCAGTTTGATTGAAAAGCATTTCACCCATTTTTTGAAAAGCTGGTCTTAAGTTAGCCAGACCTTCTAGAGTGGTGTTTTCTCGTATATATTCATCATGGTCTAGATGTGTAAAACCATTAATATCAGTTACAGGAATGATTGATTTTTTAAAATTTCCAGCGCTTCGTGCTGTTGTTGCACGTTGTTGTGAAGTCAATGCAAAAGCATCTAAATCTTTTCTTGAATAACCATACTTAGTTGCAATTAAATCGGCAGAAATTCCTTGGGGAACAAACTTTCCAAAGGCAGCATCTGGTTCCATTACCCATGCAGAACCGTCAATTCCCATAGGTACACGTGACATAGATTCTACACCTCCGGCAATTATTAAATCAGACCAACCTGAACGAATACGAGCAGCAGCTTGATTTACTGCTTCTAAACCAGAAGCACAATATCTATTTAAGGATACAGCAGCTAAATGATTTCCGTAATTTGCAACTTGAGCAGCTACTTTAGCTATATTGCCACCTTGTTCACCAGCTTGAGTAACACAGCCTAAAATAACATCTTCTACTAAGGTAGTATCTAAATTGTTTCTTGTTTTAAGTGCGTTTAATAAAGTTACTGTTAATTGAACTGGGCTAACTTGCGATAAGCTTCCTGTTTTTTTTCCAATTCCTCTTGGAGTACGGACTGAATCGTAAATGTATGCTTCCATTTTTTTTAATTTTAAAGTTACCTTATGGTAACATTATGTGTAAAAAAATATTTCTTTTAATTTTTTATTGTGACTAAGTGGTTACAAATTTAAAATTATTTTTTACTTTTGAAAATAACTTTACATTAATTTACAGTTTAAATAGTGAATAATTTAATTTTTAACTATTTATTTTATTGAATTATTTGTTTTGTGGTGTTGTTTTTAAAATAATATAAATGAAGGAGTATACTACAGAAAATTTCAATTTTGATTTTTTGCATGAAAATCTACAAAATCTTTTGATAGAGGTAGATGATAATTTTAAGGAGTTAACTAAAAAAGATTTTGCAATTAAAGCTTATTATTATGTAAGAGATAAATGGCCCTATAATCCTTACAGATTTAGTTTAATAGAAGAGGATTGGAAATCATCATTAATTAGCACCCAAAAAACTGGGCATTGTTTAGATAAAGCAATTATTTATATAAGTCTTTTAAGGTCGCAAGATATTCCTGCTCGTTTGGGGTTAGCTAAAGTGAAAAATCATATTGCAGTTGAAGATATAGTTGAAAAGTTTGGAAATGATGTATTAGTTCCTCATGGTTATGTAGAGCTTTTTTTAAATGATAAATGGGTCAAGGCCACTCCTGCATTTAATCAAAGTCTATGTGAGAAGTTAGGAGTAAAAGCATTAGACTTTGACGGAGAACATGATTCTTTATTTCAAGAATATGATTTAAGCGGTAATGTCAATTTTATGGAATATTTGGAAGATTATGGTACGTTTAAAAATGTGCCTTTGTCTTATATGTTTCAACTTATGCAAGAAACGTATCCTCCATTGCAAAAAAGCGGAGTTGATTTAGGTATAGTTTTAAATCTTGCAGCTCTTTAATCTTTACTTATATTTGGTATCTCTAATAAATTAATTAAGATGAAGAGAGATAGAGCCGCAACTGAAAAAAAAATATACGATGCTTTTATTAGTTTATTGGAAAAAAAAGGTCCGCAAGGAGTTGGAATTAACGCTATAGCTAAAAAAGCTGGTGTTTCTAAAGAACTTATTTATAGATACTACGGAGGTTTAAAAGGTTTGCTTTTAAACTATGCTAAAAGTGGCGACTTTTTTAAACCTTTACATCTTGTTGATGATAAAGAAAAAAGTAGTGTTGAAGATTTAAAGCGATTTACAAAAGAAGGAACTAAGGAGTTAAGAAATAATAAAATTACTCAAGAAATTCTTAGATGGCAGCTTATTGAAAATAAGGAAGAAACAAAAGATTTATTTAAGTATACAAATAAGCAAATGGAAAAAATATTTGCTATTAATGATAGAGATTCTTCATTACAACACGCTTTTCATTTAATGATTGGTGGCTATATTTATTTTACGCTGAGTTCAAAATTTAATAAGAAGTTCATTAATGCCGATTTATCTTCTGATGAAATGTGGGATAAATTTGATAAAGCTATTGAGAAAACTTTAGATTTATTTAATGAAGAGTAAGAGTTTGATAAGGCTCTCAATTAATTAATCTTATTTATAGGTGGTTGATTGACAAAATCATATATATTTGCTGAAAAATTAGTTATTATGAAAAGAGTATATATTGCTATTATTTCAGCATCATTTATGCTATTAAGTTGTAAGGATGATAAAAAATCATCTCAAACTGAAACTTCAACAGAAATTGTTAAACAAGAAAAAGAAGAGGTTAAAAAAACTGCTATTTGTTTGTTAGAAAAGCTGTCTATTAGGGCTACTCCTAAAGCAAAAGGGAAGTGGATTACTTCAATGAGTTTAGGAGAAAAAATTGAATTAACTGGAGAAGAAGAAACAGATTCTATTTCTAAAAAACTGTATTACAAAGTAAGATTGATTGATGGTAAAGAAGGGTGGACTAGAGCTAGCTTTTTAGCTGTAGACGGTAAAGTAGCAACTTTATTAAAAGAAGCTACTGTTTATAAAAGACCTGATTTATTAACTAAAACAGACAAGAAATATAGTACAATGGATATTATTGCTGTTTTAAAAACTCAAGACGATTGGATGCTTGTGAAAGGAAAAAGAGCAGCAGGTGAGTATATTGAAGAAGGATGGATAAAAGCTGGGAATTTATCAGAATCTTCTGTAGATATTGCTGTAGCTAAGTTTGCTAATGTTGCTATGTCTAATGGGGCAATGACTGATAGAATTAAGGCTCTAGAAGAAATTGTAAATAATACAGATTTTTCTTCATCGTCATTTATTGAAAAGATTCAAGAAAAAATTGAAGATTATAAATCTAAGAATGTCAAAATTGACACAGAAGATGCTGCTTCAAATTAAATAATTGTATAAAATAAATAGAAAAGCGATTTAGAATTTAAATTCCAAATCGCTTTTTTTTGATTTATAAACTTTAAAACCTTAGTAAAGATTTTTAAATTTTTGAGGATTAGCTTCGTGCATAATCTCATATACTTTCTCAAAAACATCTTCTGCAGATGGTTTAGAGAAATAATCTCCATCTGTTCCATAAGCAGGTCTGTGTGCTTTTGCTGTTAAAGTTTCTGGTTTGCTATCTAAATGCTTGTAGCCATTTTGGTTTTCTACAATTTCTTGTAATAAATATGCAGAAGCTCCACCTGGTACATCTTCATCTACTACTAATAAACGATTTGTTTTAGCAAGAGATTTTACAGAATCATGATTTAAATCAAAAGGCAATAAACTTTGAGCATCGATAATTTCAACATCAATACCAACTTGCGCTAAATCTTTAGCAGCTTCTTCTACAATTCTTAAAGTAGAACCATAAGATACAATAGTAATATCTGTTCCTTCTTTTATAGTTTCAACAACCCCTATAGGTGTTTTAAATTCCCCTAGATTTGTTGGTAATTCTTCTTTTAAACGATATCCATTTAAACATTCAACTACTAAAGCCGGATCGTCTCCTTCTAATAAAGTATTGTAAAAACCAGCAGCTTTGGTCATGTTTCTTGGAACTAATACATGAATTCCTCTAACATTATTAATAATTCCTCCCATTGGAGATCCAGAGTGCCAAATTCCTTCTAAACGGTGACCACGTGTTCTAATAATTAATGGTGCTTTTTGCTTTCCAAAAGTACGGTAACGAAGTGTTGCTAAATCGTCACTCATAATTTGTAAAGCATATAATAAGTAGTCTAAATATTGAATTTCAGCAATAGGACGTAAACCTCTCATTGCCATTCCAATACCTTGTCCTAAAATAGTTGCTTCACGAATTCCTGTATCAGAAACTCTTAACTCTCCGTATTTTTCTTGAAGCCCTTCTAATCCTTGGTTTACATCACCAATATAACCAGCATCTTCTCCAAAAATTAAAGTTTCTGGGTACTTCTTTAAAATAGCATCAAAATTATCACGCATTATAATACGTGCATCTACTAACTTTTTTTCTTCTCCATAAGTAGGAGCTTCAGAGCTAATATTTTGTGTAGCTAATTCTGTTTCACTTAATAAGTGAGCAGAATATTTTACTGCCGCATTATCAATAGCTGCTTTAATAAAGTTTTGTAACTCTATTTTTTCAGCAAAATTTTCATCTTTTAAATAACGTAAACTTTTACGAGTAGCAACTAAAATATCCTTTCTAATTGGTTCAGCTATTCCAGCTAAGTCATTTTTATATTTAGTAATAAATGAACTATTGTTACTTTTATTAGCAACTCTTTCAAGTAATTCTACAGCTGCAGCTACTTCAGCTTTTATTTCATTAGTATAAGCACTCCATGCATCACGTTTTGCTTTACTAACTTCTTTTTTAGCTTCTTTATCTATTTTAATTAATTCTTCTTCTGATTCTATGAATTTTAAAGTACCACCTTTTTCATCTTGTAATTCAAATTCTAAAATCCATTTACGCATTTGAGCTATACAATCAAATTCTTGTTCCCATTGTAAACGCTCAGGTGATTTATATCTTTCGTGAGATCCAGAAGTAGAATGTCCTTGTGGTTGCGTTAATTCTTTTACGTGAATTAATACAGGAATATGTTGCTCTCTCGCAATTTTTGATGCTTTGTTATAAGTATCAATTAATTGTACATAGTCCCAACCGTTTACCACAAATATTTCATAACCGTTTGTGTCGTTTTCTTTTTGAAATCCTTTTAAAATTTCAGAAATACTTTCTTTAGTTGTTTGGTGTTTAGCGTGTACCGAAATTCCATATTCATCGTCCCAAACATTCATTACCATTGGCACTTGTAAAACTCCAGCAGCATTTATCGTCTCAAAGAATAATCCTTCCGATGTACTTGCGTTACCAATAGTACCCCAAGCAACTTCATTTCCTTTATTTGAAAAATTCGTCTGATTTTCTAAACCTTTTACATTACGGTAAATTTTAGAAGCTTGTGCTAAACCTAATAAACGAGGCATTTGACCTGCTGTAGGTGAAATATCTGATGATGAGTTTTTTTGAGCAGTTAAGTTTTTCCAATTACCATTTTCATCAATAGAATGTGTAGCAAAATGACCTCCCATTTGACGTCCTGCTGACATTGGTTCTACGTTTATATCAGTATGTGCATATAAACCAGCGAAAAATTGTTGCGGTGTTAATTGGTCAATAGCCATCATGAAGGTTTGATCACGGTAATAACCAGATCGAAAATCTCCATTTTTAAAAGCTTTTGCCATTGCTAATTGTGGCACTTCTTTACCATCACCAAAAATTCCGAATTTTGCTTTTCCTGTTAAAACTTCTCTACGTCCTAATAAACTACACTCTCTACTAATACGAGCAATTCTATAGTCGTTTAAAACTTCGTTTTTAAAATCTTGAAAAGAAAGTTGTTGTGTGTTAGCTACTTCGGTCTTTTGCGTCATAATCATCTAGTTTTGGTATCGACACAAAGATAGTTTTTTTAGTTGAAATCTAAAAATTTCAATTTTTATTGAATATTCTTCAAAAAAAAAGATAAAAAAGAGGTTTTGTTGAAGTATTTATAATAACCCTCTTCTTAAAAAGTTATAAATCCTGTCAATATTTGTAGTAACGATAAATCTAATTTTGGTTGGATATGCTTTTTTATTCACTTCAAATCCCTCATTTGTATAAATAGGGAAGTAGAATTCGAAGATATTTGGCACTAAGTTTAAACGAATTCCATTTTCGTAAAAGAATTTAGGAGAAGTGTTTTTATTTTTTAGCATGGCAAAATCGTTATAAATTTCTGCCCATCTCCATACACTTACACTAGTATTTATTGAAGTTATTAATTGATTAGCAAATTGTGGTTCGCTAAATTTAGATTTAAAACCACCTTGACCAATAATAAATTGTTGACTGAATATTCCTTCATTTTCTGAACGTCCAAATAAGTTTTGTTCAAATAAATAATCTGAACCTCGATTTAAACCAAAACTGAAATAATCTCCATCTGATGTATTAGATATAAAATATCCTCCAAAAAAACGAATGTCAAAGCTTTGATTTTCAGAGAAAAATCTTCGATAACGTATGTCAGTTGAAATTTTAGTAAAGCTAGAATTAAATTCAGTATTCAAAGCATATAAAGTTCTATTAACTGCATCAAAATTGGAATGGATATATCTAAAATTAATAACGTTGTATTTATCGCGATCAGTTTTAGGTTCATTAGGCAGTACTTCTTTATTAACTCTAACCATACGAGCAATTAAAAGTCTTAAGCCATTATCACGAAGTGAATTTCTTCTAAATTGAAAACTTACAAAAGGAGAGAAGGTGTTGTATTCTAATTCTGGAGCATAATGAAAATTACTACCTCTTACACCGTAACGTATTTTATATATTTTTGATTCTTTTAAGAAATGATTGTAGGAAAAAGAAAAAGAGCCTGTAAAATTTCTACTTCTTGTGCTAAAGTTTGGAGTTAGTCGAAATTCAAAATTATGATTTATTACAGATTGATTGTTAATATCAACTCCAAGTATAAGTCCATCATATAAATTGTATTTAAAATCTGGAAAATAAAATAACTGATTATAATAAGGGTTTTCTACATCTTTAAAGAAACGAAATTGTAGAGGTTTGTTGATAAGGCTATTATTGGTTTTTCTAAAATTATCCAAAGAATTATATTCAGGATAAATGTTTTCATAGTTTAAAGCTAGTTTGTTAAAATCACCTTTTTTTATTTTAATAGTCTTAGTTGAATCGATACCATCAAACCATTTTTTATATTTTATTTTTTTTTGGTTGATTCCATAAAGAGCAACTGGTGCCGAAAAACTTCTTTTGTTTTTTATAGTTACCTCTAAAGAATCTTTGTGACTAGCTTCTTTAATTTTGTCTATTTTATAGTCAATTTTTTTATTTGTTTTTATATAATCATTAAAAAACCAATCTAAATTTTTAGAAGTGTTTTTTTGAAGAATTTGAGTAAAAAGTTTACTGTTACTTAGTTTTAATTGTTGTTTGAAATAGTACTCTTTTAATGAGTTTTTTAAAATATCGCCACCGATGTAATCTTTAAGATATAGTAACCCCAAACCTGCTTTATATTTACTAACAATTTTTCTGTTAAAATTAGAGAGAGAATCGGCAGGTATATCTAATGCTTGATCATAAAATTTTCGTGCACTGAATTGATAAACAAAAGAGTATTTGTCATTTTGTTTAAGTTTAGCGATGTTATACGTTTTTATTGGCCAATATTTAGAGTACTTTCCTAATACGGTAATTTTTGGATAATTTTTTTTAATGTATTCCATCATCAAAAAAGTTTGTATACCATCAGTAAGCCAATAATCTTTTCGTTGATTTAAAATTAATACATCATCAATATATTTTTTTGCAAGTGCTTTAAAAAAGTTAATCTCCCATCTGAAGTTTTTAGGAAATGGTTTTAACCATCTAGGAAGGCCATAAATTTCATGTAAAGAGTTTTTATTAGTAGTATTCGCATCAACAAAAATTTCTGTGTGAGGGTGTTTTCCTAAGTACCCTTCAATAAATTTTATTTGCTGATTAATTATTTTAGTGGTGGTTTCACTTGGAATACTTCTTATAAAAGCATCTGTTTTAATTTCCTTATCCTTCGTTTTAAAAGATTTAAATCTACTTATAGAATCGATATTTATTATAATATCTTTTTTTCTTTTTCCTATTAAATAATATTCTGTATAAGTTTCTTTTGGGGTCTTATACTGATATAAATTACTCTCAACTGTATATTTTTTTGGAACATCAATGCTTATTTTATAATCGCTAAGGTCTTGATATAAATCGTCAATATTTAAATTACTCATTAATTCCCATTTTTGATTATAAACAGCAGGTATTATATGCCAAAAGCGTAGGTGGTATCCAGTTTTTGTTTTTCCGTAACCAGTATATTTTGAATTAGGAATTTTAATTGTATAAGTAGTTGATAAAACAATACTATCTTTTGGTTTTAGTGTTTTATTTAAAAGAACTTCTATGATGTCTGGATGATTTGTTTTTTCTTTAAAAGAAACTTGTTGGTAGTTTATTGTTAGGTTTTGAATTTTAGTAAAACCTCTATCTTCTTTTTTAGAAAAGTAGAATTCTTTTTTATAATCTTCAACAAATCTTTTACCTAATGGAGTTTCATTATTTCTATAACTATTTGCCCAATTATGTAAGAAAATAGAGTTTAATTTTTTCGAAGATTTATTATAAAAAGTAGTTTTTTGTTGAATTTTGAGCAGGTCTTTTTTAGTATCTAATTTTGCATTAATTTCGATTGAATTTGTTTGTGCTGTTAAAGAATAACAGAACAAATAAAAGAAAAATAGAAAGAGGAGCTGTTTTTGTTGCAAATTGAAAATAAAAAAAACTCGTTGAACATTCAACGAGCTTTAAATATAAATATTTTTTTTAGAAATTTGGCTTTAAATCATACTTAGCATAGAATTTATTAAAGTGTTCAACAGCTTCATCAGCAGTGTCGACAACTCTAAATAAGTTTAAGTCCTTTTCGCTAATATTTCCTTCTTCTAAAAGTGTGTTTTTGATCCAGTCTAATAATCCACTCCAGAATTTTTTACCTACTAAAACAATTGGGAAACGCCCAATTTTATTAGTTTGAATTAAAGTAATAGCTTCAAAAAGTTCATCCATTGTACCAAATCCACCAGGCATAACTACAAAACCTTGTGAGTATTTTACAAACATTACTTTACGAACAAAAAAGTAATCAAAGTTTAAGTTCTTATCATGATCTATCCAAGGATTATCATGTTGTTCGAAAGGAAGTTCAATATTTAAACCTACAGAAGTACCATTACCTCTATCAGCCCCTTTGTTACCAGCTTCCATAATTCCTGGACCACCACCAGTAATTACTCCAAATCCATTCTGGGTTAATTTAAAAGCTACCTCTTCTGCTAATTTATAATAAGGATGATCTGTTTTTGTTCTAGCAGATCCAAAGATAGACACACAAGGACCTATTTTACTTAACTTCTCATATCCTTCAACAAACTCAGACATTATTTTAAAAATAGCCCAAGAATCATTTGTTTTTATTTCGTTCCAAGTTTTCTGTTGTAATTTCTCTCTAATTTTTCTGTCATCGTTCGGACTCATACTCATTATCTTTTATATTAATGTAACAATTTACGTTGCTTAAAATTACTTTTTTAGCAAGCTTGCTAATTTAGTTATTTTCGATAATTAAAAAGCCCTTTATTTAATAATATTTCTAAGTTGATAGAAAAAACGTTCT
>NZ_WAAU01000030.1:0-34559 GCF_008806755.1 Tenacibaculum aiptasiae
ATTTTGTAATAAACAAGAATAATTTAACTTATTTTTTACTCTCTTTTAACACCACTCTACCGTCTATTTTAATGAACTTTCGCTATCTTTATAACTTGTCGTTTTTTCGTTAGCGGGTGCAAATATAGAACTCTTTTTTAACACAACAACTATCTTTTTAAATCTTTTTTTGAGTTGTTTTTTAATCATCTATTTGTCAATAAGTTACACTCTAAAGTTTTTTAGGTTAGGTATTCATTTAATTAAGTTCTATATGATTTATCAAACTTATTATCTATAATTAGATGCTCTTATATCACTAACCGAAGCTCTTTCGTATCGAAAAAAAGAAAGTACTACCTACTCCTACTTTACTTGTTAACCAGATTTTACCACCTGATCTTTCTACTATTTTCTTCACCAAAGGCAAACCAACTCCTATTTCTCCACCTCCAGAATCAATATCTAATCTCTGAAACAACTCGAATATCTTATCGAAAAACTTCTTTTCAATACCTGGCCCATTATCTTTAATCGAGAAAACATACTCATCTCCTTCTTCTTTGCATGCGACCTCTATTTTAATATCGCTACTATTATTATGTACTATTCCATTTTCTATTAAATTTTGAAAAACCTGAATCAACTGTTCTTCATTAAAGAAAATCTTTGGCATTTCATCTTTTATAATTATTTGACAAGAATCCGTTTCATTTGAACTTTTAATCTTCCTTAACATAAACCCTACATCAACCCTTGTTAATTCCTTTTCCTTTTTCTTATATAAGGAATAATTCAATATACCTTTTATAAGTTTTTCCATTTGTTCCGCTAACTCTTTAATTCCAGTTATACTTGAATTCAATTCTTCGTTTTCATTTTCTTTCAATATAACCTCACTCCACTCTGCTAACGTATATATATTTCCTAACGGTTGTTTTAAGTCATGTGAAACTACATAGGCAAACTCTTCTAGATCTTTATTCCTTGCACTTAACTCCTTTGCTCTTCTTTCTAAAGCCTCTGTCCTCTCTTTAATCTTACCTTCTAAACTTTCGTTTAATTCTACCAACTCTTGCCTATACCTTATAATACCATTTAATATTATAAATGAATAAACAAATATTGTTGTAGTAGATATTATAATAGCTCCTTCTTCTACTATACCTAAGTTTGACTTCAGCACCCAATAACTCATATGTATAAGTTGCGAAGCACTAAACAACACTATCAATAACCTACTACTTAACATTAACACCCCACCAAACATCACTATAAATGTCCCTAACAGATAATCTATCGAGAAACTATTCAACGCTACTGTGTATGTTAGATAATGTTGAAACAATAATAAAATTACAAAAACGAAAATCCCGTAGTAATCAACTACAACTCTATGTTTAGTTAACGGCAGTAATGCTACTAACATAAATAAAACTGCAAAAACTTCCCTGAGATAAGGAATCTCTACCGCATTCACATTATATCGAAAGATTAATAATGAATATATATACACTCCTGGAGAAATCAAACAAAGCACTAAACTATTGTTCTTTATCTCAAACGGTTCTAAACGACCAATCTTTTTCAAAGAGTCTAAAAACATACTATATTACATTATTAACTTATAAATATAAGTATTTCATCCTAAACTCTCTCATATTTTACCCTTCTTATTATATCTTTTCTTTTTCTTAGAAATACAACAAACTATATATTGTACAGCAAACGGTTTTACAATATCTTTGCCACTTGAAATTTCCACTTGTAAGGAAATTTAACCTAAAGACATATTTAAATAATGATTAAAATTACATTGCCAGACGGAAACGTCAAAGAATTTGAAGTGAACAGCACCGCTATGGATGTTGCTAAGAGTATAAGCGAAGGTTTTGCTAGAAACGTAATTTCTGCAAACTTTAATGGTACAACCATTGAAACCTCTACTCCATTAACCACCGATGGTTCTTTAATACTATATACATTTAATGATGAAGCAGGAAAAAAAGCTTTTTGGCATTCTTCTGCTCACGTATTAGCTCAAGCTATTTTGGAATTTCATCCAAACGCTAAATTAACTATAGGTCCTGCTATTGACAATGGTTTTTATTATGATATAGATTTAGGTGATGAAACTATTTCTGAGAAAGATTTTTCTGCTATTGAAAAGAAATTTTTAGAATTAGCAAGAGGTAAACATGAATTTAAATTACGTTCTGTTTCCAAAGCCGATGCTTTATCTTACTATAAAGAAGAAGGTAACGAATACAAAGTTGAATTAATTGAAAATTTAACTGACGGAGATATTACTTTCTGTGACCATAGTGATTTTACTGATTTATGTAGAGGTGGACACATTCCAAACACAGGAATAATTAAAGCTATTAAAGTAATGAACGTTGCTGGTGCTTACTGGCGCGGGGATGAAAAAAATAACCAATTAACCCGTATTTATGGTATTTCTTTCCCTAAGCAAAAAATGCTTACTGAATATTTAGAATTACTAGAGGAAGCTAAAAAGCGTGACCACAGAAAACTTGGTAAAGAATTAGAATTATTTACTTTTTCTCAAAAAGTTGGACAAGGGTTACCTTTATGGTTACCTAAAGGAGCTGCATTAAGAGAAAGATTAGAAAGTTTCTTAAAAAATGCTCAAAAGAAAGCTGGTTACGAAATGGTAATGACCCCTCATATTGGTCAAAAAGATCTTTATGTTACTTCTGGTCATTATGCTAAATATGGTGAAGATAGTTTTCAACCTATAAAAACTCCTAAAATGGATGAAGAGTTTTTATTAAAACCAATGAACTGTCCTCATCACTGTGAAGTATACAATTTCAAACCTCATTCTTATAAAGATTTACCTAAGCGTTTTGCTGAATTCGGTACTGTATATAGATATGAGCAAAGTGGTGAATTACATGGATTAACTCGTGTAAGAGGTTTTACTCAAGATGATGCACACATTTTTTGTACACCAGAACAACTTGATGAAGAATTCAAAAATGTTATCGATTTAGTACTATATGTTTTTGGTTCTTTAGGTTTTGAAAACTTTACTGCACAAGTTTCAGTAAGAGATCCTGAGAATCCAGATAAGTATATTGGTTCTGTTGAAAACTGGGAAAAAGCTGAGCAAGCTATTATCAATGCAGCTCAAGACAAAGGTTTAGATTTTGTTATCGAAGAAGGTGAAGCTGCTTTTTACGGACCTAAATTAGACTTTATGGTTAAGGATGCTTTAGGTAGAAGTTGGCAACTAGGAACAATTCAAGTTGATTACAACTTACCTGAACGTTTTGACCTACACTACAAAGGTAGTGACAATGAGTTACACCGTCCTGTAATGATTCACCGAGCACCATTCGGTTCTTTAGAGCGTTTCATAGCAATTTTACTAGAGCATACTGGTGGTAATTTCCCTCTTTGGTTAACTCCAGAACAAGTTATTGTACTGCCAATCAGCGAGAAATATCAAAAATATACCAAAAAAGTTTTAACTTTGTTAGAAAATTCCGAAATTCGCGCCCTCGTAGACAATCGTAGTGAGAAGACTGGAAGAAAGATTCGTGATGCGGAAGTTAGCAAAATACCTTTCATGGTAATTGTAGGTGAAAAGGAGGAGCAAGATGGCACAGTATCTGTAAGGAAACATGGAGAAGGAGACTTAGGTACATTCACGATAGAAGAATTTATTTCTCTAATAAAGAAAGAAGTTGGTAAGACATTAGTTCCTTTTGGAAACGAAAAATAAAATAGTAATTTTTAAATTTATAAGTTATAGCAATTAGAAGAAGAGGCGGACGTAGACCGCTTAGAGTAATTAAAGAAGATCAGCATAGAATTAATGATAAAATTAAATATGTTGATGAAGTTCGCCTTGTTGGTGAAAACATTGAGGTAGGTGTATATCCTTTAGCAAAAGCAAAAGAGATAGCACGAGAGCAAGAATTAGATTTAGTAGAAATTTCTCCTAAAGCTGTTCCTCCTGTTTGTAAAGTTATTGATTACAAAAAGTTTTTGTACGAGCAAAAGAAACGTGAAAAAGCTTTAAAAGCTAAGGCTACTAAAGTTACTGTAAAGGAAATTCGTTTCGGTCCTCAAACTGATGAGCATGATTATGAATTTAAAAAGAAACATGCTATTAAGTTTTTACAAGACGGAGCTAAATTAAAAGCTTTTGTATTCTTCAAAGGACGTTCTATTGTATTTAAAGAACAAGGGCAGATTTTACTATTAAAGCTAGCTCAAGAATTAGAAGAATATGGTAAGGTAGAGCAAATGCCTAAACTAGAAGGAAAAAGGATGATTATGTTTATTGCTCCTAAAAAGACAAAATAAACCTATCATACTTACAATATATAAGCAAGATAAACTAAAAAACAAAGATGCCTAAAATTAAAACAAAATCTAGTGCCAAGAAACGTTTCAAGTTAACTGGTTCTGGAAAAATCAAAAGAAAGCACGCGTTCAAAAGTCACATCTTAACAAAGAAGTCTAAAAAACGTAAGCTTGCATTAACTCATTCGACTTTAGTTCACAAGTCAGATGAGGCTAGTATTAAGCAACAATTAGTTTTAAAATAATTGTTAGCCAGGGAATTTAATTATTAACCATGGAGTTAGGCTCAATAAAGTATCGAATTTCGATCGCCTACTACAAAAAACATTTGAATTATGCCAAGATCAGTAAATTCAGTAGCTTCAAGAAATAGAAGAAAGAAAATCTTGAAGCAAGCAAAAGGTTACTTTGGAAGACGTAAAAACGTTTACACAGTAGCAAAGAATGCGGTTGAAAAAGGAATGCAATATGCATACCGTGACCGCAAAAACAATAAGAGAAACTTCCGTTCATTATGGATCCAACGTATTAACGCTGGAGCTCGTCAGTTTGGAATGTCTTACTCTCAGTTTATGGGGAAAGTAAAAGCTAACAATATCGAATTAAACCGTAAGGTTTTAGCTGATTTAGCGATGAACAACCCAGAAGCTTTTAAGGCCATTGTAGAAAAAGTAAAATAAGTTTCACAACCTTGCTTATACTAAAAACCCAAACTTAAACGTTTGGGTTTTTTTAAATCAAAACATTCAATTATTCTAACATAAAATCTTTACCTATGAAAACTTTAAGAATATTATTCATTTTTATTTTTACTCAAGGTATTATAGCACAAAACTCGAGTAAAACCGAACTACCTAATACGGTTGAAAATCAATTTAAAAAACTTTATAAAAACTCAAACAATTACCAAATCTATAAGGTTATAAAGAAGAATGAGTTTTTGAGTTTACAGAAAAATATTTTAGACAGCATAAAAGCGATAAAAAATGACGCTGCTGCTAAACAAATTAAAATAAATGAACAACTAAAAAACATCACTTCTTTACAAACTAAGATTGACGCTTTAAACAACAACTTATCTGCTTCTATAGAAAAAGAAGATGCTATTTCATTTATAGGTATCCCTCTAAAAAAAGGTACTTACAATACTATTGTATGGAGTATTATAATTGCTCTAGTTGTTGGCTTGGCTTTTTTCATTTTTCGTTTTAAAAACAGTAATGCTGTTACTAAACAAACTAAAGATTTATTAATTGATGTTGAGCAAGAATTTGAACAACACAAGAAAAACGCCTTAACAAAAGAACAAAAACTAAGACGTCAGTTACAAGATGAAATTAACAAACAACGTGGTGTAAGTTAATAGTTTAATTATAAAAGTTTTCTAAATAAAAATCCCGAGTTTTTAACTCGGGATTTTTATTTTAAGCAGTATTTTACTTCATTAAGACAAACCAGATATTACACCTTGATTGTCAATAGTCATATTTTCTGATGCTGGCACAGCTGGTAAACCTGGCATACGCATCATTTTTCCTAAAATTGGAATAATGAATTGAGCTCCTGCTGCTATTTCAATTTCACGAACAGTTACAGTAAAACCTTCTGGTCTTCCAATTAATTTATCATTATCTGAAAAAGATTTTTGTGTTTTAGCCATACACACTGCAAAATCATTGAATCCTAAACGATCAATTCTTCTTAAGTTTAGTTGTGCTTTTTTACTATACTCAACTTTTTCGGCTCCATAAATCTCTTTAGCTATCGTTTCAATTTTTTCCTTAACTGGACTTGTCCAATTATACAATGGTTTGAATTGAGTTGCTTTATTTTCAACAACATCAACTACTGCATTGGCTAAGTTCTTTGTTCCTTCTCCTCCTTTTGCCCATCCTTCAGATACTACAGCTTTTACACCCAACTTACCACATGCTTCGATAACAAAGTTTACCTCTTCTTCTGTATCTGAAATAAATGAATTAATTGCAACTACAGGCTCAATATTATATTTGCGAATATTTTCAATATGCTTCTCTAAATTTTTTAATCCTTCTTGAACTCTTTCTATACTTGGTGTATTGTATTCTTCTTTTTGAGCACCTCCATGATGACGCAATGCTCTAACAGTAGCTACTAATACTACACACTTAGGGTTTAACCCTGCATGTTGCGATTTAATATTTAAAAACTTTTCTGCTCCTAAATCTGCTCCAAAACCAGCTTCTGTAACTACGTAATTGGATAATGACAATCCCATTTTAGTGGCAATAATTGTATTAGTTCCTTGGGCTATGTTAGCAAATGGACCTCCATGAATAATTGCTGGATTCTCTTCTAAGGTTTGAACTAAATTAGGCTTTATAGCATCCTTTAATAAAATAGCCATTGCATCTTGAGCTTTCAAATCGCTTGCAAAAACTGGTTTTTTATCAAAAGTAAACCCAATAAATATATTCCCTAATCGTTTTTTCAAGTCATCAAAATCGGTTGCCATACAAAGTATTGCCATTACTTCTGATGCAGGCGTAATATTAAATCCATCTTCACGTGGTATTCCATTAGCAGTTCCTCCTAATCCAATAGTAATATGACGTAATGATCTATCGTTCATATCAATTACACGTTTCCATAAAATGGTACGGGGATCTATATTTAAATTATTGGTTTTACTCTGTAAATTATTATCAATTAATGCTGATAATAAGTTATTCGCTTTTTCTATTGCATTAAAGTCACCCGTAAAGTGTAAATTAATATCTTCCATAGGTACCACTTGAGAGTAGCCTCCTCCAGCGGCTCCTCCTTTAATACCAAAAACAGGTCCTAAAGATGGCTCGCGTAAAACAACAGTAGCTTGCTTTCCTACTTTATTTAACCCTTCTGTTAAACCAATAGAAACAGTTGTTTTACCTTCTCCTGCTGGTGTTGGTGTTAAAGCTGTTACTAAAACTAAATTGTTTTCTTTTACTTTATTTTCATCAATTAAACTTAATGGTAATTTAGCTTTGTATTTACCATACATTTCTAAATTATCTTCATTTAGATTAAGCTTATTAGCTACAGTTTTAATGTGCTGTAATTCTTTTGCTTGAGCTATCTCAATATCGGTTAAATGCGCCATAGCGAATTATATATTTTTAGTTGTTTATTCTGCTTTAAAAAGCAGGTAAATATACATAATATAATCCCTATAAAAACTGACATTTATTAGCATAATTTAACTAATTCTGTGCGAAACAGATAAATATAGTAAAAGAATTGGCAAATCTTTTTTGAAATACTATATTTGCACGTTTTAAAAAAAGTCGATTTAAATTAATAAAAATGCAAAACAAAGGTCTTATTAAATTATTTGCTATCCTGTTCGGGTTAGTGAGTTTGTACCAGTTGTCGTTTACATTTTTCGCTAACAAAGTTGAAGATAGCGCAAAAGTATACGCAAAAGAAAATGTAGAAGGTAACAACGGAAGAGCGTTAGCTAGAGCCGAAAGGAAATATCTAGATAGTGTAGCAAATAAAGAGGTATTAAATTTAGGAATTGCAAAGTACACTTTTGATGAAATCAGGGAGAGAGAAATGAACCTTGGTTTAGATTTAAAAGGTGGTATTAATGCAATTTTACAAGTATCTGTAAAAGATATTTTAATTGGGTTATCTAACAACTCAAAAAACACTGTTTTTATTGAAGCATTAGCAAAAGCTGATGAAGCCCAAAAAAATAGTCAAGATGATTATATAGATTTATTCTATAGCGAGTTCGAAAAATTAAGCAAAGGAAACGTTAAGTTAAGCGATCCAAGCATTTTTGGAACTAAAGCCTTACGTGACAAAATTGATTTCAACAAAACAAATGAACAAGTAAAATCGACTTTACAAGAAGAAATCAATTCGTCTATTAACACTGCTTTTGAGGTATTACGTAGCCGTATTGATAAATTTGGTGTTGTTCAACCAAGTATTCAAAGAATCGGTACTTCTGGTCGTATTCAAGTTGAATTACCAGGAGCAAAAGATATTGAACGTGTAGGAAAACTATTACAAAGTACAGCAGAATTACAATTTTGGGAAGTATATACAAATGCTGAAGTTCAAAATTATCTCTTTGCTGCTAATGCAAAGGTTGCTGAATTATTAAAAGATGATTCTTCAACTGAACAGGCAAAAGATTCTACTAAAACTGATAACATTGATGATTTATTAGGAGAGTCTGCTGATTCTACTAAAGTTGAAAATCAAAAGAACTTATTTACATACTTATTCCCTAATGTAGCTCAGAGCCAACAACAAATGAGTTCTTTAGTAGCACAAGCTAGAGTGCAAGATACTGCCAAAGTAAACAGTTTATTAGCTAACAAGCAAGTAAGAGCTTTATTACCAAGTAACTTAAAATATGTTAAGTTTTTATGGGATTATAAAGCACAACCTAGTGCAGATGGAACAAATCAAATTATTGGTTTGTATGCAATAAAATCTAATAGAAATGATAAAGCTGCTATTGATGGTGATGTTATTGCTGATGCTACACAAGACTATGATCAATTAAGCAAGCCAATTGTATCTATGACGATGAACGCAATAGGAACTAAGAAATGGTCGAAATTAACAGGAGAAAACATAGGGAAATTTGTTGCTATTGTGTTAGACAATTATGTTTATACCGCACCAGTTATTAATGGACAATTAGGTAGCAAGTCTTCTATTTCTGGTGGTTCTATGACTGTTAACGAAGCTCAAGATATTGCAACTGTATTAAAAGCTGGTAAATTACCTGCTCCTGCAAGAATGATCCAATCAGAAGTAGTTGGACCTTCTTTAGGACAAGAATCTATTAATGCAAGTATGTGGTCATTCGGATTAGCTATCTTATTAGTATTAGCGTGGATGATTTTATACTATGGAAAAGCTGGTTTATATGCTAATATTGCATTATTAGTAAACATCTTATTCATCTTTGGATGGTTAGTATCTTTCAGCGCTGTATTAACTTTACCTGGAATCGCTGGTATTATCTTAACTATAGGTATGTCGGTTGATGCGAACGTTATTATTTTCGAAAGAATTAAAGAAGCATTATCTGGAGGAAAGAGTTTAGGTGAGGCTGTTAATGAAGGATTTAGTTTTAAAGGAGCTTTATCTGCAATTATTGATGCAAACATTACTACTTTCTTAACAGGTGTTATCTTATTTGTATTTGGAACAGGACCAATTAAAGGTTTTGCTTATACATTAATGTTAGGTATTGCTACTTCTTTATTTACAGCAATCTTTATTACTCGTTTATTTATTGATGGAGCTGTAAACAAAGGTACTAACTTAACATTCAATACTGGAATTTCTAAAAACTGGTTTAAAAATATTAGCATTGAATTCTTAAAGAAACGTAAGTTAGCTTACATTATTTCTGGATTCTTTATCATAGCTGGATTAATTTCAATCTTTACTTTAGGATTAAAGCAAGGTGTTGATTTTAAAGGAGGACGTTCTTATGTTGTTCGTTTTGACCAAGGAATGAAAGCTAATGAAGTAGCTTCAGCTTTAAAAGGTGCTTTTGGTACTTCTCCAGAAGTAAAAACTTATGGTTCTGAAAACCAATTAAAAATAACTACTGTTTTCAAAATTGATGAAGAAGGTAAAAACGTTGATAATGAAGTACAAACTGCTTTATACAACGGTTTAAAACCTTATTTAGGTACAACTTCTTACGAAGATTTTAAACCTGGTTTTGAAAAAGCTGGTAGTGGAATAATGAGCTATATGAAAGTAGAGCCAACAATTGCAGATGATATTAAACAAGCTGCAATATGGGCTGTATTAGGATCTTTAATTGTAGTATTCTTATATATCTTATTACGTTTTAGAAAAATGTCTTTCTCTATTGGTGCCGTAGTAGCTGTATTCCATGATGTATTAGTAGTATTAGGAGTTTTCTCTATATTCTACAAAGTAATGCCTTTCGATATGGAAATAGGACAATCGTTTATTGCTGCTATTTTAACTGTAGTTGGATACTCTTTGAATGATACCGTGGTAATTTTCGATAGAATTAGAGAATATGCTGCAAACAGCAACTCTTTAACTGCTAACATTGTAGACAAAGCTTTAAGTAGTACTTTAGGAAGAACAATTAATACTTCTTTAACTACTTTATTAGTAATGTTAGCTATTTTCTTCTTCGGTGGAGATAGTATTAAAGGATTTATGTTTGCACTTATTGTTGGTGTAGTTGTAGGTACTTACTCTTCATTATTCGTGGCAACACCTGTAATGTTTGATACTTCTAAAAAAGAAGACAATAAATAATATATAAAAAAACACTCAAAAAACCGTTTTGAATATTTTTCAAAACGGTTTTTTCATTTAATATCAAGCAACTATCTTTGCAATCTGATGAAAATTACAAAACTTCACGATTTATATTTTAAAGAGTACATTTCAAGTAATGAACTCTCAAACATTGTACAGTCTCTGGCAGAACAAGTAAGAAAAGATTTACCTAAAAATGAAGTTCCTTTTTTTGTAGGAATTTTAAATGGATGCTTTGTTTTTACTGCTGATTTTTTACGAGCTTACAAAGGAGATTGCGAAATGACTTTTGTTAAATTAGCTTCTTATGAAGGGACTACTTCAACAGAAAATGTAAAGAAACTTATTGGTATAAACGAAGATTTAACAGGTCGTACCGTTATCATATTAGAAGATATTATTGATACGGGTACTACTTTACAAGAAATCTACGAAATATTCAAAACAAAAAATCTAAAAGAACTTAAAATAGTATCGCTATTCTTTAAACCTGACGTGTATCGAAAAGAACTTCCTATAAATTATGTTGGAAAAAATATTGAAGACAAATTTATTGTAGGATACGGATTAGATTACAAAGGTTATGGAAGAAATTTGCCTGCTATTTATCAATTAACAACACAACCCAAAATGAAAAACATCGTATTATTCGGACCTCCTGGTGCAGGAAAAGGTACACAAGCTGAAGTATTAAAAGAAAAGTACAACTTAGTACATATTTCTACTGGTGATGTATTCCGATTTAATATTAAAAATGAAACTGAATTAGGATTATTAGCAAAAACATACATGGACGATGGTAACTTAGTTCCTGATGAAGTTACTATTAGCATGTTAAAAGCAGAAGTTGAAAAAAATACTGATGCCGCTGGTTTTATTTTTGATGGATTCCCAAGAACTGAATCTCAAGCAAAAGCTTTAGATGAATTTTTAGCTGAAAAAAATGAACGTATAAATGGTATGGTTGCTTTAGAAGTTTCTGAGGACTTATTAGTTGAGCGTTTATTAGAAAGAGGTAAGACTAGTGGTCGTACTGATGATATGGATGAAGGTAAAATTCGTAATCGCTTTAACGAATACAATACTAAAACAGCTGTTTTAAAAGATTTTTACCAAAATCAAAACAACTATTATGGAGTAAACGGTGTAGGTTCTATTGAAGAAATTACAGAACGTTTATCAGAAGTGCTTGACACTTTATAAAAATTAATTTTACTTCTGTTTATTAAACAGAAAACAACTTAGAAAGAATGACTGAAGGAAATTTTGTTGACTACATAAAAATCTACGCATCTTCTGGTAAAGGAGGTAGAGGATCGGCTCACTTGCATCGTGAAAAATTCATTACAAAAGGTGGACCAGATGGTGGAGATGGAGGTCGTGGTGGTCACGTAATATTACGTGGCGATAAAAATATGTGGACACTTTTCCATTTAAAATTTAAACGTCACTTTAGGGCTGAATCTGGTGGTGATGGTAGTAGCAGTAGAAGTTCTGGACATGATGCTAATGATGTTATTATTCCAGTACCATTAGGAACTATTATTAGAGATGCTGACACTGATAAAATCTTATATGAAATCACAGAAGATGGTCGTGATGTAATACTATTAGAAGGTGGTAAAGGTGGTAAAGGAAACTGGCATTTCAAATCTTCTACTAACCAAACACCTCGTTATGCTCAACCAGGTATTGACGGTAAAGATGGATGGTTTCGTATAGAGCTTAAAATCTTAGCTGATGTTGGTTTAGTTGGTTTTCCTAATGCTGGAAAATCTACTTTATTGTCTGTTATAACAGCTGCTAAACCAAAAATTGCTGATTACGCTTTTACTACTTTAAAACCTAATTTAGGAATTGTAGAATACCGTAATCACCAGAGTTTTGTAATGGCTGATATCCCAGGTATTATTGAAGGAGCTTCAGAAGGAAAAGGTTTAGGTCATTATTTCTTACGTCATATAGAACGTAATTCTACCCTACTCTTTTTAATTCCTGCTGATAGTGATGATATTCAAAAAGAATACGATATCTTATTGAATGAATTAAGGAAACATAACCCTGAATTATTAGATAAAGATCGTTTATTGGCAATTTCTAAGTCGGATATGTTAGACGATGAATTAAAAGAAGAAATTAAAAAAGAATTACCTGAAGGTATTGAAACCTTATTTATCTCTTCAGTAGCTCAACTAGGCTTAATGGAGTTAAAAGATAAATTATGGTCTATGTTAAACTAACATATTTCTTTAATAAAAAACAGAAAGCAATCTCAATAGAGGTTGCTTTTTATTTTATACTATATCTATTTTAAAAAATGATAAATAGAGTATACAATTAAAAAACTCGCTTTGCTTTTACAAATTCTTTTTTCCAATAACTTTCTTTCATTGATGAAACAATTACACCTTTTGAAGTTGTCGAGTGAATAAATTGAACATCATCATTATTAACAGATACAACTAACCCCACGTGATTAATTCCTCCTTTTAATCGGGAAATATCAAAAAATAATAAATCCCCCTTTTTAACATCAGAAAGAGAAAGTTCTTTACCTTTTTTACTCATCGAGGCAGAAGAACGTGGTAATTTCTTATCAAAAGCTTTAAAAACTGTTGTCACCAGTCCTGAACAATCCATCCCACTTTTAGTAGTCCCTCCAGCTCTATAAGGAACTCCTTTATATGAATTAGCAAGAATAATTATTTCTTCCTCCTTTGACTTTTCTTCTATATAAGTTTCTTCATCTTGCTTAATAAAACGAAAAAAAATAAAGCCTATAATTATCGATAATAACAGTAATTGTTTTCTCATACACTATTCTAATTAAACCAATAATATTTTGGCATATTAATTGAAACATAGAGTAAAATAACTCAAAAAATTAAAACTATGATAAAAACAACTACTAAAAATTTATTACTACTTCTTTTCTTATCTATACTTCAATTTTCTTGTACAAAGAATGATGAAGAATTAGTTAAAGAAGAAACCAAACCAAAAAGTCTTTTAATCGAATTTGAATTAAATGGGAAGCCAATTTCTATTAATTTTCCTATAACTCAAAACACTGGAATGGGAATCAGAAATACGAAACTACAAAATCCAAAGGGCACTATATTAGCTGGGATTTCTGAAACATTTTCTAATGACGATTATCACATTCAATTATATTTTGATGAATATTTTTCTAACAAAGAATATTCTTTCAATATAGAGGAAAACATGCTCAAACTTCCTTGGGAAGATTTTAAAAATGCAATGTACAGTAATGATAACTTTGGAATAAAATATATAGATTATAAAGAAAGTTATAAAAAAGATTTAAATACTAATAGTCATAAAGGTTTTACTATTAAAATTAAGGATATTAAGAACAACAAAACATATACTAGTTTATTGTTTGAAACATTATATAGTACTGATACCAATAATTCTTATGAGTATAATAATTTAATGAAAAATTCTTTCTTCAAATTTATCTCTTCAGAAAAGTTAGAAGATGATACATCTGGATTTAACAAAAATTATGAAGTTAAAGCTAGTTTTGAATGTAAGCTTCTAGAATATACTAAGAATTTAGATGACGGATTGGTTATAAACGACATCATAAACTTAACTAACGGGAAAATAGTTGGAGTTTTATAAAACTAAAAAGACCTGCAAAAAACTGCAGGTCTTTTTAGTTATAACACACGTTTTGCTTTTATAAATGCTTTTTTCCAATATTTATTAAATAATGAGGTTACAATAACTCCTCTTGAACTTGTTGAATGTATAAAATGGATATCACCATTTTTAACTGATGTCACCAAACCTACATGATTTACTTTTCCTTTTTTTCGTGCTGTTTTAAAAAACAATAAATCTCCACGTTCTACTTTTCGTAAAGGTATTTCATATCCTTTTGTATACATTTCACGAGAAGTTCGAGGTAAATCTATATTACGCTTCTTAAATGACACATGGATTAACCCTGAACAGTCCATTCCTTTATTGGTAGTACCTCCATACCTATATCGAGTTCCCTTATAAGAAACTGCAGTCCAAACTATTTTATCTGCGATGGTAGGTGACGATGATTTCTCTTTTGTTGCTGTTATTATTTTAGACTTTGGCTTTGATCTTTTACTTGAAGAAACATTTTTGGATGAACCACAAGAAATCATTAATAAGGAAAGTGAAAAAATGAAAAGTATTTTTTTTATCATATATTCAATAGCATTTTTAAATTTTATATCTAAGTTTATTTTTTATTCGCTCCCTCAACAATCAGTTTAGCTGTTTTTCCTGAAGCTCCTTTCCCTCCTAACTTTTGTTCTAAATCAAAATAAGACAAAAACAATTCTTCTCTTTTCTTTTGGTTTAAAATAGATTCTAATTCTGTTTTTAAATTTTCTTTGGTAAAATCGTTTTGAATTAACTCTTTAACAACTTCTTTATCCATTATTAAGTTTACTAACGAAATATACTCTAATGTTATAATTCGTTTTGCTATTTGATAAGAAATATTGCTTCCCTTATAACAAACTACTTGTGGCACTTTAAACAAAGCTGTTTCTAAGGTTGCAGTTCCAGAACCCACTAAGGCAGCATGAGAAACACTTAATAAATCGTAAGTCTTATTGCTAATTAACTTAACATTTTTATTACCAATAAATGTTTGATAAAATTCTTTTGTTTGACTAGGTGCTCCACCTACCACAAATTGATACTCAGAAAACTCCTCTACTAATGATAACATTACTGGTAACATCTTAGTAATTTCTTGCTTTCTACTTCCTGGCAATAAGGCTATTATTTCTTTATCTCCTAAATTATATTCCTCTCTAAAACTTTCTTCATCTATCTGCTTTCTCCCAGCTATCCCATCAATTAAAGGGTGTCCAACAAAGTTTACATCATAGTCATATTTCTTATAAAACTCCTTTTCAAATGGTAGTATAACAAACATTTCATCAACATCTCTTTTAATGTCTTTTACCCTACCTGCTCTACTTGCCCAAACTTGTGGGGAGATATAATAATTAGTTCTAATACCTTCTTGTTTTGCCCACTTAGCAATGCGCAAATTAAACCCTGAATTATCTATAAGTACTAATACATCAGGTTTGAACTTAGCAATGTCTCTCTTACAAAAAGAAATCATCCCTAGAATCTTACGTAAATTCATCAGTACTTCTACAAAACCCATAAAAGCACGTTCTTTATAATGCTTTACAAGTGTACCACCAACCTCTTGCATTAAATCTCCTCCCCAAAAACGAATCTCTGCTTTTGGGTCTTCCTTTAACAAAGCTTTCATCAAATTAGCTCCATGTAAATCTCCTGAAGCTTCTCCTGCAAGGATGTAATATTTCATTAAATATTATTTAGAAAAATTTTATAATAAATGTAATTAGCGCTGTCAAAATAGTAGCTAACAGTACACCTCTAGCTCTATAATCTTGATTCTTTTTTAGAAATACCCAAAACACTAATAAATTAGGAATAGCAGCCAATGCAATTACTGAACCTAATACACCACCTTCTTTTACTTTTTGAAAAGTAGTACCTATGCTATCATACGATATATATTCTAAATAGATGAATAAACCGAATGCTGTAGCTATTAAAGAAACTAAAATCCCTATAGCTATTTCTTTTCTTATATGTCCCATGAATTCAGTTTTTGGATTGCATGATGTGCTGTCATATCAAATTGTACAGGAACTACAGAAATATATCCATTTTCTAAGGCCCAAATATCAGTATCCTGCCCTTTATCTCTATTAACAAACTCTCCAGATAACCAATAGTATTCTTTTCCAAATGGACTTTTACGTTTGTCAAAATCTTCTTTCCAATATCCATTCGCTTGTCTACAAACACGGATTCCTTTAATATCTTTTTCTTTTAATTTTGGAATGTTTACATTCAATACAACACCTTCTGGTAATCCATTTAACAAAACATTCAACGTTATTTTCTCAATAAACTTTTTAGCTGCTCTAAAATCAGCATGCCAATCAAAATCAAGTAATGAAAAACCAATTGCTGGAATTCCTTCTATACCAGCTTCAACAGCAGCACTCATTGTTCCAGAATAAATAACATTTATTGATGAATTAGAACCATGATTAATTCCAGAAACACATAAATCTGGCACACGATTTAATATTTTATTTTTAGCCATTTTCACACAGTCAGCAGGTGTTCCTGAGCAGCTGTATTCTATTTGTGGGCCTTCATCAATGGTAATCGGATTACAATGCAAAACGTTGTTTACCGTAATTGCATGCCCCATACCACTCTGAGGACTGTCTGGGGCAACAACAACAACGTCTCCTATTTTATTCATTATTTCAATTAACATTCGAATACCAGGAGCGGTAATTCCATCATCATTTGTAACTAATATTAAGGGTCTTTCTTGCATAGTAGAATAGTTTTACAACAAATGTAACACAAAAAAAGGACTCTTTTTTTAACATTTTGTAAAGACAAAAAGCTTTATTTTATATGTAAAATTGTAGTAATCAAACACAAACGTTATGGCTCGTTTTATTATCTATGTAACTCTTTTCACTTTAAGTACAATTTTTTCGGAAGTAAATGCGCAAAATAAAGCGATAAAACCATGCAGTTCTCCAGAGTATTCTCAATTTGATTTTTGGTTAGGAAACTGGAATGTTTACGACACAAAGAATAATCTTATAGGTACTAATAATATTATTAAACTATCTAATGCTTGTGCCATTCAAGAGAATTGGGTTTCTAAAACATCTAAAAATAAAGGGACAAGTTATAACTATTATAATAAATCTGATAATTCTTGGAATCAATTATGGGTAGACAACACAGGGTTCTCTTTAGAATTAAAAGGGCATTATGATACAAATAAAATGGTTTTAAAGAGTAAACTTATAAAAAGTCAAAACGGTGATTTTTATAATCAAATTACTTGGACTAAAAACTCTGATGGATCAGTAACTCAAGTTTGGGATTATATTGACAAAAACCATAAAAAAATAAAAGAAGTTTTTAAAGGGGTTTACAAAAAGCAAGAAAACTAAAAAAGTTGGCATTATTTTAGTAGCTTAGCAACACAACGACACAATAAAAAAATAAAAAGACAGAAGATACATGAAGACGAAATTTATCATTCCATTTTTAGCATTTACATTATTATTTTCAAATTCTACTTTTTCTAATTCAGTTTCTAATAATGATCCCGAAAAAGATAGAGTAATTGTTTATGTCTTAAAAAATATTTTATCACGATATCACTATGTTCAAAAAGAATTGAATGATGATTTTTCTGAACACGTATACAATACTTTTATTGATGGCTTAGATCCTAGTAAAAGATATTTTACACAAGAAGATTTAAAAGAGTTTTCAAAATATAAATATCAAATTGACAATCAATTAAGAGATACCAAAATTGATTTTTATAAATTGGTTTATAACCGTTTTTTAGAGAAACTTGGTACAGCAAAAAAAACATATCGCTCATTATTACTTGAACCTTTCAACTATAAAAAAGATGAAGTAATTGACGTAGATTATGATAAAATTCCTTTTGCTAAAAATGACAGTGAATTAATTAACTACTGGAGAAAACAATTAAAACTTTCTATTTTAAGTAGAATTGAAGATGCTGAAAATCAACAAAAAGAGAAAGCTAAAAAAGATAAAAACTTTAAAAAGAAAACATTTACTGAACTAGAAAAAGAAGCTAGAAAAGAAGTTTTAAAAAACATGAATGATTTATACCAACGTATTGATGAACTTGAAAACTCTGACTGGTATTCTACCTTTTTAAATAGTGTTGTAAGTGGATTTGATCCACATACTACTTATATGTCTCCTAGAAGAAAATCTCGTTTCGATCAAGAAATGTCTGGTAAATTAGAAGGAATTGGTGCTCGTTTACAGAAAAAAGGTATTTACACACATATTGTTGAGTTAATTTCTGGAGGTCCAGCATGGAAACAAGGTGGTTTAGAACCTGATGATATTATTTTAAAAGTAGCACAAGGTGACAAAAAACCACTAGACATTGTAGGAATGAGATTGGATGATGCTATTAAATTTATTAAAGGAAAAAAAGGAACCGAAGTTCGTTTAACTGTTAAAAAGAAAATTGATGGCTCAATAAAAGTAATTCCAATTATTAGAGATGTAGTTGAATTAGAAGAAACCTTTGTAAAATCTAGTATTGTTGAAAAAAACGGAAAAAAATATGGTGTAATTAACTTACCAAGATTTTATATTGATTTTAATGATTTAAGCCGTAGAGATGCTGCTAAAGATATGGAAAAAGAAATTGAGCGTTTAAAACAAGAAAACGTGAAAGGTTTAGTGATTGATTTACGTGATAATGGTGGCGGTTCTTTAAAAACAGCTATTGAAATTGGTGGATTATTTATTAAACAAGGTCCAATTGTACAAGTAAAGTATAGAAATGAACAACCCGTAGTTAAAAATGATACAGATTCAAAAATTCAATGGGATGGTCCTTTAGTAGTAATGGTAAATGAATTTTCTGCTTCTGCATCTGAAATTTTTGCTGCAGCTATGCAAGATTATAAACGTGGTGTTATTATTGGTGGAAAACAGACCTATGGTAAAGGAACTGTACAAAATGTATTACCAATCAATCGTTTTTACGAAAAGTATCCTAGTGATTTAGGAGCTTTAAAAATGACTATTCAAAAATTTTATAGAATTAACGGTGGTTCTACCCAAATAGAAGGGGTTTATTCAGATGTTTCTTTACCTAGTAGATTTAGTTATATGGAATTTGGGGAACGTGATTTAGATGGGGCTTTACCATGGGATAAAGTGCAACAAGCCAAATATAGTACTACAAATTCATACACTAATTTTGCTGATGTTGTTTACAACAGTAAGCAACGTGTAATGAAAAATGATAAGTTTAAGAAAATTAATGAGTATGCTAAATGGTTAAAGAAAAATCAAGATGAAAGAATATATTCTTTAAACTACAATAAATTTAAAGAAGAGAGCGATAAAAAATCTAAGGAAGGAGAAAAATTTAAAGAAGTATTTAAATTTGATTCTAACCTAACATTTGACTCTCCTAAATACGAATTAAGTTTATTTAAAAAAGACACTGTTTTAAAGGAGAAACGTATTGCGTGGCATAAGAACTTAAAAAAAGATATTTACATAAATGAAGCACTTAATGTATTAAGTGAATTGAAAATGAATAAGAACTATACTATTGTAAAACATTAAAAAAATTGTATATTTATATTGAAGTATAGCTACTTCGTTCGGGGGATTACAAGTTTCAATAACAATCAAATTGATATGCTTTTAATCCAAAAAATAAATAATATACTAAATAGTAGAAAGTACTATAATAATTATTACAGTCAAATAATTAAAAAATATAAAAATATAGATAATTATACATCTATATTTAACAGTGTTGTACAAGACAATGATATCATTGAAAGTAATGTTCCTATTCGTTTTTCTGATGATATTGATTTTGGTGCTTGCGTTAGTTCTGTAAAAAAAGGAATTAATACTTCGTATCGTTTTATTAAAAACCCTGATTTATGTGATATCATCTTTTTTACAACAAAAATAGGTGGTTATCGAATAACCACTGAACTTCATTTTTTTAAGAATAAACTTATCTTTTTTAAATACACCTTTCCTTCATTATCTAATAAGAAAAAGATTGAAAACCTTATAAAAAAGAAATATAAAATAAAAGAGTCTGTAACTGATAAAATAAATAATTTACTAGTTACAGACGCTCTCAATAATTATTTGAAAACAGAAAATGAAGTCACATTTTCTATCAATTATTTTACAAAAAATTATGGTTTCTATGCTTTCTTAAAACAGCAACAAGAAAATTCAAAAATAAATGCTTTAAATCAACTTTATAATTCAGAATCTCAATTGCTTGAAAAAATTTAAGTCATTGTAATTTCAACTACAATTCCTTCATTAGCTCTAACATTAAAAACAGTTTCATCTTCAAAAATCAAATACTGCCCTTTTATACCTACTAACGTTCCCGTATAGGTTTGTTCCTTTACAATATTCAAACTTTTAGGTTTTGCCGGATATTTTTCTACAGGAAAATTAATTGATGTTTCTTTGTTATTTTCAATATAATATTGCTGAGCTTCTTCAGGAATAAAAGCTTTTAAACGTTCTTGCCACGATACTAAATTTTCATCTTCAATATCATTTTTCAGCATTTTTCGCCAGTTGGTTTTATCTGCTACATATTCTTTTAAAGCAACCTCAGTAATTCCTGCTAAATAACGATTAGGCACCTCAACAATTTCAATAGCTTCATGAGCTCCTTGATCTATCCAACGCGTTGGCACTTGTTGTTTTCTAGTAACACCTACCTTCACATTACTAGAGTTAGCTAAATACACAATATGTGGTTGTAATTGTACTTTTTTCTCATATTCTAAATCACGATCTTCAATATCTAAATGCGCTTTACTTAACTCAGGTCGCATAATCCAATCTCCAGCATTCGGTGTTTCAAAAAAACATTTTTTACAAAATCCTTGGCGGTAAATTTGCTTTTCTAAATGACAATTTAAACATTCGTAAGTAACAAAACTTAGTGTTATTTTTTTGTTTAAAAGCTGATTCATATTTAAAAAATCAGATTTCATATCTAAGTAATACTGTACAGTATCTAAATTTTCAGTCGTCATTTTTTTTAAAACTCCTTGGTATTGCATGTCTTAAATTTTATTACTTTTAGCTTCACAAACTTACAGTAAAAAAATTGAATTAAGAGTCAAACTATGTCGTTTCCATTTATAAATTCTATTATTTCATGGTTTTTGAAAAAACGCAAACATCAGGTAGAATTATTTTTAAAATATCCTATCGATGTTCAAAACGAATTACTTCAAAAATTATTAAATACTGCTAAGAATACTGAGTTTGGAAAACAACATAACTTCTATTCAATTAAAAACTACATCGATTTTACTAATAATGTTCCTATCCAGAAATATGAAAGTATTGAACCACTTATAGAGAGATGTAGAAAAGGAGAACAAAATTTATTTTGGCCTACAACAATTAAGTGGTTTGCTAAATCAAGTGGAACTACCAATGCTAAGAGTAAGTTTATTCCAGTAAGTAATGAAGCTTTAGAAGGATGTCATTTAAAAGCTGGTAAAGACATGCTGTGTTTATACATTAATAATAATGAAGAAACACAAATGTTTACTGGTAAAGGATTAAAATTAGGAGGTAGTACAGCCATTTATGAGGATAACAATTCTCACTTTGGAGATTTATCTGCAATTATAACCGAAAACTTACCTTTTTGGGCAGACTATAGCTCTGCTCCTAGTCAAGAAGTTTCTTTAATGGCAGAATGGGAAACAAAAATGGAAGCTATTATTAATGAAACTATTAACGAAAACATTACTAGTTTAGTTGGAGTTCCTAGCTGGATGTTAGTACTTCTAAATAGGGTTTTAGAAAAAACTGGTAAAGATAATATTTTAGAGGTTTGGCCTAATTTGGAAGTTTATTTCCATGGAGGTGTCAACTTTAACCCATATAGAGAACAGTACAAAAAATTAATTCCAAAAGACAGTTTCAAATATTACGAAACTTATAATGCTTCTGAAGGTTTTTTTGCTATTCAAGACCAAAATAATTCAGAAGAATTATTACTAATGCTCGATTATGGTATTTTTTATGAATTTATCCCTATGGATTCTTATGATGGTGAAAATTCAACAGCCATTCCATTATCTGAAGTTAAAAAAGATGTTAATTACGCCGTAGTTATTACTACCAATGGTGGTTTATGGCGTTATTTAATTGGTGATACTGTTAAGTTTACTTCTTTAAATCCTTATCGAATAAAAATTACTGGTAGAACAAAACACCATATTAATGTTTTTGGTGAAGAATTAATTATTGAGAATGCAGAGGAAGCTTTAAAAATTGCAAGTACAAAAACTAATGCTTCTATTAGAGATTATACTGTTGGTCCAATTTTTATGAATGATAATAAAAGTGGTGGACATGAATGGGTTATTGAATTTAGTACTCCTCCTAAAAGCATAGATACTTTTACAGAATTATTAGATAATGCTTTAAAATGTATCAATTCAGATTATGAAGCCAAGCGCTATAATAACATGACCTTGTCTTTACCTAAAGTACATCAAGCACGACAAGGATTATTTTATGATTGGTTAAGTAAAAAAGGAAAGCTTGGAGGACAACATAAAGTACCTCGTCTTTCTAACAAACGTGATTTTGTAGATGAATTACTTAACTTATAGGTTATGAACTCTTTTTTTGAACAAAATGCCGATTTACTATTAGAAAACTCTGAACTTGCAGAAGCTTTTCAAAATATTATAAAACCTGAAAAATATCCTAAACATCATATACTACATGAAGCTGGGCATATTTGTAACCATATGTATATTATCATATCTGGAATAGCTCGTGTTTTTTATTACAAAGATGGAAAAGATATAACTGTACATTTTTCAGCTGAACAAGAAAGTATAACTACTATTGATAGCTTTATTCAACGTAAAAAAAGTAAATACAACATTGAAGCTTTAGAAGATTTGGAAGTTCTAAAAATTACGCATGCAGATTTAGAAAATCTTTTTGATTCCAATCCTAAATATGAACGATTTGGTCGTTTATTTTTACAAAAAATTTATATAGATCTTGTTGAAAGAATCGATGATTTACAACTTCATACTGCTCAAGAACGATATAATATTTTACTACAAAAGAAACCATTTCTATTTAATAGAGTAGCCTCTAAACACCTTGCTTCTTTCTTAGGTATGACTCCCGAAACCTTCAGTAGAATTAGAGGAAAATAATTTCTTGATAATTATCAAGTAAAACATAAAATTGGTAAAATATCTTTGTTGTACAAAACAACTAAAACATGACAATAGCAGAAGCTTTACAAGGATTTTACACCAAAAATAATCTCTTAAAAAATGGAGGCGAAGATGAAAACACCTTTGAATTAAAGTTTAAATTATTTACGTTAAAACTTCCCAATTCTCAATTTAGAAAAGATATAATTCATATTCACGATATACAACATGTATTATACAACTGTGATACAACGTGGAAAGGAGAGGCTTTTATAGCTGGGTGGGAAATTGCTACAGGTATGTGGAAAAAATTACCTATTGGTATAATGAGTACTTGGGCAATGGGATTTTCACTTTTAAACTATCCAAAAGACGTTTACAGAGGATATAAAGCTGGATTAAAAGTAACTGGTATTATCGATTTAAATCTTAGCAAAGAAGAGCTCTTAAAGCTTTCTATTGAAGATCTAAAAAAAAGAATAAAGAAAGAAGGTCAAAATAAAATGAATTTTACACAAATAGTTTATTTTATTTTTTGGGTACTTTTTAGTCTCTTTATTTTTTCATTTCCTTTTAGTTTACTTCCTCTTTTATTTGTATTCTAATTGGTAATTGATATTGTGTTGATACAGGTATACCTCTTTTAAAACCAGGTGTTATTTTGGGCAACTTTTTTATAGATTGTTTAATTACACTATCTAATTTTGGTAAGTACTCTTTTATATTATTGGATAATGAAATATCTTTTAACTCAAACTTCCCTTTACTACTAATTTGCAAGTCTATTAAAACTACCTCATCTATTAATTCATTACTTACAAAATTATATAACTGTAACTCCTTGGTTATTCTTTGCTGAATTTCTTTTCTAAAACAATTTGTTTTAGCTTCATCCATAAGGTTTTTACAAACACTAAAAGAAGGAGAAATATCTACTTTAGAAAAATCAATAACAGTATCTATCATTTGATCTTTATTCTTTTTTGATGAAGAAAAAAAATCGCACGACACAAATAATAAAATCGTAATTAAAGAAACACAGCAACACTTCATCTCATTGATTTTGAGATGAAAATACAAAAATTTAGCCTATTCTATAACATCACCTTTCATGAAATAATATTTTTTTATTTCTTTAATTCTGGTTTTCACTTGACTTGTAAGCAAAGAGTCTTTTTCTTCAAACCTATCCATATAGTTTTTATAATATTTTAAGGCTAGCTTTTTATCCTCATAATAGTTTTCGGTAGTATTAGCTAACTGATATAGCGCTCTGTAGTTTCTACTATTTTCATTATAAGATTTTTTATAAGCCTTCATTTCTGCTTTAGGTTTTCCTAATTCTTTATACACTCTTGCTAATTGGTAATATTCAATATCTCTAGATTCTTTTCCTACATAAGTTGCTAACATATAGTTATACATAGCGCTCTTATATTCTTTTTGATCAAAATTTATATCTCCTAAATAAGTATATGATTTAAAATCCGACCGATCTATTTTTAATGCTTTATTAAAATATTTTTCGGCTTCATCATAATCCTTTAGTTTGTACAAAGCTCTTCCTAACATTTTTTGAGTGTAATGTTCATTTGGCTTTAACGTATCTATTTTTTCTAACAAACTAATTGCTTCTAAATACTGTTTCTTTCTATATAAGCTATTTATTTTTAACTTGTTTAATTCTATATGATTTGGATTTACTTGCAATCCTCTATTGGTAAAAATAGCAGAAGAATCCTTATCTCTTAATAAAACATAAGCAAGCGCTAATTGGTGAATTGCTTTAATATGTTCATCATCATTTTTATAAGCCTCTAAAAAACTATTTATCTTTAAGTTTCTCCTCTTCAACATGGCATATACCACACCAAGCTGGTAATGATAATTCGCATTTTCTTTATCCTTTTGAATTAAATTTTCAAATAGCACTTTAGCTCTTGAAGGTTGTTTAGTTTTTAAATACAATTTACCTAATTGATATTTTATCAATAAATTATTATCATCATTTGCTACAATGTCTTCAAAAATTGATATCGCTTTTTTTAACTTTTTCTCTTTATTATAGCTTTTTCCCAACTTAACTTTTATGGCGTAATCATTTTTAACTTCTAGTGCTTTTTCATAATATTTTGAAGCTAATTTATAATTATCTATTGCTTCATAAATTTGAGCTTTCTTAGTATTAGAAATGAAAGTTGAAGATAGGTTATTCAATTCTTCTAAAGCCTTTTTATAACGGCCTTTATTAACAAGATTATCAATGGATTTAAAAGTCGAAGTTTGTGCTTCGACTTTTATAAACCCTATTAAAAATAATACAATTAAAATTTTCTTTTTCATTTTTTTATTTAAACTATTCAATGTTTAATGTTATTGGTATTGTATATCCTGTAGATACTACTTTTCCATCTTTTTCTCCTGGTTTCATTTTTGGTAATTTTTCTACAACTTCTATTGCATACTGTTTTAATTCTGCATGTGGAGCCCTAGCTTTTACTTGAGTAACCTTACCTGTTTTATCTACTTTAAACTGTACATAAACTTTTGCTCTTCCTTTTTTAATTCCTAAGTTATTTGCTTTAGAAGCATCAAAATTATTTGCTACAAACCTTGTAATACTTTTGGTAAAACAATTCCTATCTCCTTCATTACACCCTGGATATATTGGATATTTATCTAATAATGTAAATGGTACATAACTGGATTTTTTTTGTACAACTTCTTGTTCATTATTATCAAACCTATTAATAGCTTCTTCCAAATCCAAAAACATAATCTTTCTTTGCTTATTTTCTACTCCTTCAAAAAGCCTAATAGGAATATCTTTCCCTGATTTTACAAGTTGTTCTTTCTTATTGTTTAGCTCTATTAACTCTACATTTGTTAAATCATTCAACTGCAATTCTTTTGTCTTTGGTGGTTCTAAACCTAAAAATACATCCATATACGATTGCTTAGTTTCAGAAACTCTCTTTTTCACCTCCTTGAGATCAGTATAAAGTACTGTATTCTCTTTCTTTTGTTCTGGTGCAGTAGCGCTTGCATCTTGAGAACAAGAGGTATAAGCCAACATACTTGCTAATACCGGTATTAACAATAAATATTTTAATTGTTTAATCTGTTTCGATTCTTTTTTCGTCATCATAATAATTCGTTTTTTAATTAATGAATGCTTATAAAATTGATTTAAGAATGAAATGTTTTCAACTTGAAAAACATCAGAGAGTAAATTGTTAATATAATTTTCTTTTAAAGTAGCTTTGCTCACTTTCTCATCAGAAATATATTCATGTACTAAAGAAATTCTGTTTTGATACACATATACCATTGGATTAAACCACATTAGTATTCTCAGAAATTCAAAAAACAACAAATCGATTGAGTGTTTTTGTTTACTATGTACTAATTCATGTTGAATTATTTTTTCTTTTTTATCTAATGGAATCTCTTTTCCTAAGAAAATATAATTAAAAAAAGAAAATGCCTTTGAATTCTTTGGTAACAGCACCAATTTATATGTTTTTCTACGTTCAATTTCATATTTAAATATTAATCGAACAATGCGTAATAATTTTACAACAAACACTATTAAAAACACTAAACATCCACTCCAAAATAACACATCTAAATAATCAATAGATTGATACCAAGCAGCTTTTTCAATTACTCGCTGTGGAGATAAAACTACTTCTGGCAACATAATGGTATACTCTACAGGAACTGCTTTTTTTATGGTAGGTATTTTCACTAGTGGCAATAAAAATGACACTATCGATGTTGACAATAAATACCATCTATTCTTTGAAAAAAAAGTTTCTTTACTTAAGAAAAAATCATAAACTGCTACAAACAGTACTTGAAATAAGACTACTTGGATTATATAATTTATCATGACTTTTTATTTTTATTTATCTCTTTCAAAATACTTTCCAATTCGTTAATATCCATCTTATTTTCCTTCATAAAAAAAGATACCATACTTTTAAATGAACCTCCAAAGTAACCATTCATTAACTTATGTAGACTTTCATTACTATACTCCGATTTTTTTACTAATGGGTAATATACATATCCCCTTCCTTTAGGTTGATGCCCAACAAACTCTTTTGTTTCTAAAATTCTAATAATAGTAGAGACTGTATTATAAGCTGGTTTCGGATCAGGTAACTCTGCTATAACTTCTTTTACAGATGCTTCTTTTAAATTCCATAAAACTTGCATTATCTGCTCTTCTGCTTTTGTTAATTGCTTACTCATTCTAACTTTTATTGAAATATTTCATCACAAATATAACTAAAAAATTAGTTTAAACTAATTTTTTAGTTAAAAAGATGTAACAAATAGTAATCATACTCGTCTTATAAATAGAAAAATAAAGCTATTTTAAACTAAAAAGAATATAAAATATGGATATATTGCTAACCTTACTTGGTTTTATATGTGTTTGTTTAGGTATAATCGGTTCATTTTTACCAGTCTTGCCAGGTCCCTTAACAGGTTGGTTAGGATTATTATTATTACATTTAACAAAAGCGATACCTCAAGATTGGACATTCTTAAGCATAACACTAGTCATTGCTGTTTTTATTTTTATTATTGATTATTTTATTCCTGCCATTGGAACAAAACGTTTTGGTGGTAGTAAATATGGAGTTTATGGAACTACTATAGGTTTAATTATAGGTTTATTCTCCCCTATTCCTTTTGGAATATTAATCGGTGCTTTTTTTGGAGCTCTTATTGGTGAATTAATCTATGATAGTAAAGATACTTCTAGAGCAATTAAAGCTTCTTTTGGGGCATTTTTAGGTTTCTTAGTTTCTGCTACCATCAAATTTTCTGTAGCTACAGTATATTTTGTTCTATTCTTAACTACTTTTTGGGAATACAAAAACGCTTTCTTTTAAGTCAAATTTAATGCAAAAAAAAAGCAACCCATCTCAGGGAAGCTTTCCATTGGTTAACAAAACCATGGTACTATTTAAAGTACCTAACAACACAACTAAATGCTACTTTACAAAAAAGCAGCCTGCAAATATACAACCTTTTTTAATACCTGCAAATTTTTTTAGTTTTTTTACAAAAAATGTGAATCTGTTATTCATTGTTTAATTCTTCAATTGATTGTATCTTTGCCCCTTCATTAAAAAATTATAAAAATTAACCCATGCAATTATCAGAACAAGAAGTTGTACGTAGAGAAAAGTTAGGGAAATTACGAGAATTAGGTATTAACCCTTACCCTGCTGATTTATTTCCATTAAATTCAAATTCAAAAACTATAAAGAACAAGTTTGAAGAAGGGAAAAAGGTGATAATTGCTGGTAGATTAATGAGTCGTCGTATACAAGGAAAAGCTTCTTTTGCTGAATTACAAGATAGCGAAGGAAGAGTTCAAGTATATTTTAATAGAGATGAGATTTGTCCTGGAGAAGACAAAGATTTGTACAATGAAGTTTATAAAAAACTTTTAGACATAGGTGACTTTGTAGGTATAGAAGGAGAATTATTTAAAACTAAAGTTGGAGAAATTACTGTAATGGTAAAAGACTTTAAACTATTAAGTAAATCTTTAAAACCATTACCTTTACCTAAAGTTGATGCTGATGGAAATACCTTTGATGGTTTTACAGATCCTGAAATGCGTTATAGACAACGCTATGCTGACTTAGTTGTAAACCCACATGTAAAAGATGTATTTGTAAAAAGGACTAAGTTATTTAACGCTATGCGTCAGTTTTTTAACGATGCAGGTTATTTTGAAGTAGAAACTCCTATTTTACAACCAATTCCGGGTGGTGCTGCTGCAAGACCATTTATTACTCATCACAATGCCTTAGACATTCCATTATACATGCGAATTGCTAACGAATTATACTTAAAACGTTTGATTGTTGGTGGTTTTGATGGTGTATATGAGTTTTCTAAAAACTTCCGTAACGAAGGGATGGACAGAACTCACAATCCAGAGTTTACAGCAATGGAAATCTATGTAGCTTATAAAGACTACAACTGGATGATGGACTTTACAGAAAAATTATTAGAACACTGTGCTATAGCTGTAAACGGAACTACTGAAGCTACTTTTGGAGAACATAAAGTTGACTTTAAAGCTCCTTATGCTAGAGTTACTATGGCTGATTCTATAAAGCACTTTACTGGTTTTGATATTAATGGTAAATCGGAAGACGAAATTCGTGCTGCTGCTAAAGATATGGGTATTGAGGTTGATGATACCATGGGGAAAGGAAAATTAATTGATGAAATCTTTGGTGAAAAATGTGAAGGAAACTACATTCAACCAACTTTCATTACAGATTATCCTAAAGAAATGTCTCCTTTATGTAAAGAACATAGAGATAACCCTGAGTTAACAGAGCGTTTTGAATTAATGGTTTGTGGTAAAGAGATTGCAAATGCTTATTCAGAATTAAATGATCCAATAGATCAACGTGAACGTTTTGAAGCTCAATTAAAATTAGCTGCTCGTGGTGATGATGAAGCTGGAGAATTTATTGATCAAGATTTCTTACGTGCATTAGAATATGGAATGCCTCCTACTTCTGGTTTAGGTATCGGTATGGATCGTTTAATAATGTATTTAACAAACAATCCTTCTATTCAAGAAGTATTATTCTTCCCGCAAATGAAACCTGAGAAGAAAGCTCCTTCTATTGAATTAAATGATGATGAGAAAACTTTATTAGCTTTAATTGACAAAGCTGAAAAAATAGATTTAAATGAATTAAAGTCTGAGTCTGGTTTATCTAACAAAAAATGGGATAAGACTATAAAGAGTTTAACCAAAAACAAATTAGCTAAAGTTGAAAAAACCGAAGAAGGTTTATTTGTATTAGCTGTATAAATCATATTTATATGAATAAAAAACCACCTTTTTTAGGTGGTTTTTTTATTTTACAATCATAATCTCTTTTTACTTCACTTAATAAACAAGGTTGTTCAACTTTACTTTTCTTCCTCTCATCTAATTTTAAAAAGTTAATCGCTTTATACAATTACCTTTACAGTGTAATAACTTATTAAATGAGTTATCACTAAAAAAGAAGTTTATCCGGGGGGACGCTTCTTTTTTTTGGTTAAAAAACACTGTTCATCTATATTTTTTTGCTTTTCAACAAGCAAATTATTCCATTTATCGAAAAATTGACAAAAATTACTTATATAAAAGGTAAATTAGAAATAGATAATTTGAATTTAATGTTTAACCACCCCTTATACAAAAGGCTCCCCCGGGAGCTCTTTTGTTGTTTTATACTTATTTAACACCCCACTTCTCCTATAATCAATTCAAATTGTTGCGACACAAGTTTACCTTTACTATTTCTTGCAGGATTCCATTTAGGCATTTTATACAACATTTTTATAATAGCTTTATCTACTGAAATAATACCTGTTGTTTTTGTAACTTTTATATTTTCCACTTCCCCCATTTCATTCACTGTAAACAACGCTATTGCATTTTGCATAGGGTTAAAGTTCCAGTTTAAAATTTCAACTGTACTATTCTTTTTCAAATATTCAACAAGTTGCTCATTACCTTCTCTAAAACTAGCTGATACTTCCGGAACTACTGTCATAGTAATATTTGTTTCTTTTTTGATATTGTTAGTACCTAAAGATTCTTTGTCTTTATAAACTATTCTTATTAAAATATCATCTCCAATATGTATGTTATTAAATAATTCTTGTTGTTTGCTATTTAAATTAATGTTATCTCCAACTTCTTTTATAGCTTCATCTTTAGTTATTCTATATGTTTCAACAGTAATATAATTTTCTATCCTATTAGAAGGATAATCTTCTACAATGTCTTTTAATGTTTTCGCTTTACTTAGTTTATCTTTAGTAATTGTCCTATTACTAGCTCCTCTAACCAAGTAATTAGGTGCTACTTCAAAGAATTTATTAAAACGATCGCTACTAAAGCAACTTAGTTTATTAGTTGTTCTTTTTACTCCCTTAACTTCTATCGGATTATTGTCATTGGAACTATTTTTGTTTGCAAAACCAACAATTATTAAACTTCCTAAAATTGATAAAACTCCAACTATTAATATTTTTACTTTCATTTTTAAATGCTTTAATGGTTCATATCACAAAGTTATTTTGAGCAATTATTAGTTATTGAAAATGAGATGTAAATAATTGTTAATGAAGTGTAAATAATTGTTATTGAGATGTAAATATTTAAAAGCCAAACAATAATTAACTTAACTTTGCTGATATGGCAAATAAAACTATACGTACTATACTACTATTAATGCTAATAACCATTTTAGGATTATTTGTTACACAAGTATATTGGTTTAAAAAGTCTTTTTCTCTTGAAGAGAAACAATTTGATGATAAAATAAATATTGCTTTAAGAAATGTAGCTCATCAGTTATTAATCTTAGAAAAAGATTCAATTTCTACAATTCCACCTGTAACTAAAATTGCTTCTAACGAATTTCTTGTTAAAACAAATACACATTTTAATATAAATATTCTAGATAAAACTCTTCGAAAAGAATTTTACTCTAGAGACTTAAATATTGATTTTGATTATAACATCATTAAATCTAAAAACAATGAAATAATATTAGGGAATACTATTTTTGATGTTACTAAGAATACTGAAATATCTTGCGAAAAAAGAACCTCAGCTGTTGATCTTTTGGATTTCAAAATTATAATTAATAATAAAACAGTTTACCTTTTAAACTCTATGGGAATATGGATGTATTCCTCTGTTAGTTTACTTGTTATATTAGCTGTTTTTATTTTTATAATAATTTCTATCCTTAAAGAAAAAAAATTAGCACATTTAAGAAACGATTTTGTTAATAATATGACGCATGAGCTAAAAACTCCAATTACAAATATTTCTGTGGCATCTGATGCTATAAGAAATAGAAGTAATAAAATGGATACTAATAAATTAGGAAAGTATGCTGATATTATTTATTATGAAAATAATCGATTATTAAACCTTGTTGATAGCGTACTACAAATTTCTACTATTGAAAAACAAGAAAAATCTTTTTCTTTTCAAGAAATTGATGTCCACGCTATTATAAATAAAGTGTTATTAAGTTTTGAACCAATCATTGAAAAAAAAGAAGGTAGTATAATAGCTTTTTTGGAAGCCCAAAAATACACTATTAGAGCAGATGAAACTCATTTTACTAATGTTGTATATAATTTAATTGAAAACGCTATTAAATATGCAAAAGTTCATCCTGAAATTACAATTAAAACGATGAACTTAAACAATGGAATTAATGTCGAAATCATTGATAAAGGTATTGGAATGAGTAAGGAAACTCAAGAACGTATTTTTGAAAAATTCTTTAGAGCCGAAAGCGGCAACATACACAATACCAAAGGATTTGGTTTAGGTTTAAGCTATGTTAAAACAATAATAGAAAAGCATTTAGGGGAAATTACTTTTACTAGTAAAGAGAATTTAGGAACTACGTTTACCATTTTTTTACCTATTTAAATTTAATTATGAGTAATCAAAAACATATCTTATTAGTTGAAGACGATGAAAGCATGGGGTTTTTATTAAAAGACAGTTTAGAAAACTATCATTTTAATGTGACTCTTTTTCCAAATGGTAAGTTAGCTTTAAACGAATTCCATAAAAATTCTTTTGACATCTGTTTACTAGACGTTATGATGCCTATTATGGATGGTTTTAGTTTAGCTAAGGAGATAAGAAAAATTAACACTAACATCCCTGTTATTTTTCTAACTGCCAAATCTATGAAAGAAGATAAAATTAATGGCTTTAAAATTGGTGCTGATGATTATGTAACTAAACCTTTTAATATTGAAGAGTTAGTACTTCGAATTAAAGCTATTTTAAAAAGAAGTTCCGCTGTTCAAACATTTAAAAACATTATTCCTTTTTCCAATTATAGTTTAGATCTTGATAACTTAATTTTAAATTCTAATAATAGTGAAGCTATACAATTAACTCAAAAAGAAGCTGATATTTTAGCCTTATTCGCTAGAAACAAAAACACTTTACTTAAAAGAGATTATATTTTAAACTCCGTATGGAAAGATGATAATTATTTTATTGGAAGAAGCTTAGATGTTTTTATTTCCAAGCTTCGAAAACACTTTAAAAATACTACTTCAATTCAAATAAAAAATATACATGGAACTGGTTATAAATTTATAGTTACTGATTAAATTCCAACTACATTTTCATAAACTTAGTTTCCTTCTTAAACTTTGTCCCATAAACATTTATAATATACATTCCTACAGATAATTTACTGGTATCAACTTTAAAGTCTTCTCCATTATAAAATTCTCGTTTTCTATAAATAGACTGTCCGTTAACATCAAAAATATGAATATCAAAAGGATCTCCAATAAGTGCATAAGTTGAAATAAACAATGTATTTGTAACTGGAACTGGGTATATAGTTATTGAATTTGCATCTACAACATCATTTTCAACCATTACTTTACTTATGATTGTACTACAATTTGATGGATTCAATTTCTCACAAATAGTATACTCATAATCGTAAGTACCTGCAGTAGTTCCTGAACTCACTACAATTGTCCCGTCAGAATTCATTACAATACTTCCATTTAATGGATTAGGAGAAGCTCCTACTGTTAAGTCAATATCTGATACATTTAATAGCAGTCCGTTTAACAAATCATTAGATAAAACACTAGTAGTTACTTCTCCCTTTCTTCCATTTATGTTTGTAAAAATTTCTTCTTTTGCTTCAATCATTGAACTATCTACAATTACTTTACTAGTAACTGTACTACAGTTTGATGGATTTAATTTCTCACAAATAGTATATTCATAATCATAAGTACCTGCGATAGTTTCTGAACTTACCGTTATCGTACCATCTGAATTCATTACAATACTTCCTTTTAATGGGTTCGGAGAAGTTCCAGCAATAAAATTGATGTATGAAGTACTATTTAATAATGCCCCATTTAAAAGGTCATTAGTTAAAACACTTGCTGTAACTCCTCCTACTTTCCCATTGATTCCTGTAAAAGTTTCTG
>NZ_WAAU01000030.1:34708-34788 GCF_008806755.1 Tenacibaculum aiptasiae
TCATTTGTTAAAACACTAGCTGTAACTCCTCCTACTTTTCCATTGATTCCTGTAAAAGTTTCTGTTTTAGCTTCGATTAC
>NZ_WAAU01000030.1:34919-35019 GCF_008806755.1 Tenacibaculum aiptasiae
AGATGGATTTAATTTCTCACATATAGTATATTCATAATCATAAATACCAGCTGTAGTTCCTGAGCTTATGGTTATTGTTCCATCGGAGTTCATTACAATA
>NZ_WAAU01000030.1:35199-35523 GCF_008806755.1 Tenacibaculum aiptasiae
GGTGGTTCCTGAACTTACGGTTATTGTTCCATCGGAGTTCATTACAATATTTCCGCTTTGAGGTGCTGGTGAAGTTCCTGCTGTTAAAGTAACTTCTGAAGCGTTCAATAAAGTTCCATTTAACATATCATTTGATAAAACACTAGTTGTGACCCCTCCTACTTTTCCGTTGATTCCTGCAAAGGTTTCTGCTTTGGCTTCGATTGCTGAACTATCTACAACTACTTTACTAGTAACCGTACTACAGTTTGATGGATTTAATTTCTCGCAGATAGTATATTCATAATCATAAGTACCAGCGGTGGTTTCAGAACTTACGGTTAT
>NZ_WAAU01000030.1:35701-219465 GCF_008806755.1 Tenacibaculum aiptasiae
TATAGTATATTCATAATCATAAGTACCTGCGGTGGTTCCTGAACTTACGGTTATTGTTCCATCGGAGTTCATTACAATACTTCCACTTTGATGTGTTGGTGAAGCTCCTGCTGTTAAAGTAACTTCTGAAACGTTCAATAAAGTTCCATTTAACGTATCGTTTGTTAAAACACTAGCTGTGACTCCTCCTACTTTTCCGTTGATTCCTGTAAAGGTTTCTGTTACCGCCGTAACTGTATTCTGTACAGATTCAATTTTAATTAAATAATCTTCAACTTGCCCTGTAATAACATGACAACTATTTACATTTCCTTCATACCCAATTACACGCATTCTTAAATTGGTATCATAAACTACATCTTCTGTAGGAATAGTAATAGTTCCTGTAAAAGTTTCGCCACCAGCTACATTCTGCCTAGCGACAGTTTCATTATAGCCCGTAAAATCTCCATCATTATTATAATCTATATAAACTACATAACTTAAATTAAATCCTGGAGTATAAGAGTCAGTTATTGAAATTGAATAACTCTCTCCTTCTTTTACATCGTATATTATATTAGTAAAATCTTGATAGCCTTCACTTCCTGAGCTATCATTAGAGTTTCCATTAAAGGTTACGTTGTTAATTACTTTAAACCAAGGACTATTATCTACAACTGGGGTACATATTGTTTTATCTGTATCAAACCTAACCACATTACTATAATATGTTTTTCCACCTGCAGCATATTTTATTCTAAACTGATATGAATTTCCTATTACAGTATTAATCTCTGTTTCGATATTAAACTTTGTATCTTTACTATATATGGAAGGATTAAATGAAATACTATTATCAAAAGCAGTAGTTCCATATTCTATAAACAATCCTTCTAAATCATTATTCTCTGGAAAAACTATTCCTTTTAACTTCCATTGATTATTCCCTAAATTTAAAGCTACTAAACTTTCTGCTAATGGAATTTTATGTGGCGTAAGTTCAAAACTTTGTTTATCTCCATAATGAATTCCATATGCATCTCTCACGAAAGGACGATAATAATATTTTCCATTATAGTCTAAATCACTTATTGTATTTTGAAATATCGTATTATTTGATACTATTGAAGAATGTAAACTTACTGATGAATTATTTATATTCAAATCTCCGTCAAATTTAGAATATACAAATCCTGAATTGATAACATTAGTTGCTCCCTCAAATGTAGCTTCCAAGGTTACAGTATTACTATTGACTAATGAATGCTGTATATTATTGAAATTTACTTTAGATTTCACTTCTACTAATAAATCAACTGTTTGTGTAGTACCTGTTGTTTGACATGAAGTTGGTGCTGTTGATGATTCAATACCTGTCACTCTCATTAATAGATATTTATTCTTAACTGCAGAGTTAGGCACAGTAAAATTAGACGTATATTCATCTACCAATCCTCCTGAACTAATTATTTCTTCATTTATATCATCAAAATCACCATCATTATTATAATCTATCCATGCTTTTAAATAAAGATTATACGAACCTGCATAACTATCTTTTATAAAAATTGATGATTGTTCTCCTGCAAAAAAATTAAATACTTTATTTGTAGCAACATAATTGCTTTTATCTGTTACACTATATTCTTCTTCGTTTAATTTAATAGTACTAATCCCTTTATACCATGGAAGATTCCAAGTACTAGTTAATACACAGTTAGGTGTTATTGGATTGGCTTTAACATGAATATATTGTTCTTTAACAATAGTATCTGAACCATTTGTATTACTTGCTTTTAATGTTACCTTATAATAGCCTACAGTTGATAATACTACTTTTGGTGTTGTTTGATTAGCTATATTAATTACATCGTTACCATTTTCTATTGTCCACTCTAATTCAGTCGCATTAGAAGATTGATCGACCAAAGTGATTGAATCTCCTTCTTTAATTTCATTTGAATCATTCCCATAAATATTGAAATCTGCCACTGGTTTGTTTCCATTTTTATCTAATACAGATTGTAGGCTTGAACTCCAAACACCTCTTCCATATTTTGACACATATAACCTACCATCATTATTAGGATAATAAGCAATACGCATATCTGAAAGATTTTGTAACGGTAACCCTTTATTAAATTCAACCCAATTGGTTAGATTTTCATCTGAATAATATACTGTCAGATTGGTATATATATAAACTCCTTCTGTAGTATTTTTATCCATTAATACTGAGGCTGGATTGGTTGATGGAAAATTACCTTTTAACTTCCAAGTTTCTCCTTTATCTTTTGAGATATACACTCCTGCGTTAGTAGCAATGACAATTATATTTTCGCTATAAGGATGTGTTGCTATTCTATAATGCGATACTTTGGGTGCATTTGAAAGCTCTATCCAAGTAGGTTCAGCTGCCGACAAGTTTTCTGTATAAAACAGCCTGTTTCCTACTTCATCTCCCAAAAACGCTAATTCTTTATTTGCTCTTGATTGTTCAAAGGTTCCTGGATGTAAACTTGTAATTCCAGCTGAAGTAACCTTAACTGTTTCCCAATTATCATGAACTGGCACCCATGAATGTCCTGTAGAATTCGCTTGATTCTCTCCTTTAAAACCATTTACTAACCACCCATCTTTATTTAATGGGGAACGAACTAAACGTACATCACCTGTAGTAAATCCATATAATCTATTTGCATTAAAATAATCGGCATTAATATTATTGTACACAGAAAACTCATTAGTTCCACCATCTAATTTTACTTTAAGACTTCCTGTAATAAATTTAGTATCATCATTAGGTTGTATTCTTCCTCTATAAACATCTGCTGAAGCTACATGACTATCTCTTCCATTCCTCGTAAATATTTGTCCTATGTCCTGCCCTCCTGTCATAAATACTCCTTTATCCATTAGACTAACATCCATTTGACTTCCTTCAGAAACACAAATATCTCCGTTTTTAGAAACTACCTTACTATTTAAATAAGCTTTCTTAGACAAACCTGAGGCTGTTACTTCAGCATCTGTGGGAAATAAATCATCTTCTTTAATTGCCCACATACCTCCATCATTACACCAAAACACAGAATCTTTTGCTACATTCGTTGTAACATATCTATTATCAGCCCAATTACTTTCTCCATAACTTGGTTTATACTCCCATAGAATTCCTCCATCTTCACTACCCCAAAACTTTTCTCTTAACGTTAACATTCTATTTGGATTATTGGGACTCACAAAAAAGTCACTAATCCAAGTAGCTGAAGAATAAGGATTTATACTCCCATAATAATCTGACGTTTCTTCTGTAAATCCTTGAGCATTTGTTGCTTTTACTAAAGGAACTGGTCCATTAGGATAATTATAAGTTGGGTGTTTCACTTCTGTGAAATTAAAATAAGAAGTATTATCTGCTGGATTAGGATTAAAATCTGATTTCCATAAACCTATAAATCTTGTGGGGGTATTTCCATCATCTAAACCATAAGCAAAAACCTGAGTAGAACCCGTTGTTGGCTTATAAAGCCCTAAATAAAATCGATCTACCTTATTCAGGTGTGTTATAATATTTTTCTCTATAAAGGTATCTCCTTTATCTTTTGAGAAATTTAAAACTGGGTCAACATCTGCATTATTATCTGATACTATTATTAAGTCCCAATTATCTGTTAAGTCAATATCTGTATAACTCCCCGTTAATTTCAACACCCAATTTAATCCCGAATTTACACTTAAATAAATACCATTGGATGTAGCTGCTAGTACTCTAGTTGCATCTACTGGATCTGAGTGAATATCATAAATAGTACCTGAAATCCCTGAACTTCTGTCCTCCCAAGAGATACCTTCATTATTAGAATACCAAACCTTTTGATCTTCTGCTGCTCCTAGGTACAATATAGATGGATTGGATTTATTTACATCAATACACGAAGTATTATCTGTTGCAAAATAATCGGTTTGAGGTATCCAATTCCTACCATAATTAACTGTTTTCCAAAGCCCTCCATTTCTGGCACAGGCATACATAATCGCTGGGTTTGTTGGATGCATTTCTAAATATTGTATTGCTCCATTACCAGTCGCTGACCAGTGCACTTCAGGATCGCCAAAAGGCCCTAAATTTTTCCAACTTCCGTATCCATTATTATTAGGAATACTCGACGTAAAAAATGTTGCTACTTTTTCATAATTTGTTGTTTGTTTTTTAGTACTTGGCAAAGCCTTTCTATAAACCAATAATTCTTTATAAGATCCTAAATCTGAAGTTAAATAACCCTCACTATCTAATTTTGGCTTTACTCTTTTTTCTAGTTTTTCAAAATGCTCTATAGTTTCACTATCTAAATTATGAGTAGATTTATAAGCTTTAAATGCTGAAACAACATCAGAAAATTTTACTTTTTCTTGTAAGAGCATATCTTGCCAAACTGGATGTTCGTATGCATTTTTATCTAAAAAAATTAGTTTTTTCTTAGTTTCGTTATTACAAGAAAACAATAGAGAAAAGGCTATTATGAGTACTATTCTTTTCATATTTAATAATTTAGGATATCAATTATTTCAATATGCAAAGGGACGTTTTATATCGCTAATTTCCTCATCAAAAATAACTACCGTACACATATATGTAATAAACGGTAGGAAATATGTAATAAACGGTAAATATCTATATATCTAAAAACCATAGTTTTATCAGTGCTATGAAAAAACTATTGGAATTTTTACCTTTTCATTTCCTTATATGTGTCATTTTAGGCATTATTATCCAATTTTATTTAAATGTTTGGCAGCTTAACTTTATTTACATTGGGTTTATTACTCTTTTAATCTTATCAATTTTATATGCTTTAAAAAGAAAGAACCTCCGTAGATTATTTTCTTTAATAACTTTACTTTTTTTTCTCTTTATTGGAATTGTTATTACATTCATAAATAACCCTAAAAATCATCCTAACTTTTATTATAAGTATATTTCTAAGAATTCATCTACAGTACTTATAATCAAGAAAAATTTAAGATCTAACCAATACTATCATAAGTTTGTTGCTCAAATAGTTCAAATTGATTCAAATAAAACAGTAGGTAATATTCTTTTAAACATAAAAAAAGACAGTTCTTCTATTTCTTTAAAAATTGATGATCGAGTTTTTATAAAAACTCAATTTAAAGACATTCCTTCTCCCCTTAATCCTTATCAATTCAATTACAAAAACTATTTAGCTAAACAATATATTTATCATCAAGCTTTTATTAATAAAGATGAATTCAAACTTTTAAAAAAGAAAACATTTTCACTAACTGGTTTTGCTGAAAATTTCAGAAACAAGATTCAATCTTCTTTAAACAAACTCCATTTCAATCCTGATGAACGAGCAGTTATTGATGCTCTATTATTAGGTGAAAGGAAAAATATGTCGAAAAAATTACTTGAGAGTTATACTAAAGCAGGAGCCATTCATATTTTAGCTATATCTGGTTTACATGTAGGTATTATTTTTATAATTCTAAACTATCTGTTTAAACCTCTTGAAAAGCTTAAACACGGTCGTATAGCTACAACTCTCTTTGTTATTTTATTGCTATGGTCGTTTGCTTTTATAACTGGATTATCTGCTTCTGTTGTTAGAGCCGTTACTATGTTTAGCTTTCTTAATATTGGAAAGGCTTTTAAAAAAAAGAAAGTTATAGAGTTCTCTATCATTAGCTCTATGTTCTTTTTACTATTAATAAAACCTTTATTTTTATTTGATATTGGATTTCAATTAAGTTACTTAGCCGTTTTTGGTATTATTTGGATACAACCAAGATTATCAACCTTATGGAAGTCTAAGTTTTTTTTCTTTAAAAAATTCTGGGATTTATTTACCGTATCTATTGCTGCTCAAATTAGTGTATTACCAATTAGCTTATTCTATTTCCATCAATTTCCTAGTTTATTTATTATTTCAAACCTCATTATAATTCCATGTTTAACATTTATCTTAATTGGTGGGGTTTTAATTATAATATTAGCTTCTTGTAATTCTACACCCTCATTTTTAATTGACTCTTATGCTTTTATTATTTCTAAAATGAATAAAGTTATTGACTGGATTTCCAATCAAGAGAAGTTTTTATTTCAGGAAATTTCAATGTCTTTTTATGAAATGATGTTTTGGTATTTAATACTCATCTTTTCTTTTCAATTTATTATTTCTAAAAAGATGAATTATTTCATCTATACATTAACAACAGTATTATTTCTTCAGGGGCATCTGATTTTCAAAAAGTATACTCAAGAAAATAAACAAGAAGTAATCGTTTTTCATAATCAACGAAAAAACTTAATAGGAATACGAAATGGCAAAAAACTACAAATCTTTCAATCGTTAGACGCCCTTAATAATTTTACTAAAAATATAATTAAGAATTATAACACAAATGAATCTATAAATAAAACTATAGTTACCCCTCAAACTAATGTATTTAAGTTTAAATCTGATACTATTTTAATTATTGATAGTTTAAATGTTTATAAACTTCCAATTGAAAACTCAATCATTATTTTACAAAACTCTCCCAAAATCAATTTAGTTCGCCTAATAAATACATTAAATCCTAAATTAATAATTGCTGATGGAAGCAATTATAAAAGCTATGTAACTCGATGGAATTTTACTTGTAAAAACAAAAAAACTCCGTTTTACTATACTGGTAAAAACGGAGCTTATTTTATTAACTAAAACGTATTTTAGATTGAACCTTTAAAGTTCTTTTCAAACTCTTTCCAACTTGTTTTTTTATAATTATCATTATTAAAAAACGCTAACACTTTTTCAAAACGTTCTTTAGGCATATAACCTGGTACTGTTTGAATCAGTTGCTCTTTTTCGTTAAAGAAGGCTGTTGAAGGATAACTCATTTTTCCTTTCATTATAGCAGCTGCTAATTCATGATATTTACTTCTTCCTTGTTGAACAAACTTATATGTTTTTCCTTGAAAACTGATATCTTCTCTTCCTTCTCCGTCCATCTTCACTGCATAATAGTTATCATTTATATATTTAACTATTACTTCATTTTTATAAGTTGTTTTATCCATCTTCTTACACCAACCACACCAGTCTGTATATAAATCGATTAAAATTGGTTTAGGATTTACTTTATTTTTTGCCATTGCTTCTTCAAAAGTTAACCAATTAACTTTATCCTGAGCCTTCACTCCAGCTGAAACAATTACTAAAACTGCTACTAATATTAATTTCTTCATATCTCTTAAGTCTCAATAAGTATTCCAAATTTACAAAAAAACCTGCCAAATATTAATATTTAGCAGGTTGTAATATTGTTTTAACTTTTATTTAGGATTATTTTACCCCGTGCATTAACTTTTTCATTACTGGTGTTAAAGCCATTAAAATTACTCCAGCTAGCATTGGAACTAATGTAAATATTAAGAAGAATGTACTCATATCATAGGCAGCTGTAATCTTATCAATCATACCTCCCATTGATCCAGCAGCTTTATTTCCCATTCCTACTGCTATATACCATAATCCAAACATCATTCCTATTTTAGTTGCCGGTACTAACTTAGATACATAAGATAAACCTACTGGTGATAAACATAATTCTCCGATTGTATGTAAAAAATATGCTAATATTAACCATATCATACTTACTGAAGCTGTTTGAGCTCCTTGTGGAATTGCTGAAGAACCGTAAGCTAAAGCTCCAAATCCTAATCCTAAAAGAACTAAACCTAACCCAAACTTAACTGTCGCTGGCGGATTAAATTTACTTTCCCATATTTTTGAAATTAATGGCGCAAAAGCAATAATATAAAAAGAATTTAAAATTGAGAACCATGATGCTGGCACCTCTGTTTTTACGTCACTATATTGATTTTTTAACATCCAAAAAACTATAGCCCATATTATTATAAAACTAGTACCTAAAAATATATTTGATAAAGCATATTTTGAGAATGTAATTTTAAATAATTTAAATAATACATAAGTAATAATTAACAAAGGAACTACCGTTAATAGTGTATTAGCTATTCTAAAAATATTAGCTGAATCTCCTTCTAAAACTCTATTAGTATAATCACTAGCAAAAATTGTCATTGATCCTCCTGCTTGTTCAAAAGCAGCCCAGAAAAACACTGTAAAAAAAGCTAAAATACCTACAACAATATATCTATCTCTTTGAACATTTGCAGGAACATTTTCTTCAACAATTTCTTTTTGTAAAGATTCAGTTTCAATCGCATCTTCTAAATCTACATTTTTAGATGGTGCCAAACCAATTTTTCCAAAGATTCCTTGAGCAAACCAGAACTGTAACATTCCAAAGAACATAAAGATACCAGCTAATCCGAATCCATAATGCCATCCAGATGTTTCTCCTACGTATCCACATAATAAAATACCTATAAACGCACCTGCATTTACTCCCATGTAAAAGATAGTAAAAGCTCCATCTTTCTTTTCTTGAGCATTTTTATAAACACCATTTATAATTGAAGTAATATTCGGTTTAAACAATCCATTTCCTGCTACTAAACACCCAATACCTACATATAAACTCCATGGTGTATTTAATGCCATTGTAGCATGCCCTATAGTCATTATTAATGCACCTAAAGCAACTGCCCATCTATAACCTAAAAATTTATCTGCTAAAATCCCTCCTATAATAGGTGTAAAATATACTAGCATAGTATAAGTACCATACAATCCTAAAGCATCTTCTCTCGACCAGCCCCAACCTGGATTATCTCCTGTAATTGCAGATGTTAAAAATAACACTAAAATTGCACGCATTCCGTAATACGAAAAACGCTCCCACATTTCCGTAAAAAATAGTACAAATAACCCAGATGGATGTCCCATCAATAATTTACGATTCATCTCTGAACCTTCAAACCTAATACTAGTATTCATATTTTTCTTATATATTTATAATGAAAGAAACCTTGCAATAATATACATTACAAGGTTTAATTTTTATTTTTAGTTATTATCAGCTAATTCAAATCCTTCCGCTTCTTCGTACTTTAAATCTCTTTCGTTATCTTCTGCTCCATGAGTTAAAGCCTCTAATTTCTTTCTAAATACAAGCATTAACAGTCCAAAAGCTACGCAAAAAACAGCTATTCCTGTAAAAATTGTAAATTCACCTAAACTCTCTGAGGCTTCACCTAATAATCCTGCTACTTTATTTCCTATTCCAGTCATTGCAAAATAAACTCCCATCATTATAGATGCATATTTTACTGGTGCTAATTTTGTAATATATGAAAGTGCTACTGGTGAAATACATAATTCTCCTATTGTATGGAATAAATATGCTAATACTAACCAATACATTGCAGAAGAACCATCCGCATCAAACTGTGCAGCTGCTCCCGTCATAAAAAAGAATCCTGCCCCCATTATAATTAGTCCCATTATCATTTTAAATAATGATGTTGAAACCTTTCCTTTCAATTTTCTATTGGCCCAATATGCAGCAACTGAAGTCCCTAAAAAGATAATAAACATTGCATTTAATGACTGAAACCATGAAGCCGGTACTTCAAAGCCCATTAACATTCTACTTGTCTTATCTTTAGCATAAATATTCATCAATCCTCCGGCTTGTTCAAAAGCTCCCCAGAATATTATTACTAATAAAAATGAAATTAAAAGTACAACAACTCTATCTTTCTCTATTTTAGTTAAAGGCTTTTTTAACGCTTCTTTATCTTCTTTATTCTCTGATTTCCCTAAATAATCTCCAACTCCTTTTAAGTGTTTTTGACCTAATACATATTGCAATAAACCTAAAGCCATTCCAATACCTGCTAGACCAAACCCATAGTGCCATCCATAAGTTTCTCCTACGTATCCTACAATTAAAGCTGATAAAAATGCACCTACATTAATTCCAATATAAAAAATTGTAAATCCTTTATCTCTTCTAATATCTCCTTGCTTATATAAACCTCCAACCATTGTTGAAATATTTGGTTTAAGCATTCCTACTCCTGCAATAATTAAACCTAGTCCTGTATAAAAAGCCCACATCTGTTCGATAGCCAAAACACTATGCCCTGCAACTAGCAAAATCCCTCCGTACAATACAGATTTCTTTTGCCCTAAAACTTTATCAGCAATCCAACCCCCTGGTATTGACATTAAGTATACTAACATTGTATAAGTTCCATACAATGATAACGCATCTCCATTAGACCAACCTAACCCTGCATTTTCATCTGTAGTTTTTGCTACTAAATATAATACTAGAATTGCTCTCATTCCGTAATACGAAAAACGTTCCCACATTTCCGTAAAAAACAGAACATATAATCCTACTGGATGCCCAAATAATTCTTTTTGTTTAATAGAAGTTGAATTTGCCATATTTTATAAGTTGTTTTTAATAAAGTTTGTCATTTTTGTATACAAATGTAAACGAGTATTTCCACCATAAATTCCGTGGTTTTTATCTGGATACATTCCCCATTCAAATTGTTTATTTGCTTGGATTAATGCTTCTGCCATTCTGTAAGCATTTTGTACATGTACATTATCATCACCAGTACCGTGAATTAACAAGTACTTACCTTTTAATAACTCTGGGTAATTTAATGGTGAATTTTCATCGTAACCTGTAGGATTTTCCTCAGGTGTACGCATATAACGTTCTGTATAAATTGTATCATAAAAACGCCATGTAGTAACTGGTGCTACTGCAATTGCCGCAGCAAAAACATCGTTTCCTTTTAATAATGAGTTTGTACTCATATGACCTCCAAAAGACCATCCCCAAATTCCAATTCTCTTAGCATCTACATATGGCAACTCAGCTAATTTTTTAGCTACTGCAATTTGATCTTCTGTTTCATGCTTTACTAAATTCATGTACGTTACTTTTTTAAAGTCACGTCCTTTAAATCCTGTTCCTCTTCCATCTACACACACAATAATATATCCATCTTGTGCTAACATTTGATGCCAATAATCATTTGCACTATTCCAACGGTTGGCTACTTGTTGAGATCCTGGTCCTGAATACTGATACATCAATACTGGATATTTTTTATTAGGATCAAAATTAGCTGGCTTAATTGTATACATATTTAAGTCTTCACCATTTACATTAATAGTTGAAAACTCTTTTTTACTTAAATTGTATTGCGCTACTAATTCTTTTAAAGCCGCATTATCTTTTATTGTTTTTAATACTTTTCCTTCATCGTTTCTTAATGTATACACATTTGGCGTATTAGCATCTGAAAAAGTATTGATAAAATAATGCATGTTTTTACTAAATGAAGCTCTATTAGTTCCATCAGGATTACTTAATAACTTTTTATTCTCTCCTTTTAAAGAAATACTATAAACTCCTCTATTGATAGAACCATTTTCTACCGATTGGTAATAAATTGTTTTTTTATCTTCATTATAACCATAATATGAAGTTACTTCCCAATTACCTTTAGTAACTTGGTTAATTAACTTTCCTGATTTATCGTAGTGATAAATGTGGTTAAATCCATCTTTTTCACTTGTCCAAATAAAACTGTTATCTTTTAAGAAAGTTAAGTCATCATTAACTTCTACATAAGCCTTATCCGTTTCATTCAATACTAAAGAACTGTTATATGTTTTAGCATCAACAAAATACATTTTTAAATCATTTTGATGACGATTTAACGTACGGATTGATAATATATTACCTTCGTTAGTCCAGTTAATTCTTGGAATATATTCATATTCTCCTACAGTAATCTCAGCTGTTTTATTTGTTTCAAAAGAAAAAATATGTAAAGAAACTTTTGCATTGTCTTCTCCAGCTTTTGGATATTTAAATACATGTTGTGTAGGATATTTCCCTTGTCCGTAAACATCCATTGAAAAAGTTTTCACTTTACTTTCGTCAAATCGTAAATACGCTAAATATTTACTATCCTTACTCCATTCGAAAGCTTTTACAAAACCAAATTCTTCTTCATATACCCAATCTGTAATACCATTAATAATTTCGTTTTTCTTTCCATTACTTGTAATTTGGTAAACTACATTGTTTTCAGAATAATCTTTAATAAATAAATTATTTCCTTTTGCATAAGCTACCTTTTTACTATCTGGAGAAAAAGTTGGTTCTTGAATGTCCTCTCCAATTAAATCTAACGATTTCGTTGCAATATCATAAACATAAAAGGTACCTAAAAAAGAACGACGAAAAATCGGTTTAAAGGCAGTACCTAAAATCAATTTTGTTTCGTCGTTATTAAAACTATATGATTGAAATGTTTTTAATCCACTTAAATCTTTACTATCTACAATTGTGGCTACTTTTTCTAAAGTTTCATAGCTATATTTATCTACAGAAGTGCTTCCATCGGCATAATTCAATAATGAGTAAAAATCGCCATTCATTGAATTTAAAGAGTTCATGTAATCAGCTCTAAACGTGCCATTTCTCCATATATCTTCTAAAGAAACATCTTTTTTTTGTGCTTGCACAAACGTAGATATCCCTATAAAAAACATTAATATTTTCTTCATATTGATTTGTTGTTTGTATAAAAAGTTTGCCAAGTTTACGGAAAAATCATCAAAAATCCCTCCAAAATTGGTAGAAATCCTAAATAACAACCCTATTTTAACAGGATTCATTTATCTTTGGCCCTTATAAAACTAACAAAGAATGTCGAAAATTATTTCAGGTTTTTCTAAGCTTTCAAAAGAAGAAAAAATAGATTGGTTGTCTACTAATTATTTTAACAACCAACCAGAAATTATTAAAACTATAAAACAGTATTGGAATGTAGATGAGAAATTACAACAACTACATGACGATTTTATTGAGAATACCATTTCTAACTTTTACATGCCTTACGGTATAGCTCCTAATTTTGTTATTAACAACAAAAACTATGTAATTCCTATGGTAGTTGAAGAAAGCTCCGTGGTTGCTGCTGCTTCTTTAGTTGCTAAATTTTGGAGTACTCGAGGAGGATTTAAAACCGAAGTTATTTCTACTACTAAAATTGGACAAGTTCATTTTATGTATTCTGGAAATAAAAGTGATTTAGAAGCTTATTTTAACGAGCAAAAACCAGAATTATTCAAAGCCACAGCATCTATAACTAAAAACATGGAAAAACGTGGTGGTGGTATTTTAGATATTCAATTGGTTGATAAAACTAACGATCTTGAAAATTACTATCAACTTCATGTTACTTTTGAAACTAAAGATTCTATGGGAGCTAATTTTATTAACTCTTGTTTAGAAGCAATGGCTAATCAGTTTAGAAAAGATGATATTGAAATTATAATGAGCATCCTTTCTAATTATGTTCCTGAGTGTATTGTTAGATCTGAAGTAAGTTGTAAAATTGAAGATTTAGGAGGTGATGACCCGTATAAATTTGCTAGAAAATTTGAACAAGCTGTAAAAATTGCTGAAATAGAACCATACAGAGCTGTTACTCATAATAAAGGAATTATGAATGGTATTGACTCTGTAGTGTTAGCTACTGGAAATGATTTTAGAGCTATTGAAGCTGGAGCGCATGCTTATGCTTCTAAAGATGGTCAATACAGAAGTTTAACTCATTGTAGTATTGAAGATGACGTTTTTAAATTTTGGATTGAACTTCCTTTAGCTTTAGGTACTGTAGGTGGTCTAACAGCTTTACATCCTATGGCTAAACTATCCTTAGACATGATGCAAAGGCCTTCTGCTAGAGAATTAATGGAAATTATGGCAACAGCTGGTTTAGCTCAAAACTTTGCTGCTTTACGTGCTTTAACAACCAAGGGCATACAGCATGGTCATATGAAAATGCATTTGCAAAATATTTTAAATCAACTAGAAGCTACTTCTAAAGAAAAAGAAAAAATAGTAGCTTTTTTTGAAAACAAAACAGTTTCTCATAGTGCTGTTGTTGATAAATTTAACGAATTAAGAAAATAGTTTGAATACATTTTATAGCAACGGAAAATTACTATTAACTGGTGAATATGTAGTCTTAGACGAGGCTATTTCATTAGCTGTACCTACTAAGTTTGGACAAGATTTAATTATAGAACCTATAAAAGAACCTCAACTTATTTGGGGAAGCTTTACCAATACAGGTGAATGTTGGTTTGAAGCTAGCTTCGACTTACCTAAGCTACGCCTAACCTCTGCTACTTTTAACTCTGACAAAGAAGGGAGTGCTGAATTTATTGCCGAAACTTTACGAGATATTTTACAAGAAGCCAAACGATTAAACCCTAAGTTTTTGGATAAACAACATGGTTTTATTGTAAAAACAAATCTAACTTTTCCTCAAAACTGGGGACTTGGTAGCTCTTCTACTTTAATAAACAATATAGCTTCATGGGCTGAAGTAAATCCGTTTACCTTGTTATGGAATGCTTTTTCTGGTAGTGGTTACGACATTGCTTGTGCTAGTCATAACTCACCTATTTTATATCAATTAAAAGAAAATCAACCTATTGTTAACGAAGTTATATTCAATCCAAACTTTTCGGATGAACTCTTTTTTGTTTATTTAAACCAAAAACAAAACAGTAGAGAAGGTATTTCTCAATACAAACAACATAGAAACCAAGCCAAACTTTTAATTCACGAAATAGATACTTTAACTCAAGAGTTTTTAAATACCAACTCTTCTAAAGATTTAAATAAAATAATTGTTGAACACGAACAGATAATTAGTTCTATTATTAAACAACAACCTGTTAAAAAACGTCTTTTTTCTGATTACTTTGGTGAAATTAAAAGCTTAGGTGCTTGGGGTGGTGATTTTATTTTAGCTACTGGTAATGATGACTCTATTGATTATTTCAATCAAAAAGGATTCAGCACTATCTTACCGTATAAAGAAATGATTTTATAATGAAGAAAGTAATAATTATTGGTGGTGGTGCGGCTGGTTTTTTTACAGCCATTAACGCGAAAGAAAAGAATCCAGACCTAGACATTACTATTCTTGAAAAAGGAAAAGAAGTTTTACAAAAAGTAAAAATTTCTGGTGGAGGTAGATGCAATGTTACGCATGCTTGTTTTGACCCTAAGGAATTAACTAAATTCTACCCAAGAGGTGAAAAAGAATTGTTAGGTCCTTTTCATCAGTTTATGACTGGTGATACTTTTGAATGGTTTGACAATAAAGGCGTTCCTTTAAAAATTGAAAGTGACAACAGAGTTTTCCCTGAAGCTAATACTTCACAAGCTATTATTGACTGCTTTACTAGTGCTGTTGATAAACTTGGTATTAAAGTATTAAAAAACCATGGCGTAAATAGTGTTTCTCATCATAAAAACAAATGGATTGTTAACACTAAAGCAAAGCAATTTGAAGCCGATTTTTTAGTCGTTGCTGCTGGTAGTTCTAAAAAAGTTTGGGATTTATGTAAAACTTTAGATCACTCTATTGTTCCTCCCGTTCCTTCGTTATTTACTTTCAACATTAAAGACAAACGAATTATTGACCTAGGCGGTATTTCTGTTCCTAATGCCGAAGTAAAGCTTGTTGGCACTAATCTGGAAAACAATGGTCCTTTATTAATCACACACTGGGGATTAAGTGGCCCTGCCATTTTAAAACTATCAGCTTTTGGAGCTCGTATTTTAGCTGAAAAGAACTATCAATACAATGTTCTTGTTAATTGGCTTGGACAAGATTTTGATGCTGTTTTAGACGAATTATCTCAATTAAAAAAACAACAAGCAAAAAAACAAGTAAATTTAAAATCTCCTTTTACTGACATTCCTCGTCGTTTATGGGAACGCTTGGTTGTTGCTTCTGATATTAAAACAAATCAGAATTGGGGTGATTTGAGTAACAAACTGCTTAACAATTTAGCTGATCAATTAACTAAAGGATTATTTAATGCCAATGGACGAACGACTTTTAAAGAGGAGTTTGTAACTGCTGGTGGTGTTAATTTAAAAGAAATAAACTTTAAACGCTTTGAAAGTAAACTACATGAAAATTTATTTTTTGTTGGTGAAGTTTTAAATATTGATGCTGTTACTGGCGGATTCAACTTTCAGAATGCTTGGACTGGCGGGTTCATTTGTGCAACTACTATTGCTAATCAATAATTTATTTTGTTTCTCTTCAATAATCATTTATTTTTAACAAATAATGAATGAAGAAACTTTTATTGAATTTTGGCTTCGCGACGCAACTCAAATTCTAGTTCGCTACCTTGTTATTGCAGGTTCTGCCTTTATACTTTTCTATATTCTTTTTAAAAACACTTTATGGTTTAGAAAAATCCAAAAAAAGCTCCCTAAATTAAAAGATTATAAAAGAGATATTATCTACTCTTTTATATCTGTTTCAATTTTTGCCACTGTAGCTCTTTTTGTGTTTTACTATTTACTTCCCTATACCAATATCTATTTTAATTTTGATGAATACGGTACCACATATTATATATTGAGTTGGGTTTGGATGTTTTTCTTACATGACACTTATTTTTATTGGATGCACCGTTTAATGCATCATCCTAAACTTTATAGAAAAGTTCATTTAATTCACCATAAATCGACCAACCCATCACCTTGGACTGCTTATGCTTTTCATCCTTTTGAAGCTTTTTTAGAAGCTCTCATCGCTCCTTTAATTGCTTTTACATTACCAGTTCATATTTCTTCTTTTGGACTATTCTTTTTATTCCAAATTATTTACAATGTTTATGGACATTTAGGCTTTGAATTGTATCCTAAAAAATTTCACAAAACCTTTATTGGTAAATGGATTAACACCTCCGTTGCACATAATTTACATCATAAAAGATTTAATGGTAATTATGGATTGTACTTCCTTTTTTGGGATAGAATAATGGGAACTATAAGAGACGATTATGACACTACTTTTGAAAACACCACTTCAAATAAAAACAACAACTAATAACTCATAATTGTTCCATAGTACAATAACTGGAATGTTTTTACATCTAACAACAAACAATTCATAGACATCATAATCCCATAATTTGTTTTATCGTAAAAACGATACTTAAAATAATCTATTTCATTCCCATCATGATCATAGAAAATATCATTTGTTTTGAAATGACCATTATAAAAATTTTCTAACTGTGATAATTTGTGTACGTTTATTTTAACGGAATGATTATACAAACTATCAATTTTTACTTTAAGTCTAATCCCTTTAAAGCTTAAAGCTCCTCCCTTTCTAAAAAGAATATTCTTATAATGATTGTCCTCTAATAAATCATATAAAACTTGTTCTGTATTCGCCTCACTTTGAAGTCTCTCAATATATTCAGACAAATTATTAGATAATCTATTAAATTCCTCTATTCTAGTTTTTGTCTTTTGAAACATCAAAGGTTTCTCTTCTGCCTGTTTTTCAAAAAAAGAAGTTCTTCCAGCAATTAATTCACTGTTAATACGAATAGCTTCTGTTATAGACTTATGCGCTGAATAGGTTGAAAATTTATGTTGTGAAAAACCATAAAAAGTTCCTAAAAATAGAGACATTAATATAAACTTGTTCTTCATACAACATAAATTTTTTAATAAGATACTGTATTTAAATTTATTTTTCAAAAAACAAACTCAATACTATTCTTCTTCGTAACAATTAAAAACAATTGAATAACCATATTCTATAGCTTCTTCATACAGTTCTTTTTGATCTTCATCTACATCATCTACAGAGTCTAATGTAAAGTACTCTTCTTCTATCTCTGTTACTTTCCAACCTTCATCTTTTATATAAAACTTTGCTAATCGTATAGCTCCTTCTATATCTTTATAATCTATATATAAACTTACGTAAGCTCCTATAACTTCATCGTAATGTTCTGATGACTTTCTTGGTTTTGCTAAGGCATTTATTAAAAACATATCTAATTTCTATTTTTTAAGCTAATACTCCTCTATGAGGTTTTAATGCATCTCTAAAAGTTTTCATATGCGTTTCATCTACAATAATAAAAGCATATGTATGCATTGGGTTTACTTCTTTATAATTTACCTCATCATATGGTAAACTATCAATTTGCGCAAACTCTTTCAAATGTATACAATGATGTTTTGCTGTTTCTAAACCATCTGGACCTTTAAAATCCCAAATTAGTTTTATTTTTCTACTCATAATTAAATTTTACACAACAAAAATACCCAATTCTTTATTGAATTGGGTATGATCAATTAACTAATCACAAACCTCTTTAATTAACCTCTCCTCCTATTTGTTATTCTTTAAAGTAAGTCCTATGATTCCTAGTCTAGCAATTAAAAATACTAACATCCCAAAAGAAGGAGATAGTAATCCTATTTTTAATCCACCTGCTAAAACTGCAGAACTAATTTCTGTTGCCATTGCAATTGCATCCATAGCTTGTATCATCCCTATCATAAAACCTAAAAACCCCCAAACTAAAGCCAACAAACTAATATGACTTATTAATTTTTGTGTGTGTTTTCCCTCATCTCCTTTTAGAAATGCTTTTATCAAAAGTCCCACACAAACAAGTAATAAAATTAATATTGTATACATATACAAAGGGCCTCCATCATTTAATAAATTAGCAAATAAAAATGTCATTTTTTATGTTTTTTAAAATTAATACATTTCAAATCTATCAAACAGTTTGACCTTATTTTCATAAATGCGACAAGTGAATTAATTAAATAGATGAATTACAATTTTAGTCCTCTTCTATATCTTATCTCTTATTTTATACAATTTTACTTGATAATCTTGTATTTCATCGCAAAAAATGTGTTTTATAAATAAAAAAAGTAATATTGTAAACTTATGAAAAAATCAGATTTGATTATTGGTATAATACTTAAATGTAGTGTACATTTATTGTTTTGGATAGGTGTTTATTTTTTCTACACATACTTTTTAGGTTACGGAAGTATCAACACCAAATATGTTAATCAATTTTCTTGGTTTTTAATGCCAATTACAATTGCTTCCAGTTATTTTTTCTTTATTTTTTTAATCCCTAAATATTTAATTAAAAAGAAACACATAGAGTTCATTATCTATTCTGTTTATACCTTTATAGTATCTTTCTTCTTTATTATAATTTCTATACTCTACGGATTAATTTTTTCTGCAGATTCAATGATTACTGGAAATACAATTCCTCTAACTAAAGGTTTTTTATTCATAATATTAGGCGTATACTTTGTCATTTTTATTGCAATTACATTAGGTTTAATTGTGCACAATTACAAATCTTCTCAACGAAATGAGGAACTAAGAAACAAATTCTTACAAACTCAACTCCAATTAAAAGAACAAGAGTTAAAGTTTTTAAAAATGCAAATTCACCCTCATTTTTTATTTAATACTTTAAACACTTTATATGGATTTGCACTAAAAAAATCTGAAAATACCCCAAATATGATTTTAAAACTCTCTGGATTATTAGATTATATATTGTACCAGATAGACAAACCATCTGTATTCTTGAAAAATGAAATTGAACACATAGATAATTACATTTCCTTAGAAAAAATGCGTTTTCAAGACAGTTTAAATATTCATTTTCATAAAGAAATTGAATATGATAATGTAAAAATACCTCCAATGCTATTATTACCTTTTGTGGAAAATGCATTCAAACATGGAGTTCAAATTAATGGCGTTTTAAAAGTAGACCTATCAATAAAAACCTCTCAAAACTCACTGGAGTTTAACATTCAAAACCCTATGAAAAATATCAGTTCTTCTAAAAAAGGGATTGGCTTAGAAAACATAAAAAAACGCTTAGAAATGTTGTTTCAAAATCATTATTTTTTAAATATAACTCAAGAAAACAATATCTTTAAAATTGAACTTAAAACTCCGCTAAATCATGTCTAAAAAAACAACTTGCGTAATTGTTGATGATGAGCCTATAGCCAGAGAAATTATAGCTTCATTTGTTAACAAAGTCCCTAATCTAGAACTTTTAACCTCATGTAATAACGCCACTGAAGCTATTCAAGTTATGCAAAAAAACAAAGTTGACTTATTTTTTCTAGATATTAACATGCCTGAAATTACTGGATTAAGTTTAGCTAAAATAATAGGTCAAAAATCAAAAGTAATCTTTACTACTGCTTATAGAGATTATGCCGTAGATGGGTTTAACTTAAACGTAGTTGATTACCTATTAAAACCAATTGCTTTTGAACGTTTTTTTGAAGCTATTCAAAAAGTAACAAAAAACAACAATACACTTTCTCTTATAGAAGAATCTCCACAAAAAGAGTTTATGTTTATTCGTTCAGATAGAAAAATGGTTAAAATTAATTTTAATGAAATTATATATATAGAGAGCTTAGGCGATTATGTTAAAATTTTTCTTAGCCAAACTATTATAGTCACAAGGGAAACCATGAACAATATAGAAAGTAAATTACCTCAAAATAATTTTGTGCGAATTCACAGATCCTATATTATTTCGCTTGATAAAATCTCTTCGTATACTAATGAGTTTATTGAAATAAATAAAAAGGCATTACCTATTAGTAGAAGTTATAAAGAAAGCACTTTACAAAAATTAGCAGAAGTGTAAGTGAAACTATATCTTTACGGCAAAATTTTACACTTTGAATACAGCAGAATTTAAATTCCAAGCTTCTGATAAATCAGTAGAAAACTTATCCGTTACATGGCAAACTCCAAGTAATATTGCTTTAGTTAAATATTGGGGAAAAAGTGAACCTCAAATTCCTAAAAACGCATCTATTAGCTTTACTTTAAACAATTGTCATACTACAACCACAATTGAGTTTACTAAGTCGGAAAAAAATGAGAATGCTCAATTCGAATTGTTTTTTGAAGGAAAAAAGAAAGATGATTTCAAACCTAAAATTGCTAAATTCTTTGAAAGAATTCAAGAATATTGCCCATATATATTAGAGTATAATATGGTTATCTCTTCCGAAAATTCTTTTCCTCACAGTAGTGGTATTGCATCATCTGCAAGTGGAATGTCGGCTATAGCTATGTGCTTAATGAATTTAGAAAACAAATTAAATCCCAACTTAACAGCATCATTTATAAACCAAAAAGCCTCTTTCTTAGCCAGACTTGGCTCTGGAAGTGCTAGTAGAAGTATTGAAGGTCCAATTGTTGTTTGGGGAAAACACCCAGTTATTGAGGATAGCTCCGATTTGTATGGTGTAAAACTACCTCATAAAGTTCATCCAATTTTTGAAAATTATTGCGATACTATTTTATTAGTTGACAAAGGTGAAAAGCAAGTAAGTTCTACTGTTGGCCATAACTTAATGCATAATCACCCTTATGCTGAACAACGCTTTATACAAGCTAATGAAAATTTAGAAAAAATATCAGAAATTCTTCAAAATGGTGACATCAAAGGTTTTGTTAATTTAGTTGAAAGTGAAGCTTTAACATTACATGCCATGATGCTGACTAGCAATCCTTATTTTATTTTAATGAAACCTAACACTTTAGAAATTATAAATAAAATATGGGAGTATCGTAATGAAAACGATAGCAACATCTGCTTTACTTTAGATGCTGGTGCAAATGTCCATGTACTTTACCCAAACTCAGAAAAGACTGAAGTAGAGTTATTTATTAAGAATCATTTAGCAAATTACTGCCAAAAAAATCAGTATATTTGTGATAATGTGGGGTTCGGAGCAAAACCACTATAACCTTAAATTCCTTGAAATTATGAAAACTTCAACATTAATAATAGTTATGTTTTTTGGTTTCTTAACTTCATCTATAACTGGTCAAGAAACAATTTGGTTTGATAAAAACTGGAAAGAAACAACAAAAGAGAATCATGAATTCTATAGACCAGCACCAAAAAAAATTAAAGATGGTTTTTGGATTATAGATTATTATAAAAATGGCCAAATTCAAATGGAAGGATACAGTACTATTAATAAACCTGACGGAGAAGTATTTGATGGTTTAGTCATCTACTATCACCCTAATGGCAAACCTTTCCATAAGGCTAATTATAAAAATGGTAAGTTAGACGGAGTTCGTAAAGTATTTTACGAATCTGGTGAATTAAAACAACAAGGAAAATATAACGACGGTAAAAGAGAAGGTGTTTGGAAAACCTTTTACAAAAACGGTAAAATAGAAACCAAAGGAAAATACAGAGACAACGAAAAAGTTGGAGTTTGGAAGACATTTTATAAAAATGTGTACTAGTTTGTACACTTATACAATTACTTGTACTTTTGCCTTGTAACTAAAAAATTATGAAAGGACCTTTATTTTACGCAAAAATATTACTCTTTGGTGAGTATGGAATCATAAAAGACTCTAAAGGGTTAGCTATTCCATTTAATTCATACAAAGGAGCCCTAAAATCGGCTAGTAACTTAACAGGGGAAGCAAGCAAATCAAATAATAGTTTAGTTAACTTTTATCAATACCTTGCTAATTTAGACTCAGATATCGTTTCTTTCGATTTAGTTTCTTTAAAAAACGACATCGACAATGGGATGTATTTCGATTCATCAATCCCACAAGGATATGGTGTAGGAAGTTCTGGAGCTTTAGTTGCATCTATTTATGATAAATACGCTAATAATAAAATTACTGTTTTAGAAAACTTAACTCGTGATAAATTATTAGTCCTAAAACAAATTTTTTCACTAATGGAATCTTTCTTCCATGGAAAAAGTTCAGGTTTAGACCCTTTAAACTCATACTTAAGTTTACCTATTTTAATAAACTCAAAAGAAAATATTGAACCAGCTGGTATTCCTTCTCAAAAAGAAGGTAAAGGTGCCGTGTTTTTATTAGACTCTGAGCAAATTGGAGAAACAGAACCTATGGTAAATATCTTCATGAATAAAATGAAGAACGAAGGGTTCCGTAAAATGTTAAGTGAAGAATTTTCTCTTCATACTGATGCTTGTATCGATGATTTCTTACAAGGAAACATTAAATCGTTATTTAGCAATGTAAAAAAGTTATCAAAAGTAGTTTTGATGAACTTCAAACCTATGATCCCTACTCCTTTTCATAAAGTTTGGGAAAAAGGTATTCAAACCAACGATTATTATTTAAAACTTTGCGGTTCTGGTGGTGGTGGTTATATTTTAGGTTTTACTGAAGATTACCAGAAAGCAAAAAACAGTTTAAAAGATTATAAATTAGAATTAGTGTATCGTTTTTAATAATATTACCATGAGTAGTACTTTAAAAACAAATACTTTTTTGTTAAAAATATTTAGTCTTCTTTCTGTTGTTAGAGGATATAACATATTAGTATTAATAGCAGCCCAATATTTGGCTGCTATTTTTATTTTTTCAGATAAAAAATCGATAAAACCTGTTCTTTTAGACTGGCACTTACTTTATTTAGTTATCGCAACAGTTTCTGTAGTTGCTTCTGGGTATATCATAAATAATTTTTATGATAAAAATGCTGATAGAATTAATCGACCTATAAAATCTGGCATCGATTCTTATGTAAAACAAGAGACGAAACTTTCTTTATATTTCTTTTTAAATTTTGTTGGTTTTGGTTTTGGATGGCTAGTATCTTGGAGAGCAGCTTTATTTTTTGCTTTATATATTTTTGGCATATGGTTTTATTCTCACAAACTTAAAAAACATCCTTTTGTAGGTCTAATAAGCGTAACTACTTTAACTATACTACCCTTTTTTGTTGTTTTTATACATTATAAAAATTTTTCAAAAGTAATTTTTGTGCATGCTGTATTTCTTTTTTTAGTTATCATGATTAGAGAATTAATAAAAGATCTCGAAAATATAAAAGGAGCTATTGCCAATAATTACAACACATTTCCAGTAAAATATGGGGAAAAAAACACCAAAAAGCTAATCATCTTATTAATGGTTTTAACCTTAATACCAATTGGTGTTTTGTACAACTACCCAGCTATTGAATATATGAAATACTATTTCTATTTAGCTGCTTTCACTTTATTTTTTATCGGAATTTACACCTGGGAAGCAACCAGAATTAATCAGTATCGCCTGTTACACAACATTTTAAAAATCTTATTATTAATAGGAGTATTTAGTCTACTATTCATAGATAAGTCATTAATTTTAGACAAAGTCGTTGAAGTTTTAGATTAAAAATCAAATAATTGGCGTACATTTGCCCACTTTTTAAAATTTAAGCATGAATTCAAAAAACTCGTCGAGAGGACGACAAGCTGATCGTAACAGCAATCCTCAAGGAAATAAAAGATTTAATAAAGGTTTCAAAAAAAACAAACCTAATAAACCTGCTCAGAAAAAAACTGAAGATACCGGTATTCGTTTAAATAAATTTATTGCTAACTCAGGAATCTGCTCTCGTAGAGAAGCTGATACTTATATTGAACACGGTAGTGTTTCAGTAAACAATAAATTGGTTACCGAAATGGGATATAAAGTTCAACCTGGAGACGAAGTACGTTTCGATGGAACTTTAATTTCAATAGAAAAAAAGCGTTACATTTTATTAAATAAGCCTAAAAACTACATTACCACCATGGAAGATGACCGTGGTCGTAAAACAGTTATGGAAATTGTAGCTAATGCAACAAAAGAGCGTATTTACCCTGTTGGGAGGTTAGATAGAAACACTACTGGTTTATTATTATTTACTAACGATGGAGAATTAGCAAAAAAGCTAACTCATCCAAAACACAACGTTCGTAAATTATACCATGCTTCTTTAGACAAGAAACTTTCGTTATCTGACTTAGACAAACTAAGAGGTGATGTAATTATTGAAGGAAGAAAAGTTTTTATTGATGCCGTTTCTTATGTAGAAGGTGAAAGAAAAACGGAAGTTGGTATTGAAATTCACTCTGGTAGAAACAGAATTGTTCGTAAAATATTTGAACACTTTGGATATACTGTAAAAAAATTAGACAGAGTTGTTTTTGCTGGTATGACTAAAAAGAATTTACCTCGTGGTAGATGGAGAGAGTTAACTCAACAAGAAGTAAACAACCTACAAATGTTATAACAAAAATCCCGAGTAAAAACTCGGGATTTTTTTATTTATTTTCTTTCTTATGATCTTCTTGCACTTCCTCACTTCTATATTTACAACAAGGATGTAAATTATCATACGCTTCTTTGGTTGCTTTTATAGCTTTAGTATCGTGACCAACATTTGCTAAGTTTTGTTGAATTGTTTTAACGTCTGTTTTACGCTCATCAATAATTAATTTCAACTCATGAGTTTTTACATTCCATTGCGCATATTTTACACCTTTACTATTTAAAGCAGCTTTTTCAATACGTCCTTTACACATCATACAAACTCCATCTACTTCTAAAGATACTTTTGCATTTTTCTTCTTTTTCTGAGCTTGTGCTGAAAAACCAATCAGCAATAAACCTATTATAAATATTATTTTTCTCATGTTTTTATGTATTATTTAATTGTTCTACTATTTTTTATTAATCAATTTTAAATCGTAATCCTGTATAAAAATTACTACCAAATATAGGCGCATATACAATTGTTGTATCAAAGTTTGCTCCAAATGGATTATTACTTTCTATGATAGGATTTTTCTGTTTATAGTTTGTAATATTCTCTGCTCCCGCATAAATCTCAAACTTTTTTGAAAATACTTTTGTTACCTGAGCATTCAATAAATTATAGCTTTCAGAATACGTAGGCAATTGATGCTGTACTGGATTTGATTGTGTATTTGGTAATCGCTGCTCACCAATCCAATTATAGGTTACATCAAATTTCCAACAGGCATCATTTTCTTTTTTTGAAGTTTCATACGAGATGTTGGCAAAAAAGCGATGTTTTGCTTGTAAAGCTTTATCCAAGTTTCCTGACTTATAATCGGTAGTAACATCATAAAATTTATACGAAAATCTTGTATTAAAATACGGTATAATGTTCTGATTGATTTCAACTTGAAAACTGTTTGCTATACTTTTTCCATTTAAATTATAAAATGAAATCTCTTGAGGATTTTCCCAATCTACCACAACTTGATTTGTAAAGTTTGTTTGGTAGAAATCAAAAGTAACATCTCCTTTTCTTCCAAAAAGCTTATAACCTTGTAAAAAAGAAATTCCATAATTCCATGCTTCTTCTGGATTTAATCCATAAATCTTGCCCCCTACATCATCTATATTGATTTGTCTTGAAGAAGCAAAAAACTGTTGATTTTCGGCAAAAATATTCGCACTTCTTCTCCCTTTACCTATCGAACCTCGTAAAACTCCTCTTTCCCAAGGCACATACCTAGCATGTAAACGAGGGGTTATAAAAGTCCCCAATAAATTATGAGTGTCTATTCTTAATCCTGCAGTAACACTAAAATTTTCAGAATTATCGTAAGCGTATTCAAAAAAAGCACCAAAAGAATTTTCTTTACGATTATAATTTTGAACTGTAGTTACTCTTACAAACTCATCATATTTATCATATGTAAAACTAACACCTGTTTTAAATTTATTTCTAGTATCACCAATAATTGAATTAAAAATAAAATTGGTGTAAAAACTTTGATGCTCAATATTATAGTCTCTTAAACCAAAATACGAGTCTTGTTTATGATTACTATAAGCTGCTTGAAACCCCATACTTTGAAAAGGTAAGTCTGGAAATACATATCCTACTTTTGTAGAAGCATCAAATCGTTTTGTTTTAATCTCACTTCCCCATATAGTATTTGATCCTTTATGAATATCTGGATTAAAATTAGTTTGCCCTACTTGTTTCTCATCATTTAAGTATCTAAAATTAATAAAACTCACCCAACCTTTTTCAGCATTAGTATACTGCCATCGGTTCATTATATTAATTTGCTCTGCTAATGGATTATCTAAAAACCCATCTTTATTATTATCAAACTTCTGACCTCTATAATCTCCATGAACATACACCCCTGTTTGCCACTTATCATTCAACTCCTGATTAAAGTGTGTATTCAATTCTAACCTTCCTCCTACAGAACCATAAGCATTTGCAAAGAACTTATAATCGGTAAATGGCTTTACTAATTCGGCATTTACTTGTCCAGAAATACTTTCATAACCATTAGTTACACTTCCCGCTCCTTTAGTTATTTGAATACTTTCAACCCAAGTTCCTGGTGTAAAAGAAAGTCCAAATGCTTGAGAAGCTCCTCTAATAGAAGGAATATTTTCTTGTGTTATTAACAAATATGGGCTTTCCAAACCTAGCATTTGAATTTGCTTAGTACCGGTTAAAGCATCTGAAAAGTTCACATCAATAGATGGATTCGTTTCAAAACTTTCTGATAAATTACAACAAGCAGCTTTTAATAACTCTTCACTATTGATAGTTACTAAATTTTGTGTTTGTAAGTACGATCTTTGGGTAGCACTTTTCTTTGCTTTTATTGAAACCTCTTCTAACGTATTACTCTCATTTAAAAAGTGACGTATAGGTTTTAAACTATTAACAATTAATGTATCTGTTTTATAACCAACAAAACTAATTACTAACTTTTTATATTCTTTTTTATAAGGTATTACAAATTTACCTTGTTCATTAGTAGTTACTCCTACACTTGTATTTAGCCAGTATACACTAGCTCCATAAATTCCTAAATTATCTTTAGGATTATTTTTATCTACAACTGTTCCTTCAATTGTTTCTTGAGAAAAAGTTATAGAAGTAATCAGTAATAAAATACTGAGTATATTATTTTTCATTATTTAACATCATACTAAATTCTACAATTCTTATTTCAACTGAATAGAATTATAAAATCATATGATAAAAACTTCGTGAAGTACCTGTATATCGAAAACTAAATCAGGTGGTGAATAATATTGGTGAGGTATAAATTGTTTTTCTTCTTCTTGAAAAATCAATTTATAAGACATTAAAAAAGCTACAAATAATTTAGCTTTCTTAAAAACTATCTTTTCTGAAGAAACTTTTTGAATTTCATCTTGTCCATCAATTTGATGAACTTCATTTTTACAACATTTATCTTTCTTTTCTGTACTTTCACAATCGTCTTGTTCTAATCCATTACAAGAACCTGCTTCACCAAGATAAGATATGTCAACTAAAAAATCGCCACAATAATGTTTATCTACCGTAAAAGAAAAAGTAGAAAACAACACTAACAAAGCTAGTACTGTAGAAAATATTTTAGACATTAACTGTTTCATGAAATGCAAATGTACAAAAAATCAAAATTGTGTTTTTTATAACAGTTGTTAAAACTACTTTTGTAAGTTCTAACGTTTGATTACGAACTAGGTATTAAATTTAAGAATAATGAACTTACAAGATTTAAAAAATAATATTGATAAAATTACAGATAGTAATTCTGACAAAGAATTAAAGTTACAACAAATATGTGATTACTTAGCTTCTGAGATTTCTTATTACGATTGGGTTGGATTTTATTTCAGAAACGGAGATAAAGAGGAATTAAAATTAGCTCAATTTAATGGAGAACCTACAGACCATACTATTATTCCATTTGGAAAAGGAATTTGTGGACAAGTAGCTGTTAGTAATGAAAATTTTGTTGTTCAAGATGTTAGCGAACAAGATAATTATATTTCATGCGGGTGGAAGGTAAAATCTGAAATTGTAATTCCAATTTTTGTAAACGAAGAAAATATCGGGCAAATAGACATTGATTCTCATACAGTTAACGCTTTTTCTAAAGATGATGAAGAGTTATTAGAGTACACTTGTAAAAAAGTTGCCACTTTTATTTAATTTTTTTCGTAAACATTTGATTATTAGGATTTTTTTTCTTTTATTTGAACAGTTTTATTAATCCCACATAATCCCCTTAATTATGAGCACTAAAGAATACCCTTCTTATGCTGCATTAGGCAATGCTAATGCTCAATCAAAATCTCAACAATCTTTATTAGAAAAATTTACAATGTGGTTTCGCGATTTCTTAGAAAATGCGGAATAAAACAATACTTTTTTCACATTTTGTTGTATAAAACACCACCAAAATTCTAATATTTTTGGTGGTGTTTTTCTTTTGTTATCTTCTAAAATAATTATTGCGTAACCCTTACTGTTTTAGTAGCTTTGTTCGCTTAACAACACAACAACAATGAACAATACAAAAACTATTAAATCTGCCCTAATTTCGGTATTTCACAAAGACGGATTAGAACCTATTGTAAAAAAGCTTAACGATTTAGGAATAACTATTTATTCTACTGGAGGAACTGAAAAATTTATTAAAGATTTAGACATTCAAGTAGTACCTGTTGAAGATGTAACTTCTTATCCTTCTATTTTAGGTGGTCGAGTAAAAACATTACATCCAAAAGTGTTTGGTGGAATTTTAAATAGACAAGATCATGAAGGTGATGTTGCAGAAATGCAAGAATATAACATTCCTCAAATAGATTTAGTTATCGTAGATTTATATCCTTTTGAAAAAACAGTAGCTTCAGGTGCACCTGAACAAGATATTATTGAAAAAATTGATATCGGAGGGATTTCTTTAATTAGAGCTGCTGCAAAGAACTTTAAAGACACAGTAATTGTTTCTTCTATGAAACAATATGATGAGTTTTTAAATTTAATTACTGAAAATAGTGGTGAAACTTCTATAGCAGACAGAAAAAAATTTGCTGCTAAAGCTTTTAACATCTCTTCTCATTACGACACAGCCATCTTTAACTACTTTAATGCCGGCCATGAAGAAGCTTCTTTAAAAATTAGCGAAACAAATGGTAAAACATTACGCTATGGAGAAAACCCTCATCAAAAAGGTTTCTTTTTTGGCGATTTAGATGCAATGTTTGATAAATTACACGGAAAAGAACTGAGTTACAACAACTTATTAGATGTAGATGCTGCCGTAAATTTAATGAACGAGTTTAAAGGAGAAGACCCAACATTTGCTATTTTAAAACACAATAATGCTTGTGGTTTTGCTCAAAGAGAAACAATTTATCAAGCTTATACTGATGCTTTAGCAGGAGATCCTGTATCTGCTTTTGGAGGTATTTTAATTTCAAACACAAATATTGATAAAGCTACTGCTGAGGAAATTCATAAATTATTTTGTGAAGTAGTTATAGCTCCATCTTTTGATAATGATGCTTTAGAAATTTTAAAAGGAAAAAAGAATAGAGTTTTACTAGTTCAAAAAGAAGTTGAGCTTCCTAAAACTAGTGTAAGAACTTGCTTAAATGGAGCATTAGTTCAAGATAAAGACTTTATTACAGACAAATTAGAAGATCTATCATATCCAACAAACAATAAACCAAATAATAATGAGTTAGATGATTTATTGTTTGCTTCTAAATTATGTAAAAACACAAAGTCAAACACTATTATTTTAGTAAAAAACAAACAATTATTAGCTGGTGGTACTGGACAAACTAGTAGAGTTGATGCTCTTAAACAAGCAATTGAAAAAGCTAATAGTTTTAATTTCGATTTAAATGGTGCTGTAATGGCTAGTGATGCTTTTTTCCCATTTCCAGATTGTGTAGAAATTGCACATAATGCAGGGATAAAAAGTGTAATTCAGCCAGGTGGTTCTATTAAAGATCAACTAAGTATTGATTTCTGTAATAACAATGAAGTTTCAATGGTTTTTACAGGAACAAGACATTTTAAACATTAATAATTTTAGATGCAGAAACATTACAGATTTTTATTAGATTTGTAAGATTCCACTTAAATATAAAAAACAAGGATACCATATGGGTTTTTTCGACTTTATGACTGAAGACATTGCAGTAGATTTAGGAACTGCAAACACGTTAATTATACACAACGGAAAGGTTGTTATCGATAATCCATCCATTGTTGCTCGTAATAGGTTGACTGGTAAAATTATTGCCACAGGTCACGAAGCGAACAGAATGCAAGGAAAAACGCACGAAAACATTAAAACAATACGTCCATTAAAAGATGGGGTTATTGCCGATTTTCAGGCTTCAGAGGAAATGATTAAAGAATTTGTAAAACAAATTCCCGCTATAAAAAAGAAGCTTTTCCCACCATCATTACGAATGGTTATTTGTATTCCTTCTGGAATTACAGAAGTAGAAAAACGTGCCGTTATCGATTCTGGTCGCCATATGAATGCTAAAGAAATCTATTTGATTTACGAACCAATGGCTGCTGCAATTGGTGTTGGTGTTGATATAATGGAACCTAAAGGTAATATGATTATTGATATAGGTGGTGGTACAACTGAAATTGCTGTTATTGCACTTGCAGGTATTGTTTGTGATCAATCTGTAAAAGTTGCTGGTGATTTATTTACAAGTGATATTATGTATTACATGCGTACACAGCACAACTTATATGTAGGTGAAACTACTGCTGAGAAAATCAAAATTCAAATAGGTTCTGCAACAGAAGACTTAGACACTCCACCAGAAGATATGATGGTTCAAGGACGTGATTTATTAAGTGGTAAACCAAAACAAGTACAAGTTTCATATAGAGAAATAGCTAAGGCGTTAGATAAATCAATTTTACGTATTGAAGATGCTGTTATGGAAACTTTATCAAAAACTCCACCTGAATTAGCTGCCGATATTTATAATACTGGTATTTATTTAGCTGGTGGTGGATCTATGCTTAGAGGTCTAGATAAACGTTTATCTAGAAAAACTGATTTACCTGTTTATGTTGCTGAAGATCCTTTACGTGCTGTAGTTCGTGGAACTGGTATCGCGTTGAAAAATCTTGAAAAATACAAATCTGTATTAATCAAATAAATTTTAATGATTATTTATGCAACAGCTTATTTATTTCTTACAGAAGTATAAACACTTTTTGTTTTTTCTATTTTTAGAAATTATTGCTGTTGCATTAATCATTAATAACCACTCTTTTCACCGAAGTAAATTTATTAGCTCAACCAATTTTATTACAGGTGGCCTGTATAATAAGTCTTCAGAAATTTCTGAGTATTTAAATTTAAAAGACCAAAACAATATTCTTGCTGAAGAAAATACTTTGTTGCGAAATAAATTAGAAAAAATTTACGCAATAATAGACACAACAAACATTGCTTCCGTATCTGATTCGTTATATCCAAATCAACAATATAAATACATTAACGGAAAAATCACTAATAACTCATATAATAAATCCAATAACTTTATAACCATTAATAGAGGCTCTAAAAATGGTGTTTCTACAGAAATGGCTGTTATCAATAGTAAAGGAGTTATAGGAATTACTGATAATATTTCTGGTAAATTTGCTAGGGTTCAATCTATTTTAAATTCAAAAAGTAGAATCAATGCTAGCTTTAAAAACAACAATCATTTCGGAACTTTAACTTGGAATGGAAAAGATTACAATACAGTTCAACTAACAGACATTCCTCGTCAAGCAATTTTCAAGGTTGGAGATACAGTTATAACTGGAGGTAAATCTACTATTTTTCCAAAAGGAATTCCTATTGGAACTATACTTGAAGTTCCTGAAAAACTATCAGCCTCTAATACTATTGATGTTAAATTATTTAATGATATGTCTAACTTAGGACATATTTACGTGATAATAAATTTAGATAAAAAAGAAATTAAAACTGTAGAAAATGAATAAGACTATTTATATCATATTTTTATTTGTTTTTCTCTTGTTATTACAAGTTCTTGTGTTAAACAATGTATCTTTTTTAGGGTATGTAAACCCTTATTTATATATAGTTTTTGTTTTTCTTTACCCCTTAAACACTAACCGTTTCCCTTTTTTAAGCTTAGCTTTTTTACTTGGCTTATGTGTTGATAGCTTTTCTAACTCAGGAGGCATGCATGCTTTTTCTATTTTATTTATAGCATATATAAGACTGTTTTTAGTGAAAACTATCTTTAAAAAAACCGAATCTGATTATTTATTATTTAATCTAAGACTAGAAACATTTGATAAAGTATTTAATTACACTGTAACTTTAACACTTATTCATCATTTCATTTTATTTAGTTTAATTAATTTTAGTTTTTATAATTTTTCAGACGTACTTATTAAAACACTTTTTTCTAGTGTTTTTACGTTAGTATTATATTTCTTAGGAAGTTTTATCTTTAGAAGAAAACTTGCATAACTATATTTTAACAACATCTGTCATCAACAATAAAGATAAAAACAGCGGATGAAACGAAGTTTTTTACTATTTTTTTTAATCACATTAATTGGAATCATATATATCGTAAGGCTTTTCCAATTACAGATACTTCGTGGCGGTAATCAAAATCCAATACAAAGTTCTACCGTAAAAATTGAATATGACTATCCTGAGCGTGGTCATATATATGATCGTAATGGAAAATTATTAGTAGCTAATCAATTATCATATGATGTAATGATAGTACCTAAAGATGTTGAACCTTTAGATACTTTAGAGTTTTGTTCTCTCTTAAAAATTGATAAAGAAAGTTTTAAAAAACGTTATAAAAAAGCGGTAAAATTTGCTCGCTGGCTACCTTCAGTTTTCTTAAAACAATTAGCAAAAGAAGACTTTGCTTACTTACAAGAAAAATTACCTAAATACAAAGGTTTTTATATTCAAAAGCGTATTATTAGAAATTACCCTGTTAAATCTGCTGCCAACATTGTAGGATTCATTGCGGAGGTTAATGAAAGAAAAGCAAAAGCTAGTAACTATTACGAACAAGGAGAGTTAATAGGAAAACTAGGTGTTGAAAAACAATATGAAAACGTCCTTAGAGGAATTAAAGGAAAAAAACATTTTAAGAGAAATAACCTAAATAAAATTACCGGAACCTATAAAAATGGGAAATACGATACACTAGCAGTTCCTGGTAAAGATTTAACACTTACCATAGACACTAAACTACAGCAATATGGTGAGTTATTAATGAAAGGTAAAAGAGGTGGTATTGTTGCTATTGAACCTAAAACTGGAGAAATTTTAGCTTTGGTTACTGCTCCATCCTATGATCCAAATCTTTTGGTCGGACGAAAAAGATCTCCTAATTCCGTAAAATTATTTAACGACACCATAAACATTCCTACTTTCGATAGAGGTTTACAAGCCATGTACCCTCCAGGGTCGCCTTTTAAAATCATTAATGGTCTAATAGGACTACAAGAAGGAGTTATTGATAAAAATACTGGAGTTTATTGCCAACATGGATACAGATATGGTAGTAGAAAAAATGAATTTATGGGGTGCCACTGTGGTATTGTAGGAAGACCTATCCGATTAAAAACAGCGATAGCAAAATCTTGCAATAGCTATTTTGCTACTACTTATAAGAAAATTGTAGACAAATCTGGCAATCCTAAAATAGGAATGGAAAAATGGAATAAGCATGTTGAAAGTTTTGGTTTAGGAAATTATTTAGGTTATGATCTACCTTCTGGAAGAAAAGGAATGATTCCCGACACTTTATTTTATAACAAATGGTATAAAAACAGATGGAAATCTACCTACACTATTTCAAACGCAATTGGACAAGGAGAAATACTTACCACACCAATGCAACTAGCCAATATGACTGCTGCTATTGCTAACAAAGGGTACTTTTACACGCCACATATTGTAAAAAAAATAGACAATAAATCAATTACTGATTCAACTTATACAACTAAGAGAATTACCACAATTGATCCTGAGCATTTTCCTATTGCAATTGATGCAATGCATGAAGTTTTTACCTATGGAACAGCAAAATGGTATCAAATAAAGGGTATCGAAATATGTGGCAAAACAGGTACTGCTGAAAACAAAATTAAAATTATAGATGGAGAAAAAGTAACAGCTCCCGATCATTCTATATTAATAGCCTTTGCTCCTAAAGACGATCCTAAAATAGCCATGGCTGTTTATATTGAAAACGGAGGATACGGTTCTACTATAGCTGCTCCAATAACAAGTTTAATGATTGAAAGCTATATTAAAGGAGAGGTTTCTCGAAAAAATTTAGAAGACCGAATGATTAACTATAGCCTTCAAGAACAGTACAATAAATTAATTCAAAAGAAAGATACACTTGCGCAAGGAACGAAATAACATATTTGAAGGTATCGATTGGATACTTGTTTTATTATACATCGTATTAGTTGGTTTTGGCTGGATGAATATTTACGCAGCTTCTTCTAATGATGATACAAGAGAATTTTTTGATTTTTCAAGTAAATATGGAAAACAATTAATTTTCATTTGCCTAAGTATACCTGTAATTATTTTAATTCTATTCTTTAATTCAAAATTCTACGAACAATTCGCCAGTGTTCTATATATAGTTTCCCTAGTTTTACTAGCCGGAGTTTTAGTATTAGGACGGAAAATTAATGGAGCAACTTCTTGGTATAATTTTGGTGGTATTGGTCTACAACCTTCAGAATTTGCAAAAGCATTTACAGCACTTGCTTTAGCAAAATTAATGAGTGACAGACAGTATAATTTGAAACTTGTTAAAAATCAAATAAAAGCATTCTTTGTCATATTTTTACCTGCTTTTTTTATTGCTCTTCAGCCTGACATGGGATCAGTTTTAATTTATTTTGCCTTCTTTTTTGTTTTAAATAGAGAAGGATTAACACTTGCCTACATAATTTTTGGCGTACTATCAATAATACTTTTTATACTCACTATATCTTTTGGTGCTAAATGGATACTTTTTATCTGTTTAACCATCATCACTTTATCTGTGCTGTATGGATTGTATAAAGACAAGCGTTTTTTACGTTTTAACGCCATAAAAATAATTAGCATATATCTTGTTACTAGTATCTCCATTTTAGGCATTAGCTATACTTACAATAACATATTAGAACCTCATCAAAAAGACAGATTTGATATTCTTTTAGGAAAAACCACAGACCTTAAAGGAAAAGGATATAATACATATCAATCAGAATTAACTATTAGCTCAGGAGGCTTTTTAGGAAAAGGTTTTTTACAAGGCGATAGAACACAAGGAAAATTTGTCCCTGAACAAGAAACTGACTATATCTATAGTACTGTAGGTGAAGAATGGGGATTTTTAGGAAGTTCTTTAGTTATTATCCTGTTTATGTTTTTACTATACCGAATTATATACTTATCGGAAAAACAAACAAATAAATTTGGTAGAATTTACGGCTATGGAGTGGCTTCTATTATATTTTTTCATCTAATTGTAAATATAGGAATGGTTATAGGCTTATTACCAACTATTGGAATACCTCTACCCTTTTTTAGTTATGGAGGATCTTCATTATGGGGCTTTACACTACTATTATTTATTTTCATTCGTTTAGATGCCCATAAAAAATACGATTGGTAAAGAAGTTTTTTTAACAACTCTTTTCTCTACCAATAGAACTATGTATTTGTGTGCCATAAAAACAGTTATATACACTCCTTAATAAGCTTATTAAAGAAAACTTTATCAAACAGATTAAGCCCTATAATCTGTATAAACTTTCTTCTTTAATTATACTCAAAAAAATCGAAAACAACTCCTTGAATAAAATGCTATTTTTAATTTAAAGCATAAAAAAAACGTTTCAATCGAAATTGAAACGTTTTACTATTAACTAATCTTATTTTTTTCTATAAAGCTGCTACGTGCTTTGCTAACTTAGACTTTAAGTTTGCAGCTTTATTTTTATGAATTACGTTGTTCTTAGCTAATTTATCTAACATAGATACAACTGACGAAAACATACCTTCTGCTTCTTTTCTATCTTCAGTAGCTCTTAATTTTCTAACAGCATTACGAGTTGTTTTATGCTGATATTTATTTCTTAAGCGCTTAGCTTCGTTACTTCTAATTCTTTTAATTGCTGACTTATGATTTGCCATTTTATTAATTCTTATTTGTTTATAAAAAACTTTGTAGTCCGTACGGGAATCGAACCCGTGTTACCAGGATGAAAACCTGGCGTCCTAACCCCTAGACGAACGGACCAAAACAATCGTTTTGATTGCGGGTGCAAATATACAATAACTTTTTATATTTGCAATAATTTTATTTTTAATTTTCCAATTATAAATATAATTAAACTCTTTATAAATGTCAATTAACTTTGTAGTCCGTACGGGAATCGAACCCGTGTTACCAGGATGAAAACCTGGCGTCCTAACCCCTAGACGAACGGACCAGAACAATCATTTTGCGATTGCGGGTGCAAATATAGAAACAGTTTTTTATTTACCAAAAGCTTTTTTCATTTTTTTTTACTTTTTAAGTGATTTTTTTTACTTGCTAGAAATAGCTTTTAAACCACACCAATATAAACAACTGATTTTCATAAAAATAAAAAAACTTCATAAACTCTAAAAGAAAAGATCCATATTTTAATTTTTCTGTATTAAAATTAAAAACTAGACTTACACTTAAATTAAAACATAAAAAAAGCCCTACTTATTAGCAGGGCTTAATTTTTAATATGCTTTAGCAAAAAGAACTCTTTTAGACGATTCTTTTCCTGTGAAAACACATTTTCCAGCTTCTTCTTTCGCATCATTAGGAATACACCTAATTGTTGCTTTAGTTAATTCTTTAATTTTATCTTCTGTTTCAATAGTACCATCCCAGTGAGCAGATACAAAACCTCCTTTATTTTCTATAACATCTTTGAATTCTTCAAATGTATCTACTTCAGTAATATGACTATCTCTATAATCTAAAGCCTTTTTAAATAAGTTCTCTTGTATCTCATTTAATAAACTTTCTACAACATCTACTACTTCTTCCCTAGCAACAGTTTGTTTTTCGAAAGTATCACGTCTTGCTACTTCAACTGTACCATTTTCTAAATCACGTTTACCCATAGCTATTCTTACAGGAACACCTTTCAATTCGTATTCAGCAAACTTTGCTCCTGGTCTAAAAGTATCTCTATTATCGAATTTAACAGAAATTCCTTTCTTTCTTAGTTCCTTAACAATTACATCAACTTTTTCTGAAATTGCTTCTAATTGCTCTTCTCCTTTATATATAGGTACAATTACCACTTGGATAGGAGCTAATTTAGGAGGTAATACTAAACCTGCATCATCCGAGTGCGTCATAATCAATCCTCCAATTAAACGAGTTGAGACTCCCCAAGAAGTAGCCCAAACATGTTCTTGTTTTCCTTCTTTAGATGTATATTTTACATCAAATGCTTTTGCAAAGTTTTGCCCTAAAAAGTGAGATGTACCAGCTTGTAAAGCTTTACCGTCTTGCATTAATGCTTCTATAGTTAATGTATTATCAGCTCCTGCAAAACGCTCACTCTCAGATTTTGCTCCTTTAACTACTGGCATTGCCATAAAGTTCTCTGCAAATGTTGCATATACTTCTTGCATTTGCTCAGATTCTGAAACAGCTTCGGCTTTAGTTGCATGAGCTGTATGACCTTCTTGCCATAAAAATTCTGCTGTACGTAAAAATAAACGTGTACGCATTTCCCAACGAACTACATTGGCCCATTGATTAATTAATAAAGGTAAATCTCTATAAGATTGTATCCATCCTTTATATGTATTCCAGATAATAGCTTCAGATGTAGGGCGAACTACTAACTCCTCTTCTAATTTAGCTTCAGGGTCTACACGTAACTTTCCTTCATTATCAGGATCGTTTTGTAAACGGTAGTGAGTAACCACTGCACACTCCTTTGCAAAACCTTCAGCATTTTTTTCTTCAGCTTCAAACAAACTTTTAGGCACAAATAAGGGGAAATATGCATTTTCATGACCAGTTTCCTTAAACATTCTGTCTAATTCTGCCTGCATTTTTTCCCAAATTGCAAAACCGTAAGGCTTTATTACCATACATCCTCTTACTGCTGAATTCTCAGCTAAATCAGCTTTTACAATTAATTCGTTATACCATTTAGAGTAATCTTCTGCTCTTTTTGTTAAATGTTTGCTCATAATCAAAAGTTTGGCACAAAAATTGTTATTTTTTATGCGTAAAATTGTATTTGCAAAACTACATTAAAAAGGCTACAAGCCCAACAAAGAAATTGTTTTTTGCATTTCAGTTTTTTATTAAGCTAGTTCTAATCTAAAAACATAAGACATGAAGTTACATTACTACCACACCAAGCTTCCTTTATACATTATATCATTATTAATGATTACTACAATTGTTTCTTGCGGAACAGTCCAAACGGTTGCCGGTAGTGATGATGGAATTTATGCTGATGATCGAGAAATAGAGACTGAACGTAGAGTTGTTGTTGCTGATAGAAAAGAGTATAAAGAATACAACGAAAACTATTTTACTAAAGAAGTAGAACGCTTAGATGCATTAAACGGAACAGATATTTTTACAGATATTGAAAGTTACAAATCTGACAATTCTGACTTCAATCCTGAAGAGGATATTATTAATGAAGAAGAGCAAGAAACTAATATTACCTATAATTCTAATTCTCCTTGGGGCTACAATACAAATAGTAGCGATGTTGTAATTAATATTAACACCTCACCAAGATGGGGATATTATAATACTTGGGATTGGGATCCTTTCTTTGATTATGGGTACTATGGCCCTTGGTGGAGAACTCGTTATTGGGGATTCAATCCTTACTGGCATCCATATAACTCTGGGTTTTATATAGGAGTTGGTGGTTTTTATAATTCTTTTTATTGTCCTCCTTTTTACAGGAATCACTTCTACGGGCCATATTACAATAATAGGTTTTATAGACCTTACAGGGGTGCAAACCCATATAGAGGATACAGAACCGCCTCTAATTACAGAAGAGGATATACTACTGGACGAAGAGGTACTTCAGTATCAAGAAGATCATCTAATGTATACTCAAGAAACAACAGAAGCTATTCCACTCGTCGCAATACCAGAAGTACTAGATCTGTAAGAAGTACTAGAGGTAACACACGTGGATATAACTCATCAAATAGAAGATCTACACGTAGTTACAATTCTAGAGGAAGATCTACAAGAAGTTCAAGAGGATATAACACACGTGGTACTTCAAGAAGCTCAAATAGATTCACAAGAGGATATAGTCCTAACGGAAATAGATCTTCAGGAAACTCAAGAAATACTCGTAGTAGTAGCTACAATACAAGAAGTAGTAATAAAAACTACAAAACTGGTGGATACAAACCTTCAAGAGCTACCACTAAACGCTCTACAAGAAGTTCTAGGAGCTATACTCCATCTAGAAGTTCAAGAAGCAATAGAAGTTATTCAACTCCTTCAAGAAGTACTCGTAGCTATTCTATACCATCAAGAAGTAGTTCATCTAGCAGAAGTTACTCTAGTGGCAGAAGTAGTTCAAGAAGCAGTAGACGTAGATAATTTTAACCAACCTTATTTAACATAAGTTTTTAAACTAATTACTTAAAAAAATGAAACGAATTTTAACTTTTGCGATAATCATCGCTAGTACTTATACTGCCTATTCTCAATCTCTGGGATACAATGATATAGGGATACTTTTTTCAAAAGATGATAGCTTTGGAACTGCTCGTTTTGAAGCTATGAGTGGTGCTTTTGGAGCACTTGGAGCAGATGTTTCTGCTATAAGCATCAACCCAGCAGGTGGAGCTGTTGCCCAAAGGAGTATTTTTTCTGCTACTCTTAACAATCGAAACACCGAATACTTAGCTTCATATTACGGAACCAACACAAATACTAGTGACAATTATTTAAATATTTCTCAAGCAGGTGCTATTTTATCTTTTGATTCTGCACATAGTTCTGACTGGAATCGTTTTTCTTTAAACATTAACTATAGACTTAAAAGTGATTTTGAAAACTCTTTTTCTTCTAGAGGTAATAGTGGACAAGCTTTATTTAATGAACACCCAGATGACACAGCTAATCAGTTTAACAATGGACAAGAGCAACGATTTATTAACACCACTACAGGTGAAAGCTCTATTTTAGAAATGGGATTCTCTGCTGTACACCAAAATAAGTTATTTGCTGGTGCAAGTATAAAATTTCATCGTTTTAGATTTGGTCAGGTAACAAGATTAAGAGAAACAAACCAAGATACTAATGGGAATACTTTAAATGCTTTAAATATTCAAGATAGTTTTTTTGAAGGAAATGGAATTTCATTAAGTGCTGGTTTCATATATAAAGTAAATCAAGCTTTCCGTTTTGGTTTAGCTTATGAGACTCCTACTTGGTACCCTGAAGTATTTGAAGAAAGTAATTTAAATGTTTTTGACCCTAATAATGCTAGATATGATGATTGGTTAGGTTATACAGACATTTCTGCTTCAAATCAACCTACAGATGTTAACAGTGGCGAACAATTTAGTTCTAATATATTCAAACTAAGAACTCCTAGTAGATTAACTGCAAGTGCTGCAATAGTATTTGGTAAAAATGGATTAATTAGTGCAGATTACACATATAGAGATTATAGTGGAACAAAATATCAAGAAAATGATCCAGTTTTTATAACTGCAAATCAAAACTTTGTTAATGATTTTAAAAACGCACACTCTATTAATATTGGTACTGAATGGCGTTTCGATAACATGAGTGTTAGAGGTGGTTATCATTTTGAAGAGAACCCTTTTAAAAACGCATTAAGCAAGGATCATACAAAAGGATACTCTTTAGGTTTAGGTTATAATTTTGGCGATTTTAAATTTGATTTAGCATATCGTAAATCAGAAAACAATACCCCTTATAACATATATAATTCACCAAACGTAAATGTAAACCCTATTGAATTGAATAACAACACTACACGAATTTCAGGAACTATTACTTTTAGTTTATAGTTTATAAAAAATAAAGAACATGAAAGTCCTGCTTAAGCAGGACTTTTTATATATACATATATCAGTTTTTTACCGTAATTTTGCACTTCATTTTACAACTTATGAGTTCGATCAAAATAAATATACAAGAAACAAATAACGAAACAATACTAAAGTTTATTAGTAATACTATTCTAGTAAACGGAGGCAGTTATGAGTTTAACAATATAGACGAAGCTAAAAACTCACCTTTAGCGCAAAAACTTTTTTACCTTCCTTTTGTAAAGAAAGTATTAGTCACAGCAAACTTCATAGCTATTCAGAGATATGACATTGTTCAATGGGATGATGTAGAAGAAGAAGTTCGTGAACAAATAGAAAACTACTTACAAGAAGGCAAATCTGTGGTAACAGAGGAAACTACCAAAAAAGAAGCTGTTGAAGTATATGCTGAAGTTACTCCTAATCCAGCTGTGATGAAATTTGGAACTAACAAGGCTCTTACACAAACAGATGTTGAGTTTCAAAATATTGAAGAAGCTAGTAAATCATCGCCTTTAGCTCAACAATTATTTACTTTTCCTTTTGTAAAGGATATCTTTATTTCTGAAAACTACATATCTATTACTAAATATGATATGATTGAATGGAATGAAGTATATCAAGAAGTACGTACTTTCATTAGAGAATATATTCAACAAGGAAAAACAATTATTAAAGAACTTCCTAAACAGAAAACAAAACAAAATGTTGAGATTCCTAAAGAAGATTTAACTGATATTGAAGCTAAAATTGTTGACATTTTAAACGAATATATCAAACCGGCAGTTGCTTCTGATGGTGGAAACATAGCATTTCAATCATATGATGAAAGTTCAAAACAAGTAAGTGTTATTTTACAAGGTGCTTGTAGTGGATGTCCATCATCTACAGTTACTTTAAAAAACGGTATAGAAACAATGCTTAAAGAAATGCTTCCAAATCAAATTAGTGAAGTAGTAGCCATTAACGGATAATCTCATCGTAAAAAAAATCAAATGTCAAAAAGCATCAAACCATATAAAGATTCTGAATTAGGAAAGAAAGAGCAAGTAGCAAAAATGTTTGACAATATTTCTGAAGATTATGACGGATTAAACCGAGTTATTTCTTTAGGAATTGATGTAAGCTGGCGAAAAAAAGTTGTAAAACTAGTTGGTGAAAACAATCCTCAACAAATATTAGATATAGCTACTGGTACAGGTGATTTAGCCTTAATGATGTCAGCGTTAAAACCACAAAGAATTGTTGGTTTAGACATTTCTGCTGGAATGTTAGAAGTTGGAAAACAAAAAGTAGCAAAAGCGAACTTATCTGATAAAATAGAAATGATTGTTGGCGATAGTGAAAACATCCCTTTTGAAGACAATACCTTTGATGCCATTACCGTTTCTTTTGGTGTTAGAAATTTTGAAAACTTAGATAAAGGATTAAAAGAAATACTTCGAGTACTAAAACCAGGTGGTAAATTTGTTGTTTTAGAAACATCTAATCCAACTAAGTTTCCTTTTAAACAAGGGTATAAATTCTACACCAATTTTATTTTACCTGTTATAGGAAAAATCTTTTCTAAAGATAAAGTTGCTTACTCATATTTGTCTGAAAGTGCTAATTCTTTTCCTTTTGGAGAAGCTTTCAACAATATTTTACAAAAAAATGGGTTTAAGAATGCAAAGAATTTACCTGTAACTTTTGGAGTTGCATCAATTTATACCGCTTTAAAATAGTATGCTAAAAAAACTTTTACTTTTCGGAATCCTTGGAATCATTTCAATTTCTTCTCAAGCTCAACAAGAAAAAGTACTGAATTTACCTAGTTTTGATAAACCTCTTTTTCATTATGGGTTTTATTTAGGTTTAAATAGCAACGGATACAAAGTTGCATATAAACCTAGTGGATTTAACAATGCTGAAATAGAAGTTAGCTCTTCTATTGGATTTAATGTTGGGTTAATTGCAGATTTAAGATTACATAATAATGTAAACTTACGCTTTGAACCTGGTTTAATGTCTAATACCAAAACATTAACCTTTAAGCATATTGCTGGAGGTGATAATGTAAGAACAAGAGAAGTTGGAGCTACTTATTTACACCTACCTTTAATTTTAAAATTAAGCACTAATAGACTTAACAATATAAGACCTTATGTATTAGGAGGTATTTCTTATGACTATAATTTTTCTAGTAATGAAAATAATAGTGATGATAATTTTGCTGGTGAATTTAGAACAACCACTAGTAACTTTATGTATGAAATAGGTATTGGAGTTGATTTTTATCTTAGTTACTTCAAATTCTCTCCTTCTATAAGAGGAGTCTTTGCTGTAAATAATGAACTTAAGTATGATAACAGGAATCCAAGTCAATGGACAGATCCAATTGACTTTTTAGGAACAAGGGGAGTTTTCTTACATCTCTCTTTTGAATAAAGACAATAAAAAACGAAAAACAGCTAATAAATATTAGCTGTTTTTTTATGGTTATAATTTTTGAAAAATTATATTTCCTTTTCTCTTCTAGTATATAAGACACCTAAAATAAGTTTAAGTCACAATTACTCTTTATTTTTTTTATAAAAAACGAATGGTTTTTGGTAACAAAAACCATTCTTTACTTACTTAAAAGATAGATGCCCCCCGATAACTATCTTCAATTATTTAGACACATTTAATTTTATTAAGTCACAAAAAAGAATAAAAAAAATGACCATTTTTCAATGGCCATTTAATTAGTAAAGAATAAATCTTCACCTATAAGATAGAAGTCCCCCGAAATCTATCATTTCTTAAAATTATCTTTCTTTAATATAATATATTTGCCAAATATATAAAAAAAAAGTTAATACCTTATTTTTTTATAATTATTTTACTGTTTACCACATCCTTGATAGGCAAAACAATTTTACCATCAGTTGTTGTTACTGTAAAACATATATTGTCTATTGCTGTAACTACTCCTTCAACATCTCCTATCACTACTTTTTCACCGATTCCTATATTCTTTCTTGAATAGTAACCAAAAAGCAATCTAGAAACTGCATCTCTTGCACCTAAACCAAAAGCTATTGTAAAAGCTAAAAGTACTGACCCTATTAATAGAGTTAAGTTACTTTTTATTACAGAAGTATCTACTCCTGCTTGATCTAAAGCTGTTATTGATAAAAATACAACTATTAAGTAAAACGCTATATTCCCTACTAAATTGCCTCCTGAAATTTCTAAAGACTTAAACATTGATTGAATAGCCTTCTTTACAATTGTTCCTAAGTAAGCACCAGCAACAAAAATTCCAAGAGCTGTTAATAATTTAGGTAAATACGCAAAAAAGCTTTGTATTCCTTCAGAAATGACATTTATTCCAAAAATATTAGAACCAGCCATAACAAATGTTAATATTAAAAACCATTTTAATACGGCTAAAATCACATTGGTTAGTACTATATTAATAGTACTATTTCCAAAAATCTCTGTCTTTCTTAATTTTTTCGACCATTCATCTATTTTAGTTTTTGCTAGAGCTTTTCTAACTATGTATAAGAATACTTTAATAATTATCCAAGCTAAAATCACAAAACTAATAAAACCTAATACTGTAGGTAATGAGTCTTCAATACTTTTAAAAATATTGCCAAAAGCGTTAAAAATATCTATTTGCAAGGCGTTCATAATGATAGTGTGTTATGGTTGTATATATTTAGTTTTGGTTATTTTCCTCTTCAGATTCTTTTTTAGGCGTACCTCCTCCTAATAAATCAGCTATTGTATTTGGGTATTTTACCACAAATAAATCAGCCATATCTATTGAAAGCTTAATCATTGCCACATCATTAAGTACTTTTTCTTTAAGTACCTCTGGCAACTCTTCACTATGTAATATTTTCTTAAATGGATTATCCATAATTATTACAATTTGTTATACGCTTTTACTACTTTTTCTTTGGCTCTTTTTAAACGCATTTTTACTGCGCTATCCCCCAACTCTAATAATACTGAGATTTCTTTAATAGACATATCATCTTGATACTTCATTAATAAAATCATTTTCTCCGAAGGAGATATCATTTCGAGTGCTTTAGCTAATTTATCAGATTTTAACTCAAATAAATCAGCATCATCTATTTCATCTTCGTTTGTTTCTTCTTTAATTTGGTCTGTTACTACTGTTACTCTTTCCTTTTTCTTTTCCTTATTTCTTTGCACGTAATTTACACAGAAATTATAAGTAAAGGAATATAGCCATGTAGAAAACTTAGATCTTCCTTTGAAAGTTCTTAGTTTTACAAATAGGCGTATAAAAACATCGTGGGTTAAGTCTTGAGCTTCTTCTTTGCTCTTAGAAAAACCATAGCACTTGTTATATACAACAGCAGCATAGCGGTCGTACAAAACAGCGAACAAATGAGTATCATTTTTCTCCACTATTTTAGCAACCAGCTCTTCATCACTAAATTTTGTAGCATCAAGACTTTTCAAGGGCTAAGTTTGATTTCCTTATGGTTATAATTAGACTTGCTATTTAGACACTTTATTTTAGAAGAAGTCACTTTTATTTTTCTCTTCAAAGTTCGAAATTAACAATTCTTTAACAGATTGGAAAATTTTATAAAAAAAATTCTCCCTTTTTGTAACATTCATATAACATCTTACGTATAAGAATATGTAAGCCAATAGATAATTAAAATATTTCGTAATTACATGAGACAACTTAAGATTACAAAACAGGTTACCAATAGAGAAACCGCATCTTTAGATAAATATTTACAGGAAATAGGAAAGGTAGATTTAATTACTGCCGATGAAGAAGTTGAATTAGCACAAAGAATCAAAGCTGGTGACCAAAGAGCCTTAGAAAAATTAACTAAAGCTAACTTACGTTTTGTAGTTTCTGTAGCAAAACAATACCAAAACCAAGGATTAACTTTACCTGATTTAATTAATGAAGGTAATTTAGGTTTAATTAAAGCTGCTAAGCGCTTCGATGAAACTCGTGGTTTTAAATTTATCTCATATGCTGTTTGGTGGATTCGTCAATCTATATTACAAGCTTTAGCTGAACAATCTCGTATTGTACGTTTACCTTTAAATAAAATTGGTTCTATTAATAAAATCAATAAAATGTATGCTTTCTTAGAGCAAGAAAATGAAAGACCTCCAAGTCCTGAAGAGATTGCTAAGAAATTAGACATGACTGTTAACGACGTAAAAGAGTCTATGAAAAACTCTGGACGTCACGTATCTATGGATGCTCCATTAATTGAAGGTGAAGATTCTAACTTATATGATGTATTAAACTCAGGTGAATCTCCAAATCCAGATAGAACTTTATTACACGAATCTTTACGTATTGAAATTAACCGTGCCTTAGAAACATTAACTCCTCGTGAGGCTGATGTTGTTAAGTTATACTTTGGTTTAGGTGAGCACCAACCAATGACTTTAGAAGAAATTGGTGAAACTTTCGATTTAACTCGTGAGCGTGTAAGACAAATTAAAGAAAAAGCCATTCGTAGATTAAAGCATACATCTCGAAGCAAAATCTTAATGACTTACTTAGGTTAAAAACTAACAGCTATAGTTATATAACTATATTTTTATATGATAAAAAACTCTCGATTACTCGAGAGTTTTCTTTTTTATTCACTTTATAGTTTTAACTATATTTGCCACTCACAACAACACAACAACATATAATGGAAAAACTAGTAGCTCCTTCAATTTTAGCAGCTGATTTTGGAAATCTACAACGAGATGTAGAAATGGTTAACAATAGTAAAGCCGATTGGTTTCATATTGATATTATGGACGGAGTATTTGTTCCTAATATTTCTTTTGGAATGCCTGTTTTAAAAGCAATATCTAAGCACGCAAATAAAACTATTGATGTACACTTAATGATTGTAGATCCTGATAGGTACATTAATACTTTTGCAGAATTAGGAGCAGATATTTTAACAGTACACTACGAAGCTTGTACACATTTACACAGAACAATACAAGCAATTAAAGCTGCAGGAATGAAAGCTGGAGTTGCTTTAAATCCACATACTCCTATAGCTGTTTTAGAAGATATCATTGAAGATTTAGACTTGGTGTGTATTATGAGTGTTAATCCTGGTTTTGGTGGGCAATCTTTTATAGAAAATACTTACAAAAAAGTTTCTCAATTAAAACACTTAATAGAGTTTACAAGTTCTAAATGTAAAATTGAAATTGACGGAGGCGTGAGTGATCAAAATGCAAATAAACTTATTGAAGCTGGAGCTGATGTTTTAGTTGCAGGTAGTTTTGTTTTTAAAAGTGATAACCCTACTGAAACAATTTCAAATTTAAAAGATATTATTAATTAAGTTAAATAAACTCTTTAAAATATATAAAGGCAATTTTATTAACTAAAATTGCCTTTAATTTTCCCTACTAAAACCTTAAATAAATAGTAGATTTTATCTGTTCTTAAGTTTGATCTCCACAAAAAGGTTTGTTCATACAAACATAACCATCAGGAAGAGGATCACATGTTAAACACATAACATAAATCCAACCACCTTTGATAGATTTCTGTTCTGATTTATTTAAAACTGAACCTAAGTTTGATAAATTTTTTAACATAATAAAGTATTTTATTTTCTCAAAAATAGATTATAATAAATAAGCTCAAGCAAAAAAAACCGTAATATAAGTAAGGATATTCCTTACTTTTAAAATTGCTCTAACAAATAGTAAATCAAGTCCGTAGTAGTAACAATACCTACCAATTTACCTTCATCAACCACTGGTAAAGCATGAAATTCTTTTTTAGATAAAATTTCTGCTACTTCTTTAATTGTTGTTGATGAGCTAACCGTTACTAAGTTTTTAGCCATTACTTGATCAATAGTAAACATGTTATATACCACTGTATCAACATCTGTCTCATCATCATTTATTGCATCTGCAAAACTAATTCTTAACAAATCAGTATAACTTAACATTCCTTTTATTTCCGAGCCACTTACTACTGGAATATGCCTTATACGTTCTCTTTTAAATAATTCTTCTGCACGTAATAAATCATCTGTACTACTCAATGTAATTACATTTTTACTCATAATTACTGATACTGGCGTTCTTTTTTTCATTTTTATATGATTTTATTATTTATTTCTATATCAAATTTCAGAAATAAATCCCTTAGAAAAACTGATTAAAATCATATCGTTTTATTTTATTTCTTTGTAAATTATCCCTTGAAAACAAAGACAAAATTGATACTAGATTTAAAAAAACATTACGGATACATATTTGAAGATGAATTAATTAATGAAATCTCAAATTTAGCCGTTTACAAAGAGTTTGAAGCCAATACTATTATTATTGATGTTGATAGCTATATGGTTTCTATTCCCTTAATAATTAGCGGTGCTATTAAGATATTAAGAGAAGATAAAGACGGTGATGAACTTGTGCTATACTATATAGAAAAAGGTGATACATGTGCTATGACGCTTTCTTGCTGTATGGGAGAAACAAAAAGTAAAATTAAAGCTGTAGCTGAAACGGACATTAAACTACTAATGATACCTAAAAATAAAATGTCTGAATGGCTTAGTAAATACAAAAGTTGGCAAGAATATATATTACAGAGTTATCATTCTCGACTTAATGAGTTTATTGAAGCTGTTGACTCTATTGCTTTTTTAAACATGCATGATCGCCTGTATAAGTATCTAAAAGATAAAGCAATGGTTACTAATAATGTTGTTATTTCAGCCACACATCAACAAATAGCCAATGATTTACATACTTCAAGAGTTGTTATTTCGCGTTTATTAAAAGCTCTTGAAAAGCAAGAAAAAATAGAATTACATCGTAATCAAATAAAAGTATTAGAATTATAATTTGTTAGATTTATAATTCAACATTACTTCAATTTTCTTATACAACACCGGAAATTTCTTTTGTAAATCTTCTGGTGTTTCGAAGAAATGCTCCATAATTACCGACACAAATTCTAATTTATTTGTAAAAGCATAATCTCTAAAGTAATTAGATTTTTTTATCTGTTCTATATTACTCTTATCATTCATAAAGCTCACTATTTCTACAAATACCTTATAAAATATTTTTGCACTTACATCTTTCGATTTACTTCCATGAAAAGTTAATGCATGTGTAAATTCATGAATTCCTAAGTTTAAATTATCATTTACAATAATTTCTCCCAATAAAAAATCTTCCCATGAAAAAGCTATTGTTTTAAATCGAGGGTTGAATTCTCCCTTATGGTATTGTTTTGTTGATAGTGAATAAAAACTTTTAGGATAAATTATAATCTTATCGAAAGTTGTGGTTATATATCTTCTCATACCAAAAGTCAATTTTACATAAGAAGAAGCTATCAAAACTTTAATCTCTGGTGTTAACTCTATATCTCCTCTTTCTATAAAATCATACTTTCTAAAAAAATGCACTAACCTATGCTCAAAATATTCTTTTTCCTTATTATTAAGTCTAGCATAAAAAGACACATTTTCTACTAAAAAATCTTTCTTTTTCTTCGGAAGTTTCTTCTTTACTAAATAGAAGTGTACAAAAATTGGCTTATTAAAAACAGTAACATAGATTCTTTCAAAAATATTTATTCCTACTCCTAAAAAACTTATTAAAACTCCGGTATACTTTATGACTGAAAAATATTTCATAACACTAAAATAAAATCCTCTTATGTAACAAATGTTACATAATTTAAAATACTTGTTTTATACTTTTATTGCTCACTCAAAAGAGAGTGCACCCCTTTTTCTTTTTCCCTAAAAAAAGCAGTAGAACAACTTCTACTGCTTTTTATTTTGTGACCCAGAGAGGATTCGAACCTCTAACCGTCAGAGCCGAAATCTGATATTCTATCCAGTTGAACTACTGGGCCCATTTAGTTATCCTAAATTTTTACGGACTATGGTAGAAATTATTTTTCCATCAGCTTGTCCAGCTAATTGTTTTGAAACAATTCCCATTACTTTACCCATATCTTTCATTCCTTCAGCTCCGACTTTTTCTATGGTTTCTTTTACAACTTTCTCTATCTCTTCTTCCGAAAGTGCTTCAGGTAAAAACTGTTCTAATACTGCTGCTTCAGCTAATTCTGGTTCAGCTAAATCCTCTCTACCTTGCTCTGAAAAAACAGCAGCACTATCTTTTCGTTGCTTTACTTGTTTTTGTATAATTTTTAATTCTTCAGCTTCTGAAAGATCACCAGCTCCTGATTCAGTTTTAGCTAACATAAAAGCAGATTTTAATGCTCTTAAAGCTGTTAAAGCTACTGTATCTTTAGATTTCATAGCTTCTTTCATTTTATCCATTACTTGTTTTTGCAAACTCATAGTTATTATTTTTAGTATTAAAAAATTCCCGAAAAAATCGGGAATTTAAAAATATATTTTATTATTTAATTAATCTACGTTATCGTGTAAAAATGAATTATTGGTACGTGATAAATCGTTGTTGTCAGTATTCAATGCTGTATCTGACTTACTGATATCTGAACCAGAATCAATATCTACGCCCAATCTTTTGTATGCAGGCTGTTTTTCAATATCATCGATATTTTTACTAACCTGATCATTGAACTTATAGTTAAAGCCTTTCATCTTCTCACGTCTCTCCTGTGCTCTCTTTTGTAATTCAGAAATTGTTAAACTCAATGGAGAAACCTCTTCACTTGTTGTTTCTATTTCATTAACTTTTTCCTGAACTTTACTCGTAACTTCAAATTGTAACTCCTCTTCTACTTCTTCTTTTATAATAGGGGTTGAGCTTTTTCCTATTGTTGGTTGTACATCAAAATCATCTAAAACATAACGTTTCTCTACTTGATGTGTTTGTGGTTTCACATTCTCAGCAACTACATCAATGTTTTCGATTTCTTTTGTAGTTTCAACTAAACGAGTGTTAGGCGTAACTTCTTCATACGAATTTAAAGGCAAATCGAATAATAAATCTTGTTGAATTGGTTGTGGCTTTACCTCTTTCTTCTCAACTTTTTGCTCTGTTATATTCGTAATGATAAAATCATCCTCAGAAACTGATTCCAAAGCAATTTCATCATACACTACATCGATATTTTTAATTACATCGGTTGTAGGAATTAAGTTAAACTTTGGTGTTTTTTCTTCCTCTTCCTCTAAAACATGTACTACCTTTTCATTTTTAGGCTTAACAGTTAAAGGCTCATCTATGCTAGGAGCTGTTTCTATTTTCTTTTCTCCAAAACTATAAGTTGCTTTTTGCTCATCTTCTAAAGTATGAACAATTTTCTTTACCTCAGTGTTTGTTATTGTTCCTTGCTGATCTGCCGTAAAACCAGTAGCTACAATAGTAACTGCTATACCATCTTCTAAAGCTTCGTCTTCTCCAATACCCATAATGATATTAGCATCATAACCTGCTTCAGTTTGAATATAATCGTTAATTTCTCCTATCTCATCTAAAGTTACTTCATTTGCTCCAGAAACTATTAACAACAATACATTCTTAGCACCAGTAATTTTATTGTCGTTTAATAATGGTGAATCTAAAGCTTTTACAATTGCATTTTTAGCACGATTAGCTCCTGCTTCTTTTGCCGATCCCATAATTGCGGTACCACTATTTGACAATACTGTTTTAGCATCATGTAAATCGATATTTTGTTTATAGTGATGCGTAATTACCTCTGCAATACCTTTTGCTGCCGTTGCTAAAACTTCATCAGCTTTAGAAAAACCTGCTTTGAAACCTAAATTACCGTAAACCTCACGTAATTTATTGTTATTAATTACAATTAATGAATCAACATTTTCACGCAATTCATCAATTCCTTTTTGAGCTTGTTTTGAGCGCATTCTTCCTTCAAACTGAAATGGCATTGTAACGATTCCTACCGTTAAAATATCCATATCCTTTGCTATTTTAGCAATAATAGGAGCCGCTCCAGTTCCAGTACCACCTCCCATACCAGCAGTTATAAAAACCATCTTAGTATGTGTACTTAACATTTGCTGAATTTCTTGTATACTCTCAGCTGCTGCTTGTGCTCCAACCTCAGGATTTGCCCCTGCACCTAACCCTGAAGTTAAATGAGCTCCTAACTGAACTTTATTAGGAATTGGACTATTCTCTAGTGCTTGTGCATCAGTATTACAAATTACGAAATCTACTCCGTGAATTTGTTTACTATACATGTGGTTTACTGCATTACTTCCTCCCCCACCAACACCAATTACTTTAATGGCATTCGATTGTGTTTTCGGCATGTCGAATGAAATGTTATTGAATTCTGTGCTCATAATAACTTTTCTTTTATTAATTCATATTCATTTTACGCTCCTCTTTAGGGGATAAATAGGAGTAATTTTTATTATTTATTTTAACTTGTCTATTCTGCGTTATCTAAAAACTCTTTGAATCTTTCAGTAAATTTTTCAAAAAACGACTTAGACTTTTCTTTTGTTCTTTGCTCTACCTCTTGTTGTAAAACCTCTTTCTCTTCAATCGCCTCCGGTTCTGTTTCTTCAATTGGTTCTTCAACAATTTCCTCTACTTCACAAGATTCTTCTTTCTGTAAGCCCTCCATTAACAAACCAACGGCTGTTGCATATGACGGACTTGACAATACTTCATCTGAATCTCCTGCTAAATGCTCATTTGGATAACCAATACGAACATCCATTCCTGTAATATATTCAACTAATTGTCGTAAATGCTTTAACTGAGAACCACCTCCTGTTAAAACTATTCCTGCAATTAACTTTCCTTTTTGAGTTTCGTGCCCATAATTCTTTATTTCTAAATACACATGCTCTATAATTTCTTGTACTCTTGCATGTATTATTTTAGATAAATTTTTAAGGGTTATCTCTTTTGGTTCTCTTCCTCTTAAACCTGGAATTGAAACAATCTCAGTTTCTTTATTTTCTCCTGGCCAAGCTGAACCAAACTTTATTTTTAGTAACTCAGCTTGTTTTTCAATAATTGAACAACCTTCTTTTATATCTTCGGTTATAACATTACCTCCAAAAGGAATTACTGCCGTATGACGAATAATCCCATCTTTAAATATTGCTAAATCAGTTGTTCCTCCACCTATATCAATTAAAGCTACTCCTGCTTCTTTTTCTTCTTGACTTAACACTGCTGATGCTGACGCTAACGGCTCTAATGTTATGTCTGACAAATTCAACCCAGCACTTTTTACACAACGACCAATATTTCTAATTGAAGAAACTTGCCCTACCACAACGTGAAAATTTGCTTCTAGTCTACCTCCATACATTCCTATAGGCTCCTTGATTTCTGGTTGACTATCTACTTTGAATTCCTGAGGTAATACATGAATTATTTCTTCTCCAGGAAGCATTACTAATTTATGTACTTGCTCAACCAAGTTTTCAATATCACCTTGATCAATTACTTCATCCGATTTTTCACGAGTTATGTAATCACTATGGTGCAAACTTCTAATATGTTGCCCTGCAATACCTACTACAACATTCTCTATCTGTTGACCAGAAACACTCTGTGCTTCATCAACAGCTTGTTGTATTGATTGAATTGTTTGTGTTATATTATTAACCACACCTCGTTTTACACCTAAACTTTTGGCTTTACCTATACCTAAAACCTCTAATTTACCATACTCGTTTTTACGACCAATCATGGCAACAATTTTGGTAGTACCAATATCTAGACCAACTGCAATTTTATTGTTTTCCATCTTGATTTTGTTTTGTGCACACAACTTGGTTGTGGTATTTTACATTTATTATCTTATACTTTTTTATCGTTTTATCAACTAAGGCTTTGTTATAAAAAGCCATTAATTTTTTAAACTTTATATCTACATCTTTCAATTTTCCAAAAAGAATCTTATAATCACCGCTACGCACAGTAAACACATATTCTTTTTGAGCGTTTTTTTGAATTGCAATGATTTCTTTTGAAAAAAAATCGTTACTTTCAATCGCCTTTATTAACGCTATTAATTCTTTGATATCCTCAGACTCCCTTACCCCTGAAACTAACGGTACTCTAGCCGAAAAATTGGTTGACATTGGTATTTTAACACCAAACTTATCAACATAAAAGGACTTACCTTTATCAACAATTCGAGCTATTGGTTTTCGCTGTTTTATTACAGTTTTCAACACCCCATCTACTGTTAAAAAAACGGTTGCTTTTTCAACATACGGGTTCGCCAAAACATTAGTTTCTAGAAAATGTAAATCTACCACTCTTTTCGGTTGGTTTTTAACAAATTCTTTATTTTGTATTAACAATTTATCAACTATACTGTGCGTCAAAAAGTTATTGTCTCCCGCTTCAAATTCAACCACTGTATTTTTCACCTTTTTACTACCATTTTTACCTGTAGTAAACCCATACAAAAAGCCAAAAAACATCAGCAAGAGGAAAAAAGATAAATATATTATTACTTTTTTCATATTTGATTTGTGTATTTTTCTTCTAAACTTTCTTTCACTTCATCAACCAATAATCCGATATCTCCAGCACCTAACATTGCTATAATTTTTGACTCAGATTTCAATATTTCGTCACTCAGTTTTTCTTTAGATACAAGCTTTTTACTTTTCAAACTCATTTTATCTAATAACCATGACGATGTTACTCCTTCGATTGGCAGTTCTCTGGCAGGATATATATCTAACAACAACACTTCATCAAATTTAGAAAGCGCTTCTGCAAAATCATCTGCAAAATCTTTTGTTCTACTGAATAAATGTGGTTGAAAAACCGCCAACACTTTATCTTTTGGATACATTTCTCTTACCGAATGCTCCACTGCTTTTATTTCTGTTGGATGGTGTGCGTAATCATCTATTAAAACTAAATTTTCAGTTTTTATTTTATATGAAAACCTTCGCTGCACTCCTTTAAATGTCTTTAACTGTTCTTTTATTTTTTCTAAAGACACCCCATAAACATCTGCCATTGCTAAAGCCGCTAAAGCATTCATCATATTATGCTTTCCTGGCAAATGAAATTCAATATTTTTTATTTCTGATGTTGGTGTTTGCACATCAAAAACATATTTCCCTTCAGCTACTTTAACATTATACGCTTTATAATCTGCTTCTTCATTTACCCCATACGTAAGTCCTTTCAAAGGAATTCCCTTAGCCACTATTAGAGTATCTGACACCTTGCTTGAAAAATCTCTAAACGACTGTTGCAACGCTTCACTCTCTCCATAAATATCTAAATGATCCGCATCCATTGAGGTTACACAAGCTATATTTGGAGACAATTTTAAAAACGATCTATCAAACTCATCTGCTTCTACCACCGAAACTTTATCCTCTCCTAAAATAAGGTTTGAGTTATAATTCTCTGCTATACCTCCTAAAAAAGAAGTTGCCTTTTCTGGCTGCATAATATGTCCCAAAATAGAAGATGTAGTTGTTTTTCCATGAGTTCCTGCCACTCCTAAACAAAAGGTATTTCTTGTAATTTCTCCTAAAATTTCTGCTCTTTTTAAGATTACAAATCCATTATTTTTAAAATAATTTAATTCCTCATGGTCTTTTGGAATTGCTGGCGTATAAACAACCAATGTTTTTTCTTTCTCTAAAAAAGAAAGGGGTATATTTTTAATTGAATCTTCAAAATGAATTTCAACACCAATCTCTTCTAATTTCTTAGTTAATGGACTTGGTGTTTTATCATAACCACATACTTTTTTCCCGTTCATAGAAAAATAACGCGCAATAGCACTCATTCCTATTCCTCCTACACCTATAAAATAAACGTTATGTATCGTTTTTAAATTCACTAAATAATTAATTTTTCTATTTCGTTAACTATATCACTTGTTGCATTTGGCAATGCTAACTCATTTATATTTTCACTTAAGCTTTGTTGCTTTCCTTCATCTTTTAGTAAAGTTTCTAAAACTATTGGAAATGTATCTAGCTCTTTTTCCTTTACTAAAATTGCACCATGTTTATCTGCTATCGATTTTGCATTTTTAGTTTGATGATCTTCTGCTACATTAGGAGAAGGTATAAATATTGTTGGTTTCCCTACAATACACAACTCTGAAACTGAACTTGCTCCTGCTCTTGAAACAATAAAATCTGCCGCTGCATAAGCCAAATCCATTCTATTCAAAAATTGATGTACTTGTACATTCTCTAATTCATTATATTTTTGATATTCTTCAAAATACAACCTTCCACATTGCCAAATCAATTGCACTTTTTGCTCTTTAAAAAACTCTAAATTAGCCTCTATTAACTGATTTATTTTTCTTGCTCCTAAACTTCCTCCTAACACTAAGATTGTTTTCTTTTTTGAATCTAACTCAAAAAACTCCTTACCCTCTTCATCCTTTGTGTGTATAAACAGTAAATCTTGACGTACTGGATTTCCTGTTTTTATTATTTTTTCTTCAGGAAAAAAACGTTCTAAATTCTCATATGCCACACATATTTTCCCTGCTTTTTTACTTAACAACTTATTTGTTATCCCTGGATACGAATTTTGTTCTTGTATTAGTGTTGGAATTCCTTTCTTGTTAGCTACCATTAATGTTGGTCCGCTTGCAAAACCTCCCGTTCCTATGGCAACATCTGGCTTAAACTTTCGAATAATTCTATGAGCTTTCCACAAACTACTTAGCAACTTAAATGGAAACAATAAATTTTTAGCTGTTAATTTTCTTTGAATTCCAGATATCCACAATCCTTCTATATCATATCCTGCTTGCGGTACTTTTTCCATCTCCATTTTATCTTTTGCTCCCACAAATAAAATATTAGCCCCTGGATAACGAACTTTTATTTCATTCGCTATAGCTATTGCTGGATATATATGACCTCCAGTTCCTCCTCCGCTTATTATGATGTTAATCGATTGTTTCATGTAAAATATCTAAAGGATTATCATCTAAAATTGTTTCTTCTGTTTCATTCTTTGAAGCACTCACACTCAATATCATTCCCAAAGCAAAACATGTCATCCAAATAGAGGTTCCTCCACTACTTATCAATGGAAGTGTTTGACCTGTTACTGGTAAAATATTTACAGCTACAGCCATATTTATCATTGCTTGAAAAACTATTGGAACACCTACTCCTATTACCATTAGTGTTGCAAAAATTGTTGTTGCCTTCTTTGCTGTTATCAAAATTCTAAACAACAATAAAAAGTATATAAACACTACAATTACAGCACCAACCAAACCATACTCTTCTACAATTATAGCATAAATAAAATCTGATGATGACTGTGGTAAGAAATTCTTCTGAACGCTTTTTCCTGGACCTCTTCCAACCACACCTCCTGTGGCTATGGCAATTTTCGCCTTTTCAACCTGATAATCTTCTTTTCCATCAGATTTTGAAAAATTTTCTATCCTGCTTTGCCAAGTATTAACACGATTTGGCATTGCATCTGGAAATGCCTTTGCTACTAGTATAAAAAACAACAAAGCAAAAAGCCCCATACTTAGTATGTAGCCTATAAATTTTAATGGATACCCTCCAATATAACTTAACAACAAAATCATTGTAAAAACTATTGCTGTTGTTGAAAAGTTTGCTGGTAACACAAGCACTAAAACTACACCTACAGGCAACCATAGCTTTATTAAACTTTCTTTAAATACTATTACTTTTTCTTTATTTTTAGCCAAATACCTTGCCACATATACCATTAAAACTAAACCTGCCAAGGTAGATGTTTGAAAACCAATACCTACAAACGGAATTCGAATCCATCTACTTGCATTAGCGCCTCCAATAATTGTTCCCTGAGCCAAGGTTACTATCAGAAGTAACACCACTACAGGAAGCATTAGAATAGAACCTCCACTAAAATATCTATACGGTACTTTATGGACGCCATAAATTATTGCAAAACCTGTAATTAATAAAACGATATGCTTTACTAAGTGCCCTAAAGTAGAACCATTACCTACTACGTATACTAAGTTAGTACTTGCACTATAAATTGGCATAAATGAGAATATAGCCAACATAGCAACAATTGCCCATATAGCTCTATCCCCTTTAATATGTTGAAAGATGGTTTTCATCAATCAGTTTTAGTTTTATAAATTTTTAACCGCTTCTCTAAATTTATTCCCTCGATCCTCGTAACTATCAAACAAATCAAAACTTGCACATGCTGGCGACAACAAAACTGCATCACCCTTTTTTGCTATTTTATGAGACACCTTAACAGCCTCTTCAGCTCCTGCTGTTTCAACCATTACCTCTACAACATTTTGAAATGTTTCTATAATCTTTTGATTATCCAACCCTAAACATACGATTGCTTTTACCTTTTCTCTAACCAAAGGCATTAAATCTGTGTAATCATTTCCTTTATCTACCCCCCCTACAATCCACACTGTTGGAGCCTCCATACATTCTAATGCATAATAAACAGCATTTACGTTTGTAGCTTTACTATCGTTTATATACTGAACTCCATTAATTTTTTGCACATTTTCTAAACGATGCTCTACTCCTTCAAAATCAGATAAACTCTCTGCTATTGTATTTTTTCTAACTTGTAATAATCGAGCTGCCATTGATGCTGCCATTGCATTCTTAGTATTATGTTTTCCTTTTAATGCTAATTCAGAAACATTCATTAGTACTTCTTCTGTATTTAATTTCATTATTATCTTATCTTGTCTTAAAAAGGCTCCAAACTCTAATTCTTTTTCAATTGAAAAAGGAACTAATTTTGCCTTTACTTTATTATTTTTCAACCAATTTTGTATCGCTTTGTCATCTGCGTCATAAATCAAAAAATCTTTTTCTGTTTGATTTTTTGTAATGCGAAACTTTGACGCTATGTACTTTTCAAAATCATAATCATACCTATCTAAATGATCTGGTGATATGTTTGTTATAATTGCTATATGTGAATTAAACTCTTCAATCCCATCCAACTGAAAACTACTCAATTCTAACACATACTCTTTGTAATCTTGCTCAGCTATTTGCTTTGCAAAACTATCACCTATATTTCCACCTATACCAACATCTAGTCCTCCTTGTTTTAACAAGTGATGCGCTAACAACGTTGTAGTTGTTTTACCATTTGATCCTGTTATTCCTACTATAGTTGCATTTGTATATTTAGACGCAAACTCTATTTCAGAAATAACCTTTACACCTGCTACCATCAATTTTTGCACTAAGGCAACTTTTTCTGGTATACCAGGGCTTTTCATTACCAAATTAGCATTCAATATTTTACTTTTCGTATGCTGATTTTCCTCAAAATCTATAGCATTATGTAAAAGAACCTTTTTATACCTTTCTGCTATGCTTCCTTTATCTGAAACAAAAACATCAAAGCCTTTTTGCTTTCCTAAAATAGCTGTTCCTACACCGCTTTCTCCTCCTCCTAAAACAACCAACCTTTCCATTACTATCTCAGTTTTAGAGTTACTATCGTAAACACTGCTAATAAAATTCCTACAATCCAAAAACGTGTAACAATTTTACTTTCATGATAATTTGACTTCTGATAATGGTGATGTAAAGGCGACATTTTAAAAACACGCCTTCCTTCTCCAAACTTCTTTTTTGTATACTTAAACCAAGAAACCTGAATCATTACCGATAAATTTTCAACCACAAAAACTCCTGCTAATATTGGCAACAATAATTCTTTTCGAATTGCAATTGCTATTACCGCTATAATCCCTCCAATGGTTAAACTTCCTGTATCTCCCATAAATACCTGAGCTGGATACGTGTTATACCATAAAAATCCTATTAAAGCCCCTGCAAAAGCAAGTATAAACACTGCCATTTCTCCAGATTTAGGGATATACATTACATCTAAATAATCTGCAAAAATTATATTACCAGATACCCATGCAAAAATTGCCAAAGTAACCACCATAATTGCAGATGTTCCAGCTGCTAAACCATCAATCCCATCTGTTAAATTAGCGCCATTTGAAATTCCTGTTACGATAAAAACAACAACAAATATGAATACAATCCACCCATACTTCCTATAATCATCTCCTAGAAAACTTAGTGCTTTTGCATAATCTAACTCATTGTCTTTTAAAAATGGCACCGTAGTTTTAGTTGATTTATGCGCCTCTCCAAAAACCTTCTTCTTACCATCAACCTGAACTATTTGCTCTGAAGCCGGTAACTGCTCTTTTATTGTTACATCTTGGTGAAAATAAAGCATTGAACCTACAATAAGCCCAAGCCCAACTTGACCTAGCACTTTAAACTTACCTTTCAATCCAGCCTTATCTTTTTTAAACACCTTTATATAATCATCTGCAAAACCTATTAACCCCATCCAAACCGTTGTGATTAATAAAATGATGATATAAATATTTTCTAACCTTGCCAATAACAAGACCGGTATTAATGTTGCAAAAATGATAATAACACCTCCCATTGTTGGTGTACCTGCTTTTTGTACCTGCCCCTCTAAACCTAAATCTCTAACCGTTTCACCTACCTGTTGTCTTCTTAAATAATTAATGATTTTTTTTCCAAAAATCGTAGAAATTAATAATGACAAAATAAACGCTGTTGCTGAACGGAACGTAATGAATTGAAATACACTCGCCCCCGTTAGGTTAAATTCGCTTTCTAAATATTGAAATATATAATACAGCATTTATTTTAGTTTTTTAGTTGATTAAAACAATTAGTCACTTCTTCTAAATCATCAAAATGGTGTTTAACTCCATTTATTTCTTGATAATTTTCATGCCCTTTTCCTGCAATCAATATTATATCTCCAGCTTCTGCTAACTTACATGCTGTTTTTATAGCTTGTCTTCTATCTAAAATTGATAATGTTTTTTTATAGTTTTCTGCCGACACTCCCTCTTCCATTTCATCAATAATTACCTGCGCATCTTCTGTCCTAGGATTATCTGATGTAAAAATTGCTTGATCGCTTAATTGTGATGCTATAAGTGCCATTTTCGGACGCTTGGTTTTATCTCTATCTCCTCCGCAACCTACTACTGTGAATACTTTTTCGTTTCCTGTTCGAATATCATTTATCGTTTGCAATACATTTTTCAAAGCATCTGGTGTATGCGCATAATCAACTATAGCTGTTACTTTATCTTCAGATACCGTATACTCAAAACGCCCTCTTACACTCTCCAACTCACTCACTATTCTTAAAGTTTCAAACTTTTCAAAACCTAATAAATCTGCCACACCAAAAATCGCCGCTAGATTATAAGCATTAAATTCCCCTATCAATCTTGTCCAGATTTCAATTCCATTTATAGACAATAATGTTCCAGAAAAACGTTTTTCTAAAACTTTTACTTTATAATCTCCTAATGTTTTTAAAGCATATGATTTCTTATTTGCTTTTGTATTCTGAAGCATTATTTGACCGTTTTTATCATCAATATTCACCAAAGCGAATGCTGATTTTGGCAATGAGTCAAAAAACGACTTTTTCACATCTCTATATTCTGCAAAAGTCTCATGATAATCTAAATGGTCGTGAGATAGATTTGTAAAAACACCTCCTACAAAACTCAATCCTTCAGTTCTCTTTTGATGCACTCCATGCGAGCTAACCTCCATAAAACAGTACTCAACCCCTTCTTCAACCATTAATGACAGGTATTTGTTAATCATTAATGAATTTGGAGTTGTATGTGTTGCCTCGTACTCAACTTCATCAACCATTACTTTCACAGTTGAAAGCAAACCTACTTTATAACCCGCTTTTTTAAACAGCTTATACAATAATGTAGCAATGGTTGTTTTACCGTTAGTACCTGTAACTCCCACCAACTTCAAATCACCACTCGGATTACCATAAAAATTAGCTGACATTACTGCCAAAGCAACGCTAGAATCTACCACTTCTATATAGGTAACATCTTCCATCATATTAGCTGGAAGCTTTTCACAAATAATCGTATTTGCCCCCAACCCTAATGCCTTATCTATAAACTGATGCCCATCTACCATCACTCCTTTTTGAGCAACAAAAACATCATTTTTTTCAATTTGCCTACTATCAAATTGAATATCCTTCACCATCACATCTGTATTTCCATGCACTGCATTTACAGATACTTTATATAATATGTCTTTTAATCTCTTCAACTACGATAGTTTTAAATAAACTGTTCTTCCTTTTGACACTTTTATTCCTTTTTGTATCGACTGCTCTTTTACTTTACCCATTCCAGAAAACTTAACTTTAAGCCCCATATTTTCAAGTAACGCTATAGCATCCATACCACTCATACCCACAACCTTAGGCATGATTGTTTTATATTTTCTTAATTTCTGATAATACACCTGATATTCCTTATCAAGATTCAAGTTTGACATTTGATCAGACACTCTTTGATTATTAACAGGTGTTGTTGTATATATTTTTTGAGCAATCTCCTTAAAAACTGGAGCAGCCACTGTAGCTCCATAATACCCTTTTTCCTTTTTTGGACTATGCACAACCACTATACATGAATACTTAGGATTCTTTGCTGGAAAAAAACCTGCAAAAGACGCTACATATTTCTTATTCGAATAATGTCCATATACCGTTTTACCGTTTTTATCTTTATGCTTAGGAATCCATTTTTTTGCAGTCCCTGTTTTTCCTGCCATTGAAAAATTAGAAGAATACACATTTTTTGCAGTCCCTTTTTTCACCACATTCTCCATCACTTTTCTAACCTTATTCAAAGTTGTTTGCGACGCTATCCTCTCCTTTACAACCTCAGTTTCAAATCTTTCTTCCACCTTTCCTCCAACTCTTAATTCTTTTACAAAAAACGGTTTCACCATTTTACCATCATTTGCTACCGCATTATAAAAAGCTAGTGTTTGCAAAGGTGTTAAAGACACTCCATAACCCCAAGCCATCCACTCTAATGATATTGGACTCCATCTTTTTTCTGACGGATTTGGAATATACGGTTTTCCTTCTCCTAAAATTTTAACTCCCGTCATTTGATCTAATCCAAACGACTTAATTTTCTTGATAAATTTCTTAGGATTTCTATCATAATGCTTTTGAATTGTTTTTACAATCCCAACATTTGATGACACTTCAAATACACGCGCTAAAGAAACCCTTCCAAAACCTCCTCTTTTACTATCCTCTACCTTTCTATTATTTATAAAAATCTTTCCTTTTTCACAATCCACAACATTAGATGTATCCGCTAACTTATCTTCAAGAACCGCCATTAAACTCGCTAACTTGAATGTTGAACCTGGCTCATGACTCTCCCACACAGCATAGTTTCTTTTTTCGTAATATCTACCTTTCGATGTTCTTCCTAAGTTAGAAATTGCTTTTATCTCACCTGTTTCAACCTCCATAACCACAGCACATCCATGATCTGCCTCAAAATACTCTAACTGCTTAAGCAATGCATGATGTGTTATATCTTGAATATTTACATCTATTGTGGTAATTACATCACTTCCATCTACTGGCTCTTTTTCATTTACATCATTTACCGGCTTCCATTGCCCTTTTGCAATTTTCTTTTTTAAACGCCAACCATTCTCACCCTGCATATAATCTGCAAAAGCCCCTTCAATACCAGCACCTCCTCTATGGTTATCGTAACCTATTGTTCTTTCTGCAATCTTACCTATAGGATGTACACGAACCGTTTTTTGCTCAGCTATAAAACCACCTCTATAAACCCCCAGCTTAAAAATTGGGAAGCTTTTCATTTTCGTATAATCATTATACCCAACATCTCTTGCAATTAACAAATAGCGATTTTTTCTATTCTTAGCTTCTCGTAGCTTTTCCTGATAATAATCCGCCGATTTACCCAACAATCCTGACAACGATTCTGCAAGAGCTCGAATATTTTTCTCAAACACCTCTGAATCTACCGTAACCACATCCATTCGAATAGTATATCTCGACATTGAAGTTGCCAAAAGATTTCCATCCGCTGCATACACATTACCCCTGTTTGCAAAAATCGTATCGTTTTTTACTGTCTTTTCTAGCGCTAACTTCTTATACTTAGCACCATCAACATATTGAAGATTAAAGATTCTAAACAGGATAACAATAAAAAAAAGCGTCATTAAAATCGCAACCACATAGAGCTTATTTAATATACCTTTCTTTACTACCATTTTTATCCTATTCTACTTTAGTTGTTACTTTTATTTTTTGAGGAGGTGTCTTCGCTGGAGACAACCCATTTACTTTTACTTTATCACGAATACTACTCTCTAACTTCATCCGCATCAACCTTGTATTCGTATCTATATCTTCCGCTCGCAACTCTCTTTTTTGCTTATTCAATTCTGCTATTCGAACCACCTTAGCATCTATACTATGCGAACTAGATATCATTATTAACAATAGAATCACTACAAATATTAATATTCGCCAATTATCAAAGGAACTCTCATCCGTCAAGAACCGTCCTTTCAGCACACCATAAATACCTTCCTTAACTTTCGACATTATTTTAATGTTGCAATCCTTAACTTAGCACTTCTTGCTCTATTATTCTCTTTTATCTCTTCTTGAGTAGGCACTATCATTTTACCTACTTTTTTCAGCGGCACATTAATATTCCCATAAAAATCCTTCTCTGGTTCTCCACTAAACAACCCCGTCCTTATAAAACGCTTCACCAACCTATCTTCTAAAGAATGATATGAAATAACACTCAATCTACCCTCTTCATTTAGCAAACCTGGAATCTGCTCCAAAAACTCCTTCAACACATCCAACTCCTGATTCACTTCAATCCTAACCGCTTGAAATATCTGAGCCAAAATCTTATGCTCTTTTGCTTTTGGTAAAAAAGCTCGCAACACCTCTCTCAACTGAAAACTAGTCTCTATCCTCTCTTCTTCTCTAGCCTCTACAATTGTTTTAGCCAACACTCTAGCATTCCTCAACTCTCCATACAAGAAAAGCACATCCGCTAATTTATCTTCCTCGTATTTATTAATGATTTTTTTCGCAGACAATTCAGACTTCTGATCCATCCTCATATCCAAATCTGCATCAAATCGTGTAGAAAATCCTCTTTCTGCTTCATCAAACTGATGAGACGAAACACCTAAATCTGCCAAAACACCATCTACTTTTCTCACACCGTAAAAACGCAAAAACCTAGAAATAAAACGAAAATTCTCTCCAATTAAAACAAAACGCTCATCATCTATTTTATTTCGTTGCGCATCCGGATCTTGATCAAATGCAAACAACCTCCCGTTCTCACCTAACCTACTCAATATCTCCCTAGAGTGACCCCCACCTCCAAACGTCACATCAACATACACTCCATCTTCTTTTACATCAAGCGCATCAACACTTTCTTTCAACAAAACCGGATTATGATAATTCATCTACATCTATATTTCCCATCACCTCTTCTGCTAAATCAGCAAAATCAACAACAGCTTCATCAATAACTTTTTCGTACTTACCTTTATCCCAAATCTCAATAATATTAACCGCAGATGAAAGCACCACCTGCTTCTCTATTCCCGCAAATTGACATAAATCTTTTGGAATTAAAACTCTACCAGAAGCATCCATTTCTACAACCTTCACACCAGCAGTAAACCTTCTAATAAAATCATTATTCTTCTTTACAAAACGATTTAATTTATTAATCTTTTGCATCACCATGTTCCATTCTTGCATTGGATACAACTCCAAACAAGACTGAAAAACAGACCTCTTAACCACAAAACCCTCTTGTAACACAGAAGATAACTGCTTTTTAAAAGCTGACGAAACCATCAACCTTCCCTTAACATCTACCTTACACTCATATGTCCCAATTAGATTTATCACGCCCAGAAACCATAGTTTGCACCAAAAATAAAAAATAATTACCACTTTTTACCACTTTTTACCACTTTGTTGATAAGTTTTACCCTTTTTGTTAAAAAACTGATTATTAGAGCATTTAGTTTTATAATTGATACTGAAATAATAAAAATGAGAATATCCCAAAAAAGAACTACATTTGCGGTTGAGTCAAATCTTAGATACAATGACTGAATTTTTAAAGAAAGAAGGTAAATTTACATACGCGGAAGCGGGAGAAGGAAACCCTATCATTATACTACACGGTTTAATGGGAGCGTTGAGTAATTTTGACTCAACGTTTAACTACCTTTCTCAAAAAGGATATAAAATATTCATCCCTGAATTACCTTTATACACTTTACCTCTACTCAAAACCAATGTAAAAAATCTTGCTAAATTTTTACATGATTTTATAGAATACAAAAATCTTAAAGATGTAACACTTTTAGGAAATTCTTTAGGTGGACATATTGCTTTATACTACACAAAACACTATAGTTCTGATATTAAGTCATTAGTTCTAACTGGTAGTTCTGGTTTATATGAAAACTCTATGGGAAGTAACTATCCTAGAAGAGGCGACAAGGAATTTGTTCGCAGAAAAATAGAAGAAGTTTTTTACGATCCAGCTATAGCTACTGATGATTTATTTGATCAAGTTTATGAAGTAATCAACGACCGAAATACTCTTGTTAGAACATTAGCTATTGCTAAAAGTGCTGTAAGACACAATATGGCTAAAGACTTACCTAACATGGAACAGCCTACTTGTTTAATTTGGGGTAAACAGGACTCTGTTACTCCTCCTGAAGTTGCTGAAGATTTCCACAGACTTTTACCAAATTCAGATTTATTTTGGATTGATAAATGTGGGCACGCTGCTATGATGGAGACTCCTGATGAATTTAATAAAATATTAGAAGCTTGGCTTTCTAATCAAAATATATAATAGCTTTTAATAAGCTAAATCTATATTTATGAAAATAAAATCTGCTGAATTTGTAATGAGTAACAGTAATGTTACTAAGGCTCCGAAAGACAGAATACCGGAATATGCTTTTATCGGTAGGTCTAACGTTGGTAAATCTTCGTTAATCAATATGTTAATGGAGCGAAAAGATTTAGCAAAAACCTCTGGAAAACCAGGAAAAACACAACTTATAAATCATTTTAAAATTAATAATGAATGGTTTTTAGTGGATTTACCTGGTTATGGATATGCTCAAGTTTCTAAAAAGAAAAGGACTATTTTTCAATATTTTATTGAAAATTACTTCAAAGAAAGAGAGCAATTAGTTTGCACTTTTGTTTTAGTTGACAGTCGACACGATCCTCAAAAAATAGATTTAGAGTTCATGGAATTTTTAGGAAAAAACCGTATTCCTTTCTGTATTGTTTTCACCAAAGCAGATAAATTAGGAAGCTCTAAATTAAACAAACAGATAACTGCCTACAAAAAGAAATTACTTCAATTTTGGGAAGAACTCCCTATGTCTTTTGTTACTTCCTCTTCAACTGGATTTGGTAGAGATGAATTCCTTAATTTTATTGACGGAGTTAATCAGGATGTAGCCGAAAACTTTAAATAAACCATTTTTATTTATTGCTTATAATTTCAGAAAATGTATTCTACCAAAAATAATCTGCAAGTTTTACATGAAGATAATCACATTATTATAGTAAACAAACGTGCTGGAGATATTGTTCAAGGAGATAAAACTGGAGACAAACCCTTATCGGATGTTGTTAAAGAATACATTAAAATAAAATACAATAAACCTGGAGCTGTTTTTTTAGGTACTGTTCATAGACTCGACAGACCTACTTCTGGTATTGTTATATATGCTAGAACATCAAAAGCATTAGAACGTTTAAACAAAATGCTTAGGGAGAAAACAATACAGAAAACGTATTGGGCTGTTGTTAAAAATCAACCTAAAAAAACAACAGACACTCTAGTTAATTTCTTAAAGAAAAACCCTAAAAACAACAAATCTACCGCTTACTCTAAAGAAATCGACGGAAGTAAAAAAGCCATTTTACATTATCAAGTTTTAAAAAAACTAGATAATTATTCTTTACTAGAAATTGATTTGGAAACTGGTCGTCACCATCAAATTCGAGTACAATTATCTAACATTGGCTCTACTATAAAAGGAGATTTAAAATACGGAGCTAAAAGAAGCAATAAAGACGGAAGCATTCATCTTCACGCAAGAAAAATTAAATTTACTCACCCTGTAAGCAAAGAATTAATTAAAGTAATTGCCCCAACTCCCTCAAATCCTATTTGGGATGCTTGTTTGTAATTTGTATCTTTAGGGAAATTTCAACCATGAAAGCCCTTAAGTTTTTATCAATTTTAATACTCCCTATCACCGTATACGTTTCTTTTACAAATAACGGTTGGTTAACCATATTACCTTTGATTACCTTTTTTGGTTTTGTACCATTATTAGAACTTCTATTTAAACCAGACAAAGAAAACTTCGAAAAAGAGCAAGAAAAAATTGAGAAAGAAAATAGATTATATACCTACATTTTATATTTAACCATCCCTATACAATTAATCTTTTTAGTTTGGTTTTTTTATATAATTCAAGAACCAGAATTAACGACATTAGAATACATTGGCAAAATTTCTGCCATGGGTCTTATGTGTGGAGTTATTGGCTTAAATGTTGGACATGAATTAGGTCACAGAAATAATAGATTTGATGAATTTTTAGGTGAGATTTTGTTATTAACTTCATTAAATACTCACTTTTTACCTTATCATAATGCAGGGCATCATTTAAATGTTGCCACTCCTAAAGATGCTGCTACCGCAAGAAAAAATGAAATTTTATATTCTTTTTGGATTCGCTCACATTTCCAAAGTTATTATCAAGCCTGGGAAGCAGAAAACAAACGAATGAAAAACTTAAATAGAAATTGGTTTCATCATCAAAACAGAATGCTTGTTTATACATTTTGTAACATCATTTTAATCTTTAGCATTTTCTTTTTTTTCAATCTTAATGTTCTTTTAAGTTTTTTAGCTGCTGCTGTTTTTGGTATTTTATTACTAGAAACTGTCAACTATATTGAACATTACGGATTATTGAGAAAGAAAAATGAAAAGGGTAGATATGAACGTGTAAAAAGAACACACTCATGGAATTCTGACCATGTAATTGGAAAGATTATGTTATTTAATTTATCTCGTCATTCAGACCATCATTATAACGGAAGTAAACATTATCAAATATTAAAATCATTACCTGAAAGTCCTCAAATGCCGACAGGATACCCTGGCATGATGCTAGTAGCACTCTTTCCTCCTTTATGGTTTAAATTAATGAACAAAAAACTACAAGAAATTTAACTTTATGAATATTAAAGACCTCGTTCAGTCACAAAAAAAATATTTTTCTCAACAACACACTAAGGATATCTCTTTTAGAAAAGATGCTTTAAAAAGGCTTCAAAAAGAAATTATTAAAAGAGAAGACGACATTATAAAAGCTCTTCATGATGATTTTAAAAAATCTGAATACGAAGCAGTAATGACCGAAACTTCCATAGTGTTGGCTGAATTAAAAATGGCTATTAAAAATATTCATTCTTGGAGCAAACCTAAAAGAGTTTTACCTTCTTTATTGAATTTTCCATCATCAGCAAAAATTTACAAAGAACCTTATGGAATTGTTTTAATTATTGCTCCTTGGAACTACCCATATCAACTAGCTTTTGCTCCTTTATTGGGTGCTATCGCAGCTGGAAACACCGTAGTTTTAAAACCTTCAGAACTCACTCCTCATGTAAGTAAAATTACCAAAGAAATAGTAGAAGCTGTTTTTGACAAAAATCATGTAGCTGTAATTGAAGGTGGTGTGGATGTTGCTCAAGAATTGTTAGCGCAACGATGGGACTATATTTTCTTTACAGGAAGTGTACCTGTGGGAAGAATAGTAGCAAAAGCTGCTGCTGAGCACATTACTCCTGTTACTTTAGAACTTGGAGGAAAAAGTCCATGTATTGTTGACGAAACTGCTAATATAAAGCTAGCTGCTAAACGATTGGTTTGGGGTAAATTTTTAAATGGCGGACAAACTTGCATTGCCCCAGATTATTTACTAATTCACAAAGCGGTTAAAGATAAATTCACTACTCACTTTAAAGAGGAGTTAATAAAAGCTTATGGCGAAAATCCTCAGAAGTCTGAGGACTACCCAAGAATTGTAAACACCAGAAACTTTGACCGTTTAGCTCTAATGCTTGATAATGAAAATTTTATTATTGGTGGACAAACCAATAGAGAAGATAGATATATTGCTCCAACCATTATTGATGAACCGAGCTTAGACAGTGAGGTGATGAAAGGTGAAATTTTCGGACCTATTTTTCCATTAATCTCTTATGAAAACGAAGAAGATATAGCCAAAATTTTAGCTAATTACGACAAACCTTTAGCCTTATACGTGTTTACAACTCGTACTCGTTTTGCAAAAAAAATAATAGCAACTTATTCTTTTGGAGGTGGTACTATAAACGATACGACTATTCATTTTGCAAATCATAGGTTACCTTTTGGTGGTGTAGGTGAAAGTGGAATTGGAGGATATCATGGAAAACAAACTTTTGACACTTTTTCTCACAACAAAGGAGTTGTTACAAGAGGAAACTGGTTAGACATACCTACTAGATATGCACCTTACAAAGGAAAGTTAAAACAGCTAAAATCACTAATGAAGTTTGGGTAGAATTCAATTCAGATTTAAGTATTTAGTTTTATTTGGATTTTTTCTTATTCTTCAATGCGATAAAAAAGAAATCACCGAACAAAAAGATTGGAATAAAATATCCAACTCTAAGAAATGGAGTAACTATATTTTATTTATCCAAGATTACCCCCAATCTAAAAAAGCTGAGGAAGCTATAAATAAATCTATCTCATTATTTGATGCTGGAGGCTGCTATAGATTCAATTTAAGTTTTGATTCATATTCAAAGAATCATTTATTCAGCCAAGACTCCATTATAAACTATGATTCTATAAAAAATATAGCTTTAAACTACCTTGTTAATGGTATCTCAAAAGAAAATAAAAACTTATTAGAAATTAAAATCCCTAACACAAATCAACATTACTTAATTTCAAAAGGAATGTTTGAATTAAAATTACCCAAGAGCATTTCCAATCCTTATTTTCAAAAAACCATAATCGAACTAACCAAAGCAATTAAAGAATACAAAGAATATTTAGCCAAAGAATGGTTTAATAAGCCATATAAACACTTAACTAAAAAAGAAAAAAAATTATTAAATGAAAATGATTTCCCTAGATTAATATTTTGGAAACACTCAAAACTACCCCCTATTCAACCTGCTAAAAAAGACTCAACATCATATGAACCTTAAAAATGAAAAAACAGTATCTGAAGCTATTAGCTATAGACGCTCTGTAAGAGTATATGACCCTGAAAAAACTATCGACAGTGCTATCGTAAAAAAATGCTTACAACAAGCTAGCTTAGCACCAACAAGTAGCAACATGCAATTGTGGGAATTTTATCATATTACCTCTAAAGAAACAATTGCTAAAATTGCTCCTTTATGTTTTAATCAAAATGCTGCAAAAACTGCACAGCAATTAGTTGTTTTTGTAGTTCGCAAGGATTTATGGCGAAAACGAGCCAAAGCAAACTTATCTTTTATGGATAAAACTTTTGGTAAAAACAATCCAAAATCTGAACAAAGCAGTAGAGAAAAAGTAGCTCGTAACTATTATGGTAAAATTATACCTTTTGCTTACGCTGACTTTATGGGGATTTTAGGTTTCTTTAAATATTTAATGATTTTAATTACTGGATTGTTCCGACCAATATATCGAGAAGTCCGCAATAGCGACATGCGCATTGTTGCTCATAAAACTTGTGGGTTAGCAGCTCAAACCTTTATGCTTTCTATGGCAGCTGAAAATTACGATACCTGCCCTATGGAAGGCTCAGACACTTGGAGAGTTAAAAAATTATTAAACATACCAAGTAGTGCAGAAATCAATATGATTGTTTCATGCGGTATTCGAAAACCTGAAGGTGTTTATGGCGAACGTTTTAGAATTCCTTTTAACGAAATTTATAAAGAAATATAACATGAAAAAGCTATTATTTTTTCTTGTACTTATTATATCAACTACAATAAGTTGTAAACAAAAGAAAACTTCTAAAAAAACTACTGAATTTTCCATTACCAATAATGGTATCAACAACATTAACTTACAAGAATGTATTACGATAGACAATCTACAAACTACCTTTCCTTCTTACACTATTATTTCTAAAGTTGGTCAACAAGACGGACCTGATTATCGTTATTTTGAAGTCTCAAAAGATAATACTATTCTTAATTTCATTATGAATGAGCAAAAAACTTGTATTATTAATGAAATTAATGCTCAAACGAATTTAGAAGACATGTATGGAGTAAAAGTTGGAATGACTTATGAAGAAGTAAAGAAATTACGACCTAACATTTCTCATAAAACAGATTTTCATTTTCATACCATTTTATCTGAACCTAACTCAAATTTACAATACGAAATATCTGGAACTTACAATGGTCCAGACAAACAAGATTTTATTTATGAAGAGGTAAAAAAATGGAAAGTAGTACAATTTATAATTAGAGAACATTAACTTGTTGGGGAGCGAAAAACCTACCAATTAAACTTAATAAAACCACTCATACCCCTATGTATATTCTTCCTATAATTCTTCTCTTAGCTTTAGTTTACACTACTTACAACAAAACAAACCATATAAAACTTCGAAATAATTCAAAAAAAATAAAAGCAACTATATTTGAATATAGAAAAGAAAAAAGGCCTTTTAGAAATGATTTCACCTTATTAAATTACCCATACGTAAAAATTGATTTAGATAACAACGAATACATAATACAGAAATTAAGCTATGCCGACAATCACTCATCTCCCTTTATGATAGGAGAACAAGTTTATGTCTTTTGGCATGAAGATAAATTATTATACTGGAATGCTTATGATAGAGGAATCTATAAATACCTCCCTAAAGAATTACTTTCTTGGAATGAAGACTAATTTATTTTCACTTTTTTCAATCTCTTTTTGATTTATTTTCATTTTCACAAACTCTCCATCTACATACTTTTGAGCCTGATCTTTATAATATGGACTAAATACATTTCCTGATTGACCTGTTGGCACTATAGCTATACTATTTTCAACATCAGAAAAATCAATTACTCTACGAGTTGATGGTCCTGCTGTAATTTTATAATACCCTGTACTATCCAATTTAAAAATCTGATTATTAATCACCTCATTACCCCCAATAGTTTCAAACGGACCTACATTAAAAAATTTACGCAAAGCTCCTCCAGCTTTTCCTATTGCATGCTCATACTCTACACTAATTACTCTTTTCCACATCCAGTTATCTACATTCTCTCCCAATTGATTTTGTAAAAACTCAACTGCATCTACAAAAGCCTTTGTAATGATTTCTTCTCGAGTTTCAACTTTATCTTTGGTTAATATATTATCCCACCATACAGACTCTTTTCTTTTAGATTGCTGAGCCAATACCTGATCTTGTAATTGAGTATCTATAAATAACTGAAAACTTCCTCCCAATTCATCCTTATAAGTTTCTTTTAAAAACGCATACAAGAATCTATTGTAAATTGTAGCCCCAACACTTTCTTTAGGGTAATCACCTTTCCACTTTTTTAAAACTGAATAAGCTTTTTTTGCTGATGGAGATAATGATTCTTTATCTACTCCTTCTAATAAACTTTTAGAGATATCAGCTACAGCTGGTGAAGTTACATCATAAATCATTTCAGCAACATCCTGTTTTGTAAAATCGTTTTTAGCCTCTAACAATCCTACTATCCTTTTAGCTCTATCTTCTGGCTGATAATATCCTGGGTACAATTTACCTCTTACTGAATCTGGTTGATTATTTGCCGAATACACATAATTCCAAGTTGGATTCACTGCTTGTGGATTCTCTTTAAAATCTAAATATTCTTGAATTTCATCTTTACCAGAAGCTCCATTTAGATACATTCTTGACGATAGACTATCTCTTAACTGATATAATTTTGCAGAAGCAAACCAACCCACGTTTCCTTTTGCATCTCCATACATTACATTTAGTCCTGGTGCGTGAATATAAGATGCTCCTTTCTTAAAACCTTCTATTGATTTTGCATGAGACATTAAATAAGATGCCTCCAACACTTGATTAGGCAATTGAGTATAAATCCAATTCATCGCCACTGGTTTATCATCTTTAACATGTTCTATTAAGCCATTCATAACAGGACCATGTTTACTTACTTTTACCTGATAAGTTGTATCTGTTCCTCCTTTTACCTTAATTGTTTTATCTACTAATTTATATTTTTGATATCCTTCAGATGTTTTATATTCATTAGCATTTTCTGGATTATTTTCTTCAACATAAAAATTCAAATCGTCATTTGCTAACATGGTTAATCCGTAAGCATATTCTTTATTATGACCTAACAAAGGAAATGGCATTAAAGCCAAATTAAATCCATAAATTTCATAGTCAGGAGTTTTTAAATGACTCTGATACCACACTGATGGCTGTGAAAATGCAATATGAGGGTCGTTTGCAAAAATTACTTTTCCATTCTTTGTTTTCTGTGGAGCTATTACCCATGAATTACTTCCTATAAAAGGAGAAACAGGTAGTTTTTCCATAATTTCCTGAACAGCAACTGATAACTCTGCTCGAATCTTTTCTTTATTATTTGATTTATTAATTGTTAAATTCTCTTGATATGAATTCATCAACTCATTAATATAAGCCTCTCCCAGCTTTTCTTTTACTTCGGTTAACAGAGGATCAGTTTTATGTGCAATTGCAAAACTAAAAGCCATATAACCAAACACATTATACACATCCTTTATGGTATATTTTTCTTTATCTACTCCAACTAAATAATATTCTAAGGGAGTAGTTCCTTCTTCTATAAATTGATTAACTCCTTTTAAATAAGCTTCAGTCATTTTATAAGCTTCAGAGTTCTTATCTAAATTTTGAATTGTTTTATTCGCAGCCTCTTCAATTCCTAAACCTGAAAAAAACTTATCTACTCTTACTAAATCTTTACCAAAAAGCTCTGCTAATCTTCCTGCTGCAATTCTTCTTATCAATTCCATTTGCCATAATCTATCTTGTGCATGCACATAGCCAAGAGCTGTATAAGCATCTTTTTGATGTTCTGCATTAATATGTGGAACACCAACTTCGTCGTAATACACAGTAACATTATTTGAAATATCAGCTAATTCGAGCTCTCCACTATACTTTGGATGTAATGTTTTGGTAAATAACCACACTCCTACGATTAATAAAACAACTAGAATAACTACAATTTTTAGACCTCTTTTTAATAACTTCATTTAAGACTGATTTTCTTCAAAGATAACAGAAATTTAATTCGTATTTTTGATGTTCTAAAAATTCATTTTTCAGATGAAAAAAATACAAATGGTTGACTTACAAAGTCAATATCAAAACATAAAAGATGTTGTAGATGCATCTATTCAAGAAGTTTTAAATTCATCAGCATATATTAACGGTCCTTACGTTAAAGAATTTCAAGCTGATTTAGAAAAATATCTAGGAGTAAAACATGTAATTCCATGTGCAAATGGTACTGATGCTTTGCAAATTGCCATGATGGGATTAGGTTTAGAGCAAGGAGATGAAGTTATTACAGCTGATTTTACCTTTGCTGCTACTGTAGAAGTTATTGGTTTATTAAAGTTAACTCCAGTTTTAGTTGATGTAGAACCAGATACTTTCAACATGGATATCGAAGCTTTAAAAAAAGCTATCACTCCTAAAACTAAAGCAATTGTACCTGTACATTTATTTGGTCAATGTGCTAACATGGAAGCTGTTTTAGCTGTTGCTAAAGAACACAACCTATTTGTTATTGAAGATAACGCACAAGCTATTGGTGCTGATTACACTTTCTCTGACGGAACCAAGAAAAAAGCAGGAACTATGGGGAATGTAGGAACTACTTCTTTCTTCCCTTCTAAAAATTTAGGTTGCTACGGTGACGGAGGAGCAATTTTTACTAATGATGATGAATTAGCACACACCTTAAGAGGAATGGTAAATCATGGAATGTACAAACGTTATTACCATGATGTAATAGGAGTAAATTCTCGTTTAGATTCTGTACAAGCCGCTGTTTTAAAAGCAAAATTACCTTTACTAGATTCTTATTGCGACGCTCGTAGAAAAGCTGCAATGTATTATACTGAAGCATTTGCTACTAATGCCAATATTATTACTCCTGCAATTAGTGTTTTCTCAACTCATGTTTTTCATCAATATACTTTAAGAATTACAAACGGGAAACGAGATGAATTACATCAACATTTGTTAGAGAATAATATTCCAAATGCGATTTATTACCCAGTTCCGTTACATGCTCAAAAAGCATATCAGGACGATCGTTATAATGAAGATGATTTTACAATTACAAATCAATTAATAGACGAGGTAATTTCCCTACCAATGCACACTGAATTAAGTGAGGAACAATTGTCATTTATTACTAAAACTGTAAATGAATTTGTGGGGTAACACATGCTCGCTATGAATCAGAAAATAAAAACACTTAAAATAATACATTTAGTCTTAGTAGCTGGAGTAACGTTTGCGTATTTTTTAATTGGAGATTTTAAAAACATCTTAAATCTTGAAATAGATGACTCCTCTTTAATTTATTCATTTATTCCAGCACTAGCTTATGTTTCAAGTAATTTTATTTTTAGAAATATTCTCAATAAAATAAAAGAAGACACTTCTGATGATGAAAAATTTGCAATCTTTCAAAGTGCTTCCGTAGTTAAATGGATTATACTAGAAGCTGCGTGTTTTCTAATTTTATTTTTAAAACCAGATTTTCTTTTATTTGGAGTAATTCTTTTATTTTATTTATTACTTCTAGCCCCCAAGGAAGATAAAATATTCAATCTTTTAAAGATTAAAAATCCCAATTTTGAAAAATAGCTCATTATGAAAAAAATATTAGTTACAGGAGGCTTAGGTTTTATAGGTTCACATACTGTAGTTGAATTACAAAATGAAGGTTTTGATGTAGTAATTATTGACGATTTATCCAACTCTAAAATTGAAGTTTTAGATAATATTACTTCTATTACAGGTACAAAACCAGATTTTCATCAATTAGATTTACGAATAAAAGCAGATGTAAAAAAGTTTTTTGACCATAATACCATTGATGGTGTTATTCATTTTGCTGCTTTTAAAGCTGTTGGTGAAAGTGTAAATAAACCATTAGATTATTATGAAAATAATATTGGGAGCTTAGTTTATTTATTGCAAGAAATGCGTGATCGAAATATTGATAATTTTATTTTTAGTTCCTCATGTATGGCTTATGGTACTCCTGAAAAACTTCCTATTACAGAGAGTACTCCTTCTAACAAAGCTGCTTCTACTTATGCTAATACTAAGCAAATTGGAGAAGAAATTTTAGAAGAAAGTTGTAATGCCTATGGTATGAATGCTATTACACTTAGATATTTTAACCCTATAGGTGCACATGCAAGTGCTAAAATTGGCGAACTTCCTAATGGTGTACCTCAAAACTTAATACCTTTTATAACACAAACTGTTGCTGGTATTCGTGAACAGTTATCTGTTTTTGGAAACGATTATCCTACTGAGGACGGAACTGCTATTAGAGATTATATTCATGTTGTAGATTTAGCTAAAGCCCATATTATTGCTTTGCAACGTTTATTAAATAAGAAGAATAAGAAAAACTTTGAACTATTTAATATAGGAACTGGTACGGGAAGCTCTGTTATGCAAATAATTAATGCTTTTGAAAAGGCCACCAACAAAAAATTAAACTACAAAATAGTAGATAGAAGACCTGGTGATATCAAAGCTATTTATGCTGATACTACATTTGCTAACGAAGAATTAAACTGGAAAACAGAAAAAACACTTGAAGAAGCTTTACTTTCCGCTTGGAAGTGGCAAGAAAATCAATAAATTTTATTTAGAAAATGAAGCATCAACTTAAAAAATATATGAATAGGTATGCTTCATTTTCTGATAAAGAAGTAGATCTTTTTTTTACTTATTTGGAAGTCAATACTTATAGTAAAAAAGATGTTCTATTAAATGTTAATCAAGTTTGTAAACATCATTATTTTATTATTGAAGGCTTACTGAGAGCCCATTATATTAATGAAAAAGGCAATGATAAAACAATACAATTTGCTATTGAAAATTGGTGGATTACCAATTTAGAAAGCTACGTAAGAGAAACTCCTTCTACTTTTATAATTGATGCTTTAGAAAAGTCAATTATTCTCTCAATAAGTAAAGAAAACTTAGAAAAAGCCTTTGTTCAAATTCCAAAATTAGAACGTCTTTTTAGAAAAATTGCAGAAAACACATTGATTGCTATACAACGTAAAAACGAATATTACTTAAACCTAAGTAGTAAAGAACGATTTATTACGCTACTTGAAAGCATTCCTGATTTCTTGCAAAGAGTTCCCATGTACATGATTGCTTCCTATTTAGATATGACTCCAGAATATTTAAGTGAAATAAGAAAAAGTATTTCTTAAGATATCTTAAGTAGATTCGGTTTTTCGACTCCTAATTTTGTAATACACTTAAAAATAAAATTATGGAACGAATCTCTTACAACGAAGTACCTAAAGGAATGTTTGACGTATTAATGTCTGTTGAAAACTATGTAAACAATGCTCCTATCGATTTACAACTTTTAGAATTAATCCGCTACAGAGCAGCTATTTTAAACGGTTGTTCTTATTGTGTAGACATGCACTCTAAAGAATTAAAACATATTGGAGAAACCGATGTTAGATTGCATGCCGTTAGTATTTGGAACAGCACACCTTATTTTTCTGAAAAAGAACAATCAATACTCGCTTTTACAGATGCTATAACACACACAAGCTACGATCCTATACCTGAAGAACTCTTTCAAAACTTAACTAAATATTTTACGAAAGAAGAAATAGCTTACTTAACATTGGCAATTGCTCAAATTAATAGCTGGACTCGCTTAATGAAGTCGTTTAAATTTACTCCTGGAAATTACAAAGTAAGTCAAAATGAAAAATAAATATCTGAAGTTATTTTTACGGCTATCCATAGCATTTGGTTTTTTATCGGCTGTTGCTGATCGTTTTGGACTTTACTCTAAAGAAATTTCTACTTGGGGAAACTGGGACTCTTTTGTTGATTTTACTCATTTAATAACCCCTTGGTTTCCAAAAATTATAATTCCTAGCATAGCTATTATAGCTACAATTTTAGAAATTGTTTTCGCTATTTGCTTAGTATTAGGTTATAAAACTCAATTAACAGCTAAACTTAGTGGAGTGTTACTTTTAATTTTTGGTTTAAGTATGACTTTTTCTTTAGGCATAAAACCTCCTTTAGATTATTCTGTTTTTGGTATTTCAGCTGCTGCCTTTGCCTTGAGTAACTTTAATGAACCTTATTTAGAAATTGACACTCTTATTCCCAATAAAAATGATGCATAAAAAAAGCCGCTTTATAAGCGGCTTTTTAAATTTTTTTAAGCTTCAAAGCTAGCTCCACTAGCTGAAACACTTCTATCTATTTTTCTCATTAATCCTTGTAAAACTTTACCTGGACCAACCTCAACAAATTCAGTGCCTCCATCAGCAATCATAGCCTGTATACATTGTGTCCATTTTACTGGCGCTGTTAATTGTGCTATTAAATTTTCTTTAATCTCTTCTGGATTAGTAACTGCTTTTGCTGGTACATTTTGATATACAGGGCAAGTTGGCTCATTAAAAGTAGTTTCTTGAATTGCAGCTGCTAATTCCTCACGTGCAGGCTCCATCATTGGTGAATGGAATGCTCCTCCTACTGGTAATACCAATGCTCTTCTTGCTCCTTTTTCTGTTAAAACCTCACAAGCTTTTTCTACAGCTTCAACTTCTCCAGAAATTACTAACTGACCTGGGCAATTGTAATTTGCAGCAACAACTACTCCGTCAATTTCAGCACAAGCATCCTCTACTACTTTGTCTTCTAACCCTAAAACAGCTGCCATAGTTGATGGTTGTATCTCACATGCTTTTTGCATTGCCATAGCTCTTTTAGAAACTAATGTTAATCCATCTTCAAATGACAACACTCCATTAGCTACTAAAGCAGATAATTCTCCTAAAGAGTGTCCTGCTACCATTTCAGGTTTAAAATCGTCGCCTAATACTTTTGCTAAAATTACTGAATGTAAAAATATCGCTGGTTGTGTTACTTTAGTTTGCTTTAACTCTTCTGCAGTTCCTTCAAACATTATATCTGTAATACTAAATCCTAGTATTTCATTTGCTTTTTCAAATAGTTCTTGAGCTAGTGGAGATTTTTCATATAAATCTAATCCCATCCCAGTAAACTGTGCTCCTTGACCTGGAAAAATATATGCTTTCATCTTTTATTTTCTGTTTTTGTTAATTGAATGGTGTAATTACTATATCAATTTCACCTAATTAGGTTGTTGTTTGTTTTATGCTGCAAACATACACATTTTTAAAATCATTATTAATTAGTAACTTCGTTCTATGACTACACAACAGAAAAACCAAGCTCAGCTAATATATCTTATTTTAGCCGCTTTATTTATTGCTTCGTTAGTAACCTCTAATCTTATTTTCCAAAAGTTTTTTTACTGGTACCCATTTGATATGGAAATTTTTGGAGTAAAACTTTTTGAAATATCTGTTGGATTACTTCCATACCCTATTACTTTTTTAATTACCGATGTGTTATCTGAAATCTATGGTAAAAAAAAGGCAAACCAAGTAGTAATTGCTGGTATTTTTGCTTCTTTGTTTTCGTTAGGAATTATATATTTAGGTAAATATGCTCCTGCTACGGAATGGTCTCCAGTAAATAATAGTACATTTGATTTAGTTTTTGGAGCAACTCCTTTAGCTGTTTTAGCTTCAATGCTTGCCTACTTATTTGCCCAATTTATTGATATTAGAATTTATCATTTTTGGAAAAACTTTACCAAAGGGAAACATTTATGGCTACGTAATAACTTTTCTACGTTTGCATCACAGTTTATAGATACTCTTACTGTACTTTTACTATTATGCTCTTTTGAAATCATTGCTTGGGATAAATTTGGAGGTCTTTTAATTAGTGGTGTTATTTTTAAAATTATGATTGCAGCTATAGATACTCCAATACTTTATATACTAGTTTATGCTTTTCGAAAAAAATTCAACTTAAAAGTTGGTGAAGAAATTACCAATATCTAATTTCGACTCATGAAGAATTCTAATTCTCTTTGGCAAATTGCTATCCAAAAATTTAAGCAAAGTAAAACAGGAATGTTTAGTTTTTGGTTTATTATTCTTTGCGGTTTTACTGCAGTTTTTTGCTATGTTTTAGCACCAGACAATAGTAATTCTGCTAATCAGATGCATTTAGAAATTCATTCAAAACCTCCTGGGTTTTCTGTTCAAATGTTAAGTATTCCTTCTGAAAAGGAAAACAGTCAATCTTGGTTTTCCATTTTTATGAATGGGAAACAAAATTCGAACACTGAAGTCCCTATCAAATCTTACTCTGTACAAAACAACCTTCTAGAAGTTGTAAAATACTCTGATAACTTAACTAAAACATATCCTCTTTCTTTATTCAATAATACTCCTGAAGAATATATTGAACAAAAAACATTTTGGTTTGGTACCGATAAATATGGTCGTGCTTTGTTAAGCAGATTATTAATAGGTGCTAGGATTTCTTTCTTCATTGGTTTTATAGCTGTTTTTATTTCTCTTTTAATTGGAATTCCAATTGGTGCTATTGCTGGATATTTTGGTGGAAAAATAGATGATTTTATTATGTGGGTTATCAATATTACTTGGTCTATCCCTACTCTTTTATTGGTAATTGCAATCACATTAGCCTTAGGAAAAGGTTTTTGGCAAGTGTTTATCGCAGTAGGTTTAACTATGTGGGTGGAAGTAGCTCGTGTGGTTCGTGGACAAGTAATTACCACTAAACAACAACAATATGTTGAAGCAGCTAAGGCTTTAGGTTTTTCTGATTTTAGAATTATTTTTAAACATATTTTACCTAATATTTTAGCTCCTATTATTGTTATATCTGCAGCTAATTTTGCTGCTGCCATTTTAATTGAAAGCGGTTTAAGTTTCTTAGGTATCGGTGCGCAACCTCCAACTCCTTCTTGGGGTGCTATGATTAAAAATCATTATAACTACATTATTCTTGGTAAGCCTTTTCTAGCTATAATTCCTGGATTAGCAATTATGAGTTTGGTAATGGCTTTTATGCTTATTGGCAATACACTCCGCGATGCTTTAGATGTTAAATCTTAACAGCTGATACTTTAATTTTGTACTTTCGTTTTTCAAAAAAAATTACAAATGAGTTTTAGTGTACAATTTAAAACACGATGGGCAGATTTTGATGCCAACATACACATGCGTCATACCGCATATAATGATTATGCTGCGGAAGTAAGATTGCGTTTTTTTAAAGAGCACAATATTACCATTCAAGATTTTTCTAAGGAAAATACTGGCCCTATTTTATTTGAAGAAAACACCAAGTTTTTGCGTGAAATACATATGGGTACTGATATTACTGTTAACTTAAAAGTTATTGGTTTATCTAGTAAAGGTGAGCGTTGGAAAATTCAACATGAAGTTTTTAATGAAGAAGGTAAGCTTTCTGCTATTATTACTGTTTATGGTGCTTGGTTAGACTTAGTAAAAAGAAAATTAACTGAACCACCTGTTAAGTTTCAAACTATTTTTAATGAAGTTGAAAAAACTGAAGATTTTAAAGAAATTGTATTAAAAAGTTAGATGAGTACTTCAAGAAAAATAAAACTTATTGTTTCTATAGCTGTTTTTATCATTGCTTATTGGTTAAAACAAAAAGAAACTCCTACTCACACCTCAACTGAAGAGACTACCAAATCGAGTAACACAAGTTTTAATTTTCTACCAACTTCAACAACGGGAGCCATTATTAAGCATAATGGTTATCAATTATCATACAACGAGCAACATGAGCAAGCAGAATGGGTTGCTTATTCTTTAGACAAAAAAGATATTGTTTATAATAACTTTAAGCGTCCATTTTTTATTGATGATCCTAAAGTAAGAACAAAATCGGCTAGTTGGAGAAATTATAAAAACTCTGGATATGACAAAGGTCATCTTTGTCCAGCTGCAGATAAGCGTTATTCTAAAGAAGCACATGATGAAACTTTTTATACTTCTAATGTAAGTCCTCAAAAACACGATTTTAATGCTGGGATTTGGAATAAATTAGAACAAAAAACTCGTTATTGGGCTAAGAAGTACGAGCATTTATATGTGGTTACTGGTGGTATTTTAAAACCTAATTTAAAAACCATAGGTAAAGACAAAGTGAGTGTTCCTAATGAATTTTATAAAATAATCTTAGACTATACTCAACCAGAAATTAAAGCCATTGCTTTTTTATTACCTCATCAAGAAAGTAAATTACCTTTATATAATTTTGTTGTTTCTATTGATGAAATTGAGCGAAAAACTAATATTGATTTTTTCCCTGAGTTACCCGATGATATAGAAACAAAATTAGAAGCAAATAGTAATTATAAGGCTTGGAGTTTTAGATAATCCAAGCCTTATTTTATGATACAAAATAGCTATCTGGTAAACTTCGAGTAAAATCTGCCAAATTTTTCATCGCTATATAATGGTTTTTCTTTTCGGGAATTATATTCACATAATTAAAATTCTGATGCCTCCAAAAAGCTGTTGCCGCTGCTCCATAAACTGTAAATGCCTTCAATGCTTTTTTCTCTTGGTCTAACAGTTTTATTTTACTTTCATACCCTTCCAATAAACTCTTCATTTTTTTTGAATTCAATTCTTCACCTTCTGCACAGGTACCAATAATCATCATACCAATATCAAACACTCTATAATAATAACTAGCTTCTTCAAAATCCATAATAGTAGCTTTTTTTCCATCCTTGCTTATAATAATGTTATTAAAAAAGATATCACTATGAATCAGTGCTTTTGGCAAATCAGTATTAATGTAACTTTCTATATACTCTTGAATTTCTTTTAACCATTTATAAAAGGTAGATTCTGGTGCATATACTTTAACTTCATCAAATCGTTCGATTCCATAACTAACGGTTTCTGATAAATATTCTGGTGTTTTTACTTGGTGTAATGTTGCCAATTCTTTTCCCAAATAAATTAAAATATCTTCTGACAAATCTTCAACAATATCTCCTTCCAAATATGCTTTAAGTATAATTGGTTTATTATTCCAAACTGGCACAAAGCTGTTACTTACTGTTTTAATTATTTTAGATGTTGAAAAATTATTTTTATTCAGATGCACTAATAAATTAGCTAGTTCTGTTGCTTGCTCTAATGATTTTTGTTCGCAAATTGTTAGCACATAATTATTGATAGCTGTTTTTACCAAATAATTAGTATTCTCTGAACCACCACTTAACACATTATACGATTCTACTTCATTAATTCCATAATAGTTTAAAATGGCTTGTAAATCTTTATCCTTTAAAACTGTATACTGCGCCATATTATGCTCCTTTAGTTAAATCCCAATTTGTTTCCATTGCATGCATCAACGCTTCCTCTAAATGATCGTAATCACATAAATACACCTTTTCACAACGCTTTTTAGCTATTTCTATACTCTGATGAGTTGCTTGCGTAGGTAGCTCTTTTGTAATTAAAGCTTTCTTTATTGTTTCTGGGAACTTAGCAGGATGTGCTGTAGCTAAGCAAATTAATTTTTCCTTTCCTAACTGCTGTTTTAACACATCTGTTGCTTGTAGAGAAACCGCTCCATGAGGATCTAATAAGTAGTTTTCACTTGTATAAATTTCATTTATTAAAGTAAGCGTTTCTACATCGGTTGCACTATTTGATAAAAATCCTTTTTTATAAGTTTCAAAAGTTTCTTCATCAAACTTTAAGTTGCCTGTTTCTTTAAAAGAATCCATCCAATTTTTTATTTTTTCAGCATCCTTATCAATACTAAAATATAAGTACCTCCAAAAGTTAAACGGAATTAAAATATCTATTGCCGATGAAGCTGTTTCATGGATTGCTTCTTTTGTAAATTCTCCTTTTGAAAAAATACGATCTAAACAAGCATTTTTGTTATTTGCTGCAACTAAGTATTTAATTGGAAGTCCCATTTTTCTTGCTAAACTTCCTGCACATAAATTTCCAAATCCTCCAGAAGGCACCGACATATTTACTTTTTCTCCTACTTCATCCACCACTTGTAAATAGCCATAAAAATAATGTACCGTTTGCATCATTACTCGTCCCCAGTTAATTGAATTCACACTCGATAAATTCAATTTTTCTTTAAAAGTCTTATTGGCATAAAACTTACTAATAACAGCATCCAAATCATCTCCTCCATCGGGGCAATTTGCTACTCCTACTGGATGTATATTTGCATGTTGTAAAGTTGTCATTTGACGCTCTTGCTCTTCTGTAATTAATCCCTTTGGATATAATACCCAAGCGTCTATATTTGATTTTCCTGCTGCAAAATACGCTGTAGCTGGCCCTGTATCACCCGTAGTGGCTACAATTACTGAAAGATGTTCTTTTCTTCTTTCTAAGAAAAAATTAACCAAGTTTACTAAGAATGCTAAACCTACATCTTTAAATGAAATTGTAGGTCCATAAAACAATTCCATTATAAAGGTATCCTTTCTAGTTTTTAATGGATACAAAGGAATTATTTCTTCTTTTTCAAAAGGCGCATAAGCTGTTTTAAGTATGTCTTTTAATTCTTCTTCTGATACTATTGACCTATCTATAAACAAGGATAATATTTCAAATGCTAAATCTACATAACCTAAACCTTTCCACTCTTTTAATTGATCTAAGGTAATCTCAGGTAATTCTTCTGGCACATACAATCCTCCATCTACTGCAAAACCATCTAATATTGCTGTTTCAAAATCTACTGACTCTCCTCCTCCTTTGTTACTAATAAATTTCAACATCTTTTATTCTTTTATATAGTTTGTATAAACCGCTTTGGTAATCATAATATCTTGCACTGCTACCCCAGTTAAATCTACCACCGTTATTTGTTCATCATTTAAACGTTGTAATGCTGGGTCTTGAATAGCTGTTCCTAATTCTATCACTGAACTTTCAGTTATAGCTCCGTCTTTAACTGCTCTATATATTTCTCCTCTACTTTTACTTTGTGGAATACTGTCTGCAATTACTATAGAAGCTTTTTTTAATAATTCACTTTCTAACTCTTGTTTATGCTCTGTATCTGAACCTACAGCTGTAATATGCGTTCCTTGTTGAATATCTTCTGCCTTTAATAAAGCTATTTCTGAAGGAGTTGTAGTTACTATTAAATTACTATTTTTAGCTACTTCTGATGGATTTTCGGCTATATTTATATCAAAGTCAGCTCCAAGCTCTTTTACAAATTTCGCTACATTTTCCTTATTACGTCCCCAAAGCCAAACCTTAGTACAAGGTGTGTGTGTTTGTAAATACTGTAACTGTAATTTTGCCTGTATTCCTGTTCCTATAATTCCTACTGCTTTTATATTCTTAGGTGCAAAATATTTAGCTGCTAAAGCTCCTGCAGCAGCTGTTCGTATATCGGTTAAATAGCCTTCATCTAGCAAAACTCCTTTAGGAACTCCTGTCTTTTGATCAAATAACAACATTAATCCCTGACTTGATGGTAGTCCTATCTTAGGATTATCATAAAAACCAGAGGCTATTTTAATAACATAATAGTCATCATTTTTTATATATCCGTATTTGATGTGTGCATCTCCTTTGGGTTCTTCAAACAATAATTCTCCAACTGGTGGTACTACTGTATTTCCATTACTATATTGTACAAACCCCTCTTCCATAGCAGAAACTACATCTATATCTGCTACTATTTTTTTTATTTCTTCAAGATTAATAACAATCGCCATATGCTTCGTTTATTTCTTTTAGTAATTGTTTATTTATTTTTTTTCCTGTTAATACCAACACCACATTTTTATATTCTTTTGAAATATCTTCTTTTAATAACGCTGCAACTGGTACAGCTGATGTTGGTTCAACAATTATATTATGGTGTTTATATAAAAACGCTACTGCTTTTTTTATCTCTTCTTCTGTTACTAGTTTAACCTCCTCTAAATGCTTTTTACAAATATCATAGGTTATTGCATTTGCTTCTATTCCCCCTGCTGCTGCATCTGCGATGGTATTTAATGTACTCGGTTCTACGATATGATTATATTTTATAGAATCATACATTTCAGAAGCATTTTCAGGTTGACAACCTATTACTTTTACTTTTTCATTTTCTGAAAAATAAGAAGCTATCCCCGATATTAACCCTCCGCCTCCAATTGGTACTAATACTGCATTAACTTCTGGTAGTTCTTCCGCTATTTCAACCGCAATGGTTCCTTGTCCTTTTATGATTTCAACATCATTGTATGGATGGATTAAAACTCCTTCAATATCCTTTGCATATTGAGTTGCTTTATTTTCTGTTTCTACACTCGTATCTCCATACAATACTTTGTCCAATTTATATTTAGACAAGCTCTTAAGTTTTTCTGAAGCAACATTTTTAGGTAAAAATAGCTTAGCTTTAAAATCAAATTTCTCTGAGGCTAATCCAAAAGCTGCTGCATGATTCCCTGTTGATGCCGCTACAAAAGTTTTATCAAATTCTTCTGAACTTAAACTCTTTACTTTATTTAAAACTCCTCGTATTTTGAAAGAACTGGTGAGTTGTAAATACTCTTTTTTTAAGTATACATTTACTCCTGAAATTTCACTTAATTTTTCCGAATACTCTAGAGGTGTTTTATAAATATCGTTTTTAATATTTTCATAAACAAGCTCTATATCTGTTTTAGAAATCACTTTTCTTAGTATCTATATTTAGTTAGGAAAATTAGTATCTACACTTTCAATAAACTGTTCTATTAACGCAACCACATTGGTATAAAACACTGGATTTGTATTTTTAAAATCGTCAGTAGGTTTATGATAGTCTGGGTGATCTTCTTCACTAAAAGTTATGTTTGGAATTCCTTTTTCATGAAATGGCCCATTATCTGATGAATACATCCAGTAATCTTTTGTTTTATCGTTTGGATCATCGTGACCGTAAGAAACTTTTAACGGACTTGTTTTTGCTATTTTTTCTACCACAGGTTTAAATTGTGGATATGGATACGTTCCTACTACATAAATTTCATTATTAGGATTACGACTTATCATATCAAAGTTGATATCTAACTTTATATTAGCTAGTGGTACTGGTGGGTTTTCTACAAAATACTTTGATCCGTGTAAGCCTAATTCTTCTGCATCAAAAGCTGAAAATATAATTGAATGTTCTGGTTTGTTTTTAGTAAAATACTTTGCCAAAACCAATAAGGCTGCTGTTCCTGACGCATTATCATCAGCTCCATTAAATATTACACCATCTACAATTCCCATATGATCATAATGCGCTCCAATGACAATATATTTATCAGGATTTGTTTTTCCTTTTATATACCCTACTATATTGGTTGCTGGTCGTTTCTTTTTTGTCTTTTCATCAACAAAATCAAATGGGACTTTATAACTATCGTTAAATTTTTCTAAGCCTAATGTTTTGAAGTAATTGATTATTAACTCCTGTGCTTTTTGATTTTTTCCTGTACCTCTTCCAGCAAACCCTTCTGATGATAATGTTTTTTGCAAACTCAACAGTTCAGATAAATCATTCGTTAATACTTTATACTTTTTAATTTCATCAGGTTTCATCCAATGAATACTCTCAGCAGGTGCTGCTTGTAGTGTATACCAATAAAAGTCTGTTGGTATATCCATTTCCTTGTAGTAGTCTAAATATTTTTTATGAGAAGGATCTTCTTTAGGATACTTATCTCCTCCTTTACTTCCATCAGACCAAGAGTGCACTCCTAGTTTAGCACTTGGATGTGCATTTCTTTTAGTTCCTGCTAAAAACATATCTGTTCCACCTGATGCCACCATGCTATTTTCTGGTAAATATGTATTTATCTTTCGTTTTCTAATTTCTTGAGATGCTACTAAATTTACCTCATCATCTATTGATCCACCTACATCTTCCATTGCAATTGTTGTTACTTGTGGATTCTTATCTAGTACATTTTTGATATCTTCTAAGGTATTTCCATAAATAATCCCTTTCATATACAAAGTATCCTTTGTTTTCTGACCTTCTTTAAAATAGAATTCTGCTACACTCTCATCTGAAAGTTTAAGTAATAGCTTTTGTCCAAAAGTTGACCCGAATATTAATTGAGGAAAAAAATAAAGAAGTCCAATTCCTATTATTAAAACCGTTAATAAACCAATAAATAGTTTTTTCAATTTTCTCATATATTATGTTTTTAAAAATTGGTGTAAAAAAAATCTCCGTACACCAATTAGTTATTACTAATTAAGGTATACGGAGATTTCCGTAAGAAATAAAACTTATCTTCCCAATGTCTTCCTTAAGATAGAAAATAAGCTTGCAATAATTATATTGCTATTAATTCTTCTGATTACAAATTTAAAGAATTTTGGTCAAATTTCAAAAAAAACTGAAAATCAACAAAATAACAAACTCATTAGGCTAGCACTTCAAGTACTAAGAGTTCTTTTTCATAATCTTCTATAAAAGTATCTATTTGACTTTTTTCAATTCCTGGTGTACAAATAATATGTGCGATAGTATCTTCTGATGCTAATTGATATTTTTCACATAAACCTTTTGATGGCTTATCTAAGACTACCGTTAAAGCATCATTGTTTCTCCAAGCATTTACACCAATTTCTTTCAACCTCATTTCAGTATAAGCTGCTAACTTTTGCGACTCCCTTGTACGTTTTATTAATCCTTCTTTACCATGTTTCTTTATAAACGACCATAAAAACAATGGTGTTAATCCATTTCTAGACCCTGTAATTGTAGTATCTAAGGTTCCTACATAGGATACTGAATTTACAATACGGTTTCTGTGTTTTCTTTTTGCTAAAACGATTCCACATGGTATTGGGCCTCCAATAAACTTATGTCCCGAAATAGAAATACTATCAATTCCTTCAGCAAAATCAAACTTTGGTTTTGGATCTACAAATGGCGCTATACAACCTAAAAATGCTGCATCGCAGTGTATATAGTAATCTTTGATTGCATACTTTTTAATTAACTTTTTCACCCTATCCAAATCATCAACAGCCTCGGTCATTGTAGTTCCTATATTTAAAAAGAAAACTGCAGGTCTGTCTCTATTAAGGATTAAAAGGCTTTCTAAATCTTCATAATCCATTTCTCCGTTAGACTGACTTCTTACTACAATACTTTTTAAATTCAATAAATGTAAATTCTTTTTTACACTATAATGCGTAGACTCACTATAATACACTATAGGATTATTAAAGCTCTCTCTTGCTAAATACAAACCATAAAGATTTCCTTCAGTTCCTCCATTTGTAATGTAGCCCCAAGTTTCTTTGGTATTGGTTGATAATATATCAGCAAAAAAAGAAATAACTTCTCTCTCCACATCTTTAGTGTCTATTGACAAGGTAGATGGTGACTCTGGATCTCCCACATTATTAATACATAAATTTAAAAAGGGAGCAAATTCTTTATAATCAAAATCTTTTGCTAAAGGATACCCTAAAAACCTCGATGAACTTTCACTAATTCTATTATAAATCTCTTCTATTCTTTCCATTTCTATTATATGTATAAAATTCTTTTTCAAAGTTACATGAAAGAATAAATTACCAAAAATAAGTTTTAAAATAACGAAATTATACTATTTTTACGCTTTAAAAAGAATTTTATTCTTTCAAACAAACACTTAACTGATGAAAACAGGAAAAAATACCGTGCACACGCTAGATCATATCGACTTAAAACTGATTAATGAGCTGCAAACCGACAGTAAACAGTCCATAAAACAGCTAGCTGCTAAAGTAAACTTGTCAATTACACCTACGCATGAACGTATTAAACGTATGGAATCTAATAAGGTTATTGATAAATATGTAGCTATTGTTAAGCCTGAAACTTTAGGAAAAAGTTTAATTGTGTATTGCCAAGTTACCTTAGTTAAGCATCAGGAGGTATTTTTTAAAGAATTTGAAAACTATGTTGCTGATATTGATGAGATAGTTGAAGTATCTTACATTGCTGGGGCTTATGATTTTTTATTAAAAATTATTTTAAACGACATGAGTCATTATCAAGATTTTGTAATGAAGAAAATTTCTCAATTAGAAATTATTTCTAACATCCAAAGTTCTTTTATTATCAAGCAAACGAAAAATACTACTAAGATTAGTGTTCATCCATAAAACAAAAAGCCCTGCTCTATTACTAGAGCAGGCACTTTTCCTTAATCCCCTAAAAAAATCAATCTTTTGTTCCGATTGATACTACAAATAAACTCCTAATAAATTACTTTAGTATACTTTAAGCATAGAAAAAACTTATTTTGAAATAATCAAAAATTACTCGCTGTAGAACACAACTTATTTACAGAAGTTTATAGTTATTTCATAGAATTTTAAACTGTTTACAAGAATTATTATTCTAAACAAAAGTTAGTATAAAAGGTACCAAAAACGGTACTATAATCGTAAGTATTACACCACTAAACACCGCTATAATTGCCCACTCTTTACCAGTTGTTTCTGAAATAATAGGCAAACAAGTATCCATAGAAGTGGCTCCACCAGCTGTGATGGCTCCCAGCTTTCCAAAATACTTTACAAAAAATGCTGCAGCTAAAAGTGTTATGATTTCTCTGGAAATATTAGAAAGTAAGGCTATTACTCCCAAGGTTTCTCCACTTATTTCAGTTATAAAAATGGATGATAAACTATAGTATCCAAATCCAGCACCTACTGCCATTGCTTCTACCATGTTTATATCTTCAATAAAGAAAGAAATGATTGCTGCTCCTAATAACGATCCTACAATAACACAAAGTGGTACTAATATGATTTTAATTTTTGTTTCTCGTATAACTTTAAAGGCTTTGGTATCTGAACCTATTCCGATTCCTACAAAAAACATTAATGCATATAGGGTATATAGCGTAAAGTCGTTATTGATTAAAAAATCGGGCAAGAATTTATACAATGCTAGCAATAAACCTATTACAAACATTAAAAGAATGGTAAGACTATTTTTCATTTTTAGCGACAAAAAATAATTTATACGTGAAATATGCCAATAGCAAACTTCCAAACATTGCTCCTAAAGTAATAAGGAGCGCTTGTAACCCTATACTTCCCATATTAGACACAATGGTTTTATTCAACCCAACTCCTATTCCCAGCAAGAATAATAACAAGTAAATTACCATACTGGTTGCTCTTTCTGAAAATCGGATGATTTTTGATTGATTTCTAAACACATATCCTAAAACAATACCTAGTGTCATTACTAATAATACTGGTAGCATATTCTATTAATCTTATTTAAAGTGTTGATATAAATAATTGAATTCTGTGTTGGCTCCTCCACACACAATAACTAAAATGTTGTTACTTTCAGCTAACAATTCAGGGTGGAAATACGGAACAGATATCGCAGCTCCACAAGCAGGTTCTACCAATACGCTTTTTTCATTTAAAAAATCAAAGGAAGCTTTGAGCGCTGTTGCATCTGATACTTTTACTGGTTTTATTGTAAATTCTTTAGCTAACTCTAAAGCTTTGGTTGTTATTTTTTTGGCTCCTAAACTTGTGGCTATGGTTTTAATTTCTTTTAGCTCTACAATTTTATTCGCCTGATAACTTTCATAAAAAGATGCTGCTCCTGTGGTTTCTGTAGTAATAACTTGTGTATTGGTCCATCCGTTTTTTTTCATGCCTTCTAATACTCCGCACAACAATCCTCCACCACCTACTGAAACAATAACCGTATCTGGTTGTTCCATTTGTTGGGCACATTCATCTATAATACTAGCGTGTCCTTTCCATAACAATGGATCGTCGAAAGGCGATACATATACCGCGTCTTCTTGCGCTGCTGACTTCAAAGCATACTGATGTGCTTCGTCCCAAACATTGCCATGCACCTCAACTTTAGCACCTAAATCTTTGATTTTATCAATCATAAATTTAGTGGTTGTACTAGGCACTACTACTTTTACACTTACTCCTAACTGTTTTCCAACATAGGCTAATGAATAACCCGCGTTTCCTCCTGAAGAAGACACAAATTTTGTTTTTCCTTCCCCAATATGATGCCTGCATAATTCTTCCATTCCTCTAATTTTAAAAGAATTGGTTGGCTGATAACAATCCATCTTATAAAAGACATTCTTGGGCTGCTCATTAAAAAGCTTATGCGATTGGTATATTGGAGTTTCTAAATAAAATTTGTGTCTCATTGTTTATTAGTTGTTTCTAACTTTATATTTCTTAATTTCTTCCTCGGTCATGTTGTGAATACTACTTGCTGGCGCAGCTTTAAGTGTATACCAGTAGAACTCTGTTGGAATATTAATTTTTGTGTAATAGTCTAAATATTTTTGATGTGCTTCATCGCTCTTAGGTAAATCGGTAGCAGCGGTAGCTCCACCACCCCACGAATGTACTCCAATTTTAGCTCCTTTTGCTATGGTTCTTTTTCTACCTGCTAAAAAGAAATCTGTTCCACCTGATGCAATCATGCTTTTAGAATTTAATCTAGTGTTTAATCCAAATTTATGTACATATAAACTTGCACGCAAATTAGCTACATCGTCAATAGAACCTGGTACACTTAACATTTCTATTGTTTTTACTTCTGGATGTTGGAAAATTAATTCTAAAACAGCCGCTGGTGTACTACTACTTATTGTTCCATTCATATAAGCTACATCTCCTTTTACTTCAAACTTAGCTGTTGACGCTCCTGATTCTAACCCTTTAAAGATTTCTTTTTCAGTTAACTTTCCATCTTCATTACTATCCCAAGCTACAACTTCTTCCTGTACTTCAGCTGGTGCATTTTTAATTACTACATATGCTTTTCCTCCCGAGAATTGTTGTAAAATTTCTTTTGCTTGTTGTTTCAATGCTGCCTCTCCTGGAAAGATGGCTTTTTCAAAGTTAAAATTATTCATTTCTTCTTTACTTACCGATCTACTTCCATCTGTATCCATCATTTGTAAAAACTGCACCATTTCTTCTGGAGCTTCGTTCATTTCTATAATGTTGTTCTTGTTTTTATCAACATCCTTAAAAATATCGTCGCTTTCTTTTTGTTGCTCTGTATGATAACTAGCCACAATCTCTGCAATATCGTCTGTAGCTATTTTACCTTTTTCTTTTTGCATTAACAACAGTACGTCCAAAGCTTCATACGGATTGATAACTCCATCTCTGTTGGCATCTAAAATTGCCATGTCAGACACTTTGTTTCCTGCTCCTTCTTTTACTCTTTTGTAATGCAACGTAATCAACTGTCCATCTATTTTTGTTTTCAGTGTCATTTTATTGCTTTTAAAAGACAATACTTTAAATACACTCTTCTTCCCGTCTGTTGTTATACTAACTTCTTTTTGGTTGTTAGACATTTTCCAGTTTCCCTTTTTTTGTTCTGCACCAACTACTCCTGTAAAAGCTCCTTTTGCTGCATAAACCTGAAATACTTCAGATGTTTGAAAAGCATCTTGTGGTTTTAATTTAGAACCGTCTACTTCTAAAGATTTTAATTTCCATTTTCCAATAATAGCCTTCGAAAGGTCTTGGGCTAAAACATTTCCTACTACTAAAAAGGCTACTAATGCCAGTATGTTTTTTTTCATTTTATTCTTGTTTAAATTTATTTTACTGTTCATAATCTTTTCCTGTTTTTTATATCTCCTTGTTTTTTTGCCATAAAAAAACTCCGTATACCAACCACATTTATGTGATTAAGGTATACGGAGTTTTCCGTAGGTTATTTACTTTACTTCCCAATTTCTTCCTTAATGTTAGAAATAAAGCAAGTAACTGCATTTACATACAGTTACTTTTTGTATGTCAGATAACAAGTTAACAAAGGTAACTTATTTATCTTCTAATCAACTTTAACAAACTATAAAGTCTTCATATTATTTTCAAAATAAAAAGACACTCTACTCCAAGATGAAACACAACTATTTTGTAGAGCGTCCTATAAAGTCAATCAAATAATGTCTATTTAATTTTCTCTAAAATCCCCCTTTTTCAAACTTCCCCTCTATCAAAGGTTGCTTGAAAACTTGATGCAAAGTTGAGTTGAATTTTTAGAATTCCCAGTAAAAACGGGGCTAAAGTTGTCCGGATTTTAGAATTCTGTACAAAATTACGTAAATCGGGACTCCTTATATTTAATCGGAGTCATCTGAGTACTGTTTTTAAATGCTGTATAAAACGAGGTTCTACTTTTAAATCCAGATTCGTGTGCTATGGCTTCAATAGTAAAATTATTTCCCAAATTATTTTTCAATAATTTCTTGGCATATTCTACTCTGTAGTTATTAATAAACTGATTAAAATTAGATCCCAAATTCGAATTGATTGTAGCCGATAATTTTCTTGGGTGCACTCCAATTTTTTCAGCAACATCAATAATGGTTAAATCGACATGTTTGAAAAGTTCAAACTCTTCAACCGCTGCACGCAATTTATCAATTATTTCTTTGGTCTCCGTATTATTTTCCTGAGGCAATTCTTTTCGTACATCTTTTTCAGTACATAATTCTGAAGTATTGGTATTGGTTTCTTCTGGAATTAACAATTTTACTTCGTGCTGCATAATTCCTTTAAACGATGCCCAAAAAATAAGACACATGTTAATGATAAGGAATGCCGTATCTAACAAACTAATTGCCGATTCTTGAAAAATAACCACCAATATTAATGCTACAAATGACGACATAAAATAAAGGAGTATGGTAAGTGAGAAATATTTAATCCAGATAATCCCTTTATATTCTGTAGTTGAATATTGATTTTTAATTTTCTTGGTGTGAACAGTTATGAGTTTAAAAGTTCTCACCATGATTACAATACTATAAACAATTCCTCCTAAGTAATATATCAATCCGAATATAGGTGATTCAAATACTTGAACAATAAGAGACAAATCGAAAAGTAATAACCCTGTAAAAAAGAGAAATGCGACAATTCCTGGTATTAACACATTGTATTTTTTCTTTTCAGGTACAATGGAAATGTCTTGCACATACAAATAAAACACGGGAAACAACAACCACAAAAAATCAAACGGTAGGTATTCTAGCTTTGGATAATACTTTATAAGATTTAGTTCTATGACAATTTCATTGATAGTACTCAAACCGAAAAGAATCATAAAAACACCTAAGAAAAACGTGTTTCGCTGTTCTTTTTGATGCAAAGCAATTAGTAGAATACCAAACGATACGCCTAATATTAACAACACAATATTTATGGTTGATTGTAATGAATACGTTATTTCCATATTGAATAAAACACAGTGTTCACCATTAAGTTACGAAACATTTTACAGAAAACCTGTCCCGTTTAAATAAAAATTTCAGAAGTAAACATGTAACATTCAGTAATTGATTATGTCTAATAGAAAATCGTGGCCGCGAAAAATTGTACTAATCTTTAACCCCAACTAATCAAATAAATGAATCAACCCTTAAAAAAAATCTTACATTTCCCTATTACCAAAATCCTTTTAGGAATAAGTAGTTGTTTAGCAGTTTTAATTCTTGTACAAAACTTTATTTCTAAGCCTATTTTCCAAACACTAATTGCTACCAAACAAATCTCGGACACATTTGTTAACTATACTTCAATCGCTGTTTTATTAGCTACCTATTATTTTCTATTTAAGTTTTTAGAGCAACGAAACATTACAGAAATAACCATTAGAAACCATACAAAAGAGCTCTTTGGAGGCTTTATACTTGGCTTTGGAATTCTTTCTTTAGTTATACTAATTTTATATGCATTAGGCTATTACCAAATAACAAACTTTAACGGATATTCTTATTTCTTAGCACCTCTTTCTTCTTTGGTTATTAGTGCCTTACTTGAAGAAATAATGTTTAGAGCTATTTTATACCGAATATTAGAAAACTGGTTAGGAACCTATATTGCCTTGGCTATTATCTCGGTATCCTTTGAACTACCTCATATTTTTAATGACAACGTTACCTTTTTATCGATAGTACTGGGACTTATTTTCGGATTTGCACATGGTATTATGTATACTTATACCAAAAGAATTTGGCTACCCTTTGCATTCCATTTAGCATGGAACTTTGCACAACCTTTTTACGGTTCTAACCTATCGGGTATTGAAGATGTTGGAAATATTTTTAGTTCAACATTTAACGGACCAAAATTATTAACGGGTAGTATTTATGGTTTAGAAGATTCTATACTTTCTATCGTCCTATTATCTATAGTATCTATTGTATTCTTATACGCTAGTATACAACAAGGAAAAATAGTACCACCTTCTTTTAAAAAACAACTTAAACAACAAGGATAGGTATACCGCCTATCCTTTATTCAACATTTACAGTTTGTAATGCAAGTGTAACATTTTGACCACTTTAATCGTCGTAAGGTGAAAATCCCTACAACTAACCTTAAACTGTAAAAAATGAACAAAGCTACTCTCCTTGTTTTCGCATTTCTAATCTGCTTATCGTGTAAAAAGAATGAGCAAAAAGCATCCTTAAAAAAAGAACCACAAACCGTAAATCCGATTTCAGAAATAGACAGCCTTCTACGCAGCTATGAGAAAAACGGAACTTTTATGGGAAGCATAGCCCTGTCTGAAAAAGGTAAAACTATCTATTCAAAAACTATTGGATTTAGCAACATAGAAGCAAATACAAAAGCCGATGAAAACACCAAGTATCGTATTGGTTCTATTTCAAAAACATATACAGCAGCATTGGTATTGAAAGCTGTTGAAGAAGGTAAAATTACTTTAGATGAAACCATAGACAAATACACTCCTAGCATTAAAAACTCATCAAAAATTACCATTGCTCATTTATTGCAGCACAGAAGTGGTATACATAACTTTACAAAAGATAAAAGCTTTTTTGAATATAGAACGGAGTATAAATCGCCTGAAGAAATGTTAGCCCTGATTGCTACTTACGACAGTGATTTTGAACCCAACACTAAAGGCGACTATAGCAACTCTAACTACTTTTTATTAGCTTATATTCTTGAAAAGGTGTACAACGAAACCTACAACGAACTTTTACAAGAAAAAATATGTACGCCTTTAGGTTTAAAAAATACTTATGAGCGAAAAAAAATAGACAGTAGTAAGAACGAAGCACATTCGTATTCTTTTGCCGAAGGGAAAACAAAGTTTCCAGAAACCAACTTATCAATAACCTTAGGAAGCGGTTCTATAGTTTCTACCGCTAAAGAGGTAAACCAATTTATAACCGCTTTGCTTACAAGCAAATTACTTTCTGATAAAAGTATAGCCCTTATGAAAACCATTAAAGACAATTATGGAATGGGGTTATACCGATATAAAATAACCGATAGGCATGGACTTGGACACCGTGGGCATATTGATGAATTTAGAGCTACCGCTATTTATTTTCCGAAAGAACAAGTAACGCTTACTGCAATTACCAATGGATCTAGCATTGATATTAACGATTTATTTTTAGCCATTTTAAAACGTTATTTTAAAGATGCTCCTGTTGAGATTTCGGAAACTGAGCTTGAAAAATTTGCAGGGACTTATGTATACGAAAAAGATGCAACGGACAAAGCAGTGTTTGTAAGAGACCACACTACTTTGGTTCATATTATAAAAGGTGAATTTAAATCTCCGCTTGTATACAAAGGCAATAACCGATTTGTTATGGAACAAATGTATGCGGAGTCTATTTCGTTTATATTTTCTGCAGATGGAAGTGAGCTAAGCTTTGTTCAAGGTGATTTTAAGGGCAAATACACCAAAGAGTAAACACGTTATTTAGCTCATTATTAACAAAGAACAATTAAAATTTATTGTACTATTGTTAAGCCTTGCATACTTAACTATATATCGATGAAGCTTAAAATTGTTCTTTGTTTCCTACTATTTCAAACTGTTTTTTATTCGCTAACTGCCCAAGAGGCTACTCCTAATGTGGTTGGCAACAAACAAGTGATTTCTTCGAAGGTTTTAAACCAAGATCGAGAAATTTCGATATACCTGCCTGCTGATTATAAAAAAACTGCTTATCCTGTACTGTATATTGTAGACGGACAACGGTATTTTTTAAATGGCGTTCTGTACCAGAACACGTTACAATGGCAAGACAAAACACCTCCATTTATTGTGGTGGGCATACATACACAGCAGAGAAAACGGAGAAAATTGTTATATCCAGACGCTCAAAAGTTTATACTGTTTTTAACGGATGAATTGATTCCGTTTGTTGAAAAAAATTACAATGCTGCTCCCAAACGTTTCTACTTTGGCTGGGAAATGGCAGGAGGTTTGGCACTTGAACTCCTAGCACAACCCAAAAATATATTTACTGCTTTCTTTATAGCTAGCCCCACCCATATAACTAAAGCCAGACTAAGCTCTTTGAGAAAAAAGTTAGTTACACAGGGCAATACTACCGAGTATATCTATGTTTCTTTAAGCCCTTCTGAACATTGGGCAACGGAATCCGTTAATCAGTTTAAAAGCTTGTTAAGTAGCACTGTTTTACCAAAAACCACTTGGAAATTCGATTCCTTACCAAGCGAAAACCATCACTCTACTCCAACCTTAACCCTTCATAAAGGTTTAAACCATTACTTTAGCGATTATCCTTACCTACGTTTTAATACTTTAAACGATTTTAACCAATATGGTGGATTGGCTAAACTTAAAGCGCATTATGCCAAAAGAGGCGATAAATACAATACCTCTAAAGAGATTCATAAAAGCACCAAACACTTTTTGTTATTGCAAGCCATGAAAGAAAACAATTACCCTGCTTTTGCTTTGTTTATGAAAGAGTTTGGCAACTACTACCAAACCAAAACTAGGGATTTGTGGTTTAACAGGTATGCTCAGTTTTATTTACAATACCAAAAAACAAATAAGGCTATAAAAGTTTTAACCGTTGGACTCCGCAAGTTTAAAAAATCGGCAATACTGTTACGAAGTTTGGGCGATGCCTATATACAACAAGGTAACAAAGCTAAAGCCAAGGTATTTTATACAAGGGCTTTTGAAACTGCCATACAAAATGAGGATAAGAATATTGAAGCCTATAGATTGAAGTTGGAGGGGATATAGTTTTGTTATCATAGACTTGTAATTAGTAATACAAGTTATAGCTAATCTATAAAAACTACTTTTTTAAACTATATAATGGTTACATTTGGTGTTTATGATTTTCTTTTATCAAACTGAATATAAGTCATATATAAAAAAGAAAAAGTAACTATAGACTGATTAAACTCAAAGCAAAATGAACCACTCAAAAATTTTAATTTTCAAACTTCTTATTTTACTAGTTTTAACTGGATGTTCTTCAAAAGCAAAACCCAAAGTAAAAAATGATTTGACAAAACATGAGCTTAGCGGTAATGTAAAATCTGCTGATGTTTTTTTCTATCATGTTGCTAAAAGATCTAAGGGTATTACTAAAACCAGAGGAGGTAAAACAGATGCTTATTTATTTAATAACTCAGGTAATTTATTAGAATCTAAAAGCTTTCATGGTAATGAGTATAAGGAAATAACCGACTTTGCTAAACTTAATAATGTTGGCAATGCTCTTGATGTAGAAAAAGACAAAGATTTTAATTTAAGACTAAAATGCGTGTTTAGCTACAATGAAAAAGACAAACTAAAAGAAGAAATTAGATATAATCCAGAAGGTGTTAAAACAACTAACATTGTTTATGAATATGGAGATAAAGGTGAGCGTACAAAAGTAATATACTATGACGGTGCTAATGGTACAATTAGAGGAGAAACTAACAATACATATAACGATAAAAATGAACTGATAAGTTCAGTTAGTTATGGGCAAAAATACACCTTTGAGTATGATAACAATGGGAATAAAATCCAAACTAATTGCATTACAGCGAAAAAAAAGTATACCTATAAATACGATAGTGATAATAACGTTATAGAAGAAGTAAAATACGATTTGAACAAAAACAATACAATGCTTTTTAAAACTACCTTCTCTTATAATAGCAATGGACTTTTAATAAAAAAGGCTGACACTAATCCTTCAGGTGATAATTATGAAAACAATTATATATACGATGATAACGATAATTTAATTGAACATACTACAACTTTTACTTGGAGAAAGCCTACTAAATATATTTTTGAAAACGACAAAAATGGTAACTGGGTTAAAAAGTATAAATACGAAGGAAACGAGTGTTTATACCTATGGGAACGTAACATAGAATACTACAACTAGCTCTTAGTTAGCTTACACAATAACAAAACCTTAATTCTTTATGAGTTAAGGTTTTTTGTTGCTTTACAAATACTTTAACTCCTACTCTTTAGAGTTTGTAGTCATAAAAACTCTACAGAACTATCAGCGAGCTTCGCTGATGCTATTGAAACTCTGCAGAACCTTCAGCGAGCTTCGCTGATGCTCTTGAAACTCTGCGAAACCTTCAGCGGGCTTCGTTGGTGCTCTTGAAACTCTACGAAACCTTCAGCGAGCTTCGCTGGTGCTCTTGAAATCCTGCGAAACCATCAGCGAGCTTCGCTGACACTCTTGAAACTCTGCAGAACCATTAACGGATTTCTCTAAAAAACAACAAATTTTTTATTTACAGCCTCAAACTATAGACACTAAATAGATATTTAATAAAAAAATTATTATATTTAAGAGTATATTTTTTTCATTATTTTAATATATCTAATTATTATAGAACGACATTAAGAATTCATTTTCATTCTCAAATATATTAACTCGTTTAACAAAATTAATTACTAGTCGACTATAACTATTGTTCTCTAAAATCTGTAAATCTTCTATTATTATATTATAACAAACTTGTCCATTAAATAAACTTAATCTAATTCTTGTATTATTTTGATATTGTTGAAAAAATATATTATGAGACTTTTCCTTAGAATCTATAATATTATTCTTTCTACCAACGAACCTTTTTAGTTCAGACTTTCCAACTTTCACAAATTTTTTGGCGCTTTCTAAACTAACATTGTTTTTTGAATCTGGAAAATAATAAATTAAACAGTTAAGCATTATTTTAACCATTGCTTGTTCTTTTTTTAAAGAATTAAAATTAAATCCAGCATATATAATATTATCATCATTAATTTCATTACTAAAACTTTTTAATTTAACAGGTTTAGACGTAAAAATTAAAAATTGTTCAACGAATTTTATTGATTCTTCTAGAGATTTTGCCCTTAATCTAAGGTTATTCTGATTATCTAAAAATATTCGTGGTTTTAAATATTTGGACAATTCATGACTGTCTAATAATTCAAAGATGATTATATCTTTTAGTTTTTCATATGATTCTGTTTTTTCGAAAGAGACTCTATTATCAGAGACTTTAAATTGAATATAAGATGTTAAACTACTACTTCTGTCAGGAAACTTTAATACAAGTTTTAAACAATTTTGTTTCCATTTTTTAATTTTATTAGCAAAAACGTCTACATCTTCTTGAGAAGAGCCCTCTATATAGAATTTTGAATTTATCTCAATTATTTGAGGCTTAAGAGAAATCTCAAATTTATTACTTTGATTTACCTCATAGACTATTTTATTGTCTTGATTAAAAGAAAATAGTATAGGAGCTTTAAAATAGGCTTGTTTATTCTGTTCTTTCTGTTTTGTAAGTCCTTCTACACTTCTCATCAATGCAGGTACTCCTTTTTGATATAACTCTCTTTCTAATCTTGAAAAATCATTATTACATTTAATACACACACATGACATAAACAATTTTTGCCCTCCTAAACCATCTGGAAATACATGTTCAGTATCTTTCAAATAACTACGCAAACAATAAAAGCATTTTTTCTTCATTCATTTTTAATTTAGAAGTGATATTAAATAAGAAATACTTTTTAATTGTTTGTTATGCATTATCAGTATCTAGTCTAGTAAAACTTAAGAAGTTCAAAACATTGACTAATAATAGTCATTATTAATAATCTAAATTTAATTAATCATACAACTGTACTCTTAATTTTTTTTAATTACTTTTAAACAGAAGGTTTATTTTAATTCTTGTTTATTTTTTTCAAATTGTAATTTGTCTTTTTCTAAAAGCTTAATAACTTCATCTATGTAACCAGCTTGATCTAACCCAGATAATTCTATCTTATCAGCTATTATATTATTGAAAACATCAACATTTAACATATTATAATTCTTTTCTATTCTAGAACTGAGAAGTTTATTTTGAGGATCATCAAGTTTATATAATCCTTTAGAGTTTTCTAACATCACTCTTCTAAAAGTTTCTGAATTTAAATCTAGTAATAGAATTTCTTCATAAGACGCATTCTTAATATATTCAAAATGTTCTTCAACTTTATCTTTTAAATCTTGTAATTTATCATCAACAACTTCTAATAATGCAGAAACTTTATATAAATCTCTGTTAATAACCTTGGGAATATTCTCTTCACGTTTATAAAATAAAGAGTGAGATGTTTCAGCCCAAATATGCTCAGAAAGAGTCCTGATTTGTACTTCTATTTTTTTATTCACATGGCTTTCCCAATCAGGAGTCTTTGCCCAATCCTCTTTTATTTTTAAAATCAAATGAATTGAATTATATCCAAATTTATCAGGACTTTGATTATTTCTGTTCGGATTATTCAATAACTCAAATTCAGTTGTTAAAATTTCTACTACTTTATCTTTAAACTCGGGATATAACAATACAATTCTTATACCTACTAAGTCATTCAACTCTGTAACTGTTTTTTTAATTTTAAATCTTTCAGATAATAATTTTTCATTAATTGAATCAAATTTCTTATACCTTCCATAAATACCAAATACAGTAGGAATCTTTTTTCTTACTAATATTTTCTCAACTATACGCTTAAACTCATTGAGAAAGTCTTTATAATCATCAATTATTTCTTCATACTCTTTTTCTAATTCCATGGGGGCACTGGTTTGTTTAATATTACAAAAATTGGTGTATAGCTAATATACTTAAAAAGACCATTATGCCTATTTGTTTTATTAAGTTTTCTATTACCACGTGCTCCCACTAGTCTATAACTAGTGGTAACTAGCAGAGATTATTTTATATATTACTTAAAAAAAGCCTCTGAATAATATACTACTCAAAGGCCTTTTAATCCATAGATTTTGTCTTAGAATCTGTACAAGGCTGATATTGCTGTAACAAATTGGTGCTTGTTTCCTGTTTGAATAATTGGGCTATCTACAACATCTGAAATAAATACATTGTAACGGAATGCCATACCTAACATCCATTTTTTATTCAATAAATAGAAAACACTTGAAGATACTCCAACATCTTTAAAACCAGACTCCAATTTATAACTTGGTAAATTAGCTGCTAAACTACTTGTTTGAGACACTCCAAAATAAGTATTTAAATAGTTGGAGGTGGCAAAAGAACTGTTTATTGCAACTCTTGAAATTAACTTCTTTTTTCTATAGTTAAACCCTACTTCTATATTCGCCAAACCACCATCATTTGCTCCAGTAATATCGTGCGTATAGCTTGCTTTAATATCTACCTTTTTAAAGTTATACTTAGCAAACAATCCTGCTCCAATGGCAAAGTCTATTTCGGGGAGCAGCGCTATTTTAGTATTAGACACGGAGTTATTTCTGTTTATTTTTGAGGCAATCATAGGACCAAAATTCCACTTTCTATTTGCCAACACATTGTATTCTGCATTTAGCCCATACACTCTTATATATCGACCATTTATCCAGTTAGCAGAAAAACTTATAAAAGGCAATACACGGTAATCTTTCGCTCCTTCGTACTCAGGAAACAAAGCAACACTGGCTCCTAAACTATAAAACACTTTTTTAGTAACTGGGGGTTTTTGTTGCTTTTGAGCTTGTAGGTTATTGGTATAAAGACTGCTTATTCCAATAATAAAAATTAAAAAAAATCTCGTCATAAATAGTTATTGTTATAATTAGGCAACAAAACTATTGGCTCTGACACTTTCAATTCTGAAACTAATTTCAGTATTGAAATTCTTTTTTAAAATGTATGTTTTAGATATTTCTTATCAACTTCCAACAATTGGGAAACGTCTATTCCAACTATTGTTATCAATGTTATCTAACATAAAATCGCATAATTGGTTTAAACTAACTTTCATTCCAACAACATTATTTGCATCGACTTTAAGGTCACCTTCAATATCTTTGACCATAGGAGGTCTAATATTTACAAAATTTATAGTTGAATTGTAAAGAATTTCCAATTCACCATCTTTAACATTAATCAATTGTTTTGCCATCATTTTTAGCATCAATCTTATAATTTTTCTTGAAAAAGATAACTTCTCACCAGGATATTTAATTCCTGCACCAGCAATACTAATCAGTTTTTCAACTCCTTCTGCCGGCATGGTTTCAGTTATAAATTTTAATGATTTGTGATATTTAGTTTCATCAACATCCTTTGATTTAGCTTTTATTGGAGGACCTATGGTAGAAAGGATAGCAACCGACCCTTCCATAGCTTCTTTAAGCTTTGAATGATCGAAATAATTTCCCTCTATTATTTCAACTCCTGAATCTAACCATCCTAAATTCTCTATTGAACGAACCAAAATTTTTACTTTATATCCTCTTTTAGTAGCTCGCTCGACAAGTCTTTTTCCAACCATTCCAGTAGCTCCAAAAATTGTTATTTGATTTTTCATTTTATATTTTATTCATTAACGATTCAAAAGTATTACATTTGGTATATAAAAGATAGTAACTTCTTATAATATACAAGTATACTTTTGTATACCTAGATAAATAAAACAAACATTATGAACCAGTTAGATGACACATCAGGAATAAAGAAATGCCCTAAAGAATTTGTTTTAGCTGTTAATGATACGCTAAATGTTTTAAGTGGAAAATGGAAATTATCTATTATAGCTTCAATGCTATGTGGGAATCATAGGTATAAGGATATAAAAACGAATATTGAAAAGATTACTCCAAGAATGTTGTCAAAAGAATTAAAAGAATTAGAGTTAAATGGGATTATCACAAGAAATGTCTCTGACTCAACTCCAGTTCGAATAGAATATCAAATGACTGAATCTGGTAAAAAAATCATAACTGTCTTAGACGCTATGGTTAATTGGGGTATAGCACATAGAGAATCTGTTTTAAAAGCAAGCTAGTTTTAACTATAAAGTTCTTTGTAATTATATTTTTTTAAGCCTCTGCTAGTTTTTTGTAAAAAATAAATTAGGATTAACCTCTATATTTGTTTTTATATCACTAATTGGCAATAATTTTAAAAATGATTTTGATAAAAAGATTATTTTTTCTGGTCTTGTTTTTTCAATTCCAAAATATTCTTTCTCAAGTAAAAGAGATAACCAAACCAGAAGAAGTAAGTAACGGATATACTCCTTCTTACTATAAAACTTTAAATTTAAGCTCTAAAATATCTGATTATAAAAGATTATACATTTATGAGTACTCTCATGAAGCTTCTAATATAAATTTAAAAAGAGTTCAATTAAATTTAAAAACAAATAAAAAAGTAGATAGTTCTTCTATTATAATTAAAGCTACAGGAGATATTAAAACTTATAATGAAGATTTCACCTCTTTCCAAAAAACAAATAGTTTATTGACTATTAATAAATACTTAAACTACGTAGTTTATAAAAAGAAAAAAAAGCTAGGAATTATTTTAACTGATCATATCATACCTGCGAAATACGATAGCATTGGAAAACCATTTCTTGTTAAAGGAATGAAACCAATGATTTTAGTAGGTATTAAGAAAAATAATAAAATGAAATTGGGAATCATTAATTCTGATGGAAAATCAGTTCTTCCCATAAAATACGATGAAATAATAATTCCTTTTGATCCTGACTTAAAAGATATAAAAAACACAAAAAGCCAAAATCTTTGGGTGAATGTTAACAGTACTGATTTTTTAAAAAAGAAAGTAATTGGTAATTATGATGGCTTCTACCAAAACCAAAAAATTATAGTAAAGCAAAACGATAAGTATGGTTTATTTAATGCAGATTGTAGTAAAGTTTTAAACTGTGAGTATGATAAAATAACTGTAAATAATAATTTAGATTTTTATCTTTTGGAGAAAAACAAAAAATTTGGTTTTGTTATGTTAAGAAGAAGAGATGCTGAAAAAAATGAAATTACTCGTCAAAATGAACCAGGTATTTTAGCTAACTCTATATCTAAAATAATGCAAACAAAAGATTTAATTCTAGAGCCTAAACTTGATTTTAAAGTATTGAGAGAATATAAGCTAACCCGCTCTTATTTTTCATTTGTTATAGGAGGACAAAAAATTAGAGTAAATGAATCTGAAATATTAAAATTATTGTCAAAACCACCTAAACTACATTAAAAAAACAGCTCTCTTTAACTACAAATTTCTTTATAATTATTTTTTTGAAAACTGTATTTTTGGAAATTGTATAACCATATCGATTGCTTCCTTTAAAAGGTTATATAATACATATAAAAATTAGGCTAAGAAATGAAAAAGATTACGTTATTTACATTACTTTCTTTTATAATATTGAGCTGTAAAGCTCAACTAAAGATTGAAAACAATACAAAAAAAATAAAACAGGCACAGACTGAAATCACTCCCGATCTTAAATATTTTTTATCAGATTGTTTAGTAAATAAAGACTGCAACGAATGTGTAAATGAATTAGTTTCTAAAGCCAAAAATGAATATCAAAAATATCTGATTGGTGGAGCCTTATACAATATTGATTCTAAAGTATCGTATGAGCTACATAAATCGGCTTATGACAAATATCCTAATGAATTAAACTTCAATTTGGAATATGCAATTGAAAGCCATCGAATTGGAGATTATAAAACTGCTATTAAACATTACGAAATTTATAACCAGACAAAAGAAACAGATTATAGAGTTCATGTTTGGTTAAGTGAATGCTATTTAAATTTAGATAATTATTCAAAAGCAATTGAACACTGGAAAAAAGCAAATCATTCCAAAAACCATACAGGAATTGACAAGGCTATCTATATTATACACGGACAAGTTGACCAAATTAAAAAGCGTTCAGATTTAATATCTAAAATCAAATCTAAAGATTCTAAAAGCGCGTACGAATTAATATTCCTTGATATGAATTGGGAGTTAGATTGGTGGAATATTAACATCCAAGAATCTTTTTTAACAAAAGACCTAAACACAATTAAAAATTCTTTCGGTTCAAACAGTAAAGAATATTTACAATTATCTGCTTATAACAAAATCAAACATCTATCTAAAAATTCAAGTTCTAAAGACGCTATCAAAACAGCACTACTAGATTCTAAATTGATTTTAGACAATTACCCAATGCCTACTAATGGAAAAATAGCTTCTGATTTATTAAGAATTTCATTTATAAATAGATTACTAGATCAAAAAGAGTTTTTTGAAAAGAGAGGAAAAGAAATGATTGAATTAGCCGATACATACAAAGATGAAGAGCTTCTTAACATTTATGCATACCTAGAATCAGTTGTAACCGGACACGTTTCTGAACAAACAGATAAAAAAGGATGGAATGAATACAAAAGTGAAAAATTTGCAATAAGCTATTTTATCGGATTGGCAAACAAAAACAAATATGATAATCCTGATTTAGAAAAAGCTCTGATGGACTTCCCTAATTCTTCAAAAATTCATTGGGTAAAACTCAACTGTGCAAAAATTGAAGGAAAGAATATAAAAACCGATTTAATAGAGGTTATGAAAAAAGAATTCAAAACTTTAGGTTCTAGTCAGGCTAAATACTCTTACGCTCTAAAAAACTATTTTTATCTGCTAGAGAACGAAATTTAACTAGTACTAACTGAAAGATTTGTGCTTATTCATAAAGCTCCCATTCCTCTAGTCTTGACTTGTTCTGATTAACGTTGGTTTTAGCTAAACAAATTTCTTTATAATTATATTTTTAGAAAACTGTATTTTTGGAAATTGTATAACCATATACAAAGAAGCTAGAAAAATAAAATACACTATGAACATTGAACTTTTTAGGGAGTTAGATTTAGACAACCCACAATCGGAAATTATAACTGTTGATATCGATGAAAACTCATCTATTGGTGAACTTTTAACTGAGGTACACAACATAACGAAAATCCCAACTTATACAGAACTTGAATGGGACGGTAAAGTTGAAAAAATAGCGTGCAGGTATTATTTTAAATTTGATTCAGACTTTGGAGGCTTTAGTTATGTTGAGGATTTAGAACAAAAGATTAGTGATTTTCCTAAAAAAGGATCAAACAATGAACTTTGCATATTAATAGATGGAAAAGTTGGACTTGCTAACTAGATACAAATTCAATCAAAACCTAGCATACGAGGATATTGTTTCGGAATTAAGAAGAGGTGATAAAATAATTCTGTTAGAAGACTTCCCTTTATCTGACTCACAGTTTCAGTCGTTTATTAACCACATAGGAACTTCTATTTTTGAAAATAAAAATAACGACAGGAAAGATATTTATGATGTAAAAATAGCCAAACAAAATAACTTTTTTAGATCCATAGCTAACTCCAACTTATCTTTCCCACTACACACTGATTGTGCTGATTTTGATTCAATTCCAAATTGTATTGGGTTATTATGTGTAGAACCTGCCGCTCATAAACAAGGAACTAATACCTTTATGTTTTTAGAAGATTTATTGAAACAATTATCTGAAAAACAGGTTCAAGAACTTGTAGAGAAAAAGTGGGATTTCAGAAATCAATCTAGAAGCATTTTAACTATGGAGTCTGGTACATATAAGCTATGTTACGACAGAATTACTATTGAATCATTTTCCAAAACAACAGACACAGAAAAAGAGCAATTGAATAAGTTAGACTCCCTATTTAAAGAAAACGTATTTGAATTAAAACTAAAAAAAGGAGAACTCGTTTTATTTAGAAATGACTTAATGTTACACGGACGAACTGAAATTGATATAAACTCAAACAGGCTGGTTAAAAGAATCAGATTTGACGTTAATTAAAAATAGTCTTCCACAAGTACGTTAGTCCCCACTACTCTCTATTTATAAAACTGTAACATTTAAAAACTCCCATAGTCTTTTGACTATAAATTAGTTAAAATAAGATGTTATGAAGAAAATTACTACACTCATACTTTTCGTATTTATTTTATTAGGATGTAGTACTCCTAAAAAACAAAAACCTCAACCTTTTTTAAAACACAGTAAAACTATAGATTCTTTAATGCAATTTAGCTTTGATAGAGGAATCTTTAACGGAAACGTATTGGTTACTAAAAACGACTCCGTAGTGTATCAAAAATCGTTCGGATATACCGATGCCTCTGGACAAACCAAACTAACCAAAGAATCTCTTTTTAGCCCGGGTTCTATTGCAAAGGAGTTTGTAGCGGTATCTATTATGATGTTGGTTGAAAAAGGAACTTTAAGCTTAGATGATAAACTTTCTGATTTCGATTTAGGACTCCCAAATTGGTCTAAAAAAATTACCCTTAAACACTTACTCAACTACACTAGTGGTATTCCTCAAATTGATTACGAAAACGTAAAGAATGAAAATGATATTCTAGAAGATTTACAAACCTTACCTAATTTAATGTACAAGCCAGGCACGGACTTTTTATACAATAACAACAGTATTTTTATTCAAAAAAAGATTATTGAACAAGTTAGCAAAAAAACTTTTCAAGAGTTTGTAAAAGAACATATTATTACTCCTTTAAAAATGAAAAGTGCTGCTTTTGATCTTGATTATGATTACCCAAATAGAACTAGGAGTTTTAATGTGCATAAGGAAAATACAAACGAAGTTTCTCCAACTAAAGGTTGGATATGGTTATCGACTGACGACTTAAACACTTGGGTTACTGCATTACGCAGCAATAAGTTGATTTCTATGAAATCGTTAAAATCACTTCTTAAAAATCAGTATTTTGAAAATCAGAAATCAGTTTTAGGCTCAACCGATAAAGAGTTTAGTTTACATATGCATGGAGGTCAATACTATCAATTTGAAGCTGCTTTTATTGGTGAATTCAAAAATAACCTCAACGTTATTTTAATGTCTAACAATAAAAACCAATCCTTTGAAATAATTTATTCTGTATATAACATTATGAAAGACAAAGCTTTTAGCTTACCTAAAAAATCAATTTACAGAGAAATAAGAAAAAAATGTGCTGAAGATATTGACGAAGGAATTAAATATTATCATGCTTTAAAAGAAAGGAACTATGATTTATATAGTTTTGAAAACCCAAACGAATTAAATAGCCTTGGATATGATTTAATTGCACAAAAAAAAGTGACTCAAAGTATAAAAATATTCAAACTAGCACTTTCAGAATTTCCAACTAATGCAAACTTATATGATAGCCTAGGAGAAGCCTATTATATCAACAAAGAATATGCGTTGGCCATATTAAACTATAAGAAGTCCTTAGAATTAAATCCAGAGAATATTAATGCTGAAAAGATGATTCGAAAAATGAATAACATTCAAGAAAAATAAGCACTTGAAATCTTTAACTAAACTATATAAAACCAAAAAACCTTAATTCTTTCGAATTAAGGTTTTTTTTGAAAGTCAGTACGGGCGGAGAGACTCGAACTCTCACACCTCACGGCACTAGAATTTAAGTTTAACATCTATACACTAACTAAATACACCTATTTAATAAAATTACGAAATAGGGCACAAAAATTGCTACACACTTTTTTATGAAAGCTATTTTAATTTTAATATCATTTTTCTTTTTTGCAAACTCAAGTGTATCTCACCAAGACACCATATTAAAGGTTGATAAAAAAGGAAACATTATTGGGTTACCTAATAAATTTAACCATTCAAAATTCGATTTAGAAAAAGGTTATCTAAAAATTAACAATAAAGAAGTTATTTTTCCTAATTGTATAAAACACTATTTTGATATCCTTGAAAAACCAAAGTTTACCTTATTAGCTTCTTGGTATCATTCAAAAGATATTATGCCTTTTTATCTCAACTTTGACCTCTCTCAAGAAAATAAGGATTATGGATATAATATTTTAATCAACTTAGAAACTCTTGAGCTTATATCTATAAACATCTCTTTAAAACAAGAAAACACTTATTATACCCATGAAATAAAATTAGACAAGAATTGTCTAGATGATTATAAAAAAGAACTTAAAAAATTAAAGCAATGAAATTTTTAAAAACCCTCATCATACTTTTAACATTTGCAGCTTGTTCAAAAAACAAATCAAATTCAAAAGTTATGAGTAATTCACCATATAAAATTGATACTGTAAAATATTCATACAGCGGTTTTAATCACGGTTCCAGACTTGGTTTATTAAGTAACGGTTCCTTTATTAAGAAAAATTTCGTTTTTGGTTGTACTGGTGGAGGATTTATAAAAATAGTCTTTGGAATATATCAAATTGATAGCACTAATTTAAAGTTAATCCCTAAAAAGGTAAAATATACTCAACTTCCCATTGATTTTGAATCAAAGCCCAAAACTATCAAAGTTAATTATGGGGTTGATTCGCTTAAGATTAAAACAAAATATCAAATTGTAACTTGGGGAAACAAAAAATATCTTCTTTCTGATTTTCTTGATTCTGATTTCAGTCTAGAAAAAGAAAATGACTACATTAGGTTTGCTTATTATGTTAACAATGGTTTAGAGCCTAATTCAAACGGTATATATCTGGTTACTGAAATAAAAGACTCTATTAAAATACCTTTTGATTTAGAACAAATACCTGAAAAATGGCGAAGTTATTTTTTAAGAGAACCTATTTCTACAAAAATCACCAAAATTAAAAAAATACCTAATCCATATAATGATGGAAGTGTTGATTATTGGTTTATAGAATTAAATAAAGGAACTAGAGATGGAATGAATAATAAGTTATCACTAACAACTAAGGACGATGATTTTCTTATTGAGATAGACTCAGTCCTAACTAATAGAAGTTTTGGAAGTGCTCCAATCTACGGTTTAACATCTAAAAAGATTCCTGTAGGAACTGAATTAAGAACAAAATGGAAATAAATATATTTTACTACTCGCTCCCGCTAGTCTCTGACTAGTGGTTAACAGTCATTATTTTCTAACTAAACTGTAAAAAACAAAAAACCTTAACTCGTAAGAATTAAGGTTTTTCTTTGAAACTCAGTACGGGCGGAGAGACTCGAACTCTCACACCTCACGGCACTAGATCCTAAGTCTAGCGTGTCTACCAATTCCACCACGCCCGCATACTTTGAATTTGTGGGTGCAAATATAAACAATACTTCTAAACTACAAAGAACATGCACAATATTTTTATTATTTTTGATGCTTACTAATTTACAACACATGCAAAACGTTAAAGAATATATTGCTCAACATAAAGATAGATTTATCAATGAGCTAATCGAATTATTAAAAATACCTTCGGTAAGTGCAGACCCTGCCTATAACCAAGATGTATTAAATACAGCTGATGCTGTGAAAGATAGCTTAGAAAAAGCTGGATGTGATAACGTAGAAATATGTGAAACTCCTGGTTACCCTATTGTTTATGGAGAAAAAATTATAGATCCAAACTTACCAACTGTTTTAGTGTACGGACATTACGATGTACAACCTGCAGACCCTATTGAATTATGGGACTCTCCTGCTTTTGAACCTGTAATTAAAAAAACAGACATTCATCCTGATGGTGCTATTTTTGCACGTGGTGCTTGCGACGACAAAGGACAAATGTACATGCATGTAAAAGCATTAGAATACATGACCTCTACTGGAAATTTACCTTGTAACGTAAAGTTTATGATTGAAGGTGAAGAAGAAGTTGGTTCTGAAAGTTTAGCTTGGTTTGTGCCTAGAAATAAAGAGAAATTAGCGAACGATGTTATTTTAATTTCTGATACAGGAATGATTGCTAACGATATTCCATCAATCACTACTGGTTTACGTGGTTTAAGTTATGTCGAAGTTGAAGTTACAGGTCCTAACCGTGACTTACATTCTGGTTTGTATGGAGGTGCTGTAGCAAACCCAATAAACATTTTAACGAATATGATTGCTTCTTTACATGATGAGAACAACCATATTACCATTCCTGGTTTTTACGATAAAGTAGAAGAGTTATCGAGAGAAGAGCGTGATGAAATGGCAAAAGCTCCTTTTTCTTTACAAGAATACAAAGATGCCTTAGATATTGACGATGTACACGGTGAAGCTGGTTACACAACCAACGAACGTAACTCTATTCGTCCTACTTTAGATGTAAATGGAATTTGGGGTGGTTATACTGGTGAAGGTGCCAAAACTGTAATCGCTTCTAAAGCTTATGCTAAAATTTCTATGCGTTTAGTTCCTGGGCAAGATTGGGAAGAAATTACTGAATTGTTTAAGAAACACTTTGAAAGCATTGCTCCAAAATCGGTAAAAGTAGTTGTTACTCCTCACCACGGTGGACAAGGATATGTAACTCCTATAGACAATATTGGCTATCAAGCTGCTAGTAAAGCGTATCAAGAAACATTTGGCGTAACTCCAATTCCACAACGTAGCGGAGGAAGTATTCCTATTGTAGCTTTATTTGAACAAGAATTAAAAAGTAAAACCATTTTAATGGGATTCGGATTAAACTCTGATGCGATTCACTCTCCAAACGAACATTTTGGTGTTTGGAACTACTTAAAAGGAATTGAAACCATTCCTTATTTTTATCAATACTTTACAGAGTTATCTAAATAAATTAAAAATCCCACATACTAATATGTGGGATTTTTCTTTTGATACTATCTCGTTGCTCTCTTATAAGCTTCTTTTGCTAATTCTAAAGCTTTCTCTGCTTCTTTAACTCGCTTTTTCTTTGCTTTCGTAGGGTCTTCGTTATTTACAATGTATTTTAAGTTTTCTACTATTTTTTCAATCTTGTTTTGAAACTTTCTGGAAGTCAAATCTCTATCTACAAAAATTCTGACACCTCCTTCTGAAACTTTACATTTAAATGCTTCCTCATCATTTTTTTCAATTTTCCAAAAAGTTAAATTATTGGTGTTGGTAAACTTCATTCCATCAAGATTGTCTTGCAAGTATCTCGATACATTATTTGTTAGTTTATCTCTATAAGAGGCTCTAAATTTAAACGTTGAATTGGTTTTCTTTACAGAAATAGAACTTGAACCACTATCATGATTACTTGATGAATTTGTGTAAGTAGTACTCTGTGTTACACTATACGTTGTTGATGTTGATGGCGGTGTAGGTGGCGTTGGTGGTGTTTGAGCACTTAATGTAAATGCTGTTAAGAAAATTGCTGTGATTGTTACTGTTACTAAAGTTTTCATATGTATTTGTTTTTAAAATTAAACCTTGTTTTTAGTCAATAAAATGACTGTCTCTATAATTTTGAGTTATAGAAATTCTATTATTTTAATATGTAATTGTGTTTATTTTTCTTGAGAAGCTATCTTAAATTCTAGTCCTACTCCTCTTATGCCTTCAATTTTTATATTCGCATCATCTTTAAAGTATTTCCGTAGTCTGCTTATAAAAACATCCATACTTCTCCCTGAGAAAAAATCGTCAGTATTCCATACTGCATTCAATATTTCGTCTCTTTTCAATAATTGATTTTTATGAGTAAACAAAAACTGAATTAATTCGGCTTCTTTTTCAGTTAGTCTTTGTGTATTGCCCTGTAATTTTAATGTTAGCTTTTGTGGATTAAAATCGTAATTCCCAATTTTAAAACTATCTGTTATTATTACATTGGTATTGCTTTGTTGACTCCTTTTTATAATATTTTGTAACCTGAGAATAAGTTCGTCCGCTTCAAAAGGCTTAATGATATAATCGTCTGCACCTAGTTTCAATCCTTTAATTTTATCCTCCTTTTGGTTACGTGCCGTTAAAAAGATAAATGGAACTTCAGGATACTTTTCTATTATCTTTTCTGCCAGTGAAAAACCGTCTAACTTAGGCATCATCACATCAAAAACACAAATATCAAATGTTTCATCCATAGCTATATGCAATGCCTCTTCTCCATTCTTTGCCCAAGTAACATTGAAATTATGCAACGTTAAATACTGCTTTAAAATATTTCCAAAATCGATATCATCTTCAGCTAATAATACTTTTTTCATCTTACATAGGAATTTTAATTGTTATGACTGTGCCTTTTTCTAGTTCGCTATCTAATTGGATAGTTCCTTGATGTGCCTTTACAATTTGCTTTACATAATACAGTCCTAAACCTAAACCTTTTACATTATGTATGGTTGTATTGTTTACTCTATAAAATTTATCAAATATTTTTTTGTGATCCTTTTTCGCAATCCCAATACCATTATCTTTTATTATTAATACACCATGGTTGTTTTCTTTTTTCAGGCTAATATCTATTGTATCTCCTCCATATTTAACGGCATTGTCTAATAAATTTAAAATGGCTGTATTAAAATGAAAAATATCTAAATTTAAATTTATCTCAGGTTCAGAACATTCAAACGAGATAGATACTTCCTCCTTTTGAATTTTATAATCATCAATCATGTTTTTTAAATGATATTGAAGAACTACATTTTCCTTATGCAGATTGATTTGTTCAAATCCCAACGAATTATTTACCACTTGATCTATTAAATTTTGCAATCGAACACGCTGCCTATTAATTGTACTAATCACCGATTGAAACATTTCTTTATTATCCGCTATATTTTTCTGTTGCAATGTTTTTGTTGCAATACTTAAAGTAGCTAAAGGTGTCTTTAATTCGTGTGTAATATTATTTACAAAATCGGTTTTAATATCAGCATTCTTTTTCTGTTTTATCAAGCTATACAATGCATAAGTAAACAACCCAATTACTGCTATTATTGACAAAAAGCTTAGCAAAAGCACCCAAAACATACGTTTAAAAATTTCACTCTTCCAATTTATAATATCTATATAGCTTCTGGTTTTTATTTTAAAACCAATATTATTTTTTTCACTGCCTTCATTAACCGTTTTACTCACAGTTTCCCAGTCACTTTTATTATAAAAGAAACGTGTTTTTGGATTTAGCTCTTTACCATATAATAAAACCGATTCATTATTTAGTATTGTATCATTCACTTTCCCTAATAAAATAACCGTTGTTATTTCTTTTTGAAAATCTACAGGAAATAATAATTTCTTTGTTCTTATTTTCTCTTCAAAGTAAGCTACAAACTGTTTATTTATACTATCTCTATGAAAAGAAAACCTTTCAAGCAATTCTCCTTTTGTAATTTTCCCTTCCTTATAGCTTTGAGCATTTTTTTTTAGTTTTACTAAATATCGGGTATCCCAATCTGGGCTATCATCAGTTTCTATAAATGCTAAGTCCTTTTTTACTTCATTAAAAAACAAGTCACGCTGCAACGTAAAAGTGTTTTTTATTAATGAATATTGTATTGTAGATAAGGTTACAATAGCTATTATTGATACAATTATTAATATATTTATTCTTCCTTTCATTACTCCAAAAATAGTGTAAACTTCTTGTAAAAATGCATGTTTATAGACCGTTAACCTTGCATTAACCGTTAACAGAAACCTTATTAACATAAATGAGCTATAAAGTCTCATTATTTATTATTGAATAAAGCTGCTTAGAACAATATCTATTACTTAAATAAAAATAAAATTATGTTAAAAGCCTCACAATGTGAGGCTTTTTTGTAACATTCTTTTCAAACTATCGTTCTTATTGTATAAGCTTATATTCATGATCAAAGATTTTTTCCTCTTATGCTCTGGTGTGGATCAGAATTTAATTAATGATTGCTCCAACGGAGAACAAAACAAGTACGCTGGTATTGGCGCTACAGTTTTTTTTACTGCTCTTATGGCTACCATAGCTTGTAGCTATGCCTTATATACTGTTTTTGACAACTTATATTCATCAATCTTTTTTGGATTCTTATGGGGATTATTAATTTTTAATTTAGACCGCTTCATAGTTTCTACTATAAAAAAGAGAGACTCTAAACGTCAAGAAATTCTACAAGTAATTCCTCGCTTATTGTTAGCACTCATCATTGCTATGGTTATTTCTAAACCTCTAGAGCTAAAAATATTTGAAAAGGAAATTAATCAAGTTTTGTTAACTGAAAAAAACCAAATGACTTTAGACAACAAAACTCAAATAGCACAACAGTTTACTCCTGAGATTAACAAAATAAAAGAAGACATAGAAGCTTTAAAAACTGAAATTATAGAAAAACAAAAAGAAACTGATACTTTGTATGAAACCTATATAGCAGAAGCTGAAGGAAGAAAAGGCACTAAACTTCTAGGAAAAGGTCCTGTTTATAAAGAAAAAAGAGAAAAACATGATGCTTCTTTAGCTGAACTAAACGAATTGAAAAAAGCAAATTCTGAAAAGATTAGCCAAAAAGAAAATGCTATTACCGATTTACTTGAAAAACAGAAATTAATGGAAACACAAACACAACCTATTATTTCTAGTTTTGATGGTTTAATGGCAAGGATAAATGCTTTAAACAAATTACCTTGGCTACCTTCTTTCTTTATTTTCCTATTATTTCTTGCCATAGAAACTGCTCCTATATTTTCAAAGTTAATAAGCCCAAAAGGAGAATACGATTTTAAATTAGAAAATCAAGAATCGCTTGTAAGAACATGGATTCAGCAACAAGTGCATCAAAGGGAAGCTATTTTACAAACCGATGTTGACCTTAACAATAAAATTTATTCTGATTTAAAAACAGAAGAGGAAATTTATAGTTACAAACAGAAAATAGCTCGTAATTTATTAAAACTACAAGCAGATTCTTTTTATAAAAACCAACAAGAGATTTTATAAAACGATTAATTAAGTTTTTAATGCTTTTTTTCTACCTTTGTTTTCGCTAATCAAAAAAAAATTGCATGAAAAAAATAGGTTACGTTATCGTAATGATAATGTTATTGCTATGTACTAGCCTCTTCTCTCAGAACGCACAACTCTCTTCCTTACTTATCCCTATTGAGTTAAAAGAAAATGCTAATGCTGTAATTAGACATAACGAAATTACAGTAAATGTTTTGGCTGTTGATGAAATGATAGTCAAAGAAAAAAGAATAGTTACCGTTTTTAATAAATATGGAAAAACACATGTAGATGCCTATAAAAACTATAATGAAGACACTAAGATATCTAAGCTAACAGCGATTATTTATGATAACTTAGGAAATAAGATTAAGAAATACTCTAAAAATGACTTCCAAGATGTTAGTGCCATTGATGGAGGAACTTTATACTCTGATTCAAGAGTAAAGTTTTTAGAATACACACCTACATCCTATCCTTATACCGTAGTTTTTGAATCTGAATACAAAAACTCCTCAACAGGTTTTATACCAAGATGGTTTCCTATTGAAAGTTATAATTTGGCTATTGAAAAGAACATTTATCAATTAAATAATCCTAAAAATATTCCCTTTAGGAAAAGAGAAAAAAATTTTGATGGGTACTCTATTGAAAATACCTCAAGTGAGTTTAATTTAAAATATACGTTAACTAACCAAAAACCTATAAAGTACGAAAGGTATACCGTTAATTTTGACGATTTTTCACCTAACCTTTCCGTTTCATTCAATCAATTTAGTTTAAAAGGCATAACTGGTAAAGCTGAAAACTGGAAAGAATTTGGTAGCTGGATGTACAATAAATTAATAGTAAACAGAAATCAGTTATCCCCAGCTACAATAGAAAAAGTGAAAAGCTTAGTTAAAGGTGTAGATTCTCCTATTGAAAAAGCAAAAATCATTTATGATTATGTTCAAAACAAAACTAGATATATAAGTGTACAAGTAGATATTGGAGGCTGGGAACCAATTGCTGCAAATAAAGTTGATGAAGTAAGCTATGGAGATTGTAAAGGTTTAACAAACTATACAAAAGCTCTTTTAGATGTTGTAGGCGTTAAATCATATCATACAATTGTATATGCTCAAAAATATAAAAATATAGATAAGGATTTCACAGCTCTTCAAGGAAATCATATGATATTAAATATCCCTAATGAAGGAAATGATATATGGTTAGAATGTACAAGTCAAACAAATCCTTTTGGATTTTTAGGTGATTTTACTGATGATAGAGATGTTTTAGTAGTTACTCCTCAAGGTGGAATTATTAAAAGAACTCCTGCCTATATTAACGAAAACAATCTACAAACGATTAAGGCCAATATCAATTTGTTAGATAACGGAAACATAAATGCTTCTGTAACAAGAAAATCTTATGGTACTCAGTATAGCGACAAATACAGTATTGAGAATTATCCTCATAAAAAACTAAAAAAATACTACACTTCTAATGTATGGGATTATAACAACAATTTAGAAATTGAAAGTATAAAACATACAAATGATAAAGACAAAATTGAATTTACAGAAAAAGTAAATATTAAAATTGAAAAATTCGCAACCCTAAGAGATAGCAGTTATTTATTTAAACTTAATGTATTCAATAGAATTACTGGGGTGCCAAAAAAATACAGAAAAAGACAAAGACCTTTAAACATAGAAAGAGGGTTTACCGATAAAGATGAATTTATATTTAAGATTCCTAAAGGCTACTCTATTATAAATTTACCTGACAATAAAAGTATTGATAATAAGTTTGGAACCTACAAATTAACATTAGAAAAAATTGATGAAACTTCTTTTAAATATATCAGAGAGTTTTCTCTTAAAAAAGGAATCCATCCAAAAGAAGATTATAAAGCCTATAGAAAGTTTAGAAAAAAAGTTACTAAACTCGACAACTTAAGAACTGAATTAATAAAAAAATAAAACGCTATGAAAAAATTATTATTCATCCTAGCATTAATGCTATCGCTAAAAACAACAGCTCAAAAAGTACAATTTGGAAAAGTCTCCAAAGAAGAATTAGAGGAAAAACTTTATCCTAGCGATTCTACTATTGACGCCACATATCTTTATAAAAAAAGAAGAACTTATTTTTCTTATAATATTAATACGGGGTTTAAAGTAATAACGGAATACCATGAACGAATAAAAATATACACTAAAGAAGGTTTTGATTATGCAAATAAGAAAATAAACTATTACCACCCAATTACTGGCGATAAAGAATCTATAAATCATATTAAAGCCTATACCTTTAATTTAGAGAATGGTAAAATTGAAAAACATAAACTTTTAAAGAAAAATATTTTTGAAGAGAGATTAAACAAATATAGAAAACAAAAAAAGATTGCCTTTCCAAACATAAAAAAAGGATCTGTAATTGAATTAAAATATACTTTAACTTCACCTCATTGGGATATTAGAACAGTAAATTTTCAATATAAAATACCTATAAAAAAGTTAGATATTAATGTAGTAATACCTGAATATTTTATTTTCAATAAAATATCAAAAGGTTATTATAGTGTTCCTTTAGTTGAATCACAAAAAAATGGGCAAATTAGCCTCGGTGTTAACAATAAAGTAAGTCATAATTCTACAGAATATTCTTTTAAACAAAAAAATGTTCCTGCCATTAATGATAATGAACCTTTTTCTGGGTACATTGATAACTATAGGGGGGGAATAAAGTTTGAATTATCTGGAACAAGATTCCCTAATTCTTTCTATAAAAACTACACCACTACTTGGAAAGATGTATGTAAAACAATTTACAAATCTTCAAGTTTTGGTAAAGAGCTAGAAAAGAAAAATTATTACAAAGATGAATTAACAAACCTTATCAAAACTTCGAAAAATGATTTTGAAAAGGCTTCTTTAATATTCAATTTTATAAAATCAAAAATAAAATGGAATAAATATCAAAGTAAATATACTGATCTTGGTGTTAAAAAGGCTTATAAAGATGGAGTTGGAAATTCAGCAGAAATAAACCTTATACTTACATCCATGCTACGACAAGCTGGTTTAGATGCTAATCCAGTTTTAGTAAGCACTAAAAGTAACGGAGTTCCTCTATTTCCTACTAGAGAAGGGTTTAATTATGTAATTTCAAAAGTTAACTTTCCAAATGAAAAATATATACTTTTAGATGCTACAGAAAAATATTCTCATGCCAATATCCTACCATCTAGAACACTAAACTGGTATGGAAAAGAAATTTTTAAAGATGGGGTTTCCAAAGATGTAAATTTAATTCCTTCACTACATACTAAAAACAGCAATATTTTATATGTCAAAATTGGCGAAACTGGCTCAATTGAAGGAATGTATAGAAAAGCTTTAACAGGTCATTTAGCAATGTTTTATCGTCAAAAAAACAATTTAAAAAAAGATGAAAGTCAAATAAATAGTTTAGAAGAAAAATATAACATCGAAATTGATGAATTTAAAGTGCTAAATAAAAAAGCTTTAAATAAACCAATTTCTCAATCTATAAAATTCACTGGTGATAGTTATATAGAAGAAATAAATAATAAATTATATTTTTCACCATTATTCTTTTTAGCGATGACAGAAAACCCGTTTAAAACAGAAGAAAGAAACTTTCCTGTTGATTACGGAATGCCTTGGTTAGATAGCTTTACAATATCTATTACAATACCTGAAGGATATACTATAGAATCTCATCCTAAAGAATTAGCTATTGGTCTACCTGATAACCTTGGAGTTTTTAAATATAAAATCTCAATTTTAGGAAATAAGGTAAAACTTTCTTCAATAACACAAATAAACTCTAACATAATTTCACCTCAATATTATAGCTCTTTAAAATTATTTTACAAACAATTAGTTGAGAAGCAAACTGAAAAAATTGTGCTAGTTAAAAAAGCAAAATCTTAAATAAAAAAACGAACGATTAGTTAATCGTTCGTTTTTTTTATAATAATGATATTATATTAGAACTTTTAACTTCTCCTATAGTAAATGTACTATGAGTACTACCAATATGTTTTAACGCAGTAAGTTTATTTACCATAAACTCGCGATATTCATCCATGTCCTTGACATAAATTTTTAAAATATAGTCATAATCACCACTTACATGAAAACACTCAGCTACTTCATCTAATTTATTAATTTCTCTTTCAAAAGCAGCAATATACTCCTTCGCATGTTTTTCTAATTTAATATGACAAAAAACCAAGAAAGACTTCCCTACTTTATTTTTATTAATTAAAGCTACATATTGAGTAATTATCTCACTTCTTTCCAGCTTTTTAATTCGTTCATATACTGCCGTTACCGACAACCCTAACTCTAATGAAAGTTGTTTAGTAGTTTGCTTACTATCTTTTTGAAGTAATTCTAAAAGCTTTTTATCAATTTGATCTAATTTCATCTGAAAAATTTACGTTTTTTAAACTTATCAATTTTAAAAAACCATTATAAAAACTAAATATCCAACAAAATAAAGAATAAAAAACTACAAACATCAATTTTAATTGATTATTAATCAAAAAAATAAGTCTTTTATAGTCCTATAAACAACTAAACATTTATACAATGGACTTTAAACCAGCAAACAATATTCAAGATTTACAATATTTTGGAGAATTTGGAGGAGTAAATCCTTCTATTTCTGATTCTTCAACCTATACTTTCATAAAAGCAAAAACAATGTTTGATACTTTTGAAGGAAATACAGATGGTTGCTACTTATACTCACGTCATACTTCTCCTTCTAACTTATATTTAGGTGAAGCGTTAGCGGCAATGGAAGGAACAGAAACTGCAAATGTAGCTGGTTCAGGAATGGGAGCTATAACAGCAACTATTTTACAAATTTGTGGAGCTGGAGATCATATTGTTTCAAGTAGAACTATATATGGTGGTACTTATGCTTTTTTAAAGAACTTTACACCTAGAATGAATATTGAAACATCTTTTGTTGATATTACAAAACTAGATGTAATAGAAGCTGCTATTAACAGCAATACAAAAATGATTTATTGCGAATCTGTTAGCAACCCTTTACTAGAAGTAGCAGATATTAAAGCTTTGGTTGCTTTGGCTAAAAAATACAATTTAAAACTTGTTGTTGATAATACTTTCTCTCCGTTATCTATTTCACCAGCACAACTTGGAGCAGATATTGTTATTCATAGTTTGACTAAATTTATCAATGGTTCATCTGATACAATGGGAGGAGTTGTTTGCGCTAGTGCTGATTTTATCAACGCTCAAAAAAGTGTTATCGATGGTGCAAGCATGTTATTAGGTTCTTCTATGGATTCTTTGCGTTCGTCGTCAATTTTAAAGAATATGAGAACGTTACATATTCGAATGAAACAACACAGTAAGAATGCAGCTTTTTTAGCTGAGAAATTCGAAGCTCTTGGTATCAAAACCGTATACCCTGGTTTAAAATCACATCCATCTCATGAAGTTTACAAATCAATGATGAATAATGAATATGGTTTTGGAGGCATGTTAACTATTGATGCTGGTTCTTTAGATAAAGCGAATGCTTTAATGGAATTAATGCAAGAAAAAAACTTAGGATATTTAGCAGTAAGTTTAGGGTTTTATAAAACTTTATTTTCAGCTCCTGGAACATCAACTTCTTCAGAAATCCCAGAGGAAGAGCAAGCTGAAATGGGACTAACCGACGGTTTAATTCGTTTTTCTATTGGATTAGATAATGATATTGAGCGTACTTTTGAAATGATGAAAGACTGTATGCTAGAAATAGGTGTTTTAAAAGAAGAAGCCTTAGCATAAGGCCTAACTAAATTCTAAAAAAATGGCAAACAGAATGGTTTAACATCTGTTTGCCATCTTTTATTTACCATAAAAACGCTTGGTAAATTCTTTTAAATCATCTTTTGACGGTGGTTTTCCAGAGAACGGCACCATATCCCATCTATTGTTTTCTTTCATCAATTCAAATCTAAACATAGATGTTTCTGCATTATTGGGATTCAACAAAGGATATCTTAAATCTAAATATTGAATATTTTTAGATGAATCCATGGGTACTAAATTATAATAACCATTACTAAACCAGGTTAAGACTTTAATATCTTTATGATTCACATCTAATAAATCTCGATTCTTAGAGATTGTTAAAATAGTATCTAATTCTGATTTCTTATCTAATAAAGAATAAAAACCAACTTTATAATCGTTTTCAGTTTCAGCAATTCCATACCACAAAACATTATTCATAATAGTAGGTTGCGTAGAAAATCTACTATAAGAAATATCGGCTTTATCAAACGATTTTTTAAATACAGAATCCATATAAATCTTATTTCCAATAGTAAACATCATATAGGCTGAACTTATATAAATTCCAGCTTTAAGCCAAACTCTTCTTCTTGTTCGTTTTCTATTATAAAACATAGCCACAATTAAACACAATAAAAAAGGAAGTGTGTATAAAGGATCTACAACAGAGATATTATTAAATGCAACTCTATAATCGGAAAAAGGTAAAAACAACTGAGTACCGTAAGGTGTAAAACTATCTAATAAAGGATGCGTAAAAATGGATAGGAAAAATAACCAAATCCAGTTTTTTAACGTAGTAGTTCCTTCACGTTTTCCTTTATCGTATAGTTTAAAAGTTATCCATCCAAATAGAAAAGAACCCAAAATGGAAAATAAAATCGAATGCATAAATCCACGATGAAAAGCCATTGCATCTATTTCATTTCCATACAACCATCCGCCAATAAACACATCTAAATCTGGTATTGTACCTCCTATTGCACCAAACAATAATGCTTTATTTCCTATCTTTTTTCCTAGTGCTATTTCTCCACAAGCAGCACCTAAAACAATTTGAGTTAATGAATCCATAGATAACAAATGTACTAAACTGATTCTACTTGTATAATTCTATACAAAATCGTAACATTACAAACCGAAAAAAACCACACAATGCAAGACGATAAAAACTTATCCGAAATCGATATCGAAGGTCAAAAAATTATAGCTAATAAAGAACTAAGTATATGGGAAGCTTTAATTCCTGTAATAGCATTAATAGGAATGCTCGCTTACAATGTTTTTGTTTTTGGTGATAATGCTTTAAGTGGAAGTAATCAATTTATTTTAATACTTGGTGGTGCAACTGCTGCTATTGTTGGATTTAAAAACAAAGTTTCATACAAAGTTATGATTGATGAAGTTGCAGAAAACATTAAATCTACAGCTGGAGCTATTTTAATACTGCTTATGGTAGGAGCATTAGCAGGAACTTGGCTTATTAGTGGAATAATTCCTTCAATGATTTATTATGGATTGCAAATTTTAAACCCTACAATATTTTTAGCTGCTTGTTTAATTATTTGTGCAGTAATTTCTATAGCTACAGGTAGTTCTTGGACAACTGCTGCAACTGTAGGTATTGCCTTAATTGGTATTGGTGAGGCCTTAGGAATTTCTTTAGGAATGACTGCTGGTGCTGTTTTATCTGGCGCTTATTTTGGCGATAAGATGTCTCCAATGTCAGATACAACAAATTTAGCTCCTGCAATGGCTGGTACGGATTTATTTACTCATATCAAGTACATGGCTTATACTACTGTACCAACTATTATTGTTACCTTAATCTTCTTTATCATTTTAGGGTTTACACAAAATACTACAGGAACTGCAGATACTCAACAAATGCTTAGTGATATAAACAAAGCTTTTAATATTAACCCATTTTTATTTTTAGTACCTATAGCAGTTGTTATTTTAATTATGAAAAAAACACCTCCTTTAATTGCTTTATTAGCAGGAACATTATTAGGTGGAGTTTTTGCGTTAATTTTCCAACCTCAAGTTGTTGCTCAAGTTGCTGGTGTTAAAAGTTTAGATTTTAACTCAGCTTATAAAGGGGTAATGAATGCTATTACAGTAAAAACATCAGTAGCTACTGACAATGAAGTTTTAAAAGACTTATTTACAGCTGGAGGTATGGAAAAAATGCTGGGAACTATATGGTTAATTCTTTGCGCCATGATTTTTGGTGGTGTAATGGATGCTATTGGGGCACTAGCTAAAATTAGTAGTTTCTTATTAAATTTATTTGATTCTGTTTTTGGGTTATTTGCAAGTACAGTAGCAACATGTATTGGTTTAAACTTTACTGCTTCAGATCAATACTTAGCTTTAGTGGTACCAGGTAAAATGTATGCAAAAGCTTATCAAGATAAAGGGCTTGCTCCAGAAAACTTAAGTAGAACCTTAGAAGATTCAGGAACTGTAACTTCTGTTTTAATTCCATGGAATACTTGTGGTGCATATCATTCAGGAGTATTGGGAGTTCCAGTAATAGACTACGCTTTTTATGCCGTTTTTAACTGGTTAAGTCCGTTTATGACATTATTATTTGCTGCGTTTAGAATAAAGATTAGAGAAATAATCAAAAAATAATACCAAGCCTCACTATAATGTGGGGCTTCTTTTTTATGATAGAAAAAGCTAATATTAAAGATGCTGAATTATTAACTAGTATTGCTCTAACTTCAAAAGCATACTGGGGTTATTCAAAAGAACTTATTAATAGTTGGAAAGATGATTTAACTGTTAGCCCTAAAATGATTGAGGAAATGATGGTTTATAAATTCATTTCTAATCAAAAAACTATTGGATTTTATATTTTAAATCAGCCTCAAAACAATACGATAGAATTAGAATTTTTATTCGTACATCCAGATGCTATTGGTCAAAAAGTTGGGAAACAATTACTGTCACATGCCATTGAAAAATCTAATAATTTGAATATTGAAACGATGACATTGTTAGCTGACCCCAATGCACAACCTTTTTATGAAAGTCAAGGTTTTATTTCAACAGAAAAAAAAGAAAGTTCTATTCCGAATCGGTTTTTACCGCTAATGAAGTTAAATTTAAAATAACAGAAACTAATAAAAGAACCCAAGGGCTCCCATGCAACAAAACATCAAACCAATCTTTAAACTGCATTGCATGTTCGCCAGAAAACGCATTGCCTCCTGCTATCCATTTTAATTTACCAACAATATGAGGCGGTTTAAAAGGTGCTAAACCTAAAGTTAAACTAGCAATTAAAAATAGTTTCCAATTTTGTTTTAACTTTTGCTTCATCTCATCTATATAAACCAGTTCCAAACAACTCCAAAACGTATTACAAAATCTCTATACGGATAATTAGGAGCTGATAAATAATCTTTCTTTAAGAAAAAAGAACTTATGTTATCTGCTTTAAAATATATACGGGTTCTACGTACTCTTCCATTAAAAAATAAGTCGACTGTTGGATAACCAATCTCCGTAGTATTCTGTAGAGTAAACTCGGCCAATAACGGATTATATGCGTTTGCTTTGTACTTTGTAAAATAGTTAAAAGTTGCCCCTATTTGCACCAATAAAGGATTTCCTTTAAACCAATGATCTGTATAATACAATGTATTTCTTGTTACAAATTCTGGAACTCTAAAAACATCGCTCCCACTCGCCACCTTTTGATACATAAAAGTATTATCTAAGGCAAACTTACCTAACTTAAACTCTTTTGATACTTTCGCTTTCAAATAATTTATATTTCCTGAAAATTGTTTTGGCAAATTATTTTCATCAAAATATGTATAATTATCAATATTAGTAATATCTAAAGAAGCATTTCCCCATTTAGATTCTATAACACCTCCCAGTGTTCGGGTTCCTATTGATCCAAAATTATTTTCCCAATTATACGCATCATAATTACTTTGATGCAATAAAAAGTTAAAATTAGGCAACTTATTACTAATTCCTAACTTAGCCTTTATAGTAAACAAACTATCCTTTTTATATAGAGCTTCAGCTCTGATATTATTTCCTGATAACCTACCACTTCCAGGTGTTATGTTCGCTGAAGCATTTATATAGAAGTTTTTTATTTTCCCATTCCAATCTGCACCAAACGAAACAGCATCTCCTTTTAACTTATTTTTAGTTATTCCTACTAAATTATTCTGTAAATTATTATAACCATAACTATAGGTAGTATAATCAGTTTTAACTCTAAATTTACCTAATACGTATTTAGAATTAAAATCTAAAAACACTTGATTATTATAAAGTAAAAAATCAGTTTTATTATTTATAACTCCAGTAATCCCACTATTACCAAAAAATGCAGTTGTTGGTGTATTTTGATTAAATCGATAAAATTTAGATTCTCGTGTAAATGAATGCCCTATTTTTAAATTTGAAAAATCTTTGGTACTTATACTATCTTTAGACGATAACACTTTAAAAGTATGCTCAAAATATATTCGTTTACCTTCAAAAGTATTCTCAGCATCACTTAAATTAACATCCAACCTTCCTCTATTACCACTAAAATTAGGGTCGTTATTCAAGAAAGAAATTAAAGCTGCATCTGTTAATCCTCCACTTTCTTGATTAAAAAAGTCTTGATTAACTATTTGTCCTCTTATAGCGTATTGATTCTTTGGACTTTCATATCTAAAACTTAATCTAAAATTACCCGAACTAGCCAAAGACCTTCTATATGCTCCTAAAGAACGAAGACCTTTATATGCAACCCCCACGTTAAATCTCTTTGAAAAATTTGCTGTGAATAATGCATCCAAGACCTGCCCCTGCTCTAATCCTGTTCTATACATAATTTCAGTAGTAGGTGTTGGAACATGATAATAATTTACATCTTCAATTTTAAAGTAATTAAATTGTTTAGCTTTAAATCCAATATCTGGAAATTGAGAAATATTATCAAAATCATAAGCCAAATTATTAAATGTTTGTCCTTGGTTATGAAACTCTAATAACTCAAAATTATCTTTTCTTAAGAAATTAAACTTATAATGTTTTTTTATCGTAAGTGTAGTATCAACAATAGTAGTATCATTTTTAAATGATATAATTTTATAGTCTGTATATTTTGTTTTCCCACTAAGCTTGACATTTATTTCATTAGTAGGTAATGAATCAGTGTTTTGATTAAGTCCTCCCGTTGTTCTTCCAAATCCCCCGCTAATAGTTCTAACTTGTGAAAAAAGTCCTTGTACACAAATCAAATAAAAAAATATTAAAAAAATTTTCTTCATAAGCACAAAAGTAAAATAATTAAACGACAAAAATTGTGAATAATTTCTTTGAAAACTGTTAATTTGTAGTATGTTGAATTTGAATTATAGTGGAGTTACTCTAGAAGCAGGAACAGATGAGGCTGGTAGAGGTTGCTTATCGGGACCTGTTGTTGCGGCAGCTGTTATTTTACCTGAAGATTTTCAACACAATCTTTTAAACGATTCTAAGCAACTTTCAGAAAAAAAACGACAAGAACTTCGTCCTTATATAGAAGAACATGCCTTGGCTTATGCTGTATCTTTTATTCATCATGAAGAAGTAGATGAATTAAATGTACTTCAAGCTTCTATTACGGGTATGCATAGATCACTTGAGCAACTTTCTACTCAACCTGAATTTATCATAATTGATGGTAATAAGTTTAAACCCTACAAAGAAGTACCATATCAAACTATTGTAAAAGGTGATGCTAAATTTATGAGTATTGCAGCAGCTTCTGTTTTAGCAAAAACTTATAGAGATGAATTCATGGAAAAAATTCATCAAGAATTCCCTCAATATAATTGGAAAAAAAACAAAGGTTATCCGACTAAAGAACATAGAAATGCAATTAGAGAACATGGTCCAACTCCTTATCACCGTAAATCATTCAAATTGTTACCCGAACAACTTAAATTAAAACTTTAGTTTTTCTATTTTTGTGTTCCAATTTTTTAGAAGATGATCAAAAGAACACGTGCAGAAATTAACAAATGTATTATTCATAAAGTTGCTAATAAGTACAATAGCGGACAAAATGCTTTATCAGAAAGTTTAGTTCGATTTGATGAAGAAAGTTATGAGTTATTAATGCCTTTTTTATTAAAGAATTTTGGAAATGTTACGCAAAGTTATCGTTTTAGCCATCATGCTGATGTTCGATTAAACGAATTAAATAAATATTCTTCTGATATTTTTGAAGATGATAGCAACGAAGTATTTATAGAAAATTCTAAGAACATAGTAAACCATTTATACGAACAGTCTAATTCTGCAAATATTAAAACAGGTGATGTAATTGTTGCCTATTTTGAAGGTATCGAATACAAAGATGTTTTAACAGAAGCTGTTGGTATTTTTAAAATTGAAAGTAAAGTAGATTTTTTCCAAACTTATTTAGACGATGAAAGTTTTGACGTTGTAGTTCAAAAAGGAATTTCTACTAAAAAACTTGATAAAGGTTGTTTAATTTTAAACTCTTCTGATACGGAAGGAACCGTTGTTTTATCAGTCGATAATAACAATTACGACGCTCAATATTGGATTAAGAATTTCTTAAGTGTAAAATATGCTGATGATCGTAATTTACACACTCAGAATTATTTAGAAATGTGTAAAGAGTTTTCTGAAGAAGTGATAAAACCAGAATTTGGAAAACAAGAGCAAAGTAATTTCCTAGCGAATACTGTTGATTATTTTAAAGAACACGAAAGTGTAGATTATCATGGTTTTAAAGATGAAATTTTTGAAGAAGACAAACATAAAGATATGTTTGAAGACTACAAAAAACATTTTGAAAAACTAAATGATGTATTAATACGTAATAATTTTGATGTATCAGATGCTGTATTAAAAAAGGAAAAAAGTAAATTTAAAACAGAAATAAAACTAGACACAAACATTCAAATCAAAATTGATGTTGATGCTCCTGATGCTTCTTCAGAATATTTAGAACAAGGATATGATGAAGATAAAAAAATGAAGTTTTATAAAGTATACTACAATACTGAGAAATAAATATCATTCTTAACAAAAACTAAAAAGGTCAAAACATTTAAGTTTTGACCTTTTTATATTTTACGACTAACAAAATTCTATTTAGCTTTATTTTGTTTTTTGCTTTCTGCTAATCCTATTCTTTTTCAGTCATTTTTTTAACGTAATCTGTTACAATTACAATTTGGGTAGCTCCTACCTTACCCTCAATATATTTAGCGTTTTCACGATCTAAAGAAATTCTACGTACTGCTGTTCCTTGTTTTGCAATCATACTAGATCCTTTCACTTTTAAATCCTTAATTAAAACCACAGAATCTCCTGCTTGTAAAATAGCGCCATTAGCATCTCTATGAATTATCTTTTCACTTTCATCCAAATGATCACCACTTTCTTTAGCAAAACGTAAATCATCATCCTCTAAATACAACATATCTAATAAATCCTGTGGCCATCCTTCATTACGAAGTCTAGATAGCATTCGCCAAGCAACAATTTTCACTGCTCTAAATTCACTCCACATAGAATCATTTAAACAACGCCAATGATTCACATCTGTTTTCTCAATATCATTTATTTGCTCAATACAAGTAGCACATGCTAATAAACTTCCATCTACTCCACCTGTAGACACCGGAGGTACTTCATAAATTGATAAATTATCTTTTGCAGCACATAATTCGCATTGCTTTCCACTTCTTTCTTCTAACTCCTTTAATAAACTCATTTTATACTCTAAATTAAGGTGTGTAAAAGTACATTTTTATTTTATCTTTATCAGATGCATTTAGAAAGTAAAAGACTTATTATTCGCGAAGCTAAAGTAAGCGATGCCCCTTTTTATTTTGAGCTTTTTAACGATCCAGACTGGATTCAATTTATAAGCGATAAAAATTTAAAAACAGTTGAGGAAACTGAAATCTATTTGAAAGAAACTCTTTTTAAGAACTCAAAATTAGATGGTTTAGGTTTCTTCACCGTAATTATAAAAGACACTAATAAGCCTATTGGCACCTCAACTGCTTTACAGCGAGAAAAATTAAAATTTATTGATATTGGCTATGCCTTTTTACCTAAAGCCAGAGGAAAGGGATACGCTACAGAAGCAACTCAACTATTCATGGAGTATGTTAAAAATAAGTTTCAACAAGAAAAAGTATACGCATTTACAATGCCGCATAATGAAGCTTCACAAAAACTATTAAAACGATTAGGTTTTAAATATATTGGATTAAAAAAAGTGTTCGATAATTGTGAAGACAAAGTATTTGAATATACTTTTTAAAAGTATATTATTTTTTAATTGTTCATTTTTTTATTTCTTTAAAAAAATACTCATATTTGCCATAGATTTTTTCCCCATAAAAGATAACCTTTATAAAACCTTACTTATATGAAAATCAATTTATCAAGAGAAAAATCTACTCGTTTTAGCAAAAAGAAATTAAAGAAGTTTCTTATTCTACCTTTATTTCATAGTGGATCTATGTTTTGGCTAGAGAGTGTGATTATCAAGAAAAACTTTAACGGCATCTCTTATCAAATCACTGATGTTCAAAGATTAAAAAACATTTAATCTTTCAATTCAAAAATTCCCCTTTTTTTGTCTTATTAAAAAGTCCCCTTTTTTTTATAAAAACTTCACTCTAGAAATTTTACTCTAAATACAAATCAATCAATCCCTCAGGGGTAGCAACTTCAATAATTTTATTCTCTTTATCTACCTTTTTGATAAACTCATCAATCATAGGAATAAAAATTTCATCACCATTATCACCTTCGATTTCAAACAAAGGCTGAGCCGAAGAATCGTTAATACTAGCAATAAATCCCACCTCTCCATGAGAAGCATCTATCACTTTAAAACCAATAACTTCGTGATAATAAAATTTATTCCCAGAAAGTTTTGGCAATAAATCTAATGGTAAATATATATCAGAACGCATAATAGCGTCTGCATCTTGCTCAGAATCTACGTCTTCAAATTTGACGCGAAACATAGTATTCTTACTTAAAGAAGATTTTTCAATAAAAAAAGGAACCAGATTATTGCCTAAATCGACAAAAACTGATTCCAAATTTCTATAAAGATCGGGTTCGTCTGTATCTAATTTGATTACAACTTCTCCCTTAAAACTATGTTTTTTAACGATTTTGCCAAGATAAAAGCAATCCTTTTTTTGCAGCATCGTCTATACAGTTTTATTCTTCGCTATCAGCACCACCTTCAGTAGCAGCATCTTCACTATCTACAACAGGAGCTTTAGCAGCAATACGAGCTTCGTTTACAGCTTTTTCAGCTTCTAACGCTTTAGCTTTAGCATCTGCTTGAGCTTTTGCTAAACCATCAGCTTTTCCAGCTACTTTTCCAGCTTTCTCCTCTAACCAAGCGTTGAATTTAGCTTCAGCTTGCTCTTCAGTTAAAGCACCTTTACGTACTCCACCAGCTAAGTGATTCTTTAATAAAGCACCTTTATAAGATAAAATTGCTCTAGCAGTATCAGTTGGTTGAGCACCATTTTGTAACCATTTTACAGCACCATCAACATCTAAATCAATAGTTGCAGGGTTAGTGTTTGGATTGTAAGTTCCGATTTTTTCTAAGAAACGTCCGTCTCTTTTAGCTCTTGAATCAGCAGCTACTACCCAATAAAATGGTTTTCCTTTTTTACCGTGTCTTTGTAATCTAATTTTTACAGGCATAATTTTAATTTTTAAGGTACGCGACCTTGATTATTAATAAATCTTACCATCTCGTGATAAGTGGGCGCAAAAATATGACTTTTTTTTCATTAAAAAGAAAAAAACAAATATTATTACAACAAAAAAGAGCTTGAAAAACAAGCTCTTAAGAAAAAATAAGTTTCGGAGACATTTTTATAGCACTCTAACGCTAACAGCGTTTAATCCTTTTCTTCCTTCTTTAAGTTCAAACTCTACAGTATCACCTTCTCTAATCTCATCGATTAATCCTGATACATGTACAAAATGTTCTTTGTTTGATCCTGTTTCTGTAATAAACCCAAAGCCTTTAGATTCATTGAAGAACTTTACTGTTCCTTCTTTCATTGTAAAAAATATTATATTAAATACTAAAGATACCTTTATTAATTGATTATCAAACACTTTTTATTAGCTATTTTAAAAACTTAACACCTAGATAACATTAAAAATAAGCACCATGCAGTATTTCAACATTTTACCTTTTATTAAATTTTATCGTTAATAACTTCTAAAGGTTACACCATAAATTCTTCGTATTTTTACACACTGTTTTTTTACAAAGAACACTTCATTAAATTAAGCTGATAGATGTATTTAATTTTCGATACAGAAACTACTGGATTACCTAAGAGTTGGAATGCTCCAATAACCGATACCGACAACTGGCCTAGAGCCATACAAATCGCATGGCAATTACATGACGAATTGGGGAATGTAATAGAGCATAATGATTTCCTTATACAACCAGAAGGATTCAACATTCCTTATGATGCAGAGCGTATTCATGGTATTTCTACCGATTTGGCTCTTGAACAAGGAATTTCTTTAGACGAAGGTTTAAGATTGTTTAATGAAGCACTTAGCAAAACAAAATTTGTTGTAGGTCAAAATGTTGGGTTCGATGTCAATATCATGGGATGTGAATTTCATCGTTTAGGTATTGAAAATAACTTAACAGAACTTCCTGTTTTAGATACCTGTACCGAACACACAGCACAATTATGTCAAATTCCTGGTGGACGAGGTGGTAAGTTTAAATTACCAACACTTACCGAATTACACAATCATTTATTCGGAACTGGATTTGGTGAAGCGCATAATGCAACTGCCGATGTGGAGGCAACTACGCGTTGTTTCTTAGAGTTAATACGTTTACGTCAGTATACAGAAGAACAATTAGATGTTCCTGCTGATTATTTCCAACGTTACTCGGAAGCTAACCCAATGCCAATTCAGGTTATTGGTTTAAAACACTTAAACCTTAAAAAGGAAAGTGAAAAAATACGTAAGCGTAAAGAAGCAGAAAATGGTGAAGTAACTACTGTTTCTACTTCTGAAGGTTTAGCAGCGCTTAAAGATGTACAATTTGCTCACTTACATAATCACACACAGTATTCGGTATTACAATCGACTATTCAGATTGGAAATATTGTAAAGGCAGCTGGAGAAGATAACATGTCTGCCGTAGCGATGACCGATACTGGTAATATGATGGCAGCTTTCCATTTTGTGCAAGCAGTCTTTGGTCATAACAAAGCGGTAGAAGCAGCCAATCAAGAAGCTATTGAAAAAGGAGAAGAACCTACACAAAAACCATTAAAACCTATTGTAGGTTGTGAGTTTTTTGTCTGTTCAGACCATACAAACAAAAGTCAAAAAGACAACGGATACCAAGTAGTTTTATTAGCTAAAAATAAAAAAGGATATCATAACATTGCAAAGATGTCTTCTATTGCCTTTGTTGATGGATTCTACTATGTACCTCGTATCGACAAAGAAGTTATCAAACAATACAAAGAAGATGTTATTGTTTTAACAGGGAACCTTTATGGTGAAGTACCTAGTAAAATATTAAATGTAGGAGAAACACAAGCTGAAGAAGCTTTACTATGGTGGAAAGAACAATTTGGCGATGACTTATATATTGAGTTAATGCGACATGGACAAGAAGATGAAAAGGTAGTAAATAAAACGCTTTTAGAATTTTCTAAAAAGCACGATATAAAAGTAGTTGCTTCTAACAATACCTTTTATTTAGGTAAGGAAGATGCTAATGCACACGATATTTTATTATGTGTAAAAGATGGTGAAAAACAGGCAACTCCAAAAGGTAGAGGAAGAGGATATCGTTACGGATTACCAAACGACGAATATTACTTCAAGTCTACGGAAGAAATGAAAACTTTGTTTGCAGATCTTCCCGAAGCAATTATTAACATTCAAGAAATTGTAGACAAAGTAGAGCCTTTTACCTTAGCCAGAGACGTATTATTACCTGCCTTTGATATTCCTGAAGAATTTACAGATGCTAAAGACAATGAAGATGGAGGAAAACGAGGTGAGAACAACTTTTTACGTCACTTAACTTACGAAGGAGCCAAAAAACGTTATGGTGAAATTACTGAACTCATTAGAGAACGTTTAGACTTTGAGTTAGAAGTAATTGAAAAAACAGGATATCCTGGTTACTTCCTTATTGTAGAGGACTTTATTAGAGAGGCAAGAAATATAGGAGTTTCCGTAGGACCTGGTCGTGGTTCGGCAGCAGGATCGGTGGTAGCTTACTGTTTATGGATTACCAATATTGACCCTATTAAATACGACTTACTTTTTGAGCGTTTCTTAAATCCTGAGCGTGTATCCATGCCCGATATCGATATCGATTTTGATGATGAAGGAAGAAGCCGTGTAATGGATTATGTAATTGATAAGTACGGTGCCAATCAGGTAGCACAAATTATTACGTACGGTACCATGGCTGCAAAGTCTTCTATACGTGACACTGCTCGTGTACTAGACTTACCATTATTTGAGGCCGATAGAATTGCCAAGTTAATCCCGGGAATGAAACTTAAAAAAATCTTCTCTCTTGACGAGAAAGGATTGAAAGAAAAACTTCGTTCTGAGGAAATTGAAATGGTTAACGAATTAAAATCTATTGCTAACGGTAATGGATTAGAAGCTGAAACCATTAATAAAGCACGAATCTTAGAAGGTTCTGTTCGTAATACGGGAATTCATGCCTGTGGGGTAATTATTACTCCAGACGATATTACCAAGTTCGTACCTGTATCGTTGGCTAAAGATTCCGACATGTACGTTACGCAGTTTGACAACTCGGTTGTGGAAAGTGCGGGACTACTAAAAATGGATTTCTTGGGGTTAAAAACACTAACCCTTATTAAAGACACTGTAAAAATTGTAAAAGCACGTCATGGTGTGGAGCTCGATCCAGAGAACTTCCCTATTGATGACGAAGAAACATATGCATTATTCCAACGTGGAGAAACGGTAGGGATATTCCAATACGAATCTCCTGGGATGCAAAAATACATGCGAGAACTAAAACCAACAGTTTTTGCAGATTTAATTGCCATGAACGCCCTGTATCGTCCAGGACCGTTAGAATATATTCCTTCGTTTATTCGAAGAAAACATGGTGATGAAGAAATTACTTACGATTTACCAGCACTAGAAGAATACTTAGCTGAAACCTATGGTATTACAGTATATCAGGAGCAAGTAATGCTACTTTCACAGAAGTTAGCAGACTTTACCAAAGGTGAGGCCGATGTACTTCGTAAGGCAATGGGTAAAAAACAAATTGCGGTACTAGCGAAAATGAAGCCTAAGTTTGTGAAACAAGCAATGGCGAATGGACATGACGAAAAGGCCTTAGAGAAGATTTGGAAAGACTGGGAAGCCTTTGCATCCTATGCCTTCAATAAGTCGCACTCTACCTGTTATGCTTGGATTGCTTACCAAACCGCTTATTTAAAAGCGCATTATCCTGCCGAATATATGGCTGCAGTATTATCAAATAACATGAACGATATTAAAACCGTATCCTTCTTTATGGAAGAATGTAAACGTATGGGACTTGAAGTATTAGGGCCAGACGTTAACGAATCCTTTTCTAAATTCTCTGTAAACAAAGAAGGAGCTGTTCGTTTTGGAATGGCAGCGATTAAAGGTGTGGGTGCATCTGCCGTAAAAGCTATTATTGACGAACGTACAGAAAATGGAAACTTTACTTCTGTATTCGATGTGGCAAAACGTGTAGATTTACGTGTAGCTAACAAAAAAGCTTTTGAAGGTTTAATTTTAGCAGGTGGATTTGATTCTTTCACCCAAACCCATAGAGCACAGTATTTTGTAGAAGACGAAAAGAGCCAGAAGTTTATAGAAAAAGCCTTGCGCTTTGGTAATAAATATCAAGAGAATTTAAATTCATCACAGGTGTCTTTATTTGGTGAAGCTTCAGATGTAGATTTACCTGAACCTATTATCCCTGAATGTGATACTTGGGGAACCATGGAGCTATTAGCTAGAGAAAAGGAAGTAGTAGGAATGTATATTTCTGCCCATCCTCTTGATGACTTTAAAAACGAAATGAAATTTTGTAACGCTTCTCTTTCACATTTTAAAGACATTGCTAGATATGAAGGTATGGGACTTTCTTTTGCTGGAATTGTAACCGATGTTCAGCATCGAGTTTCAAAAGCTGGTAAAGGCTGGGCTGCTTTTACTATGGAAGATTATAATGATAGTTTCGAATTTAGAATTTTTGGTGAAGATTATCTAAAGTTTAAACACTTCTTAGTTCCGAATTCTTTCTTATACGTAAAATCAACTATTAAACCTGGTTGGGTAAACAAAGAAGGTGTCAAAGGTGACCCTAGAGTTGGCTTTAACGAATTCTTATTACTGCACGACATTATGGATAAAATGTGTAAAAAGGTAACTATTAAAATGCCTTTACACGAAGTAAAAGAAGAGAAAATTAAAGACTTACAGCATCTGTTTGCCATCAACAGAGGTTCGCAAAGTTTACATTTTACTATTTGGGATGCCGAAGAAAAAATTGAACTGAATTTACCTAGTAGAACCACGAAGATTAAAATTTCTAGTGAGTTCCTCAAAACACTAGACGAACAGCATATTAATTACAAGCTAAATTAAATGCTTCAAGAGTATCAAAATAGTATAGCCTTATTAACCAACGTGGTTGATAAGGCTTTATATATACAATTGGTACAGCAACTAAATAAAGATTTTGAACTTGTTAGTTTAGATATTACTTTCAACACCCAAAACAGTCCTGTTGAACTAAAAAACAAACTTCAAGAAACTGTAAAAGACTTACTCTTAAACAATACCGATGACTATTACAACCTACTCTACCGTATTGATGTTTCGGAAACTACTTTAAAAAGTATTAATACCTCAACTATTGAGGACTATACAGAAGCTGTTACTTTTTTGATTTTAAAAAGGATTTGGCTAAAGGTATATTACAAAAACAAGTTTTCTAGCTAGGCTTTTAATTATTTTTGATTACAATACTATTCATTTTCTACAAACAGAGGTTCTTAAAGTTTACATTTAACCACTTGATATACTAAAAACTATACTAAATCCACCAAGTAAGAACGCTAAAACATCTTGTTAAATTTTAAAACTTCAGATAAACAACGTGATGATTACAAGTTGAATTAATATCTTTGCGCCCTTAATTTAAAATTGCTTTACTTATGAAAAGAAATATTCATTTACTATGGATACTACTTATTGGCACTTTATTTTCTAGCTGTCAATATGAACTAGCTGAAGACTTTTATAACAACATTGAATTACAAGAACCTACAGTTAGCCTCAGTTTAATTAACTTTACTGAAGGAGAAACACTTACAACTCCTAGAAACATAAACTACAGCTATAATGCCCCATTAAAAAACTCTTTATATGAAATGAAATTTTATATTAATGGGTCATTAATACATACCACAAGTAAATCTAGTGGTTCATTCTTGTTAGATATCCAAAAATTAAATAACGGAGAGCATAATTTAAATATTGAATATTACTTTAAGACAGGTTCTGGGAGCTTAGCCGAAATTAGTGGAGAGGAAGCTTTTTTAAAAAAAGAAAAATTTAATTTCCTCGTGGACAAAGCTCCTAAAATCCTTGAAATTGATAAAATTGAACACAAAGAAGGTTCAATTTTTATATATTTCAAACCCTATTTTTTAATAAACGAAATAGGAAAATCTATAACTGCTACACTTAATGTAGAAGAAGTCAAAAACACATCATCATTTTATAGGAATATCATTTTAACTAAAGAAGTTTTAGAAAAAGGAATTTATAAAGACATAAAAGCCTCCAATTTAAATCTAAAGTACAAAACTAAAATTGAAAATAACTTTCAAAGTGTCGATTCAGAAGTAAAAGAAATCAATATTCCTAATACATTTAAATTTAATGCTAATTTTATAAAAGGAAATAAATTAAAATTAACTTGGACTAAGTATCCACTTTACAATAATGTTCCTTTTTTTAACTTTACATACCTTAGTGCTTCGTACAACTTTTATGATGGTGAAAAAAACCTAACAACTATTGGTGGAGAAAAAATAATAGATAATCCTAACGTGGCTTTTGGAAAAGCTTTTGATTACAGGTTACATTTTCCAAATGCAGGTATTTCTCCTATTGATGATTTTATTTATTCTGGAAAATATTTTTTTAACACCCCTATACACACAGGTTCACCATCTACATTTCCTGATACTGTAAAAAAAATCCTTTATGATAAATCTACAGATAAAATTTATCTTTTAAAAATTGAACAAGACAATTACTACCCAATAGAAGACGAGGTCTATATTCAACAATACAACTCTACAAATCTTAATCTAGAACGTTCGGTCTTAATTTCAAAAACTAAAGGATCTCAAGGAGATTTAATATTAAATTCTGAAGGAGACTTAATATTAGATTTAAATGAAAAATCTTTAGTTATAAATACAAATTCTCTTTCCGTAAAAAAACAATTTAATGGAGAGGACTATAACACTATAACTCAAGCTTCATTAGTTAGATATAGAAATAACATAGTTATTATTGAATCGCTAGACGACTCATGGGGAAAAATTCACTTTCACAACTCAGATACAAAAAAATTATTCTATTCTACAGATGCAGATAATCAATTTAGCTTATCAAATTCTGCAAAGTATTTCTCAAAAAGACATTCTATTTATATTCGTAAAGGAGACACATATGTAGAATTTTTCGATACAGGATTATTAAATTTTAAAATTGTATTTAATGAAAATAAAAACGAAATGTATGTTCCAATTTCTGGAGGGGAGTTCTTTATTTTGGACGCAAACACTAAACAAAAAAGAACTATAAAAAATCTACCTCAAATTTATAATGTAAAATACGACCCCATATATAATACTCTTTTACTAAAGAAAACATATAATAACTCTATAGATGACTTATATTTTTTCAATATGGACACTCAAGAATTAAAATCAATAAAAACAATTAGAGAAGCTGATTACTACCTACTTAATAATAATTTAATATCTAAAAGAGGTTTCTATTTAAAAAATGATTTCTAATGAAAAAGATAATTACACTTATTACTTTAATTCTTTCTTTGAATTTATTCTCACAAAAAGGAAAAATCTTTATAGAAACAAACTATAATACATTTTCACATTCAAGCTTATCTAACTTTCAAAAAGAGCTTGCCAATGATATTAATCCTCAAATACCCATAGCTATAACCGATGATTTCTCTAGTCACGTTGGTTTTACTCTTGGATATGAAATAACAGATATTAAAACTTCTATTTTTGTAAGTTATAACTCTACTGGAGGTAAAATATCGTATTCAGATTTTTCTGGGGTAATTAGACTCGAGCAACCTCTAAGTGCTTTTACCCTAGGTGGAATGTATCACTTAAATTTAAGTGATAAGTTTAAAATAGGCTTTAAAGGGTTTGCTATGTTTTCTAATTTAAAACTCGATAGCTATTCAAAAATCGGCTCAGTTGAAAACAAAAATTTGATCAAACTTAGCTCTATTGACATAGGAGTAGGTACATCGTTAATTTACGAATACCCTATTTCATTTTTTATTATCAGAGCTAATATTGGTTTTGACTTAACCCTTGGCAATCAATTAAATATTAATGGTATTCAAGACGCATATTTAATAAATAAATCAGGAAAACAAGTCACTACAGGGTGGACTGGTTTTAGAAGTGGATTAGGAATCGCTATTCCTATTAATTAGCCAATTTCTAAAATAACTTTACTTGTACCTTCTTTATAACAAGGACAGTCCATACAAAGGAGGTACAAGTAAAATAATTTCCTATTTTAAATATTTTGAATAGGAATAATCATAGTAACTTTCTAATACATTCATATTTCAAAAACTCTCTAAGTTACTATTAGTTATTTTGATTTAGATAAGTTATAAGTTACTCCTATAAAAAAGGCTCCTTTATAAACATCATTGTATCTTATTTCTAAATCATTTGCATTCACAAACATATTGTTATCATCTAAATTTCCTCTATCCAATACTTTTACATTGGTAAGTGAATACCCCAATGTAAACACCATTCTATTCTTTTCTGTAAACAAAAAGGATAGTCCTCCATAAAATCCTAAAGTACCATTAGAATTTACACTTAGTCCAGTTGAAAGTGCTGGTTGAAAACCATCTGAAATATTCTTATATACGTGAAGCATTCCTCCTAAAGCATGGGTTACTTTACTCGTTTCAGCTTTCTGTACTCCTTGTTTCCCCATATCTGTCTTATATGAAAAGTTCTCATCTCCTATAAAACTTAACAAATAACCAGAACTAAAATTCACCTTCCACTTATACCTTGTTTTAAGTTGAATAGACTCAAAAGAGTATACAACCTTTCCTTTCGAATTTTTTAATTTTGGTGTTAATGTTACTACATCATCTAACAACTGATACGAATCTGTATATACATCAAAACTTTCTTCTTTAATTTTTTTGTATAAACTCAATCCTTCTATTGCTTTGTCCTTAATCATTTTTTGAGTTTCTGGTTTTACCAAAGAGTCTCTTAATTTATCTACATAAGCCATTTCTTTTTCAAAATACTTTTTCCTTGCAACACTTACTTCAGCTTTCTCTACTTTAAAAACTGTTTTTTCATTACTTGCTTTTAGCTCGCCTTTTAAATTAAACTTCTCAGCTTTTAATGTTTTATTAATAAGGTCATAGTTAAACTTCATTTTGCTGTAGTTTTCCAATAACTTACCTAATGTGTTATCTACTTCGGTTAAATCATCTAGGCTATCTGTATTAAATGTTGAAGCATAATAAGACCCTACATTACTTTTTAACACCTTCAAGTCTCTAATAAAAATAGAATCTTTTAACTCTAAATTCAATCGATCTTTAAAAGACAAGTAGTTGTTTATTTTATAAAGATTAGCAATGAATTTTTGTTTATTTTTTAGAAAAATTTCTTTTGAACTTATTATTTCTTTTAAATCGTAGTTAGGATCTAATATGTTATCCATTAATTTTCTATCGATACCTAAGCCTTTTTTTTGCTTAGATTTATCACCTCCGTCCTTACTATCTTCTCCTTCTCCTACCTCTTCTTTTTCTTTAAAAACCTGAGGTATTTCAAAAACAGGAGTTTCTCCTTTTCCTTCAACTCCACCGCTAAGTTTAAACACATTAACATTGGTTATTTTAAACTTTACAGTATTTCCATATCTGTACTTTTTTTTAGGATATTTATTAAGGCCAAAAGGATCAATAATTATAATAGTATCTTCTTTTTGTGAATAAAGAGATAGCGTTAAAAAAAGTAATACAAAAAGTATAATTTTATTCATGACAATAGCTTTTAAGATTAGTTACTGTCAAAATTATATTGAAATACACCTTGTTTTAATACCTATGAGTAGGTATTATGCTATTGATATATTCTCTTATTTACTAGACTATACTTTGTTACGTTCCTTTATTTTCTTTTTCAGTTTTTTGTAAGAATATTTACGCTTCTTTTTTCTATCAGACCTGCCTTTTATAAAACCATAAACTTCATTTGATTCAGGAAAATACTCCAAATAATTTTCAGAACATCCGTCAATATGATAATCATCTTTTCCTTCATTTGGTAAATTATACGACGACTCTACTGTTTTATGCAATGAAAATATATAATACTTCCCTTTTTTAAATCCTGAAACACTTAATTTAAAATCATTACCATTACTTCCAAAAACTTCAACAATTTTTCGTTTCTCTCTTCCTTTAATTACTTCAATTATCTCCACTGTTATTGATTCATAAAAGTTTTGATTTTTTTCAAAAAGATAATCTTCAAACTCTGCCTTATCTTTCTGATTAATAGTTTTATTATCTTCAAAATGATAATACTTATCAAGCACTCTTACTTTTACAATAAGCTCGGAATATTTGGAAGCTTTTATAAAATTCCCTCCCCAATTACAGTCACTAGCATAACTAAAACTTGAGAAAAGTATAAGAAGGCTTACAAATATTTTTTTCATTACCAGATTCACGCTACTTATTCAACTCTTTTAACGCTCTTCCTGCTGCCGATTTCCCATTAACCATTGCTGTTTTCGTTAATTCAATCAGCTTGTTTCTTGCTGGCTTGTATTTATGAAACCCTATTGTAGCTATTGCTTTTTCTTGAATGTACATATCTTCATCTTCCAAAAAAGGATAAATATAAGACTCAATTTCATCTGCCTTTACCAGTGTCATGGCAGAATACGCTAGTTGTTGCCTTAGATCTTCTTTGTTTTCAGGAACCTCTTCCAATTCATTTAAAATCCCTTCAATAATCTCTCTTCTATTCTCTAAATCAATATCATTTCCTCTTTTCGGATAGTCAAAAACCTCAATATCCAATTCATCAAAATCATAAGCATCAGGGTTTTGATAAATGGTGTTTATCAAATTGGTAATACTCTTAAATCTAGGCGCAAGGTTCATTTCTTCATTAGCTAAGTAACAAACCATTCCTTTTAGTTTGCCACCAACATACAAACACCAATAGTTCGAATTATTATCGGTCATTATAGGAATCAGGTTATTATAAACCTCGTATTCCTCAAAGTATTCAAGCATACTTTCAAAATCGTTTTCTTCAATTAATTCAAATCCATCTCTAGAATTATAGTCCTGAAGCTTCCTTACATCATCTTTTTCGATTTCGTATTTTGATAAATATTCCATAGTTCTAATCAATCAGTATTATTACTAACTTTTTATTTGATTTACTAACACCTCTTTTTTATTAACAAAGCTGCACTCTATTTCTATTGAATCGAGAAAATTTTTAAGTGATTCTAATAACTTAGCATCAGCAGATTCAACAATAACCTTTCTATTGTCATAGTCATAATCTTCTACATTTCTAAGTTCAAACTCTATTTCGTTCTTACGAGTTAACTTGATAAACTTTACTATATCAGATTCGTTTAAATAATTCCTCCTATATACTCCTTCTTTTATTTTTTCTAAGCTAGGCTTGCTTTCAGGTTCAGAAATCTCATCCAAGTATTTAGAATAATCTCCTGTAATAAAATCAATTCCCCAAGCAGCATAATATTCTTTAGTATGTTTGTTATACACAATTGGTCCAGATCCAAAAACGCCTCCTCTTTCATCATCTGCTTCATAATCTTTATGCTTGTGAGTAATAAAAATATACTTACTCGTATCTAAAACCTTATCTATTTCACGTGGGGTTGTATAATTTTCTTTTAAAAGATCTAAAACCTTTTCTTTATCAATCTTCATTTAATTTTAATTGTATACAAGGTTATAACTAACCTCCATTCCACAGAATGATGGTTGTAGTCTTTGTTATCTATTCTTTTTTAATCTAAACTTTTTCCCTTCTTTGTAACCAATTGGAAGATTAGGACTTTTAATCCCAAACGGTCCTGTTCCTCCCGATTGATAATAATACTCTTCCTTATCATCCGAGTAACGTCCCGCGCATAGAAGTTTAAAGGTTGTTATTTTCCTATCTGATTTATGCACCGCAATATCTATCCAAACAGGAACTTTCCCTTTTCTATAAAGTAAGTCTCTAACCTCTTTATATGTTAATCCAGTTTCAACTCTTTCATTATCCTCTGGGTAAATATCAAATTGAGTCAATGCAGGATTATCATTAGACATATTTAAATAAACATCATATCTAAATTCTGGGATTAACTTGTTCTTTAAGAACTCTTGAGCAAACTTAAAAGAAATAAAACTTGCTCCATTAATTAATGTTGAAAATTCTTCTTTTGTCATTTAATAAAAACTTAATTACTTCATACAATCATCCATTTCAAATTAAAACACCACTTCACAATATTTAAACTATCAATGTTCCATCTTTATGTTGAAACAAAATATAGTCTTCTACCTGTCCTTTTTTATAGGCATTTCGTTTTCTTCCTACTTTTCGTGGTAATCGCTTGTCATTTTTAACAAAATTAATTTTAAAAACCTCTCCTTTATTACTCACTTCCATTTCAAAAGAGTCATGACTAATTGTATAATCTATAATTTTACCACCAGAAATGTACTCAGTTAAAAAGTTCCAAGTTTTATCATCTCCATAGTTTGAAACCCATGGTTTTGTTTTATTGTATAAATCAGGGTTGCACTCTACCACTCTGTTGTTTATCAATACATATTCCCCAGCATTCCATACAGCATAAGTCAAGTATTGATCATTACTAAGTAGCAATCCAAAAAAGCCAGCTCCTCCCATTCCATATGTTCCAAGGTGCGTACTAAAATCTATAATCTCTAAATCAATAAGACTTTCTTTCTCTGTTTGTTTGAATAATTTAGGTCTATTGAATATTAATTGTTCATCCTTTTTAATTTCTCCATACAACATATAAGCTTCCTCATCTCCTTCTGGCAATCCAATCTCAGTATATTCTAGCCAACCTAATTTTTTCCATTTAGGTAAGTCTTTCTTTTTCACAACCATTGAATATTGTTCAATATCTCCAATTTTCAGGTTTAAATAATCGTGCTCTTTCATTCAATTTAATTATGTGTAAAATCTGTTACAGATTACATTTATTCTTTTTCTATTTTCAGTTTAACTATAGCTATCAAAACCTTATTTCCTTTTACACGATATAGTTTTCTTATATCTAACCATTTGGAATTCTCTTTTATAAGAATCGTTTTATCATTCAGCTCAAGCCACAACTCAAACCCCACATGACTTTTACTGGTTGATGTAACACTAACTAAATATTGGTTTAGTTTTTCTGTTTCTTTAATTTGAACACTATTATTTAAAGATATTAAATGAATATTATTATCTGAAATTGAAGTATTTTCTACATCAGGAATGCTTATATACAGAACTTTGCTTTCATCAACTTTTAAATGTGGAAGCTCTTTGAAATCTGGATACCAGCTTTTAAGTATAACCTTTGGCTTTTTATTTAATCTTATGGTGTCCTGCCCATAGGAAAAAGAAGACACTAGTAACAAAGAAATAATTACCACTAATAAATTAACTCGACTCATTTTATCTTTTCTCGCAATTCTTTATACAAACAACTAAGGCGTTTATATAATTAAGTTTTAGTGGTAAATATAGCAATTTTAAGAAGTAAAGCTGTCACCATCAGTCAGAGACTAGCGGAAGCGGGGCACTAGCGGAATCAAGACAATTTTTGTTAAAATAATTCTAATAATTTCTTTCTTAGAATAATCAACTTCTATTTTATATCAATCCTCCTCCTTCACTTTTTACCCAATCTTTAATTATGTATTCCTCAAAATCATCTTCCTTAGCGTGTTCTAATACTATAATTTGAGGTTTAACTTTTGTATTTTTATATATTAGTTGAATTTCCTCATCTAAAACAGTAAATATGTTGATTACTTGTTTAATGTTTTCATCATATTCTTTTGCGTCTTCAGAGTCTAATTCACTTTTTTTAGCTGTTCTTGGAAAATATACTTGGCTTGGTTGATCGATCATTAAAAATGACGGAATTATAGATTCAGAATTTCTACAAGATAAATGCAAGAAAGATAAAAACAAAGAAAGATGACAGGCTAACCAATTTGCTCCACTTCCCATTTCATATAATCTTATTTTATCTGATTTATGTTTATGATAAAAACTAAAATCATCAATATTAAATTGAAAATCAATAGGTTTAAGTTCTTCTTCAAAATCTAGCTTGCTTGCAATTCTATCCATTTGTTCTTTTATGAATAGTTCCGTTTCTGCTTTGAATTGCTTGATGTTCTTATATTTTGAAATTCTTTTATTATACTCTTTTAATTGTTCTTTTAAAGCATTTAAATCACTATTAAACTTAGATAAATCGTTAGATTCTAAAAGATGTTTAATTGTCGTTTCTAACACACCCTTTTGGTGTATTATTAATTCTCTTTTCCCTTTTATTTTTTCTATATCAACATTTTCTTTTGTAAGTATTTTAATGTTATTGGATATTGATTTTATTTTGGTTGTTATAACTTTTCTATCTTTTCTAAACTTCTCTATTATCTGAGTACTGTCTTTTGAAAATGTATTTACTTTTGTAAGTTCTTCAATTAGTTTATTTTTCGATTCATTTAACTTATTGATATTTTCACTAATATACGAAACTGAATTATCACAAAGAGGGCAAGCTAGTTCATCAATTGAAGTATTATACTTTTGCTTAGCATTGGTTTGCTTTAGATGTTTTGCATAACCTAAACTATCTTCTGAATTTGATAGAAGACTAGAAATAGCATTTTCAATTTCATTTTTCTCAACATAGAGCACTTCTCTTTCATTTTCTAATTGAGCTAGTTTAGTAAATGATTTTGTCTGGTCTGTGAGTATTTTTGGCGGAATAGGTAGATTAAGACCTATCTTTTTTAATTCACGTAATGAAAGTCCTTCTTCTAGAGTAAGATCTAACATTGTATAGTAAATTTGTATTTGGTCTCTAATATTATCTATTTGATTTGACTTTTTTTCTTGAATACGAGCTAAAACTTTTTCTTCAGCTGTTATTTTTCTTTCAGTTTCTTTAATTAGTTTTACCAATTGATAATATTCACTATCTACTACACCTAATAATACAGGTAAGGCTTGAACAACTCTTTTACGCTTGGCTATTTCATCAAATCTATAGAATAGTGAATGTTTATTTGCAATTAAGTTTTGATGTTGGAAAAGAAAAGAAACAGTATCTCTAATCGATAATTTACCAAAATTCTCGTAATCTGATTCCAAATTCTTTAATGACAAACCAAGTATTTCTTCAAATTCAGTTTGAACATCATTTTTAATTGGTTTTAATGATATGTCATTAAAATAATCATACTTAATATCTTCAATTGTTTTATAATCAGTTTCAATATTTAGATAAGCACTTCTCATGTTTCCTGTTTTTGGTGCAGGGCGACCAACAACAATATAAAACTCATTTACCTTATATACGACTACAAATAATTCAGTGAAATCAGTTATTTTTCCAACAGGAACACTTGACCTTGATGAAAATAGACAATAATCAATTATTTCAATAAGTGCACTTTTTCCGGTCTTAGAATCTCCAGTTATGATATTTAAACCATCATTAAATGGTACAAATCGTTTACTTCCTGTATTGCTAAAAACAGCTATTTGTTTTATAGTTGTACTCATATTTCTGTAATTCTAAGTTTTTTAAATACTGATAAATATTGTTCTTTTCCTAAAATTATACCTAAGTTATATGATGATTTATATATTGGTCTTAGGTAAATATCTTTTTCGTTATTATAATGAATATCAGATTTTGGCGCTAAATATTTGTTTATTTCTAGATCCATTTCATTTGCTAGAATGATAATTGATGTATTTGTTATTTCTCGATAATCATTTATCTTTTGATTTAAAGAGCTTCTAAAAATGTCAAAATCTTTATTCTCAATAAATGGGTTGAATTTTGAGTTTTTATTTAAATGCTTTAATTTGTTTTGAACGTGCTTATTGTATATGAAAGGTAATACGAGATATACTAATTCTGTTTTTATGCATTTTGAGTTAACAGATTTAGCACCACTTAAAAAATGATGTAAAATCTTACTAGTATGAAATGGTGAAAATATTAACCTTTCTATATCACTTGCTTTCATCTTCTGATTCTAGATTAATGTTAATTGTTTTAATTTCCACATTATGTAATAAACGACCTTTAGGGTAATAAGGTCTTATGTTTCTAATTCCTTCTATTGTTGTTTTTGAAGAAATTTCACTAATACTATCATCAAAAAAGCGTCTTGATTTTTCATTAGTGTCACACTTATCAGTTAGTTGGTCTACGTGACTATCTTTAAGTTCAAGAATAATATCTTTAATATCATCATCATAATTATCGAGATTTTCAGACAAACTAGTTCTTGCTTCAATCATTTTAATTTGGCTTTCAGAAGCCTTTAAATAATTATTCATAGAGTTACCAATTTTTCGTTCATATTGGATGTTCTCTAAAATTTTTACAAAGTGGAAATTATCTTTTGTAGAAATGTCAGCAGTAGCCTTTGAAATTGGAAAATTCAAATCTTCAATTTGATATTGGTTTGCATAAGATTGAAAATTTTCTCTAAATGTATCAATATCAATTTCCCAAATATAAGTTTCGGAATGGATTAACTCTTTTGAAATATACCCAAGTAAGGAACACACAAATTGCTCTCTGTTCGTTTCTTTTATTATATTTTTAATTGCTGAATGATTGAGTAGTATATCTTTATAATATATTTTTGCTGATTTTTGATTATCTTTTATTTCAAATTTTTCAAGAATCTTCTCTAGTTTTTTTTTATCAAATGCGTTCACATTGTCGTAATATGATTTTATCGTGTCATTTGATTTTATTGCTATAATTTTTTTGAGTTTTTCAGATTTGTTTAAATCATTCCATTTTTCAAATATTGAATCTTTTTTTACTTCTGCCGTAGTGTGTAAAATGAATTTATCATAAAAACGAAACGTATCATATTCTGTCAATATATTAGATACCGTTTTCCAGAAGTCAATATGTGTGTCAATTAATTTTTTATCATCTTTAATCGAATGTTTAACTTCTGTTGATGTCTTTCCGTCTGAAACATCCCCCAAACATTCTAAATAAATTTTTATACCATCTTTTGCTTCAAAGCACTCTTTTAAAGCTACCATTTCTTGATATTTAAATCCTAATATTTTAGAAGAAGCATCAGATTTTGAACTCATATTTGTTTTCGATTTAGTAATTAAATCGCTATTACTTTTAATTAGTTTTAGCTGTAAATATAAAAAAGGCATAAATGAAAAAATTACGTAAACCCGTAAACAAAGTAAGGGTTTTCCTTATTTCTTCTCTTTTATCTACAATCCACAAACAGCATTTTTTCATTTTTTTCTTTCAGCGAAGCTCGCTGATGGCTTCGCACAATTTCAAGAGCATCAGCGAAGTTCGGGGAAGCTTTTGCAGAGTTTCAGAACCATCAGCGAAGCTCGGGGAAGCTTTTGCAGAGTTTCGAAAGCGTCAGCGAAGCTCGCTGATGGTTTCGCAAGCTTTTTATTCAATCAGCGAAGTCCGCTGATAATATCGTTGAGTTTTTATTCATCTTATTGAAAATCAATCTTTTATTTATCAAATATTTGACTTTTCTTTGTCCTAGCTATGACAACATTTATTGCTAGCACTCTCCACTCCCTATTTATTGAATTTAAAAATTTGTTATTATGACGACAGCTTATCTTACGCGCTATCGAAATGGAGAATATCTGCAATACATGAAAGACGTTCTCGTATTAGTAAACCTTCAAGATGTTGCTCTTTTAGAGTTAACCGAGCAACGAGATACCTTAAACTCTTTAACCAATCAAATAGACGAAGCTTTCCTACAAAGTTTAGGCAGCGCTTTAACCCAAGAAATTATTTTGCTCGACGAACGTAGAGACAAAGCCTTTATAGGGATTAAAACCTTGCTTAGTGGTTATACCTATCATTATGACACCACACAACAAGACCACGCTAAAAACATTCTACTTAGTATTGATATTTACGGTAAAGACATTACCCGAAAAAGCTATCAGGAAGAAACGGCTATTATTAATAGTTTAATCAACGATTTAGAAACTCAACCCGAGTTAATTGCCGCTATCAACGCAATAAACATTTCCGATTGGGTAAACGAATTAAAAACCTCCAACCAAGCCTTTGGTTCTAAGTACATTGAACGTGTAGGAGAAACTGCCGCCAATCCCATTACCAATATTACCGAGCTAAGAGCCACTACAAGTACTGCATACAGAACTTTAATTAGCCATATTCAAGCACACGATGTATTGGGTAACAATCCAAGTTATGCAACTCTTTTGGAAGAAATAGATGTTTTAACCAAACAATACAATTTGGTTTTAGATAATAGGAGCAGTAGTTCCCCTAACGGTGCCACGCCTGCGACGGACGGTGAGAGTAATTCTCAGAACAATCAACCCCTATAAGAAGAATGCCCTTCTTAAACAATGATTGTTACGCCATTGCGTTTGGAATGTTTGTAGAGTAGCCTGCTCCACATTAAAAAGGTTCTTTATAAAATATTGCTTCGTAATGGCGTTGTCTATTTTACCTAGACTATTAACGTTTCAAAAAAGCAGTAATCTCTGCTACTACTTCTTCTAATTCCTTAGATAACTCAGCACTATTCCAAGGATGTCTTACATTAAACACATGATCTGCTCCTTTTATAACAACCAGTTCATTTTTTGAATTCCACTCGTTAAGCTCTTTTGCTTCGCTTATTGAAATAGAAGTATCATGATCTCCATGAATAATTAAATGTGGAATTTCTAATTTTTCTTCAGCTGCTTTTATATTTAATCGTGCCTCGTTTTCTTTAAAGTCTGTATAAAACTGATAGTAATGTGGCATTTGCTGTTTGGTTCTTCCATTAACAACATACTTTACTCCTATTTCTTTCCACTCCTTTAAATTACCAACAGTAGCAGTACGCTTTCCAAAATCGCTAATACTCGCCAAAGTAATGAGTTTTTGAATTCGATTATCTTCTGAAGCTTTTATAATGGAAATACCTCCTCCTCTACTATGACCTATTAAATGAATATTGTTCGTATTGATATGAGTATTTCCTGAAAAATAAACTTCTACCCAATCTAACACATCGTGTAAGTCATCCAACTCTTTGGTATAATTATTATTTCCGAAAGCTTCTAAATCAGGAAAATCAATAGGGTTTTCAACGGTTCCTCCATTATGAGAAAAGTTGAATTTGACAAAGCAATATCCCGATTTCGCTATCGATTCTGCCATCAAATCCCAAGCTCCCCAATCTTTAAATCCTTTGTAGCCATGGCAAAAAACTACCACAGGTTGCTGCCTCATTTCTTTTGAAAAAAAGGCATCCATTAAAACCGGTTTCTTATCGGTTCTTTCTAAAACTATATTTTTTACAATTTCCATACAGTTCTAACAAACTAAGCGGTTAACTCTCTAAATAAGCTTTCAAGATTTTTGTTTTCGGTATTCAACCCTAGAATTTTTAATCCGTTTTCTTGGGCAAAATCAAATATTACTGGACGCATATCTTCAGTAGATTCAAAAGATAAAATCCAATTATTTTCTGTCGTATTTTTAAATGAAGTAATATTAGGTAATCGCTTTATAAACTGTTCTTCCAATTTATAATCAAAGGTTACTCTAATTACTTGCTCATTGCTGGTTTTTAGTTCAGAAATTGGTTTATCAATTACCAATTCACCTTTGTTTATTATCACCACACGGTCGCACATAGCTTCTACTTCCTGCATAATGTGTGTAGATAATAAAACCGTTTTGTCTTTTCCTAATTCTTTGATTAATTCGCGAATTTCTACCAACTGATTCGGATCCAATCCTGTAGTTGGTTCATCTAAAATCAACACTTCTGGATTGTGCAAAATAGCTGCTGCCAATCCAACTCTTTGACGGTATCCTTTAGATAATTGCCCTATTTTTTTATGTGCTTCTACTCCCAAACCTACTTGCTCAATTACTTCCGCTACTTTGGTTTTGGCTACTTGATGTATAGACGCTTGAAACTGTAAATACTCGCGTACATACATGTCTAAATATAAGGGATTGTGCTCTGGAAGGTATCCTATTTTCTTTTGCGCTTCTATAGGGTTTTGAATCACATCAATATCGCTTACCATTACAGTACCTTCTGTAGGTTGAATAAATCCTGTTAAAATTTTCATGGTAGTTGATTTCCCTGCCCCGTTAGGCCCTAAAAAACCAACAATATCTCCTTTTTTAGCTTCTAGGCTAATTCCGTTAACAGCTTTTTGTGTACCGTATGTTTTAGTTATAGATGTAAGTTGTATTGACATAAATTATTTTCTTACGTAAGAAACGAAACTATAATCGTATTTATTTTTATCGTCTGCTTTAAAATTTTCTCTCGAAACCTCTTCCCAAATCGTAGGGTCTATTGTTGGAAAGAAAACATCGGCTTCAAACTCATGGTGTACTAGGGTAATATCTAGTTTATCTACCAATCCTTTTTCTATGGCTTGTTGGTAAATTTGCGCACCTCCAATAATAAAGATATCAGAATCTTCTTTTGCCATCTCTAAAGCTTCTTCTATTGAATTGGCTATAAGACAACCGTCTTTAAAATAGTCGTTATTTCGGGTAATGATAACGGAAGTTCTATTAGGCAAAGGTTTTCCTATGCTTTCAAAAGTATTGCGTCCCATTAAAATATGGTGTCCCGATGTTACTTTTTTAAAGCGCTTTAAATCTGCTGGAAGATGCCATATTAAGTCATTATCTTTTCCTAAAGCATTGTTTTTTGCTATTGCAGCAATAATTGTAATCATAAATATAATTTAATGAGCCTTACATGCTCTTAGCCCATTCCTTAATATAACCGGTTAAATCTCTCTTGGTTGTAACAGCCTCGTCCGTTCTTACATTATCTATTAAAGTCTTTATTGCGACTAAAATTTCCTCATCATTAATTTCTGCTATTTTTTCGTACAGATCGTCCTTTAAAACATCAATATTTGTAGTCATTTTATTACTTTTTTGGTTCCTCTTACAAATTTACTAAAGAAACCTTTTAAAATAAAGTTAAATTACACGGCTACAACTCCTTTAATATGAGGATGTGGATCGTATCCAACTAGCTCAAAATCGTCAAAGGTAAAATCTTCTATATTGCTAATTTCTGGATTTATTTTCATGGTTGGCAACGGTCTTGGATCGCGCGATAATTGCAACTCCAATTGCTCCATATGATTGTTATATATATGAGCATCGCCAAAGGTGTGAATAAACTCCCCAGCTTCATATCCACATACTTGTGCTATCATCATGGTAAATAATGCATACGATGCTATGTTAAATGGTACTCCTAAAAAGATATCGGCACTTCGTTGATATAGTTGACACGATAACTTTCCGTCCGCTACATAAAACTGAAAAAATGCATGACACGGTGGTAATGCTGCCTTTCCGTTGGCTACATTTTCTGAAAACGATTTTGTTGTATCCGGTAATACCGAAGGATTCCATGCAGAAACTAACATTCTTCTACTATTCGGATTCTTTTTAAGCGACTCAATTACCTCTTTTAACTGATCTATTTCATCACTGTTCCAGTTACGCCATTGGTGTCCGTATACGGGTCCTAAATCACCATTTTCATCAGCCCACTCGTTCCAAATACGTACGCCGTTTTCTTGCAAATACTTAACATTGGTATCGCCTTTAATAAACCAAAGTAGTTCGTAAATAATCGATTTTAAATGTAACTTCTTAGTAGTTACCATCGGAAAGCCTTCACTTAAATCAAAACGCATTTGGTATCCAAACACACTTTTGGTTCCTGTTCCTGTTCTATCGCCTTTCTCATTTCCGTTTTCTAAAACGTGCTTTACTAAGTCTAAGTATTGTTGCATTATTCTCCCTTTAATTTGGGTATAAAAATAAAAAAGCATCGATAATAAATATCGATGCCTAAAAAATTGTTTTCAGGAAGTTATTAACTATGAACTTTTACTAAGCCCATACACACCTGTTTCCAAAACAGTAACCATAGTCGCAGAATTCATGTCCACCATTGAATCGTGTACAACACATGTTGCTACCTTTACAGTAGGTTCTTCCACCTCCGTTGATTTGAACTTGTTCTTTTTTTGACAATGCTTTAAAACCGTTTAGATTTTTTAAGTTTTTCATAATTTATGATTTAAGATTTCGGGTGATATAAATATATACAAAATTACAAAACACTAAAAGACAAGTTGTTAGTTTTTTTTTAAAACCTAAGTACATCAAAAATAGGTCAATAAAAAAGCTTCAATAATTACTATTGAAGCTTTTTTGTATTTTATATATCGTTATTTTTTATCCGATAATCATACCTGCAATGGTTGCCGACATTAACGAAGCAATAGTACCTCCGATTAATGCTTTCATTCCAAATTCCGATAAGGTTTTACGTTGTCCTGGTGCTAACGAACCAATTCCTCCAATTTGAATTCCAATCGAAGCAAAGTTGGCAAATCCACATAACATATACGTTGCCATAATAATTGACTTGTTGTATGTTAAATGTGTTGCGCTTGCTACATTTTTAAGTTCAGCTAACTGAATATATCCAACAAACTCACTCGCTGCTAACTTAATTCCTAATAACTGTCCCATTAAAGCCATATCTTCTTTTGCTACACCTATTAACCACATTAATGGTGCAAATACATATCCCAGAATTGCTTCTAATGAAAACTTAGCATACGATGTGTTTTCTGCCATCCAAGTATTTAAATTGGTAATGTCTCCTACCCATCCTAAGATTCCGTTAATCATTGCTATAAATGCAATAAATACTAATAACATTGCTGCTACGTTCATGGCTAAATTTAAACCTTCAGTAGTTCCGTTGGCAATCGCATCTAAAATGTTTGATCCAATTTTTTCTGAAGAAACTTGTACGTCTGTATTTACTTCCTCTGTTTGAGGGTATAAGATTTTAGAAATAATAATAGCTCCTGGCGCTGCCATTACTGAAGCTGCTAATAAATGCTTTGCATATAATAAACGTAAAGCTTCATCATCACCTCCTAAGAAACCAATATAAGCAGCTAATACCGCTCCTGCTACCGTTGCCATTCCTCCTATCATTACTAATAAGATTTCTGACTTATTCATTTTTTCTAAATATGCCTTAATTAACAAAGGTGCTTCTGTTTGTCCTAAGAAAATATTTCCTGCTACCGATAAACTCTCTGCTCCCGATATTTTTAATACTTTAGAAAGTAACCAAGCCAATCCTTTTACTACCTTTTGAATTAATCCTAAGTAAAATAATAAAGAAGTTAATGCCGAAAAGAAAATGATGGTTGGTAATACTTGGAATGCGAAAATGAATCCGAATGAACTCATATCCGATACTAAACCGCTAAATAAAAATTCACTACCTGCTCTTGTAAAATCTAATACACTTACAAATAAACTACCTACCCATTCAAAAGCTTTTTGAACAAATGGTATTTTTAATACTCCAATAGCAATTAATAATTGGAAAGCCAATCCTAAACCAACTGTTTTCCAATCGATGTTCTTTCTGTTTGAACTGAATAAAAAAGCAATAACTAATAAAGCAAGCATTCCTATAGCTCCTCTAAACAAACTATTCATTGAAAATCCTTGACTAGGAATAATAGCGCTTGTTGCTTTTTTCTCTTCAACTACTTTTTCTACAACCGCTACCTTCTCTGGTGTTGAAGTAAACTTATACAGTACGTTTTTTTCAGATAATGTTAACGCATCTTCTGTAAGTTCTACAACGTTATAGTAACGAACCGTGTCATTAGGTTGCTTGTAGTTAAAAATTAATAAGTTATTTTGATGAATATAGTTTCCTCCTGCTTGCAAACTATCTTTTGCTACTAATGAGTACTTAAAATCTCCTTTTGTTAAATGTAAAACATCAGAAGGATTTATTGTAACCACCGAGTTTCCATCGGTAGTAGTTATAGACGAAAAATTCCACTTTTTCTCTATGCTTTGCCCAAAAGTTACTATTGATGCACAAAGCATTATGAAAGTAAATAATTTCTTCATTTTATATATTTAATTTAAGAACGTTTGCTGATTTCATCGCGAATTTTCGCGGCCATTTCATAATCTTCGTTTGCTACAGCTTCGTTTAGTTGATCGTGTAGTTCCTGTAGTGATAAACTCGCGTATCGGTCTTTTGCAGCCGCTTCTTCCTCCTCTAATGAGAACTCTATTTCTTCAGACTCTAAGTCTTCTTCAATAATTAGTTCCTCATCCAATTTTAGATAAATACCTGCTTTATCTAAAATGTTTTCATAGGTGTAAATTGGTGCGTTAAAACGGACGGCTAATGCTATCGCATCGGATGTTCGTGTGTCAATTACTTCTTCTTCGCCATCTTTTTCACAGACTAAACTAGAATAAAACACACCATCAACCAGTTTATGTATAATAACCTGTTTGACCGCAATAGTAAACCTATCGGCAAATGTTTTAAATAAATCGTGTGTAAGTGGCCTTGGGGGACGAATTTCTTTTTCTAATGCTATCGCAATAGATTGTGCTTCGAATGCTCCTATAATAATAGGTAACGTTCTTGTTCCTTCCATTTCACTTAATACTAACGCATAAGCTCCACTTTGGGTTTGACTGTACGAAATTCCTTTAATAGTCAGCTTAATTAAACTCATTTATCAATTATCGTAATAACAAAAAAGCTGTCTAATTTTAGGCTCTTTGCTTAAAATTTAGACAGCCTTTTAAGAGGGCACAATTTACTAAAAATAATGAGTTCACCTCAAATTTAAGTAAAAAGAAAATTTACCCAATTATTTTATGCTTGTTTGAACGCTTTTAATTTCTCAATTAATTGTGGAACAACTTCAAAAGCATCACCAACAATACCGTAATCTGCAGCCTTAAAGAAAGGTGCTTCAGGATCGGTGTTGATTACTACTTTTACCTTAGAAGCATTTACCCCAGCTAAGTGCTGAATTGCTCCAGAAATACCAATAGCGATGTATAAATTTGAAGCTACTGGCTTACCAGTTTGTCCAACGTGCTCGCTGTGAGGACGCCATCCTAAATCTGAAACTGGCTTAGAACATGCAGTTGCAGCTCCTAAAACTCCAGCTAATTCTTCAACCATTCCCCAGTTTTCTGGTCCTTTTAATCCTCTACCTCCAGATACAACAACATCTGCGTCTGCAATTGTAACAGTACCTGATGCTTTGTTAATGCTTTCAGATTTTACTCCTAATTCTGGTAATGAAGCATCAAATGATTCAGCTGAACCACTTACTGCGTTTTCATGCGCTCCGTAAGAATTCTTTGCTACACCAATTACTCTTTTCTCTGTAGTAATCTCAGTATTGTTAAATCCTTTGTTTGAAAAAGCTTTTCTCTTTACAACAAATGGACTTGTGCTACTTGGTAAAGCAACTACGTTAGATGCTAATCCAGCCTCTAAAGCTACTGCTACTAATGGAGCAACTGTTAAACCATCAACACTAGAATCGATAACTACAGTACTTGCTCCTTGAGCTTCCGCTACTTGTTTAATGATTGATGCATATGCTTTTGCATTAAAAGAAGCTAAGTCGTTTTTTACTTCTACTACTTTTTCAGCACCGTATGCATATAATTCAGAAGCATCTCCTCCATTGATAGTTACTACTACCATGCTACTCCCTAACTGCTCCGCTACTTTTTTTCCGTATGAAACTACTTCAAAAGCAGTTTTTTTAAATTTTCCTTCCGATGAATCGGCAAAAACTAATACAGACATATTTTATATTTTTTATATCATTAATAAGAAAGAAAGACTAATTAATGCTTGCTTCTTATTCTTATTAATAATGAGTTTTTAAATTTTACTACTAAATTGCTTTTGCTTCGTTGTGTAATAAGTCGATTAATTCATCAACATTATCTACTAACTTCACTGCTCCTTTTTCTGCTGGTCTCTCAAACGTTTTCGTAGCTGAACTAGCAGCTGCTCCAGTTGGTTCCACTACAGATAATGGCTTTTTACGTGCCATCATAATTCCACGCATGTTAGGAATACGTAAATCTTTTTCCTCTACAATTCCTTTTTGTCCTGCAACAATCATTGGTAATGTTGAAGAAACTTTTTCTTCTCCACCATCAATTTCTCTATCTAAAGTAGCATTTGTTCCATCTACTTCAATACCAACACATCCGTTAACAAAGTTATAATCTAATAAAGCAGCTAACATTCCTGGTACCATTTGACCATTGTAATCTGCAGATTCTTTTCCTGCTAAAACTAAATCGTATCCTCCGTTTTTAACAACTTCAGCTAATTCTTTAGCTACCATAAAACCATCAGTTGGCTCAGCATTTACTCTAATTGCATCATCCGCTCCAATAGCTAATGCTTTACGTAAAGTAGGCTCCGTTGAAGCACCTCCAACATTAACTACAGTTACGCTTGCCCCCTGTTTTTCCTTAAACCACATTGCACGAGTTAAACTGAACTCATCGTAAGGATTAATTACAAACTGAACTCCATTCGTATCAAACTTTGTATCGTTCTCCGTGAAGTTAATTTTTGATGTAGTATCAGGTACGTGACTGATACAAACTAATATTTTCATATATTGCTGTTTTTAAGAAACTTAATTTTGAGTGACGAAGTTACGTCTTTTTTTTAATTTATTATGCACGCATAGTAAATTTTTTACTTCTATTTAATTCTCTAGAAATCACTGCAAATGTAGGTAATGATTTGTTTAAGTTAAAAAACTATTTTTTAGTTCTATTTTTACTATTTTTGCACTCTTGATAAACAACTACTTATAAAACGTATGAAAACAGTACAATTTAGAGAAGCTATTTGCGAAGCTATGAGTGAGGAAATGCGCAGAGATGAAAGCATTTACTTAATGGGTGAGGAAGTAGCTGAATATAATGGAGCTTATAAGGCTTCTAAAGGAATGTTAGATGAATTTGGTGATAAGAGAGTAATTGATACTCCAATTGCTGAATTAGGTTTCGGTGGTATTGCAGTTGGTTCAGCAATGAATGGAAATCGCCCAATCGTTGAGTACATGACCTTTAACTTCTCTTTAGTTGGTATCGATCAAATTATTAATAATGCAGCTAAGATTCGTCAAATGAGTGGTGGTCAATTCAATTGTCCTATCGTATTTAGAGGTCCTACTGCTTCTGCTGGTCAATTAGCAGCTACACACTCACAAGCTTTTGAGAGCTGGTATGCTAACTGTCCTGGATTAAAAGTAATTGTACCTTCTAACCCATATGATGCTAAAGGATTATTAAAAGCGGCTATCCGTGATGACGATCCAGTAATTTTTATGGAGTCTGAGCAAATGTATGGTGACAAGATGGAAATTCCAGAAGGAGAATATATTATCCCAATTGGTGTTGCTGACATTAAAAGAGAAGGAACAGATGTAACTGTAGTTTCTTTTGGGAAAATTATTAAAGAAGCTTACAAAGCTGCTGAAGAATTAGCGAAAGAAGGTATTTCTGTTGAAATTATCGACTTACGTACAGTTCGTCCAATGGATCATAACGCAATTTTAGAATCTGTTAAGAAAACAAATAGATTAGTAATTTTAGAAGAGGCTTGGCCATTTGGAAGTGTTTCTTCAGAAATTACTTTTAGAATACAAGATGAGGCATTTGATTATTTAGATGCTCCTATCAAAAGAATCACAACTGCTGATACACCAGCACCATATTCTCCAGTATTATTAGAGGAGTGGTTACCTAATGCTAAGGATGTTGTAAAAGCTGTTAAGGACGTTATGTACCTTAACAAATAAGAAAAGAAAAAAGAAATTGAAAAGAAATTAAAATCCTTTTGACCCATGTCAAAAGGATTTTATAGTAATAAAAAAAATGAGACTAAGACTTACAATACTATTAGTATTCATAACCAGCGTGTTATACTCTCAACTTACATTAAAAGGTAAAGTTGTTGATGAATTCAACAATCCACTACCTTTTGTAAATGTGGTTATGAAAAACACAATCTATGGAACCACCACAGATGACGATGGTAGATTCTTTTTAAAAACAAAAAAGTATAGAGGTACTGTAGAAGTCTCTTTTCTTGGGTTTCAAACACAAACATTTAGTGTAAGTGAAAAAACAAGGTTTTTAAATATTGTACTAAAAGAAGAAAGCAATCAACTAGATGAAGTTGTTGTAGTTACAAGACCAAAGAAAAGGCTGAAAAAGAAAGAAAATCCTGCTTACCGAATTTTACAAGAAATTTGGAAACGAAAAAGAAAGAATGGTTTAGATTTAGTTGATTACTATCAATTTAAAAAGCATAAAGCTATTGAAATTGGTATAAATAACTTAGATACCGCTTTTTTAAAGAGAATATTTAAAAAAGAATACAAACAAGCTATTCAAGAAGTAAAATATGATGATGATGGTGTAAACTATTACATTCCTATATTCTTAAACGAAGAAGTTTCTAATGTATATGGTAATAATATTACTAAAGAAGTTAGAAATGATATTGAAGCAGAAAAATCTGAAGGATTGGGTGCTCAAGGATTTGTTTTTGATAGAATGTCGAATACTTTTCAAAATATTGATGTATTTAAAAATAACATTACCTTACTACAAAGATCTTTTGTAAGTCCATTATCTACGGATGGTTTTGCTACATACGACTATGTGCTATACGATAGTATTACTCAAAACGATAAAAAACTTTACAACATTTACTTCTTCCCTATTAGAGAAGGTGATTTAGCTTTTGAAGGAAACTTTTGGGTAGCCGACAAAAACTTCTCTATCAAAAGAATAAAAATGAAAGTTCGTAAAGAAATTAACTTAAACTTTGTTAGAGGACTTTCATTTGATAAAGAATTCGAAGTTCAAAACGATTCTATTTATCTTCCTACCAAAAATGCTTATGATGGTGATTTTACTTTTATTGACAAAAGTGAAACTAATAAAGGTTTAACTATCAAAAAAACAATCACATTCAAAGATTATATCTTAGACAAACCTTTGGCTGAGAATTTTTATAAAGAAGAGATTGTAAAAATTAGACCAGATCAGTTTGAAAAAGACAGTACTTATTGGGCTTCAACAGATTCTCAAGAAACTAAATCGACATATCAACTTATAGAAAAAGTTAAACAGAAAAAACAAATTAAGAACCTAACGGGTGTTATTAATACTGTAGCCAGCGGGTATATAAACACAAAATTTGGTGTACAATTTGGACCTTTTTGGACTGCGTTTGCTAAAAACGAAATAGAAGGATTTAGAACTCGTATTGGTTTTAGGACATTTAAAACTAAAGACGATAGATTTAGATTGAACGGTCATGTCGCTTATGGTTTTAAAGACAAAAAATTTAAATACGGTGCCGAGGCTCGTTATCTTTTATCTTACAAACCTAGAATTGCTGGTGGTTTAGCTTACCAAGACGACATTGAACAATTAGGAAGTGTACTTTTTAATACAACTCAACTTTTAGGAAATAGTTTTGGTACCTCTGCCCTATTTACACGTGGTAACAACCGTTTTCTTTCAAGAGTTAAAAAAGTAGCTGTTAATGTTGATTTTCAAATTAAAACCAATCTTCATGTAGGTTTCAACTTAACAAGGTCTAATATTGTTTCTGCTGCTCCAAGTTTATTTTCTATTAATTATTTAGATGAAAATGGAGCTTTAAGAGATAGAGTTGTAGACGTTTCTTCAGATGTTTATGTTTCTTATACCCCTGGAAGATTTGTATATGGTTACGGTGTAGAAAGACGTTTTGGAAGAAACATTTACCCAAGGTTAATATTAAATTATAAAAAAGGACATAGCGGAATTTTAGATGGAACGCATAACTATCATAAGTTACAGTTTCAATATAACCAACCATTATTACTTGGGAAATTTGGAGTTTTAGACGCTACATTTGAAGCCGGTAAAACTTTTGGAACTGTTCCTTTGAGTTTATTAAACCCAATTCCCGCCAATCAATCTTTCTCATTGGTTAGAAATACATTCAGTTTGTTAAACTTTTATGATTTTGTAACAGACACCTATACAGCTACGCACTTAGAACATCACTTTAACGGATTCATTTTAAACAGAATTCCTTTAATCAAGAAATTAAAACTAAGAAGTTTGGTTACTTTTAGAGCCGCTTACGGAACCATATCAGACGCAAATAGAGCTATAAACCGATCAGACATTAGTTATAATACACCTGAAAAACTGTATTACGAATACGGATTTGGTATTGAAAATATTGGATATGGAAACCTTCGTTTCTTAAGAGTTGACGCTATTTGGAGGTCTGATTATGCTTTACCTGCAGGCTCTACAATTGCACCAACTCCAAAGTTTGCAATTCGTATAGGAATTAGACCTGGCTTATAATCATTCTTTTAACCATAAAATAACAGCAATTTACCCTTTAAAAACGGTAATTAATTAGTACTTTTGCTGTCCGATTTTAGAAACGAAGAAAAGCAAGATATATGACTGCAAAAGAAAGAAAGACAGTAGATGTTTTAATTGAAATTCCAAAAGGAAGTAGAAATAAATACGAATATGATTTTGATTTAGGGAAAATTCGCTTTGATAGAATGTTATTTTCATCAATGATGTACCCTGGAGATTACGGTTTCATTCCACAAACTTTAGCTTTAGATGGAGATCCGTTAGACGTATTAGTGTTAGGTGCTGAGCCAACTTTTCCTATGTGTGTAATGGAAGTTAAACCTATTGGTGTTTTTCACATGGCTGATGAAAAAGGTCCAGATGAGAAGATAGTTTGTGTACCTGTTTCTGATCCAATTTGGAATAACTACAATGATATTTCAGACTTAAATCCACACCGTCAAAAAGAAATCACTCACTTCTTCCAAGTTTATAAAGACTTAGAAAAAAAGAAAGTAGATATTGGTGATTGGGGTAATGCTGATGAGGCTTATGAAATCTTAGATAAGTGTCTTGAGCGCTACGAAAACAGCGAGCATAAAGCTAACGGAAACTTCACTATTTAAAAAAGTTTTCAATAAAAATTATAAAAAACCTCTCAGAAGCATCTGAGAGGTTTTTTGTTTAGTCGCTGATTTTGTTATATTTACAACACTTATAACTAATCAAATTACTAAACATGAAACAAAACATGATCTATTTGCCAATAGCCTTGGCAATTTTAGGGCTTATTTTTATGTACATAAAAATGGTCTGGGTAAAAAAACAAGATGCAGGAAATGACAAGATGAAATCCATTTCCAAAAGTATTAAAGAAGGAGCTCTTGCTTTTTTAGCCGCCGAATATCGACTACTACTAATTTTTGTAATTATTGCCTCCGCGGCCTTGTTCGGAATTTCTCAATTAGTCGATACCACAAGTATCATGATTGTTCCCGCTTTTATTATAGGAGCTATATTTTCTGCCTTAGCAGGAAACATTGGAATGCGTATTGCAACCGATGCCAATGCTAGAACCGCCGAAGCTGCCAAAACCAGTTTACCACAAGCTTTAAAAGTATCTTTTGGAGGTGGAACTGTAATGGGACTTGGTGTAGCAGGATTGGCTGTTTTAGGATTAAGTTTATTCTTTTTAATATTTATTGGACAATTTTTAACTACAGGAGGAAACTTTTACAATGAAATGACCATTGTTTTAGAAGCCTTAGCTGGTTTTTCTCTTGGAGCTGAGTCTATTGCTTTATTTGCACGTGTTGGTGGAGGTATTTATACCAAAGCTGCGGATGTTGGTGCTGATTTAGTAGGAAAAGTAGAAGCTGGTATTCCTGAAGATGATCCACGTAACCCTGCAACTATTGCAGATAACGTTGGTGATAATGTAGGTGATGTTGCCGGAATGGGTGCCGACTTATTTGGTTCGTATGTTGCTACCGTTTTAGCCGCCATGGTATTAGGTAATTATGTTATTAGAGACATGTCTACCTCAACTCCTTTTACTGATGAATTTAACAATATGGGACCTATACTATTGCCACTGGTAATAGCAGGTGTTGGTGTGGTAGCATCTATTATTGGAACTTTCTTAGTTGGAATTAAAGATAATACTGCAAAAGAAGCAGAAGTACAGAAAGCACTAGACACAGGAAACTGGGCTTCGATTTTAATCACCTTAGCTGCTAGTTTCTTTTTAATTAAATGGATGTTACCAGAAACAATGCAAATGAACTTCTTTGGAGAAGGTTTAAGAGACGTTTCGTCAATGAATGTATTCTGGGCTGCTTGTATAGGATTGGCTGTAGGAGCTTTAATTTCTATGGTTACTTCACACTACACTAGTTTAGGTAAAAAACCGGTGTTAGATATTGTACAAAATAGTGCTACCGGTGCTGGAACAAATATTATTGCTGGTTTAGCTGTAGGAATGAAATCTACTTTCTTATCGGTTATTTTATTTGCAGCTGCTATTTATGGTTCCTACTTCTTTGCTGGATTTTATGGTGTGGCTTTAGCTGCTTCTGCAATGATGGCGACTACTGCAATGCAATTAGCAATTGATGCATTTGGACCTATTGCCGATAATGCTGGTGGTGTTGCTGAAATGAGCGAATTAGAAGAACACGTACGTGAGCGTACTGATATATTAGATTCTGTTGGAAATACCACAGCAGCAGTTGGAAAAGGTTTTGCAATTGCTTCTGCTGCCTTAACTGCCTTAGCTTTATTTGCTGCTTATGTAACTTTTACTGGTATTGATGGAATTAATATTTTTAAAGCCGATGTATTAGCTATGTTGTTTGTTGGAGGAATGATTCCTGTAATATTCTCAGCATTAGCAATGCAATCAGTGGGAAAAGCTGCTATGGAAATGGTACATGAGGTACGTCGTCAGTTTAGAGAAATTCCAGGTATCATGGAAGGAACTGGAACTCCTGAATATGCTAAGTGTGTAGATATTTCTACAAAAGCAGCCTTAAAAGAAATGATTTTACCAGGATTAATTACCATTATTACACCAATTATTATTGGAGTTGTTTTTGGTGCTGAACCATTAGGTGGTTATATGGCTGGAGTTTGTGTATCTGGTGTAATGTGGGCTATTTTCCAAAACAATGCCGGAGGTGCTTGGGACAATGCTAAAAAATCGTTCGAAGCTGGTGTTGAAATTAACGGAGAAATGACGTATAAAGGTTCTGATGCACACAAAGCTGCAGTTACTGGAGATACAGTAGGTGATCCTTTTAAAGATACTTCTGGACCTTCTATGAATATTTTAATCAAGCTTACTTGTTTAGTTGGATTGGTAATTGCGCCTATTTTAGGTGGACATACTTCAGATTCTCATGCCACTAACGAAATTAAAAAAGAAATCAAAGTAGAAATGAAATCTACCGACGGTGAAACTGCCGTAGCTGTGGTTACCACATCAAAAACTGAAAATGGTGAAACAATTTCCGAAACAGAAACCATTGAAGGAACCGTAGAAGAAGTAAAACAAAAAGTAGAAGAAACCACTGATAAAAATGCTTCTGTAGAAGTTAAAAAAGTTATCAAAGAAGTAGAAGAAAAAACTGAAAAGAAAGAATAGTTTTTCACACTATATAAATAATAAAACCTCACAGTTATTTTACTGTGAGGTTTTTTTATAAATAATTTCTATTTTCTTATTTTTTAATCAATTCAAATACTTTATCTCCTAAACTAACAAATTCATTTTTATAATCTGTCTTTCTTTTATGTAGATGAATATCTCCGTTCTCTTTGAGATTTATTAAAAAACTAAATCCTTTACTATTATTATTTAATATATCCTCGTTAATGATAATTAAATCAGATTTATATGGCAAACCACAATAAACATCTGTTGAAAAATAAAATGTAAAATTCTCAAATTTATCAAATCCACTTGCAACACCACTCTTATGAATTTTAAAGTTGTTGCTAAGAATATTCCCAGAACTATCTTTTACAATATACTTCCCTACTAGCGTTTTTAATCTCGTGTAATGATAAATTGGATTAGGAAATGGATTATCAGCATCAAATCCTGATTCAACTCTTGTAAAACGAATTGACCTTTCTTTTTTTCCTTTTCCTTTTAACTTATAGAGCGTTAAACTATTTTTATTAACATCCCATTTTAAATGAGATATAGATTTAGTATCATAATAATCTGTTTTAATTATTTTATAATATCCTAAAGAGTCTTTTTGATTTAAATTTAATTTAAAACTCCCTTGTTCTCTTATAGTATCATTTCCTTGTAATATATAATCAGAAACCTCAGGGTAAATTAAGTGATCATGAAGTACAGAATACCCTATATTTAAAATTTCATTTTTCACTTCTTTAGTATTGATTCTCAAACCAACCGGACTCCCAAAATAAAAATCTCCTTTAGATTTAACTGCACTTTTTGTCTTTTCAAAAGAATTATAATAATCTTCTGCTATCCATACCCCTTCAAGTTTCTTTAAATCTCTCTTAATTTTCTGTCCAAAACAAAAAGTATTAAAACCTATTAGCAGCAACAGTATCTTTTTCATTTCTTTTTAAATTTAATAATTTATAATACCAAAACATTAGTAATGCAATATTATTGTTAACCTTAAAACATAAACCTCAACGCATCTCCCGTAGTTTTTTGAGCAAGTATATTAATCGCGTTTTCTGAGAGCTGTAATACACGAGGATAACCTCCTGTAACCTGACAATCTCGCATTAATACAATCAATTTCCCAGAAGGCGTTAATTGTATTGTACCTGGCAATACTCCTGAAGTTAACATCGAATCAAAATTGTTGGGAACAACCTCATTTAATCGATATCCCATACGACTATTATCTGATGAAATGGTAAATAGAGTTTCTTGAAGTAATTTTATTTGTTCAAAAGAAAGCATGTTAAATTCTGGACCTTTAAAACACGAAATATTTTCAGAAGTAAAATGTTTTGATTGTACTTTAACCGTAGCAAAACTTCTTTGCAATTGGTTTTTTATAGTTTTTATCGGTATAACAGCTTCTTTTTTTAATATAAAATCTGGCGTGATTCCTTTGTAAAAACTTCGGCTTTTAAGAAGTTTAGCTGTTTTTAACCCTCCCAAGACTCCTATATACGTTCGCACCCCATAGTTTCTTTTTCCAAAAGATAATATTGTTCCTTTTGTAACTCTTTGTACTGAGTTTAGTTTAATAGATACATCATTTAACTTAGGAGAAAAGTCAGCTCCTGTAATACAAATAAAAGTATCTGTTAAAAATTCTAGTTTACAACCTCCAAAAGTAACTTCTATAAGCGCTGCATCTTCGTTATTATGTAATAAATGATTAGCTAATTGTGCAGAATAAGCATCCATTACTCCAGAAACTGGCACTCCAATTTTCCGACATCCTTTTCTACCGCTATCTTGTATAGAACTATAAATTCCAGAAGCCAATACTTTAATCATCTAACAGTGTTTTTGTTAATTGATATTTTTCCTTTTGCTCTACTATCTTTTCGTATTCTGAGAGTATTATTGGCACAAACTGAATTTTGTCTCCTGACTTTGCAAAACATGGTGTTTCTTTTGTGATATCAAACAATGATATTGGAGTTTGCCCTATAATATTCCATCCTCCTGCACTCTCCTGCGGATAAATCCCTGTCTGACTTCCTCCTATTGCCACCGACCCTTTGGGTACTTTTAATCTTGGTGTGGCTTTTCTAGGAAAATGCAAACATTTTTCTAAACCTCCTAAATATAAAAAGCCTGGTAAGAAACCTATAAAATACACACTATACTGAGGAGCACTATGCTTTTGCACAAGCTCTTCTGGTGTTAACTGTAAGTTTTTTGCTAGTTCTTGTAAATCTATCCCAAACTGTGGCTCATAACATACTGGTATTTCCCATAAATAGTTTGACTCTTCTGCAATTACACTACTGTCTTCATATAATTCTTGTAGTGATGTTATTTCTTGTTTTTTAGGCTCTTCCTTATAAACAAGCATTAATGAATGATAGCCTATAATGCTATCTTCTATCAGTTCTGATTTCTCCGAACTTACAAGCTGCTCAAACCGTGTAATATCCCGAATAACTTCTTCTGATATTGCTGCAGTCCATTCTATTAAAATGGTTCGTTCTCCAAAAAACGTGTATGTTGGCTTTTTAAACAACGTTGATATTATTTTCTGTAAGCTTTGTATGAATATACTTCACTAATTCTACCGCATTTTCTGTATCTCCATGTACACAAATGGTATCGGCTAGTATTTCCTTAACTCCTGTAATTGTAGCTACTTTTTTATCTACAATCATCCTTTGTATATGCAAAAACACTGCTTCTCTATCAGTAATCATAGCATTCTCTTGACTTCTCGACACCAATGTTAAGTCTCCATTATAGTTTCTATCAGCAAAAGCTTCGTATTGTATTTGCAAATTATTTTTTAAAGCTTCTTCTGCTATTACTGAATTATACGGAACATATAAATATACTTCTGGACTTGTATTTTGTATTGCTTTTATAACCAATTGCGCCACTCCTCTACTCTTAGCTATTAAATTATACAAAGCACCATGTGGTTTTATATGGTGTAGTTTTTCTCCTTGTAACGCAGCTCTTTCTTTCAGTAAATTAATTTGACTTTCTATACTGTACTGAAGTTCTTTTTCTGAAATATCCAACACAACTCTTCCAAAGTTTTCTCTGTCTGGAAATGAAGGATGTGCTCCAATTTTCACTTTGTTATTTTTCGCCAGACTTATTACATGATCAATAATTTTTACACTACCAGCATGTGCTCCGCATGCTATATTACAGGAAGATATATAAGGCATCAAAGTTGCTTCGTTTCCAATGCCTTCGCCTACATCACAATTAATATCTATAGATAATTTAGAATACATTAAATACCTTTAAAATACTTTTTAGTCCTAAGAATATACTAATTCCTAAAATTAAAAACCCAATAATATTTTGAGTTTTTGTATTACTATATTTTCCTAGTAATGATTTTTTATTCATAATCCACAATAGAATTCCTGCTATAATTGGCAACAGCATTCCATTAGCTATTTGTGCAAACTTGATAATTTCAATTGGTTTTATTCCTATAGAAGAAAATACTACCCCTATCAATAAAATAAACATCCAAACTGCTCTAAACTTTTTAGACTTTAATCCTTCTTTCCATCCTAAACATCCTTTTGCTACATAGGCCGCCGCCAAAGGTGCTGTGATTGCCGATGTAATTCCAGCTGCAAACAATCCTAATGCTAAAAAGTATTTAGAAAAACTTCCGTATAATGGTTCTAATCCTTTAGCTAAATCGGCTGCATTATTTATTTCTGATGAATTGATAGCTGCTGCTGAAATTATAATTGCCATAGAAACCAATCCTCCCAACACAATAGAAACTATTGTATCTTTTTTTGCAAACGATAAATCTTCCGAAGTTTTCCATTTTTCCTTTACTAAAGAAGCATGTAAAAATAAGTTATATGGTACTACCGTAGTTCCTATTAGTCCTATTATGGTTAACAAACTTTTCTCTGGAAATTTAGGAATCAACATTCCTTTTATAATCTCTAAAAAATTTGGCTTTGTTACAATTGCTGTTATTAAAAAAGAAACACTCATTAAAATAACCAAAGTAACCAAAGCTCGTTCTAAAAACTTATAATTTCCTATGTATAAAAGAATAAAAGCAATGATTCCAATGATTAAACTCATTACATTTACCGTAAAACCACCAAAAGAAAACAACCAACTACCAAATACGGTTTCTAAACCTAAAATTCCACCACTTATATTTCCAGCTTCGTAAGATGCATTCCCAACAACAATAGCTGACAGTATTAAAACTGTAATAAATTGTTTAAAAAAAGGCGATTTTATTTCTTCTCTTATTACTTCCGATAATCCTTTTTGAGAAATTATCCCCAACCTTGCTGCCATTTCTTGTAATACAATGGTAGCGATAATGGACAATAACATTGCCCATAATAAATTCATTCCAAAATTAACTCCTGCGAGTGTACACAATGTTACAGTTCCTGGACCAATAAAAGCTGCTGCTACTAAAGTTCCAGGACCTATATTTTGAAATAGTTTTTTAATCATTATCAATAGAGTTTAATGCATAAATAGCAAAACTTCCTAACCAATGACCTCCTTCATAACTATCGCCTACAATATTTGGTAATGAATAATTTATATGTTGATTAGCTATATTTTTTAAATGTTTATAATTTGGCATTCCTTTAATAATTCTATTTAATGCCCAAGCTCTTGAAAAGTTTACTCCATCTAAGTGAACTAGCTTTCCATCTTTTCTATCAGACACTTCTCCTACTGGAAATGTAAAATTCTTATCTTTTAATTGTGGAAGAAAATCGGCAAACCATAATCTAAATTCAGCTGGTGACATAATACGTTTCATAATTGCTGCTTCTTGTAAACAAGGCGACAAGAAATCGTAACCACTAGGCTCCCATGACAATGGACAATGTGCGTCTTTTAAATAAAAGTCTCTTGCTCGTTTTTTAATTAAATCTTGCAACTTAGAATTCCCTACTGTTTTTGCATAATCCCACGCAAAGGTCAATCCAAAAGCTGTATTGGTATGTTCTCCTACTCTAATTGGATATTTTAATTTTGGTAAAAAATCAAAATATTTCTCTACAATTAAGTCTGTTAATGGCTGTAAGTTTTCTTCTAGTTGTCTAGCAGTTGGACTATCCCATGTATGTAATTCTTCAGCTAACTTTAATAACCAAGCCCATCCATAAGTTCGTTCATAACTTTTATTATGCTTTCCATGAAAATAAGCAACTTCTTTTTCTATGTTTTCTTTTGAAATGTTTTTCAATAGTTTTTGCTCTATTTCTGCAGAATTATCAAGATTTGGAAATTGTTTTAATAAAGAAACTAAACTCCAATGCCCATGTACAGATGAATGCCAATCGAAACAACCATAAAATGCTGGGTGTAATTCTTTTGGTGATTGTAAATCTAACGAATCACCTATTACCTGATTTAATTTATTAGGATATTCTACTTCAATACAATTTATTGGTAATGAAACTAACCGTTTAGCTTGCTCTAAATTTAAAGTTGGTACTGTCTCTTTTTTTATTTCCGCTACTTTCTTTTTCTTTTCTGGCGTATTACATGCTATTATAGAAACAAGTAAAAAAAAGAATACTGTTTTTTTCATTCTGTTTAATTAATTAGATTTTTATAAAAGTAGGAAAAAGAAAACAAAAGTATTTTCGTATTCTTATTTTTGTACGATGTCTAAAAGAACTCAACGTAATTTTAAAATAGAAGATCCAAAAATATTTAAGCAAAAAATATTTTCATGGATGCAACAATTTGAAACTGCTATTTGGCTAGATTCAAATAATTACGAACAAAAATATTCTTCTTTTGATTGTGCGATTGCTGTTGATGAATTTACTTCTATAAAAACAGATTACCATAATGCCTTTGATAAATTAAAAGAATACCAATCTTATACCAAAGATTATATTTTCGGGTATATCAGTTACGATGTTAAAAACGATACAGAAAAACTGAGTTCTAATAATTTTGATGGACTTCATTTTCCTGACTTATATTTCTTTCAGCCTCAAAAACTAATTTTCATCAAAGGAAACACTGTTGAATTTCATTATTTACAAATGATTGACGATGAACTAGAAGAAGATTTTGAAGAAATTATCGAAGCTATTCCTATTTATAATAGAATCCAAGAAAATAATTCACCTGAAGAAAGTGACATTAAAATTAAACTTCGAATTCATAAGGACGAATACCACGAAAAAGTTACTAAAGTTTTAGAACACATTCATAGAGGTGATATTTATGAGGCTAACTTTTGTCAAGAATTTTATGCTGAAAATACAATCATAAACCCTTACGAAGTTTACACACATTTAAATGAGATTTCCGAACCTCCTTTTGCTACTTTTTTCAAGCATGAGAATTTACACCTTTTATCAGCTACTCCTGAAAGATATATTAAAAAAGAAGGAACTAAAATTATTTCTCAACCTATAAAAGGAACTGCAAAGCGTTTAATTAGTCAAATAGAAGATGAAAAAATTGCTTTCGATTTAGCTCGTGATGAAAAAGAGCGTTCGGAAAACATTATGATTGTTGACTTAGTTAGAAACGACCTATCTAGAGCTGCTATAAAAGGAAGTGTTCAGGTAGAAGAATTATGTAAAGTATATTCTTTTAAACAAGTACATCAAATGATTTCTACTGTAACTTCAGAAGTAGCAATTACTACACATCCTGTAGATATAATAAAAGACACATTTCCTATGGGAAGTATGACAGGAGCTCCTAAAATTTCAGCCATGAAAATTATTGAAGAACTAGAGGAGACTAAACGCGGGCTATATTCTGGCACAGTAGGTTACTTTACTCCTGATGGAAATTTTGATTTTAATGTAGTAATCAGAAGTATTTTATACAATAGTGACGAAAAATACGTTTCTTATTCAGTAGGTGGCGCCATTACTGCCAAGTCTACTCCAGAAAAAGAATATGAAGAATGTCTTTTAAAAGCTAAAGCCATGAAATATGTTCTATTAAACAACTAATTAAACTTAATTATATTTATCCCTATGAAAAACATTTTTAAAACCTTAACACTTATAGCTTTATTAATTGGTGGAATTGCTTGTAAATCCAATAAATATTCATTTGTAAGTGAATACCCTGTAAAACAATTACCATTAATTGATAGCACCAATTTTGATAATCATGTAGAAGGAAAACTTTTAAATAAAGAAGAGCAGAAATTATTGAAATTACCTTCGATTTTTGAAGATCAATTGGATAATGAAAAAGCTAAAATTGGAATTTCATACTTACCTAAAATATCAGATAATTTTCAATCAGTTGTTTTCTATTTCTACCCAAACAACAATGAAGTTATTTCAATGTTAGTAAACTACGATAAAGATTTTACCATTATTAACAGTCAAGTTTTGGCTTATGATGAAATTACAGATGGTATCTTAAAAACAACTTCAAAAATTGATAAAAATAGAATTGTGTTAACAGAATATGTTTCTGAAAACCCTTCTACTCTTTATTTTAAAATTTCAGATAAAGGAGATATCACTAGAGAATAAATAACCTCTACCGAAGCTTCAGAAGCAAAATTAAAAACCTCTATTAAATTAAGAGGTAGTTTATTTATATTTACTGAATAATGATTATAGATCAAGAAGAAAAATTCACACAAGTACTTTCAAAAATAGAAGGAATAGTAAATGAGCAAAGCTTTTTTAATAAGTTTTTAGAGTTATATCCAGAAGCATGGAAGCAACATAAAATTGCATTCTCTAAATTTAAAAGAAGTAAACAATTTGGTAAAACTATTCCCTTACCTAAACCTGAGGTTTCTTTAAAAAAAGAAATCAGAGTTTGGTTAAAAAAACAATAGATTATGACGCATCAAGAATTCAATTTTAATTATCATAAAACAACTTTTTTTGGTCAATACTGGCAGCCTGAAACTGTAAAAGCTGTAGTTATTCTTATTCATGGAATGGGAGAACACTCTGGCCGCTATCAACATGTGGCAAAAAAACTTACGGATAATAATTTTGGAGTCATTGCTTTTGATCATTTTGGACATGGAAAAACTTCTGGTAAACGTGGGCACAACCCTAGTTTTGATGCGGTTTTAGAAAGTGTTTCAAAACTAATAGAACAAGCAAAAAGCGTTTTTGGAAACAAACCAATGTTTTTATATGGGCATTCTATGGGCGGAAATACTGTAATTAATTATACACTTCGTAATGAACATGAATTAGTAGGCACCATAGCAACCAGTCCCATGCTAAAGTTAGCATTTCAACCTCCAGCTTGGAAATTATCTATTGGAAAATTAATGCAAAAAATTGCTCCTTCTATTACTTTACCTAGTGAGCTAGAAACTTCTCATATTTCACGTATTCAAGAAGAAGTAGATAAATATATAAATGACCCATTAGTACACGATAAAATAAGTCCAAACTTCTCATTATCCTTCTTCGAATCAGCAGATTGGGCTATAGAAAATGCCGCCTCTTTAAAAACTCCAATGTTTCTATTACATGGAACTGATGATAAGATTATTGATTATAAAGGAACCGAAGCATTCGCTAATAATACCGACAACGCAACTTTAAAAATATATAAAGGAGGTTATCACGAATTACATAATGACTTATGTGCTGAAGAAATGCTTAATGATATTGTTGATTGGTTAAATTCAAAAACGAAGTAAACCAACTTGTTATTGAAAATATTATATTGCGTAAACTTTAATACAAACAGTAACTATGAGAAGACTACTATTACTAGTAATAGTTTTAACTATTATTTCGTGTAAACAAGAAAAAAAGAACTATGTTTTATTTTCTGGTAAGATTGAGAATCCTAACAGTGGTTTGCTAGCTATTCTAAATAGCGAAAACAAAAAAGTAAAAGAAATAGATGTTTCTGAGACTGGAACTTTTTCTGATACTATTTTTGATGCTAATGGGTACTTTAGATTTTCTGACGGAAAAGAAAGTTCTACTATTTATTTGCAAGACGGATACGATATTACCTTGAACATGAATGCTAAAGAATTTGATGAAACCATTACCTATAAAGGTGAAGGTAGTAATGAAAATAATTTTATAGCACAAAAATTCTTAACCAAAGAAAAACTATCTTCTAAAGATTTATTCTCTTCAGAAGAAGCTGAATTTTTAAAGAAATTAGATAATCAAAAAACAGAATTATTAAATTCTTTCTCTAAAGATTTAGACAAAAAATTTGTTGAATTAGAAAAAACAAGCATAAACTACGATCATATTATGACTGCAAAACAATATGAACGTGCACATGCTTATTTTACTAAAAACAGAGATTTTAAAGTATCTAAAGACTTTCCTGATTTAGCTAAAGATTTAAACTACGATAACGAAGAGGACTATAAAACATTCTCTGCTTACAAAAATTTAGTAGGAAGAAATTTTTACGCAAAAGTTGATGAAGTTGTAAAAAAGGATAGTGTTGCTTTTGACAAGGCTGCTGTTGACTTTATTAAAAATGTAAAAAGTAAAGTTATTAAAAACGGATTATTAAAAAGTGTAGCATATGAAGTTTCTTTTGAAAACCCAAATCCAGAAGGGATTTACAATGCTATTATGGAACTTTCTACTGATGAAGATTTCAAAAAAGGATTAACTCAAAAATATGAATTAATCAAAAAACTTGGTCGTGGTTCAGATTCTCCAGCTTTTGAGAATTTTGAAAACTATGCTGGTGGTACATCTTCATTAAAAGACTTTAGAGGTAAGTATGTATATATTGATGTTTGGGCTACTTGGTGTGGACCATGTAAAGCAGAAATACCATCATTAAAAAAAGTTGAAAAACAATACCACGATAAGAACATTGAATTTGTGAGTATTTCAATAGACCCTAAAAAAGACCATGGACTTTGGGAACAAATGATTAAAGATAAAGAACTTGGTGGTGTTCAATTATTTGCTGATAATGACTGGAACTCTAAGTTTATAAAAGATTACGGTATTAACGGTATTCCTCGTTTTATCTTAATTAACCCAGAAGGAAAAATTGTTAGTGCTAGTGCTCCTAGACCATCTAACAAAGCTTTAATTGATCTATTTGATGAATTAAAAATTTAAAGTAAAAACACAAAGCCTTTTTAGTTAACTAAAAAGGCTTTAAATTATCTATTCATATTGCTTAGACTAGCTGAACATATTAATAACAACCTTCCTTTTTTAAAAGGAAAAAAGCTTTTAATTGCTATTTCAGGTGGAGTAGACAGTGTAGTTTTAACCCACTTATTATATCAGTTAAAGTTTAATATTTCATTAGCTCATTGTAACTTTCAATTACGAGGTGAAGAGAGTGATTTAGATGAAATTTTTATTAACGATTTAGGAAAAGAACTTTCCTTAAATACTTATACTATTCAATTTAAAACAAATGAGTATGCTAAAAGACATAAATTATCAACTCAATTAGCTGCTAGAAAACTCCGTTATGATTGGTTTAATGAATTAGCTAGAGAACATGATTTCGATTACATCTTAACTGCTCATCATGCTGATGATAATTTAGAAACATTTTTAATCAATTTAACAAGAGGTACTGGTTTAGAAGGTTTAACAGGAATTCCTACTGTAAATGGTAATATAGTACGTCCTTTATTGATTTTTTCTAGAGAAGAAATTAAGAATTTCGCCATAACAAATGCAATTCAGTGGCGAGAAGATGCTAGTAATTCCGAGACAAAATACCTTAGAAATAAAATAAGACACCAAATTATCCCTACTTTAAAAGAAGTTAATCCTAGCTTATTAAATTCATTTATCAAAACGAATGAATTTTTAAAGCAATCTCAACAAATTGTAAACGATAAAATAAAAGAAACATCTCCTGAAGTCCTTATTAACAAAGGGGATGTTATAAAAATAGATATTAAGAAAATTTTATCTTTTTCTAATCCTAAAGCTTATTTATATCAGATTTTAAAGGAGTATAAATTTACTGAATGGGATGATGTTTACGATTTAATTTATGCCCAATCAGGCAAGAAAGTATCAACAAATTTCTATACTTTATTGAAAGACAGAGATTTTTTATTACTTTTACGCACTAATAAAAATAGCTCGTCTGAAAATGAACGAGTTATCATTTATAAAGAAAACACCCAAATAGTAAGTCCCATTAACTTATTATTTAAAAACGTTCAAAAAAAGACAAGAACAGATATAAATACTATTTATGTCGATAAAAATTTATTAAATTACCCCCTCATCCTAAGAAAATGGGAAAAGGGTGATTATTTTTATCCTACAGGAATGATGGGTAAAAAAAAATTAAGTAAATATTTTAAAGACGAAAAGATATCTGTTTTTGACAAAAAAAACATTTGGTTGCTTTGTTCAGATGATAATGAAATTATTTGGATTATCGGAAAACGACAAGACAGGCGTTTTTTATCTTCTAACAGCACAACACAATTATTAAGAATAACTATATAAAAACAACCCCTTATAAACTAACTCGAATGAAAAAATTCTTTACTCTATTTTTATTGTTCATAGGTTTTACGGTTTACTCTCAATCAGATGACAATCCTATTGTTGTAACTCCTACCGTTGAAAAAATTTCGGACACCGAATACGACTTAATTTTCGAAGTAGAAATTGCTGAAGATTGGCACTTATACTCGCAATACAATCCAGAAGATGCTTCTTTACCAATGACTATTGCTCCTGCTGAAGGACAAACTGGTTATACTCTTAATGGTAAAGCTAAGGAAAGTGAAACTGAAACTGAATTCAGTGAAATTTGGGGAAAAGATGAAATCTTTTTTGTTGATGAAGCTAAATTAATTCAACGAATTACTGTTTCTGATCCAAGTTTAACTCAAATTACACTTAATTTAGACGCTCAAATATGTAAGGAATATTGTTTACCTTTTGATGAAGATTTTACTTTCTCTTTAACTGGTGAAGAAGTTGTTCAAACTGTTGCTGAAGTTGATGATAAGAGTCAGTCTTTATCTCAAACATTAAACTTAAACTTAAAAAACACAATTTTATTAAAGAGTTCTACTGAAAAAACTAATGATGAAGAAGGTGATACTTTATTTAACATTTTCTTATTAGGTTTTGTAGGTGGTTTATTAGCCTTTTTAACTCCTTGTGTTTTCCCAATGGTACCTTTAACTGTATCGTTTTTCACAAAGCGCTCTGAGAAAAAAGGAAAAGGAATAGGTAGCGCTTTATTATATGGTTTCTTTATTGTTTTAATTTATGGACTTTTAAGTTTACCATTCCACTATTTAGATACTTTAGACCCAGAAATTTTAAATACTATTTCAACTAACATTTGGTTAAATGTATTTTTCTTTGTCGTACTTATATTTTTCGCAGGATCTTTCTTTGGTTTCTACGAATTAACATTACCAAGCTCTTGGAGTAACAAGGCGGATAGTGCTTCGAACATTGGAGGTATTATTGGTACTTTCTTCATGGCATTAACTTTAGCTATCGTATCATTCTCTTGTACAGGACCTATCTTAGGATCTTTATTAGCAGGATCTTTAGGTACTAATGGAGGAGCTATGCAATTATCTGCTGGTATGATTGGTTTTGGTACTGCATTAGCTTTACCTTTCGCTTTATTTGCAATGTTCCCAGGATGGTTAAATTCTTTACCAAAATCTGGAGGATGGTTAAATACTGTAAAAGTTGTTTTAGGTTTCTTAGAATTAGCATTTGCTTTTAAATTCTTATCTAATGCAGATTTAGTTGGTCACTGGGGAGTATTAAAAAGAGAGGTTTTCATTGGTATATGGGCATTAATTGCTTTCTTAATGGCTCTTTATTTATTTGGCATCATCGGAAAAAAGTATGGTAAAATTTCTTTCTTTAGAGTTTTACTTGGTTTAACTGCTTTAGCAGCTGCTGTATATTTAGCTCCAGGTGTTATGGAGAAACCAGCATGGAATCAAGGAAAATTATTAAGTGGATTTGCTCCACCTAAATTCCATAGTATATATAAAACAGACAACCAATGTCCTCTTAACTTAAATTGTTTCAAAGATTTTGAAGAAGGTATTGCTTATGCTAAGTCTGTAAACAAGCCTGTTTTATTAGACTTTACAGGTTGGGCATGTGTTAACTGTCGTAAAATGGAAGAAAACATTTGGAGTCAACCAGATATCTATTCATTAATTAATGATGATTATGTATTAATTTCATTATACGTAGATGATCATGAAAGAAAATTACCAGAAGATCAACAATTTGACTTTATTAAACCAAATGGTAAAGTAAAAAGAATTAGAACTTATGGTGATAAATGGGCTACATTACAAGCAGCAAACTTTAAAACTGCTTCACAACCTTTCTATGTCTTAATGAGTCCAAGTTTAGAGGTACTTAATTCTCCTCAACAATATACAGACCACTCTACTTATTATAAGTGGTTAAAAACAGGTTTAGACCGTTTTAACAATAACTAATTATAAGTTACTAAATAAACAAAAGCCTCTTAATTAAAATTAAGAGGCTTTTTTATTTTTAACAAAATTGAATTACTGATGAAGTTTTTTATCTACTATATATTTTAAAATAACTATATCACCAATAATTCTACAACCTACCCAGTAACCAGTAGATAAATTGATTTATTTTTGTCTTATACCATCAAACTTATATACTTAAGTTGGTTTTATGTTACCTTCCTTTACTAATTTTTTCATAGGATAACTTATTTTTTTCCTAAATCGAAAGTTTGTTCCTTAATAATATGAATTTATGGTTAAATAACTTTAAGTTGTTAAATTAAATGACATCCTGGATAATCATCTCTAAAACATAACTCTAATTGAGGGCAACATCCTTGTCCTGCTGGACAATCTTTATGTGTTAAACAACTTTCGTGCTTTCCTCCATTAATTGATATTTGCTCTGATTTTTTCAAAGCTTTTCCTAAATTTAAAATCGATTTTTTCATAACTTGATTATATTTATTAAAATAATGTACCGTAAATTCTTACCTCAAAACCTGAACCCCCCCAATGTAATGTGCAAGGTTCACACCTTGTTTTAGCAGGATCTGCACCATGAGATATCGCTGATGCCATAGCGCTATTACATCTACTCATAGATGTATAACAACTGCTACCTATAAAAGTAATCCCTCCTCCAGTTATTGATTTTTGTTCTGCTTTATTTAAAGCTTGTCCTAAATTTAAAATTGATTTTTTCATGTATTATCTTTTTAGATTTAATAAAGTTTTTAAGTGATAAAAAAGTATTAGAAATACTATTTTATAATACTTTTAAAATTATTTTAAGGTCCTTCTGGAGCAACCATACAAACCCATCCACATCCTGGAGCATATATCCATGGACTTATACAATTTACGTCAGTAACAGGTTGTTCATAACATCCTCTTCTATTTGGCCCATCATTATTACCTTCTCCAGGTCCTTCTCCTCCATTAATTGACTTTTGTTCGACTTTATTTAAAGTCTTACCTAAATTCAAAATTGATTTTTTCATTTTAAAATAATTTATAAAATTGATTAAATCCTTGATCATTTAAAGACACTCAAGGTCTATGTCCATTCTTCGCGAAAGAATATTTCTTTTTGGGAATAAATTTGAATCTTTTTATTTATAAAATACAGTCAGGATCAACTAAAACACAAGGCTTATACTTATCTGGTAACCTATAAAAATCACCGCAAGAATATTTATCAAAAGAGAAAGGGCCAGAATAAGTATTGCAATCTGAAAAGCTTCCTCCATTAATTTGTTGTTGTTCTATTTTACTTAACCTTTTACTTATATGTAAAATTGATTTTTTCATTTTAAAATAATTTATGAAATTGATTTAACCCTTGATCATTTAAAGACACTCAAGGCTTATGTCTACTCCTCGCGAGAGAAAATTTTATTTAATAATATTTCTAAGTTGATAGAAAAAACGTTCT
>NZ_WAAU01000031.1 GCF_008806755.1 Tenacibaculum aiptasiae
GGGTATTGGTGCGGGGTTGCAGGTGAGATTGAATGGAGTTAGTCAATGGATTGGTGTAAAAGGAGCACCTGATACGCAGTCTATAACCGTTGAGGCAAGATTAGCAGATAGATTTGGTGGAGGTTTAACCATTTTTAATGATAAAAATGGTTTTACAACACAACAAGGAGCTAAATTATCTTTTGCAAGTCACTTAACGTTAAGTAATTTCCATGATAGTTTTTTATCATTTGCATTGAGTTATAATTTTGTTCAGTTTGGTATTGATACATCTCAAAATAATACGAATCAAACATTACCCAATAGATCAATAACGAATTCAAACTTTGATGTAGGTTTATTATATCGTTACGAACGTTTCAGTATTAGTGCTAATATTAATAATTTATTAGATAAAAAAATAGATAACTTTACATTAGACGAGCCTAAAACTTTAAGACGATATACAATCTATTCATCTTTTGTAATGGCTAGAATTAGTAATCGATTTGAATTAGAACCATCAGTTCTTGTAGAATATTATGAAGCAGATAAAAGATCTAGAACAGATTTAAATGTTAAGGCAAGAAAAGGAATTAGAGATGGATATGTTTGGGCAGGTCTAAGTTATACTTTTTTAAACGATCAATTCTTTCAACCAAATGCTATAGCGCCTTTATTTGGTCTTAAAAAGAACAACTTATATATGTCATATGGATTTAGTATAAACGTTAATAAAACACAAGATTTTAACTATGGTACGCATATGATAACATTAGGTTTTGATTACGACAGAAGGCCAAGTTTGGCAAGATGTACTCAAAAAATGATTATATTTTAAAGAAATCTAATAATATAATAGAAATCCTCAAGCTAAAACTTGAGGATTTTCTTTTTCTTTGCATTAATGGAAAATAGGAATCAAAATTCAATAAATCTCAATAAATTCATAAGTAGTACAGGTATTTGTTCTCGTAGAGATGCAGAAAAATTTATTGTGGCTGGTAGAGTAACCATAAATAAAGAGGTAGCTCAATTAGGTAATAGAGTATTTGAAGGGGATGAAGTTAGAGTAGATGGACGATTACTACAAGCAAAACCAAAAACGCTGTATATAGCCTTAAATAAGCCTGTAGGGATAGTTTGTACTACCGATAGTAAAGAGAAAAAAAATATTGTAAAGTTTGTAGGACATCCAGAAAGATTATTTCCAATAGGACGTTTAGATAAACCATCGCAAGGATTAATCTTTTTAACAAACGATGGAGATATTGTAAATAAAATATTACGAGCGGGAAACAATCACGAAAAAGAATATATTGTTTCAGTAAATAAAAAAATAACTGACAATTTTATAACAAAAATGAGTAATGGAATTCCAATTTTAGGAACCGTAACTCAAAAATGTAAAGTAAAAAAGTTAGGCGATTTTACTTTTCAAATTATTTTAACACAAGGATTGAATAGACAAATACGTCGAATGTGTGAATATTTAGATTATGAAGTAACTAAATTGAAAAGAGAACGTATTATGAATGTTTCCTTAGGAAATTTGAAAGTAGGAGATTGGAGAGAATTGACATCAGAAGAGATGAAAGAAATCAATAAAATGATTGCAACTTCATCTAAAACAGAAGAAGCTTCTATAGATGTTGAAAAAAAGAAGCCAAAACAACCTAAGAAAAAGGAAGAAGTAAAAGTGACAAACTTCAATAAAAAAAGTGCTACATTTAGAAAAAAATCATCTACATCAAGAAGAAATTCAAAACAATCAAATAGAAGAAAGAGAAGGTAAAAACTTTATAATTCTTTTAATTTTTCAATTATTAAATAAGCGTATCTTTGCCACTTATGCAATTTGATTTAAAAACAAAAGATCCAAAGAGTAAAGCCCGCGCAGGTGTTATTACAACAGATCACGGAACAATAGAAACTCCTATATTCATGCCAGTAGGTACGGTAGGAACAGTAAAAGGAGTTCATCAATCAGAATTAAAAAATGAAATTAACCCTGATATTATTTTAGGGAATACATATCACTTATACTTACGCCCTAAATTAGAAACACTTGAAGCCGCAGGAGGTTTGCATAAGTTTATGAATTGGGATCGTAATATTCTAACTGATAGTGGAGGATATCAAGTATATTCACTTTCTGGAAGAAGAAAAATTAATGAAGAAGGGGTTAAGTTTAAAAGCCATATTGATGGTTCAATGCACTTTTTTACTCCAGAAAATGTAATGGAAACCCAACGTACCATTGGAGCTGATATTATTATGGCTTTTGATGAGTGTACACCTTATCCATGTGATTATAACTATGCAAAACGTTCAATGCATATGACACATAGATGGTTAAAGCGTTGTGTAAATCATTTAGAGAAATTACCTTATAAGTATGGTTATGAACAAACACTTTTTCCAATTGTTCAAGGAAGTACTTATAAAGATTTAAGAAAACAATCTGCAGAATTTATTGCTTCTGTAGAAGCAGATGGAAATGCAATTGGAGGGCTTTCTGTAGGAGAACCAGCAGAAGAACTATATGCAATGACAGAGATTGTAACAGAAATTTTACCGGAAGATAAACCACGCTACTTAATGGGGGTTGGAACTCCAATTAATATTTTAGAAAATATTGCTTTAGGAGTAGATATGTTCGATTGTGTAATGCCAACTCGTAATGCACGTAACGGTATGTTATTTACGGCTCATGGAACCATAAACATAAAGAATAAGAAGTGGGAACAAGATTTTTCTCCTATTGATGAAATGGGGATTACCTACGTAGATACAATGTATTCAAAAGCTTATTTACGTCACTTATTTGCAGCAAAAGAGATGTTAGGAAAACAAATAGCCTCTATTCATAATTTAGGATTCTATTTATGGTTAACTAGAGAAGCTAGAAAGCATATTTTAGCTGGAGATTTTGCAGAGTGGAAAGATAAAATGGTAAAACAAATGGATAAGCGTTTATAAAACTAGATAAGGCTTTTGAAAAAACTTGATTGGTACATATTAAAACGATATTTAGTAACTTTTCTTTTTACGTTACTGATATTGATTCCTATTGCAGTAGCTATAGATATTGCTGAGAAAATTGATAAGTTTTTGCAACATGAAAATTTAACCTTTTTTCAAGTTGTTGATGATTATTATATAAACTTTATTATTTATTATGCCAATACATTTATGCCTTTGGCATTATTTATAGCAGTAATTTTATTTACTTCAAGGTTAGCTAATAATACAGAAATTGTAGCTATTAATGGAGCGCAGATATCATTTACACGATTTTTATATCCATATTTTATAGGAGCCACTATTGTGTGTATTGTAGCATTATTAATGAATCACTTTTTCGTACCTTCAAGTAGTAAAACAAGAAAAGCGTTTGAAAAAGAGTATTTAAAGAAAAAGAGATATACAGACACTACTGTTCGAGAGTTTAGTTTACAATTGAACGATAGTACTTATATTTTTGCTCAAAGTTTCGATTTAAAAAGAAATTCAGGCTATTATTTTTCTACAGAAATTTATGATGGAATTCAGTTAAAAGAAAAGCTAACAGCTGAGAATATTAATTGGGTAGAGAAGGATAGCGTATTTAAGCTGTATAGGTGGAAAAGAAGGAAGATCTATAAAGACAGAGACAGTATATTTTCAGGAAATAGTTTAGATACAGCGTTTGCTTTTACTCCAAAAGATTTTAATTATAAAAATGTAATGGCTCAAGAAATGGCTTCACCAGAGCTTATAAAATTTATAGAAATTTCTAAGAAAAGAGGGATTAAAAATTTAAATGCTTATTTGGTTGAATTATATAAACGTACTAGTTTACCAATAGCAAGTTATATTTTATCTTTAATAGCAGTAGCTTTAGCTCATAAAAAGAGAAGAGGAGGTATTGGGTTAAATTTAGCATTAGGTATATCAATAATGTTTGCATATGTATTTTTCTTAAAAGTAGCAGAGGTTTTAGGAGCAGTTGCAGGAGCTAATGCCTTATTAAATGTATGGATACCTAATATCGTTTTTGGCTTATATGCTATTTATTTATACTTAAATGCAAGGAAATAAACTAAAAAACTATCTTCATTTACATTTTATCGTTTTTATATGGGGATTTACGGCAATTTTAGGAGCTTTAATATCAATTGATGCAGTTCCATTAGTTTGGTATAGAATGTTATTAGCTGTGGGCTTTATAGCTGTTTATTTTTTGATACGAAAAATATCATTTAAAGTAGATAAAAAAGCGTTACTAAAATTTGCAATTTCAGGTATTATTATTGCAGTACACTGGATAACTTTTTTTAAAGCAATAAAAGTATCTAATGTTTCAGTAGCATTGGTAACTATGAGTACGGGAGCTTTTTTCGCTTCGTTGATTGAACCATTCTTTTTCAAAAGAAAAATAAAGTCAATTGAAATTTTACTAGGATTATTAGTAATCGTAGGATTATACATTATTTTCAATTTTGAAAGTCAATATACATTAGGAATAATATATGCGTTGATTTCTGCTTTTTTATCAGCCTTGTTTGCTGTTTTAAATGGCTTGTTTATAAAGAAATACAATGCAAATGTTATATCCTTTTATCAGTTGTTATTTGGAGTTTTAGGAGTAACATTATATTTATTGGTAACAGAAAAGTTTTCGATGGAGTTTTTTACTTTATCTACAAACGATTGGTTGTATTTAATGATTTTAAGTAGTATTTGTACTGCATATGCATTTATAGCTTCTGTACAAGTAATGAAATATTTAACGCCGTATACAGTAATGCTAACTATTAATTTAGAACCAATTTATGCAATTGTATTAGCGTTAATTGTTTTTGGAGAAAAAGAACAAATGAATACAGAGTTTTATTACGGGGCATTTATTGTATTATTAGTAGTATTACTCAATGGTATTCTTAAGAATTCAGCTTCAATAAAAAAGAAAATTAGAAAAAAATAGAACTTTAAAAAAAGTACCAAGGTAAACTGTACATTTTTTTAGTATGTTTGCCTTTACAAACGACTAACTATAAAAATAGAAAATCAAACTATATACACAATGGAATATTTAGATTTTGAAATGCCAATAAAAGAACTAGAGGATCAATTGGCAAAATGTTTTGATATAGGAAAAGAAAGCGACGTAGATGTAACAGAAACTTGCAAGAAGATTGAGCAAAAATTAGAAAAGGCAAGAAAAGATATATATAAAAACTTAACTCCATGGCAACGTGTACAATTATCACGTCACCCAAACAGACCTTATACATTAGATTATATTAAGGCTATTTGTGGAGATTCTTTCATGGAATTACACGGAGATCGTAGCGTAAAAGATGATAAGGCTATGATTGGTGGTTTAGGAAAAATAGGCGATCAATCGTTTATGTTTATAGGTCAGCAAAAAGGATATAATACTAAAACACGTCAATATCGTAATTTTGGTATGGCAAATCCAGAAGGATACCGTAAAGCTTTACGTTTAATGCGTATGGCAGAAAAATTTGGTATTCCTGTAGTTACCTTATTAGATACACCAGGAGCTTATCCGGGATTAGAAGCTGAGGAACGTGGACAAGGGGAAGCTATTGCTCGTAATATTTTAGAAATGACTCGTTTAAAAACTCCTATTATTACTATAGTTATTGGTGAAGGAGCTTCTGGAGGAGCATTAGGAATTGGAGTAGGAGATAAAGTATACATGATGGAAAATACATGGTATACGGTGATTTCACCAGAATCATGTTCATCTATTTTATGGCGTAGCTGGGAGTATAAAGAGCAAGCAGCTGAAGCTTTAAAATTAACAGGGGAAGATATGAAGAAGTTAAAGTTAATTGACGGAATCATTGAAGAACCAATTGGAGGAGCTCATACAGATAGAGAAGGAGCTTTTAAAGCAGTACAAGAGCAAATTTTAAAAGCTTTTGCTGAGTTAAAAGATTTAAATGATGTAGATTTAGTAGCTCAACGTATGGACAAATACGCAAATATGGGAGTTTATAAAGAATAGAACTTCTATAAAATATAGAATTAAGAACTCGCTTCAATACTATTGTAGCGAGTTTTTAATTTTTTAATCAATTAGATCCTTTATAAAATCTTATGATAATAAAAAAGCAACCAATTTGGTTGCTTTTTTATTAAGGTATATTTAAATATTTATGAGTTTGTAAAGAAACGCGCCACTTAGGGTTATTCATTACATAATCTACTATAAGAGGTGTCATCTTTTCTTTTTTACTCCATTCAGGTTGTAAAAAAAGTTGACATTTCTTACCTACTTTTTCAGCTTGTTCTTCAGCAAATTTAAAATCACTTTTATTATGAATAATCATTTTTAATTCATCCGCTTCTTTATAACATCTCTTTGTAGGTAGCTTTGTTTTTTTAGGAGATAAGCAAAACCAATCCCATTGCCCAGAAAAATCATAAGCTCCGGAAGTTTCGATATGAGTTTTCATTCCTTTATCCTGAAGTTCTTTAGTAATATAATCTAAATTCCACATTAAAGGCTCTCCACCTGTAATAACAACAGTTTTGGCATATTTTTTAGCATTCTCTACAATAATGTCAGTTTTTGTTGGAGGATGAAGTTTAGCATTCCAACTTTCTTTAACATCACACCAATGACAACCAACATCACAACCACCAATTCTAATAAAATAAGCAGCAGTTCCTGTATGAGAACCTTCTCCTTGTATTGTATAAAACTCTTCCATTAAAGGAAGCATTTCACCTTTGTCAATTAACTCTTGCGTCTTTAAATCCATCTACTTTTACAGCTATTACGTCAATTTCAATCTTTGCACCTACTAATAAATCGGCTGCAAAGGTAGTTCTTGCAGGCTTATTTTTAGGAAAATATTTACGAAAAATTGCATTAAAGTCGTTAAAATCATTAATATCTGCTAAAATTACAGTGCATTTTACTACATGTTCAAGGTCGGAACCATGAAGTTCCAATACACTTTTAATATTTTCTAAGGTTTGAATCGTTTGTCCAGTGATACCACCTTCAGCCAATTTATTAGATTCAGGATTAATACCAACTTGTCCTGCTAAATATAAAGTATTACCAGCTTGAACAGCATCAGAGAATGGAGCGTTTTTCTTACGTTCTAATTTCGATTTATAAAAGACTAAATCAGTTTTTTTTTCAGAATTATTACAAGAAATAAATAATGAAAATAGTATACAAGAAATAAAATAATAAGACTTCATAATTAATTGTTTAACCAGTGTTTATGGTAAAGTTAACAAAATACTTAACAAATAAGAGTTAACGAGTTTTTGAAATGCTAATTTTAATAGTATTTTTATCGAAATTTTACAGAATAATGGGCAATAAAGAAACTTTTTTTGATTACATAAACGAAGGTTATAAATGTAAAGGCGACTTTATTACATTAGGAGCTGGTATGCTGGGAGAAGAAACAGTAACCAATGCTTTGGTTAATATTCCTTTAAAAACTTTAAACCGTCACGGATTAATTGCAGGAGCAACAGGTACTGGTAAGACTAAAACTTTACAAGTACTGGCAGAAAACATGTCGGAAAAAGGTATTCCAGTTTTATTAATGGATGTTAAAGGTGATTTAAGTGGATTAGCACAACCTAGCCCAGGACATGTAAAAATAGATGAGCGTCACGAAAAAATTGGTGTTCCTTTTAATGCAACTAAATTTCCAATAGAAATTTTATCAATTTCAGAGCAAGAAGGAGTACGTTTAAGAGCAACAGTTTCTGAATTTGGTCCAGTTTTATTATCTAGAATATTAGATTTAACAGAGACACAATCAGGTATTGTAGCAATTATTTTTAAGTATTGTGACGATAACAAATTACCTTTATTAGATTTAAAAGACTTTAAAAAAATACTTCAATTCATAACTAATGAAGGGAAGAAGGAAATTCAAGAAGAATATGGACGAATTTCTACGGCTAGTACTGGTGCTATTTTAAGAAAAATAGTAGAGATTGAACAGCAAGGAGGAAACCTTTTCTTTGGAGAGAAGTCTTTTGATATTGACGATTTAACTAGAATTGATGAAAATGGCAGAGGAGTAATTTCTGTTTTACGATTAACAGATATTCAAGACAGACCTAAGTTGTTTTCAACATTTATGTTACAGTTACTAGCTGAAGTATATGAAACATTTCCAGAACAAGGTGATAGCGGTAGACCAGAATTAGTAATTTTTATAGATGAAGCACATTTGGTGTTTGATGAGGCATCGAAAGCATTATTAAGCCAAATAGAAAGTATCGTTAAATTAATTAGATCGAAAGGGGTAGGATTATATTTCGTTACTCAAAACCCTAAAGATGTCCCAGAAGATGTTTTGGCACAGTTGGGAATGAAAGTACAACATGCTTTAAGAGCTTTTACTGCTAAAGATAGAAAAGCGATTAAATTAGCGGCAGAAAACTATCCAGATTCAGAATATTACGACACCAAAGAAGTATTAACTCAATTAGGAATTGGTGAGGCTTTAGTTTCTGTATTAAATGAAAAAGGAATACCAACTCCTTTAGCAAGAACAATGTTACGCGCACCTATGAGTAGAATGGATGTACTTACGGAGAAAGAAATTAAACAAGTTATAGATAACTCTAAATTAGTTCCAAAGTACAATGAGACACTTGATAGAGAAAGTGCTTATGAAATGTTAAATGAGAAGATTGAAGAGATAAATAAGGAGAAAACTGAGGAAGCTAGAAGAAAAGAAGAGGAAAAAACAAGAAGTAGATCCAGATCAACTGGAGCTAGAAGTACGAGACAAAACCCAATAGTAAAAGTATTAACCAGTGCTACGTTTATAAGAAGCGTATTTGGGATCCTAAAAAAAGTATTGAAGTAGAAAACAAATCATAAAATTAGACGTTTTAATAAAAAAGAAACAAATGAAGAACCAAATTAAACCACTTATTATCGCTTTAATGTCAGTGCTATTTATTCAATGCGGAAATAGTAAATATGATATTTCAAAAGGTAAAGTAGGTAAGTTAACAACTAAAACTACAATGCAGGAAGTTGAGAAAATTTTTGAAAATGATTCTGTAGTAAAAGTATTGAGTGAAGGAGCAAAGGGAAATAATATGTTTAATGAAGATGATAAGTATATGATTTATGAAAAAGGTGGGAAACATTTATTAACTATAATTCCTCAAGAACAATTAGATTCAACTTCAACAATAAAAAGTATTGAGTTTTTTGATAGTAGATTTAAAACAAAATCAGGTTTAAATATTAGTTCAACTTTTCAAGAAATAAATGCTAATAATACTGTGAATAAGGTAGAATCATCCTTTTCTTCAGCAACGTTGTTTATAGACGATTTAAACGCGACAATCGCTATAGATAAAGAAGATTTAGGTTTAAAAGAATTTAGTACACAAAGAGTAACAAAAGAACAAATACCAGATTTAGCAAAAATAAAATCATTTACAATTTGGTTTAATTAAAAAACAGAAATCGGAACAATTAGTTTCGATTTTTTTATTTTTATAAAATGAATAAAAAATACACGATTCAAAAAAGTCCATTTGTAGTACCAACAACAGATGGTAAATTGATAGAAGAACATTTCGGTAACGCTTCTAATCAAAATTCAAAAGTAAGCATAGCACATATGATTGCGCCTCCTGGATGGAGTGAGCCTTTTCAAACACCAGAATTTGAAGAGTATACATATGTAATAAAAGGAAAGAAACAATTTAATATAGATGGAGACATTATTGTGTTAAGCGAAGGAGAGTCTATAAAAATAGAAAAAAACGTTCGTATTCAATATTCTAATCCTTTTGAAGAAGCATGTGAATATTTGGCTGTATGTTTACCAGCATTTTCTATTGATTTAGTAAATAGAGAAACTGATTAAAACTGATATTTTTTATCTATAGCATATTTTACTAATTCATTACCGCCTTTTAAATTAAGTTTACGGATCATATTTTTTCTATGGGTATCAACAGTAGTTTTAGCTATAAATAATGCTTCAGCGATCTCCTTAGAGGTATTTCCATTGGCGATTAGTTGTAATATTTCCTTTTCTCTATTTGATAAAACAATTTTTTCAGATTTACCTATGGTAACATTCTCATTTATGTAGTCGTTCATAAAATTGAAAGCTACATTAGGATCGAAAAAAGTTTCACCGTTAGCTACAGTAACAATAGCTTTAGAAAGCATTTTAATTCCAGAATTTTTAAGTAAATATCCAGAAGCGCCTGAATCTAACATTTGTTTGATAGCTTCTGGTTGATCAAACATAGTTAAAGCCAATACTTTGATATGAGGAAACTGTTTTTTTATACGTTTGGTTGCTTCTATACCATCCATTCTAGGCATACGAATATCTGTAATAACAAGCTTGGGTTGTTTTAAGCTAACTAGTTTCACAAGGTCCTCACCGTTATTTACTGTGCCAATAATGTTTATATCATCATCGTATTCAAAAAAAGACTTTACACCATCAATCAGCATTTGATGGTCTTCTGCCATAGCTATAGTAATCATATTTATTGGGTAGTATTTTGTTTCTTCTTTTTAAAATGAGCTAATCGTTGTTTTAATCTTAAGATTCCTTCTATTTTTTGTGCTATTTCTTCAATTGTATTTTGTGTTTCATCAATGATTTCATCCAACTCTTTATCAACTTGTATTTTATGTTCATTTAGCTCTGTATGAACTCCTTTTAATTTGGCTTCTGCAATACGCAAACGTTGTTTAATGTTTTTTGATCTATTGATCTTTTTAGGAGAAACAATTCCAAAAGCATATAAGAAGTAAAAAAGAATAGCAATAAAAAAACAACTTGCAATTATCAACATCGCTAAAACAGCAATAGCAATATCGCTGGTTCCTTTATCGAATTCTTCTCCTGCATCATTGAAATAAGCTTCTTTGCAATGATTTTCACCATCAATAGGGTAAAAGGTGAAATTTATAATGTTCCTTAGAATTTTCCATTTTAAAGGAACTTTATCAGGAAGGTAATATCGTTCAGTATAATATCCTACTCTGGAGGAAATTGTATTATCTGGATTGCCGCCGGTAAGTACGTTACCAAGTTGGTCAATGGATATTAAAAAGTTAACAAAAAAGTTCATTTTAGTAAGTTTGGTGTTTACCAAAGATACTAAACTAATATCTTGTTTATTATACTTATAATTAGGTATTTATTATAGGGATATCTATAATTATAGAAGTTCCTTTATTTATGGTTGAATCAATTTCAAAAGTACCTTTTAAGTGTTTTATTCTGGTTTGAATAGAGTTGAGGCCCATTCCATTTTTAAGTTCGATAGTACTCATATTAAAACCTTGACCATTGTCTTCAATAATAATATTTAGATTACTATCAAATTGAGAAATATTAATAGTAGCATGAGTGGCATTGGCATGTTTAATAATATTGGTGGTGAGTTCTTGTACTATTCTAAAAACAACTATTTCTAAACTATTTTCCATAGGCTTATCCAAACCAAAATCTAATACTTCAATAGTTATTTTATTAGCATCAGATATTTTTTCAGCCATCATTTTTACTGCAACTAGTAAACCTTTGTTAGCAATAACTCCAGCATTTTTAGCATGAGCAATATTTCGAACTTTTAAGTAAGTTTCATCTATTAGTTTTTCGGTTTTTGCATAAAGTTCATCTTGGTTGAAATGTTCTTTTTCTCTATTTAATTTTAAATTTTCAAAGTGTAATTTCAAAGTAGCTAATACACTACCAATATTGTCATGAAGATCTTCTGCAATACGAACACGTTCTTTTTCTTGTCCATCTATCATAGCATTGATAGTATTAATTTCTTGCTCCTTTAATAAAGTAAGATTTTTCTGTTTTTCGAGCTCTTTTTGTTGCTCAGCTAACAAACGCTTTTTTTTGGAATTTTTAAGGTTGAGGTATGTAATGATACCACCAAACAGAACAAAAATGGCTCCTATTAAAAGAATTAGTTTGTCTTGTTTTCTTTTTGCTTTTAACTCAATGTTTTCTTTTTCTTTTTCAGCGGTTTTATATTTTTTATCTAAATCTGATATAGCTATGTTTTGTTGAGTGTTATTCAAACTATCTCTATATGAGTTATATATGGCATAGTTTTTATAAGCGTTTTCAAAATTATTTATTTCTTTATAACAGTTTGCTAATTTTCCAAATAGAATTTTCTTATATTCTAATTTATAATTCTTTGGCTCAATTTTCTCAGCTTTTTTTAGTTGATGTATGGCCTTGTTATAAAGTTTTTTTTGTTGAAGAAAATTAGCATAATTAATGTAGGTAGAGAATAATTGATCTTTATCTTCTTTAGAATATAAATTCAATGTTTTATCAAAAAATATTTGAGCTGAATCGGGGAATTTTTTAGAATATAAAAGAGCTAGATTAGCATAAGTATTAGCTTTAGTCTTCTTATTAATGGTTAATCTTAGAACTTTTTTATAATATGAAGAAGATTTTTGAACACTATCTGAGTTAAAATAGTATTGAGCATATCTAAAAAAGGAAGTTAATATTGCTTGAGAGTCTTTTATTTTTAAAGCATAGTTGTAATAAGAATCTAGGTAAGGTTTTGAATCTACTTGTAAATTATTTTGAGAATTGGTTAAACTAAATAACTGGATATTACATTTAGCTACATCATCATATAGCTTTAATTCTTGATAAATTTTTTTTGACTTTAAATAGAACTTATAAGCTTCATAATTTTTATTAATTTTATAAGAATATTGAGCTTTTTCAAAATAATAATTAGCAGAATCTAAATACTTGTTTTGTGAATAAGAAAAACCACAAATCATTAAAAAAATGATTTGTAGTCTTGATTTTTTTATACTTATACTTAACATTTTAAGGTCCTTCAATAATTATTCCACCTTCTTTTTGGGCTGGAGCAGGTGGTGAAAAGAACATACTTTTCCATCTACTTTTCCATTTTGTTGAAAATCTATTATCATTATAAATATTAATTGTTATTTTTTCTAAATCTGATGGTAGTCTGACGTTGTCTAAAGCTGGTAATTCACTTTCCTTAAATATAATATCTAGAATCATGTTTTTTCCAGCATTTCGAGCTGTATGTGGTGTTCTGTCGGATATCATAATCCAAACTTCCTTATTGATTGAAAATATCTGATAAACTTTAAAATTTGGGTTAGGGATACAGGCCCTAATAATAAAAACCCGTTCATTATTAACTTTTTGAAAATAACTTTGTTTTACTGCTGGTTCTGCTAATTGTAATTCAAATTTATTAGTATAGAAATCTTTTTCATCTTGATTTATAAATGGTCGGCATTTAAATTTTTTCATGATAAATTTTTATTTGGTTAATACTTTTCCAAATTTCAATAAAAAGCAATAGATATAGGTACCTACAATTAGGTATTTTAAACTTTCTAAATATAGGTAAAACTATTATAAAGTAAAAACAGTCAGTAAGATACCCAACAAAATAGCAGTAAACTTTTGAAAGTTGAATTTGTGATTTTCTGAACTTTCAAATAAAATAATAGTAGAAATATGAAGAAAAATACCAATAGTTACGGCAATAATTTCAGCGTGATATTTATGTAAAAAAGTAACCTTTTCTGAAACATACATTCCTAAAGGACTCATTAAAGCGAAAAAAACTAAAAACAACGCTACCGTTTTTTTATCATATTTGGCCTTAATTAAAAAAGTAGTAAGTACAATAGCAATAGGGATTTTATGTATGAAAATAGCCCATAAAAGATTGTGTTGGTGATCACCATGATCATGAATAGGTAAACCTTCCGTAAAAGCATGAATACTTAAACTAACAAAAAGTAACCAAGGAAATTGGTTTTTCTCAGAGTGAATATGTACATGTCCATGTTCTGCTCCTTTTGAAAAAGATTCTAAAATAGACTGTATAAGAATTCCCAGAATTATAAGAATACCAATTTTTTTTGAATCCGAAGTTTCTATATACACTTCTGGTATCAAATGAAGTATGGTAACTGATAATAGGTAAGCACCACTAAAGGCTAGTAGTAAACGAACAAATTTTGTGTTTGGCTTTAAATACAATACAATTAAAGCTCCTATTAATACAGATATTATAAGAATCAAAGAACTCATTCAGCAACTAAAATTAATCTATCAGAAGTGGTAGGATTAAACTTATTTAAACTATAATCACCAAATACATGTTTTATTTTCAACCCAGCTTTTTCAAAATATGATTGCATTTTGTCTAAAGTTAAAAATTTTACCTGTTCAGTATAAGAATGCTGTTTATCATTGTCAGAAAAAGAAATATGTTTTAATATAAAACCATCTTTAATTTCCTTTTTTATATTGAATTCAATACCATCTATAGTTTTAGTTTCTTCTTTAACTAAAGAACTTTTTACTTTCTGAACATTTAAAAAGTCAAGAACTAGTACACCCTTTTCTTTTAAACCATTTTTTAAACTTTTTAAAATAGTGATGTCCTCGTTATCGTCATCAAAATAACCAAAGCTTGTAAATAGGTTAAAAACAGCATCGTACTTGTTTTCTAAAGGAGTACGCATATCCCAAACCTCAAAATGAAGAGTGTCGTTTTCAAATTGTTTGGCGTGTTTTATACTATTGCTACTTAAATCACCACCAGTAACTTTATATCCTAAAGAATTTAAATAAACCGAATGACGTCCTTTTCCACAAGGTAAATCAGCTATATGGCTTGATTTAGGCAAGTTTAAAAAAGAGGTAATATTTCGCATAAAGAATTGAGCATCGGCATCATTTCTATGCTTGTATAATATATGGTAGTATGGTGTATCGAACCAAGAAGTAAACCAGTCTGTTGTATTCATAACTATAAGGTCTGCAAAAATACATAAATCTTACGTTTTTTATCATGAAAAAAAAAAGATTCTCGCTAAGAGAAAATTAACTGTATTTTTGCATTGAAATTTTACATTTAGATGGAGAACGATTTTAAAATGACAGCCATAACAATGGCTGGTTTAGAAGGAGTATTAGCAGATGAGTTAAGGCAACTTGGAGCTCAAGATGTTAAAGAAGGAATACGTAGTGTTTCCTTTAGAGGAGATAAAGGATTTATGTACAAAGCAAATATTGCTTTACGTACTGCAATTCGTATTTTAAAACCAATAAAGAGAAGTAAAATTTTTGATGAAGAAGATTTATATGAAGCAATTCAACGTGTAAAGTGGGAACGTTTTTTAGATGTAGAAGGAACTTTCGCTATTGGAGCTGTTGTAAATTCTAGAAACTTCACAACAAATTCACACTATATCAGTTTAAAATCTAAAGATGCCATTGCAGATTATTTTATGCATAAGTATAATAAACGTCCGAATGTAGATTTAAAATATCCTGATGTTAAGGTTCATATTCACATTCACAAGGAATGGTTGACTATTTCTTTAGATTCTTCGGGAGATTCTTTACATAAAAGAGGATATAGAAGCGCTACGAATATTGCGCCAATTAACGAGGTTTTAGCTGCAGGTTTGGTATTATTATCAGGATACAAAGGAGAAGAAAACTTTATAGATCCTATGTGTGGTTCAGGAACTATATTGATTGAAGCGGCTATGATTGCTAATAGGATTCCAGCTAATATAAACCGTAAACATTTCGGTTTTGAAAACTGGAGAGATTATGATGAAGATTTATATTTTGTAATTCAAGATTCCTTATTAAAAAAGATAACAAGCTCTCATTTTAAAATAATGGGATTTGATAAGGCTCCTTCGGCGGTAAATAAAGCAAAACAAAATATTGTTAACGCCAATTTAGAAGAATTCATAGGAGTTCACCATGTGAATTTCTTTAACTCTAAAAAAGAAGTATTTGGAAAAACAACAATTTTGTTTAATCCACCTTATGGAGAGCGTTTAAATATTAATGTAGAAGAGTTTTATAGAAAAATAGGGGATACTCTAAAGCATAGTTATTCTAATTCTACAGCGTGGTTAATTACTTCAGATATTCAAGCATTAAAGCATGTTGGACTTCGTACATCTAAAAGAATTCCTATTAAAAATGCCGATTTAGATTGTCGTTTTGTAAAATACGAGTTGTATGAAGGAAGTAAAAAAATGAAAAAACAATTTCAAATTGAAGAATAAAAAAAAGCCGTTGAACATATCAACGGCTTTTTTGTATGTTTTATATTTTTATGTGTTGTTCTATTTCTTTCAAATTAGTTATTTCATAATCCTTTAAACTAGAGCTATGACGATTAACCTTTAAATAATTCCAATTCATTTTTTTTGCACCGAGAATATCTGATTTAAAAGAATCTCCAATCATTAATATTTCATTAGGAGTATTATTTGTTAATTTTTCTATTTCATTAAAAATAAAACGATCAGGCTTTAAATAACCTATATCACAAGAAAAAAGCATTTCTTCAAAATAAGAGTCTAAATTATATTCGTAAAAAGGATGTTTGTATGGTGAAGCCAAGTTTGAAATTAAGAAAATTCGAAAATTTTGTTTTAAACTTTCAAGCACATCAAAAACTTCTTCATATACAATAACAGAATTTAATTCCTCTTCTAAACTAGCTATGTTTTTATTATATAATTGATTGAATTCTATTGGTAAGACACTTTTTAATTGATTAATATCCTTAGTCATTACAAGTTTAAGATATGATGAAAAATCTATATCAAAACCATTTTTAGAAATTTTAAATAATTTCAAAAAGAAATGATTCGGTTTCTTGATTTCAATTAATGTATTATATAAATCGAAAACCATTGTTTTTATAGTATTCATTTTTAATTTAAGATAAAGAATTAGTGAGCAAGTTAAAGGAATTAATAACGACGAATATATCATAAAAAAACTCGCAATAATTATTGCGAGTTTTTAATTTATGTTTTCTTAATTAATTTTTACTTTTTAACAGATGCTTACTAAAGCTTCTTCCATTTATTTTAGTGTATTTAGAGTCAATTTCATAGGCAACTTCCATATTGGTTATATCAAATTGACCATGAACTTTGGTGTATTTAATATTTAAATCTTCTTGAAACTTTACATTTCTAAAAGAAACCCCATCATTAAATTCAGAGTACTTAAAAGTAGCACTTTCATTAAAAGTAGAGTTAGCAAAGCTCACAAATTGCTTAAATTCTGCATATTTGAAAGTAGCTGGTTCGTCAAAAAAAGTGTTTTCAAAAGTTATGTCTCTATCAAATTTCGCATATTTAAAAGTAGAGTCGTTATTGAATTTTGTATTGGAAAAATCAGTATTACTTTCAAAGTCAGAGTATTTAAACATTGCTTTTTGTTCAAAAATACAATCTCTAAAAGTTACAACATCTTCAAAGTTTGCAATAAAAGTATATCCGCTTTTTTCGTGAGGAATATATGCCAATACATCATCAGTAAAAGTACAGTTAACAAAAGAAACCTTATTAGTAATTTGTTTTTCAATGGTGTTAGAACCACCGTTATTCCACCAACGTTTTCTTTTAGGTAATTTAGGTAACGCTTCATTCATAAAAGTAAAGTCTAAAACACCTGTAATAGTTGCGTTTGAAATATTAACTGCTTTACCATTTTTTACATCTCTAATAATATCTGAAGCATTTACTTTTGTTTGAGCAAAACTTGTTAAGCAAAATAGAAAAGCGGCTAACGTTATTATATTTTTCATTTTAAGAGTTTTTTATGTTTATACCTAATAGACTAGAGACAAAACTATTTTGTGACACTTTTATATAGAAAAACAGCATTTAGTTACCTAAATGCTGTTTTTAATATGTTTAGAAATAAGTCTTAGTTTACAGAGTCAGCTAAACCAGCTCCAGCTTTAAACTTAACTACATTTTTAGCAGCGATTTGAATTTCTTTTCCAGTTTGAGGGTTTCTACCAGTTCTAGCAGCTCTCTCAGAAACAGACCAAGTTCCCCATCCTACTAAAGCAACTTTGTTTCCTTCCTTTAAAGACTTAGTTACGTTAGAAGTTAAAGAATCTAATGCAGCTTTAGCAGCAGCTTTTGAAATTCCTGCGTCAGCAGCCATAGCATCGATTAAATCTGATTTGTTCATAATTTTAATAAGTTTTAAAAAATTAATTAATGTTTTATTGCTTAATAGCTCAACAAATATAGACGGAATGCGGGATTGTGCAAGAAATCATACCGAAAAAACAAAGTTTTGTTAATAAATAGAGGGTAATTGTTAATAACCCCAGTTGTTTTTTACCGAAAAAGCTAAAAGCCTATAAATAAAGGGCTACAGCGCTTTTGAATTTTCTTCAAACTGAAAACCGTTTAATAAACTCTTAGAATCCATTAATTTTTTACCTGAAATTTTTATTTGATCTATAATAAGGTAACCACCTTTCGTTGCTACTTTTAGCTCTTTTTTTGAAGTAACAATTGTACCATATCCTAATTCATGAGCAACAACTTCTTTAGAAACACCATATATTTTAGCCGAAATTTCATTTTCTCCATTTAATATAGTTGTCCAAGCAGCAGGATACGGATTTAATCCACGTATATGATTGTATATTTCATCTAAAGATTTAGACCAATCAATTTTACAATTATGAGGATAAAGTTTTGGTGCTGATTTTTCTTCCAATTCTGGTTGTTTTGTAGTGTTTACATCACCTTTAGCAATTAAATCAACAGTTTCTGCTACCAAACCTGCTCCTAAGTGCATTAGTTTATCGTGTAATTGACCTAAAATTTCATCACTTTCAATTGAAACTTCTTTTTGTAATATGATTTCTCCAGTATCTATTTTATCATCTATAAAGAAAGTTGTAACCCCTGTTTTAGTTTCTCCATTCATAATAGCCCAGTTAATCGGTGCTGCACCTCGATATTCAGGAAGTAATGAAGCGTGTAAATTAAACGTACCATAAGTTGGCATAGCCCATACAGCTTTAGGAAGCATTCTAAAGGCTACTACAACTTGTAAATTAGCATTCCATTTTTTTAAATCTTCTTGGAATTCTTCACTTTTCAAGTTTTTAGGTTGAAGAATAGGTAGGTTTTGTGAAAGAGCATACTTTTTTACTGCCGATTGATTTAGTTTACGACCTCTACCAGCTGGTTTATCAACCGCAGTAATTACTCCAACTACATTATAATCATTTTCAACTAAGTGCTTTAATATGGTAACAGCAAACTCTGGCGTACCCATAAAAACGATGCGTAAATCTTTCATTTTATATTAAAAAGTATTTATTGTTTGAACTACTAATTTTTTCTTCCGATAACAACTCGCGCAAAAGTATTAAAATGTTTGCTTCTTTTTGATTTAACAATACACTCATTTCTTCAACTGTAGCTTCTTTTCTTTCCTTTAATAAAGAAATAATTTCATTTGTTGTGATAGAAATTTTATTGTTTTTGTTTAAACAAACATCACAAATACCACACTCTGTGCTAAAGTCTTCATCAAAATAAGAGAGTAATTGTTGACTTCTACAAATAATATTGTTTTTTATAAAGAAAATTAAGTCTTTAATTTTTTGTTCTTTCTGAGCTAAATAAACCTTAATGCTTTTTGATACATTATTAATTGTTCTGTCATCTTCTCTAGGATGGAGAAAAAATAATTCGGAATCGTTGGTAGCTTTATTGTATTCAATAAAACCATTCTCAGCCATACGTTCTAATTCTTGAATAACAAACCAAGAAGTAACGCCTGTTTTTTTTGCAATATAAAACTCATCAATTTTTATTTGAGTTTCAAAAATACCACCATACAATCTCAATAAACTCTGTATAAAATTTTTGGAAGTAGAATTTTGTTTATAATGCAATAATACTTGATTACTCGAAACAATAAATTGAACAGTAGATTTTTGATTAAAATTATTGTTTAATTCAATAATCCCATTACTATTTAGGATTTGTAATGCATTGTATGTTTTGTTAGGAGCTAATTTATATTTATTAGAAAACTCTAAAAGATTAAAGTTGAAACTAGTTTCTATAAGTTCTCCTTTAGCTATTTGAAAGTGTTGATATAGTTTTTGATGAACGATTTTAATATCATCAATAGTTGGTAAAGATTTTTTTAATAACTCTTTACTAAGTTTTATATCACTTTCATTAGTTAATACTACAGAAAAAGCTTTGTTTCCGTTTCTTCCACCACGTCCAGCTTCCTGAATATAATTTTCTATAGAAGAAGGTAAATTCAAATGTATAACTACGCGTACATTTGGTTTGTCTATTCCCATTCCAAAGGCATTTGTAGCTACAATAATTGGAGTTTTTTCACTCATCCAATTATCAAAAGCTATCTTTTTCTCTAGAGCTGTTAAACCTCCATGATAAAAAGAGCTTTTAAAGTTATTTGCATTTAAATAAGCACTAATTTCTTTAGTTTTTGCTCTTGAATTTACATAAACAATAGCTGGTGCTTTTGTTTTAGTGAAAATTTTACGAAGCTTTCCAAGCTTATCGTCAGTTTTAAAAATTTGATATGCTAAATTTTCTCGATAAAAAGATTTTTTAAAAACTTGAGAAGATTCTATTGCTAGAGAAGCTATAATATCGTTAATAACCTTATTGGTAGCAGTAGCTGTTAAGGCTATGATATTAGTTTCAGGCTGTAGTTCTTTTAGTATTTTAATGTTTTGATATGAAGGCCGAAAATCATGTCCCCATTCAGAAATACAATGCGCTTCATCTATTGCAATTAAGTTAACATGAAGTTGCTTAATTTTTTCTTGGATAAAACGGGATTGAAGTCTTTCAGGTGATAGGTATAAAAACTTGGTTCTTCCAAATTTAATATTATCAAACAAAGTAATAATATCATCTTGTGAACTTCCAGAAGGAATTATAGTAGCCTTTATACCTTTATCATTTAAATTGCTTACTTGGTCTTGCATTAAAGCAACCAATGGAGAAATAACTATACAAACACCTTCTTTTAATAAAGCAGGTACTTGAAAACAAATAGATTTACCACCACCAGTAGGTAATAAAGCAATAGTATCTTTGCCTTCTAAAACAGAAGAAATTATTTCTTGTTGGGGAGTTCTAAAAGAAGAATATCCCCAATAATGTTTTAATATTTTTAAAGCTTCATCATACATCGTTTTTTAACGAGTGTAAAATAAAATCGCATCGCTCATTTACAGTTCCAAAAGGAACATTGATAATTTCGTAACCTATTTCTTCGTAAGCTTCCTTTAAAAAGGTATCAATTTTTACAGATTGCTCGTAGGTTTCGTAGCGTTCATTGTCGGATTTGTATATAGCTTCCCAAGGAGCACACATATATACTTTATTATATAAGTATTTATTACTTTTTTCTTTATAAACAGGAGGGTAGTCGTTACCTAAATAATTCATATACGCATGAACATCAGGAATACCTCTATCAAAAAAGATAATTGAACTATCACTTTTTTGAGCGTCTAAATATTGTTGTTCTCTTCCTTCTAATAATAGTTGACTAAATAATAAAGGTTGTTCTAAGAATAATTGATCTATACCTTCTTTTTGAGCTTTTAGGGTTACTTCTCTTGATATTTCTGGCATACATTCGTAACCACGTTTTATAAGCTCTCTTAAAATTGAAGACTTTCCAGTACCTGGACCTCCTATAATTACTATTTTTTGTTGCATTTTGCAAAAATAAAAGTTTCAATTTATAAATGTAATAAATAGTGTAATTTTGTTCTCCATCATTTTTTAGGACAATTTATGATGGAAAATTTTTAAAAGAATAAAAATATGTCAGATAGAGAAGCGTTTTATATTAAGTTAAAAGCACAATTAGAGGATACTACTAAGTTTCCAGCCAAATATTTATATAAATTTATAGTGCCAACAGATGGCAACCAAGTTGAGGAGGTAAAAGAGTTATTTAATGCAGGAGGAGCTGTTATTGATACCAAAAAATCAAGAACAGGAAAGTATGTTAGTGTTTCTATACATATTAAAGTAAAAGGAGCTGATGAAGTAATATCGTACTATAAAAAAGCCGAAGCTATTAAAGGAATAATATCGTTATAAGATGAGAAAACAGTTTTTATATTTTTTTGTATGTTTTGTAAGTTCAATGTCTTTTGCTCAAAAAGATAAAGAGCTATTTAGAATAAATAATGAACCAGTTATGGTATCGGAATTTAAACAAGTATATGAGAAAAATTTAGCTGTTTTAGAAGATGAAGCATCTAAAGATATTGATAACTATCTTGAACTGTACATAAACTATAAATTAAAAGTAAAAGAAGCCTATAAATTAAAATTAGATACTTTAAAGACTTATAAAAGAGAGTTAGAAGGTTACAAAAACCAGTTAATAGCTCCTTATTTACAGGATAATGATTATTTAAAAAAATTAATAAAAGAAGCTTACGATAGAACTAAGAATGAAGTAAGAGCTAGTCATATCTTAATCAAGTATCCTAAGAAGATGGAAGAAAAGGATTCACTGGTTCTTTACAAGAAGATATCAGATATAAGAAATAGAATTTTGTCTGGTGAATCTTTTGAAAAAGTAGCTAAGGAAGTATCTGAAGATCCTTCTGCTCAAATTAATGGTGGAGACTTGGGATATTTTAAAGCTTTTACTATGGTATATCCTTTTGAAGAGGCCGCATACAAAACAAAAGTAGGAGAAGTTTCTAAACCGTTTAAAACAAGGTTTGGATATCATATTTTAAAAACTACAGGAAAGAGAGAATCCAAAGGAGAGTTTGAAGTTGCTCATATTTTGATAAAAGCTTCTAAAGGAGATAAGGAGAAAATTAACTCAATTTATAAAAAGTTAAAATCAGGAGCGTCTTTTGAGAAGTTGGCTCAAGAATATTCAGAAGATAAAGGAACAGCAACTTTGGGAGGAAAATTACCAAAATTCGGTACAGGAAAGATGGTAGAAAGTTTTGAGGAAGCGGTTAGAAAATTAAAAGAAGAAGGAAGTTATAGTAAACCATTCAAAACTAGGTATGGATGGCATATTGTAAAATTGTTGAAAAAATATCCAGTTGGTTCATTTGAAGAAATTAAAAGTGAATTAACTAGAAAAATGAAAAAATCTAATAGAGCAGGTTTATCAAAACAAGCCGTATTAAATAAACTTAAAAGAGAGTATAAAATAAAAGAGAATAAAAATGCTTTAAAAGTTTTTTTTAATACTAATACACATGTCTTAGAAACTCAAGATTTAAAAGAGGTTTTATTTACAATAAATAAGAATAAAAAGATTTTACAAAAAGATTTTATGAACTTTATTGGACATAGACACAGTCATGATGTAAATGATTTGTATGAAAAATTTAAAGACATTGAAATTATAACCTACTTTAAAGATGATTTAGTTCATAAAGAACCAGCATACAGAAATGTACTGTTAGAGTATAAAGAAGGGTTGTTGTTGTTTGATTTAATGCAAAAAAAGATTTGGAATAGAGCATCAAAAGATACTTTAGAGTTGAAAAAGATGTATGAATTGAATAAAGAAAAATATAAAAACAAAAAATTTGAAGAAGTAAGAGGTCATATTATGAATGACTATCAAAAAAAGCTAGAAAAAGAATGGGTTGAAAATTTAAGAGAAAATAATAAAATTATAGTAAAAGAAAGGGAGTTAAAGAAGTTTAAAAAAATATTTAATCAATAAAAAATGAAGAGGGGATTCTTTTTTATAGTATTACTACTTATAGTTTCTTGTGATTTAATTAGTTTAAAAACTGAAAAGTTTAGAGAAGACAAACCTATTGCAACCGTTTATAATAAAAATTTATACAAAAAAGATATAGAAGGTTTATTACCTAAGGGGATAACTGCAAAAGATAGTTTGGTAATTGTAAAAGGTCTAATAAATTCATGGGCAAAGCAGCAATTGTTATTAGCTAAAGCGGAAGAAAATATATCTGAAGTTAATAGTGAAAAAATAGAAAGCTTAGTAAATGATTACAAAAAAAGTCTATATATCAATGGTTATAAAGAACGTTTGATAAAACAACAATTAGATACCATTGTAACAGAAGAAGAAATAGATTTATACTATCAGAAAAATAAAGAGAATTTCAAATTGAATGAAGAATTATTGCAATTTGAGTATGTTCATTTTGGTAAAGATTTCTTAGATAAGGATGAGGCTATAAAAAAATTTAAATCATCTAAAGAAGAAGATAAAGAAGACTTGGAAAGTTATTTATTGAACTTTAAATCCTATAGATTGCAAGACTCAACTTGGGTTACAATTGATTATCTAAAGAAAAGTATTGCTCCTTTCCAGAGAGAAACTAAGGAAAATTTGTTAAAAATATCCAAATTCATACAAAAAGAAGATAGTTTAGGAGTATATTTGGTCGCTGTAAAAAATGTGTTACCAAGAAATGCTACGGCCCCTTTAACGTTTGTTAGTTCAAGGATTAAGCAAATTATTTTACACAAAAGAAAATTAGAATTAATAAGAGAGATAGAAAAAACGCTGATAAATGATGCAATTCAAAACAAAAACTTTAAAGAATACTAGTATTTTATTCACCTTTTTTTTAGCTAGTTTAGGAGTTGTAAATGCTCAACAAGCTAAAAAAATTGATGGAGTAGCTGTAGTAATAGGTAAAAATATTGTTTTAGATTCTGATATAGATAAATTCAAACAAGAGGTTGAAGCAAGAAGTGAAGGAAAAGTAAAAATTTCTGATTGCGAAATGTTAGAGGAGTTAATGCAGCAAAAATTATTAGCACATCATGCTGTAATAGATAGTGTTGTAGTTTCGCAGGCTGATATTGATTCTAGAGTTAAAAGGAGTGTGGCTTTTTTTATCAATCAGTATGGAAGTGAAGAAAAGGCATATAAAGCTTATGGTTTTAATGATTTAGAAGATTTTAAAAAAGAATTAACTAGAGTCCAAAAAGAAAATGCATTAATTGAAAAAGAACAGAAAAAGATAACAGAAAAAGTAGATGTAACTCCAGAAGAAGTTCGTGTTTATTTTAAAGGATTAAAAGATAAAAACGAGTTACCAGAAATACCAGCAGAAGTAGAAATAGCTCAGTTAGTACTAAAAGCTGAGCCTACCAAAGAGGAAAACGAACGTATAGTAAAGAAGCTTAATGAAATTAAAAAGCAGGTAGAAGGAGGGGCAAGCTTTAAGTTAAAAGCTATCATAAACTCTGACGATCCCACAGCTGCTCAAAATGGAGGTAATATGGGAGTTATTACTAAAGAGACTGGATTTGTAAAAGAATTCAAAGAGGTTGCGTTTTCTTTAGAAGAAGGAGAGATTTCAGAACCTTTTAAATCGCCATTTGGATATCATATAGTTTTACTTAATAAAATAAAAGGAGAAGGAAGAGATGTATCCCACATATTGTTGCAACCTGAAATAGCTGATGAAAAACTAAATGAAACGAAGAAGGAAATAGAAAAAATTAAAGCAGATTTAAAGGAAGGAAAAATAACTTTTGAAGAAGCTGTGAAAAAATATTCTGAGGATGAGGACACAAAGAGTAATGGTGGTTTAATAATTAACCCTTATACTAATGAAAGCACATTTGAACTAGCAAGAATGGCACCGGATTTATTTGGAAGAATTAGTGAGCTTAAAAAAGGAGAATTTTCAGATATATTTTATGATGAAACACGTGAAGGTGAAAAGATGTACAAATTAATCTTTTTGAAGGATAAAACTGAAACTCATAAAGCTGATTTGGTAAAAGATTATGTAAGAATGCAACAGTTTGCTTTAGCAAAAAAGAAAGAAGAAGAGATTGTTAAATGGTCTAAGGATAAAATTCAAGAAACCTATATAAAGTTAGGAAACGATTATAAATCTTGTACTTTTAAAAAAGATTGGAAAAAAGGAAATAAATAAAAATAATAATTTTATTATACTTATATTGTCATTCCCGCGAAAGCGGGAATCTCATTTTATAAAAGTTTGTAAAAAATATTGTATTAAAAATAAAAGATAATTTATGTCTGATGTAACTGCGGTAAACAATTTGGTTCAAAAATATTCTCAATTGCAACAAGAAATAGGAAAAGTTATAATAGGACAACAAGAAGCCGTTGATTATACTTTATTGTCTATTTTATGTGGAGGACATTCTCTTTTAGTTGGTGTTCCAGGTTTAGCAAAAACATTATTAGTAAATACAATTTCTAATGTTTTAGGCTTACAATTTAATCGTATACAGTTTACTCCAGATTTAATGCCTTCTGATATTTTGGGAAGTGAAATATTAGATGAAAATCGAAATTTTAAGTTCATTAAAGGACCAATATTTTCTAACATAATTTTGGCCGATGAGATTAACCGTACACCTCCTAAAACACAAGCTGCTTTATTAGAAGCAATGCAAGAGAAATCTGTAACAGTAGCAGGACATCAATATAAATTAGATTTACCTTTTTTTGTATTAGCAACTCAAAACCCAATTGAGCAAGAAGGAACATATCCTTTGCCAGAAGCACAGTTAGATAGATTTATGTTTTCTATTAATTTGGAGTATCCTTCATTTGAGGAAGAAGTTCAAGTTGTAAAAAACACTACTTCAATAATTAATCAGAATGTACAATCAATTTTTTCAGCTCAAGAAATTATAGAGGTACAAAAATTAATAAGAAAAATTCCAGTAGCAGATAATGTGATAGAATATGCAGTAGGTTTAGTAGGTAAAACAAGACCTAAGTCTGATAGAGCTACTAGTTTTGTAAAAAAATACATTGACTGGGGAGCTGGACCAAGAGCTTCGCAAAACTTAATATTAGCAGCTAAAGCGCATGCAGCTGTTAAAGGAAAATATTCGCCAGATATTGAAGATGTTCAAGCTGTAGCTATCCCTATTTTATCGCATAGGGTTGTTAAAAATTATAAAGCGGAAGCAGAAGGAATTACTATAAAAGAAATTATAGGTTCGTTATTTTAAAATAAAAAAGGAAGTTTCAAATCAGAAACTTCCTTTTTTATTATTGTTAAGCTTATAAAGCGATTAAGAGAACATTTTAGCTACTTTTTCAGCTTTTCTACTTTCACTATAATCGTAAAAACCTTCACCAGATTTAACACCTAATTTACCAGCCATAACCATATTAACTAATAATGGACATGGAGCATACTTAGGATTTTTAAATCCATCATACATTACATTTAAAATAGATAAACAAACATCTAAACCAATAAAGTCGGCTAATTGTAAAGGCCCCATTGGATGTGCCATACCTAATTTCATTACAGTGTCAATTTCTGCAACACCAGCAACTCCATTGTATAATGTCTCTATAGATTCATTAATCATAGGCATTAAGATACGATTTGCAACAAAACCAGGATAGTCATTAACCTCTACAGGAACTTTGTTTATTTTCTTCGTTAAATCAACTGTAAAGTCCATTACTTCATCAGAAGTGTTGTATCCTCTAATAATTTCAACTAACTTCATAATTGGCACTGGATTCATAAAGTGCATTCCAATTACTTTCTCAGGTCTTTTAGTTGCCGCAGCAATTTGAGTTATTGAAATAGAAGAAGTATTAGTTGCTAGAATTGTTTCTTCAGGGCAAACTTCATCTAAATCTTTAAAAATCTTTAATTTTAAGTCAACATTTTCTGTAGCAGCTTCTACTACTAAGCTAGCTTGTTGTACACCTTCTTTTATAGAAGTAAAAGTGGTAATATTATTTAAAGTATTGTCTTTATCTTCAGAACTAATTTTTTCTTTAGCTACCATTCTGTCTAAGTTCTTAGTAATGGTTGCAATACCTCTATCTAAAGCATCTTGTGATATATCAATAAGTTGAACGTTATATCCAAATTGAGCAAATGTATGAGCGATTCCATTCCCCATAGTTCCAGCTCCAATTACTGCGATATTTTCCATGTTGTATGTATAGTTTTATTTTTTATTTAAAGTTTGATTAGAAACAATCAATAATCATTTGCGCAACTCTTAAAGCCTCTGTTCCTTGAGTTAAAGAAACAACAGGAGTTGTGTCAGTATTAATTGCATTAGCAAAAGATTCTAATTCATCTAGAATTGCATTGTTAGGTGTTACTTCTGGATTGTCAAAATAAATTTGCTTTTTTACACCTTCAGCATTTTGTAAAATCATAGCAAATTCATCTGGATTTTCAGGAACATCTTTCATTTTTACTACTTCCGATTTTTTCTCTAAGAAATCTACAGAGATGTATGCATCTTTCTGGAAAAAACGACTTTTACGCATGTTTTTCATTGAAATTCTGCTAGATGTTAAGTTAGCAACACATCCATTTTCAAATTCAATACGAGCGTTGGCAATATCAGGAGTTTCAGAAATAACAGAAACACCACTAGCATGAACATTTTTTACTTTCGATTTTACTACCGATAGAATAATGTCAATATCATGAATCATTAAATCTAATACTACAGGAACATCAGTTCCTCTAGGGTTAAATTCTGCTAATCTATGAGTCTCAATAAACATTGGAGTGTCAATAACATCTTTTACAGCTGTAAATGCTGGGTTAAAACGTTCAACATGCCCAACTTGACCTCTAACGTGATTTTGGCTTGCAAGTGTTCTAATACCTTCCGCTTCTTGCAAAGTATTAGTAATTGGTTTTTCTATAAAAATATGTTTTCCTTTTTCAATGGCTTGTTTAGCGCAATCAAAATGAGATAAGGTTGGTGTAACAATATCAACTACATCTACGGCATCTATAAGTTCTTCTATAGAGTTAAATAATTTGTAACCAAACTCTTTAGCTACTTTTTGTGCATTTTCGGTAAAAGGATCGTAAAATCCTACTAATTCATATTTTTCTGATTGTTGTAACAAACGCAAGTGTATTTTACCTAAATGTCCTGCGCCTAAAACTCCGGCTTTTAGCATAAGTGAAAGATTATTAGTTATTTGAATATTTATATAAAAAGAAATGATTTATACAAAAAATCAACGCTAACAAAGATACACTTTTGTAGAGATTTATTACTACTTTTAGCCCGTCGAAATTTTACTATTTGTGAGAGATACTACCAAACATCAAGGGCTTAGAAATCAATTAGCAAAGGTTTTAGAAGCTAAAGGGATATATGATATAAAAGTGTTAAGTGCTGTACGAAAAATTCCAAGGCACTTGTTTATTGATAGTAGTTTTGAATCACATGCTTACCAAGATAAGGCATTTCCTATTGCTGCAGATCAAACAATTTCACATCCCTTTACTGTCGCATTTCAATCGCAAGTATTAGAAGTTAAACCAGGAGAAAAAGTTTTAGAAATCGGTACTGGTTCTGGATATCAAACAGCTGTTTTGTTAGAGTTAAATGCTGAGGTGTACTCAATAGAGCGTCAGCATGAATTATTTAAAAAAACATCGATGTTTTTACCTAAGTTAGGGTATAGGCCTAAGCGTTTTATTTTTGGTGATGGTTACAAAGGTTTACCTGAAGAGGCTCCGTTTGATAAAATTATAGTAACAGCAGGTGCTCCATATGTGCCAAAAGCTTTATTAGGACAGTTAAAAATAGGAGGAAGGTTATTAATTCCAGTAGGAGATAAAGAGCAAGTTATGACTCTATTTCTTCGAAAATCACCTAAGGAATTTGAAAAACATGAATTGGGAGATTTCAAATTTGTTCCAATGTTAAAAAAGAAGAACTAAAAAATCCGCCTAAAAAAGCGGATTTATTGAATTTGAATAAAAGAAACATCAACTTATTCAGCTATCTCAGTAGCATCAGCTACTATGATTTCTTGTTGATGTTGGTTTTGTTTGGTTTGATTAGTTTTTGCTAAACCGCATGGGCTTGTGCTTCCGCAAGAAGAAAAACCTACTAAACTAACTACACAAATTGCAATAAATACTATTTTTTTCATTTTTTGGGTTTTAAAAAATCAAATATACATATTTCTGATTAACTCACCAGAATCTTTCTTCTCATCAATAACGTTAAACTCAATCATTTTATTTTGTATGCTAGTGATTAAATTTTCAGTTACTGGCTCTCCATCACTCCATTCTGTAATAGATAGCCATTCTTGAATATCATTTAATTGTTGTTCGTATCTGATAGCTAGTGTTTTATCGATATTTTTGATTTCCTTAAAGTCAGAAGTACAGCTATTGATTATGTCTAAAACTTTTTTTACTTCATCAAAATTATTTTCTAAAACTTCATTTCGAACTGCTACTACAAAACAAGGCCAAGGTGTAGGACAATCTCCTAAACGTCTAAATGTATTGTTGTCAACTAAAGGTTTGGTGGTAAAATGTTCCCACATAAAGTAGTCAGCTTCACCATTGGTTAAGGCATCAATTCCTCCCTGTAAATTGCCAACAACTTTAAATTTTAGTTTCTCAACATCCCAACCATTATTATGTGCGTTTACAATAGCCATTAAATGAGATCCAGAGCCAAATCGACTAATAGCTACAGTTGCATGTTCTAAATCTTCAATTTTTTTGAAAGAAGATTTAGCTCCAACATGTATTCCCCAAATTAAAGGACTTTTTACAAAGGTTTGTGTAATTTTTGAAGGATTTCCATTGATTATATCTTTGATAATTCCTTCAGTAAGTACAATTGCAATGTCGATTTCTCCTGAACGTAATGCTTTGCACATAGCACCAGTACCTCCAGGGAAGTCTTGCCAACGTAAATTTATGTTGTTGTTGGTGTATTCTTTATTTTTTAAGGTAATGTACCATGGATAGTTAAAATGCTCTGGTACACCACCTACTTTTAAATTTAGCATCTATTCAACTAATTTGTCTAAGGTATATTGAATTAAATCAGCAACAACTTTACCAGGGTTTTCGCTAAATGTTCCATTAGCTCTATTAGCAATTAAAGCATTCATTGAGGCTGCATTATGACCTAGTAATTTTGATAAACCATAAATGGCAGAAGTTTCCATTTCTAAATTTGTAATTCTATTACCATTGTGGTTAAAACTATCAATTTTAGCGTTTAATTGAGCGTCTTGCAGTCCTAAACGTAAAACACGTCCTTGAGGCCCATAGAAACCACCTGCAGTAGCTGTAATACCTTTATGTACCTTATCTGAAAGTAATTTTTCTTCTAAAGTTTTTCCGTTTGCTACTACTAAAGGATACGATTTTTTAGAGCTCCAATCTGTATGTTTAATAAAAGCTTGTTCTAATTCTGGATTAGCAATTTCTTCTACTTGATAAGACTGTAACATACCGTTTAAATCCAATCCATGAGAGCTTAATAAAAAGCTGTTTACTGGAATGTCGGCTTGCAAAGATCCAGAAGTACCAATTCTAGTAATATTTAACTGTGTATGAGTTTCTTTTACTTGACGTGTTTCTAAATCAATATTTACTAAAGCATCAAGTTCGTTTAAAACGATATCAATATTATCAGGACCTATTCCTGTAGAGATTACAGTTAATCTTTTGCCTTTATAAGTTCCGGTAGTAGTTTTAAATTCTCTTTTTTGAGTTGTAAATTCAATAGAGTCAAAATGTTGTGTTACTTTATCAACGCGATATTGATCTCCAACGAAAATAATATCGGTAGCTATATGCTCAGGTCTTAAATTTAGATGATAAATACTTCCATCAGGATTTAAGATGAGTTCAGAATGTTGTATGTTCATTTATGATGTAATTTTTAACAGCTTGTTTGTAGAGTTTACATATAAATAGCTGTATTTTTTTGCGCCTCCAAGATACGAAAAATCGGAACGCATTTTTGCATAATAGTTCGTTTGATTATGCAGTACTTTTTTACCTATTTTATTTAATTTAACTGGGTTAAATGAAGAAAATAAGCTTTTTAATTGATTTGTTTTGTTAACATATTGAATATCACCATATCCATAAACCTCTTGATTTGATAATAAGTGACCAATAAACTTATTTTTTGTTTCAAATTTATTGCTCTTAGCGGCTTTTAAAATATTGTTTTCAATATGGTTTAACCCATTTTCTATAGATGGAAAACGAAGTAAATGTGCTTTTATAGCTTCTTCTAAATATACAAATGGTGATTTAGGATTTAACTTTGAAGCATTTTCAAGTTGCAAAGGACTATCTGAGCAATAAAGTTGCCATATATAATCAGCATACTCAATATCGTCTTGGGTAAGTGTTATCCTGTTTTTAAAATGTTCTTTTAATTGAGTAGGAGATAGTTCACCTAAACCTAACATCTTTTCACTGTTTGCTATTTTACCACTACAAACTAACGATATTTTTTGATTTTTTCTATAACGTTTAAGCCAGCTAATAACAGCTAGCATGTTTATTTGACAAAATAAATCATATTCAAACCAAAGAACAATTTCGTCTTGTTTTTTTTGATTACAAAGGTTTCTGTACTCTTTTAAAGTGTAATCAATAAACTTCCTTTTTGTAACTTTATATGACGATTTAAGAAAATCAAAACGGGTTTTCCAAAAGTTTTCACTTCCTACATCAACAGATGTTTTTCCTTCGCACAACATTTCTCTCCATGTAATAATATCTCCTTTAAAATTTAAGTTTTTTAACTGTAGAGTTGTAGTGTCTCCGTTGGTAATGTGTAATAATGAGGATGTCATAATATTGAGGAATTCTTTTTTGATTTCTTCTGTTGGTATATAATAAACGCTGATTTTTCTACGTTATTATTAATTACCTATATTTTAACACTTTAAAGTTATTTGAAGGAAAAGTGTCAAGAAAAAATATTCTTGACACTTCAATAATATTAGCCTCCAACGCGTTTTACTTTGAAGCCTTTATCTTTTAATATTTCCATTATTTGATCGCGGTAATCACCTTGAATAATAATAGTGTCATCTTTAAAGCTACCACCAACACTTAGTTTGGTTTTTATTTCTTTAGCAAGCTTTTTAAAATCTTGAGTAGCACCATTGTACCCGTCTAAAATTGTAACAGGTTTTCCTTTGCGTTTTTCATATTTGCAAAGAATAGGATCATCTTGAAGCCAAATATCAGGTTTTTCTTCAATTGGTTTTTCTTCAAATTGATGATCTGGAAATAAGTTTTTTAATTGATCTTGTAAATCCATTAAATTACTTTTTCAATCCTAACTCGCGTAAACGTTCGTCTAAGAATTCACCAGCAGTTATGTCTTCAAACTGCTTTGGATTATTGTCGTCAATACAGTTTTCTAAAACATCTAATTTCATGTCAGAAACTGGATGCATAAAAAATGGAATAGAATAACGAGAAGTTCCCCATAATTCTTTAGGAGGGTTTGTTACTCTATGAATAGTTGATTTTAATTTATTATTACTGTGACGAGATAACATATCACCAACGTTAATCATTAATTCGTCTGGTTGAGCAATGGCATCATGCCAAACTCCATCATGATCTTGTACTTGTAATCCTTTTCCTTGAGCTCCCATTAACAAAGTAATTAGGTTAATGTCTCCATGAGCAGCAGCTCTTACAGCCCCTTTTGGTTCAGTTTCAATTGGAGGGTAGTGGATTGGACGTAAAATACTATTTCCGTTTTTGATATATTGATCAAAGTAAGTTTCTTCTAATCCTAAGTGTAATGCTAATGAACGTAAAACATATTTAGCTGTTTTTTCTAACATTTGATATGTTTGCTTTCCTATTCTATTGAATTCTGGAAGCTCTTCAACTTCTACATTAGCTGGATATTCTTTTGCATATTTAGAATCAGCATCTACATACTGACCAAAATGCCAAAACTCTTTTAAATCTCCTTCTTTTTTCCCTTTTGCAGACTCTTTTCCGAAAGAAACATATCCTCTTTGTCCTCCAATTCCAGGTATCTCATATTTCTCTTTTACTTCAGTAGGTAATTCGAAAAAGTTTTTAATTTCTTTATATAGATTGTCTACTAGTTCATCATCTAAAAAATGACCTTTTAATGCAACAAAACCAATAGTTTCATAAGCATTACCTATTTCGTTTATAAATTTTTGTTTTCTGCTTTCATCGCCCGATAAAAAGTCAGCTAAATTTACGCTTGGGACTTTACTCATTGTTAATAACTTTTATAAAAATGACTGTAAAGGTATTAAAAACAAGGGAAACATCTAAAATTACTTATTAACAAAAGGTATTAGGTATGATATTGTATAGTTAAACCCAAAACCAGTATTACTTTCAAAAACCCTATTAAATCCTGGTGCGTATAGCGTTTTGAAGTTTGTTTGGTCGTCTACACTGATCATTATTTTATAGGAAAAGCCAGCACTTACAAAAAGGTTTTTCAAAGTTTCAACTTTTATACCTAGTTGAAATTCAGTCCAATGTGCAGTTAGTCCAGTTTCTGTTATAGGAGTTGTAATTGTATTTGAAGGAAAATAAATATTTCCAACATTAGGTTTGTAACTATCTAAAGTTTGGTCAAAAAGAGCAAATCCATAACGCATTCCAACATAAATTTCATTATTCATGTCTAACCAGTTTTGATATGCATTATAATTAGCTCCTAATCTAATATAACTTCCTTTAGAGGTTGAAGTAGTAAAATCTTCAAAGGTTGTTTCTTTTTCGTATCCTAATTCTGTAGCGATATACCATTTTTTTGAAACACGATAATCTCCCACAATTTCCAATCCACTATAACTCTTGTCAAATATGGATAATCCAGGTTTACTAATATCTATTCCTAAACGAAGTCCGTAACCTGTCTTGTAAGTTATCGTATCTTTTTTCGCTTCGGAATTCTTTGTTTTTTGAGCGTATCCTTGTAAAAAACTAAGTGTAAGACAAAGACTAATGATATACTTGTACATGTGCTTTTGCTTGATTGTCAATATTAGTAATTAATGAAGTAGATAAATTATCAATCCAACCAGTGTGTGTTAAATTAACATCTTTATAGATAATTCTATATCCACATGAACGAGAAACATAATCCTCTTCAGGAACATATTTTATTGTAAGTGTAGCTATTTGGTTGTTGGCTATAGTATTATCAACATTATTCATCTTAAGTGTATACACTGTTTCTGTGGTCAATGAGTTTAATGATTTCAATGAGTTCAATGGGATAGCAATACTATCAGTTGTTTGATTGGTAAATAAACTATCAGTTTTTCCTTGAGCTATAATGGATAAACGTTGTACTGCTTTTGTTTGACTATTATCATCTTTATCGTAAAAACGTAAAACTAAATTTGGTGTTACTGGATTTTGTACGCAAAAATCATCTCTCTCACAAGAAAGTAATCCTGCTATTAAGACAAAAAATAAAATATACTTTTTCATTAAAAATTATTTTTCAAATAATACTACTGTTTCAATATGCGCTGTATGCGGAAATTGATCTACCAAGCTAATCTTTTTTAATTGATAGCCATTTTTAATTAACTCTTCTGTATCTCTAGCTTGAGTTGCTGGGTTACAAGATACATAAACCATTCTATCTGCATTTAGATTTATGATTTTTTTAAGTGTTTTTGGAGCAATACCAGCACGTGCAGGATCTAAAATAATAGTTCTTATTTTGTTTTTAAACTGTGGGTGTTCATTTAAGAATTTACCAACATCGGCTGCATAAAACTCTAACCCTTTTATATTATTTCTCTCAGCGTTTTTCTTAGCATCTTCAATGGCTGAGGCTACAATATCTACACCTACAATTTTGGTGTTATTGGCTTTTGAAGCTATTATTTGACCTATAGTTCCAGTTCCACAAAACAAATCCATAACAACGGTATTATCTACTGCATCCTTGTTCTCTAACGCATAATCAACAACTTTGGTATATAATTTTTCTGCAGATTTTGGGTTGGTTTGAAAAAAGCTTTTCATGCTTATTTCAAAATTTAAACCTAATAATTCTTCTACAATTTTATCTTTTCCAGTAACAAGACTAATACTTCCAGAAGTAGCAATAGTTCTATCTCCAATTTCATCGTTAATAGTATGTAATAATCCTGCTAAACGATTTCCAAAAATGTCTTTTAATAAATTAGCGAAAGCTTGTAAGTCAAATTTAGGTAAATCATAAGAAGTTGTTACCAAATTAAATAATAGTTCATTTGTTTTATAAGATTTTCTAACAACAAAATATCTGAAGAATCCTTCTTTTTTTGGTCCGTGCCAAGGAGCTAAACCAGTTTTTTCACAGTATTCTCTAATTACTTTTAAGTTATCTTCAACTTGAGCATCAAATAATCCAGAGTCTTTATCTAAATTATCTCCCATCCACCAAACACCACGGCGTTTAAAACCTAGGGTGAAAAAATCATCATCTTTCTTATTAATTCTATCGTAACCAATAGCTGAAAATCCATATTCCATTTTGTTTCGATAATGAAATACATTAGGAGAAGCAACGAATTCGTCAAATAAATCTTCTATATTTTCAACTTTACCAATTCGTTTAAATAAAGAAAGTGTACTTTCTTTTTTATATTGATGTTGAAGATCAATAGGTAACTGAATATATGGAGCACCTGGGATATCTTGATATGGAACTTCTATTTCGTCTTCTGAATGTTTTATAACCTCTACTAGTTTACATTCAGCATATTTCTTTTTCGACTTAACTACACGAGCTTTTACCAACTGTCCTGGTAAAGTGTTGGGAACAAAAACAACAAAAACTCCTTCTTCTGAGCGAATTCTTCCAATTCCTTTTCCTCCAAAGGCATAATCTTCAATTAAAATTTCTATTGTTTCGTTTCTTTTAACAAACTTATTTCGTTCTCTACGTGGCATTGTAAACTATAATTTATGGTTTGCAAAATTAGGAAAAGATATGGTTTCAAATACTTTTAACTCAAACTTAAATTTCTATTTTTAAAAAGAAAATTGAACCTTTTAACTTTTCATACGTCTATGAGATGTAATTGATAATGAAAAAATTGAATAATATTACTGATAAAGATTTGATTTTAGCCTATAAAGAAGGAAATCAAAAAGCGTTAACAGCCTTAGTAAAAAAATGGCATGTTCAATTTTGTAAGCTTGCTTTTTGGTATGTAAAAGACCGTGATATAGCTAAAGATGTAGCTCAAGAAAGTTGGCAGGTTATTATAAGAAAGTTGGGAGAACTTGAAAATCCTAATCGGTTTAAAAGTTGGGCAATTAGTATTGTAAATAGAAAGGCGATTGATTGGTTAAGAGCAGATAAAAGAGTATTGGATAAATACCAAAAATATTACAATGAGCATAGAAAAGAAGTTATTTCAATTGAGGTTAGTGAAGAAGAAAAGTTGAAAAGTAGTTTGTTAAAAGCAATTCAGAAATTATCAATAGAACAACAGATGGTTGTTAAGTTATTTTATACTGAGTCGTATTCACTTAAAGAAATAAGTAAACTTTTAGATATATCGGTTGGAACAGCAAAGTCAAGGTTGTTTCATGCAAGAGAAAAATTAAAGAAAATAATAAAAACATAAAATTATGGAGAAATCAGAAGATATTGACAAATTAATAAAGGAAACCTTAACCGAAGAAGAGGCAAGATTTTATGAGGAATTAGATGAACAGAATGTTTTTCAAATGATTGGTGGGTTGTTTCAAGGGAAGAATAAATGGATTATGGTTTTAATGAATATTATGACTTTAGTTTTCTTTGGACTTTTTATTTACTGTATTGTTCAGTTTTTTAATTCGGAAGCAACTAAAGATTTAATAAAATGGGGGGTAGGAACTATGATTTTCTTGTTAGGAGTAAGTATGTTAAAAATATTTGCTTGGATGCAAATGGATAAAAATGCATTATTAAGAGAGATTAAAAGATTGGAGTTGCAGGTTTCTTCATTAGCTGGAAAAATATCGGAATAAGATTTTAAATGCTCTGAATATTTAGTAAATTGCAGAACTTTTTAGGGATGATTTCTTTCCCACGCTGAATTTTCGAAACTTCTTCGAAAGGATAAAGGTAGATAAGGAATGGTTATTTTATAAATTTAAAATTATTAAAAATGGCTGTTTTAGACCAATTAACTTCGCAACAAGCGATCGATTTAGAAAACAAACACGGAGCACATAACTATCACCCATTACCAGTGGTTTTAAGTAAAGGTGAAGGAGTGTACGTATGGGATGTTGAAGGTAAGAAGTATTATGACTTTTTATCTGCTTATTCTGCAGTAAACCAAGGGCATTGTCATCCAAAAATTGTTGGAGCAATGGTAAATCAAGCGCAAACATTAACATTAACTTCTCGTGCATTTTACAATGACATGCTAGGAAGGTATGAAAAATTTGCAACTGAACTTTTTGGTTTTGACAAATTATTACCAATGAATACTGGTGCTGAAGCTGTTGAAACTGCTTTAAAGTTATGTAGAAAATGGGCTTATGAAGTAAAAGGAATTGATGAAAATGATGCACAAATTGTAGTTTGTGAAAATAATTTCCACGGACGTACAACTACAATTATTTCGTTTTCTAATGATCCTGTTGCTCGTAAGAACTTTGGACCTTATACAAATGGGTTTATTAAAATAGAGTATAATAACTTAAAAGCTTTAGAAGAGGCTTTAGAAAGTGATAAAAATATAGCTGGTTTCTTAGTTGAACCTATTCAAGGAGAAGCTGGAGTATATGTGCCATCTGAAGGATATTTAGCAGCTGCTAAGGCGTTATGTGAAAAGTATAATGTATTATTTATAGCTGATGAAGTTCAAACAGGTATTGCACGTACGGGAAAAATGTTAGCGGTAGATCATGAAAATGTAAAACCAGACATTTTAATCTTAGGTAAAGCATTAAGTGGTGGAGCTTATCCGGTTTCTGGAGTATTAGCAAATGATAATATTATGAATGTTATTAAGCCAGGTAACCACGGTTCTACTTTTGGAGGAAATCCAGTTGCAGCAGCAGTTGCTATTGCAGCTTTAGAAGTTGTTAAAGAAGAAAGTTTAGCTGAAAATGCTGAGCGTTTAGGAAAGATTTTTAGAGAGGAAATAGGAGCATTTACTGAGCAAACAGATTTAGTAAATTCAGTAAGAGGTAAAGGATTGTTAAATGCAATTTTAATTAACGATACTGAAGAAAGCTCAACAGCTTGGGATATTTGTATTAAATTACGTGATAATGGTTTATTAGCTAAGCCAACTCACGGAAATATTATCCGTTTTGCACCACCATTAGTAATGAATGAGGAGCAATTACGTGATTGTATTTCTATTATAAAGAAAACAATTTCTGAGTTTAAGAAATAATAAACTTAGAAATGATTGAAATAAAAAAGAGCGATTTTAAATCGCTCTTTTTTATTTGTTTTAACTTACCATTTCATGCACATGTAAATGCTTTTTTAATACTCCCGAAGGTGTGTTTTTTGTTTCGTCAAAAATTCGAGTGTCACCAAATAGTATAAAACTTTCTTTTGCTCTTGAAACAGCAACATTTAACATGTTAGGCTTGTTATCTTTTTCAAAGAACATGGTGCCTTCATCTTCATTAGAGTATACAGAACTGAATAATATGATATTACGTTCAGCACCTTGTAATGCGTGCACTGTTCCTAGTTTAATATCGTTAACTTTATAACCAGCTTCACTTAAAGCTTTTGAAAGTTCTCCTTTTTGACTTGCGAATGGCGTGATAATTCCTAATTGCTTTTCAATAGTATCTACACCATAAGCTTTTTGGATAGTTTCCTTATTTTGTTGTAACCAAGTTATGATAGCGTTTACTTCTTTTATGTTACGACGGCTATTGTATTTACGTTCACTAACTCCTTCAACATGATAAGCAACCATAGGAGGAAAGGCTTGAGTATCTTTTGTTTTTCCTTTCATAGGTTTTAAAATACCATTGTAAGCTAATTCGTTACAGAAATCAATAATTTCATCGTTACATCTTCTGTGTTCTAATAAAACTAATCCTTGTTCTTTTTCTTCCTTTAAAGGAGTTTCATACTCACAAGCATTTTGAGCCATTCTCATAATACTTCCACTTGAAGCTAAAAAACCAATATCACTTAAATAGTTAGTGTCGTTTTTATTTTCAAGCATATTTAGGCTAGTTAAGTTTCCTACATCAATTCTTTCAGGAATAGACCATATGGGTTCAATTTGCTTTAAGTCGCCAACAACAAAGGCTTTTTTAGCTAAAGAAAACATAGGGATACTAACCTCAGGAGTTACTTGCCCAGCTTCATCAATAATTAATAAATCTAAAAAATTATATAACGGTAGGTATTCAAAAACAGGTTTTCCGTATTCGTTTTCTCCTTGGAATTGACTAAATAAGAAATGCGTTGGAGCCATATAAAAAGTGGCCACAAAACAAGGTGTTAACATAGCTCTACGTTTCCATTTTGCTTGAATAGCCAATTCTCCAGTACCTCTTTCTGTATCGTTTTCTATAGCATCTTGAGTTTCTAATAGCCAACGAGCTTCCCAATAATGGGTTGCTAAAAGAAAAGCTTTATGACGTAAGTTAACGTCTAATTCATCGTAATAAAAACGATTGCTTTTATCAGTCGAATTTAACTTCTCATATTCATTATCCCACATCAGTGTTTCATTAGTAGAAGGAAAGCCTTGAATATTGTTTTCATACTTCCAATTCTTTAGTTTTAGGTGAGATTGAAGAATTAAATTAAAGTTGTTAATACTTTCTTTTAAAAATGAAACAGTTCTATTTTGATTGTTAAATGTAAATTCATCCATTTTAAAGATGCAGTCTTCAGTATTTGAAGAACTACCAATACTAAAGTACTGCTGTACTTTAGCTTTGAAATCGATGTCTTTCGATGCATTTTTTAAATTGGTTATAATGGTTCTCCATTCTTGAATTTTCCCAATTTTAAAATCATCTTTATCTATAAAATCACTTTCATTTAAAAGGATACTGTTTATACTTTCTATAGAATTGATATAGTTTTCAGAAAATTCAACTCCATCAATTAGAATGTCTTCTATAGCTATAATTTCATCTTGTAAATGATTACAAGCATCTTCAAGAGAATTTGAAGATACATCAAAGTAATTACAGTAATTAGTAAGGAAATAGTAAGCTGCTTCTTGTATATAATCTTCATTTTCTAAATTACACAAGGTACCTTCATGTTTGAAAAGATTTCCTTTTAAGAAATTAATTCCTTTTAAAGTTTTTTCACTTTTAGAATTAGAAGGTAGGTAGGTGGCATATCCATTAAAATCTGGAATCCAGCGTTCAGATAAACCTTCCATAGTACTTTTTGAATTGATAAAACTATCAATAATGTTAGTTACTGCTTGGTTATTGTTAGAACAAGCCACAATAACAGGCGCATCTTCACCTCTAATGGCTGCTTTTACAAATTCCGTAGCAACTAAACTTTGTAGTAATGTAGTTTTACCAGTTCCAGGAGGTCCGTTTACTGCTGTAACAGCATTTTCCTCAGCTACTAAATATGAAAGTAATGTTTTACGCTGACTAATAGATAAAGGAAATTCATTAGACATTTGACCTAAATGTAAATGATTATAACTTAAATACTCTTTATCTGTAATAGCTTGTCTTCTTTCTCTTACATAAGGACTAATTATTTTTGAAAGAGCTGGAAGTTCTTCTTCATCTTTTAGTAAGTTTTCATAAAGAAAAAGAATACTTTTAGCAGTGGCAATTTTAGAACTTACAGCAAAGTAAGTAAGTTGATGTACAGTATTATAGCCTTCTGTTTTATAACTGTATAAATTATGACCTGTAACATCTAAAAAAACCTCATTGATATAATCCCAATATTCATTCCATGCAACTGGTTCATCTTCATATTCAGGTTCTGGTTCTTCAATATTTTTAGCATCTAAAATGGTGTCTATTGATGAAAAAATAAAATCATTTTTTACATCAGCCATTGGAGTTAAATAGTTACGAACAATTAAAGGGAATATCTCTTTTGGAGCAGATAATTGTCCAGATCTATTAGCAACAACCGTTATCCAAAAAGGATGTATGGTTCTATTTTTATATTTGGGATTTTCTGTTTGATATGTTAAATGAAAAGGAGCTATAAGTATTTTAGTTTCTTCTACTTGATGCCATTTTGGGTCGTCTTTTTTGGTAACTCCTCTTAATCTGTTAATTCTTCTTTCTTCAACATCTAACAATTCATTTACTTGTTTTGAATTGATTAGAGCATTACTCAAATCAGATGAGTTTTGATGAAAAAGATTTTTAATTTTAGCAATATCTATTGCTAAGTTTTCACTATCAAATAAACTGTTTTTATAGTATTGTAACCAGTTTTTTTCGTTTGCCATGCTTATTTCTTATCGGTCAGAAATTTGTGTTTTTTTGGATAAGGGGAGGGCGAAAATAAAAGATTAAAATTGTTAAATCTGCTTTTTTAAAAGCTTTTTATTAACGAAAAAAAGGGAGTCTTTTTAGTCGTTTAATTTCCAGTGAAATAAATTAAAAGAATTTATTCTGTAATTTATTGTTGTGCATAATAATGATAATCTTTAATAACAGTATTAATAAAATCCATAGGCTTCTGCTCAGTATGAATACCTGTTAATTCAATTATTTTTTGATGTAATTTTAGAATTACCTTATGGTTTCTTTTTCTTCTAGCATCATTAAATACACTTTTAATAGTATGTATGTCGCTATCTTTTAATAAAGAAACTTGTGTGTATGTAGGAGTGTAATTATTGTCAATATCACTAGCAATAGTATCTTTTAAACTAATCCTTTTCTTTTCAGAAATTACTGTAGTTGCAGCAGCTAAATCGCCCAAGCGTTGTCCCTTCCCATTTAAAAGAATAGTTAAAACAGCGACAGAACCACTAGCCAAGGTAAAATCAATAACACGTAATAACCAACGTATCAAATAACTTCCAAATGTAGGTTTAGAACCATCTAGTTTTACCACACGAATTTGATTAAAATATTTACCAGGTGTTTGTCCATTCATTAAAACTTCAAAAATTAAACTATAGAAAAAGACAGGTAAACTAATAAGTGCCCATAAACTCATGTATTCCATACTTGGGGCTATGTCTAACATTCCCATAATAAGTATGATAATTATATAATAACCAATTATAAATAAAGCATCGATTAAGTACGAACCTATTCTAGTGGTTATGTGAGCTACATTTTGATTTATAGAAATATTTTGTGCAGTTTCTATTTGAAAATTATCCATTGATTAGTTTTTCAATTTTTTTTATTGTTGTTTCTTTAACTTTTTTTAGCTTAGCGAAGATAAAAAGATTCTATGATTAAAGAAATTGCACGAAAGAAAACTACTATTTTTCTTAAAAAATGAGAGAAGCCGCTTTTGTAAATATGAACAAAGAAAAATGGCAACTTTTTGAAGATGTTTTATACAACAAAGCAGTTGTGTCCCCTGATAAATTATCTGATTTATATGTTGAATTGACTGACGATTTAAGTTACGCTAAAACCTTTTATCCTAAAGGAAATACTGTAGTGTACTTGAATTCGATTGCTTCAGTAGCACATCAAAAAATATATAAAACCAAGAAGGAGAGTAAGAATAGATTCTTTAGTTTTTTTAAAACTGAATTTCCATTAATGTTTTATAAGCATCAAAAGCAACTATTGATTGCTTTTGTAGTATTTGCTTTTTTTACTCTGTGTGGAGCTTTTTCATCAGCAAACGATATTGATTTTGTACGACTTATTTTAGGTGATAACTATGTAAATATGACGTTAGAAAACATAGAAAAAGGCGATCCTATGGCGGTTTACAAAAAAGCAAATGAATTAGATATGTTTATAGGTATTACAGTAAACAACATAAGAGTGGCAATGTATGCTTTTGTTTTAGGAATGTTATTTTCTGTAGGAACTTTATATATAATGATGCAAAACGGAATTATGCTAGGTTCGTTTTTGTATTTCTTTTACGATAAAGGTTTATTATGGGAGTCTTCAAGAACCATTTGGATTCATGGAACTATAGAAATATCAGTAATTGTAATAGCAGGTTGTGCAGGTCTAGTTTTGGGTAACGGATTGTTATTTCCTAAAACATATTCTCGATTAGAATCTTTTAAAAGAAGTATGAAAGACGGATTGAAAATTATGGTAAGTACCATTCCTTTCTTCATCATAGCTGGTTTTTTAGAAGGTTTTGTAACGAGACATACTGAAATGCCAGACTGGTTAGCAGTTTTGATAATCTTGTCATCTTTGGCAATCATTATATTTTATTACATAATCTATCCAATACAAGTACATAAAAATCAATTAACAAATGACTAAAGAATATATAGAATTTAAAAAAGAAAGAGATTTAGGAAGTATTATTACTGATGCTTTTAAATTCATAAGGTTAGAAGGAAAGCCTTTTTTTAAAACAATAATGAAAGTATCTATTATTCCTATATTATTAGCAATTGCATCTTTAATTTTTTACATGTATTCTGCTTCGAGTATGTTTTCAGGTTTAGATTTAGAAACACATTCTAATCCTACCCCTAACTTAGGCTTTGCAGGGGGAATGTTTTTATCAGCTATACTAATGTCTATTTTTTACTTAATAGCACTGGTTTATGTTAATTTGGCTGGTATGTATTATATAAAATCTTATATAGACAATGAAGGAGTTGTAAAAGAAGATTATATTAAAGAGGAAATTAAATCGAAATTTTGGTCTTTTACAGGAATGCTTTTTTTAATGGGAATAATCTTTGTAGTTAGTGCTATGCTATGTTTTTTTCCGATTTTTTATACCATACCTGTTTTGTCTTTAACTGCTTCTATATTTGTATATGAAAATGTTTCTGCGACAGATGCAGTTGGAAAAAGCTTTAACTTTATAAATGGTCATTTTTGGGAAACATTAGGAGTTGTAATTGTTGTTGGATTATTAGTTATGGTTTTAGGTTATATATTCCAAATACCAGCTGCAATATATCAATTGATACAAGTAGGAATAGGGATTAGAGATCAAGATCCAACTCAGATTTTTAATATTTTTATGGACCCTATCTTTTTAATTTTAACAATTGTAGCTTATATAGGTAGATTCTTTTTTTATTCTATAACATTAATAACAAACGTATTTATATACTTTGATATTAATGAGCAAAAAAACTTAACAGGAACAATTGAAAAAATAGATGGTTTAGGTCAATAATATTTTGAAACAGTTTCTTTTTTACATAACATTTTTATTGTTTTCTATTTGTGTTTTTTCACAAGAAGAAAAAAAGCTAGTTCAGTTTGACGATTCTAAAATCGAGCAAAAGAAATTTGATGCTGAAAAAATAGAAGAGTATAAAAAACAAAAGGAGTTTATATATGTTGTTCAAAAAAGTGAACCAACAGTTTTTGATAAATTTTGGGATTGGTTAAAAAGGAATGTAAAAAATATATTGTCTTATTTCTTTGAAGATATTACTCCAGCTGTAGGTTTTTTATGGAATGTTTTAAGAGCCTTACCATATATAATTGCTGGATTAGTATTGTTTTTTATTATAAAGTTCTTTCTAAAAGTAAAAGCGAGAAGCATTATAGAAGGCAAAAACGCAAAGTCTGTTGTAAATCTTTCAGAAGATGAAGCATTGATAAGAGATAAGGATTTACCAAGTTTAATTCAAAAAGCAATTAATCAAGGAAATTATCAACTAGCAGTACGTTATTATTATTTGTTATTGTTGAAAAACCTATCGGAAAAAGAATTGATTTCTTGGCAACAAGAAAAAACAAACGAAGATTATATAAAAGAGTTATCGTTAAACAAAAGTTTGTACTCAGAGTTTAAAAAACTGACTTATTTATATGATTATGTTTGGTATGGAGACTTTTTAATAGATAAAGAAAAGTTTTTACAAGCCGAAACAAACTTTAAAAGTGTGATTGCTAAAATTTAAGGAATTGGATAAAAAACTAAAAATATATATTGGTTTATTGATATTTATAATACTTGGTATTGTTTATATTGAATCAGTAAAACCAAAAGAAATAAATTGGTTTCCAAGTTATGCTGCAAATCACAAGATACCTTATGGAACTTATATTTTACACGAAGAGTTGCCATCTCTTTTTTCAGAAAAGAAAGTAAAAGATGTATATCAAAACCCGTATCTATTTTTAAAAGATTCTACACGTAAAGGAACTTATTTGTTTATAGATAATGCTCTTAATTTTGGAGATGATGAGTTTGAAGAATTATTAGATTTTGTCGAACGAGGAAATAATGTTTTTATAGCAACAAACGGTATTTATATAGATACTTTAAATGTAAGAACAAAGCAATTAAGTACATCTGCATTTGAAGAAAAGGCATACCAAAAAATGAGTAATCCACAATTTGGAGACAAAGAGTATTATTTTGATAGAGACTTTCCGAAACGATACTTTTCAGAAATTGATACATTAAATACAACCATTTTAGGAGAGATAATTATTAAAGATGGGGATGGTGTAGTTGAAAGTACTGAAGCTAATTATATTAGAACAAAGTATGGGAAAGGGTATTTTTATTTACATACTTTTCCCCAAGCATTTACTAATTATAGTATGTTGCTAAAAGATAATTATGAATATGTAGGAAATGTATTGTCATATTTAGACAAAAATAATTCAGGTGTTGACGATGGAAAAAGTTATAGTGATAATATAATTTTATGGGACACATATTATAAGACAGGGAAGAGTAGAATAGCCTCGCCAATGCATTATGTATTAAGTTCAAAACATTTAAAATGGGCTTATTATGTGGCTTTAATAGGTGTATTGTTTTTTATCGTTTTTAAAGGGAAAAGAAAACAGCGATTTATTCCAGTAATTACACCTTTAAAGAATCAAACCTTAGCTTTTACAAGAACAATAGCTAATATGTATTATGAAAAATCAGATCATAAAAATATAGCATCACATAAAATAAATTACTTTTTAGAGTATATAAGAACTACTTATCGATTGTCAACATTAAAAATAGATGAAGCTTTCTATGAGAAACTATCAAGTAGGAGTGGAAAACCATATGACGATGTAGTCAATTTGTTTAAAAAGATAGATGCAATAGCGTCAAAAGAACATATAAAAGAAGAAGAATTAACAGCATTAAATAAAGCTATAGAAGCGTTTAAAGAATAAAAAAGAATAGGATGAGTGTAGAGAATCCAACAACCGAATCAAATGAATTGTTTTCAAATAGAATAGATTTATCTAAACTAAAGGAAGCAGTAGTAAAAATAAAAGAAGAGCTAGCTAAAGTTATAGTTGGACAAGAAGATTTTATAGAGTTATTATTAGTTTCATTGTTAGCAGATGGACATGTTTTAATAGAAGGTGTACCAGGAGTAGCAAAAACAGTAACAGCTAAGTTGTTAGCAAAAACAATTGCTACAGATTTTAGTAGAATTCAATTTACACCAGATTTAATGCCTTCTGATGTATTAGGAACTTCTGTTTTGAATATGAAAACTTCTGATTTTGAATTTAAAAAAGGACCTATATTCTCTAACATTGTTCTAATTGATGAGATAAATAGAGCACCTGCAAAAACGCAAGCTGCTTTATTTGAGGTAATGGAAGAGAAACAAATTACTATGGATGGAACTCGTTATGAAATGAAACCACCGTTTATGGTATTGGCAACACAAAATCCTATAGAACAAGAAGGAACATATGCATTACCAGAAGCTCAATTAGATCGTTTCTTGTTTAAGATAAATGTAGGTTATCCAAATTTAGATGAAGAGATTAAAATTTTAACAGCTCATAACGAACGTAAAGGAGCGCTGCCTCAAACAAAAGTGTCAACTGTTTTAACAGAGACAGAACTGTTAGAATATAGAAGTAAAGTATTTGATGTTTTAGTAGAGGAGAAAATTATAAAATATATCGCTGAATTAATTTCAAATACACGTAATAATTCGCATTTATATTTAGGAGGATCACCAAGAGCAAGTATTGCAGTATTAATGGCAGCAAAAGCATTTGCAGCAATTAACGGACGTGATTTTGTAATTCCAGAAGATGTAAAGAAAAGTATCTATCCAGTATTACGCCACAGAATAATGTTAACTCCAGAAAGAGAAATGGAAGGAATGACTGCAGATAAAGTCATAGAAATAATTGTACAATCAGTAGAAGTACCAAGATAGTGATTCAGTTTTTTAAATCTATATACATACATAATCGTTTTTTTATATACATAAGCATTATATCAGGATTATTTTTATTGTCGTTCTGGTTACCTGTATTATATTCACTTACGTGGATGCTTGTTTGGTTGTTTTTAATAACCATGTGTATTGATTTAATAGTTTTATATCGATTTAAAAAAGGCTTTTCAGCTCAACGTATTGTTTCTGATAAATTGTCTAATTCAGATGAAAATGAAATAGCCATTACGTTAGAAAATAGATATCCATTTCAGGTTTTTGTTTCAGTTATCGATGAATTGCCAGAACAATTTCAAAAAAGAGATTTTGACTATCAAACATCACTCCAAGTAGCCGATAAAAAAACGTTTTCCTATAATGTTCGTCCAGTAGAAAGAGGAGAGTATAAGTTTGGAAATTTGCATGTATTTGTTTCAACATTGTTGCAGATTTTTTCAAGAAGATATGTTTTTGCAAATGATAAAGATGTAAAAGTATATCCTTCTTATGTTCAAATGAAGAAGTATGAATTCTTAGCAATGCATAATAATTTGACAGAGTTTGGAATGAAGAAAATTAGACGTATTGGACATACCATGGAGTTTGAGCAAATAAAAAACTATATTCCTGGTGACGATGTCAGAACTATAAATTGGAAGGCTACAGCAAAAAGAGGAGAGTTGATGGTGAATCAATACCAAGATGAAAAATCTCAACCCATATATTCTATTATTGATGTAGGACGTGTTATGAAAATGCCTTTTGAAGGATTGAAGTTGTTAGATTACGCAATTAATTCAACATTAGCTTTTTCAAATATAGCATTGTTAAAGAATGATAAAGCAGGGATGCTTACGTTTTCTAAAAATGTAGAAAAAATAATAGCAGCAAGTAATAAGAAAACGAATTTATCGGTAATCAATGAAGAATTATATAAAATAACAACCGATTTTTCAGATGCTAATTTTGCTTTATTATATGCTACTATAAAGCGAAAAATAAATCAACGAAGTTTATTGATTTTATATACAAACTTTGAGCATATTTCAGCTTTAAAAAGACAGTTGCCTTATTTGAAAATGATTGCTAAAAAACATTTATTAGTTACAGTGTTTTTTGAAAATACAGAGCTGGATAAGTTAATCACAGAAAATTCAGAAGATTTACAAAGTATATATCACAAAACAATAGCCGAAAAATATGCCTACGAAAAAAGGTTGATAGTTAAAGAACTAGAAAAAAATAGAGTGCATGCAATTTTAACAAAACCAGCACAATTATCGGTAAATGTCATAAACAAATACTTAGAATTTAAGGCAAAAGGTATGATTTAAGTTATGTTTTAAGTAAGTTCTAAGAATGTAAGTTTAAGTGTGTTTTACTTTTGTTCGTTCCAATAAAAACTATCAGGGTAAATTCTTTCTCCAAATATGGCAGTTCCCACTCTAACAATAGTAGCACCTTCTTCAATAGCTATTTCTAAATCATTACTCATACCCATTGATAATTCATCCATAGATACATTAGGAATATTTAATTGAATAGCTTCTTTTTGAATAGCTTTTAATAGTTTAAAACACTTTCGTACTTCGTTTGACTCAGAACTTAATAAACCAATGGTCATTAAGCCTTTTATATGAATGTTTTTAAGTTTCGAAACTTGTTTAATTAATTCAATTGCATTTTCAGGACTAACACCAAACTTACTTTCTTCATTAGATGTATTTACTTGAATGTATACATCTATTTCTTTATTTTCAAACGAGAGTCTTTGCTGAAGTTTTTCGGCTAGAGAAAGTCTGTCTATGGACTGAATACAACTACACCATTTTAATACTTCTTTTATTTTATTGGATTGTAAATGACCAATAAAATGAATTTCAGGATTCCATTCAGCGACAGCATTGCATTTATCTTTAAACTCTTGAGCTTTATTTTCTCCCATTAAAGTAACACCTTCTTGCATAGCAATGCTGATTTTTTCGGGACTAACAGTTTTAGAAGCTAATAAAAGACGAACTTCTTTTGTAGGTCTTCCTGAATTATTACAAGCATTATTTATTCGGTTTTGTATGATGCGTAAATTATCTACGATAGTTGTACTCATAAATCAATGTTTTTGAACTTTCTTTTTTTGTATCGTTCAATAATTATTAAATACTTAATTTTAGTTCTTCTTCTAAAATTATTTGTCGTTTTAACTCTTTAAAAACAGTGTTTTTTGCTTCCGCATAAAAAACATTATAGATTCTTTGAATGTCTCTATATTTTTCAGGGTATTGAGATAATAAGCTTGTATAATATACATCCAATAAACTGTTTGTTGGAAGTTTAAACTCTAGCTGTATTTGAAACCTCCTTAGGATTGCGGTATCTATTATTTCTTTATAGTTGGTAGCAGTAATTAAAATAACGTTGTCGGGTAAATAATCTATAAGTTGAATAATAGTATTCACTAATCTTTTCATTTCTCCAGAGTCTTTTTGATCATAGTCGCGCATTTTTGCGATTGCATCAAATTCATCAATAAACAGTATTGCATTTTGTCTAATAGCCTTGTCAAATAAGCTTTGAATATTTTTAGCAGTTTCCCCTAGTTTTGAAGAAACAATACCACCTAAATTTAGAATTACTATTGGCTTTTTAAGAACACCAGCAATAGCCTTTGCAGTCATTGTTTTACCACAACCAGTATGACCATAAAGGAGAATTTTATTATCTATTGGTAAATTAAATTCTTGTAGCGCTTTTCTATGTTTGAATTCTTTTAAGAACTGCTCAATAATTGTTTTGTTAGATTGACTAAAATGAATTTCATCTAAGCTATCAATAACTATGTTATTTGACTTAATATATAAACTGCTTTGCATTATACTTATTATTAAATATCAATTGATTTCTACTTTTTTAAAACATGAAGAAATCTTAAGGTTACAAATATAATTAGGAATCCTTACTTTGTGAAGTTTTTATTGAAATAGTTGTATAAAAAAAGCGACCCAATTGGATCGCTTTTTATTTAAGTAGAAGTTTTTATCTACTTTGTTCTATTATATCATTTATTTGTTCCATCATTTCATCCCAACCAGTAGCTAACCTGTAACCGGTAAGAGCTAAATAAACAGCATTAATAATTAATGCAATCAGAGCAACTGTTTTAGCAGTTTTTATAGCTTTCAAAGATGCAGCATCATATTGTTCTGGGTTTGCTTCAGCGTCTTTCATTTTGTTGTTAGCAATAATAAAGGCAGGTGCAGCTAAAAAAACACCTAAACCACCAAAACAGCAGCATAAAAAACTTATAATTGACAATACATAAATAATAGTTGGGTTAAATTGTTTTTCCATAGTAGATTTATAAAATTAAGTTAATAGATTCATTTTTATAATATAGCTTATCACGATAATAAGCACATTAAGTATAGCTAAAATACTGATTATTTTTTGAGCGTGTTTAATTTTGTAAAAGAAGTTAAGAATGATAACAAAAGCTAAAAGAAGTAGTGTGTATATCCCTGGATACATTTTAAAAGCTTCTATAAATTCACCTTTTAAAACTAGAGCTAAAGCACGTTGAATACCACATCCTAAACAATCAACTCCAAAGAGCTTTTTGTTTAAACAAGGCAACATATAATCTTCTAGCTGTACAAACATCTTAGCTGTTATTTAAACATATCCATTCCAGGAATATTAGGCATACCAGCTTTGGCAGCAATAGCTAATTCCTGTTCATTAATATCGCCAGCTCTTTTTAAAGCTTTATTTAAAGTCAAAATTAAATAGTCTTCTAATTCTTCTTTGTCTTCTAATAAAGACTCATCTATTGTGATTGCTTTTACTTCTCTATTGGCAGTAACCGTAACTTTTATAGCACCACTGGCAGCAGATTCGTCAATTAAAACAGTGTTTAAACGTTTTTTAGTCTCTTCAACTTTTTGCTGAGCTTCTTTTATTTTGCCCATCATACCAGAAATATCTCCAAACATTAATCGTCGTTTTTATTATTTATATACAAGCAAAAATAGTATTTTCACAAGGAAATTGTTTAATTTAAATAAAAATGAAAAAAATTATGTTCCCCGCTATCGCATTTAGCCTTATTTTTGCGTCCTGCAAAAAACAAGAAATGAAGAAAGATATCAAAGCTCCAGTTGCTGATAAGCAGCCAACTACCTTAGAGAAACACGGAGATGTGCGTACAGATAATTACTTTTGGATGCGTTTAACCGACGAGCAAAAAAATGCCGAAATTAAAGACGAACAAACCCAAAAAGTATACGATTATTTAAATGCTGAAAATGCATATTACGATGAAGTAACAAAAGAGACGAAAGAGTTTCAAGAGAAGTTATTTCAGGAAATGAAAGGTCGTATTAAAGAAGATGATGAATCAGTACCTTACAAGAAGAGTGGGTATTTCTATATTACTCGTTATGAAAAGGGACAGCAATACCCAATTTATAGTCGTAAGAAAAGTAGTTTAGAGGCTGAGGAAGAAGTAATGTTTAATGTTAATGATGAAGCAGAAGGGCACGAGTATTTCCAATTAGGAGGTTTAAGTATATCACCTGATAATAAATTAACAACTTTTGCAACCGATACAGTAAGTCGTCGTCAGTATTTTATTAAGGTTAAAAACTTAGAAACTGGTGAAATTTATCCAGATAAGATTGAAAATACTACAGGAGGATCCGTTTGGGCAAATGATAATAAAACAATTTTCTACACAAAGAAAGATCCAAAAACTTTGAGAAGTTCACAAATATATAAACATGTTTTAGGAACAGATTCATCTGAAGATGTATTGGTTTTTGAAGAAAAAGATGAAACATTTGGAACTTTTGTAACGAAAACAAAATCGAAAAAATACTTAGTAATCGGTTCGTATAACACGGTTTCAACAGAGTACCAAGTATTAGAAGCTGATAATCCTGATGGAGATTTTAGAGTTGTTCAACCACGTGAGCGTGATTTAGAATATGATATTGCGCACTATGGTGATCATTTCTATATCAAAACAAATAAAGATGGAGCAACTAACTTTAAGTTAATGAAAACTCCTGAAGATAAAACTACTAAAGAGAACTGGGTAGATGTTATTCCTCATAGAGAAGATACATTATTCGAAGACTTTTCAATTTTTAAAGACTATTTAGTTTTAGAAGAAAGAAACAACGGATTAAACAAAATTAGAATTAAACGTTGGGATGGATCGGAAGATTATTACTTACCTTTTGATGAAGAAACTTATTCAGCAGGAGTGTATTCAAATCCAGAGTTTGATACAGATATCATCCGTTATTCGTACAATTCTATGACAACTCCAAGTTCGGTAATTGATTTCAATATGAAAGATAAATCAAAAGAAATCAAAAAAGAGCAGGAAGTATTAGGTGGAAAGTTTGATAAAACAAATTATGTAAGTAAGCGTATTTGGGTACCAGCTAGAGATGGTAAAAAAGTAGCTTTATCAATTGTACATCATAAAGACACTAAGATTGATAAAAACACACCAGTATTACAATATGCATATGGTTCATATGGATACACTATTTCTGATGGATTCTCAACAACGCGTTTAAGTTTATTAGACAGAGGTTTTGTGTATGCATTAGCACATATTAGAGGAAGTCAGTATTTAGGAAGAGAATGGTATGAAGATGGTAAAATGTTGAATAAGAAAAATACATTTACCGATTTTATTGATTGTTCTAAATATTTAATTGATAATGGATATACATCGCCAGAGCATTTGTATGCAATGGGAGGATCAGCAGGAGGATTGCTAATGGGAGCAGTTATCAATATGAATCCAGAATTATATAATGGAATCATATCTGCGGTACCATTTGTAGATGTAATTTCAACCATGTTGGATGATAGTATTCCATTAACTACTGGTGAGTATGACGAATGGGGGAATCCTAATGATAAAGAATACTACGATTACATCAAATCGTATTCTCCATATGATCAGGTAGAGGCAAAAGCCTATCCAAATATGTTAATTACTACAGGTTTACACGATAGTCAAGTACAATACTGGGAGCCTGCAAAATGGATAGCAAAGCTTAGAGATTTAAAAACTGATGATAACATGTTGTTCTTACATACAAATATGGATGCAGGACACGGAGGTGCTTCAGGTAGGTTTGATGCATTAAAAGAAACAGCTGAAGAATATACATTCTTTTTAATGTTAGAAGATAAGTTAGAAAAATAGTTATATTTTTGCGCTCGATTGAGTGTAAGCGTCATTGCGAGAGCAACGAAGATTAGCAATCTCAATAAAAAAGATTACTTCGTTATTCACCCTCGTAATGACGTTTTTTTATTAAATATAATGGATAGAAATCAACAAATAGCCGATAATATACTAGCACTAGTAGGACAAACCCCTTTAATTAAACTACATAGAATTACAAAAGGCTTACCGGGTAAATTTTACGCGAAAGTTGAGGCATTCAATCCAGGGCAATCGGCAAAAGATAGAATAGCTTTGCATATTGTTGAAAATGCAGAGAAAAAAGGTATTCTGAAACCAGGAGATACTATTGTAGAAACTACCTCAGGAAATACAGGTTTTAGCTTAGCAATGATAGCTATGGTAAAAGGTTATAAATGTATTTTGGCAGTAAGCGATAAATCATCTCAAAACAAAATTGATGTTTTAAAAACAATGGGAGCTGAGGTTCATGTATGTCCAGCAAATGTAGCTGCAGACGATCCTCGTTCGTATTATGAAACAGCGAAAAGAATTCATAAAGAAACTCCAAATTCAATTTACATCAATCAATATTTCAATGAACTAAATATTGAAGCGCATTACCATACTACAGGTCCTGAAATTTGGGAACAAACCGAAGGAAAAGTGACACATGTTGTGGTAGCAAGTGGAACAGGAGGAACTATTTCTGGAACTGGACGTTACTTAAAAGAACAAAATTCTAATGTTCAAATTTTAGGAGTAGACGCTATTGGATCGGTAATTAAAAAATATCATGAAACTCGTGAGTTTGATTCAAATGAAATCTCTCCTTATAAAATAGAAGGTTTAGGGAAAAACTTAATTCCTTCATCAACAGATTTTGACGTTGTAGATATCTATGAAAAAGTAGCTGATAAAGAAGCAGCTTTGAAATCGAGAGAGTTGGTAAAAACTGAAGGATTATTTTGCGGGTACACTTCTGGAGCAGTAATGCAAGCAGTACAACAGTATGCCGATAAAAATATGTTTGATGAGCATAGTGTAGTGGTAGTAATCTTACCAGATCACGGAATAAGATACATGGACAAAATTTATTCTGACTCTTGGATGCAAGAGCAAGGTTTCTTAAATTAACAGTTTAAGAAATAACTTAGTGAGTAAAATACCTATAGATAACATACCTGAATCTTATATAGAAAGTACAAAACTTCCTGAGCTTTTTGTGTATGACCTCAAGATGAATGAGGATGCTATTAAAACCAAAGTAAATCTGAACATGCATATGTTTAGTTTTTTACAGAAGGGGAAAAAGCAGGTTCATTTTGCTGAAGACGCTTTTTTAGTAGATAATTCACAGTCAATTTTAATTAAAAAAGGGAATTGCCTTTGGAGTGAGTTATTAGATGCTGAAGAAACTTATTATTGTAAATTGCTATTCTTTTCGGAAGAAAAACTAAAAGAGTTTTTTCAAAAGCATGGTCGTAGTAAAGAAAAAGATATACAAGCTAATTCATGCTATGTAATAGAAAATGACGATTATATAGAGTCTTATTTAAACTCACTGAATACCATTAAGAACACAAAGTCAGAGTTAGTAGAAAGTTTATTAGCTATTAAGTTTGATGAGTTATTGGTGTATTTAATTACCAAGTATGGCGAATCGTTTGAAGATTATTTGTTTTCGTTAATATCTAAAGAAACTTCTCCTTTAAAAAAGACTATTGAGAAAAACCTTTATACATCACTTACCTTAGATGAAATAGCTTTCTTATGTAATATGAGTCTTTCAACATTTAAAAGACACTTTATAAAAGAGTATAAGGAATCTCCAGGAAAATGGTTTAGAAATAAACGATTGGATAAAGCTAAAGAGCTTTTGGAAAAAGGAAACAAGAGTCCTTCAGATGTATACTTAGATTTAGGATATAATAATCTGTCAAACTTTAGTGCAGCTTTTAAAAATCAGTTTGGAATCAATCCATCAGAAATTTAATTTGACCTTTTTTCATAACAAGATGAACCTATCTTGTAACTATTAAGCTTTGAAGCTACTGTAATTTTGCATCAGAAATATTAATAAATAAGAAGATGAATATTACATTAGAACAAGCAGAAAAAATAATTATTGCAGCAAAAGAAAAGTCTGAAGCAATACATACTAAAATGAACATAGCAGTAGTAGATGCAGGAGCAAACCTAGTAGCTTTTTCTCGTATGGATGGAGCATGGTTAGGTTCATTAGATATCTCAATTAAAAAAGCAAAAACATCGCGTTTTTTCGATATGAATACAGGACTAATTGGAGAGTTATCACAGCCAGGAGCTCCTTTGTTTAATATAGAGAATTCTAACAACGGACTGATTACATTTCCAGGAGGTGTGCCAGTAAAGGATGCAGACGGAACTATTATTGGTGCTGTTGGAGTAAGTGGTAGCTCAGTAGAAAATGATCATATAGTAGCAGAAGCAGGAGCAAACGCAATTTAAAAGAGGAAAAGGTGAAAGAGAGGGGGTAGCCATGGCTATCCTTTTTTTATTGAATATAGGTAAGTAATTATGAGAAAATATATAGCTGAGTTTATTGGGACATTTGCATTGGTTTTTTGCGGTACAGGTGCTGTAATTGTAAATTCTTTATCAGAAGGAAGTTTAGGGTTGTTAGGAATCTCAGCAGTTTTTGGAATTGTTATAATGGGAATTATTTATGTCTTTGGAGCCTTTTCTGGAGTGCATATCAATCCAGCGGTTACCATTGCTTTAGTTGTTGGTAAGTTAATGCCTAAAAGAGAAGTCATACATTATGTGATTGCTCAAGTACTTGGGGCTTTTTTAGCAAGTGTGTTATTATACTTAATCTTTCCAGAAACACAAACTTTAGGAGAAACCTTACCTAGTGAAGGTATAATATCTTCATTTGCGTTAGAAACAGTGTTAACGTTCTTTTTGATGCTAACAATTCTGGGGGTAACAAGTCAAAAAGAGTACAGTCATTTAGCAGGAATTGTTATAGGTGTTTTTGTAACTGGAATTATTTTAATTGCAGGTCCAATTTCTGGAGGTTCTTTTAATCCAGCTCGTAGTTTAGCACCAGCAGTACTTTCTGGAAATATTCATTTACTATGGATATATATTATAGCACCTATGCTAGGAAGTGTTTTAGCAATGTTATTATGGAAGTTTATGGTTAGTGAGGAGTAGTTTTTATTTTATGAAAGTAAATAACTTGTTTCTTATTCGATTTCAGCTCTTAAATTTTCAATTTCATTATCCCAAAAACTTGATTCAATGTAGTAGTTTGGGTTTAACTTTTTAAATTCATTTTCTAATTCAGTCAAATGTTTTTCAGTAAATTGAGACTCAAAAAGTCCATCTTCTCCGAATTCTTTATTTGTTTTTTCAACAAAGTTTCTATAAAGTAAAATAGAAGAAGCTAGTTCAGCAATGTTTTTATTCATGGTTTCCATAAACTCAAATTCCTGTTCGTGGTCGAGTATAATTAACTTATCATTATCTGATGAATCTATACAAATAGGATTCCCGTTATTATCAGAACCAAATATCCAATAATTATTAGTTTTATCATCTAGCTCATAATCATCGTAGTAATTCTGAATTGTATTGAATTCTCCATCATAACTGATTAATCCAAAACCTAAAAAAGGAGCTGCATCTTCTGGAAATCCAATTTTTAAAAATTCTTTTGTTTTTTCATTTAAATTTGATTTTTCTATTTGGTCAATTGGAAATTCTACCCAGTTTTCTGAGCTATTATTCATCCAAAGTTTTTGAAATTCTATTGGTGTCATCTTAGTTTTTTTGTGTTAATCAATTCCTAAATCGTTTGTGAAAGAATGATGTAATTCAATTTCACTTATAGGAATACCAATTCTGTCTTCAATAATTCCACAAATGATTCGTTCAATCTCATATTTACTAGAAATATTTTCAATAGATATTAATTGTTCATAATTCATAGAGATTATCCAATCGGTGAATTTTCGTAATGTATTTTCTGTCACAGGTTCGGTTCGGTCAAAAATTTTGAAACCTAAAAATTTAACTTCTTTATTTAACGTTTTATCTAAGTCTAAATCTACTAAATCAGGTATTTTTAATCCAATCTCATTCTCTAATAGAGTCCAATCATTTTTTAAATCCGTTTTGTTTAATAAGTCTGATGTTTTAGTATTTGGAGTAATATTTTCCTTTTCATTTTCAAATTGTTCCAAAGCTCTTCTGATTTTATAAAAAACTATTTGTGATAAACACTTTTTATTAGGTTTAAGTTTAATTTTTTTAAATACAGAATCAGCCATTTGTTGAACTGTTACAATTTGTTCACATTCAACATTAGGGATTGATATCCCGAATTTATCTTCTATAGTCATTACTAATTCAACTGAATCTAACCCCATTTTGTTGTTTTATATGTTTACTAATTGAAAAAAGCTTATTTAGATAATCTTGTTGTTGGTAATATTTTTACTCTCTATTCGCTTGATTAAATCCACTTATCTCAACAATAGCTTGTATAACATTATCCTGATCAATTTTTTTATTCCAGCCTTTTTGTGCTAATTCAGCTCTAACTTCGCTTTCTGATTTTCCCATTTCAAAAAGATATATTGTATATTCAAGTACTTTCTCTGGAATTTTTTTAATCATATGGTTTGCAATAATTCCTGCGGTTTTACCCATAGCTAAAATATATGAGAAGACTATTTGAAATATCCAACTCAAGATAAGCCCTATCCAACCTGTATTCAAATTCTTTATAGTTAAGCCGTTTTCAAATCGCATTTTTATAAATTCAAAAAAACTGAGTTTAGAAATATTGTTTTGTGTTATTATTAATTGGTATTGTGTAAGCTGATTGGTAATGAACATTGTAATCATCATTACTCCAATTATCAATTGGATTCGTTGAAATTCAATATAATTTGTTTTCTTTAAAACTTGAGAAAACAAATACCCTATTCCTATTCCTATACCTACCTCGTAAAGAAAAATAAAATAGGTGAAATTGACAGTTAAAAAAGCAATTAATACTCCAAACAAAATAGCAATAAATAGTCCGCCAATTATTGAAAGAGGTAAATTTGGTTTTCCAAACTCTTTGGGCTTTGGTAATTCCGTTGGAATTTCATAATCGGTCCAATTAATTTGTTTTTCAAATTCAGTTTCTAATTCAATGAGCTTTCCATTTTTGTTATATTCGGTTGCTAATTTTTGAAAAAGAGCAATGAATAAACCTGTTCTTTTAGAGTTCTTTCCAAAATCAATGAAATTACCTTCAAGTGTTTTACTATGAACTTCAATTCGGCCAGAAGCTTTTTTTGTGACAGTTATTTTTTCTGTTAACTTATTCCAGTCTCCTTTTCTTTTTGCTTCTACAGATTTTTTGTCACTGTAAACAATTGGCCAATCGAGTTTTTCAAATACTTCAATTATTAATGGAATAATTTGTCCGTCTTCAATATTTGTTTTAAAATTTTCTGTAAACTCAGGGGTATATTTAAAGCTATATTTCTTTTTTATTGTTGATTCTAGTTGTTTGTATTTTAAATTCATACTAATAGCAATTTGATTATATACTGAGTTTTATTTTTGTTATTACTCAATATAATTAATAAAATTAAAGGTTTTTAATTGTGTATCAGATGTAGGAATAAATTCCACGCAATTTTTTTCAAACAAATATAGTAAAATATAAAGTGTATTTGTGTCTCTATATTGAGGTATGCTTTTAAGGTTTAAAAGATTGATTTTTTATAAATAGAAATGTTTTTAATACCAAGTTTCAATAAAATATAAAGACAGGTTTTTATTGGCTATAAAAAAGGAATAAGGGTTTTTATGGTAAATTTGTGTCAGGTTATTTGGAGCTATTTAGTTGAAAAACAGTAATAAAGATGTTTTATTTATTTGTAATATTTTTTAATGATATTATGCTAATATTTATTTAACTTAGATCTATTAGATAATATAATAAAATTAAAGTAAGATAAAACTACCTTTTTGTGTAAGGTTAAATAATAAGGTCCTTCTTATTTTTGTTTGAAATCATTATTAGAATGGATGCAAGGTATAGCAGAAATAGAATATATGTTAAACCAGATGAACAAGAACTAATAAAAAATAGTTCTATTTTATTGGCTGGTTCGGGAATTGGTAGCGTTATAGCAGAATGTGCTCTGCGCTTTGGTTTTGAAAATTTAACTATTATTGATGGAGATCAAGTTGAAAAATCAAACTTAAATAGACAAAATTATATAGAAGCTGATATCAATATAGATAAAGTAGCTGCATTAAAAAAACGATTGTTATCCATAAATGAAAAAGCAAATATTAATGTGCATAATTGTTTTTTAACGAAAGAAAATTTAAGTGAACATATAAATAATCATAAAATAGCTATTAATGCATTAGATTTCAATACTGAGGTACCTTTGTTTTTTGATGAAATCTGCCAACAAAATAATATACCAGTTTTGCACCCTTATAATTTAGGATGGGGAGGATTAGTAACTATAATATCGCCTAATGGTTTGTCGTTGAGGTCTATAGCAAAAGCAGGAGAACAATTTAATGAACTTAGGGTTGTTGAATACATAACAAGTTATATGAAATTTTGGGGAACCCCTCAGTTATGGATTGATGAGGTTTTAAATGAATATTTAAATGAAAAAGAAAAATTATCTCCTCCGCAATTATCAATTGGTTCATGGATGGTTGCTAGTATGTGTACACATATTCTTTTTAAGATTATAACAAATAAAGAGTTTAAAACGTTTCCTGAGTTTTACTTTTCATCAATCAATAATGATTACTAAATTAGTTTATTATTAGTAGCATAAACTATTGCTTCAGAAATGTTGGTTACCTCTAATTTCTCAAATAGTTTTCTTCTGTGAAATTTAACTGTGTCTGGTGATATAAACATTGGCTCTGCCATTTCATTTATAGTAAAGCCTCTTACAGAAAATTTTAAAATTTCTTTTTCACGATGAGTGAGTTTTAATTTACCGATTTTTTTCCAAAAACTACCCTTTAAATCGTATTTAAAAATATTATTTTCACCTTTTTTAGATACGGTAATGTTTCCTGAATTTTGTTCATTAGAAAGGGATATAATACAAACGGCTTTCCATATTTTTCCTTGATCAGTTAAAAAAATAGGTGTTAATTTTTGATTAATTAAAAAGGTTTTTCCTTCTTTATTTTTTAAATGAAAGTCATAAGATATAGTATAATTTATTCTTTCTGCTAGAGGTATTTTTTGATAAAAATCAAATCCAATAGTATTTATTTTAAGAAGTAATTTTAAATCTTTAGGAGTTACATAATTAAAATAAAATAGATACCCCATTTCTTTAACTTCATCAGGAGTATGACCACATAAAAAAAGGGGGTTCTCAGAAACATATTCAAACCCTTTTTTTTGATAATCAATTACATAAATACTCTTATAGGTAGTTCTAGCAAAAGCTTCAATAGCTTTTATATAATCAGCTGTTTGCTTCCGTTCGTTTTCAGATATACTCGTCACGGTATTGCGTGAAGAGAAAAAATCACCAATATTGGTCATAGGTTTCGTAGGGACTTAGTCCCGCGAATTAATTAAAAAAATAGTTAAAAAACAATTTTATTATATGATTTTTTTATAAAAATATTGAATATTCCACAATTTTGTGTAGTGTAGTTAAAGCTTTGAGAATATAGCTTTGGTAGCAAAACATAATAATTATGATACTAACCAAAAACTATTTAGAAAGATTAACTACAAATGAAGTTTATAATTTATCAAAATTTGTAGTAGAAGAAAACTTTAATCATCATAGTGTAAACGATGATTTAGAAAACATAAAAAAAGATATTCTGTCTGTTTATAATGAAGAGTTAAAATATGGGCAAAATTCTAAAATATTTGTTAGTAAGGACGATTATGGTAATATTTCGGGATCTATTAGAGTTTTAAAATGGAACTACTTAGATAAATTACCAATTGAAACTTTATTTGGGATAAATCCATTAATGTACATTGAAGATAGGCCTTTTAATGAGATATGGCATATAGGTAGATTTGCCATTAAAAAGGGAATAAATGATTCTAACTTATTTAAAAAATTGATGGTTTGTGCAATTGCACCTATTTGTAATAATATTGAAAACATAGCATTTGCAGAATGTGATAATAAATTATTAAGAATAATGTCATTACTTGGAATAAAGGCAGAAGTTGTAGGAAGACCTATAAATTACCTAGGTTCAGAAACGATTCCTGTAAGTTTTTCACATGCTGGACTTATTGATTTTTATAATAAAAACAAACATTTGGTTTTGAATCAGAGTCTTTTAGATGGAAAAGGGGTAATTGAAAACTACACTTTTGTGTAGCGATTATAACTAATAAAATTTAGAAGTTTGAAGAGAGAAGAAAAAACAATTTAAGTCCGAAAATAATGTGACTTAGAGAAGCGAAGCTTTGCATTAAAATAATTTGAAATTGTGAATTTTACTATCGGCTGGCATGTGTTATATGTGAAATCTCGTTGGGAGAGGAAAGTATCTGAATCTTTAAAAGAAATTTCTTTAGAGTCATTTATGCCTCAGGTTAAAACAATTAAACAATGGAGTGATAGAAAAAAAATGGTTCTTACTCCTCTTTTTCCATCATATGTTTTTGTGAATATTAATTCTTCTTTAGAATTTCACAAAGCTTTATCAGTTGAAGGAGCTTTTTCATATATACGTTTTGGTAAAGAATACGCTAGGGTTCAAGAAAAGGAAATTAATCAAATAAAATTATTGGTAGGAAATAAAAATATTACCAATATTGAAACTAATGTTAGATTTCCAAAGGTAGGTGAGTCTAAAAAAATTATTTATGGTCCACTTAGTGGCTTAGATTGCGAAGTTTTGAAAGTAAATAATTGCAATAAAATAATTGTACGAATTGACTCATTGCAGCAAAATTTAATAGCTACAATTCCTTTAGGATTTTTTGCAAATGAATTATAAAATCTAATTTATAATGTTTTCTAATAAAAAGTTAGAATATGCTTGTGAAGTAGAACAATAACTTTATTCACTAATAGTAATTAATCAAAGTCTTCTTAGATTTCTAATTAAATACAAAATCATTTTGATTTAAAAATAAATAGCCTCTATACTCTTTTAGAGAGGTTTCTGTTGTTGCTCTTATGGATTTAGGAGTCTAACAAAATATTTAATTCAAGTTTACAATAAATCAACTAAACAACTTAACCATGATAAACAACATTTTAGAAAAAGTTGGTAATACTCCATTGATATCAATAAAAAATAAGGAAGAGCCAAATTTAAATGTTTTTGCAAAATTAGAATTTTATAATCCAACAGGAAGCGTTAAAGACCGTGCAGCTTCTTACATTATTAATAGTTTATTAGATAGAGGAATTATAACTCAGAATACAACCATAATAGAGTCTTCTTCTGGAAATTTTGGTATTGCTTTATCAGCTTATGCAAAGCAAAAAGGATTAAAATTTGTTTGTGTTATTGATAAAACAACTTTGCCTGTTAATGAAATGATGATTAGGCTTCAAGGCGCAGAAGTAATAAAGATAACAGAGCCAGATTCAAGAGGGGGGTATTTATTGAATAGAATAAAAAAAGTAAAAGAAATTGTTGAAAATACTGAGGATATCTATTGGGTAAATCAATATGAAAACCCTTTAAACGCTCAGGCATATTATAACTCATTAGCCAATGAAATTTGCTTAGAGATTCCTAGGCAAAAGCTAGATTATTTATTTATGGGAGTTAGTTCAGGAGGAACTATTACTGGTGTTTCTCAAAAAGTTAAAGAAAAATACCCAAATGCCCAAATTATAGCAGTGGATGTAGAAGGGTCAATAATTTTTGGAGGAAAATCAAGAAAGAGATTTATTCCAGGTATTGGTTCAAGTTTGCGTCCAGGTATTTTGGAATCTGCTAAGATTGATAATGTAGTTTATGTTGATGAAATGGAGACAGTTACCAATTGTGTTGAATTATTAGAAAATCATAACATATATGCAGGAGGTTCTTCGGGTTCTGTGTTTGCAGCAGTAAAAAAATATTTCAATATGCATCCTGTAGATAGGCCTGTTAATATCATGTGTGTGTTTGCTGATAAAGGAGAACGATACATTTCTACAATATATAATCCTAAATGGCGAGAAATGGTAGAATCTGCAAATTTAGAATTAGTCTAATAACAATAAGAATTATTAAAATAAAAAAACATAAAATGATTTACTTAAATAACAAAAATATTCAAGAGTTAAATACTGATTGGAATAATAATGTTAAAGTGATAACTGATGCTGTAAAGTGTTTGGGGTCAAATGATATGGCTCAGCCTATTAAACCTTATTTACGTTATAGAAATGAAGTAAATAGAATTATAGCGATGCCAGCATTTATTGGTGGAGATATAAATAAGTCTGGGATTAAATGGATAGCTAGTTTCCCTGATAATATAGAAAAAGGAATTGCCAGAGCCCATAGTGTAATTACATTAAATGAAGCAGAAACAGGGGTTCCAATAGGAGTTATTAATAGTGGAGAAATTTCAGCAATTAGAACGGCATCGGTTAGTGGTTTTATAATAAAAAAGTTTATTGAGAATCGTAAACCAGAAAAATTGAAGATAGGAATTATAGGTTTTGGTCCCATTGGACAAGCTCATTTAGAAATGTGTAATGCACTTTTAGGGAAAAGTATAGAAGATATACTTATTTATGATTTAAAAGGAATCGATAGAGCAGTTATAGATGAGGATTTAAATAAGAAAGTAACAGAAGTATCAAGCTGGAAAGAAGCATATGCAGAAGCAGATATATTTATTACTTGTACGGTTTCTAAAGATAGATACATAGATAAACAACCTAAAGCGGGTTCTCTTCATTTAAATGTTTCATTAAGAGATTATAAAGCAGAAACATTTCCTTGGTTTTCTAAAGCTATAATTGTTGATGAATGGAATGAAGTGTGTAGAGAAAATACAGATATAGAAATGTTTAATAAAACTCAAAACTTGCAGAGAGAAGATGTAATTGAAATTCAAGAACTATTAACCAAAAATTATTTTAGTTCTTTAGAGAGAGAGCAAGCTGTAATGTTTAACCCTATGGGAATGGCTGTTTTCGATATTGCAATTGCCGATAACTATTTAAAATTAGCTCTTAATAGAAGTGTAGGAGTTTTACTAGAAGATTAAATCTTAATTAAAAAATATTAAATACTAATAAATTTAAAGAAAAACTAAATGGATAATACAGTTTTCGCGATTCAAATATTTATTGTTTCGCTTGTTATAATTGGTGTTACTTATACAGTAATAGCCCTTGCCCAAATATTACAGAAAAAAAGAACAAAAGACTTATCTTTTTCAAAATTTACAAACTATTTGTTAGGTTTTGTAGCAATTTTACCCATATCTATTTTTTTGTATTACATGCCTATTGCTATGTATGATGAAAATTTTTGGATGGTTCAGTCTCAGAATTATAAAGCTTTAAATAATGCTATTATTCAATTAGGAATAGCTGTAGCAGCGTTTTATTTTTTGACACGAGTAACTATGTTTTTTCCACATAAAAATAAATACTACAATATTCTTTCGTCCTTACTTCTAATATCATTAATTCCAGGAGTAGCAAATTCTCTTATAGTAATGATAATTAGTCAATTTGTAAGTGGTGAAGTTGAAACTAAATATTTACTAACTTTCTTTGTGTTAGCTACTTATTTTTATGTGATTACTATTAGGTTAAGTAAAAGAAAAACGGCTTATTTAGGTTCTATTATAGCACAAGAATTTAATTCGTTAATACTTAGAAATGTTTTTAGAATTCCTTTTCAAAAATATGAGAAAATTCAAAGTGGAAAAATTTATACAATCTTGAATGATGATATAGGAGATATCTTTTATTTTTCACAAGTAGCTATCCATATTTTTACCAATGTACTTACTGCTGTTATAATATTTATCTATTTATTTTCATTAGACTTTTTAAATGCTTCAGTTCTAGTAGGTTCAATGGCTTTTATATTTTTCCTATATAGTTTTCTTGCAGCCCCATTAAATAATGCTCTATTAGATGCAAGAGATAAAAGAGAAGGTTTTACGAATTTAGTGTCAGGCCTTATTAATGGCTTTAAAGAGTTGGTTTTACATCAAGTAAAACGTGTTGAATATAATAAAGATATGGAAGTTAGAAACTCTATGCTTTATACATCAAAATTAAAGGCGGCTTATATTGATATAAATAAAACACTACTTTCAGAAATATCTTTTACGGTTGCTGTAGGTGTAACTTGTTTGGTTTTTCCCATGATTTTTGAATTTGATAAACAATTAATAACAACATTTGTAATAGGTACACTATTTCTTTGGGGGCCTTTTAATAATATGCTTTCAGGTATACCAGGAATAATTAATGCAAAGATAGCTTGGAGAAGAATAAAAGAATTTTTGAAAAATACAGATTCTGAAAAAATGCTTTTCATTGAAAATGATAATAAAGTAAATATATCATCGTCTGTAGAAAGTTTGGAGGTACAGGATATTTGTTTTAATTATAAAAGAGATGAGGATTCGGATGAAATTACTTATGGAATTGGTCCAATTAATTTTGAAGTAAGACAAGGTGATATAGTTTTTATTATAGGGGGGAATGGTAGTGGTAAAACTACATTTTTGAAGACCTTAATAGGATTGTATCCAGTAGACTCAGGTCAAGTACTTGTAAATGGAGAAAGAGTTGATACAAAAGTTTTAGGAGAACATTATTCGGTTATTTACAGTGATTTTTATTTATTTAAAAAGATATATGGAATTAACACAAATCGTTTGAATCAGGTATATGAATGGCTTGATATGTTTGGTTTATCTGATAAAGTTACAATTGAAGATGGTGCTTATAGTACAATCGATCTATCTAAAGGACAACGCAAAAGATTAGCAATTCTAAAGTCTTATTTAGAGGATAGACCAATTTATTTCTTTGATGAATGTGCTGCAGATCTAGATCCTGACTTTAAAGACTTCTTTTATAATGAACTTCTTGTAAAAATGAGAGATGAAGGAAAATTATTAATTGTGATTACTCATGACGATAAATATTTCGATTTGGCTAATAAGGTTTATAAAATGGAGATGGGGAAAATTTCTATGTTAAAATCAGAAGCTGTAGTACTTTAAGAAGTTCTGGATTAGATAGTGCTTTAAAACTAAAATGAATAACATGTTAAATAAATGTCTTTAATTATCAATACATGGTATATCATTTTTGTTAGACCTATTTGTTTTCACAATATTTATTAGGATGAGAGAAACAAAAAAACTAAAAAATAGTATGATTAAAATACCAATAGTAATTTTGAGTATTATTTCTTTATACTATTTGCTTATGAGAGGTTTTCCTTTTCTCATAATATCTAAAAAAATATATGGGCCATATTACTTTTCTAGAGTAGTTTGGATATGGCCCCATGTTTTAGGAGGTGTTTTAGCTATGGCTTTAGGTCCATTTCAGTTCATTTCTAAGCTACGTATTAGATATCCAAAAATTCATCGAATGCTAGGAATAATTTTTCTAATTAGTATTTTGATTTCATCTGTAACATTAATTCCTTTAATAACTACATCCTCAAGTAATTTGGTTATTGATATTGGATTAGGTATAGGTGGAGTTGTTTGGTTGTTAGCTGCAGTTTTTGCATATATAGCAATTAGAAACAAAAATATTGAACAACATAAAGAATGGATGATACGATGTTATATGGTAACTCTTGCATTTGTTGTTTTTAGACTGGCTATAGATTTACTCTCCTATTATGAAGTAACCAATGAACCAGATATTGTAGCAATATCAAGTTGGGTAAGTTGGACATTACCTTTATGTACTACAGAGTTCATTATACAAGGACGAAAAATTATGAACTAGGTTATACTTCACATGTTAATCTAACTAAATTATTTAGTATGTAAAACTTGAGTATTCAAGTTTATTAATAACGGTTTAGAGCTTTTAAGTCTAAATCGAATATACTGTTGTTTGTAGTTTTTAATAATAGCTGCATAATATCATCAATTTAAACTTACCAAAAAGAAATAAAATTAACTATTGAATCATGAGTAACAAAAATAAACCAATTGCAATTGTAGGTATAGGATGTAGGTTTCCTGGCTCTAGCACTTCTGCTGAAAAGTTTTGGGAAATGATGTTAAATGAAACGGATACTATAGGAAATGTTCCTGCTGATAGATGGAATAGTAAAAAATATTATAGCAATAATGATAAAAGATCTGGTAAAATAAGAGCCGAACAAGGAGGATTTCTTACAGAAAATGCATTAGATTTTGATTCTTTATTCTTTGACATGTCTCCAAGAGAATCTGAATCACTAGATCCTCAACAAAGAATGCTTATGGAAGTAGCTTACGAAGCATTAGAAAATGCAGGACTGTCATTAGAAAATGTAAAAGGTTCAAATACAGGTGTATTTGTTGGAGGATTTATGCTTGATAATTTAGTAACACAAACATCTTCTAAAAACCAATACCACATTAATTCACATACAATTAGTGGAGTAGCAATGACAATGTTATCAAATAGATTATCGTATGTTTTTGATTTAAAAGGTCCCTCTCTTAGTATTGATACCGCGTGTTCATCTTCTCTGATAGCAACTCATTATGCTTGTCAAAGTATATGGAATGGGGAATCTTCTATGGCAATGGTTGGTGGGGTAAACTATATGCTTTCTCCAGAGAGTTCTATCTTAATGAGTAAAGGAAAATTTCTGTCTAAACATAGTCGTTGTAAGGCTTTTGATAGTGATGCAGCGGGTTATGTAAGAGGAGAAGGGGCTGGTATTGTAATATTAAAGCCATTAGAAGATGCTATTAGAGATAATGATAGAATATATGCAACAATTGTTGGAACTGGAGCTAATCAAGATGGTCGAACAAATGGAATTACTGTGCCGAATCCAGATTCGCAATTGCAATTAATTCGTAAAATATACAAGGAAAACGAAATAGATAAAAATAAAGTTCATTACGTAGAAGCACACGGAACTGGGACTGCAGTTGGAGATCCAATTGAGTTTGGTACTCTTAATAAAGCGCTTTCTGAAGATGGTAAAAGGGATATTAAATGCTTAGTAGGATCAGTTAAAACTAATATAGGTCATTTAGAAGCTGCGTCTGGAGTTGCGGGGCTTATTAAAGCTGCGTTATGTCTTAATAAAAATCAAGTCCCAGCTAATCTACATTTTAAAAACCCGAATCCGGCTTTACATTATGAAGAAAGTAACCTTAGAGTACCAACAAGTTTAGAGTGTTTACCAGAGAATGAAGATTCTTATGCATCAGTAAATTCTTTTGGCTTTGGAGGAGCAAATGCTCATGTAGTTCTTAAACAACATAATATAAATAGTATAGAAAAGGAGGGTAATTCTTTAAAAACGAATCATTTTATATTTCCGATTAGTGCTAAAAGTACTACAGCATTAAAAGAATTAGCTATTGAATACAAAAATTGTATCAATGAGAATAGTGAAGAGTTTGATCAAATACTAAGTAATGCAATTTATAGAAGAACTAACCATTCTGAACGTTTGTCAATTTTTGGTACTTCAAGACAAGATCTTATAGATAAATTAGAAGCTTATGAAGAAGATATTTTGTTAAAAGGAGTACATCAAGGAAGTTCATTAGGAAAAAAACCAAAGGTGGTATTTATTTATACAGGAATGGGACCTCAATGGTGGAAAATGGGGAGAGAGTTAATGGAAACTGAACCTGTTTTTAAACAGGCAATAATGAAATGTGATGCTGAGTTTAAAATAATTTCTGGATGGTCTATTTACGAAGAACTTATAAAGCCAGAAGAAAGTTCTATGATTCGAGAAACAAACATTGCACAACCAGCAAACTTTGTAATTCAAGTAGGGCTTACCAAATTATTAGCACATTATGGTATTATTCCAGATGCAGTAATGGGGCATAGTGTTGGTGAAGTAGCTTCTGTTTATGCTTCAGGAGCTTTAACCTTAAAAGAAGCTTTAACAGTAAGTTATTACAGAAGTAGTTTACAACATTCTATAACTCAAGGTAAAGGAACTATGTTGGCTGTTGGACTTCCTGAATCTGAAGTAGAAGAAACAATTAGTAAGTATGACAATGTATCTATTGCAGCAGTGAATGCTCCAACATCTGTTACAATTTCAGGAAATACTGAATCATTAAAAAAACTTAAAGAAAAATATGATGCTTTAGGAGTTTTTTGCCGATTATTAGATGTATCAGTTCCATATCACAGCCCATTGATGAAGCTTGTTAAAGAGTATTTATTAGATGCACTTAAAGAAGTAAAAGGAAATGAAACAAAAATAGATTTATATTCAACAGTAACAGGAGGGTTAATTAAAGGAAATCAAATTGATAACAATTATTGGTATAATAATGTTAGAGAACCTGTTTTGTTTTCAAAAACTATTGAAACTATTTTGGAAGATGACTACACTGTGTTTTTAGAAGTTGGTCCACATCCTGTGTTAAAGAATTCTATAAAAGAATGTACTAAAAATAGAAAGGATTGTAACTTAATACAAACCTTAAACAAAAGAGAGGAGGAGCAAGTAAATTTCTATGAAAATATTTCAAAGCTATTTACTTTAGGATACCCTTTAAAATGGGATAGGTGGATAGATAAATTACCGTTTATGCAAATCCCTACTTATCCATGGCAGAAACAGTATTTATGGAGAAATAATAATACAAAAACAGAAACTCTATCAAATAAGATAAGTAATCTATCTTTTAAAGAGAAAGTGCATGGGCCTTCAGATGCATATATATTTGAATTAAATGAGTTCTTTTTCCCGTTTTTGAATGATCATATTGTTCATGAAAAAGTGGTGTTTCCTGGGGCAGGTTATATTGGGATTGCTATTGATATGTATTTAAATGAAGTTAGTCAAGAGGCGCCATTTCAGTTAGAAAATGTAAACTTCCATAAAGTACTTATGATTGATGAAGATGAGATCCAAAATTTGTATGTTTCAATGAATACAAAAAATGGAAGCTACAGTATAGAAAGTAAAAATGGACAGGAAGATACAGATTGGGTTAGAATGTCTTCAGGAAAATTTGCTATTGGAAGTTTTAGAGAGGAATCTCCAGAAATAGCAATAAATCAAATTTTTGAAGAATTAACAACAAAAGTAACACCTGAAGAAGTGTATACTAAATTAAGTCAATCTAAACTTGATTATGGACCTTACTTTAGATGTATCAAAGACCTAAGATTAGGAGGGGAAGAGTTGGTGGCCAATATAGTTATTCATGAAGATTTGGAAGAGGCTTCAAAAGATTATTTTATCCACCCTACATTACTCGATGCTTGTTTTCAAACAACAATAGCCCTCGCAAATATGGACGTTGTTCCAGTATCAATTAATAAAGTACATTGTTATGAAGCGCCAGACAAAAACATTTTTTGTTATTCAAAACTAAAATATATTGATGATCAAAGCACAGTAACAGATATAACAATTTGTAATGAAGAAGGTAAAGTATTTATGTTGTTAGAAGGTTTTAAATGTAAAAGACTTGTTAATAATGAATTACAATCTGATGATTTTTTAAAGAAAAACTTTTTTAAAACTGAGTGGATTAAAGAAAAAGAAAGTATTAGCAACCCAGAAGTTCATCAAGATACTTTGACTTACATTTTTACAAATGATTATATAAGCTGTTTACCCTTAAAAGAGTTTGTAAATGGTTCTAGTATTATCTTAGAACTTGGAAATGATTATAAAAAAATAGAAGAAGATCATTATAAAATTAATTTAGAGAATATAGATATTCTTAATGCAATTTATAATACAAGCTATAAAGAAATTAAATTAGTGTTAATGCCATCTTTAGGAATGTCGGGAGTTCATTCTGACTTAGAAATGAGTGAAAGGTGTTTGAAGCAAGTTATGCCACTTTTTAATATAGTAAAAGCATTTTCTGAAAATAAAGGGGGGAATATTAAATTATCTATTCTCACTCAAGGTAGCCAAAAGGTTTTAGAACATGATATTATTTCATTTCCAGAACAAAGTACACTGCATGGTTTAGGAAGATTAATAGTTAATGAGTTATCTAATTGTAAGGTTGAACTTATAGATATTGAAAAAAGTCAATCAAAGAATATTTTCCAAGAGCAACTAGAAATAGTAGGAAAAATAATAAATACAAATAATGTCTTTTTTAAAGAACTTGCTATTAGAAATGGACTCATTTATGATAAGAGTATGATTAATTTGGAGATGGATGAACAAATGAAATTGGAGACCATTAATTTTGAAGAAGAGCCATTAGTTTTACAAGTTCCAACCAACCCAAATTCTCAAAGTTTTTATTTTAATCCCTTAAAGTGTCAAGAACTTAAAGCTGATGAAGTAGAAATTTTAGTAGAAAACACAGTGCTTAGTAAGTTAGATTGTCAAAAGCTATCTCTTAAGTTTTCTAATGAACAAATAGATAAAACATTTGCAGAGAAAAATTTAGGAATTGAGTGTGCAGGTACGATTTCAAATATTGGTTCAGACGTTACAAGATTTAAAGTTGGAGATAAAGTATTGGCTATAGCTCCAGGCACTTTTCAATCATATACTACAACATCAGAACATTTAGTAGTAAAATGCCCAACAGACTTAACTAACGGGGCTTCTGGAGTAATTCTAAGTTATCTTACAGCTATTTATTGTTTAAGAGATAAGGCTGGTATAGAAAAAGGAGATAAAATACTTATTCATAATGCTACAAATGGAATTGGTTTGGCTGCTATTAATTATGCAAAGTATGTAGGAGCAGAAATTTTTGTAACTATAGAATCAGAAGAAAATAAGGCCTTTTTAGAAGGTTTAGGAATAAAGAACATTTATAGTTCAACTAGCTTAGAGTTTGCTAACCATATAAAGAAAGTTACTAATGGAATAGGAGTTGACATAATATTGAGCTCTGATTCTGGTGAAGTTGCATATCAAAATTTTTCATCTTTAGCTCCATATGGAGTTTATTTAGATATAAGTAAAAAAGACGTAATAAGTTATGCATCAAAAGATATGAGGTTTTTTAACCATAATTTATCTTATCTAGCAATAGATATTGATAGATTATTGACAGAGAAAAAAGAAAAAACGTCTGGTTTATTACAAGAAATAGCTGCAAATATAGCTTCAAGAGTACTAGCTCCTTTACCAACAAAAAATTTTACAATTGATCAGCTTTTCGAAGCTTTTAATGAAGTTAAAGATAATAACACATTAGGCAATGTTGTAATTGATTTTTCAAATAATCCTGTGGAAGTAATGAGAAAAGAAGAAGGAAGTATAAAAGAAGATGGGACATATTTAATAACTGGAGGAACAGGAGGATTAGGAATGGAGATAGCTAAATGGTTAGTAGATAAAGGAGCTATGAATCTTGCTTTATTAAGTAGAAGTGGATTAAAAACTAAAAAAGCTATACTAGATGTTAAAACAATGAAAAAGCAAGGTGTAAATGTTCAGGTTTATACTGGAGATATTTCCAAGCTTAATGAGATGAAACAAATATTTAAAAATATCAAAGAGAGCCAACCTGAGTTAATCGGTATTTTTCACGGAGCTATGGTTTTAGATGATGGATATTTATTAGATATGAATGAAGATAGATTCTTAAGAGTATTAAAACCGAAAGTAGATGGAGCAATGAATCTTCATTACCTAAGCAAGGATTTAAGTCTAAATAATTTTGTTGTGTTCTCGTCAATTTCTTCATTAATAGGAAACATTGGACAAGCAAATTATGTAATAGCCAATTCTTTTTTAGACTCTTTTGCTCATTGGAGAAAAGGAATGGGGTTACCTGTGACAACAGTAAATTTAGGAGTGTTAAAAGAAACAGGAGTTGTTTCTAGAAATGAAAATATAGAAAAAATTCTTGAGGGTAGTGGGATTAATGGATTTACTAATGAGCAAGTAATGAAAGGTATTGATTTTCTTATTAAAGAAAAACCTACACAGATTGGTTTCTTTGATTTGAATTGGAATGTAATTTCTAAAAGTTTCGGTAAAAGTGGTATTGCATTATTCAGAGAAATAGATAAGGCAAATATAAATGTTGAAGAGGAGTTAACTGAGATACAGATTGCTAATAGAGAAACAATATTAAATTTAGATTTAATAGGGCGAAATGAATTCATTGTTAATTTATTACAAAAACAGCTTGGAAGGATATTAAAAATACCTACAACGAATATCAATCCCGATAAAGGAATCAACTTATTAGGAGTAGATTCAATTTTAACAATTGAATTAATGGGAATGATTAAAGAAAGTCTTGCTGTTGAAATTGCTCCAATTGAGTTTTTAACAGGACCATCAGTAAGACAATTGTCAACCAAAATAATCGAAAATTCTTTTTACGCATTCAGCAAGGAAGAGGAATTGGTGTAACTATTTGAATACATAAAAATGTTAAAGCAATCGACTATACAAGAAATATTTCTGAATAATATTCAATCAGAAAAGCAAACAGGAATTACCTTCATAGAAGGAGAAAATAAGACAGAATACATTTCATATAAGAAGCTTTATATGGAAGCTAGGTGTATGCTTCATGTTTTACAGGAAAAAGGAATCAAACCTGGTGATGAATTAGTATTTCAATTTTTATCTAACAAGAATTTTTTAGTAACGTTTTGGGCATGTGTATTTGGTAAAATTATACCGATTCCTATTGTATTTGGTGTAAATATTGATATTATAAAAAAAATTAAAAAAGTGTGGGAGCGATTAGATAATCCATACTTAATTACCGATTTACCAACATTAAAAGATAGTTGGAAAGAATATTTGCATAATAATTCTGAAGTTTTTGTTGATATAGAGAAAAGATTTATTTCTCTTGATGAAATTACTTATTCAAAATTAGCAAAAGTATTTCCGGGTGAAGCATCAGATACAGTGTTTGTTCAATTCTCATCAGGTTCAACAGGGCATCCAAAAGGAATTGTAAATAAACAAGAAGGTATTATTTATAATATTAATACAATGTCTAATTTGATTGAAATAGAAGAAAAAGATTCTTTTCTTGGGTGGATGCCTCTCACACATGACTTAGGATTAGTATTTTTTCACATATTTCCGCTATTAAAAAATGTTCCTCAATTTTTAATGCCTCCAATGGAGTTTTTTGCTTATCCAGAGATTTGGATTAAAAGCCTTGCGAAAAATAGCATAACAATTTCGGGTTCACCAAACTTTGGATTTAAACACGCAATAGATAATATAGAGGAGAAAAATTTAGAAGGATTATCTTTTGAAAAATTAAGGTTGCTAATTAATGGAGCCGAGCCTGTATCTATAGAAATGTGTGATGATTTCGAACATAAATTGGCACCTTATGGTTTATCGAAAGGTGTTGTAGGACCGGCCTACGGACTAGCAGAATCTGTATTAGGGGTTTCATTTACACTAAAGAATCAAGAGCTTACTAGAGAGTATAATTTAAATAGACATAACTTAAAAGTTGGAAAAGAGATTGAATTCGTAACTAAAAATTCTCCTGAAGCTATTTCATTTGCAAATTTAGGACCATATACAGGGACTGAGATTAAAATTACGGATCGAGATATGAATGTGCTTCCAGAAAGAACATTAGGAATTGTACATCTTAGAAGTGTAGCTGTAACAGAAGAGTTTTATAATGATTCCCTAACAACTGCTGAGACAATTTCAGAAGAAGGTTGGTTAAATACAGGAGATTTAGGGTTTATAGATAATGAGCATCTTATATTAACAGGGAGAGAAAAGGAAATGATTTTGATTAATGGACAAAATTATTTCCCAAATGACTTAGAAGAGTTAATAACTGAGTTACCAGAGATAACATTTCAACAAGCGATTATTTGTAGTTTATTTAATAAAGAAAAATTTCATGATGATATTTATGTATTTATTGTTCACAATGGATCCATATTAGAGTTCATAAATTTAGAAAAAGAGATTAAAGATTATATAGCTCAACGTACTGGATTAGAAATAGAAAAAGTAATTGCTGTAGATAAGATTCCAAAAACTACTAGTGGGAAAATTCAACGATTTGTATTATTAAAAAACTATAAGGAAGGAAACTATAATAACTTTTTAAAGGAATTAAATAGTGAGAAAGAAAAATTAGTGGTTCAAATAAAAGAAGAGCCAGAAAATTTAAATACAGATGAAGTTTTTGTAAAAAATGAGTTAACTACCATATGGAAACAACTTTTAGGAGTTAATCTTATTAATGAAGAAGATGATTTTTTTCATTTAGGAGGAAACTCTCTAACTTTAAATCGATTGATTTCAAGAGTCCACAAATCTTTTGGAATAGATATAAGTATTCGTGATGCTTTTAAAAATAGAACAATAAAAGCACAGTTAGAGTTAATTTCTACCAGACCCAAAATAAACTTTGATCATATTCCACTTGTAAAAAATCAAAAGTTTTATCCACAATCGGATACACAAAAAAGGATGTTCATTCTTAATCAAATGAATCCAGAAATGACAGCATATAATGTACCAATTGCGTTCAAACTGTCTGGAGATATAGATATAGAACGTTTTGAAAATGCATTCCAAAAGATAATTAATAGACATGAAGTTTTAAGAACTTCTTTTCATCTCATAGAGGGGGAGCCAATTCAACGAATACATGAAACAGTTGATTTTGCTATTGAAGTTTTTTCAAATTCGAAAGAGAGTTTGGAGCAGTCTATGAAAAACTTTATAAGAAGTTTTGATTTAAGCACCCCATCTTTAATTCGAGTTGGACTTAAAGTTATACAAGCAGATGAAGCCTATTTATTAATTGATATGCATCATATTATTACTGATGGTGTTTCATATGTAAATATGATGCAAGATTTTGTGAGCTTTATTGATAATGAGAATATAGAAGCTTTAGGAATTCAGTATAAAGACTATGCAGTTTGGCAACAAAAAGAAGAAACAGAGAATATTTTAGCAGAACAAAAAAAGTTTTGGTTACATCAGTTTAGTAATGTTCCAGGAGTTTTAAATTTACCAACAGATTTTACAAGACCTAGAATTAATTCTTTCCAAGGAGCTACTGAATCTTTTGAGTTAAGTAAGCAAGAGCTTATAGCGTTGAATAAGATTTGTGATAAGCAGCATGTTAGTATGTATAATGTAATGTTAGCATCATTTGTTGTATTACTATCAAAATTATCAGGACAGGAAGATATTGTAATAGGAACTTCTACAGCAGGACGTCAGCATTTAGATTTAGAAAAGTTAGTTGGAGTTTTTATAAATACTGTAGCTATTCGTAATTATCCGAAAGGAAATGAAAACTTTTCTAACTTTTTAAATACAGTACAAAATACTGCATTACAAAGTTTTACAAATCAAGAATATTCTTATGAGAAATTAGTAGAAGATTTAGGATTAAAATTGGATTTAAGCCATAATCCTTTATTTGATATAATGTTTGAGTATTATAATTTTTCTGTATCAGAATTCAAATCTAAAAAAACACATTTAAATCATATTGAGTATGTAAACACTAGTTCTAAACTAGATATTTCATTTCGTGTATTTGAAAAAGAAAATAATTATGTTTTTTATCTCGATTATAGAACAGATTTATTCAAGCAAGGGACAATAAAACGTTTTATTTCATACTACAAAAACATATTAAAAGTAGTAATGGAGAATATTGATATTAAATTATCTGATATTAATATACTTCCTGAAGAAGAGTATAAGTTGTTAGTAGAAGATTATAACGCAACTTCATTAGATTATGCTAAAGAAACCAATTTGGTAAGTGTTTTTGAAGCACAAGCACAAAAATATCCAGAACGTGTTGCGGTATTTTATGGAAAAGAAAAACTTACTTATGAAGAATTAAATAAAAGATCAAATCAAGTTGCTAACTATTTAATTTCGGAGGGAATTGTCCCGGGAAATATGGTAGGATTAATGTTTGAACGTTCTGTAAGTATGATTGTAGGAATGTTAGGCGTACTTAAAACAGGAGCAGCTTATTTACCAATTGATCCAAGTTTGCCAGAACAACGTATAAGTTATATGCTTAATCAAAGTAGAGCAAGTTTCTTACTTACACAAAACAAATTTGTTGAACGGTTTACTGCTTATTTACCAGTAAAATCCTTTGATTCAGCAAAAATAAGCTCGAAGAGTGTTAATGATGTAATGGTTGAAATATATCCTACAGATATGGCATATTGTATTTTTACATCAGGCTCTAGCGGAAAACCGAAAGGAGTAATGGTAAATCATAGAAGTGTTATCAATTTGGTAAAAGGATTGGAACAAAGAGTTTATAATTCATATAAAGAAGAGAGGCTTAATGTTGCTTTACTAGCTTCTTTTTCATTTGACGCTTCTGTTCAACAAATTTATGGATGTTTATTACAAGGACATAGTTTGTATGTAGTTGATGAAGATAGTCGTGGTGATGGAATGAAGTTAAAATCTTTTTATCAAAGAAATGAAATTGATGTATCTGATGGAACTCCAACTCATCTCCGTTTGGTTATGGATGCTTTAGGCGAAGATACTTCTTTAGGTAATCTTTCGTCTTGGATCTTAGCAGGTGAAGCTTTGCCAAAAGAACTAGTGAAAAACTTTTATGCAATTATAAAAGATGGTATTCAGTTATATAATTTTTATGGACCAACAGAAACTTGTGTAGATTCAACCAGTTATCGTATAGATAGAGATAGTTTGGATGATTATACATTTATTCCAATAGGTAAACCACTTCCTAATGAGCGTATTTATTTAGTAGATACATATGGGAAATTAGTTCCTGTAGGGGTTCCAGGGGAACTATGTATAGCAGGTGATGGTTTGGCACAATACTATGTAGGAGATCAAAATACAAGTGCTGAAAAGTTCCGTAGCAATTGGATTATTGGAGAAGATAGAGTTTATCTTACAGGAGATATTGCCCGATGGTTGCCAGATGGAAACTTAGAATATTGTGGAAGAATTGATGATCAAGTAAAACTTAGAGGTTATAGAATAGAACTTTCTGAAATAGAACATCAATTAAATACTTTTAGAGAAATTATGCATTCTGTAATTGAATTAAAAGAAATTGATGATGATAAATATTTGATAGCATATTATGAAGCTGCTATTGCTTATCAAGTAACAGATATTCGTCAACATTTAGGACAATATTTGCCAGATTATATGATACCATCTTATTATGTACAACTTGATAAATTACCTTTAAATTCTAATGGGAAAATAGATAAAAGTTCACTTCCTGATTATAAAATATTAATAGAAGATGAGTATGTAGCTCCAAAAACGGAAACAGAGAAAAAATTAATAAATATTTGGGAAGAAGTTCTCAAAATTGACTCTAATGTTATTGGGACAACAAATAATTTTTTTGATTTAGGAGGGCAGTCGTTAAAACTTGTATTTCTTGCTAATAGAATAAAAGAAACTTTTAAAGTATCGCTTAGTTTAACAAGACTTGTTACTAATAAAAATATACAAGAGTTAGCAAAAGAAATAGAAACAAGCTTAGAAGAGGAATACTTAAAAATACCAAGGGCAGAGACTAAGGAGTATTATCCGTTGTCTTCTACCCAAAAAAAATTCTATTTTTTACATCAACTAAATAAAACATCTACAGTATATAATCAACCACAAATGTTTGTGTTAAAAGGTGAAGTAGATACTATTAAATTAACAGCAGCATTCCGTGAAGTTATATCACATCACGAAATTTTCAGAGTTAATTTCAAGTTAATAAACGACTCACCAGTTCAAACGTTTGTAAATGAAGTACCATTTGAAATGGAATATTTCAAAGCTACTCCAGAAGAAACTACAATGGTTGTTCAAAAATTTATGCGCCCATTTGATTTAAGTGAAGGTCCACTTTTACGAGCTGGACTTATTCAAATAAACGAAAAAGAACATTTGTTATTAACAGATAGACCTCATATTATTTCTGATGGTGTGAGTTTAAAGATTTTTATTAATGATGTTTTCACAGTGTATCAAGGAAAAAAAATATTACCTGTACAATTAGAGTATAAAGATTATACTGTTTGGCAAGAAAGTGAAACGTTTATAAAAAATCTTGAAACCCAAAAAAAGTATTGGCAAGAACAGTTTGAATTAACCCCAGAAATTCTAAAGCTACAAACAGATTTTCAACGTCCAGCTGTAGTTAGTTATAATGGAGCAGGTGTTAATTTCGAAATAGATACAGTACAAACTCAAAAATTAAATGAATTAGCAAAATCACTTAATACAACCTTATTCTCAATAGTATTGGGGGTATTTAAAATAATGTTATTCAAACTTACTAATCAAAAAGATTTGATTATTGGAACACCGGTTTCTGGTAGAAGACATACAGATTTAGAGAACATTTTAGGTGTTTTTATTAATGTGTTGGCACTACGTAATGAAATAGATTCAAAAGATAGTTTACATACTTTTTTACAACGAGTACATCAAACTTCTATTAAGAGTTTAGAAAATCAAGATTATCCTTATGAAAAATTAGTAAATGATTTAGATATTTCTAGAGATACAAGTCGTAACCCTCTTTTTGATGTAATGTTTGTATATACTGATGCTGCATCTTACAATTTGAAATTAAATGGTTTAGAAGTTAATGAGTTACCAGTTGAGGGAGATACATCACAGATGGACTTAATGTTACATGTAAACGTAACAGAAAATAAAGGTGTTAATTTTAATTTTCAATATGCAACAGATTTATTTTACGAATCAACTATAAAAAAGTTTATAAAATATTTTAAAAAGATTATAGATCAGGTAGATAAGGATGTTTTAGTAGGAGATATTAAGATTCTTGATAAGAGTGAAGTTGAAGAGTTAAAAGAGTTTAATAAATCTAAAATTACTTTTGAGATAGAAGAGAATATTGTTGAGTTATTTGAAAAACAAGCGTTAGAATCTGCTAATTATAAAGCGCTTATATATAAAGATTCAAAATTAACATATCAAGAATTGAATGAACGTAGTAATCAGTTAGCAGCTTACCTGAAAAACCAAGGGGTCAAAAAAGGCGATATTATAGGTTTAATTGTTAATAGGTCTGAAGATATTATTATCGGAATTTTAGGAATTTTAAAAAGTGGAGGTGCTTATTTACCAATTGATTCTAAATTGCCCTTCAAACGTGTAAAATATATGTTAGAGTCTAGTAAGTCTAATATGTTACTGGGGCATGAAGAATATTTAACATTATATGAAGGGCTAATAAATACGCATATTATAAATTCACCAATAATAAAAAAATACAGTAAAGAAAACTTAAATTTAGATAGATCAACATCAGATTTAGCATATTGTATTTTTACTTCTGGTTCAACAGGAACACCTAAAGGAGTACTTATGGAACAAGATTCGGTAGTGAATTTAGCCGAAGGACTTTCACAAACTGTATATAAAAATTTAAATCCTAGACTAAAAATAGGAATGGTAGCATCATATTATTTTGACGCTTCATGCCAACAGATTTTTACTGCACTTTTAAAGGGACATTGTTTATATATTTGTGAAGAAGAGGAGAGAATGGATGGCCAAGAACTTTATAATTTTTATAAGAAAAATAAGATTGAAGTAAGTGATGGTACGCCCACTCATTTAGGGATGTTATTAAAAAGTCACAAGGGTAATATAGATTTGCCTGAATTTAAAGCTTGGTTATTAGCAGGTGAAGCATTGCCTAAAAAAATGGCGCACAAATTTTACGAGCTTTCAATTATGAATAAGGCTGTATTATATAATATATACGGGCCTACTGAGACTTGTGTAGATTCTACTTTTTATAAAATAGATCCTGATTTATTGAATAAATATAAAACACTTCCCATTGGTATTCCACTCCCTAACGAAAGAGTTTATATTGTAGATAGTATAGGAAATCCTGTACCGAAAGGTGTAATAGGTGAACTTTGTATAGCTGGTAGAGGTTTAGCTCGTGGTTATATAGGAAGTACGATAGAAAACGAAAAATTTATTGATAATTGGATTGAAGGTGAAGATAGAGTTTATCGAACAGGAGATTTAGCATTTTGGTTACCAGATGGAAATTTAGCTTTTAAAGGTAGAAAGGATAATCAGATAAAATTACGAGGTTACCGTATAGAAATAGATGAAATAGAACATGTCTTAACTTCTCATGAATTTATAATTGCTGGAGCTATAGAAGTACAAGAAATAGCAGGAGAAAAATATTTATCAGCCTATTATGTATCCAAACAGTATTTAGATAATGAAACTTTACGTGCTTATTTTGGTGCTAGTTTACCTGATTATATGATTCCTTCTTTTTTTATAAGATTAGAAAAAATGCCTTTAACAGCAAATGGAAAATTAAAAAGAGGTGCTTTACCAATTCCTGATAGAGTTTCAGACGATCAATTTATAGAGACTTCTTCAGAAACAGAAAAAAAACTTGTAGAAATTTGGTCTAAAGTTTTAGGAATAGATGAACAATCTATAAGTATTAATCATAGTTTTATACAATTAGGAGGGCACTCTTTAATGGCGGTTCAAATAGCAAATAAAATAAAAAGAGTGTTCAATATAGAAATGAAACTTGTTGAACTATTTCAAAAGACAACAATAAAACAGCAAGCAAACTTTATTGAAGCCAACCTTTGGATAGATTCAGGAAATTTAATCCAAAAAGAAGAGACTACAGAAATTAGTATATAATATTTTCAGCTAGCTATAAAATAGTATGGCTAGCTGTACCTACTTGAAAAAGTGTTATGTATTAAAAAACATGTTAATCTATAGGTTAACATGCTACACAATATAAATATATCTGAACAAAAACTAACCTGTTCAGGGACTTAAGCAAAACAAAAAAATAACCATTATGTCTGGAATAACTCAGACTAAGATTAAAAACATTTTAATATGGAAGAACTATTATTAAAATTAAAAGAGCTAGATATTAACATTAAAATTGATAAAGAAAATTTAAAAATAATTGTTCCTAAAAATTTCGACAATCCAAGTATAGTCCAAGAATTGAAGAATAATAAAGAGGGGTTATTGAATTATTTAAACAAAAGGAAAAGTTTAAATAGTATTGAAAATAAAATACCGAAAGGATTAAGAAAAGAGGTTTATCAACTTACACCAGCTCAATTTAGAATTTTTCTTTTAAACAAATTAAATAAAGACTCTCTTGCTTACAACCAAACAGGAGTTTTAAAGGTAACAGGTGAGGTAGATAAAGAAAAACTTAGTTATGTTTTTAAATCTTTATTAAATAGACATGAATGCTTTCGTATGAGTTTTGGGTTAGATGAATCTAATCAGCCTATACAGAGTGTTTTAGAAGAAGTTTCTTTTGAAATAGAGGAAATAAAAGGAAAAGAGTCAGATATTGAGTTAATAACAAAAGAGTTTATAAGGCCATTTGATTTAAGTAAGCCCCCATTAATTAGAGTTGGGTTAATGAAGATATCAAAAGAGGCACATTATATTTTGATAGATATGCATCATATCGCATCAGATGGTGTATCTGTACAAATTTTAATGAAAGAATTTACTCAATTATACAACGGAGATAGTTTAAAACCTTTACAAATTAGCTATAGAGATTATGCTGAGTGGTTTTTAAGTAATGAACATCAAAATTTTGTACAGCATCAAAAAGAGTTTTGGTTAGAGCAGTTTAATCAAAAATATGATGTATTAGAATTACCGTATGACTTTCCAAGGCCTTTAGAAAAAACGTTTAAAGGAAAAGTTAAAAATTTTAAAGTATCTAGTCAAGATTTATTTGAGCTTAATGAAATAGCAAAAAAGAACGAGATAACACTTTTCTCTCTATTGTTAGGGGTTTATGGAATATTGTTATCTAAACTTAGTCGAAAAAATGATATAGTTGTTGGTACTTTAGTAGCGGGAAGAAAGCATCAAGAATTAGAAGATATAATTGGAATGTTTGCAAATACATTAGCTTTTCCAATAAATGTCGAAGCTAATGTAAGCTTCAATGAATATATAAAATCATTACATCAAAAAGTATTAAGTTATTTAGATAACGATGAATATCCTTATGAAGAGTTAATCAATGATTTACGAATAGATAGAGACCCAAGTAGGAATCCATTATTTGATTGTGTTTTTGTTCTACAAAATAATAAACAAGAATCTTTTAAAATTAGTACAGGAGAAATTCAAGAATATCTATTTGAATCAACAACGGCTAAATTTGATCTTACTTTAGGTGCAAAAGAAGAAAATAATGGATTAAGTTTTGAATTAGAATATGCAACCGATCTTTTTAAAGAAAGTACAATAGAAAGATTTGTTAATTATTATAAAAGGTTATTAAAAAATATTATTCAAAACCCAAATACTCAATTGGCAGAGTTATCCTTGGTAACAAATGCAGAAAAAGAAAAAACATTAGAGTTAAACACTCTTTTAGATGTATCATATCCTGAATCATTAACCATAGTCGATTTATTTGAGGCTCAGGTAGAAAATTACCCTAATTCTGTAGCAGTTGTTTATGAGGATGAAACATTAACTTATTCAGAGTTAAATAATTTATCAAACATTTTAGCTTATGATTTACGTTCAAAAGGTATTGGAAGAAATGATATTGTAGGTTTATTAGTAGAAAAGAATCTTTATACAATTGTGGGTATGCTAGGTATTTTAAAGTCAGGAGGTTGTTATATGCCTTTAGACCCTAGTTATCCAGAAGGAAGGATTCGTTACATGTTGGAGGATAGTCAAACAGAGTTGGTTATAACTAATAAAGAGCATGAAGATCTTTTGAAAGAATCTTCTGTTAATGTAATGTTGCTAGAAAAGGTAATTGATAAAAAGCGAGA
>NZ_WAAU01000032.1 GCF_008806755.1 Tenacibaculum aiptasiae
TTATGAATTTCTCCTAATCGATCAACCGATATTTGTGCATCCTGTACATCTCTCATAAAATTAATCAGCTGAGTAATAGGACCGTTTAATTGTCCAACGATATAACTAATAGCCATCATCATACCCAAACTTATTTGTCCATCGATTACTAGTTTTGCCGATAAAACAGTGATGAACATATTTTTAAGTTCGTTGATAAAGTTAGATCCTACACTTTGTGTTTGTTCTAAGGCCAAACTCTTGGTAGCTACTTTAAATAAACGAGCTTGTACATATTCCCAATTCCAACGCATGCGCCTTTCTGCATTGTGAAGCTTAATTTCTTGCATTCCGTTGATAAGCTCAATTACTTTACTTTGTTCTTGACTTACTTGTGAGAATCGTTTGTAGTCTAATTCTTTTCGCTTCTTGAAAAAGAAGAGTACCCATCCAAAGTATAAAACACTTCCCAGTACAAATACTCCGAATATTTGCAAGCTATAATATCCAAGAACTAAACTGAAGATAATTAGGTTAAAGAAAGAGAATAATACGGTTAAAGATGATGTAGTTAA
>NZ_WAAU01000033.1:0-430 GCF_008806755.1 Tenacibaculum aiptasiae
ATTTGAATTTCAATATTGTTATTAACCCGCTCCCTGCTTTTGCTGTAGATACTCCTGTAATTGTATGTTTAAACAATCCTCAAACAAGAATAGAAGCAATCAACCCTAATAGTACTTATAGTTACGAATGGACTTTAAAAGGAGATCCTAAAGTACTTAGTACTGATGCATTTTTAGATGTATTAAAAGGAGGCACATATGTCATAACAGCTACAATGCAAGATGGAACTGATTGCTCTAGAAGTAGAGAGGTTGTAGTAAATGAATCTATTAACCCTACTTTAAATGATGATGATATAGTTATTGTTGACGACACAAATAACAATGGTCTTGATAACTATTCGATTAAAATAATTACAGACAATCAAAATTTAGGTATTGGTGATTATGAATTCGCTATTGTTGATGAAGATAACAATATGACAGGATT
>NZ_WAAU01000033.1:543-2724 GCF_008806755.1 Tenacibaculum aiptasiae
CTCTAGCTTCTACCCTTCTAGTAACATTACCGTAGTAGATAGATATGGTAAAATTGTAGCTATTATTCCTATAGATAGTCAAGGATGGGATGGAACTTACAATGGAAAACAACTCCCTTCTAGCGACTATTGGTTTAAAATTCAACTCGTAGATAGAAAAGGAAAAATACATCAACATCAAGGACACTTCTCTATCTTAAGAAAATAAGTTTATTTATTTCAGTTTTCTCTTTTTTATTTGATTAAAAGTAGGGAAAACTGATTTTTAATTGTTTTATTTGTTACATACTTTTTTTAAAATATGAAGTCAAAACTACCTCTAAGTATTATATTATTATTTATTGCTTCTTTTTCCCTAAAAGCGCAAACAATAGAAGTAAACACTGCTAGTCAAACAGAAGCAGAATATACTCCTCAAGATCTTATCGAAAAAGTTCTAATTAACAACAGTTGTGCAACAGTTACAAACATAACTTCTTCTGTTTTTGGAGCTCCCACTGATACACAAAACAAAAGTTATGGATACTTTAAAGCCAAGCCTGGAAGTAAATTTCCTTTTAAAGAAGGTATTGTTATCTCTACTGGTAAAGCTTATTCCATAGGACAAGTTGGTACTACAAGTTTAGATACTGGTACCACAGGAAATAATGACGCTGATTTAGGAGCTTCTTTAGGAGAACCTAACTTACTTGATGCAAGTGTTATTGAATTTGATTTTGTTCCTAAATCTGATGAAATAAGTTTTCGTTATTTAATGGCATCCGAAGAATATCAAAATAATTATCCTTGTAGTTATGCTGATGGATTTGCTTTCTTGTTAAGAGAATCGGGAACAACAACTTATACAAATTTAGCTGTATTACCTGGTACTACAACTCCTGTAAGTGTAACAAATGTACACGGTCCTATTTCTGGTGGTGGAGGTTGTGCAGCAGCCAACCCTACTTATTTCGCTGGCAATAAGCTAGGTGACACTAATTTTGATGGAAGAACAACTATTCTAACTGCTAAGGGTAAAGTGAAACCTAATGTCACTTATCATATAAAATTAGTTATTGCTGATAATAGAGATAATAGACTAGATTCAGCAGTATTTTTAGAAAAAGGAAGTTTTAATTTAGGATTAAATTTAGGAACAGATTTTTTATCAGCAACAAACACTTCTGTTTGTGGAACAGAAAAATTATTATCCTCTAATATTACTGCTGATTCATATCAATGGTATAAAGATGATGTTATAATTCCAGGAGCTACAAATAAAGATTATTTAGCCAACTTAGGTAATGGTAAATATACTTGTAAAATTACAACAGGTACTTGTAGTGACGAAGATGATGTTACCCTAGAATTTTCTGCTGCTCCTGTAAACAATACTGCTATTACACCACTTGCTACATGCAGCAATAATTTAGCTACTAATATAGATTTAACAACTAAAACAAATGAAATTTTAGCAGGTCAGAGTAATACAACATTTGAAGTATTATTTTACTCAGATGCAGCATACACTACTCAAATTACAACGCCAACCACCCATGTAAATAATACTGCTGATGATACTATTTATGTAAGAATTAGAAATAGAACTGCAACAAATTGCTTTGTTGATTCTTCTTTTAAATCACAAATTTTTGGTCAACCTATTCCACAGACGCCTGTTGATTATGAAGAATGTGATGATACTGCTAATGGTGGAGACACAGATGGTTTCTTTAATAATTTCTTGTTAAACTCTAAAGACAATGAAATTTTAGGTACGCTTCCTACTGCAACTTATGAAGTTTCTTATCATACTACATTATCTGGTGCTAACACAGATAAAAACACAGACGTAATTGATAAAAACACTCCATACAGAAATGCCACAGCTAATTCTCAAACGATTTATGTTAGGGTAGAAAATAAAAATAACCCTGCTTGTAATGATACTTCTAAATCTTTTAATTTAATTGTAAATCCATTACCAGTAGTAAATAACCCTATAGTTGTTAGGCAATGTGATACTGATGCTGATTTAAACACAAGTATCAACCTTACATTATCACAAATGAATATTTCTGCTAATCACGCTAATGAAACATTCAAATACTATCCTACTCAAAATGATGCTATTAATAATACTGCTGAAATAACTAATACCACTGCACATCCTGTTACAAATGGTGATGTTATTTGGGTAAG
>NZ_WAAU01000034.1:0-49109 GCF_008806755.1 Tenacibaculum aiptasiae
ATTTGAATTTCAATATTGTTATTAACCCGCTCCCTGCTTTTACTGTAGATACTCCTGTAATTGTATGTTTAAACAATCCTCAAACAAGGTTAGAACCTATTAACCCAAATGCTACTTATAGTTACGAATGGACTTTAAAAGGTGATCCTAAAGTACTTAGTACTGATGCATTTTTAGATGTATTAAAAGGAGGAACTTATGTAGTAAAAGCAACAATGCAAGATGGAACTGGTTGCTCTAGAAGTAGAGAAATTGTAGTAAATGAATCTATTAGCCCTACTTTAAATGATGATGATATAGTTATTGTTGACGATACAAATAACAATGGTCTTGATAACTATTCGATTAAAATAATTACAGACAATCAAAATTTAGGTATTGGTGATTACGAATTCGCTATTGTTGATGAAGATAACAATATGACAGGATTTCAAGACGATCCTTTATTCAATAATATCTATGGTGGTTTTTACAACGTTATTGTAAGAGACAAAAACGGTTGTAAACCTGATGCTCAATTAAAAGTTTCTGTTATCGAATACCCTAAATTTATCACTCCTAACGGAGATGGTAAAAATGATACTTGGAAAATTAAAGGAGCTGATTCTAGCTTCTACCCTTCTAGTAACATTACCGTAGTAGATAGATATGGTAAAATTGTAGCTATTATTCCTATAGATAGTCAAGGATGGGATGGAACTTACAATGGAAAACAACTTCCTTCTAGCGACTATTGGTTTAAAATTCAACTCGTAGATAGAAAAGGGAAACTGTATCAGCATCAAGGGCATTTCTCTGTTTTAAGAAAATAATTTTAAAAAAGACCTGTTATTAATAACAGGTCTTTTTTTTTACAAAAAACACTAAAAACAAGATAGTTAAGGAAAAAACCTGTACCATAAAATTTCTTTTTTGAGTAAATTTGTATTTAGCTACAAATTATTAAGATGAAGAAAGTAATTATCACTTTTTTCCTGCTTACCTCTCTAATAACATCTGCACAAAATGAAGCTAATATTTGGTACTTCGGTAGAAATGCTGGAATAGATTTTAGTGCGGGCAACCCAATTGCGCTTGTAAATGGCCAATTAAATACTTTTGAAGGTTGTTCTACTATTTCTGACACGAATGGAAACTTATTATTTTATTCAGATGGTACCACGGTTTGGGATAGAAATCACAATATAATGCCTAATGGCACTAATCTTTTAGGGAATAGCTCCAGTACACAGTCTGCTTTAATAGTTCCAAATCCAACAATTAATAATATTTATTATCTCTTTACAGTCGATGCGCAAGAAAATAATATGCATGGGGTTAATTACTCAATAGTAGATATGAACTTGAATGGTGGTAATGGAGATATTACCACCAAAAATATTCCTTTAGTTAGTACTGCAACCGAAAAAATAACAGCTGTTATTGGTAAAAGTTGTGATGCTATTTGGGTAATCACAGCGGACACAACGAATTTTTACGCATATGAAGTTACTACTGTTGGTGTTAATACAACACCAGTTCAATCTAACCTTATAAATACTTTAGGAGCAATGTTTAGTAGAGGTTACTTAAAAGCATCACCTGATGGCACTAAACTAGCAATGGCAGCAGCTGAATCTGGCTCTTATATATATGATTTAGATACTAACACTGGTATAATAACTAATGGTAGACGCCTAAACTTAGACTTTAATGATGGATATGGAGTTGAGTTTTCAATAACAGGAAATAAGTTATACATAGCTACAGGTATTTCTTCAAATGGTGGAACTGCAAATCTTTATCAATTTGACACATCTACTTCAGATATCAATACTATCAATAATTCAAGAGGTACACCTTTTCATACTTATCAAGGGTCAAGAGGAGCATTACAAATTGGTCCAAACGGTAAAATTTATCATGCAGTAAATAGACAGAATTTTTTAGGTGTTATTAACTCTCCTGAAAATCCTAAAAACTCGATAAACTATGTTCACAATGGAGTAAATCTTAACGGTAGAGAATCATCACAAGGACTTCCTCCATTTATCCAATCTTATTTTTTACCTACAACTATTTTAAATGCCGAAAATGACCTAGTGATTAGTAATGAAAAACAGTTTTTTTGTTCGGGAAGAGATTATGATTTAAAAGCTGGTAGAATAGAACCTGGGGCAACATATACCTGGGTAAAAGATGGAAATATTATAGGAACAGATTCTATATTAACAACAAATGATATAAACTTTGGCCCCGGAATATATGAACTCACCATTGAATTAAATGATGCTTGTAATACAACTTTAACTGCTGATGCTGATATTGAATTTGTATCACAACCAACTGTAGTTGCCATACCAGATTTTGAAAAATGTGATACAGATTCTAATCCTTCTGATCAAAGAACCTCATTTGATCTAACTACAAAAGAAGGAGAATTAACAAATAATGCCACTAATGTTAGCGTAGATTTTTTTGATCAAGCAGATATCAACTTCTTAAATCCATTACCTAAAACTAATTACATCAACACTACTAATCCAGAAACAATTGTTGTTCGAATTAGCTTTAACTCTTCCAATAACAATAACTGTTTTGCTACAGGAACATTAACACTAAGGGTTTTAAGTTCTAATTTCACTAGTAACCTAACCGATGTTTATGTTTGTGAAACTGATCTTAATGCCAACAACCAAAATGCAACAAACAGTCAGGGTTCAGGAAATGGATTTTATGATTTTTCAAAAAAAATAGATGAAATCACTTCACAAAATCCTGCTATTTCACTTAATACGCATACTATTAATTTTTATAGAAGATTAGATGATGCAAATAATAATACAAATGCTATAATAGCTCCTTATGAAGATGATTTATTTACAAACAATTCAGATGTTTATGTAAGAATCACACCGAGATCTACTTCTTCTTGTTTTACTATTACTAGTTTTAAAATATTTATTGAGCCATTGCCAATACCTAGGGGGAATCCTATCCCTATTCTTTTATGCATTAATTCACCTAATGAAACTTTACCAATTGCAACTGTAGACTTGGATGCTTCAACAGGAAACATTTTAGATAGCTATCAGTGGTATAAAAATGGAGAGCTTATTCCAAATGCAACAAACTCAATTTATAAAGCTTCAGATGCTGGCACTTATAAAGTAGAAGCATTTACTAATAATTCATTAACAGAAAACCCATGTGTAGGATACAATACTTTTACTGTTTCAATATCTAGTAAAGCTTTAATTGTAAACATAATTCCTGTAGATGATACTTTAAATGATAATAGTATAACAATAATAGTTGAAGGAAATGGCAATTACGAATATGCTTTAAATAACTCTAACAACTACAATACTGGTATTGAGAATTTAGCGTATACTTTCTCAAATTTAACTATAGGTATATACACTATAAGTATAAGAGATAAAAACGGATGCGGGATTACAAATTCTGATGAAATACCAATAATTTTTTTTCAAAAACATTGTACACCAAATCAAGATGGCATCTATGATACTTGGAAGATATTGGGGGTTGATAATGACTTTTTTCAATCTGTATCAGTTAATATTTACAATCGTTATGGAAAAAGAGTTGCTGTAATACCTAGCAAAAACCATATAGGTTGGGGAGGTATTTATAATGGTCAACAACTTCCTTCTACTGATTATTGGTATCATGCTACTTTAGTTGATAAATACGGTAAAATTCGGATTAAAAAGAGTCATTTCGCCTTATTACGGAAATAAGTTTTCTGGAGCTGACTATAACATAAAACAAATAGTATTTCAATAAAACTATACGTATTTTTGTTGTATGAACTTTGAACTACACTCAGAATTTAAGCCTACAGGAGACCAACCTTCAGCCATTAAACAACTTGTAAACGGTATAGAATCAGAAGAAAAATACCAAACTCTTTTAGGGGTTACTGGATCTGGTAAAACATTCTCCGTTGCAAATGTAATTTCAGAGGTAAATAGACCTACTCTAGTTTTGGCACATAACAAAACTTTAGCTGCCCAATTATACTCTGAGTTCAAACAGTTTTTTCCTAACAACGCTGTTGAATATTTTGTTTCATATTATGATTACTATCAGCCTGAAGCATATATTCCAGTTACGGGAACTTATATTGAAAAAGATTTATCTATCAACGACGAAATAGAACGTTTACGAATCAGTACTTCCTCTTCCCTATTATCAGGTCGTAGAGATGTACTAGTAGTAGCTTCAGTATCTTGTTTATATGGTATTGGAAATCCAAATGAATTCAAGAAAAATGTAATACCAATTAAGGTAGATCAACAAATATCAAGAACAAAGTTCTTACACTTATTAGTTACTAGTTTATATGCTCGTACAGAAGTTGAAATTAAAAGTGGGACATTTAAGGTAAAAGGAGATGTTGTTACTATTTATCCATCTTATGGAGATAGTGGTTATCGAGTTCACTTTTTTGGGGATGAAATTGAAGAAATTGAAACTTTTGATATCGAAACAAATCAAGTAGTTGATAAGTTAGATGAACTAACAATATACCCTGCCAATCTATTTGTAACTTCTCCAGATATACTGCAAAATGCCATACATAAAATTCAAGAAGATATGGTAAAGCAAGTAGATTATTTTAAAGAAATAGGTAAACATCTAGAAGCTAAAAGACTTCAAGAAAGAACCGAATTCGACTTAGAAATGATTCGCGAATTAGGTTATTGCTCTGGAATAGAAAATTACTCGCGTTATTTAGATGGAAGAGATCCAGGTACACGTCCTTTCTGCTTACTAGATTATTTCCCAGATGACTATTTAATGGTAATAGATGAAAGTCATGTTACCATTCCACAAACACATGCCATGTATGGTGGAGATAGAAGTAGAAAAGAAAATTTAGTAGAATATGGTTTTAGATTACCAGCTGCTATGGACAATCGACCATTGAAGTTTGACGAATTTGAATTACTTCAAAACCAAGTAATTTATGTATCTGCAACCCCTGCTGATTATGAATTAGAAAAAACAGAAGGTATCTTTGTAGAACAAGTAATCCGACCAACAGGATTGTTAGACCCAGTAATTGATATCCGCCCTAGTTTGAATCAAATTGATGATTTAATTGAAGAAATTCAAACTAGAGTAGAAAAAGATGAACGAACATTAGTTACTACTTTAACCAAACGAATGGCGGAAGAATTAGCAAAATATTTAACTAGAATACAAGTTCGTTGTCGCTATATTCATTCTGATGTAGACACACTAGAACGTGTTCAAATAATGCAAGACTTGCGTAAAGGTTTATTTGACGTACTTATTGGTGTTAATTTATTACGTGAAGGTTTAGACTTACCAGAAGTTTCTTTAGTAGCCATTTTAGATGCCGATAAAGAAGGTTTTTTACGTTCGCATAGGTCACTTACACAAACTATAGGAAGAGCAGCTCGTAACGTAAATGGAGTTGCTATAATGTATGCTGATAAAATTACTAATAGTATGCAACGTACTATTGACGAAACGAATCGAAGAAGAGAGAAACAAATTAATTACAATACAGCTAACGGAATTACCCCAACTCAAATAAACAAAAAAATAGACGATACGTTATCGAAAGACACCGTAACTTCTTATCATTACGACAATGCTACACAAAAAGCAGCTGAGCAAGATTTAGAATTCTTACCTAAAGAAGAAATAGAAAAACGTATCCGTGCAAAACGTAAACAAATGGAAGAGGCTGCCAAAGCATTGGATTTTATGGTCGCTGCACAGTTACGTGATGAAATTAAAGTATTAAAAGATAGTTTATAACTACTAGCAACTAATAAAATTACTCCAAAATAAAAAACGCTTTACATAAATGTAAAGCGTTTTCAATATATAACTAAGAAATTAATTTTAAGCTCCTAAAACTTCTTGAACTTTATCAGCTGCTTCTTGGAACTCAGTAGCTGAGATAATTTCCATTCCGCTATTATCAATTAATTCTTTTGCTTCTTTTGCATTTGTTCCTTGTAAACGGCAAATAATAGGCACATTAATTTTGTCACCCATATTCTTATAAGCATCTACAACACCTTGAGCAACACGATCACAACGAACGATTCCTCCAAAAATATTTACTAAGATAGCTTTTACGTTTGGATCTTTTAAAATAATTCCAAAAGCAGTTTCAACACGTTGAGCATCTGCAGTACCACCAACATCTAAGAAGTTTGCTGGATCACCACCTGCTTGCTTAATTAAATCCATAGTTCCCATTGCTAAACCAGCTCCGTTTACCATACATCCAACGTTACCATCTAAATCTACATAGTTTAAACCTGCAGCTTTAGCTTCTACTTCAATTGGGTTTTCTTCACGAATATCACGCATTGCTGCATAATCTTTATGACGATATAAAGCGTTTTCATCTAAAGTTACTTTAGCATCTACAGCCATAATTTTATCATCAGATGTTTTTAACACTGGGTTAATTTCAAACATTGCTGAATCAGACTTAATGTAAGCTGTATATAAAGCTGTAACAAACTTTACCATTTCTTTTAAAGCTGCACCGCTTAAACCTAAGTTAAAAGCAATCTTACGAGCTTGGAAAGGCATTAATCCAGTTGCAGGGTCAATCTCTTCAGTAAAAATTAAATGAGGAGTTTCTTCTGCTACAGTTTCAATATCCATACCTCCTTCTGTAGAATACATAATCATGTTTCTACCAGTAGCACGGTTTAATAAAACCGACATATAAAATTCATTCGGTTCGCTATCACCAGGATAATAAACATCCTCAGCAATTAAAACTTGGTTTACTAATTTACCTTCCGCTGAAGTTTGAGGAGTAATTAACATCATTCCTAAAATATCATTAGAAATACTTTTTACCTCATCTAAGTTTTTAGCTAACTTAACTCCACCACCTTTTCCACGACCACCTGCGTGTACTTGTGCTTTAATTACGTGCCAACCAGTTCCAGTTTCTTCAGTTAATTTTTTTGCTGCTTCAACAGCTTCTTCTGGTGTATTTGCAACAATCCCGCGTTGAATACGAACGCCAAAACTGCTTAATATTTCTTTACCTTGATATTCGTGTAAGTTCATTAGATATGAATTTTTAAAAGTCGAACAAAAATACAAATTCAAATGATATTACATTACATTTTGCCCTTTAATTTGTAGTATTTCATATGATATTCTTAGAATTACGCTTTCACATATCTTTAACGTTTAAATTGTAACGTTAAGTTTTTTAACATGTCTTTACTCTAATTAACATGATTTTATGATTTGGTTCATTAAATCATAAATAATTTAGCTAAACCTTATTACTCTATCAATCAACTATGTATAAAATCGCGACATTAATAAGCGCTATTCTTCTTATCTCTAATGGGATAAGTGCTCAAGAAATTAACAAAAACAGAAAAAAAATTAATGCTACACGTGTTGATTCTCCACCAAAAATAGATGGTATTTTAGACGACAATGCATGGAATAATACTCCTATTGCAAAAGATTTTGTAATGATGCGACCTAATAATGGAGAAGCTGAACCAAATACACACAAAACTGAAGTTAAATTAGTGTATGATGATGAAGCTATTTATGTAAGTGCTGTAATGTATGCTCCTGATCCTTCTAAAATCCCAGCAGAGTTTAATAATAGAGATCGAATTGGGAACTCAGATTTTTTTATGATGCTAATTAATCCAAATGACGATGGACAAAACCCTAATATGTTTGTAGTTACAGCATCTGGAGTACAAGCCGATTCAAAAGTTTCTACCAATAATGAAGATTTTAACTGGAATGCTGTTTGGGATAGCGCCATAAAAATAAACGATGATAATTGGTCTGTAGAAATGAAAATACCCTATAGAGCATTACGTTTTGCTAATAGACCTGTACAATCTTGGGGATTTAATTTTCATAGAGATGTAAAAAACTTAAATGCTCGTTATACTTGGAATCACATAGACAATACTCAAGGAAACTGGACACAATATGATGGTTTGGTTGAAAATTTTAAAGACATAAAACCTCCTACTAGATTGAGTTTTTATCCTTATGCTTCTACAACAGTAACTTCATTTGATGGAGATACGGATTTTGATTGGAGTGTGGGTATGGATGTAAAATATGGAATTACAGAAAACTTTACATTAGACGCTACTTTAATTCCAGATTTTGGTCAAACTGCTTTTGATAATGTTACGTTAAACCTAGGTCCTTTTGAACAACAATTTAGTGAACAACGTCAATTTTTTACTGAAGGAACAGAATTATTTACGAAAGGCCGATTATTTTATTCAAGAAGAATTGGAGGAAGTCCTATAGATCAATTCTCTGGTGAAAGGAATTTAATTGACGACGAAGATTTTACTAATGGTAGAAAAGTAAATGAAGAAATTACAGATTACCCTGATGTAAAAATGTTAAATGCTATAAAAATATCAGGAAGAACTAAAAAAGGTTTAGGAATTGGTTTTTTCAATGCGATAACAGACAAAACTGAAGCTACTATTACTAAAACAGAACAAATAATTAATGGAACTGAAATCATAAAAAATGTTAGTAGTTACAAAACAGTTACAAGTCCATTAACAAACTATAATATTATTGTATTCGATCAACAGTTTAATCAAAATTCTTCAATAACATTAATAAATACCAATGTTACTCGTGATGGTCGATTTAGAGATGCCAATGCTACTGGATTATTATGGCATGTTGAAGATAAAGGTAGTAACTACAATATAGACGGTTCTTTTAAAATGACAAACATCACTGATGATGTAGACAACCCTAATACTGGATATTCGTTTGATACTAGTATTGGTAAACAGTCTGGAAACTGGAGAGGTGAAATCGGTTATAATTTTGAAAACAAAGATTACAACCCTAATGATTTAGGGATTTTATTTAGAAATAACAGACAAAGAATCTATGGTTTTGTAGGATATCGATTATTAAAACCAAAAGGAATTTTTAATCGTTACAGAATAAACCTTTATTACAATGTAAACTTTTTACATACTCCAGGTACTTATACTGGTACCAATGCAGGTTTATCTTTTTCATCGCAAACAAGAAGTCGTTTTGGCTTTGGAGGAAATTTAAATTTCGGTACCGAATCAAAAGACTTTTTCGAACCAAGACAAGGAACACAAAGCGGTATCTTTTTTAACAGACCTCAAAGGTTAAATATTAACCATTGGGGATCTACAGATTACCGAAAAAAGTTTGCTATTGACTATAGCTGGTACTATACTTTCTTTAGAAATAACCCAAGAGAAGGATATGGCTTTAGAGTTTCACCTAGATATCGTTTTAACAACCAGTTCTCACTAATCTATGGCTTTAGATTTAACAAATCGAATAGCGATCAAGGTTATGTAACTACTTTAGATAATGATGATATTATTTTTGGGCAAAGAGATCAATCTTCTTACAATAATTCTCTTTCTGGAAAATATAGCTTTAGCACGAAATCCTCTTTATCATTAACATTCCGTCATAATTGGAGTAAAGTTCCATATCAAGATCAATTCTATAAACTAAATACTGATAATGGTTTATTAGAAGCCAATCCTTATTCTGATAATCATGATGTTAATTTTAATAGCTGGAATTTAGACCTTAATTATGTTTGGCAATTTGCTCCAGGTAGTCAATTAATAGCTTTTTACAGAAATTCTATTTCTAATTTTAATGATAATGCTAATCAAACATTTTTTAACAATTTAGATAGTTTATTTGATGAGGCAAACAGACATACCTTCTCTGTTCGATTAGTTTATTTTATCGATTATAACAATCTTAAAAATATATTATAATAGGGTTTATTATATATAGATTGAAATAAGATAAGCTTTAAAGTTTATCTTATTTCTTTTTTATACTTTCGTTACATTGAATTCAGAATTATGATTATTACTAAAAACATCCATAAACATTATGGTAATGTTGAAATTTTAAAAGGTGTAAACCTTCATATCAAAAAAGGAGAAATTGTTGCCATTGTTGGTCCTTCTGGAGCTGGAAAAACAACCTTGCTTCAAATATTAGGTACTTTAGATAAACCTCTAAAAGAACAAGATTATGACCTTTTAGTTGATAATGTATCTATTAAAGATTTAAATGATAACGAAATATCTGCTTTTAGAAATAAAAATATTGGTTTTGTTTTTCAATCACATCAGTTACTTCCGGAATTTACTGCCTTAGAAAATGTATGCATACCAGCATATATTGGAGGTAAATCAAAATTAGCTACTGAAAAAAGAGCCAAAGAACTATTAGAGTTTTTAGGATTATCACATAGAGAAAATCACAAACCAGGTCAATTATCAGGAGGAGAACAACAAAGAGTTGCTGTGGCTAGAGCTTTAATAAATGAACCTTCTGTTATTTTTGCAGATGAACCTTCTGGTAATTTAGATTCGAATTCAGCTAAAAAATTACACGAACTTTTCTTTGAACTTAGAGATAAATTTGGGCAAACATTTGTATTAGTTACCCATAATAAAGAACTAGCACAAATGGCTGATAGGACTTTAACCATGAAAGATGGAATTATAATTAGTTAGTGTAACAAATTCATGTTTTTAGCTACTTATTAGCAAATTAACTAACATGATAGAAACATTTTACGAACTAATTGCTTTTTTAAAAAATCCTGTATTAGAAAAAGATGCTAATCAGAATAGCACATATCGATTAAAGAAGTTCTTACACATACTTATTATAAGTATATTGACTGGAGCAGCTTTATCTCCTCTTTTTGTATTAATAGAACATTTAGGTTGGGTAGATATGAATAATCATGCTATGGAACAACTAATGAAAAGTTTGTCTAAAGTTCAAATTTTCCTCTTTGCTGTAGTTGCTGCACCTTTGTTAGAGGAATCCATTTTTAGAGCTCCAATAACCTTATTTCGAGGAGGAAAAATATTTAAAATAGCTTTTTATGTGTTCGCAGTTGCTTTTGGTTTAATTCACTTAAGTAATTTTCCTATAACAAACAATGTACTTATCCTCGCTCCTATCTTGGTAGCTCCTCAAATAATTTTAGGAGGCTATTTAGGTTTTATCAGAGTTCGTTTTGGATTAATTTGGAGTATTCTTTTACACGCCACTTATAATGCTTTCTTTGTTTTTATTAGTTTTGCGGGAGATTCAATATAAAATGACAAAATCAGAACTTAAAGAATTCTTAGACGAAAAAGTTTTTAAATATAATAACCTAGACTTTATTGATAGTGATCCAATTCAAATTCCGCATCGGTTTAGTTTAAAAGAAGACATAGAAATCATTGGTTTTTTAGCAGCTACAATAGCGTGGGGAAATCGTAAAATGATTATTAAAAATGCTTCAAGAATGACTGAATTACTGGGAAATTCTCCTTACGATTTTGTCATGAATCACACTGAAGATGATTTAGAAAATTTTGATGGCTTTGTTCATCGTACTTTTAATGCTGAAGACTTTAAATTTTTCATCAAATCTTTAAAAAACATCTATCAAAATCACAATGGATTAGAAGCAGTTTTAGCTACTAAAGAAGATGATAATTATAAACTAGCCATTCATAATTTCAAGCAAATATTTTTTGAAATTCCGTATTTAGATAGAACACTCAAACATGTTTCTGATCCTCTAAAAAATTCAGCTTCAAAAAGAATTAACATGTTCTTACGTTGGATGGTTCGTGATAACAAAACTGGAGTAGATTTTGGAATATGGAAAACACATTCCCCAGCTCACTTACATTGCCCTTTAGATGTACATTCTGGTAACGTTGCTCGTAAACTTGGTATTTTAAAAAGAAAACAAAACGACTGGAAAGCTTTAATTGAATTAGATACAACTCTACGAAAGTTTGACAAACATGATCCTGTTAAATACGACTTTGCATTGTTTGGATTAGGTGTTTTTGAGAAGTTTTAATACTTTTAACTCTCATAACTAACTATACTATGAAAAAAATCATCTTTTTATTTGTCTTATCATTTTCAATTACTGCAATTGCACAAGACAATAGAATTCCAATTGACTCTACTATAATTACTACTAATTCTGTTGTAATTAAAGGTAAAAGGATTCAGTACAAAGCTCAAACAGGAACACAGCCTGTATACGATAAAAATGGTGGTATAAAAGCAACTCTTTTTTATACTTATTATAAAAGAACAGATGTAAATAATAGTGAAAAAAGACCACTAATCATGTCTTTTAATGGTGGACCTGGTTCTGCCTCTGTTTGGATGCATATTGCTTATACTGGACCTAAAATTTTAAAAATTGATGATGAAGGAAATCCTATACAACCTTATGGTATAAAAGATAATCCGTATTCTATATTAGATGTCGCTGATATTGTTTTTGTAAATCCAGTAAACACAGCTTATTCTAGACCTATAGTAAAGGAGAAAAAGAAATTAGATAAAAAATACTTTTTTGGTGTAAATGCAGATGCTAAATATTTAGCTGGTTGGTTAAATACTTTTATAACAAGAAATAATAGATGGAATTCTCCTAAATATATTATTGGAGAAAGTTATGGTGGTACCCGTGTAATGCAACTAGCTTATGAATTACAAAATAGCCAATGGATGTATTTAAATGGTGTAATCATGGTATCTCCAGCAGATTATCAACTATTAAGAAATAAAAATTCTGAGGATTACGCTATTAACTTCCCTTATTTTACTGCGGCTGCATGGTATCACAAAATGTTACCTCAAAAATTACAACAGCAAGATTTATTAGATATTTTACCAGAATCTGAAAGTTTTGCAATTAATAAATTACTTCCAGCTTTAGCAAAAGGTGGTTATGTATCTAAAGAAGAAAAAGAAGCTGTGGCCGAAAAAATGGCGTATTATTCTGGAATTAAAAAAGAGGTAATACTTAGACATAACTTGGAAGTTCCTAATCGTTATTTCTGGAAAGAATTACTAAGAGATACTTCTGGAAAAACTATAGGTCGTTTAGATAGCAGATATTTAGGTATTGACAGAAGAGAAACTGGTAGTTCTCCTGATTATAGTCCAGAATTAGTTTCTTGGTTACATTCATTTACACCAGCAATTAACTACTACATTCAAAATGTTTTAAAGTTTAAAACAGATGTAAAATATAATATGTTTGGTTCTGTGCATCCTTGGGATTTCAGTAACAATAATGCTAGAGAAAACTTACGTAAATCAATGGCTCAAAATCCATATTTAAACGTATTAGTACAATCAGGTTACTATGATGGTGCTACTACTTATTCTGCTGCTAAATACACAATAGGGAAAATAGATCCAAGTGGTAAATTTAAAAATCGTTTAAGTTTTAAAGGATATAGAAGCGGTCATATGATGTACCTTAGAAAAGAAGACTTAGAAAAAGCAAATGACGATTTACGTGACTTTATAAAAAAGAGTTCAGAAAATATTGGTCCAGCAAAATATTAAAAGACAAGTATAGTTTTATGAAGAATGATTTAAATGATATGATGTGCTTAGACACTTATTTATCTTCTTTAGATGATGATAAATACAAAGAAGCTACCTCTTTAATTAACCAAAACAAAACACAAAGTATCAATTTGCTAAGCTGGGGTATTCAAGATTTATTTACTGTTAACACACTTGCTGACGATCTTAAACACATACATAAACTAGCCAACAATTTTGATTGGGGAAACAATTTCAACTCTATTTTAAAAGAAAACTCTTATGAATCTTTGGTTATCACAAACAGTGATAAACAAATTATTTGGGTAAATAGTGGCTTTAAAAAGATGACTGGTTATGATAATGAGTTTGCTATAGGAAAGTCACCTGTATTTTTACAAGGAGAAAAAACTACTGATACTTCTAGAGAGAAAATTCGTAAAAAACTATTAAAAAACAAACCATTTAAAGAGGTTATAATTAATTATAAAAAAGATAGATCAACATATAAATGTGAATTAAAAATTTTCCCTTTATATGCTCAAAACGAAACCACACATTTTTTAGCACTAGAAAAAGAAGTTGTTTAATGCAAACATTCATTCATTACTTTTTACATTTCGGTTTCCCTTTTATTCTAGCTTATGTATTCTTTAAAAAAGAATGGAAAAAAGTAAGTTTAATTCTATTAGCAACCATGCTTGTAGATTTAGATCATTTATTAGCTACACCTATTTTTGCACCAAATAGATGTAGTATTAATTTTCACCCTTTGCACACCTATTATGCAATGATTATATATGTGCTTCTTCTCTTTTTTAAAAAACCTTTTAATATTATCGGAATTGGTTTACTATTACACATGCTAACAGACTATATTGACTGTTTATTTATGTAGTTAGTTAAAAACGAATCAACCAAAAATTTAGACCTTTCATCTATACATAAATACCTTTCATCTAATTTCACATTTTCTCTTTCTAACTTAAAAGTATATTTATAATAGCTTAACTTATTAAATATGCTTCACTTAACTACAACCAACATAGATGAAATAACTTTAGAAATAAAAAAATTAGTAAAAAACAATACTGCATTAATTTCTATTGGTGAACACACAGACATAAATATTGATAATCTTGTAAGCTCATTAAATGAGGCTGACATTAACTTTATTGGTGGAATTTTCCCTATGGTAATCTGGAAAAACGATGTACAAGACAAAGGAATTATTGTTCATGAATTGAGTAATGTAGTTCAAACATATACAATCAGAAATATTAGTCAAAAAGAATTTAAGATTCCAAAAACTAATTTTAAAGAAAATACCAATTACAGTTTAATCACTTTTGTAGATGGTTTAACTTCAAGTATTTCTAATTACCTAAGTAGGCTTTATCAAGAATACGGAATGAAAACCAATTATTTTGGAGGAGGTGCAGGTAGCTTAACTTTACAACAAAAGCCATGTGTTTTTTCTAAGGAAGGCTTTTTAGAAGATACTGCTGTAGTTGCTATTATAGAAATGAAATCTTCTATTGGTGTAGAACATGGATGGCAAAAGCTAGATGGACCATACATCGTCACAAAAACTAGTGGTAATTCTATTGAAGGCATCAACTGGGATGCTCCTTATGATTTATATAAAAAAGTAGTTGAAAATGATTCTGGAATGAAATTTAGCGATACTGGGTTTTTCGAATTAGCTATGAGGTATCCTTTAGGTGTTATAAAACAAGGAACAGATTATATTATTCGAGATCCTTTATCTACAGACGAAAATGATTCATTAGTATGTGTTGGTGAAGTTGAAGAGAATACAATGATTAATATTATGAAAGGAGATAAAGATTTATTAATTAAAGCGGCTAGAAAAGCTGCTGAAAGTATTGCTGATCAAGCTCAAAAACCAAAGTTTGCAATGGTTATTGATTGTATCTCTAGAATTCTATATTTAAAAGATGATTTTAAACATGAATTAGAAAATGTTTCCGAAGCAATTTCAAATCAGCATCCTACTATTCCAACTTGCGGTGCTTTAACACTAGGAGAAATATCTTCTTACGGAAATGGCTATATCGAATTTTATAATAAAACTATAGTAGTTGGTTTATTTGAATAAATGGAGCAAGACAATAAAATATTAGATATTTTAAGACTTTATGAATATTCAATGAGCATAGGAAAATCGCTAGATTACTATGAAAATTGTAATTCTTTTTTAAAACTTCTTCTTACTAGAAGAAATCTAAATGCTTGTTGGATTCTTAACTTGAATGAAAAAGATCAGTTAATAAAAAAATATTCAATTCCACATGGTAATGATATAAACCCTGTACTAAGCCCAAACTTAAAATCGTTTTTAAATTCTATAAACAATTATATTATAATTGAATATAGTCAAGACTTTAAGGAATTAGTACCTATAAAAGTAAATGAAGGTACTATTGTAATTTATAAGCTTTATCAAGGAAATTATTTATTCTTATATACGAATACATCTAATATTTATAAAAAAAACTCCGAGCAATTATTACCTGTAATAAATAAGTTTTCACATACTTTGGAAGCTTGTATGGTTTTTGAGAAAAAACAGAAATTACTAGAACAACTTGAAGAAAAAAACAAAGACCTTAGTAATTATGCACATATCGTTTCTCACGATTTAAGATCACCTTTAAGAAATATTGAAACACTTGTTACTTGGCTAAAAGCAGATCATGTAGAAAATTTAAATAATGAAGCTGTTCAATTCCTTGACTCCATAAGTGATAATATTCACATCATGGAATCCTTAGTTAAAGGAATACTAGAATATTCAACAATTAATAGAAATGATTTCAATTTTTCCAAACTAGACTTAAATCATATTATCAAGAAAATTCTTCAATATACCAATGTACCAGAAAACATAGAAATAACAGTTTCTAAAGACTTTCCTTCTATTTTAGGAAATGAACATAGAATACAACAGTTGTTTCAAAACCTAATTGGAAATGCAATTAAATATAACGATAAGGAAAAAGGTCTTATCGAAGTTGGTTTCTTTGAAGAAGATGAAAAAACTGTTTACTACGTAAAGGATAATGGAAAAGGTATTGAAAAAGAATACCATTCAAAAATATTCAATGCTTTTCTAAAACTAGAAGACACAAAAGATTCTATTGGTATTGGACTCTCTATAGTTAAAAAGATAATAAGTAACTATGGAGGTAAAATCTGGTTAACTTCTGAACTTGGTAAAGGAACTACTTTCTTCTTTACTTTAGAAAAGTAGTTTTTCTATATCTTTTTTAAATCGCAATACCAAAAACTGGTATCGTAGTTTTTTACTTTTTCTTTCGTAGAAGAATGACAATTTTGAGAATTATCTTTATTTAAAGTATATGATTTTAAAACCTTCTCTCCTATTTCAAACGCTACTGGATTTTTAAAGATTGGGCCATCAAAACAGAAGGTATGAAACTCTCCATTTTCTCCACAAACATCAATATTATCAGGCAGTTCATTAATAAAGTCTTCATCAATAATTCTTCCTACAAACTCTTCTCCTAATAACTTAGCATTTACACAAACTGTAATAGTTTTAAAACCCAATGCTAAAAACTCTCTTAGTAAATCTTTGGTGTTTTGTTTCCATAATGGATATACACCAGTAATTCCTACTTCTTTAAGCTTAGAGTCTCTATAATTTTTTAAATCTTCTAAGAAAATATCCCCGAATATAGCGTGATTTAAGCCTAATGATTTCAATTCAGACGTTTTGTCTTTCATTTTCTCATTGTATAAATCCATAGTTACATCGGCAGGAAAATAAATCTTCTCTAAAGGAATACCAATACTTTCCGCTTGAGCATCTAACAAATTTTCATGAAGTCCATGCATAGAAACTCGCTCATAATCTTGATTTACATTTGTCACAAGTTTTTCGATATCATATTCACCTTGCTGTAATATTTTATACAAGGCATAAGCCGAATCTTTTCCAGAACTCCAATTAAAGTATGCTTTCTTCATGTAGCAAATATGCATAAAAAATCCTGCAAAAGCAGGATTTATATATCAGTTTATTTTATCACTTCAAGTAAAAATATAATGTGATTACAATTATTTTTTCTTTTGATGCATTGGAACTGGTCTTTCTTGTTTTACTACTGGTGTTCCGTATAAATCAAAGTCGCCAGCATCATATATTTCTATATCAATAAACTCTCCTAGTTTGATATAGTGCTCACGAGCATCAACGATAACATCATTATCTACATCTGGTGAATCAAACTCGGTACGTCCGTAATAATACTCGCCATCTTTTCTATCAAATAAACAACGGTAAGTATTTCCTATTTTTTCCTGATTTAATTCCCATGAAATTTGTGACTGTACCTCCATGATTTCATTTACTCTTCGGAATTTAACATCAGCAGGAACATCATCTTCTAAAACAAAAGCTCCAGTATTTTCTTCATGCGAATATTCGAAAGCTCCTAAACGTTCAAAACGCATTTCTTCCACCCAATCTTTCAATTCTTGAAATTGCTCCTCTGTTTCTCCTGGGTATCCAACAATTAAAGTTGTTCTAATTGCCATGTTAGGCACATACTCTCTAAATTTATGAATCAAAGCTGTAGTTTTTTCGTGCGTAGTACCACGTTTCATTGATTTTAAAATTTCAGTATTAATATGCTGTAATGGAATATCTAAATAATTACAAACCTTAGGTTCTTCCTTCATTACATCTAATACATCCATTGGAAATCCAGATGGAAAAGCATAATGTAAACGAATCCATTCAATTCCTTCTACTTTTACCAACGCTCTCAATAAATCAGCCAAAGCCCTCTTTTTATATAAATCCAACCCGTAATAAGTTAAATCTTGAGCTATTAACATGATCTCTTTAATACCTTTTTCAGCTAACTTAGTTGCTTCAGTAACTAAATCTTCTATTGGAGTAGACTTGTGCTTTCCTCTCATTAATGGAATTGCACAAAAAGAACAAGGTCTATCGCAACCTTCAGCTATTTTTAAATACGCATAGTGTTTAGGTGTAGTTGTTAAACGTTCACCTATTAATTCATGCTTATAATCTGCTTCTAAAACCTTTAATAAAGCAGGTAAATCGTGAGTACCAAAATACTGATCTACATTCTTTATTTCATTCTCTAAATCTGGCTTATAACGTTCGCTTAAACAACCAGAAACAAATACTTTATCTATTTCTCCAGCTTCCTTACGTTGTGCATAATGCAAAATAGTATCAATACTTTCTTCTTTAGCCTTACCTATAAACCCACAAGTATTAATTACTACAATATTACCATCATCATTTTCATCTTCATGAACTACGTCTTTACCATTAGCTTTTAATTGTCCCATTAAAACTTCACTATCGTAAACGTTTTTAGAACATCCTAAAGTAACTACATTAATTTTATTTTGCTTTGTTGTTTTAGTACGCATCTTATTTAACTTTTAAGCGACTGCAAAAATACTGTATTAATAATTGCTATTGATAGTTTTTTGGCATTTTTCTAACCTTTGTTAATTGTTCAAAAGCATAGGCCAATTTTAATAAATTAACTTCTGAATAAGGCTTCCCTATAAATGTTAAACTTTTAGGTTCTCCTGATTCATAGCCCATTGGGACTGTTATAGTCGGATATTTAGCTACAGCAGCAATTCCTGAATCAAAATTATCAATTGACAAAATTGCATCTAAATTCTGATTTTCGATTGCCTGCAAATACTTTTTACCCTCAGCATTTAATTTATTTTTTACAACTTCTAATTCTTCTAAAGTTGTTTCATCCTTTACAATACCATCCAATAATTGCTGACCATATGGTGCTCTTAATATTGAATCTTTTAAATTAAATGAAATCACATCTTGTACAGAAGTAATCTTTACATTTTTGTCTGAATAGTTTTTTAAATATTTAGGCAAATCATGCTTCATATCGATATTCAATAAAGTTAAAAAACCATCAAATGAAATTGTAGGTGGATCAACTTCTATAACTTCTGCTCCTACTGCTTTAATTTTCTCTACTGATTCTTTATAAATTTTATTTTCTAAAAGTGACTTCAAAACGCCAAATTTCTTCCCTTTTAAACTAGCATTCACTAGCTTATTATCAAGCTCTAAATCTAAAGAAGTTGCTTTTATCGAAGCTACATCAGTACTATCAACTCCAAGCATTGCATTATACAAAATAGCATTGTCGATTACATTTTTTGTCATAGGGCCAGGTGTATCTAAGGTACTAGAAATTGGAACAATTCCTGTTCTACTCAACACACCTATAGTAGGTTTTAATCCTACAACAGAATTTTTACTTGATGGAGAAGTGATAGAACCAGCTGTTTCTGTTCCAACAGCAGCAGCAGCAAAATTGGCTGCTATTGCTACACCACTTCCTGCTGAACTTCCGCCAGTTTCAAATACTTTTCTTCCATATGGATTTAACGTTTGTCCTCCTACAGCTGAATATCCTAGCGGACAGTCTGAACAAAAGAAATATGCCCATTCACTTAAATTTACCTTTCCTAAAATTAAAGCACCATTTTCTTTAAGTTTTTGAACAATAAAAGCATCTTCAGTTTTTCTGTTATTTGCTAAAGCTATTGCTCCAGCTGTTGTAGGCATATTGTTAGTATTGATATTATCTTTTAAAAGAATTGGCATACCGTAAATAGAAAATTCAGAAACATTTTCTTTTCTTAAATCTTTCTCTCTAGCTTCTTCTAATACATTTGGATTTAAGGCTATAATACTATTCAACGAAAGTTCAGAGTTCGTTTCTATTTTTCTCATTCTATACAAATAGAATAATGTTAGTTTTTCATAGCTCAGCTTCCCTTCATTAATACTTTTTTGAAGTGACGGGATGTCTTGCTCTAAAATTAGTGGTTTAAGTGTATTATATTCTTCTTCTGAAAAAGTAGACAAACTACTTTCAAATGGTTTAAAGACATCATCTATATTTTGATACTTTGATGCTATAAGTTTGAATTGCATTCGCACATTTACTTCTCTTTCTTCTTTACAAGAAATAAATACCAGAACTATGGCTAATAAAAAATATACTCTTCTCATTTTTTAATTATTTGAAAACCAAATATAATTCTTTTAAAAACGAAAAACTCCTTTCAATTATGAAAGGAGTTTTTTGTTTTTATCTATTTAGTTTTCTTATTTAAAGAAACTATCTACAAATTCGTATTTATTAAAGACTTGTAAATCGTCAATTCCTTCACCTACTCCAATATATTTTACTGGAATTTTAAATTGATCTGAAATACCTATTACAACTCCACCTTTTGCTGTACCATCTAATTTAGTTACTGCCAATGAAGTTACCTCTGTTGCCTTAGTAAATTGCTTTGCTTGTTCAAATGCATTTTGTCCTGTAGAACCATCTAATACTAGCAATACATCATGAGGTGCATCTGGAATAACTTTTTGCATTACACGTTTAATTTTAGTTAACTCATTCATTAAGTTAATCTTGTTATGTAAACGTCCAGCTGTATCAATAATAATTACATCAGCATCCTGATTTACTCCCGACTTTACAGTATCAAATGCTACTGAAGCTGGATCTGATCCCATTTCTTGACGAATTATTGGTACATCAGTTCTATCTGCCCAAACTTGTAATTGATCAATTGCTGCTGCTCTAAAAGTATCTGCTGCTCCTAAAACTACTTTTAAACCTTGTTTTTTAAATTGTGAAGCTAACTTACCTATCGTAGTTGTTTTTCCTACACCGTTAACTCCTACCACCATTAAAACATAAGGTTTTTTATTGGCTGGTATTGTAAATTCAGTTTCGTCTCCAGTATTTGTTTCAGATAACAAACCTGCTATTTCTTCACGTAAAATTTGGTTCAGTTCATCAGTCCCCAAATATTTATCACGAGAAACACGAGCTTCAATTCTATCAATAATTTTTAAAGTAGTTTCAACACCTACATCAGACGATACTAATACTTCTTCTAAATCATCTAAAACATCATCATCAACTTTGGCTTTACCTGCTACTGCTTTTGATAACTTAGAGAAAAAACTTGTTTTAGTTTTTTCTAATCCTTTATCTAAGGTTTCTTTTTTCTCTTTCGAGAAGATTTTTTTAAAAAAACTCATCGTTAAATTTTATAATCGCTTATATAGGTTAAAAACTATACCAAACTTATTATATGGTCAAATTGTCATTATTTTGTTTTTCTCTTCCATTTCTTTTGAAAGAGCAAAGCTCAAAAATACAGTTTTTTAACACATAAAAAAAGCTACCTTCTATCAGAAAGTAGCTTTAGTTTAAACTGTATATACAAGTCTTAGTTTTTCGCGATGAAATCGTTTACTTGTGAAGGATCCATAATAGCTTCAACGAAAGTATAAGCTCCTGTTTTTGGAGATTTTACCATTTTGATAGCCTTAGTTAATCTTTTTGCTCCTGTTTGTAACGATGCTACTGATTTCTTTGCCATGTTCCTATAGGTTATAAAGTTTTATAAAAAACTTTTAATTATTTAATTTCTTTATGAACTGTCATCTTCTTTAAGATTGGATTAAATTTCTTTAATTCCATTCTATCAGGAGTGTTCTTTTTGTTCTTTGTAGTGATATAACGTGAAGTTCCTGGTTTTCCAGTCGCTTTGTGCTCAGTACATTCTAATATTACCTGTACTCTGTTTCCTTTTTTTGCCATCTCTGTAAAATTTTATCTAAGTAAGGAATTATTTAGTTAAGAAACCTTTTTCTCTAGCTTCTTTAATCACAGCAGAGATTCCTTTTTTATTAATATTTTTTAATGCAGAAGCAGATACTTTTAAGGTAACCCATTTATCTTCTTCTGGGATATAGAAACGCTTAGTCATTAAATTAGCGTTAAACTTTCTTTTAGTTCTATTTAAGGCGTGAGAAACGTTGTTCCCTACCATTGCTTTCTTTCCTGTTAATTCACAAACTCTAGACATCTTCTTGACAGTTTTATAGTGTTATTTCTAAACGAGGTGCAAATATACGAACTTTTAAGAGAAATAAACAAAATATTACTAGTAATTTTTTAAAATATTTTCAGTTAATAATTCTAAAGCTTTTGTTACAGTTCTGTTTATTACTTTCTCTCTTGGCTGACCAAAATTAAACTCCTGAACCTCAGCACCATTTTTCGATACAATGGCTATATACACCAAGCCTACACTTTTATCGTTATGATCTGTGGTTGGTCCTGCATTACCTGTTACAGCAATTGCATAATCGGTTTTTAGTCTTTCAAAACATCCTTTTGCCATCTCCAAAGCAACTTCTTTACTTACTACAGTATTATCTTCAATCGTTTGTTTAGATACACCTAATAATTCTTGTTTCAATGCTGCCGTGTAAGTAATAAAGCTTCCCATATAGTAAGCAGACGAACCTGGAATAGCAACTAATGTTGAAGCTATTTTTCCACCTGTCAAACTTTCAGCTGTACTCAAAGTTTGGTTTCTCTTTTTTAATAAATTCCCTACTCGTTGTTCTATAGAAGCTTCATCATCATACCCTACTATAATATCTGATATTAATAAACTCAGACTTTCTATTTTTTCTGCTACCTCTTTTTCTAAAACCTCTTTATTATTTCCTTTTGCTGAAATTCGCAATCTAACCTTTCCAAACGAAGGCAGGTAAGCTAATTTTATATGTTCTGGTAAACTATTTTCCCACTCCTCTATTCTCCCAGCAATAACACTTTCACCTGTACCCACTGTCATTACTGTTTTATGAAGTATAAATGGAAGTTTAAATTTTTGTTGAATTCTAGGTAATACTTCATAAGTAATTAACCCTTTCATTTCATAAGGCACACCTGGTAAGGAAACAAAAACAGTTTCATTTTCATAAAACCACATTCCTGGAGCAGTTCCAAAACGATTGGTTAATAATGTAGCTTTAGAAGGTAATTGCGCTTGATACTTTTGTGCTTCATTAAAAGGATGATTTACTTTTTTAAAGAGCTCTTTGATGTTTTCTATTACCTCAGGGTATTCAACAACATCATGATCATTAAAGTACTCAGCTATTGTTTTTTTTGTAATATCATCTTTTGTAGGCCCTAGTCCTCCAGTTATTATAACAATGTCAGCTCTATTTTCTGCTTCTTTTAAAGCATTTAATATATGCTTTCTTTCATCTTGAATTGACGAAATTTGATATACTGACACTCCTATTTTATTTAATTCTTGACCTATCCACTGCGAATTCGTATCAACTATTTGTCCGATTAAGATTTCATCTCCAATCGTTATTATTTCTGCATTCATTTAATCTTCTTAAAAAAGAATCCCGCTTATACAGCGGGATAATAACTTATTTTACTTTTATTTGAAAAGCTTGTTTACCTTCTATCGTTCCAGTTAACACATCATTTTCATCTACTTTTCCAACTCCTGCTGGTGTCCCTGTAAAAATAACATCTCCTTTTTTTAAGGTAAAATATTGAGAAACATAACTAATTAACTCATCTACTTTCCATAACATACTAGAGGTATTTCCATCTTGAACTACTTCTTCATTTTTTTTCAGTTGAAACGATAAATTATCTAAATCAAACTCCTCTTTAGGAAAAAACTCTCCTATTACAGCACTACCATCAAAAGACTTTGCTTTTTCCCATGGTAATCCTTTTTCTTTACACACTGCTTGTACATCTCTGGCTGTAAAATCAATTCCCAGTCCAATAGTGTCATAATACTTATGTGCAAACTTTGGAGAAATATGTTTCCCTACTTTATTTATCTTAACCAACACCTCAACTTCATAATGTATATCATTAGAAAATGGAGGTCTAAAAAAAGGCATCTTTTTCGGAAGAATTGCAGAGTCTGGTTTTAAAAAAATCACAGGACTCTCTGGCTTTTCATTTGCCAATTCTTCTATATGTTTAGCGTAGTTACGCCCTATGCAAATTATCTTCATTCTTATTAATAAAACTTTAGTTGTTGAAATAAAAAATTAAGTATATCATTAAAATTATAACTAATAAACCTATCCTTCCATTCCAGTCTTGCTTTAAAACTTCATTGTATGAATATTTCCTTTTCAGAAATAACCATCTTATAAAAGCTCCTAATTTAGAAATGCTTGAAAAAAGAATTTCTTGTAAAAAACCGCTAAAGAAATCTTCCATTCAATTATTTAAATTATTAAGGAATCCAAGTTTTAGGGAAGTTTGGCTTACGCTTTTCTAAGAAAGCATCACGTCCTTCTTTAGCTTCATCTGTCATATACGCTAAACGTGTAACTTCTCCTGCAAATACTTGTTGTCCTACCATACCATCATCAGTTAAGTTCATAGCAAACTTTAACATTTTAATTGATGTAGGCGATTTCTCTAAAATCTCTTGTGCCCAATCAAAAGCTGTTTGTTCTAATTCATCATGAGGAACTACTGCATTTACCATTCCCATTTCATAAGCTTCTTGTGCAGAATAGTTTCTTCCTAAGAAAAATATTTCTCTTGCTTTCTTCTGCCCTACCATTTTAGCTAAATATGCCGAACCATATCCTGCATCAAACGAAGTAACATCGGCATCAGTTTGTTTAAAAATTGCATGCTCTTTACTTGCTAAAGTTAAATCGCAAGTAACATGTAAACTATGTCCTCCTCCTACTGCCCAACCAGGTACTACACAAATAACTGCTTTTGGCATAAAACGGATTAATCGTTGCACTTCTAATATATTTAATCGGTGATAACCATCTTCTCCTACATATCCTTGGTGTCCACGAGCATTCTGATCTCCTCCTGAACAAAAACTCCATACCCCATCTTTTGTAGATGGTCCTTCGGCAGATAATAACACAACACCAATATTTGTATCTTCATGAGCATCTTTAAATGCATCTAACAATTCTGAAGTAGTATGCGGACGAAATGCATTACGTACATTAGGTCTGTTAAACGCTATTCTAGCTACGTTATGCGATTTCTTATAAGTAATATCTTTATACTCTTTGGCAACTTTCCATTGAGGTTGTATCATAATTCAATAATATTTTCGTTATTAACAAAGCAAAAATAACATAATAACTTTATTTTTCTTTTCTATATTTGAACGATATAATATATTCCCTTATGAAACAACTATTTTTCTTATTTACCGTATTATTCAGTTTACAGCTTTTTTCTCAAAAAGTAATTACTGAAAAGATTAATTCTAAAGAGTTTAATAAAGATAGAATTGTAAAAATTTACATTCCTAAAGATTACGACAAAGAGGAAGCCATGAGTTATCCTGTGGCAATTGTTTTAGGTGATGGTTATCTTTTTGACTTATATGTGGGTAATGCTAAACTATATGCTAATGTAGATAAAGCTCCTAAACAAATTGTAGTTGGGATAGGTATGAAAAACTCTTACAATAAAGATGTTTCTATTATTCCTTCAAACAATGCTTTAACAAGTCACTCTACTAAGTTTTTCAACTTTATACAAAAAGAGTTAATCCCTCATATGGAAGGTAATTATAGAACTTCTCCTTTTATGACCATTGTTGGTCAAGGTATTGGAGCTAACTTTATTACTCATTTCTTAAAAGCACAAGAACCTATTTTTAATTCTTTTATATGTATTACTCCTAATTTTTCTGAATTAGCAGCTAATACTATTGCTTCTTATTCTTTAGGAAGATTAGCTTCTGTAGATAATTCATATTTTTTCTACGCAAGTAACAATAAAAAGTATATTAGAAAAGAAGTAGACGATAGATACAATCAGATAGCTACTTACCTATCTTCCTTTGAAGCTAAAAACCTTCATTTTACTTTTAATGAATTCAAAGACGCACCAAATCATTTATCTGTTATTAGTGAAACTATTCCAAGAGCATTTGCTAAAATGTTTTCTATATATTCTAAAATTACGAAAGACGAATTTGACAATAACATTAAAGATTTAGGACCTTTAGAGGCTATCAAATATGTAGAGCAAAAATATTTAGACATTGAATATTTATATGGTACTAACTTAAATGTTCGTTTAGATGATATTTTTGCTATTGAAGGAATTGTTATAGACAAGTTAGACGGTGATTATCTTAGAGTATTAGGTGATTTTGTAATGATCAAATACCCAAACTCTCATATTGGTGATTTCTACGTAGGTAAATATTATGAACTTGGTAAAGACTACGAAAAAGCAGATTTTTATTACAAAGCTGCTTACGGTAAGATGGATCCTTCTGACCCAAATGCAAATGCTTTTTACGAAAACATTAAACGTGTAAACGATTTAAAAGATAGTCAACCAAAAGAAGCACCGCTAGAAGATCTTCCAGAAGAAGATCAAGAAAATGAAGACAAACAAGAAGAGGATAAACAATAATCTCTTCTCTACTCAAAATAAAAAAGCACGTCAATTAGACGTGCTTTCTTTTTATATGTTAATTGGTTTATTTCTTCACCAACTCTATCCTGTCTTCTTTTAAAACTATCTTTTTACTTTTATATAAATTCCCTACTGCTCTTTTAAATGCTTTCTTACTCATTTGTAATCGGAATTTTATCGACTCAGGAGAGCTTTTATCGGTTAACATTAAATAACCTTTCTCTTGTAATTTCTGAAGAACTACCTCTGCATCCGAATCAATTACATTTCTAAAACCTTGAGGTCTTAGAGAAACATCTATTTTTTCGTCTTCTCTAATCTTTTTAATATAACCTACTGTTTTCATTCCTTCTTCTAAATCTTTAAAAACTTCGTTATTATATAACAAGCCTTCATATTCTTCATCGATTAAAACAGTATATCCTAATGCAGTTTGCTGACCAATTACTAAGTCTACTTTATCACCTTCTTGTAATTCCATTTTATAAGTTTTTAAAATAGTTCTTTAAAACTACATCATTAATTTCTTTAGGAGTAAAAACCTCCATTATTTTTGGTTGATTTGATACTGCGTAAAAAGCAGGCAAGTTATTATGTAACTCCTCCAAATCCTTTATTGAAACATATTCAAAATTAAACATCTTTGCTAAATGCTCAGCTGTCAAATTATGAGGAGTTTCAAAATATTCAGTTGCATTGGTGGTCAATGGCCCTGGTATAAATCGGAATATTCCACCACCAGCATTATTTAAAATAATAATTCTAAAATCATTTGGTATACAAGTATTCCATAAGGCATTACTATCATAAAAGAAACTCAAATCTCCTGTTATAAAAGTAGTTTGATTCTTATGGGCATAAGCAGCTCCAATAGCAGTACTTGTACTTCCATCAATACCACTCGTTCCTCTATTACAAAATACTTGCAAAGTCGGATTCAAATTAAACAACTGCGAATATCTAATTGTAGAACTATTACTTATTTGAAGTTGAGAGTTATCTGGTATCGCTTTTAAAACAGCCTCAAAAACTTTTAAATCTGAATATTCAGTATTCGCTAAATATTCTTTATGCTTTATTGAACGATCTTGATTTTTAGTCAACCATTTATTTTGATAAGATACCTCTTCATTTTGAGATAAGCTTTTTTCAGCTGCTAATAATTTTCTTAAAAAAGAAACTGGTTTTTCTTTTATGTGTTCTGACAAACAATGATAAGTATTCATTGCTCTCAATTCATCAATATGCCAATGCGCTGCAGGTTGATGCTTCCTTAAAAGCTGCTTGATTTTTTTAGAAATAACCATTCCACCTAAAGTTACTAAGACTTCAGGCTGCAAATCTAAAAACGCAGTAGTATCTAAAGGAAAAATAAGTTTATCTATAGAATTGATAAACTTCGGATTGTATAAGTTTGAAGTCGTTTCTGTTAAAACTACAACAGTTTCATCTTCAATCAACTCATCTAAAACATTCTGTAAATCTGTATCTGGAAAATTACTCCCTACTAAAATCATTTTTTTAGCAGTAGTTTTCCAAGTCGTTATTAATTGTTGATAATCACTTTTTAACTCTGTAACTGTATTTAAAGTGTTATCAGGAAAATCAAAAGACTTTAATATTTCAACCGTTTCATATAAAGGCTCATCAAATGGCACATTAATGTGTACAGGGCCTTTTTTAGAAACAGCAGTTTCTAAAGCATTAATTAATAACGTTGTATTGTTTTCTAACTGATGCTCTTCGTCAATCAAGTTTGCAGAATATAAAATATGATTGTCAAAAACATTTTCTTGACGAATGGTTTGACCATCTCCTATATCAATTAAATGTTTAGGTCTATCAGCAGAAATTACAACTAAAGGAATGTTACTATAAAATGCTTCAGCAATAGCTGGATAATAATTTAGTAACGCTGAACCTGATGAACAAACAATTACAACAGGTTTTTGTTTTTGTTGGGCGATTCCCATAGCAAAAAAAGCAGCACACCGCTCATCAACAACACTTAATGTTTCTATGTTAAGGTGATTTGAAAACCCAATAGTTAACGGAGCATTTCTTGATCCTGGCGATATAACAACTGTATCAATTTCAAATTGATTACAAGCTGTAACTACTAATTGTGCGAGTTCTTTTTTTGGGAACATTCTTTTAGTTTAAAAATGTCATCCTAAAGCAAAAACTTTAAAATGACATTTTATAATAAAATCAACAATGTTGATTAATTTCCTTTTTTATAATCTGCTAAAAACTTAGCTAAACCGATATCAGTTAAAGGGTGCTTTAACAATCCTTCAATTGCACTTAAAGGTCCTGTCATTACATCAGATCCTACTTTAGCACAATCGATAATATGCATTGTATGACGTACAGATGCAGCTAAAATCTCAGTATCAAACATGTAATTATCATAAATCATGCGAATTTCTTCGATTAAGTTTAATCCATCTGTAGAAATATCATCTAAACGCCCAATAAATGGAGAAACATAAGTAGCACCTGCTTTAGCAGCTAATAATGCTTGACCTGCAGAAAACACTAATGTTACATTCGTTTTAATTCCTTTATCAGAAAAATATTTACAAGCTTTTACACCATCTTTAATCATTGGTAACTTTACCACAATCTGTGGGTTTAAAGCAGCTAACGCTTCACCTTCCTTTACCATTCCTTCAAAATCAGTAGAAATAACCTCAGCAGAAACATCACCATCTACAATATCACAAATAGCTTTGTAGTGGTTAATTATGTTTTCCTCTCCAGTAATTCCTTCTTTAGCCATTAAAGATGGGTTTGTAGTTACTCCATCTAAAATTCCTAAAGCTTGCGCCTCTCTAATTTGATCTAAATTAGCTGTATCAATAAAAAATTTCATTTATATAAATTTAAAAAGTTGTGTTCAACACTTATCTAAAAAACTATGTTTTCTAAAACGTTGCGAATTTACAACTTATAATGGTTCATTAACAATTTTTCATATACTTTATCAGGTAGAATTCGTTTCAACACAATAGAAAACTTCTCCATAAAGCCTCCAATTTTATAATGTATTCTTGGATTTTTACTCTCTATAATTTGATGAATTGCCTTTGCCATAATTAATGGATCAGCACCAGAGTCTACATGTTCATCCATTAACGCTAAGTTTTCGGCATATTTTTTCTTGTAAGCAGACTCTTCAAATACTGGTGTATGATATCTTCCTGCTGCTATATTGGTAGCAAAATCACCAGGTGCTGCATTCACTACTCGAATACCAAATTGTTTCACCTCCATACTCAAGGCTTCCGTAACCAATTCTAAAGCACCTTTACTTGCTGAGTAAATTCCTCTAAACGGTAATCCCATATAACCAGCAATAGAAGTAGTATTGATAATTAATCCACTTTTCTGCTTCCTCATAGTTGGCAAAACAGCTTTCATTACTTCAATAGCGCCAAAAAAGTTAGTTTCAAAATTAGAACGCATTTCACTAGTTGGTGTATCTTCAATAGGTCCAGTAATTCCTTTCCCTGCATTATTAATCAATACATCAATCTTACCTTCTTCAGCAACTACTTTAGCTATTGCACTTTGTATCGAAACTTCATCAGTAACGTCTAAAGCAACCATTTTAAATGGTAGTGTTAACTTATCAGGATTCCTACTAGTACCATAAACAGTATATCCTTTTGTGTGTAAATAAGTGGCAATTGATTTTCCTATTCCAGAAGAAGCTCCTGTTATAAATATAACTTTAGACATTGATATAATTTTAAGCAAATATCTAAAAGATACCTTCAATAAAAAAAACTTTAAACACTTATATTAGCGCTTTAATTAGTGATTATGTTCAAAAAACACCTCCTTCTTACCTTAACTTTATTAAGTTCTTATTTGTCTTTTTCGCAAACTTCTCTTTTTGACCACTCAAAAAACTTTACACGTCAAGATTCTTTAAGAGGAAGTATTACTAAAGAACGTGCTTGGTGGGATTTAACTTACTACGATTTAAATGTACAAGTAGATCCTGATAAAAAATTCATTCAAGGAAAAAACACAGTACAATACAAAGTATTAAAGCCTCACAATGTTTTACAAATAGACTTGCAAGCTCCCTTAAAAATAACAAAGGCAATACAAAACGGAAAAGAATTAGATATAATCTCTGAAGGTAATGCTCATTTTATTCAGTTAAAAGAAAAGCAAAAAACTGGAAGTATTAACTCACTAGATGTATACTACAAAGGAAAACCAAGAGAAGCAAAACGCGCTCCTTGGGATGGTGGCTTTTCATGGAAAAAAGATAAAAACGGAAAACATTTTATAGCAACATCCTGCCAAGGATTAGGAGCAAGTATATGGTGGCCAAACAAAGACCACATGTATGATGAAGTAGACAGTATGGCTATCAATATTAGAGTACCAAAAGGATTAATGAATATTTCTAACGGACGTTTACGTAAAACTGAACATCATAAAGACAATACAACTACCTATCATTGGTTTGTAAACAACCCAATTAATAACTATGGAGTAAACATTAATATTGGTGATTATATTCATTTTTCAGAAAAATATAATGGTGAAGATGGTGAACTAGACATGAATTATTATGTTTTACACTACAATTTAGAAAAGGCAAAAAAACAGTTTAAAGACGCTCCAAAAATGATGAAAGCTTTTGAGCATTGGTTTGGAAAGTATCCTTTTTATGAAGACGGATTTAAACTAGTAGAAGTTCCTTATTTAGGAATGGAACACCAAAGTTCTGTTACTTACGGAAACCAATATTTAAACGGGTATTTAGGTCGTGATTTATCTGGAACAGGATGGGGATTAAAATTCGATTTCATCATTATTCACGAATCAGGACACGAATGGTTTGCAAACAATATTACCTATAAAGATATAGCTGATATGTGGATTCATGAAAGCTTTACAGCTTATTCAGAAAACTTGTTTTTAGATTATTACTATGGAAAGGAAGCTGCAGCAGCCTATGTAATAGGAACGCGAAGAGCTATTCAAAATGACATTCCTATTATTGGACAATACGATGTTAACAATGAAGGTTCAGGAGACATGTATTACAAGGGAGCTAATATGTTACACACTATTAGACAATTGATTAATAATGATAAAAAATGGAGAAACATTCTTCGTGGATTAAATAAAACTTTCTATCATAAAACAGTAACTACTAAAGAAATAGAAAACTATATAATTGAAAAATCTGGTTTAGATTTAACGAAGATTTTCGATCAATATTTACGCACTGTTAAAATACCTGTCTTCGAATACAAAATTAAAAACAACAAACTATCGTACCGTTGGACTAACGTAGTTAAAGACTTTAATATGCCTTTGAATGTTAAAGTAAAAAATAATACACTAGTGCTAAAGCCAACAGAAAATTGGCAAACAAAAACAATCAAGTCAAACGATATAGAAGTTGATATTAATTTTTATATAAAAACCAAAAAAGTAAATTAATCACAATCAATCCCCCGTAACTAAAATGACTGAAGTAAAAATTGCAAAATTTGAGGAGCTTTTAAAAGAATTTGAACGCGAAAAAGAGAATCAAAATTTTGTTTTCAGAGGCCACTCAAATTCCGAATACGAATTAAAAACATCTTTAGGAAGATGTGATTCATTCTATGGAAGAACAACACAACAACTAGAAAAACGTTTATTAAAATTATTTAAAGAGTCTTCACTCCCCTACTTGGAACACAGACCAAGCTCAGAGTTAGAATGGCTAGCTGTAGCCCAGCATTTTGGACTCCCAACACGTCTTTTAGATTGGTCATACAATCCACTGGTAGCAACATATTTTGCTGTTGAAGATAATCCAGATACAGATGGAGCCTTGTTTTTACTATCGGGATGTAGTACAATTCAAAATCCAGACACTTTTAAAATAGAGAGCCTAAACAAAGTCAAAAAATACAGACCTCCTTATATCTCTTCAAGAATACAAAATCAATCAGGATTATTTACCGTACATAATAATCCAGAGGAAGTGTTTACGCATGAAAAAATGAAAAAAGTAATCATTCCAAAAGAAGTAAAAAGAGATATTAAAAGAACACTATTCAAGTACGGAATAAACCAACGAATGATTTATCCAGGTTTAGAAGGAATTGCTAAAGATTTAAAATGGTTGGAGACTAGTATTTATTAGACATTCTATCAAAATAAAACACATTTATCACAAAATAAACATACAATAATGAACCAAGAGATAAAAGAAGAAATACTAGAACAGTTAAAAAAAGATATTCTTTTTGGATTTGAAAATGAAAAAGAATTATTTGAAAGTATAAATGATATGTTTTATGATTATGAAGAACTTGATACAAATTGGCTAAAAAAAGAAATTGAATTAAGGTTAAAAATACATCAAACTGAAAGTCTTAAATGGGAAAAACCAACTGACTTTGAAAGATTAGCTAAATCTTTCAACGAGTTAAATAAAGAAGGAATTGTTTCTCTTCACAAAACAGGATACACCAGACAAGATGCAGAAGGCGATTGTTTAGAAATTATTGATGAATTAAAAAATATTGGAATATTAGCTAAAGGATACTGTTATTATCATACACAAGATTTAGAAAGAGCTATTGGTCAAGAAAAAACATTATTTATTGGATACGATAGTCATAATCAAAATGATGAACTTGCTATGGAAGTTGCTAAGAAAATAGTCGATGTTTTAAGAAAGAATGGTTTTACTATCAAATGGAATAACTCTTTGGATACTAGAATTGAAATTTCTGAAATTAACTGGAAAAAAACAGTTGATAATATTGACTACAATTATAACCAAGTCTTTGATTTAATGGAAAAACATTATAAAATAAATAACATTCAAACCAAAAACCACTCTAAAAAGCCATTTTGGAAGTTTTGGTAAGGACTAAAACATCTCATAACACTTTATAAAAAAATCTATTTGGCGTATATTGCCACCCCATTAAAAGGCACTAATTATGCAAGAAAACAAAAGGTTAAACTACATAAAAGATGTGATAAAAAATATGCCAACAGGATGGTTGAGCATAACCACACATCGACTAGATATATACAACGAAGAGTTAGCAAAAACTCAATTCATAGAGCAGTTTGAAGCTTTATGTGAAAACAATAATTCAGACACAGCAACTCTAAATGAATTACCTACAGCTTATGATTATATAAGACTAGGACATCCATTATCATGTGTGTTAGAATGGGGAGTAGCGAGTATTAACAACCTAAATCCAGAAAATGTCATCAGTTTCTCATCACAGGTTGTTCCTATTTTAGCTGTTTTAAGAAAAAACTTATTAGAAAATAAGCAAACTCAAATCCTTTACACAGGAAACCTACCTAGTTCGTTTGATGCAGAAATCATTCGAAATGTATATGGATACCAATTCGACTTAAAACAAGTTGAAAATTCAAATGAAGTTACAGAATTTAATGGTAGTACTCTTTTCATTTCAGAGCAAGAAAAAGTTGAGGCACTTGAGCTAAATTCAAATATTGATTTTTACATTAGTCTTTATCCACATTTAGGAAGTATCTTATTAGTTAACGGAGCTCAAAACGAATCGTACATTTCAGAAATACAGCATGTACGAAGAAGAGAAACAGTAGCTATGACACCTGCAAATTGCTTGGAGGCATTAAAAATGTTAGTAGAAAATACTACTTACACTCATACTGATAATAATACTACTAACAACAAACAATCAGTTTTAAATTCAATAGCAACTATTACAGGTTCAAACACCAAAGCATTGGTAGGCTCTAGTGGATTATCTATACAATATGCTATTTTAATGGGACTTGTAGATTACGCACAAGAAAACCACAAAGAAAAAGCAATCAAGTTTGTTGTACCACCAAACTGTTATGGTGGAACTAACGACCAAGCAAGACGTGTTGCTGCTTGTTTAGATAATGTAGAAATCATGGACTTACCTGTAGATAGCGGTAATGACATGGTACAAAGTATAGAAGTAGTTTTAAATAAAATTGCTAGCGAAGATGCCGTGCCGTATATCATTGCAGAGATTCCTACAAACCCAAGAGTAGAAGTTCCAAACCTTATAAAATTACAAGAAACACTTAGTAAAAAGCGTACAACACCATCAGGAGAAACTGCTATTGACCCTGTATTTATATTAGATCAAACATTTTGTCCAAACGTACACTTTTTAGGAGAAGGAGAAATACTTTCAACGGTAAGAACTATCTCTTTTGCTAGTGGATCAAAATTCCCAAGTGGAGGAAAATGTACAGCAGGTTACTGTGTAGGAAATAAAATGACTGATGCTTTACTAGATAAAGTAGAAGCACATTTAAATCTTTGCGACAATGAAGCTACACATCTTCAATATGAAATACTAGCAGAACAAATGCCTTCAATGGTACAAAGAATTGCTGGAGCTTATAAAAACACTCGTGAGTTTGTTAGCTTTATTGAAGAAACATTACCAGGAGCTAAAATCAACTTTGTATCGGAAGAATTAGCAGAACAAGGATTTACACCATCAGTTTTTTCACTAGATCTTCCTACGAAAGGAGATACAGCAGAAGAAAAAGAAACTTATAAAAGAGCATTGAATCATAAGTTAATCAACTTAATGATTACTGAAATTCCAAGCGAAAGTAAATACTGTGTAAGTTACGGACAGTTAAAAGGATGTTATTGGACTATTCCAGCAACTTCAACACAAGGAACTACTAAAGAAGGAGACAAAGATTATATTGCTCGTGTAGCACTTTCGCCAGACATGGATTTAGAACTACACAAAAAAGTATTTTTAGATTTCGTTAAAAGTATATAAATCTGAGATATAACAGTATAAATTTATGGCTGTATGTAAACTTTAAAATAGTGCATACAGCCATTTTTCTTTCTAAAATTTAAATATGATAACGATAAAAGAAGCATTAACAAATACTGAATTTAAAGTAATTGAAAAATTAGCAAGCATCATTTTACATGAAGTTTATGACCCAATAATTCCTGCTGAACACACTCGTTATTTTTTAGAAAAATTTCAATCAGAAAAAGCAATTGAAAATCAAGTAAAAAAAGAAAACTATCATTATTACCTCTTACAATATAAAAACGACAATGTAGGATATTTAGGCGTTCAAAAACTTGATAAAAAACTAATTTTAAGCAAATTGTATATATTAAAAGCTTTTCGTGGTTTAAAAATAGGAAAGAGTGCTTTAAATTATGTTCATCAGTATGCTACAGAAAATCATATTGAAAACATTGAATTGATTGTTAATCAACAAAACCAAAACACTGTAGAGATTTATCAAAAAAATGGATTTAAAATAATTGATTCAATAACAAACTCTTTTCCAAACGGGCACTCTGTAAACGATTATAAAATGGAGAAAAAACTAGTATAAAAAACAAACTCTTATACACTTCGACACAAATTCGTATCTTGCCCTCTGCATTATGATACAATTTATACTTAACAATCAGATTATCAAAACATCCGAAAAATCGGGTGTTACTTTACTCGATTTTATTCGAGAACAACAACAGTTAAAAGGTACAAAAATAGGATGTCGAGAAGGAGACTGTGGAGCCTGTACTGTTTTAGTTGGAGAATTAAATAATAACAATGTTGCTTATCAAAGTATTACCTCTTGTATTTCACCATTAGGAAATGCAAATGGAAAACATATAGTTACCGTAGAAGGAACCAACTTACCAAAGGAATTAAACACCGTTCAAAAAGCAATGACAGACAATTATGCTACACAATGTGGTTTTTGTACACCAGGTTTTGTTGTTTCTATGACCGGGTATGCTTTAGACGATAGTAAATCAAATACTTGCAACGATGCTATTAGTGGTAACATTTGTAGATGTACAGGATATAAATCAATAGAAAAAGCTGGTTTAGAAATAGAAGAAAAGCTTGAACAAAAAGATAAAAACCACCAAATAGAATGGTTAATCAACGAAGGATTTATTCCAAATTATTTTAAAACCATTCCAGAAAAGTTAGCTCAATTACAACCAAAAGTTTTTGAAAAAACAGGAGTTAAAGTAGCCAACGGAACCGATGTTTATGTACGTCATGCAGATAAAATGGCAGAAGAAGATGTACATTTATTAACAGATCAAAATGCTTTAAAAGGAATTTCATTTACAGAAGGAATTTGTACCCTTGGAGCGAATACTACGGTTACGGAAATAGCAGAAAACAAAAAACTTCAAACCTTATTCCCAAAACTTAAACAGTTTTTAAAATTAGTTTCATCAGAACAAATTAGAAACATGGGAACTATTGGAGGGAACTTTGTAAATGCTTCTCCTATTGGCGATATGTCTATTTTCTTTTTGGCATTAAATTCAACTTTAACAATTCAAAAAGAAGACGATGCTTCAGAAAGACAAATCCCATTCCAAGACTTTCATCAAGATTATAAAAAATACGATTTACAAGAAGGGGAAATTTTAAAGAGTATCTCTTTTAAAGTTCCACAATCAAATGATTATTTCAACTTTGAAAAAGTAAGTAAACGTACACATTTAGATATTGCAAGTGTAAACGCAGCAGGAAGAGTTACTGCTGACAACAATATTATTACAAGTGCTCACTTTTCAGTGGGAGGTGCAGCAGCAACTCCAAAATACTTGGAAAAAACCAATGCATTTCTAATTGGAAAAACAATCAATTCAGAAACAGTAAAAGAAGCGGAAGCAGTTTTACAATCAGAAATTTCACCGATTAGTGATGTTAGAGGAGCTTCAGAATACAAACGTTTGTTAGCAAAACAATTATTCTTTGCACATTTTATAGAGTTATTTCCTAATGAAGTTGAACTAAAAAAACTGATTGCCTAATGAAGACGATGAAAAATATTGACAGTTTTACGCACGTTCGAGGAGAATCGTTATTTGTTGACGATTTAATGTTACGACAAGATGCTTTATTCGGATTGTGTTTCGATTCGCCAAAAGCACATGGAAAAATAAAATCGGTAGACTATTCAAAAGCAGAAGCACTAGATGGTGTTGTAAAAATATTTACCTACAAAGATGTACTAGGAGAAAATCAAATTGGAGGAATTATTCCAGATGAGCCTCTTTGGGCAGAAGATGAAGTACACTTTTGGGGACAACCTATAGCATTTATCGTAGCAAAAAGTGAAGCCATAGCTAAAAAAGCGAGAGCCTTAATTACTATAGATATTGAAGAACTACCTGTAATTACCACAGCAAAAGAAGCTAAAGAGAAAAAGAGTTTTATCAATGCTCCACGTTCTTTTAAATTAGGAGATTCAGAAAATACATTTGCCAATTGTGATTATGTATTTGAAGGAGAAACTTTTTCAAACGGGCAAGAACACTTATACCTAGAAACACAAGGATGTTATGCGATTCCACAAGAAAATGGAAACATTAAATTAGTATCATCTACACAAGGTCCAACTGCTGTACAAAAAACAGCTGCCAAAGTATTGGGAATTCCAATGCATAAAATAGAAGTAGATGTTATCCGTTTAGGAGGTGGATTTGGAGGAAAAGAGGATCAAGCAACACCTTGGGCTGTTATGGCTGCAGTGGCGGTACAACACTTAAACCGTCCGGTAAAGTATATGTTAAATCGTCATGACGATTTACGTATGACAGGTAAGCGACACCCCTACTCTTCTTTTTATAAAATTGGATTAACAAAAGATTTAAAAATAAAAGCGTTTGAAGTAGAGTTCTTACAAAATTCAGGAGCAGCTGCCGATTTATCACCTGCCATTGCTGAAAGAACATTATTTCACGCAACCAATAGTTATTTTATTCCAAACGTTAGCACAACCGTATACAGTTGTAAAACAAACTTACCACCTAACACGGCTTTCCGTGGTTTTGGAGGACCGCAAGGAATGTTTGTAATAGAAAGTGCAATTGCAGATGCAGCTGATCAAATAGGAGTTAATAGAAGACGCATACAAGAAGCGAACTTAATAGATGAAAACGATGAGTTTTCATATGGGCAAATAGCCAAGCAAGTAGAAGCTAAAAATACTTGGTTTACAGCCAAAGATAAATTTGAGTTAGAAAAGTTAGAAGAAGAAGTAACTAACTTCAACAACGAAAATAAGCTGTATAAAAAAGGAATTTCGTTAATGCCAATAACCTTCGGAATTTCATTTACCAACACACCAATGAATCACGCACGAGCATTGGTACACATCTACCAAGATGGAAGTGTGGGTGTATCAACAGGAGCTGTAGAAATGGGACAAAGTGTAAACACAAAAATGTTACAAGTAGCTCAATCAGTTTTTGGTATTTCTGCATCGAAATTAAAGTTAGAAACAACCAATACTACACGTGTTGCAAACACCTCTCCAACTGCAGCAAGTTCAACAGCCGATTTAAATGGAAAGGCAGTAGAAATGGCTTGTAATTCATTAATAGAAAGATTAACATCGGTAGCTTCAAAAATGCTTTCAACCGAAGAAAAAAACATTTCTTTTAGAGAAGATACGGTTTTAGTAAACGGAGAAAAGTCAACACTTACTTGGGAAGCATTAGTTGCAGAAGCAATGTTACAACGTGTAGCATTATCAGAAAATGCACATTATGCAACGCCAGTGATTCACTTTGATAAAACCAAAGAAAAAGGACATCCATTTGCATACCACGTATACGGTACAGCAATTACAACGACAACGGTAGATTGTATTAGAGGTACTTACGAAATTGATTCTGTAAAAATTGTACACGACTTTGGAAAGTCAATGAACATAGGAATCGATTTAGGTCAGATAGAAGGAGCACTTGCACAAGGAATTGGTTGGATGACAATGGAAGAAATCGCTTATAACAAAGACGGACGTTTGTTATCAAATGCTTTATCAACCTACAAAGTACCAGATATCTTTTCGGCAGCAAAAACAGTAGAAACCATTCCAGTAGAAACAGCAGGTAATGATATGGCTATTCAAAAATCAAAAGCTGTAGGTGAACCACCTTTAATGTACGGAATTGGAGTTTATTTTGCCATACAACAAGCCGTTAAGGAGTTCAATCCAAATTACAAATTAAAATTCCACTCACCATTCACACCAGAAAAAGTGTTAATGGGATTGTATGAAAAATAATACTGAACATATCATAAACGAAACAATTTTCGAAAAGTTTCCAGAGCTAGAAAGCGAGCGTCTTCTTTTTAAAGAATATCAAAAAGAAGATGCTGCTAGCTTACTTTATATTCGATCGCATCCAAAAGTTTCCAAATACATGGATTCTGAAATTCCTAAAACAATAGAAGATACTGAGAAAAGAATTGAAGGTATTCAACAAGCATTCTCAGAAAAGAAAGGAATTACTTGGACAATTATCGATAAAAACACCAATACTCTTATTGGTGATTTTGGGATTTGGAAATTGGACAGACAAAACTTTAGAGGTGAAATAGGTTATGTCTTAAGTCCAGATTATTGGGGAAAAGGCTATATGAAAGAAAGCATGGTTACGTTAATTAATTTTGCTTTCAACACCTTGAACCTACATAGCCTAGAAGCCAATGTAAATCCAGAAAATGAAAACTCAAAAAGAGCACTTTTAAAGTTTAACTTTAAAAAAGAAGCCTATTTTAGAGAAAACTATTACTACAATGGAAAGTTTTTAGATAGCGAAATATACTCGCTATTAAAAACAGATTTGTAGTCCAAAAAAGCTATTAAATAAGAACACTCAAAAATCAATTGTCATGAAAAACAAACTAACCTTACTACTAATTCTTTTAGTTTTTAGTTTACACACCTATTCACAAAGTAAAAAAGCCATCGCAGGTCAGTTTATGTTTTACTTTGAAGAAAACTACAACAAAGAATCATACGGTAAAATTTATAACCGATTTACAGCTCCTTTTCAAAAAAAAGTTTCAAAAGAAAAATGGAACTCAATCTTATCGGAGTTTCAAACCAAATATGGTAAGATTAAATATTTTAACTTTATTGAAGTTTCACAAGCAGCAGTACGCTTTAATGTAAAGTTTGAAAAAGGAAATCAACGATTTAAAATTTATCCAAGTGAACAAATTTTAAATAAACTAGATGCTTTTTTATACAGAGACAATCCAGTTTTAGAAAAAAACATTTCAAAAATTACACTGCCTTTTAAAGAAGGAAAATGGTGGGTTATGCAAGGAGGTGATACTAAAAAGCAAAATAATCACCAGACCATAAACTACCAAAAAAATGCTTTCGACTTTGTTTTATTAAATAAAGATAGTAAACGATACACAGGTAATAGACGTCAAAACGAAAACCACTTTTCATTTGGTAAAGAAGTTATTGCTCCAGTAGAAGGAGAAATAGTATCGGTTATCAATGGAGTAAAAGATAACATTCCAGGACATATCAATCGTTATTATTATTCAGGAAATACGGTTATCTTAAAAACAAAAAATAATGAGTTTCTATTTTTTGGGCATCTAAAGAACCAATCGATTAAAGTAAAAGTCGGTGATAAGGTTACTAAAGGACAAACCATAGCACAAATAGGAAATTCAGGAGCTTCCTATTATCCACAATTACATTTTCATGTACAAAATATCGAGGATATCAATGGAGCCGATGGAGTAAAATGTTTCTTTGACAAAGTAAACGTTAACGGAAACGAAAAGTCTAACTATTCTCCAGTAAAAGGAGACATCATTTCAAACTAGTCGCTATCAAATTACAATATACCAAACATAATATCATAAGAGGCGCTATTATTTATAGTGCAGGAGATACCATTGCCGCTTTATTATTAAACGAGTTTTCTATATACAGATTACTCGGAATAGTTTTAGTAGGAGCCACTATTTATGCGTTTGAAATCCCTAATTATTTTGCTTGGATAGATAAAAAAACAGCGGCATATTCAGGAATAAAAAAAACATTGGCAAAAACAGGTTTAGCAATAGCTTATTTTAATCCATTGTGGATTTTCAGGCATTTAGCTTTTATTAAGTTATTTACAGGAAATTATGATTTGATAAATAGTCAATTGCTAATCATAGCATGTTGGTCGTTTTTAGCAAACATACCAATATCTTTTATTGCTAACTATTTGATACAAAACAAAATTCGTTTAGATTGGCGATTTATGGCAAGTGCTATATTTTCGGCATTAATGGCAATATACTATGCTTTAAGCGAAACCATTTTTAATTAAACTATCAATATACAAAGTGGAATTCTGGAAACACGTATTAGAACAACTACAAAACAATCAAAAGCTATATGTCTTAACAGTCATAGAAAATTTTGGAAGTTCACCAGGTAGAAAAGGGTTTAAAATGCTAGTTACCCAAAACAAATTCATCTATGGTTCAGTAGGTGGAGGTGTTATGGAATTCTCTTTGGTAGAAGAAGCTCAGGAGTTACTTCAAAAAGAACACTCCCCTACGTTTATAAAAAAACAAATTCATAAAGGAAACATCAAAGATGGATCTGGAATGATTTGTTCAGGAGAGCAAACAGTAGCATTTCACTGTTTACATAATGAGCACATTACTACAATTCAAGAACTACTTAATTGCTTACAAAAAGGAGAAAAAGGAAGTTTACAATTAACACCTAACTCTTTCACATTTACAAAAGAAACCATTGAAAATCAATTCGAATATCAAATCAACACTAATAACGATTGGTATTTTAAAGAACATATAGGTTTTAAAGAAACTTTATATATTGTAGGAGGAGGTCATGTAGGAGTAGCCGTTTCAGAACTATTTATAAAACTAGGCTTCCATGTTGTTATTTTTGACAACAGAGAAAACCTCAACACTTTAGAAAACAACAAATTTGCACACCAAAAACAAATAATAGACTACAACAATGTTAGTGATTATATTATTAAAGGTAATACTAGCTACGTAGCCATTATGACGAATAAATATACAGATGATAAATTAGTATTGAGTAAACTTTTAAAAAACAACTATAAGTTTATGGGAGTTTTAGGAAGTAAAGCCAAACTAAAAACAATGTGGGATGTGTTATTACAAGAAGGATTTACACAAGAAGAACTAAATACTGTCCACGCTCCTATTGGTATTTCAATAAAAAGTGAAACACCTGAAGAAATTGCAGTAAGTATTGCAGCACAAATTATACAAGTTAAAAATTTAGGGAAGTAAGATTATATTGATTTTTTATTTTAATTCCACTATCTTTCAAAAGCATGGACAATAATACAATCAATACACTGTTTCTAGAGCTTGAAAAAATTGGGACACCAATTAAATTACAAAGCCATAAAACATTAATAGAATTTAATGAAATAGCACAAAAGTTATTTTTAGTAAAAAAAGGAGGTGCTGTATTGTATCATGTACATCCAACAACAGGAGAAGAAAGAGCTATCAATTTTTTCATTCCTAACTATCATCCTATAGCAACAGTAGCCCAATCATTTACTTATAACACTCCTTCTAAATACCGACTTGCTACTTTTACCAATACCGAATTGATAGAGCTTACAAAAGAAACAATTACGGAATTTAGAGCAAGCTCAGAATTAGCAGAAGTTTTTCAAAACTATGGAATCATGAGTTTATTAGATAAAAACGAATTAAGAGCCATGTTAATTAGTTTGACTAGTGAAGAAATGCTAAAATACCTACACCAAAACTTGCCACAAGTTGTACAACAAGTACCCTCAAAATACATTGCAAATTTCCTCGGAATTACACCACAATGGCTTAGCAAACTAAAACACAAACTTTGATTTCTGAAATTAATTTCAGATTTGAAAAACTTATTAGTCACAATTTTGCATTGAATTTACGGAACGTAAAAAAGAAATTATGGCAAAGTGGGACGAAAACAACATACCAAACCTTAGTAATAAAATAGCAATCATAACTGGAGGTAATACAGGATTAGGATATCAAATAAGCTTAGAGTTAGCACGAAAAAATGCAATAATCATAATAGCTTGTAGAACTATTGACAAAGGATTTACAGCAATAAACCAAATAGAAAAAACACTAACCAAAAAAATTGATGCAGATGTAATTCGTTTGGATTTAACCGATATTAATTCCGTAAAGGAGTTCACTAAAGAATTTACTAAAAAATACAATCGTTTAGACATACTGATTAATAATGCAGGAGTCGTAAGTCTAGAAAAACATCAACTTACTAAAGATGGTGTTGAAATGCATATGGCAACAAATCACTTAGGACATTTTGCTTTGGTAGGATTGTTATTACCACAAATTAAAAAAACACCAAATGCACGAGTTGTAACCATGTCTAGTGGAGCATATCTTTTTGCTAATCTCGATTTTGACGACATCAACTATGAAAAGCGAGCATATGAAAGAACCAAATGTTATGGAGCAAGTAAATTAGCCAATTTACTTTTTATGGTAAGTCTCGATAAGTTATTCAAAACGCATAATTATTCAGCAATTTCGGTAGGTGCACATCCAGGGCTTTCTGCAACCAAAGGGCAAAAAGGAAGAGCAAAAGGACTCTTTTATAAAACCATGGCACAGTCGGTTAAAATGGGAGCTTTACCTGCCTTAATGGGTGCTACAGATGAAAACACCAAAGGACAAACTTATTTTGGTCCTAGATGGTTTATTAGAGGAAATCCAAAGCCAACAAAACTAAAAGAAATAGTATTTGATGAAGTCTTAGTAAAAAAACTATGGGAATATAGTGTAGAAACAACAGGCGTTAATTATGAATTTTAAAACAGTTAAGGTTTAAGAGTTTTCTTAAGCCTTTTATTTTTCTTTAGGAAGTTCAACTTTAATAACCTCAGCTTCCCCTATTTTATTTATATCCTCATGCAACCACCATTTCTGACCAATGTGTAAATATTGTTCAATTGGTTGACTTGTTAAAAACCTTGCTAGAACATTTTGAGTTTTACCTGGTTCTATTAAATTATTTTCACCAAATTGAAAATCTCCTACAAAAGCATATTTAAAGTTTCCATCACTTTCATATTCAAAAACATTATTAGGTCTATACCCATTTCTAATTGCACTTACTCTCCCTCCCTCTTCTTCCGTATACAAAGTCAATTTACATTCAACATGATACAAAGGAGGAGTTTCTTCTAAATCAAAATCAGTTATACTATACTCTGTATATTTTCCCCATGCATGATAATCAAACACTTTTGAAGAACCTTGATCCAACCATTTCTTAAAAACTAACTTACCATTAAACCAAAGATAAAACTCATGGTCTATTATTTCTTTTTTAATTATCATTTACCTTAATCTTTTCAAACTCCTTTTCAGTCATAATCTCTACCAATTCTAATTCAATTACTTTGTGTTGAATAGGTATTTTTCTTTTATACTTTATCATTCCAATATTTTTCACATAGTATGCATATTGATAAAATATTTGCTCAACCTTATGATCAAGTGCTTTAATTATATAATCATCTCTAAATTTAACAGCTTTATATTCTTTTCCTTTTACAGTAATAATCTCAATTCCTATTTCTGCTCTTTTCTTTTCAAATTCAAAACGACCATACTTATTTACATACTTAACTGAATAAGTATACACTTTCTCTCCATTCCATTTATAAACATCTTTATCAATTATTTTTGCTTTAATTTCTTTTCTATTTCCATCTCTATCTATTTCAAAATCGGTATAAGAAGTCAACTCTGCTCCTTTTTCAGTTATAATTTCATTAAATTTATTATAGATATTGAAATTAGAATCATAAGAAACTGTTTTTAATTCCTTAGTTTCAGGAATGGACGTTACTTTCCAATACTCAATTTTTGTAGAATCATTTTTATCAACATATTTATATACCTTAGTTTCATGTTGACTAGAAAATGGATAATAAAAATTCTTTAAATCTTCTTGAGATTTACAACTGGAAATCATAGCCAAAATCAAGATTAATGCAATATTCTTTTTCATTCAATTTTATCTTTATATAAATTATTTACACATAACAACGTAAAACGTTGACCGTAAAAATAAGCATATAATTATTCTTTTATAAACCAAAAACACCCTATACCCTACCTTTTATTTTCGGTAGATATAGGATGTCAATACTTTTATAAAAATAAAATAAATTTATTCAGCTAGGTTCAATTGCCAAGAAACACCAAAGCGATCTTCAACAAAAGCAAACTTTTTACTAAATCCATAGTTATCTAAAGGCATCATAACCTTACCACCTTCAGAGAGTTTTTCAAAAGTACTAGCAATACTTTCTTCTGACTTAAGATCTACAAATAAAGAAACACCAGGAGTAAAAGTCCAATCGTGTTTAATATAACTATCGCTACACATAAAAAGGCTTCCGTTCAATATAAATCGACCTATTTTTACCTTACCAGCACCAGGTTCATTTTTTTGATTATGTTGAATATCAACAATTTTTGAGTTTTCAAACAAGTCCACATAAAAATTCATTGCTTCTTCTGCATTACCATCTTGAAAAGTCAAAAAACTTGCAATTCCATTTTCAGCATTCGATTTGTTTTGATTTAATAAAGCTAACATACTATCCCTTTCTTGTTTTAAATGATTTAATTCTTTGTTTAAGTTTCCTTCTGCCTTAAAGTTATTACAACTAACAGTAATAACTCCAAGAATTACAAATACAATAAGTTTTCTCATACCTAATAATACAACTTATAAGATTTCAACAATCTGTATATGATTACCACAGGTATCGTTAAAAACAGCCAATTTAGCAGTTCCCATTTCAGTAGGCTCTACACTAAAAACCACTCCAAGATCAACCAATCTATTGTATTCTTTTTCAACATCCTCAACATTAAACTGAGTATAAGGAATACCTGCATCAAAAAGAGCTTTCTGATAAACTTTAGCAGGTTCAAAATCTTTAGGAGCAGGCTCCAATAACAACTCAGGACCATCTTGCTCCTCACCAGAAACTAATGTTAACCATCGATTACCACCACCAACAGGAACATCAATTTTCTTAACAAAATTTAGTTTTTCAGTATAAAACACAAGAGCTTTCTCTTGGTCATGAACAGGCACACTTACAATTCTAATTTTCATCCTCTATAATTTTAAAATAATTTGATACTGCAAAGTTTCGAATTATAGGCCAAAGAAATTTATCGAAAATTGCGCTTTCGATAGGCACTAGGAGAAAATCCAGTTTTTCTTTTAAATAGATTACTAAAAGAACTTAGACTTTCAAACCCAACTTCAAAACAAGTATCAGACACCGACAAACCATTGTTTATGTATTCTTTAGACATTTCAATTCTCCTATCAATCAAATATTGATTAGGAGTTTGTCCATAATATCTTTTAAACAAACGTAAAAGGTGATATTTAGAAACAAATCGAATACGAGAAAAGAGATCTAGATTTAAATTTTCTTTAAAGTTGTTATTTATATAATTCCTCAAACCAATAACAGTATCAATTTGCCATTGATTCGCATAACAATCAGCTTTAATTCGTAATATCTCTTTTTTATAAAAACTCATCTATTCTTCTAATGTCGATATATAAATATAATAAGAATAAAATTATTGATTTCTATCTAAGGTTAGTACTTCCTTAAATTCTTTCTCATATTGCTCATATGTGTTATTGTAACTTAAAGAACCAATCTCTTTAAGTCCTTCAATGATATTTAACTCACCAATTTTTTCAAACTTGTCTTTAAATTTAAATAAGTCTTTCTGTTCAATAGAATTAATAACAAAACCGAAACGAAAATTAGGCTTTCCTCCAGCATAGTTCCATACTTTCTCAATTCCTTTTTGAGAAATTTTAGTTTCCTCTTACTATTTATAACAATCTTTTATAACCCAACGTAATCAGCTTCTTTAAGAATCAACTCACCAAGTCCATCTTCTTCTATTTTTATAGAATACCAAGCTCTCCATTGGTTACCCGTATCAGGAACAGCTAAATTAGAACTTAAATAAATCACATTTCCTTTTATACTATCAATCTCAGTTAAAAAGAGATTACATTCAGTGTAAAAATCAGAATCTAATATTTTTTCAAAGCTTGTTCTATCAATCTTTTTAGTACTAAAAATTGAATCAGTTAAAAGTTTAAAATCAGAAACCATTTTATGAGAATGATCTAAATATACTGACTCTCCATCTTGAGATAAATTCCTAACAATAGAACTATCATTTAAACTATATGTTTTTATTTCAAGTTGATATTTTTTATTAGAAATTACAAACTCTTTTTTATCAGAAATGGTATCAAGAACTAAATCCCAATAATTATAAATAGTGTCTTTTTCTTGTTTCATTTCAATTTTTGACTGTTTTTTAATATTGAAGTCAGACTGTTTTTTTTGCTTATTCAAATTATCACAAGACGATAATAAAACTAAAAATGTTAGAAGTACTATTTTTTTCATTTATTGCAATTAATTATCTAAGATTTGGATTGTAAATATAAAAGAATTAAGATTACCTTTTAATAACTAGAATAACTAACATTAGATAAAAAAATAGTACTATTGAAAAGAGAATATAATTAAGAAGATTTAAAAAAAAACTAATGGGTATAATACTACTTCCTTTTCTGCTTGGAGCAATTGTAATAGGATTACTTTCTTTAATCAAATCAATAAAACTTATTAGATTAAAAGAAATAACTGTAAAAGAATTAATTCTTGGACTCTTTGTTTCTTTAATACTTTTCGGATTAATTATATTAATATATTATATAGAAGGGCAAGCTTGGGCACTAAGTCCTGCTTTTAGGATACCAATCTTTATGATATTCTTACCTTTCGGAATACATCTTTTATTTCAAAAAAATAAAAACCGAAACCTAGTTTTTTTATCAAAAATACTTTTAGTAAGTATTTCATTAACTTTATTTCTAGGAATTATTTTCAATAATTTACTTTTTAACTTAATAGAGTACATAGGAATTAGAAGTTACTATTAATAAAAATATTTACAATTGAATAATCCGTAATTCTTGCAACCTTATTTATAAAACTAGCATCCTAAAGTATAAAATTACCAATCCCATTCTATATTCTAACGCCCTAATTTATAAAACTAGCGTCCTAAAGTATAAAACTACCAATCCCATTGTATATTCTAATACCCTAATTTATAAAACTGCCAATCCTATTGTATATTCTACAACCCTATTTTATAAAACTAGCGTCCTAAAGTAGAAAACTACCAATCCCATTGTATATTCTAATACCCTAATTTATAAAACTGCCAATCCTATTGTATATTCTACAACCCTATTTTATAAAACTAGCGTCCTAAAGTAGAAAACTACCAATCCCATTGTATATTCTAATACCCTAATTTA
>NZ_WAAU01000034.1:49153-63524 GCF_008806755.1 Tenacibaculum aiptasiae
AGCGTCCTAAAGTATGAAACTGCCAATCCCATTGTATATTCTATCACCCTAATTTATAAAACTAGCAGTCTCATTTAGAAAACTCTCACTTTTAAAAAGAACAATATTTTCATTAAATAAATACTTTTTATAAACAACATTTATTTAAGTTGTAACTTTAAAGAAAAAAATAAGCTAAGACTAAATGAAAAGTAAAGACTTTGAAACAAATCAAAATCCTTCTATGGAAACCATTTTAGAATATGAAATAAGTCCTTCCATAGAAACACTATTAAAAGCAGAAATTAAAACTGGTAATAAAGTTGCAGAAATTAGCAAAGGCTGGCCAAAACAGAATTCAGTTTTAATCATTATGAAAAAACCATTTATAAAAAAGTATACCATACAAGGTTTAAAGTATAGGGATGTAAATGATCCACATTATTGGAAAGAAGAATATTCCGATAAAACATCCATGCAAATGATAGCTTGCAGATTTTAACAACTTATATATTTGATAACAGACTTCTCCCACACATCAATAATATAATTCTCCAAAACATATAAAACTTTAAAAAGTAAGGATTTACCTTACTATAAGTAAGGTTTTTTATCATGATTCAAAAACCAAAAGCACTAGTTTTGAGAAACTTAAAAAACTATATCATGTTAAAAAACATTTCTAACTTAGGAACAGAATTAAGTAAAAAAGAACAAAAACAAGTTCATGGAGGAAGATGGGGAACTTGTAACACTGCATTAGATTGTAAAAAAAGATGGGCTAACCATCCAATATTTGCTAATGAAGGATTTAACTGTTGGTTAGGTTATTGTGAAATATTATAATGAATCACACAAACGAACTTCGGTTCGTTTTTTTATTTTATTATCTTTTAAGAAAATAATTTACTTTTGGTAAGAATTCACCACATAGTCACCCCAATCTGCAATAGCTTCAATTACAGGAATCAAGGTTTTACCAAAATCAGTCAAAGAATACTCAACTTTTAAAGGAGGCTTAGAAACATATACTTTCCTTTTAATAATACCATCCTCTTCCAATTTCTTTAATTGCAAACTCAAAGTACGCTCCGTAACCGTAGGCATTTCTTTACGAAGCTCATTATAACGTAGAGTTTTATCTTTTAAGTAATATAAAATTACCGTTTTCCACTTCCCTCCTATCAATCCCATAGTTAAGCTAGTACAGCATGGGTATTTAGTACCATTAAACGTATGCATAAACAAAAAATTTAAACTATCCTTTTTGACCGTTATTGCAAAGATAAACAACTATACTTAATTTTGCTACTATAATAATTATAGTATAAAAAAATACACAAATGAATATCACTAAAGAAAACATTATCAATGCATTTAACAACAGACATGCTTGTAAAGAATTCGATAGCACAAAAAAAATAACAGACGAAGATTTTAATTTCATCTTAAAAACAGCACAATTATCACCAAGCTCTTTCGGTTTTGAACCATGGCATTTTGTAGTAGTACAAGACAAAGAATTAAGAGAATTACTAAAACCAGTAGCATGGGGAGCGCCTTTAAAATTAGATACAGCAAGTCATTATGTATTAGGATTAACCATGAAATCGCCAATGACCAAATGGAATAGCGAGTACATAACACATATGATGAAAGACGTAAAACAGTTTCCAGAAGATGTAATGGAAACCTACACTAAGTTTTACAGAGAGTTCCAAGAAAGAGACTTTAACTTAGATACAGACAGACATTTGTTCGATTGGGCATCAAAACAAACCTATATTCCATTAGCAAACATGATGACCTCATCGGCATTAATAGGAATAGACAGCTGTCCAATAGAAGGATTCCATCAAGAAAAGACTGAAAAAGTATTAAAAGAAAAGTTTGGAATAGACACAGAAAAGTACGGTCTTTCATACATGGTAGCATTTGGATATAGAAAAAATGAACCAAGAGAAAAGTCTAGAAGAACATTAGAAAACATAGTAACTTGGAAATAAGAAACTCGATTAAAAGAAAGCAGAAAAGAGGAGAAAAACACATTCTCCTCTTTTCAGTTATCTTTGTTACAAGTCCAATTTAGAAAAAAGTTAGTCTTGAAAAGAATAATCGTACTCATCATTATACTAATACAAGTATCAGTAAACGCACAAAGAATAATGTTTGTTGGTAATAGTTTAACTTATTCTAATAATATGCCGCAAATATTAGAATACATAGGTAAACAAAATGGAACAACCATAAGTACCACAAGTATATGTTTACCAAACTATGCAATTATAGATCACTTACATGATGGAAACGTGCAAAAACAACTTAACAAGAAACAATACGATTATATACTAATACAACAAGGACCATCATCACAAACAGCGGGTAAAAGAATGTTAGAAGAAGATGGAGCAAAAATGAAAACCTTAGCAAGTAAACACCAAGTACAGTTAGGATATTTTATGGTATGGCCATCGGTACAATATTACTATACATTTGATAAAGTAATCCAAAACCATGAAGCAGCAGCAAAGAAAAACAATGCCTTGTTATTTCCTGTAGGAAAAGTATGGAAAGCCTACAATACAAATAAAAAATTGTCAAAACTATATAGCCTTGACAATTTTCATCCGTCAAAAGCTGGAAGTTTCCTAGCAGCTTTGACAATATATCATAAGTTACATCCAGAGAAAAGTCTAAAAGAATTAAACTATAAAGACTATTCACAATGGATTAGCGATCCAACATCATTTCATAAAATGATAGAATACATTATACAAGAAGCAAACTAAACAAGCTCCTTACTCAAATCATATTTGATTTCAGAAAAACTAGTAACAATTTTCTGAGCTAAGCTATAATCTTGTCCTTTAGAATGAGTGCTTTTATAAGCAACACAGAAAATTCCTCCATCATAAGCAGCTCTAATACCATTGGTAGAGTCTTCAATAACTATACATTCTTCCTTAGCAAAACCAGCAATTTCAGCAGCTTTTATAAAAATTTCAGGATGAGGCTTAGAAGCCTTTAAATCGGCACCACTAATTTTACCTTTAAAGTAAGGGTTCAATCCAAATTTATCAAAAACATTATTGATTGTAACCATAGAAGCTGAAGAAGCTAAAACTAAGGTAACATTGTTATCATAATAATCTTTAATTAAATCGAAAACGCCATCTAATAATTGTAAATCATTATCATCAGAAAAAAAGAGCTCTTTAAAAAAGGCTCTTTTATAAGCCACCAATTCGGTAGCTGCTAACGATAAGTTAAATTTATTGACTAAATCCTTACATATTTCAATGGTAGATTGTCCGGTATAAGAATTGTATAAATCTTGAGAAACATCAATCCCTACTTTTTCGAACATTAAAAAATATGCTTGTTTGTGTAAAGGCTCAGTGTCTACAATAACACCGTCCATATCAAATAATACTGCTTTTAAAGCCATTAATTTTAGTTTGTGTTGTGGACTGTAAAAATAGCTATTTGATTATGAACTTTATGTTATTTTTTCTCACATTGTTTCAACACACCCTCGGCCCTTTTCATCATAAACCTTGGGTAAAATTTCTGACTAATTTTTTCTTTCTTAGCAAGTTCAATAGCTCTTTTAACATCTTTACAAAATGGTTCAGTCGATTGTCCAAAGAAACGAGCCGCTCCCATATCAGATTCCGCCTTACTTAAAACAACTCTTGGATTATTAGGAGCTAACTCAAAAGCCTTAGCATATAAACTAGCATTTGCCATAGACTTAGTCATTCCATATTTTTTTCCATCAAAAGCCATGTAGCCGACATTTAAAAATGCTTGAGTAATTAAAATCTCAGGATTGTTAGGAGAAACAGCTTTTGCCATGTCTAAAAACTCTTGAGCTTTTGTAAGCTTAGCAATTAACTTAGCTTCTTCTTTAATTTGAAAACTTCCTAAAATTTCAATGGTAGCTGCATAGTATGGAGGCAACCAATTATTTTTTTCAGCTTTTGCAATTCTTTCAAATAATTGAGAAGCTTCAGCAGTCTTTTTATTTTCCCAAAGATCAAAAGCTTTGGTCATTCCTTTTTCATATTGACTTTGTGCGAACATATTAGTAGCGAAAACCAATATGATTATTGTAATTACTTTTTTCATGTTTTATTATTTTACGTTAATTGATAGTGTTATGTCTTTGTTTACTTCAAACTTAGCATCCTTGTATTTTGGAGGCCCCATAAACCCTTTGGCATCGTTAGAAATCCCTATAGGTTCTTTAGGAATACCAATAAAATTAGTATCCATTTTTTTGTTATCATTTTCATCGTGAAAACAAGAAACAGCGTAAGTACCAGAAGGAACATCTTTGAATTGTACAGTGGCTTTCTTTTCGTTAATCTTAACAATTTCCCCTTTATAACCATTCTTTAAAAAAGAATCTTTAGAATTGTATAAGGCTACAAACAAACTTCCTTTATCAGATTTCATTCCTGTGAAATCAATAGTTATCGTGTGATTATCTTGTGCTAGAGTACTTAACATTCCTCCAAAAATTAGCACGGTTAATAAAATGATTCTTTGCATAGTATTGGTTTTTAATTGTGTGTTCAAATATCAATAACTTCTTTAGTATGAAACAATAAATTATTCTGAGTTGTTAAATTATATTACTGAACTGTAAAACTTATAAATTATTTAATTGATTATCTTTTTTATTATCACTTATTGTCCAGAAAAATCCAACAAAGAAAAAGGTATCAGCATTTGGAGTAATAGCTTGTCTATCAAAAGTTCCGTTAACATTAGGCGTATTTTTATAATTATATCCAAAAACATTTTGAGTACCTAAAACATTGTTTACAGAAAAATACAGAATTTTTTGTTGACTCAATAAATATGCCCAGTTTACACTTACCGAATTATAGTTCTTTGTTTTATTATTTAAGAAACCAGGTTCATTAGGGTTCGTATAAGTTCTACCAGAAGCAAAGTTGTAACTAAATCCAACTTGACTTTTCCAATCGGCAATCCAATGTTTAGCAACTACAGAAACATTATGTGAAGAAGCAAAATTAGGAGTTGCCTTGGTAGGATAATTCTTATAATCTCTTTCAGTATCTAAAAAAGAGTACGAAATCCAATAGTCGGTATTCTTAATATTTTTATTATCTCTCCAAAACACATCAATCCCCTTAGCATAACCTTCACCCAAGTTAGAATAATTAGATGTTGGTAATGCAAAATTCGTATCGTACTTCACTAAATCATTATACTTTTTGTAATAACCATCAATTCTAAAAATCTGTTTATTTTTCACATACTGAAAGTTCGCAATAAAATGAGAAGTATTTTCAGCTTTAAAATTGGTATTAAACTTTAAATAATCATTTTTAGGATTCTGATAGAAACGACCATATGCTAAAGAGAATTGAGAACTTTCACCAGACTTATAGGCTAACGATACTCTTGGAGAAACCGTAAACTCATTTAACAATTCAGAATACTCACCACGAACCCCAATCTTAGAACCTAACTTTTTAGAAAAGAAGATATCAGCTTCAGCATAAGTGGCAACAATATTATTATCAAATCCATAGTTAAAGTTTCCGCTAGTAGCTCCTCTGAAATCTTCAGCAAAGTCTGTAATAAAATACTCAGCACCAAAGTTTAATTTAAATCTGTTAGAAAAACGTTTTTGCAAAGCAACTTTCATATGAGCAGAGTTTTCTTCATCAATAACTTTATCATCTAAAACATTGATATCAGAATGATCATTAGTAAAACTGAAACCAGTTCTAATTTTCCATCCATTCCCAAAACTGTTTTTATACGAAGAATTAAAGTATAGATTTCTATTTCTTAAGCCAAAACGAAAACCATCAACATAGTTAATATCATCCTGAATCATATCAAAATCAGTATAACTAAAAGCACCATATAATTTTAATATCGACTCATCTTCAAACTTAAATCGATACACAGCTTCTCCACTTAAAGCTTGAACAGGTCTGTTCCATTTATTTCTGTCAGGAAATAAGTTTTGATATGGAGCTAGATTAATATAAGAAGCATTAACACTTAAAGAGTTCTTTCCGAAAATTTGAGTATTCCCAACGCCTAAACCAACAGTCATAAAAGACAAATCAGTTTTTTCTTCTAAAGCCTCATCATTTGTATTTAATAATAGTACACTCGATAAAGCTTGACCATATTCAGCAGAGTAACCACCAGTAGAAAAATTAATTCCTTTAAATAAGAAAGGAGAAAAACGACCACGAGTAGGAATGTTTCTTGCTGAAGGAGCATATGGAGTAAACACACGAATACCATCAACAAAAATTTGAGCCTCATTAGCATCACCACCACGAACAAATAAACGCCCATCTTCTTCATTAGCAGAAGTACCAGGAAGCGTTTGTAAAGCACCTACGAAATCACCCAAAGCACTAGCTGTGGTTACAATATCCAAAGGTTTTAAGGCAGTAACTTTAGCATTATCTCCTGCTTCAAAAGTTCCTGCATTGATGTTAACAGCATCTAAAGTATTAACGTCTTCTCTTAATTTGACTTTTACATTTTTTAGTTGTGTTACATCAGCAGTTTTGATAAAGGTTTCAAAAGAAATAAAAGAAATGGTTAAAACTTGAGTACCCTTTTCAGAAGTTTTAAAAGAAAAGTTTCCTTCAGTATCAGTAGAAGTACCATCATACGTACCATCTAAATATACATTTGCTCCTTCAATTGGAACACCTTTTTCATCTACTACATTTCCAGAAATAGTAGTTTGAGCAAATATGCTGCACTGAATAAATAAAGCTAAAATAAATAATAGTTGTTTCATTGTTTTGTTATTTGATAGGACAAAACTGCGCTCTTTTTAATTTTTAAAGTAAAAAACAATACCCAACTGTATAATTATATTGACGAACTGTTTTTCTTGCACAAAACTAACTCACACTTTATGTTTCAAACTTGACATTTCTTGCTTTCTATTTTCCAAATCTTGCTAAATTTCACAAACGAAAAAGCCACTAACACTATATAAAATCGTACTTTTACACAGTATAAAAATTTATAATGTCACACGATTTAAGCGATTATAGAAAATCATACGAAAAAAAGGAATTGTTAAAAGAACATTGTCCAGAAAACCCAATTGAACTATTTAGAGATTGGTTTTTTGTAGCAGATGAATCAGAAATGGTAGATGAAGCCAATGCTATGACCATTTCATCATTAGGATTGGACGGTTTTCCTAAAAACAGAGTTGTATTATTAAAAAAATATACTTGGGAAGGCTTTGTATTCTATACCAATTACAATTCAGAGAAAGGAAAGGCAATAGTAAAAAACAATAATGTATGCTTATCGTTTTTCTGGGCAGGTTTAGAGCAGCAAATAATTATAAAAGGAAAAGCAGAAAAACTAGCAGAGAACTTATCGGACGGTTATTTTGAATCAAGACCAGATGGTAGTAAATTAGGAGCTTGGGCTTCAAATCAAAGTGAAGTAGTAGCTTCTCGTGAAGAACTAGATAATAAATTAAAAGAAACCGAAGAAAGGTTTAAAGGTAAAGAAATTACACGTCCTCCACATTGGGGAGGATTTATGGTAAAACCTGTTTCTATAGAATTTTGGCAAGGACGCCCCAATAGAATGCACGATCGCATTCGATATACCTTGCAAAAAGATTTTTCTTGGAAACTTGAACGTTTAGCCCCATAGTTTTATATTTACAAAGCTTTTATTAAATTAAATGAAAACACTTTATATCGTTCGTCACGCCAAGTCTTCTTGGAAATATGACAGTGTAGCAGACATTGACAGGCCTCTAAAAGAGCGTGGTATTAATGATGCACATCTATTATCTAAATATCTTTCTGAAGAGATAAATAAACCAGATGTTTTTGTTTCAAGTAGTGCAAACAGGGCTCTTCATACCGCAGTAATCTTTTGTGAAAACTTTGGCTACCCACTTTCAAACTTGCAAATTAAACGACAATTGTATAGTTTTAGTGATGGCTATTTAGTAAAAACCGTTAAAGCACTAGACGATAGTTTTAATAGTGCTATAATATTCAGTCACGACCATGGTATTAACAGTTTTGTTAATAAATTTGGTGACAAACCAATAGCGCATGTAGCAACCTGTGGAGTTATTGGTATTCAATTTAATGAAAAACATTGGAAAAACATTAAGAAAGGTGTTACTACCTTAGTTGAGTTTCCAAAGAATCATAGATAAAATTATATATTTTGAAAATAAAAAAATATGGCGCTATAGATATAGGATCTAATGCAGTAAGACTCTTAGTTGCCAATGTTATAGAACAAAAAAATAAAGAACCCTTATTTAAAAAATCTTCTTTAGTTCGTGTTCCTATCCGTTTGGGTGCAGATTCTTTTGTTTCTGGAGCTATTTCAGAAGAAAATACTAGTAGGATGATTGATGCCATGGAAGCTTTCAAATTAATTATGAAAGTACATGGAGTTGAAAGATACAAGGCTTGTGCAACCTCAGCAATGAGAGAAGCAGAAAACGGAGATGAAGTAGCCAAAACCATTTTAGAAAAAACAGATGTAGAAATTGATATTATTGACGGAAAAAAAGAAGCCGCAATTATATTCTCTACTGATTTAAATGAATTAATAGAATCTGACGCGACCTATTTATATGTAGATGTTGGAGGTGGTAGTACCGAGTTTACTTTATTTTCTAAAGGAAAGATTATCAATTCAAAATCATTTAAAATTGGTACTGTTCGATTGATTAACAATAAAAAATCTGAAAACAAACTTCTTTTTAAGAAAGTACAGCAATGGATTGAGGAAAATACTCAAAACTATAAACGTATTGCCTTAATAGGTTCAGGAGGAAATATTAATAAATTGTTTAAAATGTCTGGTAGAGATGCTGGAAAACCTATTTCATATATTTACTTAAATGCTCAATACCAATTCTTGAAAAAGATGAGCTATAAAGAAAGAATATCTGAATTAAGTTTAAACCCAGATAGGGCCGACGTTATTGTTCCTGCAACTAAAATATACCTTTCAGCAATGAAATGGAGTGGAGCGCGAAAAATTTATGTTCCTAAAATTGGATTGTCAGATGGTATTATAAAAAGCCTATACCTAAATAAATTATAATTTTTGTGACTTTTCAGTTATAGAAGTGTCATAAGGTTAGTAGTAAAATAGATTAAAAAATTGATGAAAGATTAGTCGTCTTTGTTTTCACATCGATTAACAAAATAATTCTAAAACTACTTTACTTCTAACAAAGTAAATCAAAAGAAAAACCGAGCTTACGCTCGGTTTTTTATTTAATAAATTCAACATTTTATTTTTTTACTAAAGCTAAACAAACATATAAATCAGGTTTATTTGCTGTATACTGTTTTAACCAAATAGTCAATTCTTCAATCTCGTAAGGTAACAGTCTATTAAGTGCTTTTTCAAGTTCTCTACAAAATAAATCAGTATTAAAACTTACTTTCTTTAATACTGTTTTCGTGTATTCGTACATTGCTCTTGCCATAATAAGGGGATAAAATAGTTGTTTATAACAGAACGTAATTTACAATATTTTATTCCTTCTTGTATGTTAAAATTTACAAAAAAAAGCGAGACTTATTAAAATCTCGCTTTTCAAATACTTTAATTAACTATAAAATTATAAGCTATTTACTTTGTCTAATAAAGCGTTTGCCTTAGTTTCTAACTCAGCACTAATACCTTTAAAATGAGCTTTTTTGTTCTCTACATTTTTAGCATTAACTTTAGCTATTAAATCATCATACACCTCAAAAATTTCATTTCTAATAGCTTCAGACTTTTCTAAATCTACATTTGAATTTAACTGAGCTGCTAAATTAGTGATATCAAGAATATCTCCTAATGTATAATCTATATCCTTTTTTAAATTTTTTATGCTTGCCATAATTATTATTTTGCTGCAAAATTAGTTGATTTTATCTAATTCAGCCTGAAATTTTTCAAAAAACTGTCCTACATCATATCCATCAATCAATGCATGATTTACATTTACTGCAATTGGCATTAACATTTTACCATGTTCTTTTTTAATTTTTCCAAAAGCTAACTGCGGAACACTATCATTTTTATTTCCTGAAAAAGGTTCTTTATGACTCGAAAAACTTACCCAAGGCAATGCCGAACAATGAATACATCCTGGTGAGTATTTTGGCGGAAATAAATTATTTGAATTTATAATTCTTTCTTTCTCTTCTAAAAAATTACGAGTAAACTCCTTAATATTCTCTGAAAACTCTATATAAGAAAAACCAAAGGTATTATCTGGTCTTGCAATAGTTGCCGAGGCATTTATAACATCATAAATAGCTACTCTACCGTCTTCTTCTATTCTATATTTAAAACTTTCAACTGCATTTAAAGCAACTAAGCAAGCATGTAAATACTTTACAAAAAAAGACTGTCCTTTTTCTTTAGCTAATTGATAAGCTTTAGAAACTTCTACATCTGCTACAAGTCCAAAAGTTGGATCAGCTAAAGTTCTAAAATGTTCAAAGTGTTGTTTTCGTTTCCAGTTCTCTATATCTAAATACTTCATTCTATAAATACGTTAAAACATCAGAAATTTTAGCTACTGTTTTATACTTATCTGATTTTTGCTCTTCAGATACTTCTTCATGTGCCCAAGTAGTATGGAATGGAATATGAATTGCAGAAGCTCCTATTTCAATCAACGGTAAAATATCTGACTTCAAAGAATTTCCTATCATCAAAAACTCTGACGGATTAATATCTAATCTTTTTGTCAACTTTTGATAGTCTAGCTTTTTCTTTTCACTCATTACTTCAGTATGATGAAAATATTTTAAAATTCCAGATTTTTCTAGTTTTCTTTCTTGATCTAATAAATCACCTTTAGTAGCTACAATCAATTTATAGTTTCCATGTAATTGTTGTAAAACTTCCTCTACTCCATCTAATAACTCAATAGGTTTTTCTAACATATCTTTACCTATATCAAGTATTTGAGTTATTTTTTGCTGACTTATTTTATGATTTGACAATTCCAAAGCACATTCAACCATAGATAACATAAAGCCTTTTACTCCATAACCGTAAATTCTTAAATTATCTATTTCTTTCTTAAATAATTCTTGGTGAATTTTATTTTCAGTCTCAAAGTCCGATAGAATTTTTGCAAATTCATTTTCCGCTTCACGAAAATAAGTTTCATTTACCCAAAGGGTATCGTCTGCATCAAATGCAATTACTTTAATATTATTCATTTCCTATTAGCTTTATGGCTTGTTCTAAATCTTCTGGGGTGTCTATTCCAATACTTTCAACAGAGGTTTCTATCATTTTAATTTTCTTCCCTACTTCTAAATATCGTATGCATTCTATTTTTTCTGCTGCTTCTATTGGAGTCATTGGTGTATGATAAAAATCAATCAAAGCTTTTTTTCTAAAAGCATAAACTCCTTTATGTTTAAAATAAGTTACTTCTAACTCTTTATCTCTGTGATATGGAATAACACTTCTTGAAAAATAAATTGCAAAATTATTGACATCTGTAATCACCTTTACATTGTTAGGGTTTTGAACAGCTTCCATATCGGTCATTGCAACTTTTAACGATGCTAAATCTATTTCCTCGTTAACATCTTCTTCAAAAGCTTGAATTAACTTAGACAATGATATTGTATCTATAAAAGGTTCATCTCCTTGGACATTTACTACTATATCTACATCTAAGTTTTCTACAGCTTCTGCAATTCTATCAGAACCGCATTCATGCTCCTTTAAACTCATTATTGCTTTTCCTCCCGCTTCTTCTATTGTTTTATAAATAACATCAGAATCAGTTACTACATAAACTTCATCAAATAATTTTGCTTCTACTGCTGCTTCATAGGTTCTTACAATTACCGGTTTACCTCCTAAATCTTTCATTAATTTACCTGGAAAACGAGACGCACTATAACGAGCAGGTATCATTGCAATAATCTTCATAAATTCTTTTCTATAATATACATCAAAGATACAATTTTATGCTTCTTAAAAAGAATTAAAAAAGCACGCTCTAATAAAACTTTAACACTAATATTTTTAGATTCTCTTTGTTTTCAGAAAACTTTTACTACATTTGGTACTCTTATGAAGTTATTTACTTATACATATACGATTATTTTAAACGCAATCGGCATGATTACGTATAATAACTGTATGCGTAAACAATATTTATATATTAAAAAAAGCACTTCACAAAACAGATATAATAAACGATTTTAAAAATCGACAAATCATATAAAACTACAAAAGGTGCTTTTTTACAAAAAGCACCTTTTTTTATTTAGTAACATTTTAAATTTTAACCATTATGAACACAGTAAAAAACACAAAACGAATTGGCATGTATTATTCAACAATTAACTCAAAGCAAAATCACTTTTTTAGAGAACCTAAGTTTCCACCCTTAAACCCATAATACAATGCACACACATATAGCACCTCAAAAAAATGCTTCACAATTTGTTGTTAGCAAAAAACAAGTTGGTAAAAACAAAACATTAAAGACTTCTATTTTATATAATAAAATTGAGTCGAGCTTACACTCTTCCCTTAGTTTTTATAAAAACACTTCTCGTTTAAATTTTAAAAGCATTGAATTCGACATTCTTAAAAATGCTTATTTACATGATAAACTTATCATAAAAAATAATGTCAAAAAATTGAGCGATACTGAAATTGTTTTAAACATAACTGTATCAAAGAAAGAAGAAAAACAACAAAATATTATATGTAAAGCTGTATTTGGTTACAGTCTTTTAAAAGCTTCTTAACTCGTTAAGTTGATTTAGTTTGTTTGCAGACTCTTGGTTTTACCTTGAGTCTGTTTTTACTTTATATAAACTTCTAAAAGCTTTACATTATCAGTTACAATGTTCATTTTCTTTAAACAGGCTGGCATTAAAATGGTCTCTCCCATTTCTAATGTTTCTTTTTTATCGTTATACACAAAGGTAGCTGAACCTTCTACACACATATAAATTACAAAACTATCTTTATCAAAATGATCTACCGGTAAATCTTTTGTTAAATGTAAAAAGTTTGTGGTAAAATACTTACAATCTACAATATTAGATGGTGCATTTTTTTTCTTAATATACTCAGCTTTATAATTGGATTTTGCTGAATAATCAATTGCATCAACTGCTAAATCTAAATGTAATTCTCTTTTATTTCCTTCAGCATCTCTTCTATTCCAATCAGAAATTCTGTAAGTAATATCGGAAGTTTCTTGAATTTCAGCTAATAAAACACCTTTTCCTATTGCATGTATTCTTCCTGCTGGCACTAAAAAAGTATCTCCCTTTTTTACATAATCAACATTCAGTAACTCTAATTCATTTTCAGATTCAATCGTTTGAAGAAAAGATTCTTTATTTGTTTCTTCAGAAAACCCTATAATAATTTTAGCCTTTTTATCAGCATTAACTATATACCACATTTCGGTTTTCCCAAGAGAATTGTGTCTCTTTTGTGCTAAAATATCATTAGGATGCACTTGCAAACTTAATTTCTTCTTAGCATCAATAAATTTAATAAGTAATGGAAATTTATCTTGAAAAATTTGATAAACCTTTTCTCCTACAATGCCTTGTTTGTGTTCTTTTATAAGAGCATTTAAACTTTGCCCTTTTAGATCGCCATTGGTTACTATTGAAACATCTCCTTCAACGTCGGAAATCTCCCAACTTTCTCCAATATTACTCTTATCTGTTTCTTTGTTAAGTATTGTTTGTAGTTTATTTCCTCCCCAGATTTTTTCTTTTAAAATCGGGGTAAATCTTAATAACTGGTTTATCATATATTATTCTCCTCTGTAAGTGACGTAATTTCTAGGGGTTTCATATAACGTTATTTCTAAGTCTAAATTCTTAGGAATACTTACACGTAATTTATTATAAATTACAATTGATATATTTTCAACTGTTGGATTGAGTTCTTTAAAAACCTCTACTTCAACATTTAGGTTCTTATGATCAAAAGCTTCTTCTACTTCTGATTTTATTAATTCTTTTAACTTTCCAAGATCATAAACATACCCTGTTTCTTTATCTACTTCACCTGTTAAAGAAACAATTAACTCATAATTATGCCCATGATAATTAGGATTGCTACATTTTCCAAAAACTTCATAGTTCTTCTCATCTGACCATTTAGGATTAAACAATCTGTGAGCAGCATTAAAATGAGCTTTTCTATGTACGGTTACCCTTGGCATATTATATAAATTTTGATATTTTTTCGTAGGATTCTTTAAATATTATTTTGAACCATTCAGTGTAGATCTCTGGTTGCTTTTCTATATCATTTTTAACATCCTCTAAAAGCATCCATTTGTATGCTTCTACTTCTT
>NZ_WAAU01000034.1:63540-75271 GCF_008806755.1 Tenacibaculum aiptasiae
GGTGGTCGCCGTATCATTAAAAAAAACATCCTCTAAAAGCATCCATTTGTATGCTTCTACTTCTTCTTTATTTATTTCAGGTTCTCCTTCAAACTTTCCAACCATTACATGGTCTAATTCATGCTCTGTTAAACCATTATCAAAAGGTGCTTTATAAATAAACCAAAAGACTTCTTCTAGTTCACATACAAACCCCATTTCTTCTTGTAATCTACGCTTACCTGCTTCTAAAGATGTTTCTCCATCTCTTTGATGAGAACAACAAGTATTTGTCCATAATAATGGAGAATGATATTTTTCTGCAGCTCTTTGCTGTAGCATCAACTCTCCTTTTGAATTAAAAACAAAAACAGAAAACGCTCTATGTAATAACGCCTTTTCATGCGCTTCTATTTTTTCCATCAATCCTATAGGATTGTCTTGTTCATCTACTAATATTACTTGTTCTTTCATTCTAAAAATATACGAGAAGCAAACTTACAAAATAGAAGTCAGTTCAACAATTAAACCTTTGAACAGTTCCACTTTAAAACGTATCTTTGCAGCCTTAAATTTTATAGATGAGTTTTTTAGAAGAAATACAAAAAAGACGTACGTTTGGAATTATATCTCACCCTGATGCTGGTAAGACTACTTTAACTGAAAAATTATTATTATTTGGAGGAGCTATTCAAGAAGCTGGTGCTGTAAAGAATAATAAGATAAAAAAAGGAGCCACTTCCGATTTTATGGAAATTGAACGTCAACGTGGAATTTCTGTTGCTACTTCTGTATTAGCTTTCATTTATAAGGACAAAAAAATAAATATCCTAGATACTCCTGGACATAAAGATTTTGCTGAAGATACATTTAGAACATTAACTGCTGTAGATAGTGTTATTGTTGTAATTGATGTAGCTAAAGGTGTGGAGCCTCAAACAGAGAAATTGGTAGAAGTTTGCCGTATGCGTAAAATACCAATGCTAGTTTTTATTAATAAATTAGACCGTGAAGGTAAAGACGCTTTTGATTTATTAGATGAAGTTGAGCAAAAGTTAGGCTTAAAAGTAACTCCTATGAGTTTCCCTATTGGAATGGGATATGATTTTAAAGGAATTTATAATATCTGGGAGAAAAAAATAAACCTATTTTCTGGAGAAAATAAAACAACCATTTCTGAGGGAGTTGAATTTGATGATGTAAACAATCCTGAATTAGATAACATTATTGGAGAAGCTGCAGCAGAAACACTTCGTGAAGAATTAGAATTAGTATACGAAGTATATCCTGAATTTGACCAAGAAGAATATATCAAAGGTGATTTACAACCTGTTTTCTTTGGTTCTGCATTGAACAATTTTGGAGTAAAAGAATTACTAGATTGCTTTATTGATATTGCTCCTAACCCTCAACCAAAACAAGCAGAAGAACGTTTAGTAGACTCTAAAGAGGAAAAACTAACTGGATTTGTATTTAAAATCCATGCTAATATGGATCCTAAACACCGTGATCGTTTAGCCTTCGTAAAGATTGTATCTGGTACCTTTAAGAGAAATGCTCCTTACTTACATGTTCGTAATGGAAAGAAAGTTAAATTTTCTAGTCCAAATGCATTCTTTGCTGAAAAGAAAGAAATTGTAGATGAATCATTCCCTGGTGATATTGTTGGTTTACACGATACTGGAAACTTTAAAATTGGTGATACTTTAACAGAAGGAGAAAAATTAAACTTTAAAGGGATTCCTAGTTTTTCACCAGAACACTTCCGTTATGTAAATAATGCAGATCCTATGAAGTCTAAACAACTATATAAAGGTTTAGATCAACTAATGGATGAAGGTGTGGCTCAATTATTTACTCTAGAAATGAACGGTCGTAGAATTGTTGGTACTGTAGGTGCTCTTCAATATGAAGTAATTCAATATCGTTTAGAGCATGAATATGGTGCTAAATGTACCTATGAGAATATTGCAGTACATAAAGCTTGTTGGGTACAACCTGAAGATCCTAAAAATGAAGAATTCTTAGAGTTTAAACGAGTAAAGCAACGTTATTTAGCAAAAGATAAACAAGGTAAATTAGTCTTTTTAGCTGATTCTGCTTTTACCATTCAAATGACACAAAGTAAATATCCAACTGTAAAATTACATTTCACAAGTGAATTTGAATAAACATTATATATTAACTTTTTTTCTAATTCTTTTTTCTGTCTTCTCTAAAGCTCAGGAAAATTTATCTAATTTAAAAGGTACTGAACTACATAATAAAGTTCGTTTGAATTTTATTCCTGTTGAGATGCCTTCTAATCAATTCCCCGGATTAAAATCAACTATGGGGTTAGCTGGTTTGCACTACCAAGTTCCTTTAAATGATTGGCTATATGGTGGGGCTGCATTTCACTTTGCTGTAACAGGAGATCAAGGAGGATTATTTACCCTTGGGGCTGAATTAGGAATTAATAAAAAAATATATAATAATCTATACTTTGATGCTAACTTCCATTTTGGTGGAGGTGGCGGATATCGCTATTTAGTTAATGATGGTGGTTTCATCAATCCTAATATAGGATTACAATACAAAAAGAACAATTACTCTTTCGGTATTCAATATAGTCATGTTAACTTTTACTCTGGTGAAATAAAAAGTAATTCTGTTTCTTTCTTTATTGAAATACCGAGTATTTTACGTTTTACTGATTATAAAAAAGCACATCAAAACTTTGTAGCTAACAATATCGACCCTGATAGCTTTTGGAGTAAACCAACTGTTAAAAACGCTCAGCAAATTCGCTTTGATTTTTTCAGGCCAATTGGAAATTCTAAAAAAGATAATGGTGACCCTTTAACAGAAACATTATATGTTATTGGATTTGAGTATCAAAAATATTTAAACGATAACACTTTTCTATTTGCTCATACCGATGCTATCTATAAAGGTCTACGAGCTGGTTTTATGGATTTATTTTTTGGAGCAGGATATCATCCTTACCAATCTAAATACATTAATATATTTGGTAAACTAGGAATTGGTGCAGCTGGAGGTCGTGTAGCTCCAGAAGGTGGTTTGATGATTTATCCTTCTGCTGGTATTGACTTAAAATTATCTAATAAACTAGCGTTAAGTGGACATGGAGGATATTATAGAGCTATTGACGGTGATTTGGAAGCTTACACTGTTGGTTTTGGTTTAAAATATTTTGGTTTAAATGGAGGTACTAAAACAAATAAAGTCGAGAATAATAGTTATTATACACAAGGAATAAGAATTGGTATTGAAAATCAAACATATTTAGATGTTGCCAAAACAGATGATACTTTTGGAGCAAAAAGTATTGATTTACAATCCATAGCTATAAAAGTAAGTTATGATCTTAACAAATGGTTATACATTGTTGGAGAAGCTAGTTTTGCTTACGAAGGCCGTTCAGGTGGTTATGCACACGGATTAGTTGGTGCAGGAATATACTCTCCATACTTTATAAATAATAAATTTCGTGGTTTTATGGAGTTTATGGCAGGTGCTGGAGGTGGTGCTGGTGTAGATACTGACGAAGGAATTATTATTCGTCCAGCAATTGGGTTAAATTATGATATAACTAATAGAGCCTCTCTTTCAATTTCTGGTGGACGTTACTATTCTCCATTTGGAAATGTAAACTCAAACAATATTAACATAGGTTTAAATTTTAACCTTTCAACTTTATCAGTAAAAAACTAATTTTGCTTTTTCTTAGGAAAAACATTATTCAATATAAATAAGATAATTAAATAAAAATGGATAACGGAATTTACGCAAAGTTCACAACACCTAAAGGTGATATTTTAGTGAATTTAGAATATGAAAAAACACCTGGAACTGTTGGTAACTTTGTTGCTTTAGCAGAAGGTAACTTAGAAAACTCAGCTAAACCTCAAGGTACTCCTTATTATAATGGATTAAAATTTCACCGTGTTATCGCTGATTTCATGATTCAAGGTGGTTGCCCTCAAGGTACGGGAACTGGAAATCCTGGTTATAAATTTGATGATGAAATTCACCCTGATTTAAAACACGATGCCCCTGGAAAATTATCTATGGCGAATGCTGGACCAGGAACAAATGGCTCTCAATTTTTCATTACTCATACAGCTACACCATGGTTAGATGGTAAGCACACTGTTTTTGGAAATGTAGTTGAAGGACAAGAGATTGTAGATGCTGTTGAACAAGGTGATAGTATGGATGTTGAAATTATTCGTGTAGGTGAAACTGCTGAAAATTTTAACGCTGTTGAAGCTTTTAGAACTTTTGAAGGTGCTCGTGAAAAACGTGAAGCAGAAGCTTTAGCTAAGCAAAAAGAATTATTAGATTCTGTCGCTGCTGGTTATGACGAAACTCCTTCTGGATTACGTTATAAAATCTTACAAAATGGTGAAGGTAAACAAGCTACTAAAGGAGCTATGGTTTCTGTACACTATAAAGGTCAATTATTAGACGGAACTGTATTTGATTCTTCATACAAACGTAAACAACCATTTGACTTCGCTGTTGGAATAGGACAAGTTATTGCTGGTTGGGATGAAGGAATTCAATTATTAAAAGTTGGAGATAAAGCCCGTTTAGTTATTCCTTCTAACTTAGCGTATGGTGAAGCTGGTGCTGGTGGAGTAATTCCTCCAAATGCAACGTTAATTTTCGATGTTGAATTAATGAATGTTAAATAAATAACTTTCAAAAAACATAATTCAAAACTCTCTACTTAAGTAGGGAGTTTTTTATTTACCATAAATTAACTTTCTTAACTTTTAATCAAACATTAATTAAAGCATATATTATATTCTCTTAAACAAAACAATAAAAAGCTTTTTCATCTTTACAGTGCAATACAACTAAGACAATTTAAAATGAAAAAGGTTATACTTATTCCCCTATTCTATCTATTTAATGTACTATACATTTATAGTCAGGTTAATGTATGTGAAACTCAAAAAGAAAATACTATTGATCCAAATACAATATCTGTTAAAAAATGCGAAATTGAAGAAAAAGAAGATTATTCTAAAAAAATAACACGAACAAGAATAATTAGAAAAAGACCTCTCAGGAGAATTGCTAATAAAGAGCAATCAAGTCAACTAAAAGTAGAAGGAAATAATATTGATTTAGAAATACAAAACAATAAAACTGTTTTAAACCTTCCTAATGCAACAAAAGAAGTTCTTTTTAATCTTGTGGAAGAAATCCCAATGTTTAATTCATGTAAAAATTCTACAAGAGAAGATAATGTTAAGTGTTTTAAAGAAAAAATAAACACTCATTTTTCTAAAAAGTTTTCTACTTATGAGTTTCTTGATGAGTCTATTAAGGATAAAGTATTCATTCAATTTAGTATTGATATTTATGGCAAAGTTATAAAGCCAAAAATCAAAAGTAAAAAACATAACAAACTACTAAACAAAGAGTTAATACGAATACTAAATAAACTTCCAAACTTTACTCCTGGTAAAATGCAAGGCTTTCCTGTTATAGTTACTTATTCATTCCCTCTTAACTTAACATTAAATTAATATACAAACATACAATATATCATATCGTTGTATTATTTTCACACTCCCAAAAATAACCCTTTAAAAAACTAACTATGAGATTTCCCCTTTCAATACTTATAGCTTTATTTATATCTACAATCGCTATAGCACAGGAAAAATGCGAGACACCAAATGAAAATATAAACGATCCTAATAGTATTAGTGTAACTAAATGCTCTATTGAAGATGTAAAGAAAGCTCTTGAAGATTCTGATAATAAAAAATTGTCTACACGAAAAAGGCACAGAAAAATAAGACAATCTAATGTTTCCCTCAATGCATCAAAAGAGGTTAAAAACCACAAAGACAATACATTAAAACTACAAAAATTAAATATAAAAAATGATATTGTTTCTTCATTAAAAAAAATACCGTTTCATTTAGTTGAACAGATTCCGCTTTTTTCTAAATGTGAAAGCACACCACTTTTAGAACAATCAAAATGTTTTGAACAACAAATGATAAAACATATCATTAATAACTTTAATTACCCAAAAGAAGCCATTGCTCAGGGAATAGAAGGGAAAGTTATGGTACAATTCACTATTGATAAAGATGGTAATGTTGTTGATATAAAAAAAAGAGGACCTAAAGGAACAGAACTTTTAGAAAGTGAAGCAACAAGATTAATAGCCAAACTTCCAAAATTTATTCCTGGTAAACACAATGGAAACAGTGTCAATGTAAAATACGCTTTACCAATTATCTTTAGAGCTCCAAAAAAAGGATAAAAAGTCACAAAAAAATAACCTACTAAATAGCAGTAAGTTAACTTATTTAAAAAAAAGTTTAAATAAGTTTGCTTGTCTATAATTTTTTCATACATTTACAACCTAATAATACGTTAACCTTCTTGTTAACCCCTTAAATAGAGTACTATTATGAAGAAATTCCCTTTACTAGTGGCAGCTATGCTAGTGTCTACAATGGCTGTTTCTCAACAAGAAAAATGTGATACTCCTGATGATTCAATAGCAGACCCTAACAGTATAACGAAATGTGCTATTGAAGATACTAAAGATGGAAATAAAAAGCAATTATCAATTAGTGTTTCTACAAGAAGACGTGTTGTTCGTAAGAACAAAGAAGCTGTTTCAGCGGTAGGAATTAATTCGTCTCAAAAGGTTGCTGACGTAAAGAAAAACTCTTTATTAATAGGGAAACTTGAATTAGAAGATAATTCATCTACCATAGAAAAAATTCCTTTTAACTTAGTTGAGGAAATTCCTTTATTTTCTAAATGTAACAATGTGCCATTAATAAAACAAGCTAAATGCTTTGAAACTCAAATGGCTAAACATATTATGAAAAATTTCAAGTATCCTCAAGATGCGTTTGATAAAGGAATTCAAGGTCGAGTTTTAGTACAATTTACTATAAACGAAACTGGAAATGTGGAAGCGATCCAAATGAGAGGTCCAAAAGGTGGAGAATTATTAGAAAATGAAGCAAGTAGAATTATTAGTAAATTACCTAAGTTCATACCTGGTAAGCACAATGGTAAAACTGTAAAAGTTAAATACGGAGTTCCAATTACTTTTAGAGGTCCTGAAGGAACAGCTAATAACAATACTGTTGCTAAAAAAACAATTAAAAAAGCACCTGTAAAAAGAGCTAGTATAACCAAAGAACCTTTAATTACTGACTTTGTAAAATTTGCTGAAGTTCAAAGCATACCTCAATTTAAAGCTTGTTTAAAAGTTTCTGATATGCAAAAAATTAACTGTTTTAATCAAAGAATGGTTAGTCATATACAAAGAAACTTTAACTATCCAGACGCTGCAGCTGAGCAAAACATTGAAGGAAGAGTATGGGTACGTTTCATTATAGGTAAAGATGGTAAAGTAACAAACATAAGAATGAAAGGCCCTAAAAATGGTCATTTATTAGAGCAAGAAGCTAAAAGAATGGTTTCTAAGTTACCAACTTTTGTTCCAGGTAAACAAAATGGAAAGCTAGCAAATGTAGAATATTATATTCCAGTAAACTTTACGCTTAACTAGAGTTAGGGAATTTATAAATAAACTTATTAAAAAAACGGGTCAAATAAATTTGACCCGTTTTTTTTATGTTTACCTATCATTACTCTTAATAGAATTTATTAGAAAGATAGCATTTAAAGCCCTCTAATAAATTAAGTTTAATAATCTTAACATAGTTAGTATAATTATAATTCATAGTTTAAACCTTCAAATATGTTAATCTAAACATAAAATACATAATTTTTGGAGGATGAAAAAATGTCAACTAATGAATAACTTATTTTTAAAGCTAAAATTTACTTTAAATCATATATAATATAGGTTAAATAACCTTATAAAAACAAAATTATAATACAAAATACTCCTATAATTATTAAGTACAAAAAAACCTTTTGAAACTAAATTAAAATCATTTCTTTCATTAATATAGTTACAAAAGGTATATAAGATTAAATATTTTACTATTTATTTAATTCTTATAATTCTTTAAGATTATATTTTTTTTGTCATTACAATCTCTTTCAGCATCTCTATAACATTTATTATCCTCTGCTCTATCACTTTTAGATTTTTTAAAATTCTTCCTTAAAAAGTCTAAGAAATTGTTTCTTTTTGATATTCTCTTTTGTACTGCTATTTTTTCTGCTTCTTGTCTAGCCTTTATCTTATCAACTCCTTTTACTATATAAAAATATGATCTTCTATTCTTTTGATGCTCTTCTTCTGTACATTTTCTTTTATTAGCATCATTGCAATCATTTAATAACTGATCTTCTCCATAACCTATAGCACTAATAATTCTATTTTTTTCTATACCTCTAGATAAAATATAATCTCTTGTAGATTTTGCTCTTCTGTCAGATAACTTTCTATTATAGTCACTAGGTCCTCTGCTATCAGTATGTGATTCAATTTTAATGATTACTTCTGGATGATTAGTCATAACTGTGACAATATTTTCTAATTCATATTGTGCATCTTCTCTAATAATAGCTCTGTTATAATCAAAATAAATAGGATTAATTACAATTTGGTTTCCAACAATTAAAGGAATTAAATTTAGATCTACATTTGTTGGCTTTCCTTTAATTATTTTTATCTTTCTTTTACCTGTTGTTTTATGATCTAACTTACTGGCAAGAATATTATAATTTTTATCACATAAAATGTCATTAAATACATATTTACCATTAAAGTCTGATATCGCTTCTTTTATTACCTTTCCTTGTAAATCAAAAAGTTTAACAGTAGCTCCATCTACTGGTGTATTATTTACTGTTTCTGTAACTATACCTTCTATAGATTGTTTACATATTGGTGGATCGGTATATATGAAAAAGCTGTAGATATCGTCATCTCCTTTTCCTTGTTTTCTATTAGAAGAAAAGAACCCTTTTTTACCAGTTTCATCTATAAAAAAAGAAAAATCATCTCTCTTACTATTAAATGGATATCCTAAATTCTTAATAGACGAAAAAATAGAATCATTTTTTATTTTCGATTGAAAAATATCTAACAATCCTAATCCCAAATGTCCATTTGAAGAAAAATATAATGTATTGTCTTCACCTATAAAAGGAAACATCTCTTTGTCTGAAGTATTAATTGTTTCTCCTAAATTTACTGGTTCTCCATATTCATCGTCACCTAAAATAGCAACTTTATAAATATCTGTTGCTCCAAAACCTCCAGGCATATTAGACACAAAGTATAATGTTTTTTCATCAGGACTTAATGCTGGGTGACCAACTGAATATTCATCTCCATTAAACGGCAATTCTCTAACATTCATCCAAAAACCGTTAATAAAATTCGCCTTATAGATTTTTAAATTTGATGTATTCTTTTTATCTCTTCCTACTTTTTTACCACTTACATTATTTCTAGTAAAATAAATAGTCTTACCATCATTGGTAAATACAGGTGTAGATTCATGATAATCTGAACTAATAGGTACATCTATTAAACGAGGTCTAACTAATGTTAAAACCGTGTCTTTTACATTCTCTTCTAATGTTTGGATTTCTTCTTCAGCACTATAAATATTTAAAAACGGTTGATTATTCCATTTATAAATTCGTTCTCTTTTTCCTCCTTTTGGCACTGCTGAAGTAAAATATGATTTACCATTTAACAACATTCCTCCAAAATCAGAAAAAGGAGTATTAATCGCTAAATTTCTAACTCCTATTCTTACATTTTTATTCGATGAATAATCTAATAAGTAATTCTCTTTTTTTAGTTCTTCCTTTCTATTATTATTTTTTGATGAAGCCAATGTTAAGAAAATAGAATCTGATTTTTTATACTTTCCATTACTTCTCAGAACCTGAGCATATTTAAATAAGTATCTATCCTCTAAATCATTTTTATATATTGATGCCAGTTTTTGATACCACTTTTCAGCTTTTTCTGTTTCAACATTATTATAATAAGAATCTGCTAAACGGCTTATTACATGCTTAGAAGTATCTCCTTTCTTCTCTATTAATGCTTTGTAGAGTTTTGCTGATTGAACATAAGAAAACTCATCATAATAACGGTCTGCTACTTTTTTACTTTGTCCAAAACCAGCAATAGTCACCATTAATAATATTGGTAATAAAGTATTCTTTAAATTCATAAGATGTTGTTTTAAAAAAATCGAGGAGATCTGTATCTTATTTCTCTTAATAACTCATAACGTAGCATAATTTCATGTGTTCCTGAATTAACGACATTATAATTTGAGGTTGTTAAATCATAAGAATAACCTATTAACATTGAATCTGATACTTGAAACCCTAAAAGTCCACTTATAGAATCACCCCATCTCCAACCTAAACCAACTCTAAATTTTTCATTAAATAATAAATTAGCTGATACATCTAATGATAATGGCGCTCCTGAAACTCCTTTTAATAGAGCTGCTGGTTTAAATTTCAAATCTTCATTTATGTCAAAAACATAACCTGCTATTAAGAAAAAGTGCATTCGTTCTACCGCTACTTCACCTACAGCTGTATCTGCATCGTAATGTTCTTTTCTTAAGATATTAGGAACCGATAAACCGATATACCATTCTGGCTTATGAAAATAAATACCAGCTCCTATAGTTGGTAAAAATCTATTAACTGGTGGAAAGGTTTCTGCATCTTGTACTCTACCTTTAGTCCAATCTATATTCAACCATCTACCTCCTAAACGTAAACCAAAGGCTAAATTTCCTAAATCACTTGTTTCTACTGTATAAGATAGATTTGCATCTAAATAAATTTCGTGGGATGGTCCTATTTTGTCATTTACCAAGTTAACACCTAAACCTAAACCTGAATACCCTAAAGGAGTATCATAACTTAAATTTTGTGTTTCTGGAGCACCATCGAAACCAACCCATTGAGTTCTACCAATTGCTGTAATAACTCCGTGGCCTCTAGATCCGGCATAAGCTGGATTTACACTCATAGTATTATACATGTATTGTGTATATTGAGGGTCTTGTTGTGCATTAATTATAAACACACAACATATGCTAAATACTAAGATTAGGTTTAATTTCATTTAACTTTAACTTTTATACATCAATTTATTCTACTGTTAAAATACTAATTTTTATCGATTTATGTAAATCCATCCTTTTCTTATTGGTGATCCATTACCTAGATTTAACTTATAAAAGTAAGTTCCTACTGGTAATTTATCATCTACACTGATAGTTGCTCTTCCATTTGAAATACCTTCAAATCTCTTATTACTATCAATATTTGAATAACCTTTTACTCTGTATACAATATTACCCCAACGATTAATAATTTCAAGTGTATTGTTTCTATACTCAGGATTATCAATACATTCAATATGCAAATAATTATTTAAATTATCACCATTTGGACTAATAATATAATTTTCATCCTTGATACAATTATCATCATAAGCATCTCCAAATCCATCTAATCCATCAACACTATCTGCAATTCCATCTCCATCGCTATCAGTTCCACTATCTGTAACCACTCCATTACCTCCACTATCTGGGTCTGTTGCATCTGAATCATTATCAGGATCGTTAGCATCACCATGTCCATCTAATCCATCTACACTATCTGCTATTCCGTCTCCATCAGTATCATCTAATGGATTATCTACTTGACCATCTCCATCAATATCTGAATTTCCTCCTTCCACTACATCATTAACACCATCATCATCACTATCTAAATCTTG
>NZ_WAAU01000035.1 GCF_008806755.1 Tenacibaculum aiptasiae
ATCCTTGGCCTCGGTTTGTTGGTAATTTGGGAATTTTTTCAAGCAAAAATATTTTAATTAAAAAGAGATAAGAATAGTTCGCTCTTATCTCTTCTTTACATTATTGGTTCCAAGCATAAATACATACTCCATTTGCGCACGCTGATGGACCCGAAAAAAGGTTACAATCTGAAGCACTATTACAAGGTTCCACTAGTGTTCCATCACCTCCTTTAATAATTTGTTGTTCTGCTTTTTTTAAAGCTTTTCCTAAATTTAAAATTGATTTTTTCATAACTAAATGATTTTTAGATTAATATTTTTGTTTAAAAACAAATACAATTAGCAGAAGTTCCATAACCCCAAGCATTAGGTCTCCATATACCTCCTGTGTCACCACACTCACTTGGTGTACAACATCTTTTATCTCCAGAACTTACTAAGCATTTAAATTTGATTGGAGAAAGAATTGGATTACCTCCAAAAATTTCTTTTTGACTTTCTCTATTTAAAGCTTTTCCTATATTTAAAATTGAATCTTTCATTATTAAAAAGGTATTAATTGACAATAAAACTCTGAACAATGTCTACCTGAATCTTCACATATACCATCATGATTCCTATCACACTGTTTTCTACCTCCGTTAATAGTTTGTAACTCCGCTTTATTTAAAGCTTTTCCTAAATTTAAAATTGATTTTTTCATAATTAATATTTAAAAAAAATTATTTTTGCGGTGAACATTTTAAAGACACTCACCTTTGTGTCTATTCTTCGCGAGAGAATTTTGTTCTAATTCAAAGCCCTTTATTAGGGCTTTGCCTTTTTAGTGTATTTTTATGATACTGTTTTCATTGATATAATAGGTTGACTATTTTCTTCTAAGTCTTCTATAAAGAAAATTAAATCTGTTCGGTTGTATTCTTTTGGAAATGATTTCCCGTTTATTAAAATTTCTGGGGTAAAATTGATTCCATTCTCTTTACACCAAACATTTTCTTTTTCTAATTCACCAATATATACAGTAGAGTCTGAACATGCATTCCATTTTTGCAACCATACTGAAGGTTTCTCTCCTTCATAAATTTCATCCATTGCTTGTAAACATTGAGGTGCTCCTTGAGTATTATAAATTTCAAGTAATCGGCTTGTAATTTTAACAACATCACTGTTCGTGTCCTTAGTACTAATGTTAAAGCGTACCTTTATTTTTACATTGTTTTGATATCTATTTAAAATAGCATCTATATGTTGATGAACTGGTTTACAATGTCCACAAAAAGGATTGGTTACAATTACTATTTCTAATCTTGAATTTAGATTTCCGAATACAATTTCTTTGCTATCGTTTAGTTGAGTGTTTAATTGCGGTGCTTTGTGCAATAAGCTTTCAAATAAAGTGTAGTTTCTTTTAAATTTCACATTCTCTATCTTCTCCTTTTTTAATTGATTCACATCAGTAATTAAAGGTTTTATATAGAACCAAGTTAACCAAGTAGCTACAGCTACAAAGCCAAACAAAACAACATCAGTAAGTATAAAGCTATTGATATAAGTACTCGTTAGTACAGGTATTAAAGCTTGTAACCATAATACTCCTACAATACTTAAACATAACAAACACCATTTCTTTACTACTGCATATTGATAGTAAATAGAATATAAGGTAATTGGAATTGCTACTAAACTTATAGTATATGAAATAACAGGGTTTGCTGCTTGGATAAAAGTCAAGGCTGTTAACCCCATGAAATATAGAATACTAAAATCACTTAATTTATATCCTTTTATAATTTCAGCTCCTTTGGAAGTTAATACTGCATCACAATCTTTTTTATCATCTGCTCCAGAACAAAAAGCATCTCCAATGGATGTTTTTAAACCTAGTTCTTGTTTTACAATAGCAATACTTGTTACTAATCCCACAACAGAAAGTAATAAGTAGGCTACTGTGTATAAAGAAGGAGTACTTTGATAAATCATGAACAGTGCTAATAATGATAAGGCTCCTAGAGCAAGGACACTTGTTACATTTGAAGATGTTTTTACAGAAGTACTTTCTTCTGTTTTTTCAACAGCAACAATAATTCCTGTAAACTTTTGAAGGAAATCATTTTCTGAAAGTTTTTCTTTTTTATTATCTGAATCATACAAAGTATAATCTAGTTTCTTTCTTTCAACAACAATTAAGTCTTTACCTTTTTCTGTATTTACTTGCGCTATAAAACAATCAGGTAATTGTAATAAAGTTTCTGTATTCACAGGCACATCAGCAGCAACGTTTTCTATATTAAAATGATCTAAAACTCCTGTTATTGCATGTAAACTTGGATAAGAAGGATGACTTTGAATTTGAAATGATAATTCCTCTTTATCAAATGATATTCTATTTTTTTGTAATAATCTTTGTACTAAATTGATTAATGTGTCTTTCAAAAGTTGTATTTTTTATGTAGCTATTTTTAGTTCTCTTCAAATCTATTTTTAAACCTTTAAAAAAAAGTTTAAAAACCCGTAAAAAAAGTAAGGTTTTACCTTACTTTTATTTTTTTATATCACGCCTATCTCTCTGGCCTTAAGTATCAACTCTCTATCTCCTTTATTCTTAACTCCAAACACCTTACGTAATTGACGTTTTCTCTTTTCAATACTTGCTACAGAAAGAGGTATATAGTTTGGTAAGTCTTTCATTCTTGAACCTATTGACAATTCGTACAATATTTTTCTGTCCATAGAATCTAATAAATATTCATTTGAAATCTTTTTTCTCAACAACTTTAAAACAGTCCTACTGTAATAAGGTGTTTCTCTTACCACAGAGGCTATGGCCTCTTGAAAACTATCAGAAGTTAAGTCCTTTTTTATTAAAAAGCCTTCAGGATTTAAATTTTTAAAAATACTATGCACCATATAATTATCGTTGCATGAAGTTGATACAATCAATTTAGTTGTTGGTAATAGTTTTCTAACTAAGATTCCAAAATCTAAACCTGATAATATCCTTTTATCTTCCGTAGGTGGAAGCTTTAATTCCAAGATAATAAAGTCTAAATATGATTCTGTCTCTATTATCCTTTTAACAACATCAAATGCTCCTTCATAATTATAGGCTACATCGATATTGAACAAATAAATCTCGGTATCTTTAAAAGGGGTTAATATTTCTTTGTACTTTTCACATATAAGTGGGCAACTATCTACAATCAATGTAGATTTTTTCTCTTTTTCCATAATAATATAGTTTCGGGGGATCTAATTTCATAATAGACTAATAATGTTCTATTAACTAACTCATAACTTTTAATTTTACGACTTGAAAGTTATAGAAAGAATTTCACTTATACAAAAAAGCACAAAATAATCCTTCAAAAAAATTCTTTATCTTTAACAAAAAAAGAAAAAGCTATGTTAGTAAAAGTCTATGGAAGTGCTGTTTTTGGCATTGATGCCACCATAATAATTGTTGAAGTAAATATTGACAAAGGTATTGGTTATCACCTCGTTGGTTTACCTGATAATGCTGTACGAGAAAGTTCTTATCGAATTTCTGCAGCATTACACAATAATGGTTATAAATTTCCTGGCAAAAAAATTATAATTAACATGGCTCCTGCTGATATTAGAAAAGAAGGAGCTTCTTACGATTTAACTTTAGCCATAGGGATACTAGCTGCTTCAAATCAAATACAATTTGATAATATAAATGAGTATGTTATTATGGGGGAACTTTCCTTAGATGGAAGTTTACAACCTATAAAAGGAGCTTTACCAATAGCAATTAAAGCTCGAGAAGAAGGCTTTAAATATTTTATTTTACCTCAAGAAAATGCAAAAGAAGCTGCAATTGTAGATGGCATTGAAATCTTTGGTGTACATAATATCATGGAAGTAATTAATCACTTTAATGGTATTGAACAATTAAAAACTACTTCAATTAACACCCAAGTCGAGTTTGATAATAGAACAGATACTTCTGAATTTGATTTTTCTGATGTAAAGGGACAGGAAAGTATTAAAAGATGTATGGAAATTGCAGCAGCTGGCGGACATAATATTATTTTAATTGGACCTCCAGGGGCAGGAAAAACAATGTTAGCTAAAAGACTTCCATCCATATTACCTCCCATGACTTTACAGGAAGCATTAGAAACAACAAAAATTCATTCTGTTGTAGGTAAAACAAAAAATTCTGGACTTCAATATAATCGTCCTTTTAGATCGCCTCATCATAGTTGTTCCGACATTGCTCTTATTGGTGGCGGAAATAATTTACCACAACCAGGGGAAATATCATTAGCACATAATGGTGTGCTGTTTCTAGATGAATTACCTGAATTTAAACGTGGGGTTCTAGAGGTAATGAGACAACCGTTAGAAGATAGAGAAGTAACCATATCTAGAGCTCGATTTACTGTAAATTACCCAAGTAGTTTTATGCTTGTTGCTAGTATGAACCCAAGTCCTTCAGGATATTTCAACGATGGTAACTCTCATGCAAACTCATCTCCTGCCGAAATGCAACGTTATTTAAATAAAATCTCTGGTCCCCTATTAGATCGAATTGATATTCATATTGAAGTAACACCTGTACCTTTTAAAAAACTATCAGAAGATATAAAAAGTGAGACAAGCGTTGAAATTAGAAAAAGAGTTGTAAGAGCTAGGGAAATCCAAACTAAACGATTTTCTTCTTTCAATACTATTCATTACAATGCTCAAATGAATGTAAAGCAAATTCGTAAATTTTGTAAATTATCAGATGAAAGTAATGAATTACTAAAAAAAGCTATGGAAAAACTAAATCTTTCTGCAAGAGCTTACGATAGAATTTTAAAAGTTTCTCGTACTATTGCCGATTTGGCTTTATCTAATGATATTCAATCGCATCATATTACAGAAGCTATTCAGTATAGAAGCTTAGATAGAGAAGGTTGGTTAGGGTAATTTACAAAAAGGTTTGCTCTAATTTAAAAATTAGTAATTTAGCATGCTAAATCCTTAAATTAAACTTAACATCTAATGAAAAAAATAGTTTATTTAATGGCTATAGCCATGACTATTGTTTCTTGTAAAAAAGAACCAAATAACTTCGTTACATTTTCTGGAAAAATTACCAATAAAAACTCTGATTCCATATTAATTTCCAATCCTCAATTAAAATTTAGTCGTGCAATTAAAGTTGATGATCAAGGAATGTTTAAAGATACAATGAATGTCAAAGATGGATTTTATCGTCTTTTTGACGGAAAAAAAGCCACTGCTTTATATTTGAAAAATGGTGCTATAATTAACATGTCCTTAAATGGAAATGAGTTTTATGAAAGTATAGCTTATACAGGTGAAGGAGCTTCAGAAAGTAATTTTTTAGCTAAATCTACTTTACTAGAACAAGAGCTTTTTAAAAATCAATCGCTTTTTAATTTACCTCAAAAAGAGTTTGATACTAAAATAAATGCTTTTGTTGATGCCTTTAATAAAAGAATCAAAGAAACTAAATTAGATTCTACTTTTGTCGCAGCTCAAGAGAAAAACATTAAAGGTTTAACTCAATATGTAAACAAAACTCATGCTAATAATTTATATGTTACCACTAAATTAGCTCAAGGTGCTGAATCTCCTAAATTTGTAGATTATGAAAATTATAAAGGTGGTACCACTTCTTTAGATGATTTAAAAGGTAAATATGTTTATATAGATATGTGGGCTACATGGTGTAATCCATGTAAGCAAGAAATCCCTTTCTTACAAAAAGTTGAAAAACAGTTTCACGGTAAAAACATTGAATTTGTAAGTATTTCTGTTGATAGTGAAAGAGATTATGAAACTTGGAAGAAAATGGTTTCTGATAAAAACTTATCAGGAATTCAACTATACTCTAAAAGAGATAAAACTTTTGCTGATGCTTATAGAGTAAACAGTATTCCTCGTTTTATTTTAATTGACCCTCAAGGAAAGATTGTGACTGCAAATGCTCCTAGACCATCAAATCCAAAATTAATTGAATTATTCAATTCTTTAAAGATTTAATAAATCAAGAAATATTAAAAAATAAAAAACTCGTCAATTGACGAGTTTTTTATTTCATAACCTTTAATTATTCTTCTTTAGATTCATTAAAAATAATTATCTTTGCTGCATGAATTTTTCAGTAAAAGAAACCTTATATAAAATCTCTTGTGAAAATCGCAACTGCTACCAATTAGATTTAGGTTATAAAGTAATTGATTTTACTTTTTGTCAATTATTAGCTTTTCGAAAAAAGATACTTCACTATTCTTCATATGAGTCTATAGAAAACATTATTGAAGGAGATAATTATATACTTCTTTTTGCTGCCGATAATAAGCATCTTTTATTACTAGATGTACCTCAAATTTTAGAGCTAAGAGAAACTGTATTATCTGCTTTTAGATAAATACAGACCTTTACTAAGACTATTTTTAAATTAACCTCCTCTCCTTTTTTAAGGCTATTTATTCTGTATCTTTATCCTAGTTACCAGCAACACTAAAAATAAGATAATATGGAAACAGCAATAAGAAGAGATATGATTTTAGATGTAGAAGTAGTGGATTTGCTAAACCATCAAATAATGATGGAGCAAAAAGCCTCTTCTAAATATTTAGCTATGGCATCATGGTGCGATCAAAGAGAACTTAGAAATAGTGCTACTTACTTCTATAATCAAGCAGAAGAAGAAAGAGCACATATGATGAAAATATTCAAGTTTGTTAATGATAACGGTGGTAGTGCTTTATCTCCAACAGTAGATACTATTACTCACGAATATGAGAGCTTACGAGCTGTTTTTGAAGCTTCTTTAGATGCCGAAATTGAAGTTACAAAATCTATTCACCATGCATTTAAAACTGCAAGAAAAGTAGGCGATTTTACTTCTGAAATCTTTTTACAATGGTTTGTTACTGAACAAGCTGAAGAGGAAGAAAAAGTAAGAGATATTTTAGACATGATAGACCTAATGGACGATATGCCTTTAAAAATGGTTGATGAACGTATTCCAACTGCTTAAAAAGCATATTAATTAAAGAAAACAAAAATAAAAAAGGTTCGTATTTTCATACGAACCTTTTTATTATCTCACACCTAGCTAGTCAATTGAATTAATCAAACACAAAAATTTAACTAATTTTAATTTTATACTTCATTTTCATTGATGAATAAAAAAGCAGTACTTTTGTTTTAAACACTGCTTTAAATGAAAAAGACATCATCACTAATAGTCTTATTATACTTATTAATAACTATTAAAATGACTGCTCAAATCACTCTATCTCAAAACATTGGAAATGAGCTTACAAAAATAAACCCTTCAAGGTGCGACGGAAATGAATTTTGGGCTAGAACATTTACACTTTCAGATTTCGGTATTTTAACTACAGATCAGTTTATTATCAGATCTGGTCAAATAGCAATCAGTAATTCATACAAAGGGGCTCAAATTTATTTCACAATATTCTCCATAGATGATAATTTCCCTAATTCTGAAATAAAGCAATTAGGTTATGGAGGTTATGTAAAAGCACCTGAAATAGGCAACATTCCTGAAATTGTTAAAATTCAATTCAATTCTCCTATTGTTATCCCTTCTAATATCAAAAAAATAATGGTTGTTGCTACTCAATTAGACGACATTTATAACCCTAATTATAAAAAAGTTCTTATTGCTGGTACAGATAAAGATAAGGATAAATCTTGGTTTAAAGGTTGTGGAAATCATATATACAATTCTACAGACAAATTAACAAACCCAATAACTACTAACGCTAATTACTTTTTAAATGTCACAGGAGAAAAACTAAGTACCATAAATTCCAACTCCAATTTAAACTTATCTCATAATATAGGAGATTACCCTATACAAACAAGTATGTTTTCTTGTACATCAAGCTATCAATATTGGGCTAGAAAATTTAAACTTAAAGATTTTGGAGTTAGTCAAAATGAAGAATTTATAATAAAAAAAGGCTTTATAGGTTTAAGCGGTGCTGAGTGGTTATCTACAGTCCAATTTAATATTTATAAAATAGACGATAATTTTCCTTCTTCTTTTTCAGAATCCGATCTAATAGGGAGCAGTCAAATAGAAGAAGTACCCTATTTTGGGTATAGTTATTTGGGAGATAGAGCAAAAATATTTTTAGTAGATTTTAAAACCCCTATTACTATACCTTCTGATGTTAAAACTATACTAATTGAAGTCCATAAAGGTATATCGTATGGTGATGGAGAAGCTTTTATAGCTGGAACAGAAAAAGATAATGATAACTCATGGTATAGAGGTTGTAACGGAGATGTTTCTGGTAAATATAAAACAACAAAGGATTTATGGGGAAATATACCTGAATGGGACAATATTAACTTTTACATTACTGTCAATGGAGAAGTTAAAACAATCCTTCCTTTTGAAGTTATTAATGACTATTCTAACTGCTATAAAACTATAAGTAACTTTAACCTATCTAATAATAATGAAATAAAGTCTGTGACTTGGGATTTTGATGACCCTTTATCTATTAATAATTCATCAAAAAGTATTAAAACTTCTCATCAATTTTCTTCTCCCGGAGTTTATAATGTTAAGGCAATTGTATGTCATAAAAATGGTAAAACATATACTATTTCTAAAAAAATTCAAGTTTATGAAACACCTATTATTAGTTCATCCGTTTCATTAAAACAATGCGACAATATTGATTTTGATGGATTCACATACTTTAATTTAAATGAGGCAAAAGCTAAAATAATTTCTAACCAAGAAAATTACACAATTACTTTTCATAAAGAAAAAATTCATGCTGAAAGTAATATTAACAAAATATCTAACCCTAGTTCATATACAAATCAAAAAGCCAGTAATGATATTGTATGGGCAAGAGTAGAAAATAGTTATGGATGCTTTCAAGTAAGTGAGATTAACTTAATTATTTCAACAACTCAAATTCCTAGCTCTTTTTCAAAAATATTTTATAAATGTGATGATGGTCTTAATACTAAAGACGGAATTGCAACATTCGATTTTAGTTCTGTTACTCAAAATGTAATGAATTTATTTCCAAGTAATCAAGAACTTATTATCAAATATTATAAAAATGAGAATGATGCTTTATCAAAATCTAATGAAATAAAAAACATCAACAATTATCAAAATACAGAATCCCCTAACAGCCAAAATATTTACATAAGAATAGATAATAAACTAAATAATAACTGTATGGGAATAGGGCATCATATTACATTAAACGTTGAAAAAAAACCTATTGCAAATCCTATTTCATTAAATCCTGAATGTGATAACGACAAAGATGGAGTATTCAATTTTGATACATCTACTATTCATAAAACAATTATTGGTAATCAAACTAATGTAACTGTACAATATTTTGACAAGGATAATAATCCTTTACCCAGTCCACTACCTAATCCTTTTTCTACCCCTACACAAAAAGTTACAGCTAGAGTTTTAAATATAACATCAAAAGTCCCTAATGGTCAGTGTTATGATGAAACATTAATTAACTTTGTAGTTAATACAACACCTACTTTAAGTAGAGTTCCTGCACAAAAAAAATGTGATAGTGATTTTGATGGCATTGAAAGTTTTGATACTTCAACAATAGAAAATACTTTACTAGGAAATCAGACAGGCATGGTAGTAAAATATTTTGATGAAAATAATAACCCTTTACCTAGTCCATTGCCAAACCCTTTTACATCTTCAACACAAACTATAAGAGTTAGGGTTGAAAACCCTAAATATTCATTATGTTTTAATGAAACAACTATTGATTTTGTTGTTAACGAAAAGCCTTATTTCGAATTAGATACTCAAACCATCATTTGTACTAATATTAGTTCATCAATAGACATAACAGTACTAAATCCTAAAGGAAATTATTATTATACATGGAAAGATGAAAATGGTAACATTATTAGTAATAATATAAAAGCAAAAGCATCCAAAGGAGGAAACTATTTTGTAACAGCTATTTCTAATTTTGGTTGTGAATCCGATACAAAAATCATTAAAGTAATAGAATCTAGTGTATCTTCAATTACCATTAATGATATAGAAATTACTGATGATTCAGAGAATAATAGTATTAAAATAAACACCTCAAATATTGGTTTTGGAAATTATGAATTCAGTTTATTAGATTCTAATTCAAATACAATATATGATTATCAAAAAATTCCTTTTTTTGATAATTTAAAAGGTGGTATTTATACTATACTTATAAAAGACATTAATAAGTGTGGTGTACAGTCCTTTGTAATTTCTATAATTAGTTACCCTAAGTTTTTTACTCCAAATCAAGATGGTGTTAATGATACTTGGCATATTTTGGGTATAGGAAAAAGCTTTTACAAAAAAGGAGATGTAAAAATTTATAATCGTTTTGGTAAGCTATTAAAAACTTTATTTATTGATAGTTCTGGCTGGGATGGTACTTCTGAAGGAGTAAAACTACCTTCTAATGACTATTGGTTTTATGCTGAACTTACTGACCCAAAAGGTACTGTCATTACAAAAAAAGGTAGCTTTAGTTTAATTAGAAAGTAAATAAAAAGGTTCGTATTTTCATACGAACCTTTTTTATTTCTATACTATATATTTTAGTATCTGTAGTGTTCTGGTTTATATGGACCTTCAACAGTTACTCCAATATAAGATGCTTGATCTTCACGTAATTCAGTTAACTCAACACCAATCTTAGCTAAGTGTAATTTTGCTACTTTCTCATCTAAGTGCTTTGGTAACATATATACTTCATTCTTATATGCATCAGCATTGTTCCATAACTCGATTTGAGCTAATGTTTGGTTTGTAAATGAGTTAGACATTACAAAACTTGGGTGACCTGTAGCACATCCTAAGTTTACTAAACGTCCTTCTGCTAAAATGATAATATCATTTCCTTTTACTGTATACTTATCAACTTGAGGCTTAATTTCAACTTTAGAATCACCATAAGTTCCATTTAACCAAGCCATATCGATTTCATTATCAAAGTGACCAATGTTACAAACAATCGTCTTATCTTTCATTGCTTCGAAGTGCTCTCCTCTAACGATATCTTTGTTTCCTGTAGTAGTAATTACGATATCTGCATTTCCAACAACAGTTTCTAATTTCTTAACTTCAAAACCGTCCATAGCAGCTTGTAAAGCACAAATTGGATCAATTTCAGTAACAGTAACAATAGAACCAGCTCCACGGAAAGAAGCAGCAGTACCTTTACCTACATCTCCATATCCACAAACTACAACTCTTTTACCTGCTAACATTACATCTGTTGCTCTACGAATAGCATCAACAGCAGATTCTTTACATCCGTATTTGTTATCAAATTTAGATTTAGTAACAGAATCGTTAACGTTAATTGCTGGCATTGGTAAAGTTCCATTTTTTACTCTTTCGTATAAACGGTGAACTCCTGTAGTAGTTTCTTCAGATAATCCGTTGATTCCTTCTGCTAACTCAGGATATTTATCTAATACCATGTTAGTTAAATCTCCACCATCATCTAAAATCATGTTTAATGGCTTACGATCTTCACCAAAGAATAACGTTTGTTCTATACACCAGTCAAACTCTTCTTCGTTCATACCTTTCCAAGCATACACTGGAGTACCAGCAGCAGCAATAGCAGCAGCAGCTTGATCTTGTGTAGAAAAGATGTTACAAGAACTCCAAGTAACCTCAGCTCCTAAAGCTTGTAGAGTTTCAATTAAAACCGCAGTTTGAATCGTCATGTGTAAACATCCTGCAATTCTTGCTCCCTTTAAAGGTTGCTCATCTTTATACTCTTCACGTAAACTCATTAACCCAGGCATTTCAGCCTCTGCCAATTCAATTTCTTTTCTTCCCCAATCAGCTAAAGAAATATCTTTAACTTTGTAAGGAACGTATGTAGCGGTTTTTGTGCTCATATTTTTGTATATTTATGTATCTAAAATTTTGAGTTGCAAAATTACGAAATAACTTTCTAAAATATGCCTATTCACAAAACATTAACGGTAAACGAAACTTCTAAAGTATTGATTTGGAAGATTGAAGAGTCTTTTGAAGATTTATCTAAAGACATTGAACTTACGAAAAGTAGTAGCGAACGTGTTAATAATATGAAGTCTGATTTACACAGAAGAGGCTTTTTAAGTGTTCGTCAATTGCTAAAAGAAGTAGGTTACACTGATGCCGATTTAGTGTATGATGAGTATGGTAAGCCACATTTAAAGGATGGAAATTTTATTTCTATTACACATTCTTTTACTTTTTCAGGTATTATTATTTCAAGTAAAAAACCTGTAGGAATAGATATTGAGAAGCAACGCGACAAAATTGTAAAAATTGCGCATAAATTTACTCCTATTGAAGAATATAAATCGATAGCCAACCACGATGCTTTGGTGAGTAAGCTAACTATTGTTTGGGGTGCTAAAGAAAGTTTGTACAAAATTTATGGTAAGAAAAAATTACTCTTCTTAGAAAACATTTATATAGAAGACTTCTCTTTTGACACCAATCAAACTACCGGTAAAATTTTATATGAAGGTGTAACTTCCGAATATAATATTCACTTTTTAGAAACGGAAGGGTTTACTTGTGTGTATGCTAGTTAAAATTTAGGATTTTTAAAACCCTATATTATAGCATACTACACTATATTTGTTCTCCTAATTTATTTTTACAATGAAAATATCTGTTGAATTGACTTTGACTCCTCTTCAAAATGAGTTTGAACAGCCTATTATCGACTTTATAAAAAAACTAAGAGCATCTGGATTAATCATTCTTGAAAATCCTTTAAGCACTCAAGTGTATGGTGACTATGATAAAGTAATGCAATTGATTACTTCCGAATTAAAAAATTCATTTGAATTGATAGATAACGGAATCTTATTAATGAAAATTGTAAAATCTGACCGCAGCGATTATGAACCAAATTTTTGATTTCCTTTTTGGCCAATATGCAACTTATGATCCTTTAGATATTTGGCTAGAAATTATTGCTGTAATTTTCGGTTTTTTATCTGTTTGGTATTCTAAACAGAATAAAATTTGGGTTTTTCCAACTGGAATGATTAGCACCTCTATATTTGTTTATTTGCTCCTCAAATGGCAACTACTGGGTGATATGATGATTAATGGATACTATTTTATCATGAGCGTTTATGGTTGGTATATTTGGACTCGTAGGGTTGATGAAACTCATGTTACTCCTATTTCAAGAACCACTACTAAAGAAAAGAAAACAAGTATTATTATTTTTTTAGCAACACTAGTTTTTGTGTATGGTGTGTATACTTATTTCGACAAATGGAATAATTGGACAGCATATGTAGACACCGTTACCACTGCCGTATTTTTTGTTGGAATGTGGTTAATGGCAAGAAGAAAAATAGAAAACTGGATCTATTGGATTATTGGAGATTTAATTTCTATACCACTATATCTATACAAAGGATTCACTTTTACTAGTTTTCAATATTTAATTTTCACCTTTATTGCCGTTTCAGGTTATTTATCATGGAAAAAGCACTTAGACAACAAAACATCAACCTTGTAAAGGTTGTTTTATTCGGACCAGAAAGTACTGGAAAAACTACACTTTCAGGACAATTAGCGCGTCATTATAATACCGTTTGGGCTCCTGAATTTGCTCGTGATTATTTACAAGACAAATGGAACAACGAACGTAAAGTTTGTGAACAAAAAGATATTATTCCTATTGCTGAAGGTCAAATAAAATTAGAAAACGATTTAGCTAAAAAAGCCGATAAAATTTTAATTTGCGATACCGACTTATTAGAAACTAAAGTATATTCTGAAGAATATTATGGAGGTTTTGTAGACCCAATTCTTGATGAAGCCGCTATTGAAAACACCTACGATATTTATTTCTTAACTTATATTGATACTCCTTGGGAAGCCGATGATTTACGCGACAGACCTGAGCAACGTTTAGAAATGTTTACTGCTTTTGAAAACACTTTAAAGAAATACAATCGTCCTTATGTTTTATTGAAAGGAGATAAAGAAACACGTTTTAAAAAGGCAGTTCAAATTATTGACGAAATTCTTTCTAAGAAAGAAAACCTATATTCTTTTTCTGATACTTTAACAGATTTAGACATGCATTTTATGCATCAGAACATAGATACTACCGATTATTCTTTATAATATGTATATCCCAGAACTACTAAAAGAATTAAACTTTAAAGCTATTCGTAGTTCTGGTGCTGGTGGTCAGCATGTAAATAAAGTCTCTTCTAAAATTGAATTAACTTTTGATTTAGAGAACTCTAAATTTTTATCTTCTGAAGAAAAACAATTATTGATTAAGAATATCTCTAATCGTTTAACGAAAGAACATACCCTTGTTCTTTTTTGTGATGAAACTAGAAGTCAACACACCAATAAAGAACTTGCTATAAAACGTTTTCTTGAAATCATAAAACAAGGCTTAAAGAAACCTAAGGCTAGGAAAGCTACCAAACCTAGTAGAAGTTCAATCTTAAAAAAGGCAGAAAACAAAAAGCAACATTCTTTAAAAAAAGCACTTCGAAAGAAACCAAAGCTCGATTAGCATTTCACTTCTATAAAACAACTGGTTATTTAGAAAAATTCTCAATTGTTTGTATGCTATTATAAAAAACAGCTTTACCTTTGCACTGTTCTCGTAAAGGGGTGCCCAATATAGGCTGAGATCATACCCAATGAACCTAGAACAGGTAATGCTGTTTAGGGATTTAATTGTTATTACAAAGAGAGGTAAATTTACCTTGTAATTAATACTAATGAAGTAAAATCTTCATTGTAAACATCTTGTGATAACAAAACAATTATTCAAACCAAAACAACGAATAATTACCTCTTTTTATTCAATTTTATTTTATAAAAAATGAGACCGATGTCTTTTATTAAAAAAATGAAGATTTTATCTTCTCTAATGCTATTATTTGCAGCGTTTACTGCAAATTCTCAAAACTTTATCCTATCTGGTAAAGTAGTGAATAGCCAACAAGAACCTCTTGTAGGGGCAACTGTTGCTGTAAAAAGCTTAAAAAAAGGAACTTCTTCCGATTTTGAAGGAGGCTTTAAATTAAGCCTTGCCAAAGGAACTTATAATGTTACCGTTTCATATGTTGGTTTTAAAACCATAACTCAAAAAGTTGATATCACAGCTAATCAAACAGTAAACTTTCAATTAACATCTGATGCAAATGTTTTAGATGAAGTATTAGTATCAGCAGTACGTGTAAAAGCTGACGCCCCTGTAACACATTCTAATTTAACTAAGAAAGAAATTGCAAAACGTAACTTAGGACAAGACATTCCTATTTTAATGAATTATTTACCAAACGTTGTTTCTTCTTCTGATGCAGGTGCTGGTATTGGTTATACCTACATTCGAGTTCGTGGTTCTGATGCTTCTCGTGTAAATGTTACTGTAAATGGTATTCCTTATAACGATGCTGAAAGTCAAGGTACCTTTTGGGTAAATATGGGAGACTTTGCTTCTTCTACTCAAAGTTTACAATTACAACGTGGTGTGGGTACCTCAACAAACGGTTCTGGTGCATTTGGGGCTAGTTTAAATATATTAACTGATGCTGTTGCTGAAGAAGCTGGTGGGGAAATTTCTAACTCTTTTGGTTCTTATGGAACTAGAAAACACACAGTAAAATTTACTACTGGTAAAGTAAACGAGCATTTCGAATTTGCTGGACGTTTATCTAACATCTATTCTGATGGATATATTGATAAAGCTTTTACCGATTTAAAATCGTACTTCTTACAAGGGAGTTATACAGATGATAATACTTTAATTAAAGCTTTAGTTTTTGGAGGTAAAGAAAAAACTTTCCAAGCTTGGGCAGGAATTGATCTTAAACAATTACAAACAAACAGAAGATTCAATCCTTATACCTACGATAACGAAACTGATAACTACCAACAAGACCACTACCAATTACACTGGAATGAAAAGATTAGTGAAAACTGGTCTACTAATATTGGTTTAAACTATACACGTGGTAAAGGTTATTTTGAACAATACAAAGCGGGTAGAGATGCTGCTGATTATAACAATTTAATTGTTGACGGAAGTGATGTTATTGTAAGAAGATGGTTAGATAACCATTTCTATGTTGCAAACGGAAACGTAACATATAAAAAAGATAACTTAGAAATTATTACTGGTGGTTCTTATAGTAAATATGACAACGATCATTACGGAGAAGTAATTTGGGGAAGCGATTTAGCTCCAAATGCAAACATTAGAGATCACTACTATGATAGTGCTTCGAAAAAAACAGATTTAAGTATTTTTTCTAAAGCTACTTTTAATGTTACCGATAACTTAAAAGCTTTTGTAGATATTCAAGGAAGGTTTGTTAATTATAAAACTTCTGGTTTAACTTCTGATAGAGACCCTATTAATGTAGACAAAGATTATAACTTCTTTAATCCTAAAGCTGGTTTAACATATAAAGTGAATGATGAGCATAGTTTATACGTTTCATATGCAAAAGCAAATAGAGAACCTAATAGAAATGACTTTGAAGGAGGAAATTCTAAACATGAAAGTTTAGACGATTACGAATTAGGTTGGCGTTTATCTACTCCTGTAGCTAAGATAAATACCAATATATATTATATGGATTACCAAAACCAATTAATTTTAACAGGAGCTATTGACCCTAACACAGGAGAACCTTTAAGAGCTTCTAGTGGTAGCAGTTATAGATTAGGTATAGAAATAGATGCTGATCTTAAATTATCTGAGCAAGTTTCTATGCGTCCAAATATTGCTTTTAGTAAAAACATCAATAGAGATTATCACGCTAAAATTGACGGGGTTTTACAAAACTTAGGAAACACTACAATTACTTTTTCACCAGATATTGTTTTCGGAAATGCACTTGTATATAAACCAGTAAAAAACTTACAATTAGCTTTCTTATCTAAATATGTTGGAAAACAGTTTATGAGTAATTTAGATAGTAGAGTTTCTGATTTAGATGTGTTAGAAGGATTCTTTACAAGTGATTTAAATCTTGTTTACGAAATTCAAACAAACAAAATATTTAAATCGATTGTATTTACTGCTTTAGTAAACAATATTTTCAACAAAGAATATGTAGACAGGGGTTATTACTTTACGTATGACGATACTTGGACTAACCCTGGTACTACTAAAACTGTGGATGGTTCTGGATACTATCCTCAAGCAACTAGAAACTTTTTAATAGGTGCTACCTTAAAATTTTAAATGGGAAAATTGCTTTGAATAAACTATGAAACCTAAGAGCCATACAATTGTATGGCTCTTTTTTGTTTAGTACTAAAAATCGAATCTATAATTCATTTTAAAAGCTACTCCCAAATTTTGCCTTGATATTTCTTGATTAAAATTATCTGAAATCACCAAATAAATATAAGACAATGGTTTGTACTCCCATTGTAATCTTGAGTTTATATTAAAATTGTCAAACTGCGTGTTGTATTGCACATAAGTTGTCCAATTTAATCGGTTAGAAAAGAATACTTCACCTGAGAATCTAGCTAAGTGGAAAGTATCGCTTCCCAACTCATTTAAATCAATATCATTACGTTCGTATCTTACATACAATCTGGCCAAAGGCATTAATTTATAATCTACCCTTGCTATTAAACGATCTCTAGAACCTCCATAATAGCTCCCCAATTCATAACTTCCATCAAATTCTAACTTTCTATTTCTTGTAGTTCTATACCCAGCAGAAAATCGATAATAATTATAAATACCTGGTTGTATATAATTTCCATTTCTTAGAGGATCAAAAGCATACTTTAGGTTAACGTAATTATGCTCAACTCCTCCATAAATTAGGGAGCTATCATTAAATAATAAATCGTTATTAATATTGGTTGAAGATTGAGAAACTACTCCTTCCTCATCAAAATAGGTATTGTTTGAAAATCCTAAGTATTTATAAAAGTTAATCTTTTTAGAATCTTTTGGAAAATGCGTCAAACTCAATCGTCCAATAGCTTGTGTATATCCTTCTCTGACTATTGTTTGATTAATTGCATCATAATTATCTAATCTTGGAACAAATCCAACATCGGTAATATAATTTCTTCCTACTTTTCTCACGGAAGTTTTCCAAGATGTTTTTAAGCTATTATACCAAAGACTTAAACTATAAAACTTATTATCGCCAGACACATTACTCGTAAAACTCTGGGCATAATTTGCCAATCCCGTCCATTTATTATTCTTTGAATTGTAGTTTACATTCAATCCTGCTACCCTATTGTAATCATTCAAAAATGAAAAACCATCGGTTTCTTGTCTATTAATTATAAATCCTGTTGTTCTAAAAACATTTGATAACTGTTGTTCTACTACTAATGCTCCATAATTTTGAGCTGGCTTCGTATCTTCTTTCTTTGTGGCTACATTCAATACACCTAATCGTGTTTTCTTAGCTACATTTCCCGATAGTTTTAAACCAAATAAGATATCGGTTTCTGCTCCTATTCTTCTGGAGTAAAACGGATTTACACCACTTACACCTAATGAGGTAAATAAATCGCTATTTTCTATAAAGAAATTACGTCGCTCAGGAAAGAATACTGCAAAACGACTTAAGTTAGTAACTTGTGTATCTACATCTATTTGGGAAAAATCTGGATTAAGGGTGGCATCTAATTTTAAAGAAGAACTTACATTGTATTGAAAATCTAAACTAGGCTTTATATTAGAATCTTCTGTTTTATTTACCAAACTCTCCTGATAATCCATGGTTAAAGATGGCGTTAATGTAAACTTAGTAGGCTTATTATTCGATAAGTTTTCAACTTCAAAAGGTTCTGAAAAACGTAAATCATATTGTGAAAAATTACGGTCAATTTTAGTACTCGTAATCCATTCATTCGTTTTAATATCTCTAGCATGAAACATAATTCCCCAATTAGGACTGTCTTCTTTATACCCTAAAGCTTTTAATGGAATTTCAATTTCGTATATTTTTTGATTTCCTTTTACTGAAGTTTTAGCATTCCAAATTGTATTCCAGCTCCTACTAATCCAGTAACCACTTCCTTTTCTAGATACCAATGCATCAATTAAAGCACCTCCCATATTTACAATAAAAAAGTACCCCGATTGTTGTTGGTTATAAGTATCAATAAGAACAGCAAAACAATCGCTATTTCCTCCTGAATTCCCTAAATCATCTCTTTTTAAAGATCCAACTTGTATCTTATCTGTTACATCATAATATACAGCACTTATGTATAACTTTTTACCGTTGTGGAATATTTTCACTTCCATTTGTTTTGCTGCTACACTTCCATTCTTAGGCATATAATCAATAAAATTTCCGTGTATATCTAATTGCTCCCAAATAGGTTCATTTAATTTCCCATCTAGTTTAATGGTGGTATTGTTAAATACAATTCTATTTTGCTTTTGAGCCTGTGTCTTAAAAACTCCTAATAGCAGGAGCACGAATAAAACAATTCTTTTCATTTTTTAAATTTCAATAATTAAACATATTGCTTGGCCCGCTAAAGTATTGTGAGAAAGAATCGCTTAAAAAAAAGTAGACTAAATGACTGTTTTTGCCTCTTGAAACTCAGGAAGTATCAAACTTTGTTTTAGTCTATGATATTTATCTATTAAGCTACTTAAATTCATATTTAAGCTACTTTTAGTTTTCAATATTATATATATTGTATTTTAGTCGCTTAATGGGTAAAACAAAAAAAATAGCTTCTTTAATTAAAATCCCCCTAATACGTCATTTGTTATTTTGGTTAGGGATTTTCTCCTATTTCTTAATTACACTAGAAGCTTCTTATTTTAGGAGTTACTATCAAGGTCTTGAGTCGCGATTAATTCTGTTATCAATACAAATTATAATTGCCTATTGTGTACTTTACATACTCATCCCTTATTTTTTAACCCCTAAGAAATACATCCAATTTAGCTTTTTCTTACTCATACTACTTATGTTCAATTATGCTCTTTTTGTTAGTCTTCAAGAGTTTTGGCATCTACCAAGGTATTTTGACAAAACACAAAACAATACGGATTACGATTCTATGAAAGGCTTTTTGGATCATATTTTTAAAATTCAGATTATAGTAAGTAAATCGGTAAAGTTTTTAACACCAACAATCATATTATTAATCATTAAGTTTTATAACGAGCAACAACGTTTCCTTAAAATAAACGAGCAAAAAAAAGCTACAGAATTAACTACATTAAAGCATCAATTAAATCCACACTTTTTATTTAACACGTTAAATAACTTATATGCATTAACTATAGAAAAATCGGACGAAGCTCCTGAAGTTATTGAAAAGCTTTCAGAAATGTTAGACTATATGTTATATGGATGTAATGAGAAGTTTGTGCCATTACAAAAGGAAATTGATCTGATAAAAAACTACTTAGCTTTAGAAAAAGTACGCTATGGTAATCGTGTTACAATTCAATTGAATACTCCTGAAAATTCTAGCGCTAAGATTGCGCCTTTAATTTTACTAACCTTTATTGAAAATGCTTTTAAACATGGGGTTTCACAAGAGTTGAACAAAGCTTTTATTCATATCAATATTGAATTAGAGGAAACTATGATTTATTTTAAAATAGAAAACTCTATTGCTAAAAATAAAATACCATCTCGAAAAGAAAGTATTGGTATTAGTAATGTTAAAAAGCAATTAGAATTATTGTATGCAGACACTTACTCTTTAACTATTCTAGAGGAAAACGATAATTTTAATGTTGATTTAAAAATTCCGATTAAATGACCTACAAATGTCTAATTATTGATGATGAAGAACTAGCAAGAAGGTTACTTAAAAATCATTTAATGCAATTAGATGATTTTGAATTAGTGGCTTCTTGTGCCAGTGCAATTGAAGCAAGTAAGTTTTTACAAGAAAACACTATCGACCTTTTGTTTTTAGACATTGAAATGCCAGTTTTAAAGGGAATTGATTTTTATAAAAATCTACTCCATAAACCCAAAGTAATATTTACTACCGCTTATAGAGATTATGCTATTGACGGTTTTGAACTAAATGCTGTTGATTATATTTTAAAGCCTATAACTTTTCAACGTTTTTTTAATGCAATTGAAAAGTTTAGAGCACTACAAATAGTAAATACCTCAACTCCTATAATTGCTAGTTTACCTGAAAACAACACTTCTTTTATTTACATAAGGAAAGATAGAAAGCAGGTTAAAGTTAATTTTGAAGACATCTTATATATTGAAAGTTTAAAAGATTATATCAAAATTCATTTAGTTAATGAACATCATATTACCAAAACTAGTATTTCAGCTTTTTTACAAAAGCTAGATCATCGTTTTATTCGAATACACCGTTCTTATATTATTAATAAAAATAAGATTACTGCTTATACTAAAAATGATATTGAAATTGGACGTATGGAAATTCCTATTGGCGATAATTATAGAAAAGACATTGATGCCTTTTTAAATTAAGTTTACCTTTAAAAACAATATTACTACCGTTTATTACAAAAAAGCTTCCGTTTATGAATTCTCTCTATATAAAAGCTTTTTTAAACCCTACATTTAGTTGCCTCTACCTCTGTATTAAATCAGCAACTAATATATGTGGGAACCGCCTAAAAAGCTATTACTCTTATTAATTTTAATTTCTATTATCTTAAGTATCGTTTCTTGCTTTCTAATTGATTGGAACAATTTTAATAAAAACATTATCTCGGCTATAGAAGAGTTAAGTTTAACCTATGTTTTTATCTATTTTTTATTTCAACTTATCTCTACTATCTATAAAAATAAGTGAGATACAATTCTATAGTTATCTGTACTAGATTTTATTCAGAGTCGTTTTCTTCTTTGATTGGATTTTGAGTAGCTTCTTTTATTGACTTTTGTTGATATTCATTCATCCCTGCATATTCACCACCTGCTGTTATAAAGAATAAATCAATAAAAAAGCCCCAGTATTTCCCCCATAAAGTCATTGGCTTCCATTCTACTCTAGAAACTTCTCTTTTCTCTAGTTCTTTTTCAATATCAAAAATGGTTTCCCAGTTCTTAATATGCAGTCTTCCAAAAGTTTTAAACCTTAAACTTTTCTTAGTTTTTAATTCAATTTCGGTTTTATACTTATCGAACTTTCTTTTTCTAATAGTATATTTTAAGTTTGAATACGGAATTCTCTTTTTACCTTTTTTGGTATCCTCTATTTCAACTCCTGATTCATCAAAATGTATCTTATCAATTACATACCCAGCCTTTTTAAAATAAAACACATCAAATAATAGGTTAATTATTAAAGGAATAGAAAACAATATTTTTGATATAATATGCCAATCTGAATATTTAATAATATAGGTTAATACTCCTAACCCAAGTAGAATATATACCAACCATTTTAGTCTATCAGAATTATTTTTTGTTGCTTTAAAACTTGTCATTGTGTTTATATCTGTTCTGTAATTTATCTTTTGAAAAGTTAAATTTTACTTGTTTTACTTTTCTAAAATTTTACTTAGCTGTAAGTCTCCACATACCATATGGATTTTCAAATAATTCTTCTCCTTTGTTAGGTTGATTTAGCTCTTCAGATATAACATATATTGAAGCACCTCCATCAATACTAAAAGTTTGACCCTCTATTATTTTAGGATTCTCAAGTAATTGATATAAATTAAACGCTCTTATTAACTCTTGCCCTTTTTCATAATCAAGTCCGCTAACTATTGTGTCCTTTAGAAGCAGATTATGCATTCCACATGAATACAAACCTGATAAAATAGAACTAACTGCGTTACAAACAAACATGCCATAAAATCTTTCTATCTCCTTATTCTTTTGCAACATAAGCCATTGATCTTTTGAGAAAGCTAAACCTGCTGATTCTATTTTAACACCATAACCTCCAGACTCAACAATTAAAGATGTAATATTCGCAAGCTCTTCTATAGCTTTTAATGATTCAACTCTTTTTGTTAAATAAATTACTGAATTATGTCTTTTTATTTCATTGATTTCATCCTTTTTAATACCATTTACCTTTCCAGCAAATGCAAACGCAATAGGCATTCTCTCATCCTTTTCACTAATTTCTAATTCAAAGTTTTCTCCAGAGATTGTGTTCATTAAAATTTGGCCTGCAAATAAATATTGTTGTTTGCTTGATTTTAATATCATCTCAACAATTTCTGTCCTAGATTCCCATTTTACGGGTATACATATTACGGTATCTGAATACATTCTTTACACTAATTAATTTCTAAAACTAACTATACCTTTACACTCAAAACTACACTCTTCATAATTAATTCCTGTTGCTTCAATCTTTTCCAGTGACTCTCTTAGTCTTTCGGAAATAATGAAATCATTTGAAAAATGATGGATATGAAAACAATCTAATTCTTGTTTCTCATAATTATGATTTAACACGATTTTGTTCCCCCATATTCTCTCTTCTAAATCATCTAAACTTTTTAATTTTATTATTAGTTCTTTTTCGTTTTGGTATTTTACAATCTTCTTGTTCTTCTTAAAGAAATCGCCAATATAAAAAGATGACTTTTCAAAATCTATTAATGAGTAATCAAAATAATACTGTAACATATGTAGTTTATAATATTGATGTTGTTTCCCTCTAGAATCCTGATAAACTGGCAACTTATAAAACCGATGTTCTGGTAAGTTAAAATCTTGGAGCAAATTTTTAATTCTTTCAGATATTACATATCCAAGGCCATTAACTCCATCATGTGAAATAAAATCGGTTACATGAACTCTTTTTCCTCCTGAAAAAATTAATTTATCAAAAACAATATCAACTTCATTAACAAATTCATCTAATGGAATGTCTCCTTGGTTTCCGTTTGGAAAATATCCAGGACTAGGACCTGCAATGTAAGAGCTTTTTTGTCCCTTTCCTGACAGGTTTAACCTAAGTTCATAAAATTTCATTTTGGAAAATATTTTATCAATTATAATTTTGTTCTCTTCCACTTCCTTACTCTACTTCTAGCGTTTTTATAAGGTGACGAAGTATTTAATTGTATCATTTTACCTTGAGTCCATTTGTCATACCAAGGCTTTTCATATAAATCTGTGTTTTCAGTGTTTTTTACCAAAGACAAAATTTCATTAACAATAGTATCTAATTCACTTAACAATGTTTGATAATCGAGGGGTTCATAATCCGAATAAAACTTTTGAGCAAGTTTTCCTAATTCGTTCCATTTATAACCTGTTTCTGGGAAATCTACCTTTTCTCCTTTTTCTTTTTTCTCGTGCCACTTCAATACTAGCACTCCCCAACCAATAAGATAAGCTACCAAATCTGAAACACTCATTTGAGTTCCTTTAGCATGCCCTTCTAGTTCTTTCTTTTTAGTCAATTCAAACGGAACTGTTTCCAAATCTTTTTTTAGTTTGGAATAATTATTTTCTATTTCAAAAATTAATTCTTCTTTATTTTTAGGAACTGCCATTGAAGTTTATTTCACTTTTTATATTTATAATTACTATCAAACAATCATCACCATCTTTTTTCTAATTCCTCATAGTTCTTATCATAAAACAAGAGAAAAGCATCTAGTGCATCTTGTTTGGTTTGCTCTGGAATAACACTACAAAAGTTTTCATCGTAATAATCGTATTCAACTAACCCAAACCATTTTTTCTTTTTTCTAGTTATAGGTCTTTTATAACAAACATAAAACTCATATTCCTCTAAGTGTCCTACTATAGATGCAAACACTGCATTTTCTTTTTCATCCTCAATGGTAAGTGAAGGAGAACTATGTACCTGATTCTCGTTTGCACTTAGTTGCAATTTCAATAACTCCAACCATTGAAAGCTCTCAAACTTATCAATAAACTCTTCTTTTGTCAAAAATTGTTCATTAACTATGTAAGACTTCAACGGATGAGATTCTGAATATTTTAATTTTAGTTTTTTCAATTTAATTAATCAAATAAAGAAACAATATTAGAAGTAACAATATAATTCCAAATAGTACTTTTAAAGGAAACTGTGCAACGCCAAATGTAAAGTTCATAACTTTTTTAATTCCATTAGAAGCAAATGAGATTGATTTTAAGTACACTTTTAAAGCATTTGATTCGTCTTCATTTTTACTCAATTCGTTCTTTAATTTCTCTTCATCAAACTTAACTTTATCAGAAACTAATGTCAAAATCTTTTTGACTATTCTATTAACAATTCCGCCTACGAATGGGACTTTATCCGATACCACTTTTGAAACCATAGGAATGGTTATAATATGTATAACTCCTTTAAAAAGTAAACTTAAAACATCTTTTCTATTTTCTTTAGTAGTCTGATTACTAACTTCATTTATATCAGCTACAGCAGATTTCATAATATCCAAAGAATAATTAATAATCCCCCACATATCAGATTTCATTTTCCAAATTAGAAAAAGTAACCCCATAAAGAATCCAGCTAACAAAAAGAGTATAAGTCCAATAATACTATATAAAACATATTCAACATGGACTAAATCCAACACATAGAAACCTATAATAAAAGCCAAAATTGAAATCAAAACTGGTCTAATTACCCAATTGATAACATATTTTGGAAAAACTAATAATTCTACAAAGTTTTCTACAACTTCTTCGTTTCTATATTTATGTATATCAATTCCTAGTTCTTCCTTTATTTTATTATCTAGTTTTTCAAGATCTTTTTCTGTTCTTATTCTCATTAGTACAATTTATTTTTAATTCGATTCCTGTTTTTGGCTTTTTTCTTTGTCTTTTATTTTCTGGAGCTAACAGGTAATAATAAATTCCTTTTTCTCTCTTAGCTAATTCTTTCTCTATTGCAATTTCTCTATCTAATTGTTTTTGAAAAACACTATCTATATGAATTGAAGCTGTTTCACATTCGAAATATTTCTCTAATTCATTCAAAATTAATATACCATGATAAACTCTTTTTTTAACTATCCATGACTCGTTTGTCTCTAAATCAATTATTTGAGAATTAGGTGGAATTCCATTTTCAATATGTTGTAGTTCGGTTAAAAGTCCCAGCCCTGGTATTTCAAAACATTCAATAACTCTCACTTTTCTTTTTGTCATCTAGTCTTTTTCTTTTTCCACATATTAAATAAAAAATATTATCATATTCTAATACAACAGCAGTTACATATTATTCTTTACTGTTTTTTATAATCTTTTCGTATACAATTTCGTCAATGCAATTAAAAGTATAGTCATAATAGGTATTACACTCCATATATATTGAAACTCCCAACCTATTGGTGTTTTGCCATTATCTAATCGAATAAAAATACCTATTATAATTCCAAAAATTATTCTAGCAAGTATATATGCTAATACTATTCCAATTAAAGAATAAATGATATTCTTAAAAATGGAAATTTTTAAAACAAAATGATTAAATAGTATAAAACATATTCCCACAAATGTGACAATCGAGAGAAAAGGAGTATTTTGAATTCCCCCTAATAAACCAACATATTCAAGCTTATAAATAACTACAGATTTTGACAAAATCAGACTAATCAAAGAGATGATTCCTAAAAAGGTAATTTCAATACGTTTATAAATCATTATTTAATCTATCTTCTAATTCAACCACTATTTATCCCAAATCTTTCTAATTAACTTTAAAAGTTTGGGTTTCTTGTTTTTTTGCTTCTCTAAATCGCTACTTTTAATACTAATCATATTAGCATTTACCCATTCATCATAAGATGGTTGTTTTAAATCCGCTCCACCTTTATGAGGTTTTTGTACATAACCTTTTCGAGGTTGAGGAAGCGCATTTTCACATTCTTTCGAGCATAAATTTGCTAATAATGGAACATCATCCGTTCCTACTCTTAGAGTAATCCACAATTGGTTAGTTTCCTTATAAGTCATTTCCTTTTCACATATACTACACTTAACTGTATCTCCATAATACCTTACAGGGTTGTGCTCAAGTTTAGGAAAAGGTTTTCTATTTTTAAAATTCCCTAATAATGCTCGAGTACTAATTCTGCTATCTCTTAGCTTTTTGCATTTAGTTAATTCATAAGGAAACCATTTTAAATCATAAGAAGTATAAGGATCAAAAAACTCGAGAGATTCCATTTCTCCAATTTCTGGTGGAATCCTTTGTAGTTTACTTCCGTACAACCAAACTTTCTTAACTTTTTTAAGTTTACTTATAGATTCAGGTAATGTATAAATTTGAGAAAACAACTCATCTCCTAAATATTCTCTTGGAGAAAACTCCTTTTTCCCTTTTTTAGCGATTAAGTCGACATACTCACATAACTTTTTCCAAGCTTCTGAATTTCTGTCTTGTACATCATTATGTATTTTGGTAACCTTCATTTTTTTTACTCTTTCATAACATTTATATCCAACGAATATACTCAAAAAGTACATCTTAATATAGAATATCACTAAACAGAATCGGCGTATTCTTTTGGGCTCATTCCTGTTTTTCTTTTAAAGAGCTTGCTAAAGCTTTGACGTTGTTCAAAGCCTAAGTCATAAGCAATTTCGCTTATCGATGCTGAAGAGTTTAACAACAATCCTTTTGCTTTTTCAATTAGGTAATAATGAATATGATCTATAGCACTTTTGCCCGTTTCTTGTTTTAATAAGTCTCCTAGATAATTGGGTGACAAATGCAATTGGTTAGCACAATATTTAACAGACGGTACTCCTTTGAGTTTTGCCTGATCTGACTCGAAATAATCCGATACTATCGTTTCAAATTGTGCTGCAATTCCTTTATTATGATGACTACGCGTCATAAACTGTCTACCATAAAAACGATTGCAATAGTTTAGTAATACTTCAATGTTAGAGGCAATTAAATCGTGACTGTAATTATCGAGTTTATTACTAAACTCTTCTTGAATTGTTTGTGTAACCGAATACAAAGTCTTTTTTTCTTTATCGGATAAATGAAGTGCTTCATTTATTTTGTACGAAAAGAAAGAATATTCCTTAATCTTATCATTTAAGGAACTAGAGCGAATTAAATCTGGATGAAAATACAATCCCCAACCAGCGGAAAATGCATTCTTTTCAATATCGGTTATAATACTTAACTGTTCTGGTGCCATACATAAAAGAGCAGCTTCAGAAAAGTCATAATCGTTACGTCCATAAATAACACCCGCTCCTTTGAGCTTTTTTAATACAATAGAATAAAACCCAAAGATTTTACGTGTACCACTTTTCATGGCATTTAAATTTATTTTAGAAAAGTCGATTAACGTAATTAAAGGGTGTGTTGGTTTGTAAGGATAATCGAAAAACTCATGAAGCTTACTAATAGAATTTATCTTAACAGTTTCTGCCATATATTCTTTCTTAAAACATTAAAGCTACTACTTTTTTTATTAAAAAAATCACAACCTACATAGTCAGTACTTCTATATAGGTCGTGTTGATTTTAGGGGGCTTCTATAAATTAAATGATTCCATAAGCATTGACTTGAACTCTACATCGTTCATTTGCTTTCTTCCTTCCATCATTTGTTTAGCATCATTACCTACCAAATATCTTAATCGTTCTTCACCATCGGTAGCAGCTAAAAATGTAATATCTGCAACTTCCTGTGGATCTTGTCCAGCACTTAACATTGATTCTATCTGAGCAACGGTAGCTTCCCATCCTGATTTATATGCGCTTTCTTCAGAAACATCGGGTCTGTCCATTGCTGCAACAAAACCTGTATTAAATGCACCTGGCTGAATTAACTTTAACTTAATCCCTAATGGATTTAACTCGTATTGTAATCCCTCAGTAAATCCTTCAACTGCATATTTTGTAGCATTGTATACCGAAGTATGAGGCAATCCAACCAATCCAGCTATGGAAGAAAAGTTGATAATGGTTCCGCCTTCTTTCTCTAAATTAGGCAATACTGCTTTGGTTACATTCAATACCCCGTAAACATTTACATCCATTTGTTTACGAATCATTGCTTCCGAACTATCCATAAAAGGACCTTGCAATCCAAATCCTGCATTGTTTACCAACACATCAATTTTTCCAAAATGCTCGATTCCTTCCGCTACTGCTTTGGTAATCGATTCTTGGTTTGTAACATCAAGACGGTTTACCAATACATTTTCTAATTGAGTTAATTCGGTTTCTTTTTCAGGAGTTCGCATGGTTGCAATAACATTCCATCCTTCTTTCTGGAATTTTTTTGCGATTAACTTCCCAAATCCTTGACTTGCTCCTGTTATTAATACTGTTTTTTTCATCTTCTTTTTTATTTAAATAGTGTGGGTACAAAAGTAGATGGGAACGTATTTTTACTCGAAGCCATTTTACTGGAATACGAAGTCATATTACTGATTCGTGGTAAAAAAGAAATGTTTCGTCTATCAAAAGAACCTATCTGTCATTCAAAGTAGCGGTTTAAGCTAATAATTGACAACACCCTCTTTTAAAAATTAATTTTACCAACAGATCTATTAATTAATAATAGCGATTTCAAATGTTAAAAGAAACGATACATTACTTCTTTCTCATCAGTTTATTATCTCATAGTTTTAATGCTCAAACCAAATCTTTCGATTTTGTAGCTAACCCCGTTGCAGAAAATGTATATAGTATCGTTTCTCCTTCATTTGGATTACCTACTCCCGAAAACAAAGGTTGGAACTCAAACAGTCATTTTGTAGTTACTAAAGATGGAGTGTTGTTATTTGACACAGGTTCTTCGGAAACCATTGGAAATGGGATTAAAAATGCTATTAAAAAAGTGACGAACAAACCCGTTCGTTGGGTGATTAACTCTCACAGTCATGCCGATCATTGGTTAGGGAATGCTGCCTTTTCCAAAGCTGAGATTTTTGCTAGCAAAGCTGCTTTAGAAACCATGAAAAAGTACGGAGAAGAAGATGTTGCTTTTTTTAATAGAGCTACCAAAGGAACCATTGGTAAAACCCGTTTGCTATATCCTAACAAACTAATTTCCGAACATCAAAAGATGAATTTTGGAGGTATAGAAGTCGAATTCCTTTTTTCTAATAACGGTCACTCACACGGTGATGTGTTGGTATGGTTACCTCAACAAAAAATAATCTTTGGAGGCGATGTATTAAGCTCTAACTGGATGCCTATTATTATCAATCCTAAAAAAGTTCCCAACCTAATTCAAACGCTTAACACCATAGCTGAGTTGCAGCCTATACACGTACTAACTGGTCATGGAAATGTTACCAAAGGAAGTGCTGTAATACGCGATGCTAATCTGTTATCTAAGGTTTGGAAGCTGGTTAAAAATGCTAAAGGAAAAGGAAAAACAGAAAGCGAAGTTCTTACAAGTATTGAAAGCAAGCTTGCTCCTACTTACAAAAGTCTGTACACTAACTTTACCACGGAGATAAAACGTTATGTTGAGGTATTGTATAAAACTCTGTAGATTAGTTGCTTTAGCTATAGTAGTTCTAAATACTTATTTTTTATTTATTAGATTTGCATTAAAATTGCATAATTAATCATGAATAAAAGAATTTTATTAGCACTACTACTAGTTTTTACTATTAACTCATTTTCACAAAATTCAAAGCTTAGCATTGAAGCCGGTTACCCATTACCTTTTGGTGATAACTTTATAAGTCAAAATTATGATGGAATTATTGAGGTAGGATTAAATTATCAAGCTTATAATTTAAATATAGTTAATATTGGATTTTCTGTAGATGCCAACTTCCTCTATAAAAGTGATGCTAACAATGCCCCTTTATCAAATGTTACTGTATTTATGCTTAAACCAAAGGTTATTGGTCAATTTAATATTAAGTCTATAGAAAAACTACACCCTCAAGTTGGTATTGGGTATTCCTTTCTATTTTATAATGTTGAATCAAACATAAGTCCTTCTTTAATTAATAATACTGACAGAACGAATAAAGGAATCAACTTAAATTTAGGATTGTTATACGACATTACTCAAAAAGTGTATGTACACGCTCAATATGATTTTATTAAAATTGGAGCAGATAACAATGCTCTTAATATAGGATACAACACAAACATCAACATCTTAAAGTTTGGATTGGGTTACCGAATATAATACTTTTAACTTTTAACGTTAAAAATAAATTTACTACCTCATTACTACAGTTTCAAAAATAGCTTTTAACTCTTCTTTGTTAAATTCTGTATTCGATCTAATTCCTATAAACAACTCTCCATTGGTTTTCTTTTCATTTAATGATTCAAAGTTTACACTTGAAGTACTTACCGTTTCTTTATCTGTCCACAGTGCAATTGTTCGTTTATAGTTCCCAATAGTATCTATATATAATTTGTAATACTTAAATTCTTTTTTATTTTCTTCGGGAATACAAAACGCCACAAAATATTCTTTTCCTTCAAACTCTAATGAATAATAAAACTCACAATTGTTTTCCTTGTCATTTTGAAAAACTACAGTTTTGTTGTTCTCATGTAGTTTTAAGTTTTTTATTTTCTTAGTTATCTCATCTAAGTTTACATTTCCTTTTTCATCTTCATATGGCTTCATATTTATTTTGTTTAAAAACTTTTGAAGCGTCATAAAGTCCATGCTCTTTTGACTCTCTTTTATAAAAGAAGCTTTATCCTTTGGTGATCTTGGTGAATACCGACCATAGTCAAAAAGAAAACTAGAAGTACCATTTTCAATTTTCCCAACAAAAGAATCAATTCCATCTATCTTTTTATATTTAAACTCTTTTGGTAGAATAATACTGAACAACTCAAAGTCTATTATATGATTTTTTTCATCTTTTTGAGGAATATACTCTACTCCGTTTGTATTGCAATTAACAAATAATAGAAATGAGCATAAGAGTAGAAGGTTACTTTTCATCTTTTTTTAGGTAAAGATAAAATAACTTCTTTTCATGAGCTTTTGTTTTTACTTTTAAATATATTAGTGCGATATTAATTAAATGAAAATTGTAGACTTATATAGATTTGAAAGCAAATCTTTTACCTCTAACTTAGAATTAACAACCATAGAAGAAAAGCTTATTCATGAATTCAATTTGAATACTAAAAGAAGTTTAAAAACATTTTTTCAAAAAGAGTATTCAACTTATGAAGGAACAATTAAGGAGCATCAATTTAAAATTAAACTCAACGACCATAATCATCCAGATAATGTATTGTATTTCTTTTTTACCCAAGTAACTGGAGAAATAGTAGATAAAGGTACTGAAAGAGTTATACTATTGAATGCAGAATTAAGTGAAACCATTATTACCTTAATTGTTGGTTCTAGTCCAATTTATTTACTAATCCTCATATTTAGTAATTTATGGACTGGTATTTCTTGCTTCTTATTCCTAGGATTTATGTATGTATTGGGAAGAATAAATGTAAAATCGGATTTTTATGTTTTTGAACAAGAATTAAAAAGAATAGTACCTCTATATAATATCTAGTTAAACATATTTATAATGCTATGAAAAATATACTTATACTACTCTTCTTAATCATTAGTTACTCTTGTAAAAATCAACATACCCAAGAAAAGAATAAATTGATGATTAATAATTATGAAAAACTAGAGAAAGAATATATCAAACAGGCTTCTTTAAAAAAGAAAGTCTATATGTCTGATACAAACGTTAAAGACTTTGTAAACATACTAAAAGCCAATACAACAGATAAAGATACGCTTGATTTTATTATAACAGTTGGACAAACAAATAGCAGTTGGATTAGTAATAATGATTTAGATTTTCTAATTTCTAAAATTAACTCTAAAGAAAAAGCTAACTGTATTAATAGAAGAATTTCATCTATTATTCCTAATTCAAAAAACATAACTCTCGGACACCAAATTATTTCGATAATTGAATCTTATCGAAATAATGAACCTTATCCAAACGATGTTTGTATTTGTAAAAGTTATTCTCAACATAAAGTAGATGAAATAGTAGCTTGGTGGAAAAACAAAAAAGCAAAAGAAAACATTTCTATAGAAAAGCAAAATGTTGCAAGTACTATAGCTTTAAACTTTATAAATGCTTATGCTAAATATTGTGATGACTTTAATTCTGAGCTTTCTGTTTTTGAATGGATTGACCAGCAAAAAGTTACTCAACAATTCAAACAAACATATAAAACAATAATTACCGAAGCTGAAAAAGAAGATCCCGAATTAGGTTTAGGCTTTGATCCTATATTTGATGCACAAGATTATCCTGATAATGGTTTTGAATTAGCGAAGTCTGTTGAAAAACCAAATTTTATTATGGTAAAAGGGAAAGAGTTACCAGACTATAAGCTAAAAATTAAAATGAAACTAGTTAAAAATCGTTGGCTTGTAGATGGAGTTGGAATCATCAATATGACTAAAGAAGAACAACTAAAAAGATACTAACTTGTTTTATACGAATTAGGTTATTCAATCATTAAACAATAAATCAAAAAAATTACTGATAATGAATATCAAAAAACTTATAGGTCTTTTATGCATCTTAATTGGTGGTTTAGTACTTTTTTATAAAAATGCTGGTTTTTCTGGTTTTGGAGGATATGTTGATAAATCCTATGAAAACATAGCTATTAGCGCTACCCTAATTATAGTTGGTTTCTTAATTATAAAACCAAAGAAAAGTAACTAACAAAATTCTCTTACCTCAAAACAAATGAAGCCTATCTTTAGTCATAAAATTATTAATTCCTAAAAATTTCGTATCTTAGAGCAGACGTAGAAATTGTATGTCCTTCACTTTCTCCACAACTTCCCTTTATACATTCAATTTTAAATAACCTTACATCCCATAGCTAATAGGTTTAGTTATGAACTAAAAATAATGTTATTAAAGTTGAACTTATGAAGTACTATTTGACCAAAAATCATTTAAACGAAGAAGATAATTACATCGCTCGTGTGTTGGCTACACGCAGTATAAGTCAGGCTGCTCTAATTAAAAAGATGCTAGAAAAACGAAGTGCTGTAGGCAAAACAGATATTGTTGCCGTACTCAACTCTTTTTACGAGACCATTGTACAATGCATTAAAGATGGAGATACTGTAAACTTACCGCTGTTTAATATTAGTTATTCTATAACAGGTGTTTTTGATAATGATGAAGAGGTCTTTTCCGAGAAAAAACACAAACTTCATTTAAAGCTTAAAACGGGAAAATTAATTAAAAGTGTACTTCATGAAGTACCTATTAGTAAGGTTGCAGCGCCTAATACCTATACGCAAATTACACAGGTAGTAGACATTGGTTCTGGAACTACCAATCAGCAAATTACTTCAGAAGGTCTTTTCGAATTGTTGGGAAGTCGATTAAAAATAGCGGGATCACACCCTAGTGTGGGATTGTACTTTGTTGGAGAAGATCAAACGGAAATTAAAGTAACTCGTTTTTCTCGCAATACCTTTAAAAACATTATTGCACAAGCACCTCAACTATTACCTGGGAAGTATCATCTTCGAATTAAATCGCAGTTTACCTCAAATCCACAAGCCTTTTTAAAAGGAGTTCGTATTAGCGATACTTCTTTTAAACTAGTTGTTGTTTAAGTTTCTTTTAGCTTAGCAACAAGTACTATTTAAATTCTAATTCTTTTCATATTATAACGGTCGCTATAGTTTATCTATAACGACCGTTATGCTGTTATTATCACTATGCTTATAGCAACTCTCTCATTACCGTGTTTGATTTACTCCGCTTAGCGGTCTTCTAATACTTTGCTTAGGCTTCTCCTTTTTAAACACTTAGCGGTTAAATTTTACTCCACTTAGCCTGCTTCTTTTTTACAAAGGCCTTAAAAAAATGGCTTCACGCAATACTTGCCATCTATTGTCTTCAAAATGCAATTCTATATTACATAATAATTGCATTTCTTTTCCATTCATTCCGCTGTGTTTTCTCGTAAGTACACAAACAGCTGTGTCTCCAAGAATATGAAAATCATGCCAGTCTGCCCAAGTATTTAACTGGGTTTTACCTTCAGCTGCTTGCTTAGCAAAATGCGCTTTAAACTCTTGCTTGTTATAGGTTTTTACTTCGCCATCTGGCAATACCAATGTGGTATGAAAGTCTTTGTGATAAATGGTTTCTAAAGCTTCAATATCGTAATTTGTGGCTCTGTCTATTAAATGATCCATTGCCTTACGAATTGCTTCTTTGGTATGGGTTTTATTTTGTGCGTTTGCTACCATGGTAAAAACGGTTAAGATGGTTAAACATATTTGTGTTAAGTGTTTCATTGATGCTTGTTTTATCAATTCTTTTCTTAGTACAAAGATGCTCCGCTTTCCCTGGTTACAAGCTACCGTTTTCTTACGAATAGATACCATTTTGATAATCGATTCGGTACTCTTTGGGCGACTGCCCTGTTTTTAATTTAAAAAACCTCGATAAGTGATTGGATTCTGAAAAATGCAACTCGTCCGCTATTTCCGAGATCGTTTTTGAAGTATGTATGAGTTTCATTTTTACTTCAAATAGAAGTCTCGATTTAATAAAGTCGGTAACCGTTACATTGAACTGTGCTTTTACTGCTTTGTTTAGCGATATTCGACTTATTTTCATCATTCCCACATAGTCTTCCACTCGTTGGTGAGTATAGATGTGTTTTTCTACCAACTTTCTAAATTGATAAGCGGTATTGTCTAATGATATTGCCTCGTTGAACTTATTGATTTCAAAATAATTTCTATTTAACGATATTAAGATATAATACAATAACGATCGTATAATGTGTACACTATCGCTTTTAGGGTGTACCAACTCGTGTTTTATCTCTCGTAACTTTAATAAGTTATCGTCCATATAAGACGGGGCTACTTCTATTGCCAAAGGAAACTCTGTTTGGTAAAAATATAGCAATCGGAAAATAAAATACTGATCGGAAAAGAAGTCGTTTAAAAAATTGTCTTGGAACAATAACAGTTGCCCTTCAAATGTAGCAACATCAGCATGCCACGAATGGTGCTGATGTTTTGATATAAATATAATACTGTTGGGTTTTAGGGCTATCTTTTCGTCATTGAGTTGTAGAAAACCTTCCGCCTTTTTTAGGAAGAAAATCTGAAAGAAATCTGCCGACACCGTTGCATTGGTTAATTCAAACGGACATTCGGACTGAAAATCTATCGCGTTGAGGTGTAAATTAACCCCACATATGGTTTTGTTAAACTCTAAATATTCCATTTTTCTATTTTTAGAATAAGATATAAAATAATCTACTGTTTTATATTTCTTACTTTTGCTTCATTATGAAAAAAATTGCTAAAGAACTCTTATGGCTTATCCTAATTCTTTTAGGATTTGTATTTAACGCTATTGCATGGATAAACTACTTACCCTTTTCTTCCTTCTTTTTGTTACTTGGGGTAGGTCTAATGTTCTCTGGCTTCATAATTTTAATAGTTAAGATAATTGAAGGATAACTACACTTTTATAGTACTATGGTTTCTCCATCGTTAGGCACTAAGATACTTACCTTTTCTTTTTGTGCTTCTTGGCGTACCATATCTCTAGTAGTTTTACAATGGTCTAAAGATTCCATGTGTACTGCTATCACTTTTGCTTTGGGTGCTAACTTAGCTACTTCTACCGCTCTTTTTTCATCCATCAATATTTGTGCTCCTCCGTATTCTGCACCTCCCGAATTTACAACAATTATTGCTGGATTGTATTTTTGAATGGTACTCTTAATCTCTTCATCTAAAAGACAATCGCCCACAATATATACAGTTGGGTATCCATTAGCTTGCAATACAAAGCCCGATACTTCTCCCAGTGCTTTTAATAACTGATCTGGTCCATGTTTTCCTTTGGTACGGATAATTGTTGTTCCTTCAAAAGCTACTTTTTCTTCCACCAATTGTACATTGCTAAACGGACTTTCTTCTAAAACTTTTTTATCAAAAGGCTGTCCAAACAATGGCAAACTTTTATCTAAAGCTTTTTTTGCTCCTTCATCAAAGTGATCTAAGTGTGTATGCGTTACTAAAACAGCGTCTAACCCTTTGGTAATATCGCTAACTGGTAAAGGTAAATCTACAGTTGGGTTTAGATTTTTGTTAGGCACTACAAACGACATAAAACTGTGTTTTGGTGATAATGATGGATCTACCAAAAAGGTTTTTCCGTTGTAGTTTAGTTTTAAGGTTGCGTTTCTGATTAATTGAATGCTTACCGGTTCCATATTCGTTGTTTTTAATTGCTGACAGGCTGTTAATAGCATAATAGCTATGAGCGCTATAGGTAATCTTCTCATTTTTAAAATTTTATTTCTGCAAAGATCCTCCCTTTCTCCTGTTATTAGGCTACCAATTATTTACGAATACCTACCATTTTGATAAGTGAGTGGTTTTCACCTAATACAATCTTGCCTAAGAGATTGATTTTATTAAAACTTAATTTTTCTATTTCTAACTTAAGCTATTAGAATAACCAAAGTCAAATCAGTAATAAGTGTCTGCAAATAGGTATTTATAGAAGCTAAAACGTGTTTAGCTTTACTCCCTTTCTTTCTAATCGTATGTATAATGTACTAATCGATAAAAACAAAAACACTTAATCATCCTATATAGCTTTGAGGTAAATAAAATAATTCTTAGGATGAAAAAAGCGCTATTAACACTGTTATTAGTTTTAAATGTTCTTACTTTTTGTTACGCTCAAAATAAAAAACAAGAATATTCCAAGTTAATTAAAACAGGTTGGTCTTATTGGATAAACAGTGAAAGAGAAAAAGCAATTGAACTGTATAAAATAGCTTTTAATTTATTGGAAGAACGCAAACCTTCTGACTACTACAAGCTACAATCAACTAATATTATTGATGAAGTTCCTTTAAAAGATCGCTATAACTTGTCTTGTATGTACGCTTTATTAGGAAATAAAAGACAATCATTTAAACATTTGTTTATCATAGCAAATGAGTTAAAGTGGGCTGATTATTTTCATTTGATAAATGATTCGGATTTAAATGTTTTACATAAAGATGAACAATGGAATAAACTCAAATCCACAATCCTAAAAAACAAACAAGAAAAAGAAGCTAATTATAACCAAGCCTTAATAGCAAGCCTAGATACTATTTATCTAAATGACCAGAAATACCGAAATAAAATAAGGAGTACCGAAGCTATTTATGGTAGAAAGTCTAAAGAAATGGATGCTCTATGGAAAACTATTTTAAAAAAGGATTCCTTAAACCTTATTACAGTTTCTAAAATTTTAGATACACAAGGTTGGCCTAATAAAAGTGAAATAGGTAAAAGAGGTGCTTCTACCATCTTTCTTGTTATTCAACATGCCAATAAAGAAACTCAAGAAAAATACTTACCAATGATTAAACAAGCTGTTGAGGAAGATAATTTACCTAAGAGACAATTTGCTATGTTCTATGATAGATTACTTTTAAGAAGAGGTGAATTACAAATTTATGGAACCCAATTGGCTATTGATCATAAAAGTAAAGCTCCATATGTATTACCATTAGCTGACCCTAAAAATGCTGACAAAAGAAGATTAGAAGTAGGACTAAATACCATGCAGGAAAACTTAAATAGGTGGAATTTAAAGTGGAACCCAGAAATTTATATTAAAAGATTACCACAAATTATAGCTAGAGTTAAGGAGATAGAGTCAAAAAACTAAGAATTACTTACTTAAAGCATAGCAATTCTAAATCTAATACTTATGAAAATACTACTTTTTGGTTTAGGTAGTCGAGGAGATATAGAACCTCTTTTCTCTATTGGAGAAACTTTAAAAGAAAAAGAACATGATGTTGTTTATGTTTTCCCTGAACAGTTTAGAGAAATGGTAGAATTAACGAATAGTACCTTTTATGGTTTTACCTCGGAATTTATAGAAGTTTTATTGGAGAGTGAAAACTCTAAAACCATTACTAGCAGAAAAGGAACTTTAATTAAACGAATTAAATCACTATTTGTTTTAGCAAAAAAGTCTATTAGAATTAACAAAGAGGTTACTTTAACACAAAAAGAAATAATAGATAAGGAAAAACCAAACTATGTTTTCTTTAATCAAAAATGTGTATACCCTATAATTTGGGGGATTCGTAATCAGAATAGAAGCATTTTTATACACCCTTTCCCATGCTTTCTTCACCCTGTAAAACACCATTCTTTTATAAGTTTTTCAGGAGGTGGTAATTATGGAAAGTATTTGAACTTGTTTAGTTATAAACTTCAATTATTTATTTTCTCATTAGCAATTTATTATTCTACACGATCAATTAGTAAAAACGAGTTTAAGAAAATAACACCTAAGCAAATCAGAAAACACCTAATTACCAAAACACTTTCTATGTATACGGTTTCTTCTAGTCTTTTTGAAAAACCAAAATATTGGAATCAAAATGCCAAAATAATAGGTTTTACAGAAAGGAATAAACGTACAAATTGGGAACCTCAAGAAGAATTATTAAGGTTTTTAAAATATAATTCTAAACAGAAAATAGTATTTATAACTTTTGGTAGTATATCAAATCCTAACCCTAAAAAAATAACACAGTTTATAATTGATACTATCTCTAAACACAACATTCCTGCTATAATTAATACTTCTTGGGGAGGCTTAGTAAAACTAGAAAATTGTTCGGAGAATATTTATTTTACTGAAAACATTCCTTATGATTGGGTTTTCCCAAAAGTTCATAGTGTTATTCATCATGGTGGTGCTGGTACAACTCATTCTGCAATTAAGTATGGTTGTTCAAGCTTAATTATTCCTCATTTTATAGACCAATTTTATTGGAACAAAGTCGTAGCAGAAAAAAAACTTGGTCCCAAAGGTGTATCAATAAAGAAACTTAATGCAACTGTTTTTGAAAAACTCTTGTTGGATCTATTAAAAAATACTGAATATAAAAAGAACGCAATGACGTTTTCTAATAAGTTGAAAAAGGAATCTAAATCAGTATCTTTTACAAACATTAATTAACTACAAAAGAAACGGTTACTACAACATTAAATAGTAAAAATACTTAAGATTATAGATGCCTACAGATTATACAAAATACAACAAAATAGGTAAAGGTTATAATATCACAAGAAAAGCAGATATTACACTTACAGAAAATATAATTCGTCTTTTAAAGCCTATAAATTCAGGAGTTTATCTTGATATTGGCTGTGGAACTGGTAATTATACCCATGAGATGCAAAAAAGAGGGTTTCATTTTATAGGAATAGATCCTTCCGAAATTATGCTCAAAGAAGCCAAAAAGAAAAATGAAAATATTATTTGGAAAGTAGGTACAGCTGAAAAAACAAATTTACCTAAAAACTATGTCGATGGAATCATAGGGTCACTAACTATTCATCATTGGAATAATTTAAATTTAGCCTTTCAAGAGCTGTACTCTGTTTTAAGAAAGAAAGGGAAAATTGTTATTTTTACCTCTACTCCTAAACAAATGAAAGGCTATTGGTTAAATTATTATTTCCCAACAATGTTAGCAGATTCTATAGCACAAATGCCAACTTTAAAAAGTATAAAAAGTGCAATAACTAATGCTGGTTTTACTTCTATTAACACTGAAGATTATTATATTGAAAATACTCTTAAAGATAAATTTCTATACTGTGGTAAACATAAACCTGAGCTATATTTTGACAAACAGATAAGACATGGTATTTCTTCTTTTTCCTCTTTAGCAAATAAAGAAGAAGTTATTTTAGGACTATCTAAATTAAAGGAAGATATTACTTCAGGAAAAATAAAGGAAATAATGCATTCGTATGAGAATAAATTAGGAGACTATTTATACGTAATTGCTAAAAAACAATAATTGCAATGAAGGTAGTAAACATTCATCATAGAACCTACAATGCTTCTTTAGATAACATAACAGATTTATTTTATACACTTTCAAGTACTAACGATAAGGTTTGGCCAACTGAAAAATGGCCTCGAATGACTTTTAAAGGTGGTATTAAATTAGGAGCTTCCGGTGGTCATGGTCCTATTCGTTATAAAGTAGAAAAGTATAGTCCTGAAAAATTAATTCAATTTCGGTTTGCAAAACCTTTGGGGTTTATAGGAACTCACAGATTCGAAATCAAGGAAGTTCAAAATAACCAAACCCAAGTTATGCATACAATAGAAATGAACACAAAAGGTATTGGAACCTTAATTTGGCTATTGGCTATACGTTCTTTACATAACGCATTATTAAAAGATTGTTTAGATAAAATTGAAAATAATTTCACTCAAACTAAAGTACATACTCAATGGAATTGGTATGTAAAATTTATAAGAACCACTTTTAAATTAATTAATAAGAAATGACACAAATAAAATCAGGTTTTTGGTTGTCTTCACAAGGAAACCCTTTTTGGATTAAAACTCAAAACAACAAAGTATTCTGGCTAGGTATGAATAAAAAATCAAGTCAAACAAATATGGGAGACGATTGGTGTCATACAGCTCATGGTACTATTACCGATAACTTTATTGAGTTGGTTTGGTCAGATATTCCAATAGGAAAAGATGAATTAGAAGGAAAAATTACAGTAGAAATTATTAATAGCACACATTTAAAAGTTATTGAAGATTCTGGTAATTTCGGTAAATCTGAATGGACTTGGGTTACAGATACTAAAAAGTTAAGTCAATATGATAGAGAAGTATAAAAATAAAACTTGGCTTCAGTTATTGGTAATTTATACAAGGTATCTACTAGGAAGCGCTTTTGTTTTTGCTAGTCTTATAAAAATTAAAGGACTTAGATTTACAAGTAAGAGTGGTTTAGACCAACCAATAAACTCTGCTTGGCACTTTTTTGAAACTTTATACGAATCTGGATTGTATTGGAAATTTATTGGAATCGGGCAACTTGTTGCTGGCTTTTTATTAATGACTCAAAAGTATGCCAAGCTTGGTGCTTTGGTTAACTTGCCAATTATTTTAAACATTTTCATTATCACAATATCCTACTACTTTGCTTTTACTCCTGTAATTACTGGGTTAATGTTATTTGCGAATTTGTTTTTGATTTTTTGGGATTGGGATACCATAAAGGTTTTATTTAATAAACCTGTGTCGATAAGTAATAGTCCTCTTTTGGAAAAAGAAGTATCATGGCAAATAACCGGTTTAATCATGTTCTTGTTTACATTTTGTTATCGATTATTTGTAAATGCATATGAAATCATATTTTGGACATTAGGTTGTATGCTAATTGGAACCATTGGCCTAGTTATAGGCTTATATAAAGTGAAACAAAAAAATCCCGAGTAATGAACTCGGGATTTTTGTTTATGATTTTTGTACTCTTCCTACAGCACAGCTTACAAAGGATTTTGCTTTGTGCAGTACCGTATTGTCTGCTCCTACTTCTGGATAACCTAGTTTTGATAATTTTTCTTTTACCAATCCTAATGTAGCCTCGTTACTTACAAAGGTAACTAATGAGTCTTCTACGCTTACAGCAACGTTGTCTACTCCTTTAATACTACTTACTCCATTTACAATGGTGTTTGCACAACCACCGCATTTTAGGTTTTCTATATATACTTCTTGTTTCATGATTACTTATTTTTCTCTTGCCATTCTAAATAGCCTCCTAAAATATTATAAGTTTCAAAGCCTTCTTTCGATAACATTTCCGAAGCTATTTTACTTCTTCCACCCGATCGGCAATAAATATATACTGGTTTTGTTTTGTCTAACTTTTTTAAAGCTTCCTCTTTAAAACCATCTGATGTTACATTTATTTCTGTCGCATTTTTAATAATACCATGTGCCCATTCTGGTGGTGTACGTACATCTAACAACTGAATGTCGGCTTCGTTTTTTAAAACCACTTGTAAATCTTCTACCGTAATATCTTTTACGCCTTCGTTTTTCGATTTACACGACATTGCAATGGCTAGTATACTTACTAGTATTAAAACGTACTTTTTCATCTTAAATTATTTTAATGTTGAAGGACAAACTTGGGCTGTTCTCTCAATATTAGTTTCTTTAATTGCCTTGTATCCTCCTGCTACATCTATTACATTATGATATCCTCTCGCTTTTAAGATTGATGCCGCGATTACCGAACGGTATCCTCCAGCACAGTGGATATAAAAATCTTCTTTTGTTGGGAACTCCGCTATATGATCGTTTAAGAAATCTAACGGTGTACTTGGTACGTCTACGATATGCTCATTGGCATACTCTCCTGGTTTACGTGCATCAAATACTTTCGCATCGTTTTTCATTGCTTCTTCTAATGCTATTGCCGATACCGAACGCATTGTATCTACTTCTTTACCAGATGCTGCCCAAGCCTCAAAACTTCCATCTAAATATCCTACTACATTATCAAATCCTACTCTCGATAAACGTGTAATGGTTGTTTCTTCCTCACCTTTTGGTGTTACTAATAAAATTGGTTGTGCTACGTCTTTTATTAAAGCTCCTACCCATGGTGCAAAGGTTCCTCCTAATCCTATAAATATTGATTGTGGAATGAATCCTTTGACAAAATCGAATTGGTGACGCACATCTAATACAATTGCCTCTGTATCGTTAGCTGCTTTTTCAAACTCATCTACCGATAATGCTTTGGCTCCACTTTTAATTACCTCATCTATCGATTGGTACCCTTCCTTGTTCATTTTTACATTCAATGGGAAGTATGCTGGCGGTGGTAACAATCCATCTGTTACCTCAGCAATAAACTCTTCACGTGTCATGTTTTCACGTAAAGCATAGTTGGTTTTCTTTTGCTCTCCTATCGATCCTACTGTTTCTTTACTTAGGTTCTTTCCACATGCCGATCCTGCTCCGTGTCCTGGGTATACTATTACATCATCTCCTAAAGTCATTACTTTAGTTCGTAAGCTATCGTACAACATTCCCGCTAACTCTTCTTGCGTTAAGCTTGCTGCTTTTTGTGCTAAGTCTGGACGTCCTACATCTCCTAAGAATAAGGTATCTCCACTAAATATTGCATGCTCTTTTCCTTCCTCATCTATTAATAAATAAGTAGTACTCTCCATGGTATGTCCTGGAGTGTGCAATGCTTTTATAGTTACATTTCCTATGGTAAACTCCTCGTTGTCTGTTGCAATATGCGTGTTGAACTTTGGGTTTGCCGTAGGTCCAAATACAATGGAAGCTCCTGTTTTCTCTGCCAAGGTTACGTGACCACTCACGAAATCGGCATGAAAATGAGTTTCAAAAATGTACTTAATCTTCGCTTCATCTTTTTCAGCTCTGTTTATATAAGGTTGTACCTCTCTTAAGGGATCAATAATAGCAGCCTCTCCATTGCTTTCAATGTAGTATGCTCCTTGTGCTAAACAACCTGTATAAATTTGCTCTATCTTCATAATATTAAATTATTCATACGCTTGGTGGATATACTGAGCGTATTTCTTTTGATTTTGATTATCTCCTGTTTTAAAGAAGTTTACAGCTCCATTTACTCTCATAAAAAGATGGTTTATACTAATAATGTCTAATAAACCTCCTCTAAAGAATGCATCTCTAACAGGTCCTTTAACTCCTGCTAAATAAAACTCTACTCCTCTTTTATTATAATACTTAATTCGTTCTTTAAGCATTTCTATTCCTGTACTATCTACGCGGTTAATGCTTTCTGCATCTAACACGATTAACTTTAAAGCTTCTCCCTTTTCTTCAGTCATTTCCTCCAAGGTATCTCTAAAGTAACTAGCGTTGGCATAAAACAATTGGGCATCGAAACGGAATACCAATACTTCTTTGTCTATTTCTACTTCGTTAAATCTGTTTTTGTTTCGGTAAAAATCTGAGTTCGGTACTTTCCCTAATTCAGTAACATAGGGTCTTGATGTTCTAAATATTAAGACTATCAATGACAATCCTACTCCCATTACAATACCATATTCTATACCAAAGATTAATGTTGAAAAGAACGTAGCTACCAACAGCCAGAAATCTAAATTGTTGGCTTTCCATAACCTTTTGGCTTCTTTTACATTAATTAAGTTAAATACCGCTACAATAATGATAGCAGCTAAGATTGTTTTTGGTAAGTGATAAAACACCGGTGTTAAAAACAATAAAGTAAGCACTACAATGATAGCCGATACTATTGCCGATACTCCTGTTGTTCCTCCCGCTTCTTCATTGATTGCCGAACGCGAAAAACTTGATGTTGATGGATAGGATTGAAACAACGATCCTACAATATTACTCAACCCTAAAGCTACCAATTCCTGATTTGGTCGTACTCTATATTCGTCTTGCTTTACTTCTAAGGTTTTTCCTATAGAAATTGTTTCTAAATATCCTACCATTACTAAGGTTCCAGCAATAGGCATTAGTTCTCTAATTAAAGCAATATCTATTACGGGCATTACAAACTTTGGTAATCCTGAAGGAATGTCTTTTACAATGGCTACTTCTGAAAAGTGATTCCCGAAATATCGAACAGCTACAATTCCTAAGACCACTACGATTAAGGCATTGGGTATTTTTTTATTAATTTTTCTAAAAATCATGATAATGATACACGCTATAATACCAATTATGGTTGTTGGTGTATTGAAATACATGAATCTAGCAATAATATCTTCTAATAAAATGTGAATTTGATCGCTTTGTAAAAACTCTACGCCTAATAAGTTTCTAAACTGATTTAGTCCGATTATCAATGCTACTGCTGAGGTAAACCCGATAATTACTGGTCTTGATAAAAAGTTTACAATAAACCCTAAACGGAAAATCCCCATTAAAAACTGTATTCCTCCTACCAGCAATGCTAGTAATATGGCAATGGCTATATAACTTTCGGAACCGATTAAGGCTAAAGTAGAAACTCCTGTGGCTACTATTAACGAGTCCATTGCCACTGGTCCTATTGCCACTTGGCGCGACGATCCGAAAACTGCATACATTAACTGTGGTACCAAAGCTGCGTATAATCCGTATATAGGTGGTAAGCCCGCAATTAATGCATAGGCTATTCCTTGCGGAATTAATACTATAGCCACCGTAATACCCGCTACTACATCGCCTCTTAATTGCGACTTCCTATAGTTGGGTAACCACTCTAGTATTGGTATGAGCTTTTTTAATAACTTCATTTATCTCTTTTCATTAAAATTATAATAAAACGGAATGGTCCATTCTAAATAATTCTTATCATAACTTTTCTTTTCAACCTTTATTTTATGTATTCCTTTAGATATCTCATTTAAATCTAAATAGCATACCAAACCAAACTGATTGGTTCTTGGGTGATTATTATAACGTAGAAATTCTACGTCTAGTTTCTTTCCATCTAATGAAACGATGTTGTATGATTTATAACAATCTAATAAATGCTGTATTCTTGCTTCTTTTTGTTCTATGTCTGATTTCTTATCGTCTTCCTGATAATCTCCACAATTTTCCTTTCGTATTTTTAGTTCGTACTCATACACGGGTATAAACAGCTCTAATGTATTGGAAGTTACCTTGCGCGATTCTATTTCTGGTGTTAGTAAGAAATCGTTTTTCTCATTGTCCGATTTGTAAAAATCAGCATAAGTTCTAGTACTATCGTATCTTTTATTTTTTGAAATTAAATGAAGCGTATTTGTATCTTTTAGCTGCACTGCAAACATGAATATTCCTGCTACAGCGAAAACCAATATTAAATACACTATACTCTTTTTCTTCTTAAAGTTAGATCCAAATATCATGGAAACCTGAAGTATGTTTTTATACAAAGGTCCAAACATAATCATGGATACAAACTTTACGAGTTTAAAGTTTAGAATTTGTAAGCCTTCTTTTTCCTTATTCATTTTAAGGTTGGAGAAAAATGTTAGAATGGTTTGCGTAATGGCTCCTATGATGATGATTCCTGCTGGAATTAATAATATAAATGCATCTACATATGGCACTAACAAATTGAACAACAACAAATACAAACTCGAAAAAATTGCTGAGTAAGCATAGATTAGTAGAAATGTAAAGGCTACTGAAAAAATTACACTACACAGTTCGTCTACCTTTTTTATGGAGTCTTTTAACTTTGGTAATATAGATAGTATCTTTTCTGTATATATCTTAGAATAGGCACTGTCTTCTATACTATAATCGGGAAACACGGAGTTTAATCCGACCAATCCTATCCAATAAGCTCGTAATACAAAATGGATTACAAACATTGCCGCTAGTATACTTACTGCTAACAATCCAAAAGTGACTATAAAATATGCTACAAAGTACTGACTGGGATGTAAGGTATCTATAAAGAAATTGGTAACCCACGATATGATATCGAACAATTTAAATGTACCAAATATTGCGATGGCCGATACCAATAGTTCTGCCTCCCAACTTTCGTCTTTTAAACGTTGCAACCACGTATTATTACTATTTCCCTTATTTTCTCCCATACGTACCTTTTCTTTTTAAAACAATTCCCCTTGACTTGATCCTTTTATTCTGCCTAAATGTTTATAGGCTAAATCGGTTACTTCTCTTCCTCGAGGTGTTCGCATTATAAATCCTTGCTGAATTAAAAATGGTTCATACACCTCTTCTATGGTTTCTGCATTTTCTGCTACTGCTGTTGCCAATGTGGTAATTCCTACTGGTCCTCCCTTGAACTTATCGATAATAGTTGTTAATATTTTATTATCCATTTCGTCCAATCCATGGGCATCTACATTCAATGCTTTTAATGCATATACTGCTATTTCAATGGTTATGGTTCCATCGCCTTTTATTTGTGCAAAGTCTCGTACTCTTCGCAACAATGCATTGGCTATACGTGGTGTACCTCTACTTCTGCCCGCTATTTCTATAGCTGCTTCCATTGAAATTGGTACTTTTAATATATGCGCACTACGCTGTATAATGGTAGTTAGTAATTCTGTTGAATAATAATGTAAGCGACTGCTGATTCCGAAACGTGCTCTCATTGGAGCAGTAAGTAATCCCGAACGCGTTGTGGCTCCTACTAATGTAAAAGGCTCTAAGTTTATTTGTACCGTACGTGCATTAGGCCCTGATTCGATCATAATATCTATTTTATAATCTTCCATTGCCGAGTATAAGTACTCCTCAACTATTGGGCTTAATCGGTGAATCTCATCTATAAATAATACATCACGCTCGTCCAAGTTGGTTAACAATCCTGCTAAGTCTCCTGGCTTATCTAATACTGGACCTGAAGTTATTTTGATGCCTACTCCCAACTCATTTGCTAAAATATTGGCTAGGGTTGTTTTTCCTAAACCTGGAGGTCCATGGAACAATGCATGGTCTAATGCCTCGTCTCTTTGATTGGCTGCCTCTACAAATATTTTTAAATTCTCAATCGCTTGATCTTGACCTGTAAAATCGTCAAATGACAACGGACGTAACTTCTTTTCTACGTCTAATTCTTCATTTGAAAAGTTTGTATTTTCAGGATTTAGATTTTCATTCATACACGCACAAATATACTTGAAATATTATTTTAGGTTTGTAATAAAAGTTACTTTGATCACTTTATGGCTGCTAAGATACATATTAGTACTTAATGTTTTAGCCCTAAAAAGCCTCTGAAACCTATGCTTTTTTCTAAGTTGCTTAGGCTATTGAATTTATTCTTTTGGGAAGGTTAAAAAAGTTTTGTTTTATCGTTAGGAGTGTATCTTTTTCTAATAAAAAACAAAAGTGTCTCCGCTTTCTTGTTTTGAAAACAACATAAGCTTTTGATTTAGATTTCAAAGTCTTACTTCATTTCCCTAAAAACGAGTGCATTTAACTTATACTTATTTTTGTTTATATAATTTTATAACTATGAAGATTAGAACATCAATAAGCGACTTTAATGTAGAATATTTCTTTAACAATCATGTATTTGACAATGAAACCAAAAACAGAATTTATGACTGGGATGAGTTTTTCAGATCTAAGTTAATTACAAAATTAAATGAATTATATGAAGATGATTGGAAACTAGATTTTACTCAAAAGTCAGAAAAATCTTGGATGGTAGATATACAAGCTAATGATATGACTATCGTCAAGAATATCAAAAACATAATCATTCAATCATTAGACGGTTTTGAGATTGAAGCATTTTGCAGTGGCAGAGGTATCTAAAACAAAAAAGATGAACCTAAGTTCATCTTTTTGCTTTGTTTTTTTATTGTTCTTTTTAAAAATTCACGGTTATCGATCCTCTTAAGAAAAACGGTGTTCCTGGTGTAAAGTGAATTTCCTCTACTGGGTTCGCCTCATTTTGCAAACGTGATTCTGTTGCAAACTGTGCTTCATTCCAAGCAACATCAAATAAGTTTTGTACCTGTAATCCTAAGGTTACATTTTTAAACTGGTATCCTACATTCAAATCGGTTACCGTATATCCTTCTGCTACTATTGAATTATCTTCATTAGCCGGTCTGTCATTTATATGTTTTAGTTGTACTCCCCCATATATTCCTGACTTGCTTTTATAGGTTAGTCCACTAGTTAATGTAAAGTCTGGTGCTAACGGTATGTAATCTTGTCCGCTTGCTTCTTCTGTTGCTCTTGCATGCGAATAGTTTGCATCTAAATTGAAGTACAACTGGTTTACTGGTTCGTATCTTAAACTTAGATCTACTCCTTGTCGTTGTGTTTTTCCACTAGGCTCTACTATTCCTGCATCTCCAACATAAACAAATTCTTGCTCTAAGAATAAATACCAATAAGCCATGTTGATTAACAACTTAGGTGTTGGTTTCCAAATAAATCCTGCATCGAAACCGTAAGAAGCTGGTAAAATAGTATTTCCTTTTTGTGCTACCACTACTCGTGTATCGTTTGAATGGAATCCTTTTCCTGTTTTTAAGTATAACTGTAAATCTGAATTATAGTTATAAAAGATATTAAGTTTTGGACTTAGTATACTTTGTGTTTCCGACTGCGTTTTGTAGTTGGTTTGTAAAGCATCGTTGTATTCGAAGTTGAAATAGTCTAAACGCAAAGCTGGATTAATTGTAAACTTACCGAAGTTAAAGTTTGCTCCTGCGTAAACTCCCATATTAGTTTCGTTAATGTCTCCTAACTGAATTTGATTCAATGTTTGACTTCTGTTAGCGGTATGCGATAATTCGTTGTTAAAACTTCTATCGTTTCGCAAGCTAATTCCTGCTGTAAAATTACCATCTATATTATTAAAGTCTTGGGTATAATCACTTGTAAAACCAAAGATATTACGTGTTTCTTTTTGCTTGATTTGATCTCCGTTTACTGGATCGTCTAAGAAAAAGGTAAAGTTTGAAAACAGTTCAAAATTATACTTATTGTAAAATAACTTGTTTTTAATTGATGATGTTTCTGAGATTACCTTATCATAGGTTACTAAAAGATTGGTACGACTTGTTGTTCCTCCTTCGGTATCGTCTATGGCTCCGAAACGTGTAATTAATCCACTATTAATAGCTCTTTGAGGAACTTGTCCAGATGCATCCCATTTACTTGTAAAGTGCGACACTGTGAATCCTACCTTATCTGTATCGGTTACATTGTTGGTATACTTTCCAAAAACATTTAACCTGTGAAAGTTTTGTGGGCTGTCGAAATACCCATCTGTTAATATATATTCTGAAGCGATGTAGGCACTTTCCTTGTTGTTGTTTAACAAACTAAACATTCCTAACAATCGTTGCGAATTGTATTGTCCTACTTCTAACTTTATGATATTTGAAGCTAATCGGTTTTTTGTTTTAAAGTTTACATATCCCGCTGTATTAAAGTTTCCTTTATCTGCATAATAAGCTCCTTTTCCAAAGTCTATTTTATCTACTGTTTCTGGAATTACAAAGTGCAAATCGGCATATCCTTGTCCGTGTGCATGCGACACCATGTTTACTGGCATTCCATCGGCAGTAATGGTAATATCAGTACCGTGATCAATATCAAATCCTCTTAAAAAGATTTGCTCTGCTTTTCCTCCTCCTGCATGCTGTCCTATAAACAGTCCTGGTACCTTTTGTAATATTTCTTGCGATGAATTTACCGGATTGGTTTGTATATCGACCGCAGTAAGTACATTCAATGCATTTAGCTTTTTACCTATGGTTACTTCTTCAAGAGAAACAAAATTCTCTTCTAAAGTAATTGTGATAGGCTTTAAATCATTGACTACTATTTTTTTTCTTTTGTAGTTTATATGACTTATTTCTAAGGTATCTCCAACTGTTACATGATGCAATATAAATACTCCTCGCTCATTACTATGCGTATGATGCTTCTCGTTTTCGCTAAGGTTTAATATATGTGCTTCTGTTATTGGAATGTTTTCTTGTGAAACGATCTTTCCTTTTAGCGTTTGTGCAAAAATTTGCTGTGCCAGCAAAGCACAACAAATTGTGATTAGTTGTTTCATTCTCACGGCTAGTGTTTACTTAAATATTTGAATTTGTTTTGCAACCGAGTCGCATTAAAGCAACTCTGTTGCAAAAGTAAATTTTATTCGTGTTGCTTCTTTCTTTTAATGAAACTTTAACGTGTTATTAACGATTCCTTTTGGGTTTAACCGTTGGTACTTTTATAAAACAAAAAAGATGAACCTAGGTTCATCTTTTCTTATTGTACGTATATATTCTATTTAAGAATTATCTTCTACTGTTGCGTCTGGTGCATTCTTTTTTACAGAAGCTATTCCGTTTTCCATTGCATCTTTACTTGAATACATTTCGCTATTTCCAATTACTTGACCGTTAGCTGCCTTTAAGTTAAAGTATGGACTTCCGTTTTTTGCTTCTAGTCTATCGAATCTAGCATCATTTTGCGAATTCGTTTTTACAGAGTCAATTCCGTTATTACAAGCTGCTTTAGTAGTATAAGCTTCACTTGAAAGAATTACTTGTCCATTTCCCGCTTTTAAGTTAAATCTGAATTGCCCAGATTTATCTGTTTTAATTTCGAATTTTCCCATGTTATGTAATTTTTGTACCAATAAAAATACACAAATATGTGTATTCTCATGCGTATTGTTGAAAAAACTGTTTTAAAATTAACTATACTCTCTTTTTAACCATTAAGAAAATAGTTTAACATAGGTATAATGGTTAATGCTAGATAAAACTTCCACCAATTATTTTTAAATGAAATATCTTTTTGATTAAGTTTCATAAACTGTGAATACAAAAAGCAAATAAATGTTGAAAAAGCTAAAATAGAAATCATTCCCATGATAACTTGATAGATACTTCTTTTAAAATACAATTGGAAACCAATTCCTATGATAGTTATTATTAATATTTTGTTTAAATGATATTTTTTAAAAAAAGCTTTATTCGTTTTTTTAGTAAAATCTATTAACGAATCACTTACTCTTGCATACCACTAGTTGTAAACTGGCGGGAGCAGTATTAATAGAAAGAAACAATAATTATACTATATTTTATTTTTATAAATAATGTACTTTTTTATATTTCCATTTAATAGAATCTTTACTTCTTTCCATTATAACTATAATTTTTCCGCTCCACTTTGTACCTTCTACATCAATTTCTATTTGTGCTTTAATCTTTCTATAATCCTCTCTTATTAAACCAGAAGGAAAGCTACCAAATGCTAATATGTCTCCTGTTTTTTCATGTACTTCTTTATCATTAATTATGTACTCCTTAGCAAAAGGATATGCTTCTGAATTTTTTATTTTGATAGCACTGCCGACTGTAACTATAATCATCAAACTAATGATAATAGTAATAATAAGTATAAGTTTTTTTACTATTTTTTTATTCATTTTAATCTAGTTCTTTTTTTATTTTCCTTTTACCACACGGTGCAATCGTGCGAGAACGGAGTAATACCAACCTTATATACTTTATTCATTATTATCCTCTTGATGCTTTTCTGAAATACAAGCTTCTTCATATTCAAAAGTTTCTAATAATTCTCCTTTAATTAAAAAATCTTCAACTTCAGAATAATCTATATTTTTAGGAACATTAATTGATATCAATCTATCTATATTACTTCCTTCCCAGCCGCAACCTAATCTTTCTAATTCAGATGTTACTTCTTGTTTCAAATCTAAATCTTCCTCATTAAATAATATTCTTATAACACTATTTCCTGATTCTTCGTATAAGACATCAACATAAAGACTATCATTTATTTTTTTCACCTTTACTAGGTCTTTGTAAGCATATTCTTTAGCATAAAAAGGAATATTTTCTATTCTATAAACATCATTCCCTAAGCTTGTAGTCCAAATACTTTCTACTCCAAACTCATCCAATATTTCATATTCAAAAAGTATTTTCTTCATATTTTTATTTATTAATCCGATCTCGCGGATTTGTAATCCGTGAAAAACTTTAAAATAGTATACTAATTATAACTAAAGTAACACCTCTCTTAGAACTATTACATCAATTACACTTTCTAAATCTGCATAATTTCTGGCTGAACTAAAAATATATTCTTCTGGACTCGTTACAATTTTATCAGTTACTGGATTATTATGAATATAATTTAATTTTTGTTTTATAAAACTATTTGAATAAACAAGCTCGGCATGATACCCATCTTGCCAAACTTTGTAATCTTGTTTACGTTTTAAATGACTACAAGCTTCTTTAAAATAAGACAACATCCATTCTCTTCTACTCTCTGCTTCTTCTTTTATTGTTGTTATAATCTTTTTTGAGGTGTATTTTTTAAAGTCTCGAATAATATCAGATAAAACCTTAACTTCTGTTGCTCTACATAGCAAATGTATATGGCTATGCATTAAACAATATCCATATAGCTCTAATCCTTTATTCTTCATGCAATATTTTAAAGCATCTGTAATAACATATTTCTGAGAAAGCCTTGTAAACACATCTACCCATCCTACAACTGTAATTGTAATAAAATAGCACTGATTATCTAAAGCTTTGTATTTTGTTGACATACTCATTATATTTCTTCTTAAATCTACCAAAAAGCATTATAAAATTAAAAACGTCTTTATATATTATTAAACCGTTTTATATAATACTACAAGCCAGTAGTTAGTACGAAAATATTTTTAGCTCCATTGCTATTAAAAACCATAACTTTTTAATACTCTTACTTACTTTATTAACACAGATTGCAAATCTGCTCTATCATATGTGGTGGGTTTTATTTATTTTTGAAATTTAATTTCTATTTACTTACTCATACTCGGCACGGAAAACATTTCCGCGCTATCACGTTTGTGTACCTATATCCGCGCTATCGGGTGTTAATAAAACTCTGTGAAACTCATAACATTTTACAATTTTTTGTCTAAAATAAAAAAACTACCCTAATTTATATTAAGGTAGTTTTAATATATATATAATAAATTATCTATTCTTTCACGCCACTAGAAAGGATTCATGAGCGAGCAAGAACCAAATAATTTAAGCCTTTATAATTTCAAATTAAGTTTTGTTTGTTCTATATTTTTGTTAAAAAAAACATTTAAATCATTCTTATTTTCATATTCTTTCTCTAAATACACCATAGCTTCTAAAATACTTTTAATCCAACCTATTTCCAAATCTTCTTTTTGAAGTTCTTTAATAAATTCTGATATAAGCTTCTTTCCTTTTTTATTATCGGAATGAATTGCTGAATAAACTAAAGCTTCTTTGATTCTTATATTTTTTACTTTCTTATTTTTAAAATAATCATAAAAATCTTCTGAAGTTTTTATTTTTGACAAAAAGGCTTTTAATTCTTTTTTCATCAAAGACTTTAATTCCGAAATTGTTTTATCTATATCAGAATTATTTTTCAAGCGCCACACTCCTCCATTTTTTTTAATCTCCATCCTTTTTCCAAAAGTCAAACTTAAATCCTCTTTTTCAACATACAGAGGCATTACAAAAGACCACACATAAACTCCATCTTTGTGAAAACCTGATTTCTCAAAACAAAACCCTACTAATAATTCATTTATATCTTTATTATAAAGTATCCCTCCCTTTAATATAAAACCACTAGGAAGAACATCTTTTAAGTGATTCTTATATATTCTTTTTATTTCTGTGTTTGTCATTATTTTATTGTTCAGGTTTTTGTTCTTCTCGCTACCACTAGTCTCTGACTAGTGATAAACACATTTAATTTTTATTTAATTAAACTCTGAGAAACTCATAGCATTTTACAATTTTCGTCTAAATTAAAAAAACTACCCTAATTTATATTAAGGTAGTTTTACTTTCTTAAAATAGTTTATTATATAAATTCTTATTTCCTTTTACCACACGATGCAATTGTGCGGGAGCAGGGCTAATATTTATGACAAAAGTAATCTAATTCTGAATCTAGATTTTCATTGATAATTCCAATTATTTCATATAAATTATTGTCATGATTATAGATCTCTTTTATTAATACACCATTAATTTTTAAACTATATTTAAAGGCATCCCACGAATAACTACCCTTAGTTAAATTAGAATTCTTAATTTTCTGTGCTAAAGAGTTAATAGAATCTCCATCTTTTTTATTAATATTAAACCTAATTGTTTCTATAATTTTTAACGTTTCTTTTTTATAAATTGTATCATTTACACTTAAATCTATTCCTACATCTATCTTAACATTAGTCTTATTTATAACATAAATCTGATGTATACAGTTTTGAGGGCTTTTTATTTCTAAAAATATCGTATCATCAACTTTATTTTTACAAGAAATTAAAAAAAATAAGAGTAAAAAAAGTTTATAGATTTTCATAATTGATTATTTTCTTAATTTGTATTTTATTAGCGGGTATCACTGCTACCCCAAAATTATATCGTGTGGAATTTTATTTTATAATACTTAAATACAACTACATTATCTAATATAAACAATCCTCCAAGAACGAGGGATATTATCTTGAAGAAAGCCAAATAGAATCTTTTGCTTTTTTAGTATAATTGTAGCACACTTCCTTATCTTTAAAAGTAGAATACTTTACCCAAACAGTATTCTTTTCTTCCTTAAATTCTACCTCATAATAACTTAAAACAATTTTTAAATTATTGTAAAAATCTATAGTTGGTGAATTTTCTACTGTTACATATTCTTTACTATTAAACTCAACAGGAAAAAATTGAACATACCTGTGATTCCAATAAAAGTATAAACCAAGTAAAACTACTATTCCTAAAATCTCTAATCTTTTCATTTCTTATCTAAATTTATTGATAAGTACTTATCTCACGCTACCGCTAGTCTCTGACTAGTGGTAAACACAATTAGTTTTTACTTAATAAAACTCTGTGAAACTCATAACATTTTACAATTTTTTGTCTAAAATAAAAAAACTACCCTAATTTATATTAAGGTAGTTTTAGTATAATAGTATATTATTACTTAGTCTTATTCAACTATACTATTGTTCGGAAGTATATATAACAATTATTATGGCGAACAATTTGTAAAATTTGGACGGTTATTGGTGATAAGTGCTGAACCAACATCAAAACTAAGACATCCTGTTACTTTGGTAACATCCCATCCTGTTAAATCCTGATTGAAAACAGTTGCATTATAAAACATAGTACGCATGTCTGTTACTTTACTTACGTTCCAACCTCCTATATTTTGATTGAATACCGATGCCCCAAAAAACATACGAAACATATTCTCTACATTACTAACATTCCAGCTACTTAAATCTTGATTAAATGCTACAGCACCTGCAAACATATTTGCCATGTTTGATACTGTTGTTACCTCCCATTTATTAATATTTTGATTAAACGAAGATGCACCTTGAAACATCCATGCCATATCTTTTACGTTACTAACATCCCAACCACTAATATCTTGATTAAACTTTTTTGCATCAGTAAACATTCTAAGCATAGAATTTACTTTGGTTACAGTCCAAGTATTAATTTTTCCATTAAAAGAGCTGGCACCATGAAACATCCCTCTCATAGAAAAAACCCTACTTACATCCCATTTATGTAAATCTTGATTGAATGCTTTTGCTCCACTAAACATTTCAATCATTAAAAGAACATTACTTACGTTCCAAGTATTAATGTTTTGATTAAAACTTTCAGCATTTTTAAACATTTGAGTCATAGTAGACACGTTACCTACACTCCAACCTCCTATGTTTTGGTTAAAAGCTTTAGCATTATTAAACATAGAATGCATATTGGTAACCTTACTTACATTCCAACCACCAATATCTTGATTAAAACTAAAAGCTGACTCGAACATTAAAAACATATTAAGTACTTTCCCTACTTTCCAACTACCTATATCTTGGTTAAAGTTAAAAGCTGACTGAAACATTGCAGACATTGTAATAACATTTTCTACATTCCAATTACCTATATCTTGATTAAAAGTAGTAGCATGAGAAAATAAAGCATTCATATTGGTAATATTACTCACATCCCAATTACTTATATCTTGGTTAAGGTTACTAGCTGAGTGAAACATCCCAGACATATCTGTTACATTAGACAAATCTGGAGCATCACTAGCTAATTCCTTTACATATGTACATCCTTTGAAAGCTTGTTTCATCGTCTTCCATTTAATTGAACCCCATTGGTCAATAGACTGTAAACTTTCTCTTATATAACTTGGTACTTCCGATAAATTTATTGCAGGAAATATACCTTTAATAACCACTTTATATGTACCTGCAGTAGCATATGTATGCGTAATATCACCTGTTACATTTTGATCAGACATTCCATCTCCCCAATCAATTGTATAATCATAAGTAAATCCAGTTTCAGATGCTCTTGTTTTTATAGTTACCAATTGGTTTAAAGAGTTCGTTTTCCAAGTAGTAATAAAAGCATCATTTTCATCCACATCAGTTACATTTATAGTAATAGTAGCTGTGCTAGAAAGGGTTCCATCGCTTACAGATACATCAAGTGTATAATTTTTAGTAGTTTCATAATCTAACGTTACCAATGCTTTTAATTCACCAGTTGAACTTACACTAAAATTAGTACTTTGACTAGTTAAACTATACGTTAAAGCGTCTCCTTCTGCGTCTGTTGCTGCAATTTGTCCAAGAACAGCATTCTTCGTATTATTTTCAGAAATATCAAAACTTTGGTTTGTAATCGCAGGAGCTGTGTTTTCATTAAAGTCTATCACATTAATTGTGATTTTTGCAGATGCTTCATCTTTACCATCTGTTACTTTTACAATAATATTATGTGAAGTAGTGGTTTCGAAATCAAGATTTTTTCCAGAGGCCAAACTTAACTTACCATCTGTAGTTATTTCAAATAAATTATCATCATTAGTGGTTATACTAAACGTTAACTTATCGTCCGAATTAATATCTGATGCTTTTACAGTTCCGATTACTTCAGTAGCTATAATACTTTCCGATGCGTTGAATGATTGTGCTTCTATTACTGGTACAGCATTTTGAATATTATCATCATTTCCGCAAGAAGCTATTAAAATTATTAAACTAATTAATAATGTTTTTTTTATGATTCCTATTATAGGGAATTGAAAATTATTTTTCTTTTTATTATGTGAATAAGTAGAAAAAGAAAATATTTTTTTTACCATAACTTTCTTATGTTTAATTTGAATGAATTTTACTAGAGATCAAAGAAAGTTAAAGCTAATTGGCTAGGTTGTTTTTTGTTTCCTAATGACTAATTCTAGCTTCTAAACTAACATATTTATATTTTGAAATTATATTCTAAAAATCGAGAATATAAGCTGCACTAGAATAGTTTACTGGCTATACAATAATTAAGGTTTTGTAATTCATATAATATATTTACCACACGATACAATCGTGCTGGAGCTGCGGAAACTCATAGCATATTACAATTTTCGTCTAAAATAAAAAAACTACCCTAATTAATGTTAAGGTAGTTTTAGTAGTATATAATAAAATAATATACTCTCTTGTATATTGCTTAGTTGATCGGAAATTTTTGTATTAAAAAACTATGAAAAAACATACAAAAAGTTATATTGTGCATCAATTGCTAGTAACAAATAAGAAATAAAAATATAGATAGCTAACTACAAATAAAACTATGAAAAAACATACATTTATAACTTCATTAATTATCATAATAATAATTTCATGCAACTCATATAAAAAATTATTATCTAATCATTTTAAAGATGAATGGAGTGCAGAATTTGAACACTATAATGGAAATGAAAAATTAAAATTTCCAAAACAGAACAATACTCTTTTATACCTAGCTTCTAAATTAAAGACAGATAATGGTGAACTATTTTTAAAAAATGGTTCCAATGAAATATTAAATCAAACGCCAGTAAACCATACTAAAATTAATCTTAACGAAAATGTTGAAATTCAAATTATAGGAAAAAACGCTAGTGGTGGATTTAAGTTATATTACCCAAAATATCAAAAGAAAGAAGTACTTGTTAAATACAATCCAAATTTTGAATTATTAGCACTCTGTTATCTTTTAGATAGTTACAATGATTTATTAGCTATTCCCGACAATCAAACATTTAATATAGATGGTGTAGAAGTTCGTATAAAAGACCTATATGCTATGAATTTCAAAATAGCTAAAGAATTCAAGAAGTTTTCAAACTCTGAAAACCTCAGAGTAATCCTCTCTTATTTCAAAAAAGACTTTTATCTTCATTACTCTAATTTCATTTTAAGTTTACAACCTTTTCCTTATGCAAAAGTAAATAACGATAATGCTTTTATTAACAAATTTGACAATATAGAAGACGCTAATAAATTTGTTTCTGCTTTAAATAAATTCCATATTGAAATATCATTTGATACTTTTTTAGAAAAACACAAGATGTATTATAATACAATGGAAAAAGAGGTTAAACAAAATATTCCAAAGGAAAACTTCATAGTAGAAATGGAACGTTTTTTTAAAAAAAAAGTTGATAATTATATCCTTTACCCAAGTCTAACCATGCTATTTGGTCAAGCGTTTGCAGTGGGAAGTAATAATACAATAGGAAACGTTTTTGCCTGTTTTGGAAAACCAAAGGAAATAAATAATACTTCAAAACTTAATTTAGGATTTAACAATAGTTCTTCTATCAGAAATATTTGTGTTCATGAATTTGGTCATTCTTTTGTAAATCCAGCTGTGGATAAAGTAAGTAACGAAATAATAAAATCTAAAGAATATTTATTTGAACCTATTAAGATTAAGATGTCAGATCAAGGCTACAGCCAATGGAAGTTTAGTTTATATGAGCACTTTGTAAGAGCTAATGAAGTAATAATAGCAAAGCTATTGGGAGACAAAACTGAAGCTAATAAAATTTTAAAAGATAATATTGATAATCGTTCTTTTATTCTTTTACCACAAATAGTTGAAAAATTGGAATTTTGGTACTATAATGAGTATCTTAATATGAGTTACGATGAAAAAGTAAATGAAATAATTGCTGAAATGAAGTAAGTTTAACCATTGCTAGTAACAAATACTATTATTTAATTAAACTCATTGTAACTCATAGCATCTTATAATTTTTCATCTAAAATAAAAAACTACCCTAATTTATATTAAGGTAGTTTTATTATATATATAATAAATTATCTACTCTTTCACGCCAATAGTTATAAACTATCGGGAATATAACTTACATCTTGTTTTTACTTGCTATATCTGTCAATAGTAGACTTCCCATTAAATATAAAACTATTCATCAAATTTGTATGCCTTTGTATATTATCATCAAAATCTTTTTCATACGATAAAAATATAACATTATAAAGGATTAATCCACTTACAAAGCTATCACTATAACCTAAAAATAACCTATCTCCTTTTTTTGTTTTAATTTTATATCTTAGAGTTTCTATGTTATTATAGTATACAATCTCTTTATCTGTTATAGTGCAATTACAATTTTTGCCATAAAATTTTTCATAGGAATCATCTAAAAGATTACCTTCTACAAAATTATGTTTATAAATTTTAGAAATTGATAAAGTATAATTAAAAACATCATTCTTTGTATTAACAAATAATGAAATATTTGCACCATCAATCTCCATTTTTGACATTTTTGTCTTTTTTTCTAATAAAATAACATAGTCGTCCTCTTTATCTACATAAACACTTCGTTTTTCTTGGCTAAAACAATTGAAAACTAATACAAACATTAAAAATAATACTAACTTATTCACTCTTTTCTTTTTTAATAAAAACACTTTTAAATATATGTTTAAGGCACTTTCTCTTTCAATATATAAAATATACACTCCTTTACTTTAATGGCTTCTAAAAAACTCTAAAACAACCTATTTTCATTTAGTGATATTCATATCAATTATCTCCTTATTTAGATTTAGTGTAAAAAAAAACCTCAATCTTATTTT
>NZ_WAAU01000004.1:0-90 GCF_008806755.1 Tenacibaculum aiptasiae
TTTAACCGATGATTGTGGAAATACCACTAGTAAAGTACAAACAATCACCGTAGAAGATAACACAGCACCAGACTTTACAGTTCCAGCAAA
>NZ_WAAU01000004.1:259-1233 GCF_008806755.1 Tenacibaculum aiptasiae
GTAACCGATGAGTCAGACAATTGTGATACAAGTTTAGAGGCTACTTTTAGTGATTCAGTAGCAGCTGGAAGTTGTGAAGGAGAACAAGTAATTACAAGAACATGGAGTTTAACCGATGATTGTGGAAATACCACTAGTAAAGTACAAATCATCACAGTAAAGGATAACACAGCACCTATAATAGATGAAACAAATAAAGCTAATATAGATATTGAATGTGGAGTAGGTAATACAACACAAACGTTACAAGATTGGTTAGACAATAATGCAGGAGCAACAGCAACAGATAATTGTAGTAGTGTTGTTTGGACTAATGATTATGGAAATGATACATCGATTAAATGTGATGGAAGTTATATTAATGTAACATTTACAGCAACAGATGCATGTGGTAATCAGAGTTCTGTAGTTGCAGGATATTTAATAAAAGATGATACAGCGCCTGTAATAACAACAGAAGCTTCAAATAGTACAGTAGAGTGTGATGGTTCAGGTAATTTAAGTGAGCTAAACACATGGTTAAGTGGTAATGGAGGAGCAAGTGCTACAGATGCTTGTAGTGTAGTTTCATGGAGTAATAATTTTACTGAATTAGATTACACATGTAGTTTCGTAGGAGAGGTAGAAGTAATATTTACAGCTACAGATGCCTGTGGTAATACAAGTACAAGTACAGCTAAATTTACAATTGAAGATACCCAAGCACCAGAGTTTGTAGAGAGTTTACCAGGTGATAAAACCGTGAGTTGTGATAATATTCCAGCAATGGAAGTATTAACCGCTACGGATAATTGTGATGCAGTGGTAACCGTAGTTCCAAGTGAAGTAACGAGTGGAGATGACGATGCTTGTGGATCAGAATATTTAATCACAAGAAAATGGACAGTAAGTGATTGTTCAGGAAATACCACAACACACATACAATCAATTACAGTAGAAGATACCCAAGCACCAGAGTTTGTAGAGAGTTTACC
>NZ_WAAU01000036.1 GCF_008806755.1 Tenacibaculum aiptasiae
TTTAACCTCAATCTTATAAAATAAGATTGAGGTTTTTTTTTGCCAAAATTTTATATTTGAAAAATGAATTATAAACATTCTTATTTAGTAACAATACAATATTTAGGTTTTCGTTTTCATGGCTGGCAAAAGCAACCAAACTTAAAAACGGGACATCTTTTTTTAGATAAAACATTGAAGTTTATTTATAAGGGAATTCGACTTAAGAGTTTGGGAGTTGGACGAACTGATGCAAGAGTTTCTGCAAGTCATTTTGCATTTCAATTATTTATTGATGAAGAAGTAGATTTTGATCAATTTATGACAGATTTTAATGCAAACGCTCCTGGAGACATGCGTGCTTTGAAGATTGAAGATATTGATAGGGATTTTAATATTATTCAACATCCAAAGTTAAAAGAGTATAGATATTACTTTTCTTATGGAGAAAAGAATCATCCTTATTCAGCGCCTTTTTTAACGCGTTTTAGAGAGCAATTGGATATAGAGTTAATGAAAGAGGGAGCTAAATTATTTGAAGGCTTTAATAACTATAAAAGGTACTGTACTAAGCCATCTAAAGATACTAAAGTAGAAAGAGAGATTGTTTACTGTAGAATTGAAAGAAATACGGAATTAACAGCTTCTTTTTTTCCTAAAGAAAGTTATGTTTTAATAGTAAGGGGAGAAGGGTTTTTGAGAAATCAAATTCGATTAATAATGGGAGCTTTACACGATTTAGGAAAAGGTGAATTTGATTTGGAATTTATTAAAGATAGTTTGAATCCAGATTCTGATGTAGATTTAATAAAAAACATTGCACCAGCATCAGGTTTGCATTTACATAAAATAGATTTTAAAAAATAAAGCTCATCAATTTTGATGAGCTTTATTAATATTATTAGAGAATAAACTTAGTCTCTTATTAAACTTCTTGAAATTACAATTTTTTGAATTTCAGAAGTACCTTCATAAATCTGAGTAATTTTTGCATCACGCATTAAACGTTCTACATGGTATTCTTTTACGAAACCATTACCTCCATGGATTTGAACAGCTTCAACAGTTTGTTCCATTGCTACCTTAGATGCATATAATTTTGCCATAGCACCAGATTGATCGTAGTTAATACCATTATCTTTATCACAAGCAGCTTTCATCACCAAATGACGAGCAGCAGCAATTTCAGTGTACATATCAGCTAATTTGAATGCAATTGCTTGGTGATTGCAAATTTCCGTACCAAAAGCTTTACGCTCTTTAGAATATTTTAAAGCTAATTCATAAGCACCTGAAGCAATACCTAAAGCTTGAGCAGCGATACCAATTCTTCCACCAGATAAAGTTTTCATGGCAAATTTAAAACCAAATCCGTCTTCACCAATACGGTTTTCTTTTGGAACTTTTACGTCGTTAAATTGTAATGTATGGGTATCAGAACCACGAATACCTAATTTATCTTCTTTAGGCCCAATATCAAATCCTTCCATTCCTTTTTCAACTATAAAAGCATTAATACCTCTATGTTTTTTAGAACGATCAGTTTGAGCAATTACTAAAAAGACATCAGCACGCCCTCCGTTAGTAATCCAGTTTTTAGTACCGTTTAATAAGTAGTGGTCACCTTTATCTTCAGCAGTTGTAGCTTGAGAAGTAGCATCAGAACCTGCTTCAGGCTCACTTAAACAAAATGCTCCAATTTGTTCACCAGTAGCTAATTTTGTTAAATATTTTTCCTTTTGTTCTTCAGTACCATATGCTTCTAAACCATAACATACTAAAGAATTATTAACAGAAACCATAACAGAAGCAGAAGCATCAATTTTTGATAATTCTTCCATTATTAATACATAAGAAACAGCATCCATTCCGCTTCCTCCGTATTTTGGGTCTACCATTACTCCCATAAAACCTAATTCTCCCATTTTACGAACTAATTCGTTAGGAAACTCTTGTTTTTCATCTCTTTCTATTACTCCAGGTAGTAATTCTGTTTGCGCAAAATCACGTGCAGCATCACGAATCATTAAATGCTCTTCTGTAAGATTAAAATCCATTATCTAATTTATATTTTTGTTAATTTCGTAAAAAATGTCCCCAAAGATACTTTTTTAATAGCAAATTTTCAATAGACTTACTACTTTTACTTCATGTTAAACAATTATATTTATTGTATTGGGCTAATGTCTGGAACTTCATTAGATGGAATTGACTTGGCTTATATCCAATTTGACTCAAATTCATACAATAACTTCCAAATTATAAAGGCTGATACTTTTTCATATTCAGAAGAATGGAAAAATAAATTACAGAAAGCTATATCATACAAAAAAGAAGATTTGAAAAGCTTAGATATAGAGTATGGAATTCTTCTTGGTAAGCTTTTAAATGAGTTTATTGAAATCAATGAAATATCAACATTAGATTTTATAGCTTCCCATGGTCATACTATTTTGCATCAACCAGAAAATGGAATCACTTTACAAATTGGTAATGGTCAACAAATAGCAAATATTACAAATAAAAAAGTTGTTTGTGACTTTAGGGTTCAAGATGTAAAATTAGGAGGTCAAGGAGCTCCTTTGGTTCCAATTGGTGATAAGTTATTATTCTCTGACTATGAATATTGTTTAAATCTAGGAGGTTTTGCAAATGTTTCATTTGAAAAGAATACTAAGAGAATAGCTTTTGATATTTGTCCAGTAAATATTGTTTTGAACCATTATACACGAAAGTTAGGTCAGGAATATGATTATAATGGAAATTTAGCGTCAAGTGGTAATGTCAATGAAACTTTACTGAATGAATTAAACCTACTAAAATTTTATAAGATTAATCCTCCAAAATCATTAGGCTTAGAATGGGTTCAAAAAGAAATTTTTCCATTGATAGACAGTTTAGAGGAAGATATTCAAACAATATTAAGAACTTTTGTTGAGCATATAGCAATTCAAATAGGGAGTGTTATTAAAAATAGTAAATCAGTTTTAGCTACAGGAGGAGGTGTTTATAACTCTTTTTTAATGGAAAGAATTGATTTTTATGCTAAAACGAGAGTAGAAAAAGTTAATGATGAGCTTATTAATTACAAGGAAGCATTAATTTTTGGTTTTTTAGGTGTTTTAAAGCTTGATAATCAGGTGAATTGTTTGGCTTCTGTCACAGGGGCAAGTAAAAATCACTCTTCCGGAGAAATATTTCAGCCTAAATAAAAATTAATTTTTATGTTAAAATTTACAAAAAACCAAGGAAACTTTTTTAGTATTTAAAGTTTCCTGTGTATTTTAGCAGAGTTATTTTAAATGTTTAATCAATTTTCTTTCAAAATATTCTATAAAATAAAGCTAATTGAATTAATAATGTGTAAAATATGTTTTTTTATGGTAGTTTTGTATGCACAACTATTATTAAAAACCACAGTAAGATGAATCAACTTTAACTCCCCTTTGGGGACAAATTGTAAAGAACTTCAAAAAATGAAAAAGAGAAACAATTAAAGTTGAATTTACCTATAAAATTTAGAATGAAAGATTTATTAAAAAAATACGAAGAAAAACAACCTGAAATAGTTTTTAACTGGAAAGATTCTGAAACAGAAGCTGAAGGTTGGACAGTTATAAATTCACTAAGAGGTGGTGCTGCCGGTGGTGGTACGCGTATGCGTAAAGGTTTAGATAAGTATGAAGTAACTTCATTAGCAAAAACAATGGAGGTTAAGTTTACTGTTTCTGGACCGGCTATTGGTGGAGCAAAATCAGGAATTAACTTTGACCCGCACGATCCTCGTAAAAAAGGAGTTTTAGAGCGTTGGTATAAAGCAGTGGCTCCATTATTAAAAAACTATTATGGAACTGGAGGGGATTTAAATGTTGATGAAATTCATGAAGTAATTCCTATGACAGAAGATGTAGGTGTATGGCACCCGCAGGAAGGAGTTTTTAATGGACACTTTAAACCAACAGAAGCTGATAAAATTAATAGAATAGGTCAGTTACGTCATGGAGTTATAAAAGTATTAGAAGACGAAAAGTTATCTCCAAGTATTTTAAAAAAATATACAGTAGCTGATATGATTACTGGTTATGGAGTTGCTGAAGCTATTCGTCACTATTATAATATTTATGGAGGTACAGTAGTAGGAAAAAGAGCTATTGTACAAGGTTTTGGTAATGTTGGTTCTGCAGCTGCATTTTATTTAGCAGAAATGGGAGCTAAGGTTGTTGGAATTATTGATAGAGTAGGAGGAGTAATAAATGAAGAAGGGTTTTCGTTTGAAGAAATTAAAGAAATGTTCTTAAATAAAGATGGGAATACTTTAGTATCTGAAAATATGATTCCTTTTGAGGAGATGAATGAGCGTATTTGGAACTTACCATGTGAAATCTTCGCACCGTGTGCTGCTTCAAGGTTAGTACAACAAGATCAAATAAATAAAATGATTGATACAGGTTTAGAAGTAATTTCTTGTGGAGCAAATGTACCATTTGCTGATAAAGAAATATTCTTTGGACCTATCATGGAGGAAACTGATAAGAAAGTTAGTCTGATTCCAGATTTTATTTCAAATTGTGGAATGGCAAGAGTATTTGCATACTTTATGGAACGTAGAGTTGAAATGACAGATGAAGCTATATTCACAGATACTTCAAACACAATAAAGAAAGCACTTCAAAAAACTTTTGCAAAGAGTGCTTCTAAAACAAAAATTAGCGAGACAGCCTTCGAAATCGCGTTAAAAGAATTGATATAAAAACAAATTAAATAAAAAATGGAGTTAGCGATTATTTTAGTATTCGTAATGGGATATTTGGCCATTACTTTAGAGCATAACATTAAGTTAGATAAATTAATACCAGCATTAATAATGATGGCTATTTGTTGGGCCTTAGTGGCTCTGGGAGTAGATAGTTTTTCTAACTGGTTTGATTCGTCAAAGCATGCTTTAGTAGAAGGTTTTAGCGCCTTAGCCCACGATGATAAAATGCATTTAGTAGAAGAAACATTGTTACATCATCTAGGTAAAACAGCAGAAATTTTAGTTTTCCTTTTAGGAGCAATGACCATAGTAGAAATTATAGATTATTTTGATGGTTTTTCTACAATTAAAGGATATGTAAAAACTAAGAGTAAGAAGAAAATTCTTTGGATGTTTGGTATTCTAGCATTTATATTATCAGCGATTATAGATAATCTAACAGCTACCATTGTATTGATTTCTATTTTACAAAAAATAGTAAAAAGTAGAGAAGATAGAATTTGGTTTGCAGGTTTAATTATTATTGCAGCAAATGCAGGAGGAGCTTGGTCGCCAATTGGAGATGTTACTACTACAATGTTATGGATAGGTAAAAAAGTAAGTACACCAATGTTAGTTGCGTATTTATTCATACCATCAGTGCTTTGTATGGTTGTACCAACTTTTATAGCGTCGTTTTTACCAGCTTTCAAAGGAGAAATAGAAACAGATGAAAGTGATGATGATAAAAAGAAAAGTCCTCATAGCGCAAGAATGTTATATTTAGGACTAGGAGCAATTGTATTTGTGCCTTTCTTTAAAACAGTAACTCATTTACCTCCTTATGTAGGAATGATGTTATCATTAGCAGTTGTAGCTACTTTTGCTGAAATTTATAGTAGAACAAAATTCTCATTAACAGATTTTGATAGCGAAGAATCAGATGCTCATGCTCATCATAGTCCAGTACATGCATCTTTATCTAAAATTGAAATGCCAAGTATTTTATTTTTCTTAGGAATTTTAATGGCTGTGGCAGCTTTAGAGTCTTTAGGGATCTTATTTAATTTTGCTGATAGTTTAAAACAAGGAATTCCTTTAATGGGGTCTGAGTTAGCTGGAACAAATGTTTCGGATTTAGTAGTAATTTTATTAGGAATCGGTTCAGCTGTAATTGATAATGTTCCATTAGTAGCAGCTTCATTAGGAATGTTCTCTGAACCAATCGATAATCCGTTATGGCACTTTATTGCTTTTTCAGCAGGAACAGGAGGAAGTATGTTAATTATTGGTTCTGCAGCAGGAGTTGTGGCAATGGGAATGGAAAAAATAGATTTCTTTTGGTATTTAAAGAAAATCTCTTGGTTAGCTTTCATCGGATTTATAGTAGGATCATTAGCGTTTATGTTAATGAGAACATTTATCTAAAAAAAATAATAAATAAAAATAAAGTCTTCCTTAATCATGGTTATTGAGGAAGACTTTTTTATACTTGTATTTTAAAACAATTTTCAATAAAACAAATCGTTAATTAGTTAACGTAAATTAATTACAAACTCTAATATTATTTTTAATGTTGTTATTTCAAGAAAGTATAGAATTGTTAGAAGAAGTGTCAGAAGAAAAAACATTATCTATAATCCAGTTAATTAAAGATGGTGGATTAGGAGGACAAATTATCATAGCACTATTGTTTGTGTTATTAGCAGTAGCTCTTTATATATACTTTGAACGCTTTTTTGCAATTAAAGCAGCATCTAAGGTTGATAAAAATTTTATGAATCAAATTAGAGACCATGTAACTAGTGGTAAATTAGATAGTGCTAAAGCAATGTGTGAAAACACACAAACACCAACTGCAAGATTAATTGGCAAAGGTATTTCTAGAATAGGAAAACCATTAGATGATATTAATACAGCAATAGAAAATGCTGGTAAGTTAGAAGTTTATCAGTTAGAAAGAAACGTATCGGTATTAGCAACTATAGCTGGAGCAGCTCCAATGATAGGATTTTTAGGAACAGTAATTGGAATGATAGTTGCGATACATGAAATAGCAAACTCTGGTGGTCAAATAGATATTAAAATGTTATCAGATGGTTTGTATACAGCAATGACAACCACAGTAGCAGGTTTAATAGTTGGTATTATTGCATATATCGCATATAATCATTTAGTAGTTCGTACAGATAAAGTAGTTTATCAAATGGAAGCTAAATCAGTTGAGTTTTTAGATTTATTAAATGAGCCAGTATAATGAATTTAAAAGGAAGAAATAAAGTAGATCCAAGTTTCAATATGTCTTCAATGACAGATATTGTTTTCTTGTTGTTGATTTTTTTCATGTTAACATCTACGCTAGTTACCGTTAGTGCAATAGATGTTTTATTACCTAAAGCAGGAGGGAAAACAGAAAATAATACTTCAGTAGCAGTAACAATAACAAAAAACTCTTCTTTTTATATTGATAAAACTAAAGTTAGTAATGCTAATTTAGAAAACTCAATTTTAGCTAAAGTAGGGCCAGATAAAAAGAAAACAGTAGTAATACGAGGCGATCAAAATGTTCCGTATAAAAATGTAATGAGAGTTATAGATATTGCAAATAGGAACAAGTTGAAAATGATATTAGCAGTAAAGGGCAAATAAAATGTCAATTTTAGATACACAACATAAACGTAAATCAGCAGTAATAACAGCAGTTATTCTGTTACTTTTATTATTTGGAATATTCAATTACGGGATGAAGTATCTTGATCCTCCTATTGAGTATGGAGTAGCAATTAATTTTGGAAACTCAGATATTGGTAGTGGAGAGCCAGTTGAAAAAACAAAATCACAATCAGTACCTGAAGAACAACAAGAAGAAGTTGTAGAAGAGGTGCAAGAAGTACAGGAAGAGGCAATTCAGGAAGAAGTAATTACTGATGATACCGCTGATGATGTTCCAGTTGTGGAGAAGATAGAAGAAAAAAAAGAAGAGGTAAAAGAAACTCCTAAAGAGGAAAAGCCTAAAGAAAAACCAAAACCAAAGCCTTCAAAAGAAGCAACAGATGCTTTAAATAGTTTGTTGAATGGGACATCAAAAGATGGAGCAGATAAAGGAGAAGGAGATGATAATGAGACTGGTGTAAAAGGTAAAGAGAATGGTGATCCTAGCTCTAATAAATATTATGGAGGAGGCGGTAGTGGCTCTGGAGGTAATTATAATTTAGCAGGAAGAAAGGCATTATCCAAACCTATAAAAAAGCCAGAGTGCCAAGAGGAAGGAACAGTGGTTGTGAGTATAGAAGTAGATCAAAATGGTAAGGTGATTAAAGCAGTACCTGGAGTAAAAGGATCAACTAACACAGCACCATGTTTATTAAAACCTGCTAAAGAAGCAGCTTTAAGAACAAAATGGAATGCAGATGGTAAAGCACCATCAAAACAAAGGGGAACAATTATCTACAGATTTTCTTTGTCTCAATAATAACTTTGCATCAAAAATAATTTCATCTCACAATACTGAAATAGAGATGTTATAAATAATAGACATGACATATCAAGAAACCTTAGATTGGATGTTTGCACAGTTGCCAATGTACCAGCGTCAAGGAAAAACAGCTTTTAAAAAAGACTTAACAAATATTGTAGCTTTAAGTAAAGAGTTAGGAAATCCAGAAAGAAAGTTCAAGACAATTCATGTAGGAGGAACAAACGGAAAAGGTTCAACAAGTCATATGATAGCTTCTATATTACAAGAAGCAGGATACAAAGTAGGATTATACACATCTCCGCATTTAAAGAACTTTACAGAACGTATTAGAATAAATGGTAAAGAAATTCTAAAGGAAAGTGTTGTAGATTTTATAACAACCAATAAAGAGTTTTTAGAAAAGCAACAGTTATCTTTTTTTGAAATGACAGTAGGAATGGCATTTGATTACTTTTCAAAAGAAGAGGTAGATGTAGCGGTTATTGAAGTTGGATTAGGAGGAAGATTAGATTCAACAAATATTATAAAGCCAGAGGTGTCGGTTATAACTAATATAGGATTAGATCATACTCAGTTTTTAGGAGAAACATTACCAGAGATAGCATTTGAAAAAGCAGGGATTATAAAAAATGAAATACCTGTAATTATAGGGGAAAGGCAAGAAGAAGTTGTAGAGGTATTTAAAAAGAAAGCTAAAGAATGTAATTCTGAAATTTTATTTGCTTCAGAAGAAGAAGAAAATAAGTTTAAAACAGATTTACTAGGAGAATACCAATTGAAAAATGTAAAAACGGCAGTTTTAGCAGTAAAACAACTAAAAAACTTTATTGTTTCTGAAAACAATATAAAACAAGGGCTTTTAAAGGTAGCTAAAAACACGAGTTTAAAAGGACGTTGGCAAATATTACAAGAAAATCCTAAGGTAATTTGTGATACTGCTCATAATAAAGAGGGGTTAATTTATACATTAAAGCAACTTCAAAAAGAAAATTATAAAAATTTACATATTGTTTTAGGTGTGGTTTCTGATAAAAAAATAGAAGAAATATTAAGATTGTTTCCCCAAAAAGCGACTTATTATTTTTGTAAACCAAATATTCCACGAGGAATGTCAGAAATTTTTTTAAAAGAGCAGGCGAATGCATGTAATTTGGATGGAGAAGCTTTTTCTTCTGTAAATCAAGCTTTTGAAAAAGCGAAAATGAACTCAGGAAGAGAAGATGTTGTTTATATTGGAGGGAGTACGTTTGTTGTTGCAGAAATTTTATAAAAAAAAGTGAAAAAAGTTATTGCAGATATCTAAAAGAGTTATATATTTGCACCCGCAATTAGCAATTAAGGGCGCGTAGCTCAGTTGGTTCAGAGCACTTGGTTTACACCCAAGGGGTCAGGGGTTCGAATCCCTTCGCGCCCACAACTCTTAAGAAGTTAATTGCAAACGGGCGCGTAGCTCAGTTGGTTCAGAGCACTTGGTTTACACCCAAGGGGTCAGGGGTTCGAATCCCTTCGCGCCCACCAAAAGTCTTCATCTTTTCAGATGGAGACTTTTTTATTTTATGATATTTTGTTAATGATGTTTTTTGTAATTTCGTAAGCTATTCTATTAAGATGTGAAGTTGTTGAGAAGAGAACTTTAAACTTAGGTGTAAAGCATGTTTGATAGTGAGAAATTATAAGAATAGATTGTAGGAAGTTGATGTGATTAATTTGTAAGATAAAAGCATCAATGATTTTAAGAAATAAATATAATAAAGGTAATGAAATGGTTGCCTAATTTAATAAACGATTATGAGTACTAGAAAAGTAGCATTAATTACAGGTGTAACAGGTCAGGATGGAGCTTATTTGAGTGAGTTTTTATTGAAGAAAGGATATGTGGTCCACGGATTGAAAAGAAGAACATCTTTGTTTAATACAGATAGAGTAGATCATATATATCAGGATCCTCATGTTGAAGATAGAAATTTCTTTTTACATTATGGAGATATGACTGATAGTACAAATATTATTCGTTTAATTCAAGAGATTCAGCCAGATGAAATATATAATTTGGCAGCAATGAGCCATGTTCATGTTTCTTTTGAAATACCAGAATATACAGGTAATGCTGATGGTCTTGGAACTTTGCGTATTTTGGATGCTGTTAGATTATTAGGGTTAGAAAAGAAAACAAAAATATATCAAGCATCAACATCAGAGCTTTACGGAAAGGTTCAAGAGGTACCTCAATCGGAAACTACACCTTTTTATCCTAGAAGTCCTTATGCTGTTGCAAAAATGTATGCGTATTGGATAACGGTAAATTATAGAGAGGCATATGGTATGTATGCATGTAATGGTATTTTATTTAATCATGAATCACCAATTAGAGGGGAAACATTTGTTACAAGAAAAATAACTAGAGCAACTTCTAGAATAGCTTTAGGATTACAAGATAAGTTTTACTTAGGGAATTTAGATGCTCAAAGAGACTGGGGACATGCAAAAGATTATGTGCGAATGATGTGGATGATATTACAAGCAGATGAACCAGAAGATTGGGTAATTGCAACAGGTAAAACAACAACAGTTCGTGATTTTGTTAAAATGAGTTTTAATGAAGCTGGAATTGAATTAGAGTTTAAAGGAACTGGTGTTGATGAGAAAGCTTATGTAAAAGCTTGTAATAACCCGAAGTATCAAGTAGAAATAGGTAAAGAAGTTTTATCGGTAGATCCAAAATATTTCAGGCCAACTGAGGTAGACTTATTAATTGGTGACCCAACCAAGGCAAAGGAAAAATTAGGTTGGGAATTAGAATACGATTTACCAGCTTTAGTAAAAGATATGATGCAAAGCGATCTTAAATTGATGACCAAAGATCAATACTTAAAGCAAGGAGGGTACTACACAAATAATTATTTCGAGTAGAAGATGAAAATATTATTAACAGGAGCATCAGGTATGGTGGGGAAGAATGTTTTAGAATACCCTGAAGCTTCAAAACATCAGTTTTTAACTCCAACAAGCAAAGAGCTAAATTTATTAGATTATAACTCGGTGTGTAATTATATAAAAGATAATCAGCCAGAATTTATTATTCATGCTGCAGGGAAAGTAGGAGGGATTCAAGCTAATATAGCTGAACCAGTGAGTTTTTTAGTAGACAATATTGATATGGGAAGAAATATAATAATGGCTGCTAAAAATAATGGGGTGAAAAACTTACTGAATTTAGGAAGTTCGTGTATGTATCCAAGAGATGCAAAGAACCCATTGTCTGAAGATCTTATTTTGAAAGGAGAGTTAGAACCTACAAATGAAGGATATGCTATAGCGAAAGTAATGTCTACTAGATTGTGTGAATACATAATGAAAGAAGATAAAACAAAAAACTATAAAACAGTAATTCCTTGTAATTTATACGGTAAACATGATAAGTTTAGTCCTAAGAATTCTCATATGATACCGGCGGTTATTAGAAAAATTTATGATGCTGCATTAGCAAATCAGCAAGAGATAGATATTTGGGGAGACGGATTGGCTAGAAGAGAGTTTATGTATGCAGAAGATTTAGCGGATTTTATTTTTTATGCTATCGATAAGTTTGATGAAATGCCACAAAATATAAATGTGGGATTAGGTCATGATTACACTATTAATGAGTATTATAAAGAAATAGCTGAAGTAATAGGTTATAAAGGACAATTTGTGCACGATTTAACTAAGCCGGTGGGAATGAAACAGAAATTAATAGATGATTCAAAACTTATCGAATTTGGTTGGCGTTATAAGACTTCTTTAAAAGAAGGAGTTAAAAAAACATTTGAATATTATAAAAAAGAAGAGTTCAATGAAGCAGTATAAGTTAGCATCCTCTACATGGGATGAAAAAGAATTAGCCGCAATACAATCGGTAATAGATAAAGATATGTACACTATGGGAGATAGTGTAAAGCAATTTGAAAATGATTTTTCAAAGTATCTGGATTCTAAATATTGTGTTATGACAAGTTCTGGATCTACAGCTAATTTATTAGCAGTAGCCGCTCTTTTTTTTACTAAGAATCCAAAGTTAAAAAGAGGAGATGAAGTTATAGTTCCAGCAGTATCATGGTCTACAACGTATTTTCCTTTACAGCAATATGGTTTAAAGTTGAAGTTTGTAGATGTAGATTTAGAAACTTTAAATTATGATTTAGAGGCTTTAGAGTCGGCAATATCAGATAATACCAAGATGATAATGGTGGTTAATCTTTTAGGGAATCCAAATGATTTTGATAAGATTAATAGTGTTATAGAAGGAAAAGATATTTTCTTGATAGAAGATAATTGTGAGTCAATGGGGGCTACTTATAAAGATAAGCAAGCAGGTACTTTCGGTGTAATGGGAACTTTTTCTACATTTTTCTCGCATCATATGGCTACAATGGAAGGTGGTTTTGTAACAACAGATGATGAGGAGTTGTATCATATATTACTATCAATAAGAGCCCATGGGTGGACAAGAAATTTACCTAAAAAGAATTTAGTGTCTGATAAAAGCGATGATTGGTTTGAAGAATCGTTTAGGTTTGTACTTCCAGGATATAATGTAAGGCCGTTAGAAATGAGTGGAGCGATAGGGGTTGAACAATTAAAAAAATTACCTTCTTTTATTGAAAACAGGAGAGAAAATGCAAGTTTCTTTGTTGAGTTGTTTAAAGATCATAAAGATTTTATAATTCAAAAAGAGATAAGTAAAAGTTCTTGGTTTGGGTTTTCATTAATAATTAAACCAGAGTCAAATTTGAGTAGAAAAGAAGTGGTAGCAAAGTTATTTGATAATGGAATAGAATGTAGACCAATTGTTACAGGAGACTTTACACAAAATGAGGTAATGAAGTATTTTGATTATGAAATTCATGGAGAATTAAAAAATGCAAAGTATTTACATGATAACGGATTGTTTGTAGGAAATCAACAAGTTTTGATTAAAGAAGAAATTCAATACTTATTTGATGTTTTGAAATGATGTAGGTTAAAAAAAATAAAAAAGTCTTTATCTATTTATGATAAAGACTTTTTTGTTTTGTAACAATTAGTTAGTAATGTTTTTTGTAATTTCGTAAGCTATTTTATAAGGTATTTAGTTAGGAGTAAGAGATGGATGCACCAAAGATTGCAATTATTGGATTAGGTTATGTCGGTTTGCCATTGGCAAGGTTGTTTGCAGAAAAATTTTCTGTAGTAGGTTTTGATATAAAGACAAAAAGAGTAGAAGAGTTAAGATCGGGTATGGATGTAACATTAGAGGTAGATAATAGTTTACTGAAATCTGTATTAGTATCAGATAACTCTGAAAGAAATAAAGGTTTATTCGTCACTACAGATGAAAAAGATATTGAAAGTTGTGATTTTTATATAGTAACTGTTCCAACATCGGTAGACAAAAATAACCAGCCTATTTTAACCCCTCTTATAAGTGCGAGTAAAACAATTGGTAATGTTTTGAGTAAAGGAGATGTTGTTATTTATGAGTCAACTGTATATCCTGGTGCTACTGAAGAAGATTGTGTGCCTGTATTGGAGAGTGTTTCAGGTCTCGAATTTAATAAAGATTTTTATGTAGGGTATTCACCAGAAAGAATAAGTCCTGGAGATAAAATTAGAACTGTAGAGAATATTTTAAAAGTAACCTCAGGTTCAACTCAAGAAACAGCATTGAAAGTTGATAACTTGTATAAGTCAGTTATTAATGCAGGAACACATATGGCTTCATCAATAAAAGTAGCAGAAGCTTCTAAAATTATAGAAAACTGCCAAAGAGATATAAATATAGCTTTTGTTAATGAGCTTGCTAAGATTTTCAATTTAATGAACATTAATACAAGTGAAGTGTTGGAGGCAGCAGCTACAAAATGGAATTTTTTACCATTCAAACCAGGATTAGTAGGCGGGCATTGTATTGGAGTTGATCCATTTTATTTAGCTCAAAAAGCCCAACAGTTCGGATATTATCCTGAAATAATATTGTCGGGTAGAAGGTTGAATGATAGCATGGGAAGTCATGTAGCTTCAGAAGTTGTTAAGTTGATGATTTCTGAAGATGTAAAAGTGAAAAATGCAGCGGTTTTAATTTTGGGAATTACTTTTAAAGAAAATTGTCCAGATATAAGGAATACTAAAGTGATTGATGTATGTCATGCACTTAAAGATTATGGGGTAAGTGTAAATGTTTATGACCCATGGGCTAAAAAAGAAGAAGTACAAATAGAATATGATCTTCAATTAGAAGAAGATCTTTATAGAGGGAAATATGATGCAGTTGTTTTGGCAGTATCTCACAATGAATTTAAAGAAATAGATTTAGAAAGACTGAAAAAGAAAGATGCTGTGGTTTATGATGTAAAAGGTTTTTTCTCTCAGGAATTAATAGATAGAACTTTGTAATGAAAAATTTTGCTTTAATAGGAGTTGCAGGTTATATAGCTCCACGTCATTTAAAGGCGATAAAAGATACAGGAAATGATTTAATAGCAGCGCTTGATAAATTTGATAGTGTTGGAGTTATGGACAGCTATTTTCCAAATGCTGATTTTTTTGTTGAGTTTGAGAGATTTGATCGTCATATTGAAAAAATAAAACGTCAACAAGATATTCAATTAGATTATGTGAGTATTTGTACACCAAATTACTTACACGATTCTCATATAAGAATGGCTTTGAGAAGAGGTGCTGATGCTATTTGTGAAAAACCATTGGTTTTAAATCCATGGAATGTTGATGCGTTACAAGCAATAGAAGCTGAGTCAGGAAATAAAATTAACACAATTCTTCAATTGCGTTTGCATCCAAGTATTATTGCTTTAAAGAATAAAGTAGATAGCGAAGTTAAGAAAGAGAAATATGATGTTGATTTAACATATATTACATCTCGTGGTAATTGGTATGATGTATCTTGGAAAGGAGATCAAAGTAAATCAGGAGGTATAGCTACTAATATTGGTATTCATTTTTATGATATGTTATCTTGGGTTTTTGGAGAGGTACAAGAGAATATTGTGCATCTTAGAGAAAAAGATAAAGCAGCTGGGTACTTAGAGTTTGAAAAAGCAAGAGTACGTTGGTTTTTATCTATAGATGAAAATTCACTTCCGAAAGAAATAAATGAAAAAGGGCAAAGAACATATCGTTCAATTACTGTAAATGGAGAGGAGATAGAATTTAGTGGTGGTTTTACAGAATTACATACAGATAGTTATAAAGAAATTTTGAAAGGAAATGGTTTTGGTTTGATTGATGCAAAACCATCAATTCAAATAGTTCATGACATAAGAAATAAGGAATTGGTGAAATTAGGAGAAAAACATTTTCTATTATAAAAGAATCAATATATTTGCAAACAAAAAAGGGGAATGAAAATAGGAATCACTTTTAGTGCTTTTGATTTACTACACGCAGGGCATATTAAAATGTTAGAAGACGCGAAGCGTCAATGCGATTATTTAATTTGTGGATTGCAAACAGATCCAACAATCGATAGACCAGAAAAAAATAAACCAATTCAATCAGTCGTTGAAAGGTATATTCAATTGAAAGGTTGTGTACATGTTGATGAGATAGTTCCTTATGCCACAGAACAAGACTTAGAAGATATATTACGTTCTTTCAAAATTGATGTTAGGGTTTTGGGAGAAGAATATGCTGACAAAAAATTTACAGGTAGAGAATATTGTGAAGAGAAAGGGATAGAACTATTTTACAATAAAAGAGAACATCGTTTTTCAAGTAGTGGTTTACGAAAAGAAGTACATGATAAAGAAAGTTTAAAAACTAAAGATAAATAAGAATGAATATAGCTGTTGTTGGTACAGGTTATGTAGGTTTAGTGTCAGGAACTTGTTTCTCTGAGATGGGAAATAGAGTTGTTTGTGTAGATATTGATCAAAAGAAAATAGATAAGTTGCATGAGGGAATCATCCCTATTTATGAACCTGGTTTAGAAAAAATGGTTCTAAAAAATGTAGAGAATAAAAACTTATTATTTACAACAAAGTTAGAGGACGCAATAGAAGATGCAGATGTTGTTTTTATAGCTGTAGGAACACCTATGGGAGAAGATGGATCTGCTGATTTACAATATGTTTTATCTGTTGCTAAGGAAATCGGACAAAAAATGAACCGTCGATTAGTCGTAGTAGATAAATCGACAGTTCCAGTAGGTACTGCAGATAAAGTAAAAGAAACAATATTAGAGGAATTAAAACTAAGAAATGTTGATTTAAAATTTGATGTTGTTTCTAATCCTGAGTTTTTAAAAGAAGGTGATGCAATAAATGATTTTATGAAGCCAGATAGAGTGGTAATAGGAGCAGAGTCTGATTATGCTTTTGATAAAATGAGAGAGTTGTATTCACCATTTACAATGTCAAGAGAAAGATTTATAGGTATGGATATACGCTCTGCTGAAATGACTAAATATGCAGCTAACGCTATGTTAGCAACTAAAATTTCATTTATGAATGAAATGGCAAATATTTGTGAGCGAGTAGGAGCTGATGTGAATAATGTACGTATAGGTATTGGATCTGACTCTAGAATAGGTTATAGTTTTATATACCCTGGAGCAGGTTATGGAGGTTCTTGTTTCCCTAAAGATGTTAAAGCATTAAAAAAAATTGCAGAGGAATATAATTATAAAGCACAGTTAATTGAATCTGTTGAAGATGTAAATAATCGCCAAAAATACGTAATAGCTGATAAAATTGTTAAAAGATTTGGTGAAAATTTATCAGGTAAGGTATTTGGACTTTGGGGGTTAGCATTTAAACCTGGGACGGATGATATGCGTGAAGCACCTGCTATATATGTAGTTAAAGAGTTGATAAAGAGAGGTGCAAAGGTTCAGGCGTATGATCCAAAAGCAATAGAAGAAGCAAGATGTTTTTATTTAAAAGATGTAGCTGGAATTTCTTATACAAATTCTAAATACGAAGTACTTCAAGGAGCTGATGCTCTAATCTTATTGACTGAATGGAAAGAATTCCGTTCACCTGATTTTGAGGAAATCAAAAATCAGTTAATTGAACCGATAATTTTTGATGGAAGAAATCAATATATAGCATATAATTTAGTAGAAAAAGGAATAGAATATCACAGAATAGGAAAGGAATAATGAAGGTTTTAATTACAGGTGCTGCAGGTTTTATAGGTTTTCATTTATGTCAGCAGTTATTGGAACAAGGTATTGAAGTTGTAGGTATTGATAATATTAACGATTATTATGATGTTAGGCTTAAATATGCACGATTAGCTGAGTTAGGTATAAAAAGAAAAGAAGCTGAAGCATTTTATAATGAAATTAGCAGTGATTCTTTTAATAGTTTTAAGTTTATTAGGCTTAATTTAGAAGATAAGAAAGAATTGTATTCTCTTTTTGAAAAAGAAGGTTTTGATGTTGTTTGTAATTTAGCTGCTCAAGCTGGGGTTAGATATAGTATCGAAAATCCTGACGCTTATGTTCAAAGTAATATAGTTGGTTTTTTAAATATTCTTGAAGCATGTAGGAACTTTAAAGTAGATAAATTAGTGTATGCAAGTAGTTCTAGTGTATATGGAAATAGTGATAGTGTACCATTTAAAGAAACAGATAATGTAGATCATCCTATTAGTTTATATGCAGCAACAAAAAAGTCTAATGAATTAATGGCTCATACCTATAGCCATTTGTATGGGATAGAAACAATAGGTCTTAGGTTTTTTACTGTTTATGGTCCATGGGGTAGACCTGATATGGCTCCATTCTTGTTTACTGATGCAATTTTAAAAGAAAACCCAATAAAGGTATTTAATAATGGAGATTTATCAAGGGATTTTACTTATATAGATGATATTGTTGAAGGGATTAAAATGACCTTAATAAATGAGTCTAAAGATAAATCGAAATACCAATTATATAATATTGGAAACAATTCTCCTGTACAATTAATGGATTTTATTTCAGAAATAGAAAAAAATGCAGATAAAAAGGCAATTAAGAAAATGTATCCAATGCAACCAGGAGACGTGTATAAAACATATGCAGATGTAACTTTTTTATCTCAGCAATTTAATTATAAACCTAAGTTCGACTTAAAATATGGAATTAAACAATTTGTAGATTGGTTCAAATTATATTATAAAGATGAAAAGTAATGCAATCATTTTTAAGAAAAATAAGTTTACTTATTCCTGTTTTTTTACCAATTGCACTTAGTACCTTATTTCATTTAGGATTCGCTAAATTTCAAAAAGGCAAGGACTATAATGATTTAGTTTTATTTTTATCCATTTCAGCTGTAATTAGTACTCTACTATTATTAGGTAAAGAATTAGAATATTATCAGGAAAACAAGAATGTAAATTCATTAATCTATAAAGACTTCTTTACTTTATTGATTGGAGCTATAGTTGTTTCTTGTTCTTTTTATATATTTTATGAGTTTACAGAAAATAATTTTGTTTTTAAAAAAGAATTTATTCTACTAATTCCATTAAAAGTTTTAGTCGATTATTTTGTTATAATCTTAAATGTTAAAGATAAGGCAAGATTTGTGAGATATACGTTTGATATTTTATTTGGCGTAATTCAGGTTTCTTTACTAGGATGTTATATTATAGGGTTCATTAAGTTGAATTCTGTTATATTATTTATTTTACTGTTTTTTTTAGTCCTTTTTTTGTATTATGTTTTTGTGTTAAAGATAGATTTAAAAAAAGTTAAATTTAGAGTTTATCTTTCGTATTTTAAGTTTGGAAAAGCTTTAATTTCTGGATTAGGTTCATTTGTAGCTAAATTTCAATTTATATTAATGTCTATTGTGGCACCAGAGCTTATCGGTATGGCAAATATTGCTTTTACTATAGCTAATACGATTTCGATTCCTTACAATTATTTAACAAAATTAAGGTTACCAAGTGTGTTGAAAAACAATAGCTCATTTAAATCTAATTTTTTCTACGTAAGAAATTATTCGTTGCTTTTTTCATCTCCAGTATTGTTGTTTATTCTTTTCTTTGTGTTATATAATCCTTTTAGTATAGAATACTTGGAAGAGAGAGGGTTTGTTTATTTTTTAATGTTATATATTTTAGCTGCATTTATAGATATTTTAGTGGGACTAAAAAGTAGTATGGTACAAGTCTTAATAGAACCGTCTAAAATTGTCCCTTATTTAATATTAGTGTTAATAATTAGTGTAAGTATATCATATTTCAACCAAGGAGATTTTATAGGTGTTGGCTTTTATGTAGCGTTTATAATTTTATCGAACTTGTTTTTTATTTATAAATATAAGAAGTGTTTTCAAAAAAGAGTCCAATAATAATATTACTAACAATATTTTTTAGTGCGGTTAATATGGCCATGCCTTATTATGTAGGTGGTTCATTATTTATGACTGCGTTAATATTAATTTGTTTAGGTCTAATTTTCTATACACAAGAGAAGATATCTTTTAAAGATAATAAAGTAAATGTCTTTTATTTATTTTTGTTTGCATATTCTTCATTATCAATACTGTTAAGTTATGCACATGAAGAAACCACAGATTTCATGTTCATTCAATATGGAAATTTTTTAAGACTAATTTTAATTCTTCTAGTTTTAGGCTTCTGTAATATAGATAATTCTATTTACTTAAAAGGTATTCGTTATGGTATTTTAATAGGAGCTTTAAGTATTATGATTTTTGGTATTTTAAAAATAGATGTAGTTCTTTTATCTAAAGATATATCATCTGATTATCAAACTAGGTTTTCAGGTTTTTATTTAAATGCCAATTATGCAGGAACTGTAGTTGCTATTGGATTAAATATGTTAAAAGAAAAGAAAGAGAAAATAACATTAATAGAAACAATAATTTATTACACTGCGATATTTTTTACATTTTCTTTTACAGCTATATTAATAACATTAATAGGTTTGTATAAGAAAAATAAAGTTTTATTTATAATAATTCCTATAGCCTCATTAACTTATTTAGTTACATTTTGGGAGACATTTAATTTTAGTCAATCTAGATATAAGAAATTAGCATATTTAAATGAATACCTAAATGGTAATGTTACTTTAGATAAAGTATTTACAGGAAGAATTGAATTATGGAAAGAAGGTATAGAAGCTATTGTGTCTAAACCTATATTTGGTAATGGGTTTGGATATATGTCGTCTTCCATAAAAACTTTAGATGATGTTGGAATTCATAATAGTTATTTTGAAATATTAGGAGACTTTGGTTTGGTTATAGGAGTGTTAATAATATTTAGTTTATTAAGGGTAATTAATTTAAAATCAATTGTTGGATTGTCTATTTTTGTAGCCTTAATTACAGGACATGGTCTATTATATACTATACCTATATATTTATATATACTCATTGGACAGAATAAGAATAAAAAGATGTTAACATAAAATGGAAAAAAAAGATAGAATTAAAGGGGAGTTTTTAAGATTGAAAAAACAATCAGGTACACATTCACCAAGTATAAAAACATTATTGGAAGAAATACCTGAATTAGATATAAAAATAGATGCATGTTTTCTTAGTAACCCATATGCAACAGATTTATTTTTAAATTATTTAGAAAAAGATTTTCCTACTTATAGTGACTTAAGAGATTGTTTAGAATTCTACCCTCCGCAAAATTCTGATATTGCAAAAATAATAGGTAATACGATTGATGTATCAATGGAAAATATTTTTGTAGGTAATGGTGCAATTGAAATAATATCAGCAGTATTAAGTAATTATTGTGGAAAGAAAATTATGCTACCTATACCTACTTTCAGTAGTTATTATGAGTTTATAAAAGAAGATCAAGAGATTGTTTTCCACGAATTAAGTGAACTTAATAATTATGAATTAGATGTTGAAAATTTAAAAGAAGATTTGTTAAATAAAAAAGCAGATTCTCTTATACTTATTAATCCTAATAATCCAAATGGAGATTACTTAAATCGTGAAAAAGTAATAGATTTATTAGAGTTTTGTAAAAACTTAGACTGTGTTATACTAGATGAAAGTTTTGTGCATTTTGCTTATGAAAGTGATGATTTAGATTTAATGAATTATTACGATCTTATCAATACCTATAATAATTTAGTTATTATTAAAAGTATGAGCAAAGATTTTGGAATAGCAGGAGTTAGAGCTGGTTATGGTATTATGTCTAAAGAAAGAGTTGAAAATTTAACTAAATCAAGCTATTTATGGAATATTAGTGGTTTAGCTTCTTATTTCTTTGATTTATATTCTCAGAAAAAGTTTAGAGAGGAATATGATGTTGTAAGGAAAAAATATATAATGAACACCTTGATGTTTAGGTCTGAGTTGTCAGGAATCAAAGGAATAAAAATATATCCATCAAAAGCAAATTTCTTTTTAATAAAAGTAGAAAATGATCTTGATGGTAATTTTGGATTAAATATGTTAATAAACCATGGAGTATATGTTAGAAATTGTTCTGATAAAGTAGGTTTAGAAGGAAGTGGGTATTATAGAGTTGCTAGTAGAACTTTTGAAGAAAATATTAATATAATAAAAGCAATAAAAATTGAGCTTTCTTAAGAAAATTTTAAAGTTATTTTTAAAAGAAGTATACATATTATACTTAAGAGTAGATGTTCTTTTTTTAAAAAGAAATAAGAAAACTTTAGTATTCGATATAGATAATACTTTAGCTAATACTTGGCCTACATTAAAGCCAGAAGAAAGATCAAAGTATAAAAATGAAGCTGATAGATTATCTTCATTGGAGCTATTGCCAAATGCTAAAGAGCTAGTTAAGCTAGTTAATCAAAAGTTTGATCAAATTTTATTTTTATCAGCAAGAGATCCAAGGTGCTTTTCTATTACAGATCAATGGATAAAAAGTAATTTTAAGTTAACTAATTATAAACTTGTTTTAGTACCTAAAGCAAGTCTTAAAATTATTTACTGGAATAGATTAGCTAAAATATCTAAAGAAACAGTAGTTTTAGATGACTTAAGTTATAATCATGAAAATGAAGAGGTGAAATTTTATGCAGATGAAATAGAAATGTTAAAAAAACATAATAGCATCAAATATTTCGATTTTAAAAATATTAATGAAGGATTAAGCACTATAATAGAAAAATTATGAAAAAAATATTAACTAAATTAATAAGGATAAAGTTATTCTTTTCATTTATCAAATTTTATTTTAAATCTCAAAATAAAGCAGAGGTAACATTGTTAATTCCAAGATTGTCTATGACATACTTTTTAAGAACCAATTTCTTGTGGGATTTGGCAACAATGATGTATTTGAGTGAAATAAAAAAAACATATAAAGTTAGAATAGGTTTAAAAGAGATTTCAAAAATTTCTAGTAGTAAAGTAATTTATAATCCAGGATATAATTTAAATGATTGGAAAGTAGATAACGATGTAGCTTTTTTTCCTTTAATTTCAAGTATATTGGAAAACCAATCAAATGAAGTAATACCAACATCAAAAGAAATAAGTTTTTGGGAAAATAAATTTTTTATGTACCAGAAGTTTATTGAAAAAAATATTGAAATGCCTTCGACTCATGTAATTCAAGAGGAGAATTTAAAGGAAATTTTAAATAAAATTGATTTAAAAGATAGTAAATGGCTTTATAAACCTAACCATAGTAAAAGTAGTATTGGAATTGTTGAGATAAAGTCAGATTTTGAAAGTTTTATTAAAGAGAAATTAAAGTTAAATAAATATGTAGTAATCCAAAAGATTATTAATATTAAAAGAGACTGTAGAATTATAGTAATTAATGATGAAATTGTTTTACAATATTGGAGAAATAAAGTTGAAAGCGAAGGGTGGATTCCAACTTCAACATCTACAGGTAGTACAGTAACATTTATGGAATATCCTGAATCATTAAAAAAATGGGTAATAGAATCTACAAATAAGTTAGGTTTAAGAAGTGCAGCCTGGGATATTGTTTTTGATGAAGAAGATTTAAATCAAGAAAATCCATTAGCTTTAGAAGTTAGCCCAATATATTACCCAAACCCTAGAGAAAATTATAGTGCTAATGAATCATATGCTAGCTATAAAAACAATTTAAATTACGAGAAATATTTATTGAACGAATTTAAAACCCATATCAAAGCAAAATTAAAACCATGGGTAGAGCTTTAATAATTGTACCAAATTTCGGAAAAGGAGGTGCGGAGAGAGTTTTAAGCAGAGTGTTATTATCTTTACCAAAAGAAGATGTTAAAAATATATCTTTTTTAACCTTAGATCATGATTTAGGTTATGAGTTGCCCGAAGATATAGAAGTAATAAGACTTCCTCACAAGAGATTAAAAAAGGCATTATTTTCAATGATAAAAGTAATAAATAAACACGATTGGAAGTTTGTTTATAGTACTCTTAATCATTTTAATTTGATATTACCTTTGTTAGTGTTTAGAAAAAGACAAACTAAATTAATTTGTAGGGAAAGTATTCTACCAATAACTTATTATAAAAGTTTTGGTTTTATGGGGAAACTATTACTTTTTTATTATCGAAAAGTAATGAAAGCATATGATACTGTAATTGTTCAAAGTAAAGATATGCTTGATGAAGTACAAAAGTTGAAAATTAAAACTACTTTCTTAATAAATAACCCATCTCCAAGATATAAGTTAGATGTAGAAAAAGATAGAAAGTACAACTTTATTTATGTGGCAAGGTGGCATGATCAAAAAAATTATGAATTATTAATAGAGTTTTGGAAGTGGATTAAGGATATAAAGAAAGATAATTCTCAATTATTATGTATTGGTGTAGGAGATAGAGCAATAGATTTAAACAAATCTTTAAAAGATTATAATTTAGAATTTATAAATAAACATTCTGATATAGAAAGTATTTTAAATGAAAGTCAAGCATATTTAAATTTTTCTAAATATGAAGGTTTTAGTAATTCTATATTAGAAGCATTATCAGCTGGATTACCCGTGTTTGCATTAGATTTTCTTGGAGGGAAAGAAGAGTTGCTTAATTTTAATAATTCAGTAGTTTCTGATATAAAATCATTAAACGCGAATAAAAATGATTTTGAAGATATTTATAAGTCTTTTTTAGAGTTTAAAGAAAAAGAATGGAATAGAGTAGAAATAAAACAAAGAACAGATACAAAATTTGAAGCAAACTTAATTATAGATAAGTTTAAAGAAGTTTTTTATGGCAAAAGATTTTAAAAAAAAAGTTTTATTATTTGAAAATTCGCCTAGTGATATGTTGAACTCTAGGTTTTTATATGCTCTTTTTTTAAAAGAAAAAGGTTTTGATGTTTACCTAAGCTGTGACCATACTGAAAAATTATTAGAAAAAAGTAATGAGAATGATTTTAATTTTTTTGAAATAAAAAATGTAAAATCTATGAATCCAATAACGATTTTAAAGTCTATTTTTCATATGTCTAAAATTATAAGGAAAGAACAAATAGATTTGATACATTGTTATAGGTTTCATCCAATCCTCATTGGAACTATTGCTGGAGTATTAACTAGAACAAAAGTAATAAATCATATAACAGGTTTAGGTACTTACTTTTCAAATAAAGGAATAAAAAATTTAATAATATCTAAGATTATTAAATTTGTATATACAGTTAATAATAAGATTTTTAAGGTAGTAACTATAGTGCAGAATCCAGACGATAAAATAGATTTAAATTTAAATTGTCATATAATAAAAGGGAGTGGAGTTGATCAAAAAAAGTTTAAGGTTAATTTAAATAAAGAAAATGAATTAAATAAAAACTATAACTTGACTTTCTTTTTTGCATCTAGGTTATTAAAATCAAAAGGAGTTTTAAATCTTTGCGAAGCTTTTAAAAATTATCAAGATAACACAACTAAAAAAGTACTTTTAGTAATTGCAGGAGAGCCAGATTATAAAAATCCAGATTCTATTTCAAGGAAAGAATATGAAAATATAAAAAGAATAGAAAATATACAGATATTAGGAAAAGTAACAAATGTTAACGAATATATAGATATGGCAACATGTTCTATATTTCCATCGGTTTATAGAGAGGGGATCCCAAGGTTTTTGATTGAGTCATTAGCAATGAAAAAACCAATAATTACTACCAATACACCTGGTAATAAAGAAGCTTTTAATAATAACGGGGTACTTATGAATGGTAATAAAGAAGAAGATATTCTTAAAGCTTTTTTGGAATTTGAAAAACTAGATATTATTCAAATGAAGGAAAATAGTGAAAAATTATACAAGAAAGAATTGAGAAATGAAGTAGTTTTTCCTAAAATGCTAGAAACCTATTCTAGTTTATAGTGAAATTAATAATTAAAAATAAGAAAAAGTGTATTCTATAAAATTAAAAAATCCGGAAATAATAAAAGAAATTGAATTAATTGATATTCAGAAGTTAAAGCCGCATGAAAATGTGATTAAAAGTAGAAAAGATACTCTAAAAGAATATATTAAATCATATAATAATTATGTTGTAATTCCATCTATAATATGTTGTAGTAAAACCTTTATGATTATTGATGGTCATCATAGATATCAAACACTTTTAGAACTAGGAGCAAAAAAAGTTCCAGTTACTGTTATTGATTATTTTGACGATAGTATAAGAACTCATAATGAAGCAGAAAAAGAATTAGAAAAAACAATTATATTAGATTCTCTTGAAGGAGAAAAGTTACCTCCAAAATCTACAATTCATGAAGTTCAAACTTCAGATTTACAATGGAAACCAATAATTTTAATTTCTTCTTTATGTGAGTTTAGAATATAATTAAAAAAAATAAAAAATTTTAATGAAAGGAGTAATACTAGCAGGTGGATCAGGAACAAGACTGTATCCGATAACAAAAGGTGTGTCAAAACAATTATTGCCAATATATGACAAGCCTATGATTTATTACCCATTGTCGGTATTAATGCTTGCTGGTATAACTGAAATTTTAATTATATCTACACCAAATGATTTACCTAATTTTCAAAAGTTATTAGGTGATGGAAGTGATTTGGGACTTGAAATAAAATATACGGAACAATTATCACCAGATGGTTTAGCACAAGCTTTTATTCTAGGAGAAGAATTTATTGGTAAAGATGATGTTTGTATGGTTTTAGGCGATAATATTTTTTATGGTCATGGATTGCCAGAGATGTTAAATTCAGCAATAAAAAATGTAAAAGAGAAAAGAAAAGCTACGGTATTTGGTTATTATGTAAAAAACCCTAAAAGGTATGGAGTAGTTGATTTTGATTCTAATGGAAATGCTAAATCTATTATTGAAAAGCCTAAAGTACCTAAATCTAATTATGCAGTAGTTGGACTGTATTTTTATCCCAATAATGTCATTAATGTAGCTAAAAAAGTTAAACCATCAGAGCGAGGAGAATTAGAGATTACATCGATAAATCAATATTATCTAGAAAGAAAAGAACTGAAAGTTCAATTAATGGGACGCGGTTTTGCTTGGCTAGATACTGGAACTCCGGATTCATTAATGGAAGCAGGACACTTTATAGAAACTATAGAAAAACGTCAAGGTTTGAAGATAGCTTGTTTAGAGGAAATAGCTCTTTACATGGGCTACATAACTAAAGAGCAAGTAAAGAAACTAGCTGAACCATTAAGACAAAATAGTTACGGACAGTATTTATTGAGTTTAGTGAAATAGTAAAATGAATTTTTTTAAAACTGAAATTCCTGAAATTATAATTATTCAACCTAATGTCTTAGGGGATGAAAGAGGGTATTTTTTTGAATCATTTAAGCAATGTGAGTTTGAAGAAAATATTCAAAAAATTAAGTTTATTCAAGACAACGAATCAAAATCTAGAAGAGGAGTTTTAAGAGGGTTACATTTTCAAAAGCCTCCTTTTTCACAAGCTAAGTTAGTACGATGCATCAAAGGGAAAGTTATTGATATAGCAGTAGATATTAGAATAGGTTCACCTACATATGGTAAACATATTGCTGTTGAATTATCGGAAAAGAATAAAAGACAGTTGTTTATACCAAGAGGTTTTGCACATGGCTTTGCTGTTTTATCAGAAGAAGCAATAGTTTCATACAAAGTAGACAATAATTATGCTCCAGATTATGAATCTGGGATAAAATGGGATGATAAACAATTGAAAATAAACTGGAAATTAAACTCAGAAGAAGTAATTTTATCAGAAAAAGATAAAGATTTATTATCTTTCAAAGATTTTAAGAGTCCTTTTAATTATTAAAAATGAATATATTAATTACTGGTAGTAATGGTCAGTTAGGATCAGAGATAAAGGATTTGTCTTCTGACTATTCTAGATATAATTTTTTTTTTGAAGATTCGAAAAGCCTTGATATAACTGATTTAGAAAAAGTAAAAACATATATTTTAAAAAAAAAAATTCAAGCAGTTGTCAACTGTGCAGCTTATACAGCAGTAGATAAAGCTGAAATAGAAAAGGAAAAAGCAGAGCAAGTTAATTATATAGGTGTTTCTAATTTAATTAAGGGGATTGAGTTAGTAGAAGGAAAATTAATCCATATCTCAACCGATTATGTTTTTAATGGAAAAAATGTTATTCCTTATAAAGAAGAAGATAATATAAGTCCTATAAATGTTTATGGAAAGACTAAATTAAAAGGAGAAGAAGAAGTTTTAAAATCATCAGTAGAAGCAATTATAATTAGAACATCATGGTTGTATTCCATTTATAGAAAAAACTTTGTTAAAACAATACTTCGTTTAGGAAAAGAAAAAAAAGAATTAAATGTAGTATATGATCAAATAGGAGTGCCAACTTATGCAAAAGATTTGGCTAAAGTTTGTTTGGATATTATAGGAAGAAATAAAATAGATAAAAATTCTAAAATTTATCATTATTCTAATGAAGGTGTTACTTCGTGGTATGATTTTGCAAAGGCCATAATTGAGATTTCAAAAATAGATTGTAAGGTATACCCAATTGATACTAAGCAATACCCTACACCTGCCAAAAGACCAAGTTATTCACTTTTAAATAATTCTAAAATTAAAGAAGATTTTGATATAAAAATACCTTATTGGAGAGATTCATTAAAAGATAGTATTGATAGAATAAAAAACGAATAGAATGAGAAATATATTAATTACTGGAGGTGCTGGTTTTATCGGATCACATGTAGTCAGACTATTTGTTAATAATTATTCAGAGTATAATATTGTTAACTTAGATGCTTTAACCTATGCTGGAAATTTAGAGAACCTAAAAGATATTGAAATATTATCTAATTATACCTTTGTTAAAGGTGATATTTGTGATTATAATTTTTTAAAAGAAGTATTTGTTAAATATAATATTGATGGAGTTATTCATTTAGCTGCAGAATCTCATGTAGATAGATCTATTAAGGATCCATTTTCTTTTGCTCAAACTAATATAATGGGGACATTAAGTTTATTAGAAGCAGCAAAAAATAGTTGGAATGATGATTTTGAAAATAAGCTGTTTTACCATATTTCTACAGATGAAGTATATGGAAGTTTAGGAGATGAAGGTTTTTTTACGGAAAACACACCTTATGATCCTCATTCGCCATATTCAGCCTCTAAAGCTTCATCTGACCATTTTGTAAGAGCATTTCATGACACTTATGGATTACCTGTTGTTATATCTAATTGTTCTAATAATTATGGCTCTTATCAATTTCCAGAAAAATTAATTCCTTTATTTATAAATAACATTTGTAATAATAAGCCGTTACCGGTATATGGAAAAGGAGAAAATGTTAGGGATTGGTTATTTGTAAATGATCATGCAAGAGCCATTGATGTTATTTTTCATAAAGGAAAGTTAGGTGAAACCTATAATATAGGTGGATTTAACGAATGGAAAAATATCGATTTAATAAAAGTGTTAATTAAAACAGTTGATAAATTATTAGGTAGAGAAAAAGGAACTTCTGATAAATTGATAACTTATATTAAAGATAGAAAAGGTCATGATTATAGATATGCAATTGATTCTACTAAACTAAAAGAAGAATTAGGATGGGAACCTTCTTTACAATTTGAGGAAGGTATTGAAAAAACAGTTAAATGGTACTTAGAAAATACAGATTGGCTTGATAATGTGATGAATGGAGATTATCAAAAATATTATAGTACTATGTATTCATAACAATTAAAAAAGGTAGAATTAGTTTTTTTATAACATTTACTTTCTTAATTTTGCGTTAAAATTCTATGCAGTTAGTTATGTTTTTAATTACTTTGGGTTTATTTCTTATAGGTTCTTTTTTAGTTACTTATTTTGTTATACCTAAAATAATAAAGGTAGTTTCTTATAAGAAATTATTAGATGAACCAAATAATAGAAGTTCACATAAAAAAGTAACTCCCACATTAGGTGGAGTTGCCTTTTATATAACTATAATTTTATCATTCTTTTTTCTAAAAAAATGGGACTCAGATTTATTTAGTTTGAATTTAATGGTAAGTATTACTGTTTTGTTTATAATAGGTTTAAAAGACGATTTAATAGCTATTTCTGCAAAAACAAAAGCATTAGCGCAAATTTTAGCGATATCTTTTCTAGTATTTGATAATGGTTTAATGACAGATACTTTAGGAGGTTTTTTAGGAATTACCAATGTAAACTATTGGACTTACTTAGTTTTTGTATACTTTGCAATCTTCTTTATAATAAATTCATATAATCTAATTGATGGTATTGATGGATTGGCTTCATCAGTAGGAATAATGATTTTTACGCTTTATAGTATTATTTTTTATCTATTAGGAGAGAATTATTATTTTTTCTTATGTATTGTAATTATAGGAACTCTATTGGCTTTTTTAAGTTTTAATTTATCTGAAAAAAGGAAAATTTTTATGGGGGATACAGGCTCTATGATTATAGGTTTTTTGATTGCTCTCCTAACATTTAAGATATTAACCTATAATTACAAAATAGATAAAATAGACATACCTTCTGAAAATTTGATAATAATTTTAACATCTATAATATCTATTCCTGTTTTAGACACGGTTAGAGTTTTTATAATTAGGACTATTAACAAAAAAAGTTTTTTCATAGCAGATAGAAACCATGTTCACCATGTCTTTGTTGATCAAGGTTTGTCTCATAGAAGAGCAACTTTTTTTATTGTTTTTATTAACTTAATAATAACAACAATTATATACTTGCTGTCTTCTGTATTAAATAGTTTTGCTTTATTGTTTGTCTTTCTTCTTTTGAGCGTTGTATTTTATATGGTTCTTTTCTATTTTAATATGAAGAAAAATGAAAATCAAGAGCTACGACCAAATTTTTTAAATAAAATAGCAAAAACAATATTGAACTTTTTCTTATAAGTTAAGTCTATTGTATATAAAGACATAAAAAAAACACAAAATCATATAATGATTTTGTGTTTTTTATTTTTGATAAAAAGATATAATAAATAATATTTATTTTAATCTTTCTAAGCTTAGATCTTTGTTGTATTTTACTATAAATAAGCCTCTATTACTTGTACTTCCAAAAGTTTTCTTACGATAATCGAATTTATTTTCTAAACGAAGAGAAACACCGTCTTTAAAAGTATCTGTTAAGCTTTTTCCAGAAGCTAATCTCATTAAAACATCATAGGTAATATCAAATCCCTTGATAGCATAATCAGAAGGTATGGTGTTGTTGTTGTCAAAGTATTTTTTATTGAAAACCTTTACATCATTAGAAGAATCATCAGCAAAAACATTAGAAACATATGTAAAATCAATACTAGCTAGTTTATTGTTTTCTATTTTATCGTATGCTTTATTTTTTTCAATTGCAAACACTTGAACTGTTATATCATCAGGTAACCCTATCATACTATTTAAAACATCAGCAATAGCTACATTATCATCAGATGTAATAACAACCCAGTTGTGTTTTTTAGGATTCATTTTTTCAGTAAAGCGTTCTCTTTTAATATAACCGTCTTTTGGTTTGAAAATATGAACGTTTTTAATTGAATCATGACTTTTTAAATTGCCAGCAATTTTTGTTATCCTAGAGTTTGAATTCGTTTTACCATCACCTACAACAAAAACCTCTTCACCATTATATTTGTCTTTTAAATAAGAAATTAAAAAATCAGTGTATTTATCTTTTTCAGGAGCTGTTTTAACTAATTTAGAAGAAGAAAAATTCTGTTGCTTACTAGAAAAATGGGGGAAAACTACTGGAGCGCTAACTTTACGGGCAATTATTTCTGCTTTATTAGAATAAAAAGGACCAATAATAACATCGCTATTATCTAATTGATCTTCTTCTAATATTGAACTAACATTACTACCTCTGTTTCCAGTATCGAAAACATTCAAATTAACCATTACTCCTTGTTTTTTTATAGAGTCAATAGCCATTTCAGCTCCCATGTAAAAATCAGTAACCATATTAGCTAAAGAAGCCGATTTATTCTTTTTCTTACTAAAAATATCTTTGGCAGATAAAGAATCGTATTCTTTTGCTTTAAAAGGTAGTAAAATAGCTAAATTTATAGCCGTGTTTTCTTGAATAGTATCTTTATAAAAAGTAAAGTTTTCATCTGAGTTAACCTCTTCTATAGGTTTAATTTTTAAAAGTTGACCAATAGAAAGTTCATTATTAACAATATTAGGAAACTCAGGGTTTAATCTAATTAAATCATCTTTAGAAATATTATAAAAACGTGTTAAGCTATATACAGTTTCTTTACTTTTAACCGTATGAGTTAAAAATTTTTCTAAAACTTCCTCACGATCAATAGTTATAACACTTTCAGTAGCTTTAACTTTTAAAACTTGACCAATGCTTAAGTCATTGTTTTTAATACCTGGGTATTCTGGATTCCATTTAATTAAATCATCTTTAGAAATATCATATTCTTTAGTAATTCTATATACAGTTTCACCAGCTTTTACTGTATGTGTTTCATATTCATAAACAGTTTGTTGAAATACTTCTTCTGTATTTTCATTGTTATTTTCAGTAGGTTCTGATTCTACAGCCTCTGTCTCAGTAACAATAGGTTGTTCTTCTGTATTTTCTGAAGAAGATGAAGAAATTCCTTTTTTTATTTCAGGATTTGGAATTACAATTACCGTATTTGGGTCAGGCCTTCTACTTACGTCTGGATTTAAACGAAGTAGATCCTTGGTTTTCATGTCAAGACGTTTTGCAATGTCGCGCATTGTTTCACCATCTTTTACTTTGTAAGAGACATATCGTTTCTGCTGGCCGCAGGAAACGGCAAAAGTTAAAATACAAATTAAAAGTAAAAATTGTAATTTCTTCATCTAGGTTGTTTTTATTTTTAGGAGTTATTCCCATTCAATTGTTGCAGGTGGTTTAGAGCTAATATCATAAACAACTCTATTAACACCTTTTACATTATTAATTATTTTATTTGATGTTTTTTGTAAAAACTCATAAGGTAAGTTTACCCAATCAGCAGTCATACCATCGGTACTTTCAACAGCACGTAAAGCTACTACTTTTTCATAAGTTCTTTCATCTCCCATAACTCCAACCGAGTTTACAGGTAATAAAATTGCTCCAGCTTGCCATACCTTATTATATAATCCGTCTTCTTTTAATCCATTAATAAAAATAGCATCAACTTCTTGCAATATCCTAACTTTTTCAGCTGTAATATCACCTAAAATTCTAATAGCTAAACCAGGGCCAGGAAAAGGATGACGTCCTAATAAGTCTTTATCAATTCCCATTGATGCTCCTACACGACGAACTTCATCTTTAAATATCATTCGTAATGGCTCAACTATTTTTAGTTTCATAAAGTCAGGTAATCCTCCTACATTATGATGACTTTTAATTGTTGCTGAAGGGCCTCCATTTACTGAAACAGATTCTATAACATCTGGATAAATAGTTCCTTGAGCTAACCATTTTGCATCTTTAATTTGAGAAGCTTCATCATCAAAAACATCAATAAAAACTTTACCTATAGCTTTACGTTTAGCTTCAGGGTCACTTAATCCAGCAAGTTCATTCAAGAAACGTGCCGAAGCATCAACCCCTTTTACATTTAAGCCCATACCTTCATATTGTTTTAATACGTCGGTAAATTCATTCTTTCTTAATAATCCATTATTAACAAATATACAATGTAAATTACTTCCAATAGCTTTATGTAATAATACAGCAGCTACTGTTGAATCTACTCCTCCAGATAGTCCTAAAACAACCTTGTCATTTCCTACTTTAGCTTTTATGCTGGCAACCGTTTCATCTACAAAAGAAGATGGTGTCCATGTTTGAGCTACCCCTGCTATATTAACTAAAAAGTTTTGTAATAATTGTTTTCCATCTGTTGAATGATAAACTTCAGGATGAAATTGAATAGCATAAGTTGTTTCTCCTTCAATTTTATAAGCTGCATTTTTTACATCGTGTGTGCTAGCTAATAAAATTCCGTTAGTAGGCAAGTCTTTAATTGTATCTGAATGGCTCATCCAAACTTGACTTCCTTCAGAAATTTCGTTGAAAAACTCCTCCTCTTTTTTAATGAATGATAAATTGGCTCTTCCATATTCTCTGGTATTTGAAGGAGCTACAAGTCCACCAGAAAAATGAGCTAAATATTGGGCTCCATAACAAACAGCTAATAAAGGTTTTTTACCTCTAATTTCAGATAAATCTGGGTGAGGTGCTTCGTCAGAACGAACAGATGAAGGACTCCCAGATAGTATGACAGCTTTAAAATTGTTTAAATTTTCTGGTATTTTGTTATACGGATGAATTTCACAATAAATGTTCAATTCTCTTACTCGGCGCGCAATTAATTGCGTGTATTGCGATCCGAAATCTAATATAAGTACGTTGTGTTGTTGCATGTGCAAAAATAGTACTTAGATTTTAGATTTGTAGTATTTGATTTTAGATTTTTTGAAGTTTTTTAATAACGATAAACGATTGCATTAATACTCATTCCTGAGCCAACAGAAGCTAACATAATTACATCTCCTTTTTCTACCTTTTGATTCTCTATTTTACCTTTTAAAACTAAATCTAATAATGTAGGAACGGTAGCTACAGAACTATTTCCTAGCTTATGAATACTCATTGGCATAATACCTTCTGGAATAGGTTTTTTATATAGTCTAAAGAAACGTTTAATAATTGCTTCATCCATTTTTTCATTTGCTTGATGGATAAAAACTTTTTTTACTTCATCTATTGTTATTCCACTTTTATCTAAAGCTATTTTCATAGCGTTTGGCACATTGTTTAAAGCGAACTCGTAAATTTTACGACCGTGCATTTTTATGTATCGCACATCCTTATCGTGACTTTTATTATAAGATTTACCGAAAAATAAATAGAAGGCTTCTTCTTTAGTAAATGTTTGACTAGCATGACTAATAATTCCAGATTCAGAACCTTCTTTAGCTTCAACAACGCAAGCTCCAGCACCATCACTGTATATCATAGAATCTCTATCGTTTTGATCTACGACTCTGGATAGTGTTTCAGCACCTATAACTAAACATTTTTTTGCTATACCAGCTTTGATGAAGGCTTGTGCTTGAATAACTCCTTCTACCCAACCTGGACAACCAAATAAAATGTCGTAAGCTACACAGTTTGGGTTTTCTATTCCTAATTTGTATTTAACTCTTGTGGCTAAACTAGGTAGGATATCGCTTTGAATTGCGTTACTCTTTACATCACCAAAGTTATGAGCTAAGATTATATAATCTAGTTCTTCTGGATTTATATTAGCATCTTTTATGGCTTTCTGAGCAGCAAAATAACCTAAGTCAGAAGCATTATATTCATTTTTAGCATAGCGTCGTTCTTCAATCCCAGTAATTGATTTAAACTTTTCAATAATTACATCATTTGTACTAGGAAAATCAGATCCATCTTCATTCAAAAATTGATGATTAGAAAACTCTGCATTTGTTTTTTGAATAGAGGTAATATATGTTCCTGTGCCTGTAATTACTGATGATGTCATTAGAATTCTTTAAGGGTTAAAGAATACAAATAAAACATTTTTAATTACATTAATACCTTAATTATCAGTCAATTTTTGAGAATTATCGAATTCTTAAAAAAGAGATAAATAATTATCTATTTAACAAAAAAAAGAGACCTTTTCTATGTTTGTTGTTTTTATAAATATGAACTATCAAAAGAAAAAGGCAATAAAGACAGTAATGATTCTGTTTTTACAATTTTACCAACCTCTCCCATAAAAAGAATCTCCATTGGTTCTTTTTGGTTGATTTCATATTCAGATAATGTTTGTCTACAAGCACCACAAGGCCCAACAGGTTTATCTACTTTTGTTTGGGTTGATGCAGCTGTTATAGCTAATTTTTTGATTTTTATTCCAGGGAATTCTGAGCCAATTTTCCAAATTCCGACTCTTTCAGCACACATACCAGAGGGATATGCAGCGTTTTCTTGATTATTTCCTAAAACAATTTCTCCATTTTCTAATAAAAAAGCAGCACCTACATTAAATTTAGAATAAGGAGCATAAGCCTTCGCTCTAGCTTCAACAGCTTTATTCATTAGAATTCTATCTTCCTGAGATAATTCTTCTACACTATTATAAATAACAGCTGAAGATTTTACTTCTATTTTTTCCATAAGAAATAGTATTGGTCAAAAAAAGCAGTCGTCAAGACTGCTTTTAAATTATGTTACGAAATTAAAAAAAAAATACTAAATTTTAGTAATCTTCGTAGATTTCTCCTAAGTCAAATGATAAAGAGAATCTTAAAGTATTTTCTAATGGGTTATTTACAGCAGAAGTATTAACTAAATATGATAAATCTAAAGTAAATGATTTAGCTGTAAATCCTGCTCCTAAAGTGAAAAACTGGCGTTGACCTTTTTCTTCACTTTCATGAAAATAACCTGCTCTTGCTGCGAAAGCATTGTTGTATAAATACTCCGCACCTAAAGCCCATGTTACTTCTTTTAATTCTTCACCAAAGCTTCTATCTCCTAAAGAAGTAAACATTCCATCGAACCAGCCTCTAGTAGATTGTGTACTACTTGAAGGAACTAATAATTTTGTGAATTCTAAGTTTAAACCTAAAGTATTTTGACTATCAAAAATAAAGTCAAAACCACCTCCTAATTTAGCATTAGTAGGGATAAAATTTTCTTGTCCAGGAGTATATTCAACTTTAGGACCAATATTAGCAATATTAAAACCTAAACGATAACGACCATTGAAACTTCCATAATTTCTTTCATCAGATTGGTAATAACCAGAAATATCAACAGCAAATGAATTAACAGCGTCAATACTATTGTTAGTAACATCTAAATTAGAGTTTATGTATTTAAGTCCAATACCCATTGAAAATTTTTCACTTAATTTCATTGAGTATGTACCAGTAATAGCAAATTCACTTGGATTTGTATAGCCTAAACTTTGAGCTAAATCTGTTGTAAGTTCTATTTTACCTAATGAGAAATATTTAACGTCAACACCCCAAGCAGCATTTTCTTTAAATCTATTTACATAAGAAGCATTTCCTATAAATATATCGTCTGTTAAATTACGCAACCAAGGAGTGTAGTTTAAACCAATACTTATTTTGTTTTGGTTAAAAGCTGTTTTAGCTGGGTTGTGAAAAATTGAAAATGCATCAGCTGATGTAGCTACACCTACATCTCCCATACCGCCAGCACGAGCGTCTGATGAAATTAATAAAAATGGAGTAGCTGTTGTGATTCCACTTGATGTTGATTGTGCTTTGATTTGAAGGGCAAAACATGCAAAAAACAATAAAATTGATAATTTTTTCATGTAAAAATTTGATTATTAGTTCGGCAAATATATGATTTTCTTAAAAAAATGCTAAAATCTGTTAAATTTTAACCACTATCTTAACGATCATAGGATAAAATTATTACATTTTTTTGAAGAATAGTTAAAAATATTTTAAAATATTTTATTTCTGCCTTTTTTTTGTTTTTGAAAGTGAGAGTCTTAGATATTTATTGTGTAAAATAATAAAAATTAATGCTAGATATTTAATCTTTTTCTTAGATTCGTAATACTAAACTTAAAAAATGGTCGTTTGTAATCTTGCAAAGCAACTTTCTAATACGAGAAATTGTAGATAAATTAGTTGTAAGAAATTAGAAATATTGTAAATTGCGGCACCCTTAAAATAGTTAAAAATACATGAAAAGTACCTTAAAATTATTTAGTTTGTTGGCTATCACTAGCTTATTGATTACTTCTTGTAAAAGCAATAGAGGTGGTTCTAGTGATGTAGATCCTTTTACAGGATGGAGATTTAATGATCATAATTATGGAAATATAATAAAAGGATCTTATAACCCTAATAAAGATGTTCCTATGAATATGGTTCATATTGAAGGAGGTACGTTTACAATGGGGTTAGTTCAAGATGACGTAATGTTTGATTGGAATACTACTCCTAAGAAGATGCATGTTCGTTCATTTTATATGGATGAGACTGAAGTAACTAATTCTGCTTATGGTGCATTTATGCAGTATACTAAAAAAGTATTTCCACCAGAAGAAGCTCAATTTAAGAATATATATAAATCTGTTCTACCAGATACTTTAGTATGGAGAAAAGGATTAGGTAATACAAATTTATTATCTGAAAGTTATTTAAGACATCCTTCTTATGCAGAATACCCTGTTGTCGGTGTTAGTTGGTTACAAGCAACTAAATATTGTAAATGGCGTACAAATGCTGTTAACTTAAAGATTTTAATGGATAAAGGTGTGATAAAAAATATTTTTAAAGAAGATTCATTAAGCTTTAAAGGGAAGAACAATTTTGATACAGATACTTACTTAACAAATCCTTATGCTCTTTTTGATGGTGATTCGACTATTTATAAAAAAGGAATACCAGTACCAAGAAAAAAAGGAGATCCAAAGCCTAGTAAAGATGAGTTTTCTGGAAGACAAGTTACCTCTTCAGATGGTATTTTATCTCAAAAGTTTAGACTTCCAACAGAAGTAGAGTGGGAGTATGCTGCTAAAGCAATGTTTGAAAACAGAGAGTATAATAATATAAGAGGAAGAAAAAAGTATGCTTGGAATGGAAAGTATACTAGAGATAGAGATAAAAGAAGAAGAGGAGATCAATTAGCTAACTTCAAGCAAGGAAAAGGAGATTATAGTGGTATTGCTGGATGGAGTAGTGATATGTCAGATATTCCTAATGCAGTTAGAAGTTACCCTCCAAATGCTTTCGGATTATATGATATGTCTGGTAACGTTGCTGAATGGGTAGAAGATGTATATCGTCCAATTATTGATTCAGAAGCAAATGATTTCAACTATTTTAGAGGTAACATATTCACAAAAAAGTTAATAGATCAAGATGGTAAAGTTGTAATCGTTGGAGATGAAATCGGTGATATTGAATATGATACTTTAGAAAACGGTAGAATTGTACCTAAAGATTTACCAGGAAGTGTAAAGTATATCCCAATTACAAAGGAAGATACTTACATGAGAAGAAATTACAACTTGGCTAATAACTCTAGTTTAGGTGATGGAGATCAAGCTTCTTCTAAGAATTATGGATTAGACAAAGATCAACTAGATCCTAAATCTAGAATGTATAATTCACCTCAAAAACCAGAGTCTGAAAAAGATTCTTTAGGAAATGTTATCAATAACTATAAGTATGACGCTAAAACAAGAACAACTTTAATTAGTGATAAATCTAGAGTTTACAAAGGAGGTTCTTGGGCAGACAGAGAGTATTGGTTAGATCCAGCTCAAAGAAGATATTTCCCAGAGTATATGGCAACTAATTTTATTGGATTTAGATGTGCTACAGATAAAATGGGACCTATGATGATGAACAAGAGAAAGACAGCAACACCAAAGTACGCTAAAAGAAGAAGATAGTTTTATCTTTTAAATTATAAATTAAACCTCATTGAAATTCAATGAGGTTTTTTATTTTTACAACATGGATGTAAAGGAATTATATAGGTTGTTTATTCAACATGGTTTAGTTGATACTGATACAAGAAAAATAAGAAACAATTCGATTTTTTTTGCACTTAAAGGTGATAACTTTAATGGGAATAAATTTGCTTCTGATGCATTGGCAAAGGGAGCTAAATATGCAGTTGTTGATGAAATTGAATATAAAACAAATGATAATGTAATTTTAGTAGATAATGTATTAAAGGCCTTACAAAATTTGGCTAATTATCATAGAAATCAACTAAATATTCCAATAATTTCTTTAACAGGTAGTAACGGTAAGACTACGACAAAAGAGTTGATTAATGCAGTGCTATCTTGTAGATTTAGAACGACAGCTACAAAAGGAAATTTGAATAACCATATAGGAGTTCCTTTAACACTACTTTCGATGAATTCTGACACTGAAATAGGAATTGTTGAAATGGGAGCTAATCATCAAAAAGAAATTGCTTTTTTATCTAAGATTGTAGAACCAAACTATGGTTATATTACTAATTTTGGAAGTGCTCATTTAGAAGGTTTTGGGTCTATAGAAGGAGTAATTAAAGGTAAATCTGAATTATATGATTTTATTAGAGATTCTAAAGGAAAAGTTTTTTTAAACTCAGATGATCCAATTCAAATTGAAAAAACTAAAGGAATAGATGTTATACGATTTGAAGAATCCATTAAATTTATTGATGCTAATCCATTCGTTAATTTAATTTTTAATGATGAAAAGATACACAGTAAGCTTATAGGAAGTTATAATTATGCAAATATAAGTGCAGCAATTACTATAGGTAGTTACTTTAAAGTATCAGAAAAAGAAATAAAAAAAGCTATTGAAAACTACATTCCTTCTAATAATAGATCAGAAATTATAGAAACAGAAAACAACAAAATAATTTTAGATGCATATAATGCCAATCCTACAAGTATGAAAGCTGCTTTAGATAGTTTTATATTGTATAAATCTAACCATAAAACAATTGTTTTAGGGGATATGTTTGAGCTTGGGGATTATAGTGGGGTAGAACATCAAAAAATAGTTGATTACGTCTCTAAAGCTAAATTTTCTAATGTTTTGTTAGTTGGAAATAATTTTTTCGAAACAAAAACAAATCATCTCAAGTTTAAAACTTTAGAAGAGTTAAAAGAATATTTAACTAAAAAGCCAATTAAGGATAGTACAATCCTAATTAAAGGATCACGAGGAATTACTTTAGAAAAAATATTGCCATTTTGTTAAATGTCATTTTCCATATGGAATTTCACTAAGTTATCTATAGGACGTTGGATAACATCAGTAATAATTAGGTTGTTCTTGGAAGCTACATTTTCTAATATATCTATAAAGTAGTATGCTATAGATCCTATAAAGTAAATTGGTGTTTCAGTTCCTTTCTGATATGGTAAAATTCTATATTTAAAAAACTCTTGAAAGCCTTTTTTAATAATTTTCTTAATGTACTTTTTATCTTTATAATCAAACATGAATTTAGCAAATGAAGCTAAATACATATTAGGATTGGGTTTCCTATATAGGTTCAATTTAATATAGTCTGCATCAACATTAAATTCTTCTTCAAAAGATTTAGCAATTTTTTGAGGCATTTTCCTATAATAATAATCTTTTAATAATTGTTTACCAAAATAGTTACCGCTAGCTTCATCCATAATAGTATAACCTAATGAAGGAGTTATCATTTCCATATTATTGCCATCATAATAACAGCTATTAGACCCTGTCCCTAAAATACAAACAATGGCTGGGTTTTGAGCTGAACTAGCATACACAGCAGCTAACATATCTTCAGATATGTTTATAGATGCATTTGAGAAAATGGATTTTAAAACATCATGTAAAATTTTAATAGGTATAGCAGTTCCGCAACCAGCTCCATAAAAATGAATTGCTTCAACAGCTTCCTTAATGTTAATAAGCTGAAATATATTCTCAATTCTATTTAATAATTCTTCTTTTGAAACTACAGCTGGATTTAAACCTAATGTTCTTACTCTAAAAACTTCTTCTTTATTATTGTCTAAAGCAATCCAATCTGCTTTTGTAGAACCACCATCAGCTATTAAAATCATTATATTTTATTTAGTTTTGCTCAAATATATACTATCATAATTAGTTGCACAATAGTTGTATTAATCTCAATCGATTTCGTAATAAAAAAAGGTGTAATTTTTGTTTAGTTAAGGTGGATTATTAGTTTAAATTTGTAAAATAATTAAGAGATAAAAATAAAATATGTTGTTTTTTAAGAAAAAAGAGATTCCTTTAAATGAACTGTTTCCTGATGGATTTATAGATATCCATTCTCATTTACTTCCTGGGATTGATGATGGAGCAAAAGATTTAGAAAATTCAATTTCTTTGATAACTAAGATGTATTCTTATGGTATTAAAAACTTTATTACTACACCACATGTTTTAGGAGATGTATATCCAAACTCTTCTAAAACGATAAAAGATAAATTAGAAATAGTTAGAGCAGAGCTAAAAAAACAAGGTTTCGATGATATAAAGATTAACGCAGCAGCAGAATATATGATGGACGAACAATTCGTTGAAAGATTAAAAGCTGATGATATTCTAACTTTAAAAGACAATTATATTTTGGTTGAAATGTCATATTTTAATGCCCCTTATAATTTATATGATGTTTTATTTGAAATTCAGTTAAAAGGTTATAAACCTGTCTTAGCTCATCCAGAGCGTTATAATTTTTATCATAATGATTTTCAGAATTTTTATAAATTAAAAAAAGCAGGATGTGTTTTTCAATTAAACTTATTGTCATTAACTGAACAATACGGAAAAGGAGTACAGAAAACAGCTCAAAAATTATTAAAAGAGAATATGTATGATTTTGTTGGGACAGATACACATCATCATAATCATCTTAAGTTGTTAAATAAAATAGGTACAGTTAAAATAAGAAAGCAAATTGAACATTTGTTAAACAATAATAAAAAGTTCTTATAAATAAAAAAGGAAGCAATTTGCTTCCTTTTTTATTTATAATTATTAATTAAAGATTCTTTTATACCAAGGTAAATCTTCTTCTTCAGGAATACCATAGCCGTATCCATATCCATAACCATAACCATAACCACGTTTTAAATCAACATCATTTAAAACAATAGCTAAATTAGGTAGTTTTTTATCTCTGTATAAAGTTTGTGGTACAACAAGCATACGCTTGTCTAAATAATTAGCTCTGGTTACATAAATAACCAAATCAGCATGTTTAGAAATAAGCATTGTATCAGTTACTAAATTTACTGGAGCAGTATCTATAATAACATAGTCATATTTTTCTTCTAATTCCGTAAAAATATCTCCAATTTTTTTAGACATTAATAATTCCGCTGGATTAGGAGGAATAGCTCCAGAAGCAATAATATCTAAACTAGGTATTTCATCAATTGAAAATTTTAAAGAGTCTAAGGTAATACTATTGTTAGTTAAAAAATTGGTAATACCTTTTCTGTCAGGGATTTCAAGATACTCTGTGATTTTAGGAGCTCTCAAATCCATTCCAACTAGAATAACTTTTTTCCCAGATAAAGATAAAGAAGCTGCTAGATTTATTGAAGTAAATGATTTTCCTTCTCCACTTGTAGTAGAAGTAACGAATATAGTACTACCTTTATTTTCTGTTTTCTCAGGTAGCATAAAATCTAAGTTTGTTCTAATTAGCCTGAAAGCTTCAGCTGTACTTGAACGGGCACTAGAGTTTATAACAATTTTCTCTCTTGTTATAGAATGAGGTATGTCTCCAAGATATGGTATTGTAGTGTTCTCTTCAATATCTTTTTTTGTATGAACTTTAGTGTCAAGAAGTTCCCTTAAATAAATGACAATAAAAGGGATTATTAATCCTAATAATAGAGCAGCTAAGTAAATTATCTTTTTCTTAGGGCTTACAGGGATATTAGAGCTATAAGCTTTGTCTATAATTTTAGCATTGGGAACAGCATTAGCTGTCAAAGATATAGCCGTTTCTTCTTTTTTCTTCAATAGATAAGAATACAAACCTGCTTTAATTTCTTGTTGACGAGCTATGTCTAAAAATTCTCTTTCTTTTGAAGGTATTGATGAAATTTTAGAATTAAATCTCCCTGATTCACGTTGTAAACTGTTTACCTTTATTTGTAATGATCTAATTGTATTATTCAAACTTCTACTAAGTGAACTTTTTAAATTTGAAATATTGTCTTGGACTTCTATTAGAACAATATTTTTTTCTCCAGCGCTTTTTTCTAGGCGCTTTAGTTGAGCTATTAATAAATTATATTCAGCAATAGACTTACCTATATTGGGGTCAGTTAAGCCTAAATTGGCAGGTAAATAATCATTGTTCGTAAGCTCATTACTTAAAGACTTTACCAAGCTTAGTTCAGTTGTAGCTTCAATTAATTTTTGTCGATTTAATGTTTTGGTTTCTAAAGTAAGTTTAGCTTCTGATTCAATATCAGTAATGTTATTTTTACTTTTGAATATTTGAACTTTATTATCAATACCAGCTAATTCATTACCGACACTATTTAATCGTTCAATTATAAAGTCATTTGTTTTTTCAGAAACTTTCTTTTTGTCAGCAATAGCATCATTATTATATTGAATAACCAATTCGTCTAAAATATCTTCAGCTTTTTGCATAACTGCTGATTGTAATGACATCCTTACAACACTAGACTTTTTATTTATTGGAGAGATACGAATGATTTTTTGATATGAATCAATAATTTTATTTATTGACCTAATAGCTATTTTTAAGTTTTGATTTACTGATTTTTTTGTAAAATTATTATTTTTTATGATTTTATACTCTCCTATTTTTTTACTTTTAATAGGTTCATTGAACAAGTTTTCAGAAATAAAGCTACCATCTTCATCTAATAATTTAAATTTATTATCAGACAAAATATGAATATTGATAATAGTATCTAGCTTATGAAATAAAGAATCTTTTGGGACTAAAGTGATTGCTGATGTATTATAAGTTTCAGATTCTTTTATTCTTCCTTTAATTAAATATTTAATATTTAAATTTAATTTTGTTATGACATCATGAATTAATTTTCTTGATTTAAGAATTTCAATTTCATTGTCAATATTTTTATTAGTACTACCAATAATACCAAGATCTCCAAATGCAGCAAGCTCATCTGAAAGGCCTCCTTTTTTGTCATTTTTAATTAAAATAGTTGTTGAAGCATTGTATTTAGGAGTACTATATCTTAAATATAAAAAAGCTCCAATGATAGAAAAAAGGATACCTAAGACAAACCACTTCCAATGAATTAAATACTTTTCTAATTCAGCTCTAATATTAATCGGATTGCCATGTTGAATTTTCTGAGAATATTGTTCGTTGTTCATGATCGATTATGGTTACCTAGTTAAAATAGAAATTAATGAAATAATTACAGAACCTATAGATATAAATAAACCAGTATTTTGGTTGTAAGAGGCCGATTGTGAAGTTGCTTTGTTAGGTTTTACATATACAACGTCATTTTGTTGTAAAAAATAAGCAGGAGATGTAAAAATTTTATTTGAACGTAAATCTAAGTTGTATGTAATGATTTTATTGTTATTTTCTCTTTTTACCTCGATATTCCTTATACCAGAAATGTTTAAATCACCTGCTAAACCTACTGCTTCAAGTACAGAAATTCTTTCATTTGGAATAATGAATCTCCCAGGATTTTTAACATCACCTAACACTGTAACTGAAAAATTAGATATTCTTATATTTATGGTCGGATTTTTAACATAATCTGGTGATAATTTTTCTTTTAAGAGAGAGATAGCTTCAGGTCTAGTAAGACCAGCTAATTTTATGTTTCCTAAAAGAGGAAATTCAATAAAACCATTATTGTCAATTAAATATGATTGTTGTTGAGGAGTACCTACAACATTATCTGTTGTTGTTGCAAAGTTAACAATCGGTAAATTAAAAGGTTTTACAGCCTCAATATCTAATGCTGAAATTGTAATTTGCACTAAATCATTTGGTTTAAAAATAGTTTTATAGGTGTTATTAACTAATGATTGATTTGCTTCATGATTTTGAAAATATACAATTTCCTTCTTCGAAACACATGAAGAAATTGTTAGCGCAACTAAGACTAACGAAATTTTAATGATTCTTAGCATTTGTTTATTTTTTTGCGAAAGTACTAATTTAATTTTTCTTATGTTTTTTAGCCTATTTAAATTTTCTTCATCTGCTGCTTCATCATTTGCATTTGCTCTTTTAACATGCCATGCTTGTCAAGTTTTTTAGCTTCGGCCATTAAATTAGTTGCTTCACGTTTTCTACGTTTGGTCATAGCAATACCAGCTAATTGTAATTTAGCCATTGCTAAATCATGATCCATTGCTAATCCCAATTTTACAGCTTTTCTTAAAAACTTTTCTGCCTGAGTAATATTTGTTTGAGAAAGCATAATACCATGAAGATAGTTGAAATATCCTTCTTGCTTTTTGATTAAAGCACTTGATGGATTTTTAATATAGCTAAGCCATTTCTTAGCTCCTTCAAAATCTTGCTTTCTTAATTTTAGAAAGGCTAATAAAATAAATTCGTTTTTAAAATAAAATAAGATGAATATCCCTGCCAATAGTAATATAGATATACCATTCATTATGTGGCCTTGAGTAAATTCATATACTGACCAAATAACAGTTAATCCAGCTAAAACTAATTTTATATTTTTATTGAACATAATTTCTTTTTTTTAACAACGCGCAAAAGTACGTTATTCTTATTTATTTATAATTATTTTTTGTAAAACTTCTTGTGTTTAAACCATGCAATTAAACCGATGATAAAGACAAAAGATACAGAATAGTATACTGAATTTGGAGTAATTACTTTATCTCCACTTGCATAAGAATGTAAGCCAGATAGGTAGAAGTTAACTCCAAAGTATGTCATCATAACAGAAGCAAATGCAATAATTGACCAAAGATTAAATGTATATTTACTACGTAATCCAGGGATTAAACGCATATGTAATACAAAAGCATATATCATAATTGATATTAAAGCCCAAGTTTCTTTTGGATCCCATCCCCAGTAACGTCCCCAACTTTCATTTGCCCACATTCCACCTAAAAAGTTACCAACAGTGAATAAGACTAAACCAACAGTTAAGGCCATTTCGTTTATAGTTGTTAGCTCATTTAGGTGTAACTTCATTTTCTTTTTGTTTTTTTCATTTGTAAAAATGATTAAGAATAAAGAAAATATACCTAGAATCATACCTAAGGCAAAAGGCCCATAACCAGAAACAATAATAGAAACATGTACATATAGCCACCACGAGTTTAATACAGGTACTAAGTTAGCAATTTCAGGATCTAACCAGTTTTGATGAGCAAAAGATAATATGATAGCAGTTAAAAATGTAGTAGCTGCAATCGTTAAAGAGGATTTCTTACCTAAAATTAAGCCAAAAAACATAGAGGCTAATCCTACAAAGATTATGGTTTCATAAGCGTTACTCCAAGGAGCATTACCACTAATGTACCATCGTGCAGCTAAACCTAATACATGTATAATAAAAAGTATGATTATTATTCCTATAAAAGCTTTGATGGCGTAATTAATCCAGGGTTTATTGTTGAATATTTGGAAGAAAACGAATATAATCATTAGTAAACTAACGTATCCGTAGTATTTAGCCAGCTTAACAAAAATATTAGCTTTATTATAAGCAATTTCTAATTGTATTTTATCTTGAGTAGGAATTACTTTTGAACCAAATTTTCTCTGGAACTTTTTAATGCCATCTAAAATTTTATTAGTTTCTGTGTAATCTCCTGTTTTTTTAGAAGCTTGTAATAATTGAAAATATACAGGTAATGATTGACGAACAAATACAGAGTCAGTTCCTCTAAAATTAGCTTGTGAAGTTTCAGGTTGCGATACCCATTTGTTATTTTCATCATTTGGAATTGGGTATATTCTTAATATACCTCCACCTAAAGCTTGAGATAATAGCCAAACTCTACGCTCTATTTTTATAGCGTCTTGCTCTAATTTACTTTGTATTCTTTTTTTCTGAGCTTCAATAACTAAATGACTAATTTTTGAAGTACCATTTTCGTCATAAAAATCAATAAAACGAGCGTATTTTGTATCTTTTGGTAAACCAAGAACTTCACGTATTTGCGTATTTCCTTTTTCTAAATAAATAAAAGGAACATTTAACCAAAACATAGGTGCTTCAGTTATAGAAACTAAAATTTGACTAGGAGTTAAACCTTTAAAATTATCGGTGTGTGCAACTTTTCGCACTAATTCAGAAGCAAAAGTATGTGCGGGTTTCATTCTTCCACCTGCATCTTGTATTACTAATTGACTAAATAAATCAGCATGTTTTTTATCAACTATTGATTTTTGTAATATAGAATCAATTTGAGTTTCTGATAATTCTTTTGGTTTATGCGTGTTGTGTTGAGAAAAAGCTATAGAACTAATTAATAATAGTATAATTGAAAGTGTAGCTTTTTTAGTTCGTATTTTTTCTAACGATTTTTTTAAATCGTAAAAGCGAGTATTTTTCACAAATAAAGAAGCGATTAAACCAAAAAATAATAGAAAATAACCAATATAAGTTACAGCTGTACCCCAAGAATCGTGGTTTATAGAAAGGTGAGTTTGTTCAATTTTTTCACCAGCATTTAAGTAACTTGATTGAAATAAACGATATCCTTTATAGTGTAAAATATTATTCATAAAAATTCTAAAATCAAAAGTTTCATCTTTATCAAAAACAGTAATTTCACTAGCAAAAGAAGCTGCGTTTTCTGAACCAGGATATTTTTCTAATTGAAAATCATTTAGTTTTACGCTAAAAGGAGTTACACGCTGTTTAGCGCCATACCAAGCTCTAAAATTCAAATCTCCAATTTTAAATTGTTTTTGCCCGTCTACATTAAACTGTCCTCCTGTTAATTCGATACGCTCAGTTTTTCCATCTGTAGTTACATCAAAAATAACCATGTCGTATTTTTTATTGTCTTTTTTTCCTCTAACAGTTTTAATGTCTCCTTTAGTAGGGTACTGAGGAACTACAAAAGGTAAACCAGAAACATTGTAAAGTGAACGTAGTTTAAAATCTTGAATAGTATCTTGTTTTACAAAACCTTTTTGTTGAGTAGCCATTACTTGGTAGTTACCAGCAGATTTTGTAATTATTTTTAAAGAATCATTTCTTTTAAAAATATTAATGTTAGCATTTCCATCCTTAGCATCAAAGCCAACTAAAATATTATGGATATTTTGAATCTGACCTCGTTTGATATAATGTTCATGTCTACTTCCACTAGAACTCTCAACAAATTTGATATGTTCTACTCCGTTATCGTCCTCAATAAATTTCTTTTCTACCCAAGGAATGTAATCAATAAGTTTAAAGTCTATTTGATGGTTTTTACCATCTTTTTTAGGTTGGAAATATTCTGTAAAACTAGCGGAATTACTTCCCCAAGCTGATAATAAAAGTTTATTGTTTGTTTCTTTTTGAAACTGATTGTCGTCTATAATTACGTTAAGGTAATTGATGTCTGAGAAAAAAGTATTTGTAGTTTCTCCTTCATCAATAATCATTAAACCTTCATAACTGATATAACGGGTAATTCCAGCTCCAATTAAAATGAATAAGAAAGCTACGTGGAATAATAAAACAGACCACTTTTCTTTTTTATATAATTTGTATCTGAAAATATTTCCAAAGAAATTGATAGTGAAAAAAATCATAATTAATTCAAACCACCAAGTGTTGTAAACTAAAGCTTTTGAGGTTTGAGTACCATAGTCGTTTTCTATAAAAGTAGCAACTCCCATGGCAATTGAAATAGCAAAAAACAACACGGCCATCAGGCGAGTTGAGTAAAGAATATTAAGAACTTTTTTCATCTGTAAATCTGATAAGTATAAAACTTCGCAAATTTACGGATTAAAGCTGTAATAAAATTATGATTTCAATCATTTTTAAGGGTAGAGAAGTGTTAAAGTAAATAGATTACTTTCCTATTGTTTCCCCCATTTTAACAAAAGTCTCTATACGGTTTTTTGTGTTTTCTATAATATCTTGATCTATAGCTATTTTTTCTTTGTTTACTAGAAGAACAATAGTTGAGCCTCCAAAAGCAAAATACCCCATTTCGTCACCCTTTTTTATTGGGGTGTTTGCAGTATAAGTTTCAATAATGCTTCCTACCATTGTTGCGCCGACTGGTGCTATGACGATGTCTCCTTTTTCTTCTGTTGATAAAATACAATATTCACGTTTATTTTCGCAAAAAACCTTTGTAAAATTGGAAGCTAAAGCATATGGAGAAACAGAAAAATAATCACCTTTTATTTTTGTCATTTCAGAAGGGACTCCATCAAAAGGAAAATGATATCTGTGGTAATCATTAGGAGCTAATCTTAAAATAATCAAAGAAGAATCTTTGTGTTTTTCTGCTAATTCTTCGTTGCCTAAAAATTCTTTAAGTGTAAATTTTCTACCTTTTACAAAGAAGTTGTGGATGTCAGAAATGTTTTCAAAAGCCAACATTTTTCCATCACCAGGAGAGACAAAGCCAGAATTTATGGGTCTGGCATTGGGTTTTAATTTTCTATAAAAGAAATCATTGAAAGAGGTAAACTCAGAAATAGATTTTTCAGCTTCGTTTATATCAATACCTAACTGTGCTACAAAGCTTTCTATTTTTTTTGTAGACTTAGGTTTGCTCATTTTTTTACCATACCAAGATGATAAAAACTTACGTTTAGCTATAGGTAAAATAGCCATTTTACCGAATGGGTTATTGTATAATAATTTTAGGAACGCTTCTCCAGGAGGAGTTTCTATAATTGTGTTACCAGATTCTCTATCAATGAATTTTATTTGCATGGCTTTATTCTTCTATACTGTCAATTAAAATAGTTAACATATCAATAGCTGCTTGTGCTATTTTGGTTCCAGGTCCAAAAACACCTACTGCACCAGCATCAAATAAGAACTGGTAGTCTTGTGCAGGAATTACTCCTCCAACAATAACCATTATATCTTCACGACCATATTTTTTAAGTTCAGCAATAACTTGTGGTACTAATGTTTTATGGCCTGCTGCTAATGAGGATATTCCTAAAATATGAACATCGTTTTCAATGGCTTGTTTAGTTGCTTCGATTGGAGTTTGAAAAAGAGGTCCTATATCTACGTCAAAACCTAAGTCGGCATATCCTGTAGCTACTACTTTTGCCCCACGATCATGTCCATCTTGTCCTAATTTGGCAATCATAATTCGAGGTCGTCTACCTTCTAATTCAGCAAATTGATCAGCTAGTTCAGTTGCTTTTTTAAATAATTTGTCGTCTTTTATTTCTTTACTGTACACGCCTGATATGGTTTTGTGAACTGCTTTATGACGTCCGAAAACACTTTCCATTGCATCGGAAATTTCGCCTAAAGTAGCTCGTTTTCTAGCAGCTTTTACAGCTAAATCTAATAAATTGCCTTCGCCTGTTTTAGCACATTCGGTTAATTCAGTTAAAATCTCATCAACTTCTGTTTGATTTCTTTTAGCTTTTAAATCGTTTAGCCTGTCAACTTGAGATTGTCTTACAGCTTCATTATCTACTTCTAAAATATGTAAAGGGTCTTCTTGTTCTAGTTGATATTTATTTACACCAACAATTACATCTTGACCGCTGTCTATTTTTGCTTGTTTTTTAGCAGCGGCTTCTTCGATACGCATTTTAGGTATACCTTTCTCAATAGCTTTGGTCATTCCACCTAGCTCTTCAACTTCTTTAATTAAGTCCCAAGCTTTGTTTGCGATTTCTTCAGTTAATTGTTCAACATGATAACTACCAGCCCAAGGGTCAACAGTTTTGGTAATGTTGGTTTCCTGTTGTAAGTATATTTGTGTGTTTCGAGCAATTCTAGCAGAAAAATCTGTAGGAAGTGCTATTGCTTCATCTAAAGCATTGGTGTGTAAACTTTGTGTTCCACCAAAAGCTGCTGCCATAGCCTCAATAGTTGTTCTTGCTACATTGTTAAAAGGATCCTGTTCTGTTAAAGACCATCCGCTTGTTTGACAATGTGTTCTTAAGGCTAGTGATTTTGGATTTTTAGGATTGAACTGTTTTACTAGCTTAGCCCATAGCATTCTACCTGCTCGCATTTTTGCGATTTCCATAAAATGATTCATTCCAATAGCCCAGAAAAAAGAAAGGCGAGGGGCGAAGGTATCAATATCCATTCCGGCTTCTAATCCTTTTTTGATGTATTCTAATCCGTCAGCTAAAGTGTAGGCCAATTCAATTTCTGCAGTGGCACCAGCCTCTTGCATGTGGTATCCAGAAATAGATATTGAATTGAATTTTGGCATATTTTCAGAAGTATACTTGAAAATATCTGCAATAATTTTCATTGATGGAGTAGGTGGGTAGATATAGGTGTTACGCACCATAAATTCTTTTAAGATATCATTTTGAATAGTTCCAGTAAGTAATTTAGGTTCTACTCCTTGTTCCTCTGCAGCAACAATATAAAAAGCAAGAATAGGTAATACGGCTCCATTCATTGTCATAGAAACCGACATTTTATCTAAAGGTATTTGATCAAATAAAACCTTCATGTCTTCCACAGAATCTATGGCTACTCCAGCTTTACCTACATCTCCTTGAACGCGTTCGTGATCTGAATCGTAACCTCTGTGGGTTGCTAAATCAAAGGCAACTGAAAGCCCTTTTTGTCCTGCAGCTAAATTTCTTCTGTAAAAAGCATTACTTTCTTCAGCTGTTGAAAAACCGGCATATTGTCTAATAGTCCATGGTCTACGGACATACATTGTTGAATATGGACCACGTAAATTTGGAGCAATCCCTGCAACGAAATTTTCATGAGGGAAGCTTTTGTTTTCTATATCTTGGCTTTCTGCTAGTTTTATATTTGATATATCTTTTCTACTCATTACTTAATCGTTCTTGTTCTAACTTTTCAGCTAATCGTTTTTGGATAATTGGCTGTATTAGAGTTTTTTCATTTCTAGTTTTTGCAAAAGGGAATAATTCTAAATCGTTTTTCATTAAATCCTTTTCGTTTTGAATTTTGTTAGTTCCTAGTAAAACTAATTCGCCTGAATCGAATTTTTCTTGTTCGTTGTCTGCTGATTCTTTTATTTTTCGTTGAATAGTTCCTTCTTTAAGTTGTTGTAAGAAGCCTCCTCCTTGTTCTATCGACTTAAAAATAACTAAAGCATTCTGTGCTAATTGTTGTGTGATTGCTTCTATGTAATAAGCACCATCGGCATAATTTTGAGCGTTAGCTAATTCGCTTTCTTGCTGTAAGATTAATAGCTGATTTCTTGAAATTCGTTCACCAAATTCGTTTGAGTGGTGAAAAATATCATCATAAGATATGTTGCTTACCGTGTTAGCTCCTCCTAGTATAGCACTCATGCATTCTGAGGTAGTACGTAGCATATTTACATTATAGTCATATAATGTTTTATTTCGTGAGCTTGGTTGAACGTAAATATGTGCTTTTTGATTTTCAGTATTGTATTCTTTTAAAAGAGCATCCCATAGAATCCTAAAAGCTTTTAGTTTAGCTATCTCAAAAAAGTAATTACTTCCAACTGAAAAATTGAAATGTATTTTATTGATTATATCTTTTCCGAAGTGATTTAAATATTCATTTGCATGGGCTAACGAATAAGCTAATTGCTGGGTAATATTTGCACCTGCATTTTGATATATTGAAGCATTTACGCAAATAGAGTTGTCGGTAGAAGAGATAATTCTTTCTAGTTCTTTGTGATCATTGTTTAGGTTGCTAAACCAATTTCCAGAATTAGCAAGGTTTCCAATTATATCTATATTGAAATAACAGTTTTTAGAATTAACAAATTCCGATAATTCAATAATGAAATCTGATTCTAAAAATTTTAAGTTGAAATAAATGGTAATATTTTGAGTGTCGATTTTATCTAGTAGAGCTTTATGGTTGAATTTACTCTTAGCTTTAAACTCTATTGATTTAGCTCCTCTATTTAATGAATCTAAAGCGAAAGAATTTGCTTTTTTTTCATCTTCAACGAAGATAGATTGGCATACTTTGAAGCCTTCATTAGAAGTGTTCGATTTTAATTGTGTTCGATCTTCTTTTGAATAAAAAGGCTTTACGGTAATTCCTTCGTTAGTTTTCCAAAGAAGTGTTTCGTTGTAATCAGCGCCTTTAAGATCTACTTGGATTTTTTGTTTCCATTCTGCAGGGCTAATTTCGTTGAATTCATTAAATAAATAATTACTCATTATTTCTGTATGGTATCAAATTCAATAATATATATATCTTCATTCTCTTTCTTCATCAAGTATTTTTCACGAGCATAGCGTTCTAGTTGAAGAGAATCTTTAAGTTTTTCGATTGTCTCTTTATCTTTCTTAATCTTTTTTTGGTGGTAGTCAATCCAGGTTTCAAGTTCCTTGATTTCTTTATTGAACTCTCTATGGGTAAGATATGAATTTTCATCTAAAAAAAGCATCCAGAAAACAAATATTGTTAAGATAATAACATATATGTTAGTTGCTATTTTAAAGGATGGTTTGTTTTTTAGTGATTTTAAATTCATCTTATAAACGGTCGTTAATTACTGTTCTAACGATATCTATAGCTACAGTATTATACCTGTCGTTAGGTATTATAATATCTGCATAATTTTTTGTTGGTTCAATAAATTGTTGATGCATAGGTTTTAAGGTGCTTTGGTATCTGCTTAAAACTTCGTCAATGTCTCTACCGCGTTCTTTTATGTCTCTTCTTACACGTCTAATTAAGCGTTCGTCTGCATCGGCATGTACAAAAACTTTAATGTCGCAAAGGTTTCTTAATTCTTTACTGTTAAAGATTAAGATTCCTTCAATAATTACAACCTTACGTGGATGTGTTTTAATAGTGTCTTTGGTTCTATTGTGAGCTACAAAAGAGTATACAGGTTGTTCAATTATTTTATTGTTCTTTAGATCTGTTAGGTGTTGAACTAATAAATCAAAGTCAATAGCTCTTGGGTGGTCAAAATTTATCTTAGTACGCTCATCGTATGTTAAGTTATCGGTTTGGTTGTAGTATGAGTCTTGTGAGATTACACAAACTTCATCTTGTGGAAGTTCGTTAATTATTTGATTTACTACAGTAGTTTTTCCACTTCCGGTTCCACCAGCAATACCAATAACAAATATATTTTTCATTGAGTTTAATTAAGATAAAATTTTCAAGACAAATTTAGGAAAATATGTAAACAAAAAAAGCGCTAACTTAAGTTAACGCTTTTTGTTTCTGAGCCGATGAAGGGACTCGAACCCCCGACCTGCTGATTACAAATCAGCTGCTCTAGCCAGCTGAGCTACATCGGCCTTTTCCTTTAAGGCGCTGCAAATATAGAAGGTTTTTTGATACTGCCAAAAACTTTTTTCACTTTTTTTTAGGGTAAAAATTGAGAAGTTTTTTTTGAGGTTTGTAACTGTTTGTTTTTTAAAAGCTTGAGTTTTTTTTTGAATGCTAATTTTTTTTCAAAAAAATATTGAAAAATATGATTCAATTAAAATTATATCAATTTTTAAAGGCCGAGAGGATTTCTTTGAGTTTTATAAATATGGTTTTAAATTTATTCTTTAGGTAATTCTGGTGTTGAAATGCGAAAAGCAGGAGCGGAAAGGCTTTCTAAAAAAGCAATAATATTTTCTTTTTCCTCTTCTGTTAAATCTAACTTTTGTATTAAAGGCGAAGTTGTAGGAAATAAACTGTCGTTTTTTTGGTGCTCCCTACGTCTAGGTCTGGGCATTCCATTACTATACATATTTAAAATTCCATCCATTTTTCCAAATAAACCATTATGCATCCATGGACCTGTACGCATAACATCTCGTAGACTAGGTGTTTTGAATTTTCCTACATCTTCCTTTTTTTTAGTAATATTATATCTACCTAAGTCTTCAAATTTCCTGCCGTAATAGGTAAGTCCTAAGTTATGAAATTTATTATCGGTGAATAAAGGTCCGTTATGACATGTTAAACAACGGCCTTTAGTTCTAAATAAATGTAATCCTTTTAATTCGTTTTCGTCGAGTTCTTTTTTTCCTAGTAAAAAATTATCAAATTTAGATTTACGACTAATTAACGATCGTTCAAACATTGCTATTGCATAAGCAATGTCTTCTATAATAATATCTTCTTTATTAAAAATATTTTTGAAAACTTTTCTATAACCTTTTATACTTTTTACTCTAGAGACTACTGTATCTAGATGAGTATTCATTTCTACAGGGTTTTGAAATGGACCTAAAGCTTGTTCTTCAAGTGAGGCAGCTCTTCCATCCCAAAAAAAATGTTTGTTATAAGATAGGTTTAACACAGTTGGAGCGTTTCTGTTACCTTCTTTAAGCATAAAACCTAAAGATTTTTCTCTATTATCAGTATAGTTTTGTATTGGATGATGGCAACTAACACAAGCAAATTGTTTTGTTTGTGATAATCTTGAATCAAAAAATAATTGTTTACCCAATTGTAAGAGTTCTTTTGAAGGTTTCTCATTATTTGGATAGTTAGGTTTTGGTAATACTCCTAGTTCTTTCCATGTAACGGTACTGTCTACCCATGGTTTTACCCATTCAGAAGGTTTCTTTTTATAAATATCTTGTAAAGCTTGATATTCTGATTTTTGCTGTTTACAGGAAACCAATAAATTAAATATAATAAGAGCTATTATACTATATCTCATGCTAAAAAATTAATAAGTAATATTGAAAAAGAACATTGCTCCATAATTGAAGCCTTTATTATAGGTGATGTTCTCGTTTAAGTTGAAAAAATATTGTTGTTGTAAAGTGGTACCTAAAGTTAGATAGGTAGCTGATTTAACTTTACGTTGATATCCAATTTGTAATGACGTATTTAATTTATTAGCGGTGTTTAAATAAAAGTCAGGCAGAGCAACATCAGTAATAAAACGGTTGTTAGTATTACTAAATAATTTTTCTTTTTTTAAATTGAAAAGGATGTCTGTTTTAGCTTTTAGGTAGATTTTATTGTTTTTGATTTTAAAATCTTTACCATAAAAAGCACCTAAACTTGCATTAGCGAAATTAAAACTATTTACAGCTTGATAATCTTTCTTTTCTAGTTGATAGTAGCTAGTATATATACCAAAATTGTGATTAATTAAATTGTCTGTTTGCTTTAAAATTTGATAGGTTGCTTGAATATCAATTAAAGAAGCGTCGTAATTTTTACCATTAGTAGATATTTTGAAGTTACTTCCAGAAGTATAATTTCCATTTAAAGAAAATGAATGACCATTATTAAAATTATACCAATTAACTTTAGAAGAAACTTTATTTACTGTGTATTTGGCTAATAATATTTCTTCAGAAGTATCTACCGCGTTAAATTTTGTGGTAGTATTATCATATCTTATTTCGGCGTGTAATAGTTTGTTTTTCCTATTTGAAATATAATTAAATCCTCCGCTGTATTTGATATCGTTTTCTGTGTTTGTCAAAAAGATAGCTGTTTCAATAAGTCCATATCCATATGATATTCTACTATAGATTTCAGTATTGTTAGGAATGTTTTCATAACCTCCACCTAAATAAGATATTTCTGATTTATTATTTACAGATCCGTAACCACCAAAAGCTCCAATATATTTTTGAGGAGAAATTTTATAATAAAGTGAAGCTTTTACAAAAACATCTAAATAATTTAATTTGGGAATTGGATTTATTTTTTTTCTAAAAAACTGAAGTGTTTTATAGTTTATGTTAATTGTGGTAAATAATTTATCTTTTATTAAAGGTAAAACTAAATTTCCGTTGAGACGATAAAATTGATTGTCCCAATTTCCACGTTTATAAGCTAAATTATAAATAGGAGATGATTCTACAGGATTTTTATAAGGATGAAGATTTGTGGTATTCCAGCCTAAACCATCTAGATAGTTGCGAGTATAACCTATATTACCTGTAAAAAGAGTAGTGTTTTTTTTGTAAATACCCTCGGTTTGTAAATTAATATTTGTTTCTTCAATAGCTTGCTGCTGTTTAGCTTTGTTGTTTTGTTTATTTTGATAGGATAAGGTAGTATGAGTGTAATTGTTGACCTTATTTATGTAGAATAAAAAAGGTGTTTTATGAAAGTTCTGTAATAAATCTTCGTAGTAAAAGTGTTGTAAGTTTTGTTGAACTTTTAAACTATCTTGTGCATTTATCTTAGCAAAAGAGAGTAACATTATTATGGTTGTGAAAGCTTTTTTCATATCCTTTAAAAAGAAAAGATCTAGTTTTGTAACAAGATCTTCTCTATTTTTTATGAGTTATATTAATTCCAACCTCCAGGTACTGGAATGTCTATTGCGATAAAATCATTTTCAGAGTTATTGGTATCTTGTAATACTTTACGAGTTCCAAAAGTTTGAGCTACTTTTCTTATAATAGATTGAGATGAGTATTGTCCTTTAGGTACAAACATTTGTCCAGCATCTATAGAAGAGTCTAAACGTCTAGGTGCAGCTTTTGCGGCATCCGCTTTACGTACTTCAACACCATCAATAATAATGTTATTAGGTATTTGTACAAATTTTCTTGTTTTGGAAGTAATGGTAGTAGTTTGAGGATTAGGTATTTTATTTAAAGTATTAAAGTCATCTATTCGGAAAATTACAAAAGAATCTCTACCAGATGGATCTAAAATTAATTCTCTTTGATAATTGTTGTAAACAATATCCATGTTTTGTACAGATGGATTGTCAATGTCAGTAGAAAGAGGTGTTTTACCAATACTGTTAAAGTAATCAACAAAGTTTACTTCAAAATTAGCACCACTTAAATCAATTGTCAACTCTGGTTTTGCTACTTGATAAGTTTTAGTAGGTGTAACTAAAGGTTGTTTGTGATTAATTGCAGTACCAGCAACCACAGTACTTTCACCTGGGTTTAAAGGATATTGTTTTCCTGTTCCAGGAAATTTAATAATATGATCAGCATATGTGTAATCTGTATTTGATTTATCACCTTTTGTTTGATCAATAGATTTAGTCCAGTCGAATTGTCCATTTGCTAAAGTATATGTTTTAACAGAGCTTGTCGTTCTACCATATACTTGAGCAAAGTGTAAACCGTCAAGGTATATTACTTCGTTAGAATTGTTGTAAAGTTCAAAAAATAAATCTCTAAAACTAGCGGAATTAAAAATATCAGAACCAGCATAGTATACTTGTTTAATTAGTAGGTCGCCAATTTTAGAAGTTTTTAAAACTACGGTTTTGTTCATGTCAGAACTATTGTTTATTACAATATTATCTAATGTACCGCTAAAGTTAACGGTAGTTTCGGTTGTGGCTACACCAAAAAAGTTTTTGTATTCATTAGAAGTAAAACTAGCAGTAGCTGTAAGGTTGTATGTACCTGGATTTACAGCGTCAAAATTTACATTTCCTTCAGTATCTGTAGTTGAAATGTATTCATCTGTAGAATTGATACTTTTTAATTTTACTTGAATTCCAGCAGTAGATTGATTATTGAATGCCTCACCAAAGTTAGCTTTGATACCATAAGTCACTGGTTGAATTATAGGATCATCACTACAAGATGTCATCGTAAAAGTAACAACAATAAGAAAAGCTATTAATTTATTAAAAGATTTCATTTTTTTTGTTTTTGATTAATGTTTATTGTTTTCTAAAATTTATAAAAAATACTTCCCCCAAAGGAAATAGGTCTGTTTAATTGACTAAGACTCCATGAACCATCACTATTTAGTTTTCTGGATTTAGGTAAATGGTTTAAGAAATTAACTGCATAAAAAGAGAATCGTAAGCCGTTATCAAATTCTTTGCTTAATCTTAAATGATAATTCCCATAAACTCTATCAATATCATTAGAAAAGGAGTCGCTATTGGTTCCTAGTTTTCTGACTCCACTATATTTGGTATCGCTTTGCTCGCTTTCTGGAATAGTGTGGTGGTTAAGGTTTCTATCGTAGTATGCAATTGGATAAATATTTCTGCCAAAATTGGATTGTTTGGCCATAATAAATTGCTCGGCAGTAAGAGTTATGACTAGTCCTATACTTGAAATATGATGAATTGCTGTTATTGAGCTATTAATTTTTTGAAACCTTGTAGGTCTACCTTTATGAACTCCAATTAAAACATCTGATGAATCATCATTGTTTACAATAAAAGAATTTAAAGGGTTATTGTTTAAGGTGTTTCTATAAGCTGCTGTTAAATTAAAAGAGGTATTAATTTCCTTTATTTTTCCAGTATTTACTAATAGTTCTAATCCGTAATTTTCGCTTTCTAAAGCGTTACTAGGTAAGTTGTAATTTAATAAAACAGGTTTGTGTCCGCTAAGGGTATAGTCAGGAGCTCTGTCTGGATAAAAAGTAAAATCATAGGTTGGTAGTTGTGCTATTTCAAAACTACTTTGATTAGTAAAACCGTCTTTTAGTTTATTATAATAAAAAGTTAAAGATGTGTTTATTGCTTTTGTGTTAAAATCAATACCGGCTTCATATTTAAATGTACGAGAAGGTTTTAAGTTTTCGTTTGTAAACTGTCTAACAAAAGTATGAGCTAAAGCTAATGAATATGAGTTGGTTCTGTAGTCAGCAATTAAGTAATCGTAATAAAGATTACCAGGATAAAGAGATTGTAAAGAAGGCGCTTTACTAAATAGGCCAGCACCAGTTCTAAATTTTAATTTTTTAGATAAATATAATTTTGTGTTTATACGAGGGTTTAAGATGGAGTGTTTGTTGTAATTATCATATCTTAACCCTAAATCTGTAACCCACTTTTTACCAAATATTTTGCTGTTAATATTCGTAGTTAGATAAGTGCTAAAACGTTTATCTGCCGGAAAATTATCGTTAAAATTGATGTTTCTAAAACCATTACTTCCGCGACTAGAAACACTATAAATAATAAGAGGTTCATCCGAACTACTTGTATTTCCCTTGCCAAAGTTTTTATTAATACTGAATGAAGCTCCTAAATCAATTTTAAAAATAGTATTGTTGAAGTCAAATACTTTTTGAGCTTCTAATCTGCTGAAAAAAGATAATGGTTTGTTGTCTACTTGTTCAGTAGCCCAATAAGAAACAGGAGTATAACTAGCTTCATAGGTACCTTCACTTGTAGCTCCTAAAATAGGATTACCTCCATAACTAGTGAAGTTAGAGTTCAAACTATTGTTTTCACTGTAGTCTAAAGAGATAGTACTAGTGATATTGTCGATAAAGAAATTGCTAAAGTATGTTGTATTGGTATTAGATAATCTAAATCTTCTACTATCATTTTTTCTTTCCCTTCTACTAGTTGTTGATTCTTGAGTGTTGTATGAATTTATATTTTGAGCATAGCTAAAACTTAATAAGTTGCGTGTTTTATTAGGCTTTCTGTACGACCAACTACCGTTAAAGGTTAAACGATCATACTTATCTATTGCTGACCTAGGATCGGCATCAGATCTTAAGTAGTCTAAGCCTAAGTTTAAAAAACCTTTTTCTTTGGGTAATCTGTATCCTTTTGAAAGAGAAACACTATAAGATCCAGCTCGTAAAGTTGTATTTAAAGAAAAGGGAGCTGTTCCATGAGCTCTATTAATTTTTACTAATCCAGAAGTATGGTTACCATATCTAGCAGAAGATATTCCTTGAACAATATCAATAGATTCTATGTTGTTTAGACTTAGGTTTTTTAAATCTAAGCCCATGTTAACGGTGTTGTTTTCGGTAATATTATTAAAACCACCATACTTAAGACCTCTAAAGCCACTTAAATTTACATCGTTATCTATAGGGACATCATCTATAACATAACCAACACCAAAAGTATTGTTAAGTAAATATGGATCATTATTTGTAAGAAGTCCATTGTTTACATTCCTTCTAGAAGCATCACTAAAAAATGCTGTTCTTAAACTTAATAATTGTCTTTCGTGTAAATTAGATTCAGAAATAGAATTACCAGGGATTAATTGCATTACATCAGCAACACTTTGAGCTTGTACTAAGTTTATAGCTTGTTTACCTAATACTAAATTAGAACCTGTACTTTCTTCTTTGTTTTTAGCTGTAACAACAACTTCATCTAGTTTAAGATCATTGTCTGCTAAGCGAATAATTATATCAGACTTAAATTCCTTAACCAATAAACTAACTTTTTTCTTTCCGAGAAAAGAAAATTCTAGGGTTACAGGTAGTTTTTTAACAGCAATATTAAATTGTCCATTTTTATCAGTTACTGCCCATTTATTGTATGGTTTTATATTTATTACTGCTTCTGAAATCGGGAGACTACTTTCAGTATCTAGCACAGTACCTTTTATTTGAGAATAACTTAAGCTTGAAAAGGTTAAAACAAGAACTAATAGGATATACTTTAAATCCATCCTTCATTTTATTTGGGGACAAAGTTATTTGTATTTAATCTAAATAAAAAAAGAAAAATTAAGATTTAATTAATTTTTAATTAATCGATAAATAAAATGTGAAAATTTAGGTTTTTTGATATTTATTATTCTAATAATTGATTAATCTTTTAGTTTAAATGTTAAAAGTGTTGATGGTGTTTTGGGTGGTTAGTTCTATTAGGTTAAAACAAAGGCATATACATTGTTATGGAAAGCATTTTTTTAACATATAATATGTCTAAGTTTCTTCAAATTAAAATTTATTTCTGCTCATCTTATAAAGTAATCTTCTCAGATAGGAATATGAGGTAGTTGCCTTTTATTCAATTTATAAACCGTTCGTCGATACTTTTCTGTTATTCAGCGAAGTAAGTAGTACCGTTTAACCGCTGTTTTAGACATAAGAGCATTTATTTGAATATTATTGATGTGTAAAATTTCAAGTAAATAATAAATGAGCAATAAATAGAAATATCTTATCTAATCGCTATAAAAACGAAACGAATTTTAGATATAAAAATTGGTTTTAGAACTCTCTTCAAAATAGCAAAGAAATTCATTTTGTTTAAAAAACTATATTTAAAAGAGAGAAGTAGAATTAAAATTTTTTCTCCATTTAGAGAGCAATTTTTTTTGATATAAAACTTACTACAAAGCTATGAGAATACATCAGAATTTTGTGAGGTTAAAATTGAAGTTAAAGTGCAGTTTTTCTGGAGTTTAGATGGTGATTATATCAAAAAAAGAGGGTAGTCAATATTGTTTTAAAAGTGTGAAATAGATGAGGTTCTGCGTTAAATTAAATTATTAATAAGTGTATATGTTTTTATTTAAAATGTTTAGTGAATTTGAAATTAGATAAACACTATTTGTTGTAGGGGGAAAACACTATTCTGTAAAAGAAAAACACTATTTAATACAGGAAAAACACTATGTAGTATGGGGAAAAAATACTCAATTCAAAAACTAATATTTGGAATCAGTACTTTCAAACAAGAAAGGTGTAAAAACAATCTGATTCTTTTAAGTCAAAAGGCAACAAAACTCTTCTATTAATTAATGTCTTTTGAAAATAAAATCGATTAAGAAATAATAATTAATGAAGTAGGATTTAAAGGAGTCCTAAAAATTCAGGTGCTCAATGATAAGATATTTTCTATACAGTTAAACTTAGTTTAAAACAGCTATAAAAGATATAATTAACAAATAACGAAAGACTATAACCAAAAAATATTTAATGAAAACATAAATACAAATTATCAACTAGAAAAACCACAAGAATCATTTTATACAAACACAATTAACCTTACATACATGAAAAAAAAAGATTCCCTATTTAGTAAATTTTCCAAAACTAAGGAGGCTAGAAAAAGAGAGCCTGACAAAATTTTTATACTGAGTTTACTCATATTTTTTAATTTTTTTCTATTTGTGCATAAAAATCATGCACAATATTCAAATACACATTACGTGCCTCCATATGTGTCCGGAGTACAGGCAAGTAATACTCAAAATGAACAATATTTAGTATTAACTACTTTAGAGTCAGCTGCTTTTGATGTAACTATTACATTAGGAGACGGAACAACTAAATTACCAACAGGTCAATTGGCTGCAGGAGCAGGAACATCTATTATTACGAGTGGTTCTCCTAGTCCAGGACAATACAATTCAACTACAGGAGTTGCTTCTATTAGTGCTACCAATCCATTGGTAATTAGAATTGGTGTTCGTTCTAGTGATTCAGTAGCAGGAACAGGAGTATTGACTACAAATGATATTAATACTTCTACAGGAGATTTAAATGCTTCTGTAACTCCAGGTTATGAAGACCCAAGTAATCAAGGTTTGATTTTAACAGCATCCAATAATTTTTATGTAAACCTAAGGCATGACTCGGGCTCGCAAGGAGGTTCTTTAACAGGAAAAGGGAGTGCTGGTTTAGGTCAAAGTTTTATAACAGGAAGTCCAGTTGCAAATAATACTTATGATAGAAATGTTTTATTTATTTCTGTAATGGCTACACAGTCAGGTACTACGAATGTAACTTTTACAGATTTTAATGGAAGAACTTTTATAGGTCATGGTACATCAACTACAATTAATAAATCTTTAAGCCAAGGAGAAACTTATGTAATAGCTCAATTAGTGGATGGAGACGGATCAGATCCTGATTATGATACTGCAGCAGAACGAAATAGTTTTAATGGTATTTCTGTAACTTCAGATAAAGATATTGCGATAGCTTCAGGAGGTTTAGCAGGACCAGATGCTTCAAGTGCAGGTAGAGATATTGGGTATGATCAATTAGTACCAGTGAGTGAAGCTGGAAGCGATTTTATTTTAGTAAGAGGACAAGGATCTGCAGCGCTAGAATATGCTATAGTAGTTGCTACTCAGGCTAATACACAAGTGTTTTTAAATGGAAGTGGAACAGCAGTAACAACACTTGCTAATGTTGGAGATTATATTCTTTTAAATAGTACAAATAGTCTTTGGCAAACAGCAACTAATAGTAATGATAATGCATATATTAGAACAGATAAACCTTCGTTTGTATATCAAACAACAAATGGAGCAAATGCGTCTAATGTATCGAGTATGAATTTGATTCCGCCAATTAGTTTATGTTCTGAAGTTTCAGAAGTAACTATAGCGAATCCATTACAGTTTGGAACAGCGTATTTAAATATTACGGTTCCAGTAGGAACTAATACAACTGTAACACCTACAGGAGGAGGAACAACTTTTGTAATAGGACCAGATGGAGGAGATGATGTTGATAATAGTAGTAATAATGTTACAGGTAATACAGAATGGTTTACACATACATATCAGATTCCTTCTGGAGTAACTTCAATCAATATTAAAGGGAACGGAGACGAGTCCGTAGGAGCTACGAACCCTATAAATGTAGGTTTTTTAGGGGCGTCAGGTAATAAAGGAGCCGCAGGATATTTTGCAGGATTTGGAGCACCACCAAGTGCAACAGTAGATGGATCAAGTATTATGTTAGGTGGAATTGCATCTACAACTCTTAACGAACCATTAAATGCAGCTGGAGAAACAGCTGTATCATTCTCTTTCGAAGTTGAGGTTCAAGGAGATTGTACTTCTAATGTTTCTGTAGATTGGGAAGTAATAGCTGGAACGGCTCAACTAGGAACTGATTATACTTTAGCATCAGGAACAACTTCTGGAACAGCTTCTTTTACAGCACCTAGTGGTACAAGTACACAAACTATTAGCCTTCCTAATATTACAATAAAAGATGATGCTGAGGTTGAATCGACAGAAACATTAATTATCCGACTTTCTAATCCTGTAAATGCAGTATTAGGAAATACAGATACGGAAATATCTATAACGGATAATGACACATCTGTTTCAATAGCAGCAACAGATGCTACAAAAAGTGAGGGGAATTCAGGAAATACTGCCTTTACTTTTACAGTAACTCGTACTGGAATTACTACGGGAACAAGTTCAGTAGATTATGCAATAACTGGAAGTGGAGCTAATGCAGCAGACGCAACTGATTTTGGTGGAGCATTACCATCTGGAACTGTCAATTTCGCAGCTACAGAAACTAGTAAGGTAATTACAGTGAACGTAAATGGAGATAGTGCATTTGAACAAACTGAAGAATTTACAGTAACCTTATCAAATCCAACAGGAGCAGAAATCGGAACAGCTACAGCTACAGGTAGTATTACAAATGACGACTCAGGTGTTAGTGTTAGTAGTCCGACAATAACAGAAGGAGATAGTGGAACAACGAATGCAGATGTTGTGGTAACCTTAAGTTCTCCAGCACCATCAGGTGGAACAACAATATATTATACTGTGGTGCCAGGAACAGCAGTAGCTGGTGTAGATTATACAGCACCAGCGGCAAATGCTAGAATAATTATTCCAGCAGGTAGTAGTACGGGAACTATTAGTATTCCAATTATAGGAGATACTACAATAGAAGCAGATAAATCTTTTACAGTTCAAGTTACAAGAGACTTAATTATAAATGCAGGGTTTCAAGATGGAACTACAGGATGGACTACAGTATCAGGAACGCCGAATTGTGCTGGAAGTTTTTCTTTTGAAGTAAATACAGAAACAGTATATGGAGGTAGTGTTGCTTCAAATCAAGTTTTGGAAGTTGATTGCTTGTCTCAAGGATATCAAGATTTTCCAACAAAAGCAGGAACTACTTACGATGTAAGTTTTATAACATCAAGAAGAACTGCAGGAGGTTCACCAGCATCTGTTAATGGAACAATTACTGTTCAAGATAATAATGGAGGAGTACTAACTAACTTAAATAGTACTACAGTAACAAAAACAAATACTACTTTTGAATATACTTCAAGTACATTTTCATTTACCGCAACAGGTACAACTTCTAGAGTATTATTTACTTCAACATTAACACAAACACTAGGTTTAATTTTAGATGATCTTTCTGTGGAGCCACAAGTAGCTGATGCTACATCTACTGTTACAATTACAGATGATGACACTTCTGTTTCTATAGCAGCAACAGATGCAGTAAAAGCAGAAGGAACAACAGGTTCTACGGCATTCACTTTTACGGTTACTCGTAATGGAGATACTAGTGGAACAAGTGCTGTGAATTATGTTGTAACGGGAAGTGGAGCGAATCCAGCGGTAGCAGCAGATTTTGGAGGAGCTTTTCCAAGTGGTACAGTAAACTTTGCAGCTACAGAAACTAGTAAAGTAGTCACAATAAATGTGAGTGGAGATACAACTGTTGAACCAGATGAAGGCTTTACAGTAACATTGTCTAGTCCAGTTGATGTAGGTATTTTGACAGGTACAGCTACAGGAACAATTACAAATGATGATCCTACAATTACGTTTAATGATATAACAGTTACTTATGGAGATGCTAATTTTAATTTAGGAGCAACTTCAAATTCTGGAGGTACAATTGCATATTCTATAGTTGGATCTCCTAATGGAACAAGTTTATCAGGTACAAATAATGAAACGGTAACTATAGGAAATGTTGGTACAGTTACCATAAGAGCAACTGTAGCAGCTAACGGAATATATGCTTCAGGAACTAAAGATATTACGTTAACAATAGATCCAAAAGCATTAACAGTTTCAGTAACCGCAGATAATAAGGTTTA
>NZ_WAAU01000037.1 GCF_008806755.1 Tenacibaculum aiptasiae
TGTTTGAGTTGATAAACATCCTGATCCATCTCGTACATCTACTGTATATGTATTTGGTGTTAATCCTGAGAATGTATAAGTTGTTCCTGTTGATGGAGTTGGCGTTTGCCATGGTCCTCCATTTAAACTAAATTGATAATCTCCATTTCCTTGTGTAACATTTACTACAATTTCTCCGTTACTTCCATCATAACATTGTGTTACAGTACCTGTATGAGTTACTGTTTGTGGTGGATCTACTGTTACGCTTACTGGTACACAACTGTTTTTTGCTATTGTTATTTGTACATTATCAATTAAGTTACCTACACTTAAATTTCCTGTTGCTGTAGATACTGCTTCAAAAGCAATAATTGTAGTAGATTGCCCAGCTGGTACTACATATGTTCCAGAGTATACTCCCCATGCAGAAGTACCATCTTTCATTGTTTCAACAACTGGTGCTGTAGCTAAATCTCCTCCAATTCTAACTGAAGCTTCATCTTCTCCTATTCTACCTCTATGTGCAACTGACCAATTAATTACATCTCCTGGTTCAGTACAATACTCTTGATATAAAGCTCCTGCATTTCTAGCATTTAATTCTGCTAAAGCAACTCCATCATGTGGTGTTACTCCTAAGAAATTATTATACCAAATTTCAATTCTATTTGAAGGATCTGTAGTATCCCATCCCGGTACATCATCTTCATTTCTTTGACGGAAACCTGTAGAAGCTAATGCTGGTGATTCAAAACTACCATTTTCAAATAAGTTTGCAGTACAACCACACTCATTACAACTTCTACTATCACGTACCATTACAATATAATCTGTTGCGCTAGGTGCTACATTAGTAAATACTGGTGACGTTTGCCAAGTTGCCCCTCCATCTATACTAAATGTGTATGGTGGTGTACCTCCTCCGTTTGTTACAGCCGTAATTGTTGCTCCTGTGCTTGCTCCTGTACAAACTGCTGCTTGTGTTACTGATGCAGACAATATTAATTCTGGCGGTTCAGAAATTGTAACTGTACCTAAATCAACATCACAGTTTAATGCTCCAGAAGTTTCTCTCACAAATACATGATAACTTCCAGCTGCTAATCCAACAATTCTATATGGGTTATCTGAAGTAGACGACCAAGTTGTTCCTCCATCTGTAGAATATTCATAACTACCTCCTGTAAAATTATTTGCTGAAATTGTTATTGTTCCATTATCAGAACCATTACACTCACTATCAGTACTTCCAACTACACTTCCTGTAAATGCCTGACCTGAAGCAACATTCACAACGATATCTTCTGTACAAGCACTTCCATAAGTTACAGTAAATGTATGTGCTCCTACGGCTACATTATTAAATACGTTACTTGATTGAGCTGCTGCTCCATCTAAACTATAGGTATACGTTCCTACATTTGGTGTTATTGTTACATTGGCTGTTCCATCACAATTATAAACAATAGAACTTCCTAAGGTAGGTGCAGCTGGTAATGCCCCTATTGTTACATCATTTAAATCTCTTGAACAACCATTTGCATCTTCTACTCTTGTATTATATGTTCCTGCTGGTAAATTAGAAACTGTAGTTCCTGCTGCTACACTAAAAGTAGCCGCTCCAGTTAATCTATAATAATATGTATAAGCTCCCGTACCTCCTGTTGGAGCTGTAAATGTTAAAGTACCTAATATTGTAGCTCCAGCTGCATTACATGAAAGATCTGTCGCAGCAACACTACCACCTGCTAAAGCTGTCGGCTCATTAATAGCAATATTAGTAATTTCATAATTACATTGATAACCTGTTTTTGAAGCTCTTATAGTTACTGTATAATTAGCATTTGCTGCTAAATTATTGAAAACACCTGTTGTATTCCAATTAGTACCTCCGTCTAAACTATATTCAATTGGAGCAAAACCTAAGTCACTTCCTACAACATTTACCTCTATTCTACCATCTGTTAAACCATTACAAGAAATGTCTGTTGCAGTATGTGTAAATTGTAACGGTGGTTCTACATTTATGGTTACTGGTCCAGATATTGTAGAACAGTTATTACTATCTACTACTACGAAAGTATAGGTACCTTCCTGTCCGTTTACAACATTATAAGTAGTATTTGTAAAATAATCTGAAGGAGGAATTGCAGCAATACTTGCATGTAAATTTACCCCGTCTTTAGACCAAACTGCAAATGAATAACTATCTCCTGTATTTAAAGTTCCTCCTGTAGCATTTAATGTTATAATTCCATTAGATGCACCATTTAGACATGAAATATCTTTGGTAGCAACAGCATTTAAATTAAGTTCTGCTGGTTCTACGATTGTTACCATTTGTGTAGCGGTACAATCGGCTGTTGAAACAGTAACTGTATAAACCCCTCCATCAGTTACATTAAAAGTGTGATCATTGGTAGCTACAGGCCCAAAAGTTGCCACTGTTGCTCCTCCTTGTGTTAAGGTATAGGTATAGTCACCGGGTACATTATTTGCTTGAATTCTTATTTGTGCCTGTTCATTAGCACACTGCATGTTTGTTGTAATTACATCTAAATCTATAGTCTCCTCTTGAATATTTATTGAAGGAAAAGTATAGGTACATGCAGCAGCAGAAGAACCTGCTAAACGAATTGATAAATCATAATCTCCTGGTTGTGTTACTGTAAACGTATTACCAGTTTGAAAAGGAGCATTAAAACCTCCTGGTCCTGTTAAACTGTATTCGTATCCTACAGGAATATTATTAATCGTAATATCGGCAGAACTTCCACAAAGAATATCCTCTTTTACAATATTTGGATTCAAGGTTGCTTTATATACATTAAAATAATATTGTTCAGGACATTGTCCATCATATAATACATCTAATCTATATTCTCCTGCATCACTAAACGTTCTTGATAATTCAGTTCCTAAGCTATTCCAAGTACATGCTGAATTTACATTTGCACATCCAGCCACTGTTTGATCTGGACAAGAAGATTCATCTAATTGAAACCATTGTACGGTAGTTGCTGAACCTGCTGCAAAGGGTAAGTTTATTTGTCGTGTACTACCATCTCCACATAAATAAATTTCAGCTAAAGCCTCTCCATTACTAGGACATGATGTCAATATTTGATCGGCTGAAGCCGCTAATGGATTAGGCTGATTATTAAATGCGATTACATTAATTGTCTCCGTACTATCAATACAGCCTACTGGAGCTGTTTTTGTTACAATATACGTCCCTCCTTGAGTAACAGTAAGTGTTTGACTCGTACCAATTACTACTCCTGGGTTATTAGCATTTACCCATGAATAGGAAGTAAAACCGTTACCTGCCACTAAATCTGTATCAGCACCACATAATATTTGATCTCTTTCAAAGGTACAACCAGAAGTGTCAACTAAGAAATTTGAAGTTCCTACAATACCAAAATTACAGGCATCTATTCCTGCAAAACTTGGCTCATTTATAACTCTTGGAGTTCCTCCTTCATCACTATCATAATTTGCAAAAGCTTGATTTTCAATCCTATTAGAACATACATCTCTTAAATCGTTACAACTCGAAACTACTTGAACTTTTATTTTTATTTCATAAGCTGGATCACCTTCTTCAACCATACTATCTGGTATATTAAAACGTAATTCGCCTCTAAATCCGTTTCCTGCTGCAGGAGGTGTATATGTATAATTCGCTGCAGTTAATCCAGCTGGTAAAATTAAATCTGACTCTATTAAATCAACATTCTTAGGTAATAAGTCAACAATTTCTGTATTTAATGCATTATCTGTACCTACATTTTGAAATCTAACCGTATAAAATAGTTCATTACCTAAACCTACTGGGGCACCAGAAATGTCATTTCCTGCTGCGTCTTCAATAGTTTTAATTAACTGTATTTTAGGTTCTATAATCTCAACTGACAAAGCATTTAAAAAAGCCCAGTATACATCTCCACTTGTAGTAAATCTCAAACTAGCACTTGTTTGATCATTAGCTATAATACCATTTCCATTATTATTTAATTGATACAAATCAATATCAAAACCTAATGTATTTTCGCTATTAGGAGTTCTATCTGTTAAAAATGCATCGTTCTCACTTATAGAGCCATTAAAAAAGTTATAATTCCTTCTCCAGACCCAACCAATAGCGGGATCCCAAACCCAGCCAAATTGAGCTGGATTTACATTTGGTGTTTCTTGGTCTATATAATCTCCGTTAGTATCTTGTATTTGAAAACTATCACCACCAATTCCTTTATCTCCCTCTAAAACACCAACTAAAAGTTTTGCTCTTACTGGGCCTACAGGAATAGTTTTAAACCCTGAATATGATATTGTTTCACTACTATTTATATTTGGGTCAATTGAAGTAAAACCATCAAAAATAGAAATATTTTTACTTGATAAATTTTCATTTTCGTAAATCACAACAAGAGTCCAACCTCCAGCTCCACCTACTCCATTTATATTATCTACTCCAACTGTGGCTTTAATGTCTGCAACATAATAATCTCCATTTGCATTAGTTCCTAAACCAGCTAATAAAGCAGTTACATCACTATAATATAAGTAAGGTCTCAATGAAGGCTGGTCAGGTGAATCGTATATTACTGTTCCCGTAATATTTCGATAATTTATATCCCCTGGTATTTTAAATTTAATTTGATCTTTATTTGGGTCTCTTGTTGAAGAATCTGTATTTGACCAATTCGCATAAGGATATACCGCCCCCCAATATAATCCTGCATATGAAACTCTTGAACATGCCGGTAATGTTAATCCTGCTCTTGATGAAGACTCTGTGGAAGGATCTCCATCAATATCAATGTACTGCATATTGAAACTTCCATTAGTAGAATTTCCGTTATAAGGAACATCTGGTGTATCTGAACCAGAAGACCTACTAATTATATTATTAGCTATAAAAGTAATGTCTCCTCTTAAATTGACACCTCCAGCACCTAAACGATTTGTAAAAGGTCGATCTGGTCGTTGACTTGTCTTTTCTTTAACTATTTCTCTAACAGGCTTAGGGTACTTCTGTACTTGCTTTTGTGCCTGAATATGTATTATATTAAATAATACTAATAATAATAATAATAGTAATCTTTTCATCATAATAGGGGGAATTTAATTATTGGGGATAATTAGTGTACCTAAACTTTAACTATTTTACGTTTATTATAGATTTTCTATCATAAAAAGCGCCATCTAAATTGCTTTCGTACAATCGTATTGCTTCTTTTCGATCTTGTGTCTTCGCTATATATATATGCATATATCCTGTTGCTGGGTTTATAAAATATCCAGCGTCTATATTATCATTTCTTAATTCGTCTACGTTTCTATCTGCCAACGATTTTTTAGAATTTACGTACACAACAATATAATAACCTGGTTCTACTCCTTGCATTTTTGCCATTGTACGTACTCTTGCTGGTGGTTGTTTTTTAGGTTCTTTATAACTATCTCCTTCTTTTCCAATAGTTAATTTCCTAATATATACACCGTCTTTACTATTCTTTTTTACTTTAATTGACGACTCGTCATTCTTATCATTGTTTTTCTCAAAGAATCTTGTTCCTCCACCAAACTCCTTTTCTAATTTCTCTTCTGCATCTTCTTCTTTCGCAAATCGATCTAAGTAGACCCAATATATTTTTGATTTTGGATCAAAAATAGATTTGGCTTCATATCCTAACCTAGCCCACTTATCTATTAATGGTTGCACTCGTTCTTCATTTTTATACCTATCTGCAATAATGTAATACATCGTTCCACCTCCACCTACATGGGTTATTGTGCTTTGCCTCCATGGTTTGTTAGACCTTCTTCTTAAAGAAGTGTCCTTTTCATCTGTTTTATTAGCTTGAGTTGGTGTATTAACTTTCACAGGTTCAGGCTGATTCTTTAACAAACGTAAAATTTGATCTACTTTTTTATTTAAAATATCTATAGAATCTTGTGCTTTTTGAATTTCATCTGATAAATCGTTATGCTCAGGATTATCATATTCCTGTCTCTTAGGTCCTCTTGTAGGTAAAGTAACTTTAACATTACCTCCTCTTCTTGTTGGACGATCTCTTCTAAAATATTTTTTACCAAAGTTGTATATCAATCCAATCTCATTGGTTGCAGCAAAATCACTCTTTTCATAAGTAAATCCAATAGCTAGACTCTCTGAAATATTTACTCCAACTCCTGCAGAGATACCATATGTTTTATCATAACCAGCTTTAATCCATCCTACCTTTGGCAAATCTAAAATAGCGTTACCACCTGCGCTAAATGTTCCTTCTCCTGGTTTTCTTGCGATTGCTAACACTCTTAAATCTGCTCCTTCAAAAATTCCTGAAGCATAGGTAAATTCATGCGAATACATTGCATGAGCTGAGTATGTTTTTTCACCAAAAGAAGTAGCCATCTCGCTACTTTTCAAATTAAAATCCACTAAATTTTCAAAAAACACTCCTACGTCAAACTTACCAAACGATAGAGTTACTGCGGGCTGAAAATTAATAATTGGAATGTCTTGAAAATTTGCTACTTGTGGATCGGGTACTGTTGAATTTACTTTTAAAGCATCAGCACTTCTACGGCTGTATAAAAAGTTAAACCCAAAAGTTAAATCCATATTATCGTTTAACTGTAAACGATGTGCATAATTTGCTAAGGCTCCAAAATCTTTAAAAACTCCTACTTCTTGTTGATAAATAGCCAATCCAGCTCCAACGTTCTCACGCATTTTACCAGAATAAGTTCCTAAATATAATCTTGGATTATCTTCAAAAGCCACATTACTATTACGTACTATAGCTGTAATTGATGTTTTATTTTCTCTTAAAGCTGAAAAAGTAGGAACTGTTAAAAAACGATTAAACTTCATAAAATTTCTTGAAGTAAAACTATTGTATTGTTGCGCACTATTAGACATCTGCGCTTCTAACGAAAACGTAGTTACTAATATTAACGTGTATACTATATATTTTTTAATCATCCCCATATACTTTAATCTAATACCGATATTGTACCTGCTTTAATTAGAATATCATCTCTAATTATTTTGTAATAAAAAACGCGCTGATTCCCCAAACTTTCAGTCGGCCAATTATTTTGGTAATCGGTTGTATTTAAAATTTCTTTCCCGTTTGAATTATACAACTGTATGGTTACAGTTGGTTGAAATGCATATCTATTTGATATTTGCCAAGTATCATTAATTCCATCTTGATTTGGTGTTACAATATTTGGCACTATAATTTGATCGTCTTGTTCTACAACTTCTATTGTTTTAACAACGCTACAACTTCCTACACTTACTACTACAGTATAAAACCCTAAGGCATTTACATCTAATGTTTCGTTTGTTGACAATACAGTTCCCGAGTCATCTTGCCCTTCATGCCATACATAACTTTCCCCTCCAGATGCTGTTACTGTTACTGTTTGCCCTTGATTTAATACTACTTTTACAGATGGTGTGACTTCTACAACTGATTCATCAAACAATACTACATTAATAGGATCTATAGACCTTTCACAACCAAAACCTGTCATTTTTAATACATATTCACCTATAGAATCTACATCAAAATCTACTACATTGGTAGCTACTGCTGTTGTACCTCCATCTTTAAACCACTCATAGGTAAATCCAGGCACTAAACCATCTTCTATACTATAAGTTATGGTACCTTTTGGACATAAAGAATTAGAATTAGGCTTTGATTTTATTTTTGGTAATGGAGCTCCTAATTTTACTGTTATTCTATTAGGATCTGGCAATTTAGTTTTTATCGTACCTGAACCGCAAGTACTAACTTCTAAATCATATTCGCCATTATCTAAATAGGAATTCACATCATATTCATTTGCAGTTCCTCCTGTAGGAATAGCCACTCCATCTTTGTACCACTGATACTGAACCAGCTGAGGGCTACTTGCACTAAGTTGCTCTGCAGTTAAATCGTATTCATTTGAATTCTCATTAACTAAAGCCTTCACTCCTACAATGACTAATTTTGCAGTTGTAGATTCACATTCTTTATGATTAGCATCTTGAATTCTTATTTCTGCTTTAAATTCTTTTAATGAATAGATAGAAAAAACTTCTGATTTCACTGTAGCAGGACATGATGATGAAGATGATGGATCTGTTACAACCGCATAATACTCTCCTGGCTCACCTATGGATAAAATAAATTGATCTGCTCCTGGTATAGCTGTATCATTTCTGTACCATTGAATTGTGGTACCAGAGGGAGCATCTGTAATTTCAATTTGACGAGTTTCACATTCTAACCACACACTCTCTCCCGGATTCACTGTATTTATTGTAAAACTCGCAGTTGTTTTCTGTTTTAATTCAACCTCATTAGATGTTGTAGTACAATCATCTGAAGCGGTTCCTGTTATAATTTTTAATGTATATTTTCCAAACTGACCTGCATCTGGTGTTGTATATTCATTTGAGTTTGAAGATTGTTTTAAAACTCCATCTAAATACCATTCATAAGTATATGATGGGTTATTGATTTTAGACTTAAAAGTATAAGTATCTGTACTACATATTTCAACTATAGAAGGACTATCTATTTGTGCATCTGCTGTACTAATTCCTGAAACTATTAGCAATCTAGAAGAACGAGTTCCACACCCACCATAATCAATTAAAACATAATATCTTCCTGCTTCTGTTATTGTAAATTTGGGTTCAGTAGTTGTAGCTAAAAGTATATCTACAGCTCCATTTTCCTTATACCATAAATACTCACCAATTACAGTAGTACTTAAGAAAACCTCCCTACTTTCACCTGGACACAAAGTAAATTCTTCTTTATTATTAGCATCTGCAATCCCTAATTCCGAATTCTGAACCATATCATGATATGCTTCAAAAGACGCAGACTCTGTACTTCTTTCAGGAGACGTAGTACGAACACGTATCTTATAGTTTTTCCCAAAAGTACCAGGAGGTAATTGGATATTGTAAGTAAAGTTAAATAGTTGATTATAATTATTAACTGGAGTACTAATTAATGTGGCTAAATTTTTTACTGTCGATGGATTCGCAAAACTTCCACTAGCATCTGATAACTCTATAATAAATTGGTTATCATTATTAAAAACTGCAGTTGTATAAGAAATATCCACTGGAAAATCTGTAGTACCAGTATTATCACAAATACTGGTAGCTCCACTTGAAACCACAGGCTGATTTAGGGTTTGTGCAACCGTAGTGTAGTGAATACAAAAGAGAAATACACCTAAAAGTATTTGTATGCTTCTGGTTATTTTGTTCATTTAAAGGGATCCTAAGGGACGATAAAAATACACTTTTTTTTATACAAAGGTATTAACACGCTATAATATTATTAAGAAATATATAAAATATAAGTTAAACACACAAATAAACAATACATTAGCTCCTCTAAAATTTTATTTTCCGTTCTTTTTTTATTCAAAAATTATAAGCATATTTGTGTCAAATAATTGCGAAGTGTCGTGAAGCTATAAACGGCAAAATTTAATTTAAACTTTTAACCCCCAAAAACTTGCGTTCAAAAAGCATGGACGTTCCCTTATGTATTATGAAAAAAAAACAACTCTTTTTTACAAGCCTGTTTCTATGCTTGTTTGTAAACTCGTTTGCTCAAATTATCAACTTTACTGATAATAACTTTAAAAACGCTTTATTAAATCACTCACCTGCTATCGATACTGATAACAACAATCAAATTGATGTAAATGAGGCTTTAGCTGTTGTGAGATTGGAATTAGACAACAAAAACATATCCAACTTAGAAGGTATTCAATATTTTACAAACCTAGAAATATTGAAATGTAGCGATAATAATATCAAAGAAATTAAGACAGAAACTTTAACTAAATTACGATTTATTGTTGCTGAAAGAAACCAAATTAAAACTATAGATGTTAGAAACTGTATTATTTGGGGACTTAGACTTTACGACAACCCTCTTGAATATGCCTATTTAACAGGTAATAGTACTTTTCAAATAGAAGGAACCTATGGTGTTTGGTTTAAACTTGATAAAATAAAATATGTTTGTATTAGTCAAGCTCAATATGATGTACAACCTAACAATGTAGACCACAGAGGTTTTTGGGATCAGATAGGTAGCGCTTTACATATTGGAGAATGCACTATTCAAACTCCACCAACTGGGTGCCAAATTATTAATTTCCCTGATCCTAATTTTAAACAAGCACTGCTATCTAACGGAAATGCTATTCCAGTAGATCAAGATGGAGATGGAGAAATTTGTATCGAAGAAGCTGAGAAAGCTATTATAATAGACATAGAAAAAAGTAATGTTTCTAATATATCTGGTATTGAGTATTTTAAAAACATAACTACTTTTTACGGTGACGAAAATTCAATAACTGATGCTAATTTTAGTAATAATCCTAAATTAACACATATAAATTTAGAAAAAAACTTAATTTCATCTATCAATCTTAACAATAACTCCAAACTTACAAACTTAAGTTTGAGCGAAAATAAATTAACAACAATTGACCTAAGCAATAATATTAATTTAAAATATTTATTAATATCTCAAAATAATTTAACCAATATTAATATAAGAAATAACAAACTATTAATTGGTGCTACTTTACATTACAATAAGCTATCTCAAATAGATGTTAGTAATAACACGAAGCTAAGCAGTCTATGGTTATCTCATAATGAATTAAATCAAATTGATATTTCAAAAAACACAGAATTAAAAAGCTTTCTGATTGGCCATAATAAATTAACGCAAATTGACGTTTCTAAAAATAGCAATTTAACCTCATTACAGATAGAATGGAATAAAAAAATAGCTCACATAAACCTTAGCAATAATTTAAATTTAGAAGTTTTTGACGCTTATGAAAATGATATAAAATCAGTAGATTTAAAAGTTAACACTAAATTAAGAATTCTTAACCTTGGTTTCAACCCTATAAAAGAATTAGATATTTCTAAAAATGTTAATTTAAAACACTTAAATGTTTCTGCAACCATAATTAATGAATTAGACATCAGAAATTGTAATTCATTAAGAATATTTCACGCAGGATATAACTTCCATTTAAAAAGACTTTACCTAACAGGAAATCACGAATTTTACCAATATCTTACAAATTCAGCATATTTTAATATAAAAGAAACCCCAAATTTGACCTTTGCCTGTGTAAATCCATTATACTTATCTCAAACATCTAATTATATAAAAAATACTTTAGGATACAGTAGTTGTACAGTTACTACTAATTGCAACGCTCCGACCACTAACTTTGAAACTTACTTTATATTATCACCAAACCCTACAGACAGCTACTTGTTCTTAACTATGTTAGACCCTGGAACAGTAACTGCCACAAGTGCTAGTGTTTACAATTCGCAAACGGGAGCATTTATTAAAAATGTGGTTTTACATTTTGATAATGGTGAACTTTCTCCTAACAAAGGACTTACCGACAAAATAGATATTAATTTTAACACACCTATTAAAAATGGACCTGTTGCATTTGGTTCTGCTAAAATTGACGCTAACGATTTACAAAGAGGAACCTATATTTTAAGAGTACAGACTAATGTGGGTACTTTTTCTACCACTTTTATAAAGTCAACTCAAGCAATTAGATAATAATTATTTACTTCTAATAACTTGTAAAAGCATGGTAACTTTAAATTACCATGCTTTTTTATTTTGTATATAATTTTTACTCTGATAAAATTTATTCTAGAATTCTGCCGTATATTTGTGATCCATTTTTAAGTATTCATGACAGAAAAAATCACCATTGCCATAGACGGTTTTTCATCAACCGGAAAAAGTACCATTGCTAAGCAATTAGCTAAAGAATTAGGATATATATATGTAGATACTGGCGCTATGTACAGAGCAGTTACATTATATGCTATGCAACAAAATTATATCTCTGATACGCATTTTAACCCAGAAGATTTAATTGCTAATCTTGACAAAATTTCACTCTCTTTTTCTTTTAATAAAGATTTAGGTTTTGCTGAAATGATATTAAATAATACTAATGTTGAAAAAGACATTAGAACTATTGAAGTTTCTAGACTAGTAAGTAAAATTGCTACAATTTCTGAGGTTCGTAAAAAATTAGTGAGCGAGCAACAAGAAATGGGTAAAAACAAAGGTATTGTAATGGATGGTAGAGACATTGGTACTGTTGTTTTTCCTGACGCTGAATTAAAATTATTTATGACTGCTTCTGCTGACAAACGTGCAACGAGACGTTATAAAGAATTATTAGATCGCGGTGATGATGTAAATTATGAAGAAATTTTACACAATGTTCAAGAACGTGATCGAATTGATTCAACACGAGAAGATTCTCCTTTAATAATGGCTGATGATGCTGTAGAATTTGACAATTCTGATATGGGACTTGAAGAACAATTTGAACGCATTATGAGTTTAGTAAATAGAAACTTACAATAACTCTTCACTATATAAAATAAAAAACCAGCTCTAAGAGCTGGTTTTTTAGTATTTCAAAAATATTTTTAATTTTCTTCAAATTTTGAATTCTCAGAGTAGGTACGCCATTTTGCTAAACATGCTTCTATATCAGCTGGAACTTCAGAATCAAACTGCATAAACTCTCCTGTTTTAGGATGTGTAAATCCTAATGTCTTAGCATGCAATGCTTGTCTTGGCAATACTTTAAAACAATTATCTACAAACTGCTTGTATTTTGTAAATGTTGTTCCTTTTAATATTGCATCACCTCCATAACGTTCGTCATTAAAAAGTGTATGCCCAATATGTTTAAAGTGCGCTCTAATTTGATGCGTTCTTCCTGTTTCTAATTTACATTGTACTAATGTTACATAGGTTAAACGTTCTAAAACTTTAAAATGTGTTACCGCATGCTTTCCGTGCTCTCCATCAGGAAAAACATCCATTTGCAAACGATTTTTAAAACTACGTCCAATGTTCCCTTCTATAGTACCTTCATCTTCTTCAATATGTCCCCAAACTAATGCATAATACAAACGCTCTGTAGTTCTATCAAAAAATTGTTTTGATAAATGCGCCATAGCAAATTCTGTTTTCGCAACTACTAATAATCCACTCGTATCTTTATCAATACGATGCACTAAACCTGGACGCTCATTAGAATTTGTTGGTAAATTTTCTACATGGTGTATTAATCCATTTACTAAAGTTCCTGAATAATTCCCATGACCTGGATGCACCACCATTCCTGCTGGTTTGTTTACAACAATAACTTCATCATCTTCATAAACAATATCAATAGGAATATCTTCAGCTACTAATAAATTTTCTGCTGGCGGGTATGATAAAACGATACGAACTACATCTTTAGGCTTAACCTTATAATTTGGTTTTACCACTACATCGTTTACCAAAACATTTCCTGCTTTAGCTGCTTGTTGAATTTTATTTCGAGTAGCATTTTCAATAAAATTCATTAAAAACTTATCTACTCTTAAAGGCTCCTGCCCGTCTGTTGCTACAAATCTATGGTGTTCGTATAAATCGTCACTTTCCATTCCTGGAGTTGTATCTTCCTGCATAAATCAATAATAAATATTAGTTACCGTTACCGTCTCCTAAAATAAGTTCGATGGTAGATTTCTTTGGTAATTTTGTTCCTGGTTCAATTTTATTTCCTTTATATATTAAACCTCTTACTACATTCTTTCCTATGTCTCTTACCCAAGTAATATCTTTCCCTACATTAAATCCTATAGAACGTAAATGTGTTGATGCTTGCCTTTGAGTTCTTCCATTTAAATCTGGAATTTCAACATCTCTATATTTTGATGGATTTAACGTCAAATAAATTTTACGTTTTTCTTTTACAAAATCACCAGTTTCAGGATTTTGCTCTATAACCGATTTTTTTGGGTAGTCTGGATTATAACTAGCACTGTCTATTACTATAAACTCTAAATTAAGTTCATCTAATTTTTTCTCAACAGCGTCTAAAGACATTTTATGCAAGTTAGGTACTTGTATTTTCTGATTATGATTTGTTGTTACTCCCAACCACCATTGTAACACAAAAACAAATACTAAAATAGAAACCACAGCTATTCCTATTTGTATAAAGAAACTTTTGCTCTTTATAAACTGAAACAAATTTTTAAAATTTTCTGAAAATTTACTCATATCGATTTTTTGTAAAGTGGCACAAATTTACAGTAAAAATATTACTATTTTTAATTCATTAACTCTTAAACGAGTTTTTTTGGTAAGTTTGTATAATTATGCTGTAATCTATTTTACAAATAAGCAATCAAAAAATAATTCAAATACAAAAAAGTGAAAAAAAATATAGCTGTAATTATGGGAGGTTATTCCTCTGAAGTAGAAATTTCTATAAAAAGTGGAAACGTAGTTTACAAGCATCTTAACAAGGAAAAATACAATCCTTATAAAGTTCATATTTTAAAAGATAAATGGGTTTTAGTTGATGATAACGATATTGAATACCCTATTAATAAACACGATTTTTCAGCTGTAATAAACAATGAAAAAATTTCATTCGATTGTGTTTTCAATGCTATTCATGGAACCCCGGGTGAAAACGGAATTATTTTGGCTTATTTTGATTTAATTGAATTAAAGCACACCTCTGCTCCTTTTTACCAAATGGCTTTAACTTTTAATAAAAGAGACACTTTAAGCGTAGTTAAAGAATATGGAATTCCAACAGCTACATCTGTATATTTGAATCAAGGAGATGAAATAAGCACAACTCAAATTATTGAAAAAGTAGGCTTACCTTGTTTTGTAAAACCAAACAATGCTGGTTCTAGTTTTGGTATTTCTAAAGTACATACTGAAGAAGAATTAATTCCTGCTTTAGAAAAGGCATACAAAGAAGATTCAGAAATATTAATAGAAAGCTTCCTTGATGGAACTGAAGTTTCTGTTGGTGTTATTGAATATAAAGGAAAAGTTACAGTATTACCTATTACTGAAATAGTTTCTGAAAATGACTTTTTTGATTACGAAGCTAAATACGAAGGGAAATCGCAAGAAATTACACCTGCTCGTTTAACTAAAGAACAAGAAAAAAGAGTTTCAGAAGTTGCTAAACGTGTATACCAAATTTTAAATATGAGTGGTTTTTCTCGTTCTGAATATATATTTGTGAATAACGAACCTCATTTCTTAGAAATGAATACTGTACCTGGTATTACTGAAGCAAGTATTTTACCACAACAAGCAAATTGTGCAGGTATTTCGTTAACTGAATTATTTGGAAACGCTATTGAAATGGCACTAAACAATTAACACAATGAAAAAAGCAATATTTCCTGGATCTTTCGATCCTATTACCCTAGGTCATTTAGATATTATTGAACGTGGTGTTACTTTATTTGACGAATTAGTAATTGCTATTGGTATTAATTCCGACAAAAAATATATGTTTTCTTTAGAAGAACGTAAACGTTTTATTGAAGAAACTTTTAAGCACGAACCTAAAATAAAAGTAGTTACTTACAGTGGTTTAACTGTAAATTTCTGTAAAGAACAGAACGCTCAATTTATTCTTAGAGGTTTGAGAAATCCTGCCGATTTTGAATTTGAAAAAGCAATTGCACATACCAACCGAAAACTTTCAGAAATTGAAACTGTATTCTTATTAACATCTTCTGGAAAAAGTTATATCTCATCTTCAATAGTTCGTGATGTAATTAGAAATAATGGAGATTATACTGGTTTAGTTCCAGATGCTGTAAGAATTTAATAAAATGAAAAAATTATACTTTATATTCCTGCTTAGCTTTCTAGCTTGCAAACAAAATTCTACAAAAACAGCTAACGATTTTACAACTCTTTTCGAAAAATCAAACGGAACAGAAACCCCTGAATATAAAGAGGTAATTTCTTTTTATGAAGATTTAGCCAATACATATAATGAGATATCACTATTTGAAATTGGTGAAACAGATTCTGGCAACCCTTTACATTTGGCTGTTTTTAATGCTAATGGAAAAACTGACCTAACTAAAATTAAAGATTCTTCAAAAAATAGAATTTTAATTAATAATGGAATTCATCCAGGAGAATCAGATGGTATTGATGCTTCCATGCTACTTTTACGTGATATTGTTCAAAACGATTCATTAAAAAAAGCTTATGCAAACTCATTAATATGCGTTATTCCTGTTTATAACATTGGAGGCGCTTTAAATAGAAATTCTCATACAAGAGCAAATCAAAACGGTCCTAAAGAATACGGTTTTAGAGGTAATGCTCGTAATTATGACTTAAATCGTGATTTTATAAAACAGGATACCAAGAATGCTGCTGCTTTTGCTGAAATTTTTCACAAAGTTGATCCAGACATTTTTATTGACAATCATGTAAGTAACGGAGCCGACTACCAATATGCTATTACACACTTATTCACACAACATAACAAGTTAGGGGGTAAGTTAGGACACTTTTTAGAAAATGAAATGCGTCCATATGTAGAAAAGTCTTTAGCTCAAAAAGAAGTTGCTATTACACCTTATGTAAATGTTTGGGGAAGTACTCCAGATAAAGGATGGTCTCAGTTTTTTGATTCTCCAAGGTATTCTACAGGTTACACTACCCTATTCAACACACTCGGGTTAATGGTAGAAACTCATATGCTTAAGCCATATAAAATTAGAGTAAATCAAACTTATGACTTGTTATTTTCTAGTTTAGATTTTTCAGAAAAATATTCTTCAGAAATTAAAGATTTACGAAATAAAGCTTTTGAAGAAGTAATGTCCCAAAAAACATATCCAATTTCATTTAAGGTAGATAAAACAAACCCTAGTGAATTTAACTTTATGGGGTACGAAGGAACTTATATTGATAGTGAAGTTACCAATGGTAAACGTTTATTTTACGACAGAACTAAACCTTATACTAAAAACATTACTTATTACAATAATTTCCTTGCTACTAAAGAAATTAAAATACCCGAAGCCTATATTTTACAACAAGGTTGGCATAAAATAATTGATCGATTAACTAATAACAACATTGAGTTTACTCGTTTTAAAAACGATACAACTTTAATCGTAGAAATACAGCATATAACTGATTTCGAATCTAGAAAACAACCATACGAAGGGCATTACTTACATTACAACACGCAAACTAAAAAGACTTTAAAACCAGTAATGTTTAAAAAAGGTGATTTATATATTCCTACAAAGCAAAAAGGCATTCGTTATTTAATTGAAACTTTAGAAGCCGAAGCAACTGATTCTTTCTTTAATTGGAATTTTTTCGACACTATTTTACAACAAAAAGAAGGTTTTTCTTCTTATGTTTTTGAAGATATTGCTGCTGAATATTTGAAAAACAATCCTGATTTTAAACAAAAATTTGAGAAAAAAATTAAAACAGATGAAGAATTTGCTAAAAGCACGTATGCCCAGTTATTATACGTATACAAAGCAACTCCTCATTATGAAAAATCACACATGACACTTCCTATTTTTAAAAAATATTAAACTAATGTTAAATTTTTTATAGAATTCTTAGTTTCATTTTCATATTTTTGGAAAATTAGAATAGACTAATGAATAATCCACCCTTAAAATCAGTTTGTGAACAGAAAAATTTCGAGAAAATTTTTAATCAACATTCACAATCTTTACGAAACTACATTTATTACAAATGTGGAGATACTCAGCAAGCAGAAGATATCGTTCAAGAGGCCTATATAAAACTCTGGGATAATTGTGCAAAAGTTGTATTTGAAAAAGCTAAATCTTTTTTATACACTGTTGCCAATAATAAGTTTTTAAATGAAGTTGCTCATAAAAAAGTAGTTCTAGAACACCAAAAGAAAAATATTGCTCCAGATAGAACTAATGAGACTCCTGAATTTCTTATAGAAGAAGAAGAATTTTATATAAAACTAAAAAGAGTAATTGCTAACTTACCAGAAAAACAACGGGAAGTTTTTTTACTAAGTAGAATTGATAAAAAAAAGTACTCCGAAATAGCGGAAATAGTAGGGATTTCTGTAAAAGCGGTTGAAAAAAGAATGAGCAAAGCTTTACTGACATTAAAAGAACAAATTGGTAAAGTTTAAAAAACTATATTTATAGTAGGGTAAATAATATTTTAAATGTTCTAATACAAATAGCAAGAATACACAGGAAATGGAACAAGAATATAAAGATGAAACTTTTTTAGCTCGTTGGATAGCCAATGAACTGACTCCAGAGGAGCTAAAACAATTTCAAAGCTCTGAAGATTACCATCATTTTAAAGCTATAAATGATGCTTCACAGCAACTGAAAGCACCAGCTTACGATAAAGCTGCTGCTTTAAATAATCTAATAGGGGAAACATTAGAGAAAAAGAAAGAAACTACTACTAAAGTAAGGAGATTAACTCCAGCATGGTTGTATGGTGCTGTAGCCTCTATAGCTTTGATAGTTAGCTTTTTTTATTTTAATGCAAACAATACTAATAGTATTTCCACTAGTTTCGGGGAACAAATTACTATTTCGTTACCTGACAACTCTAAAGTTCACCTTTCTCCAAATTCTAAACTAGAATATGTTGAGAAAGATTGGAATACTAATAGAAGCTTGTCATTAGAAGGAGAAGCTTATTTTGAAGTTGAAAAAGGTAAAACTTTTACAGTTAATACAACAGAGGGGAATGTTACTGTTTTAGGAACTAAGTTTACTGTTAACTCTTCAAAAAACTTTTTTGAAACTCAGTGCTTTGAAGGAAAAGTTAAGGTTACTCCAAAAAATAATAATGAGGTTATCTTAACTAAAGGTAAGGCTCATAGAATATTTAATAATGATAGTGAAAGTTGGAATTTTGACCAAGATTCTCCTTCATGGATACATGGTGAAAGCAGCTTCAATAACACACCTATTAGTCAAGTAATTACAGCTTTAGAAAAGCAATATAAAATTAAGTTTGACACAAGTAAAATTGATCTAAACAAACGTTTTACAGGTACATTTACTCACAAGAATATGAATGTTGCTTTAAAAACAGTTTTTGCTCCAATGAAAATTTCTTTTACATTAGCAAAAAATAGTCCGATTGTATTGAGATATAATTAATGAAGCAAAAAATAAGTATACTTTTGATGTGCTTGACAATGTCTATTTTTTCTCAAGAAAAAATAGACATTGCTTTTTTAGACACGCCTATATTAGATGTTATAAAACAAGTAGAATCTAATTATAAGGTGAAGTTTTCTTTTGATCCAAACATAACCAAAGAAGTATATTTTACTTTTAACAAAAAGAACTGCCTATTAGAAGAATTACTTAACGAAATAGAAAATCAAGTCTCCTTAAAATTTAATCGAGTTGATGACAGATACTACTATATATCCGTTTTAAAAGAGTCTACCTTTAATAATTATAATTTATTAAAAGAGGTTCAAATAAGTAATTATGTAACTCTAGGTATTAATAAAAATAAAAACGGTTCTATTTCAATTTTACCTCAACAACTAGGCGTTTTACCAGGTTTAACAGAACCTGATGTTTTAGAAAGCCTAAAGATTATCCCAGGAGTTCAAAGTCCTAATGAAACTGCATCAGGCATTTATATAAGAGGAGGAACTCCCGATCAGAACTTGATTTTTTGGGATGGTATAAAAATGTATTATTCAGGGCATTTTTTTGGTACACTTTCTGCCTTTAACCCTTATACTACCAAAAAAATAACCTTATCTAAAAGCGGAACGCAAGCTCGCTACGGAAATAGAATTTCTGGAGTTATAGATATTAAAACTCAAGAAAATATTCCTTCAAGAGTAACTGGTGGTTTTGGATTTAACATGACTCACTTTGATGCTTTTCTAAAAATCCCTCTTTCTAAAAAAGTAGCTTTAACAACCTCTTTTAGACGCTCTTTTACGGATGTAGTAAACACCTTTACTTTTGATAAATTATCTAAACGAGTATTTCAAACGTTTGATGCCAATCATGAGAGAAGAATAATTAACAAAAGTGTTCCTTTCGAAAGAGATAACCGATTTTATTTTGCAGATTTCACGGCTAAACTGGCTGTTAAACCTTCTGAAAATGAATCTTTATCATTCAATTTTCTATACACAAAAAACAAATTAATAAATAACTTTAAAATTCCATTATATCAAGACAATTATCTAGATGATTTAAATATAACCAATAGAGGTCTAAGCTTTCTTTGGAATAAAAAATTATCAGATAACTTAACTCATGATTTCAAAACTTTTTACTCTAACTTTAAGTTAAACTATACAGGTAACTACAATTATATTAACAACTATCTTGTTCGTAATTCAATAAAAACCAATTCTGTGAGAGATTTAGGTTTTTCTTATAGCATGAATTATAAGGCTAACTCTAAAACAAATTTTCTTTTTGGTTATGATTTTCTTTCAAATGAAACTTCATATGAATTAAAATATATTGCTAGTATTAACTCAAATAATGTTATATACTCTTTACAAGAAGATTCAGGAACAAATAATACACACTCTTTTTTCACTGAATATTTATACGACAATGATAATTGGAGAATCAATTCAGGAATAAGAATAAATCACTTTGATAAAATTAATAAAACAGTAGTTGAACCTAGAATATATATAGAAAAGAAAATTAATGACGAATTTAGTTTTAAAACTTCTTTAGAACAAAAACATCAACCGCTAAGTCAAATAATCGAATTTCAGACATCTAGCTTAGGTTTCGATTTAGAAAATCAAGTTTGGGCTCAAGTTAATGACAGTAACATACCTCTTCAAAAGAGTTTTCAATTTTCAGCTGGTACAGTTTTTAATAAAAATGGGTGGAAAATTGATTTCGAACCATACCTAAAATATATTAGTGGGATGACTTCACAAACCAGAGGGTATAATGATCAAACTACAGATTTTTCTAATGGAAAAGGTGAAATTTTTGGTATTGATTTTCTTATCAACAAAAAAATTGGAAATTATAGAACATGGATTAATTACTCGTACACTAAAAACAAGTTTAAATTTATAGATCTTGAAAATAAATTCTTTCCAGCAAACCATGATATTACCAATTACTTTTCTTGGTCTCATGCTTTTACTTTTAATGACTTTGAACTTTCTTTAGGTTGGAAACATAGAACAGGAAACCCTTTTACAGATGTTCGTGAATTTCGAATTAATCCAAATACCGGATCCCCAACTATTGTACTAGATACTGATAATATAAATGCTAAACGTTTACCGAAATATCATCGATTAGACGCTTCTGTTACTTATTCTTTTAATTTTTCTGATAGATGGAAAGCTAAACTAGGCTTTTCTATTTTGAACATATACAATCAAAAAAATATTTTAAGGAGAACTTTTACTGCGGTACCTGTAGTTAATAGTAATAATCAAGTAGTGTATCAGCTAGGTAAAATTGATAAACTGTCGTTAGGAACCACTCCTAATTTAGTTCTTAGAATAAGTTTTTAATAAAAAACCTCACTTAATAGCGAGGTTTATATTTTTAATAATTTCTATATTTTTTAGTTTCATCAAAAACATGTTCAAGAATTTTTTTCTCTTTATCATCAAATTCTATATTACGTCTTTTCATTACCACATCTGCTACTTCAAATACTTTATTTGTTTTATACTCTGTAAATCCAGAAGCTCCTCCCCAACTAAATGATGGCACAAAATTTCTTGGAAACCCACTTCCAAAAATGTTTGCTGAAACTCCTATAACAGTTCCCGTATTAAACATTGTATTTATTCCACATTTAGAATGATCTCCCATCATTAAACCACAAAATTGTAATCCTGTTTTTGCAAACCTACCTGTTTCATAGTTCCATAATTTTACCTCAGCATAATTATTTTTAAGGTTTGAATTGTTAGTATCTGCTCCTAAATTACACCATTCTCCTAAAACCGAATTTCCTAAGAATCCATCATGTCCTTTATTCGAATACCCCATTAAAACAGAATTATTCACCTCTCCTCCTACTTTACAATAAGGCCCTAATGTAGTAGCTCCATAAATCTTTGCTCCTAATTTTAAAACTGACTTTTCACACATAGCCAAAGCTCCTCTTACTACAACTCCTTCCATTACTTCTGCATCCTTACCAATATAAATTGGCCCTGTAGAAGCATTTAAAACTGCATAAGTTAACTTAGCCCCTTTCTCTACAAAGATATCAGCTCTATTAATGCAATTAACCGTTTCTGGGATAGGTTCTGATTGTCTTCCTTCTGTAATTAAATCGAAATCGGCACGAATTGCTGCATCATTTAAAGAAAAAATATCCCACGTATTTTTTATTTGTATAATATCATCTTCAAACTCTATTTGTTCATACTTAGAAAAATCTACTTCTTCTTGTGTATCTGCTGTATAAAAAGCAATAACATCATCTCCTCTAAAAACCGCTTGATTCTCTTTTAACCCTTTTACAACCTCAACCAATGATTTGTTTGGTAAAAAAGACGCATTTAACAACACATTCTCTTCCATCTCAACCATTGGATATTTTTCTTCTAAATATTCTTCAGTAATTGTAGTAGTTGTTAAACCAAGGAACTTCTCCCACTTTTCTCTAATTGTTAAAATACCTACTCTTAAATCGGCTACTGGTTTTGTATATGTAAATGGTAATAATGCTGTACGCACATCGCCATCAAATAAAATATAATTCATTTCTATTTCTTTTTGTAGATACACAAACTTACTACTTTCCTTTGATTTTTTAAGTCTAAAATTTTAATATTACTTTTGTTGTAACAAAACCTAATTGGTTTTTAATTTTTAAAGAATGAAAAAGATTTTAGCCCTTATTATTGGTGTTATTTTATTAATTGCAGGTATTTACTACGCATTTATCTACTACGTTCCTTATAGTGAAGGGGTTCGATCTGGAGAACTAATTAAAATTAGTCACAAAGGCGTATTTGTTAAAACTTGGGAAGGAGAAATTAGTCAAGGAATTTCTGGTGCTCAAATATTCTCTTTTTCAGTAGAAGATAAAGAAACTGCTGTTATTGATAATTTAAAAAAATACCAAGGTAGATATGTAAAAGTTACTTATAAAGAACGTTTTGGAACTTTCTTTTGGTTAGGAGATACTAAATATTTTATTACTAAAGTGGAAGAAGAAGCTTCTCCACATTTTAGAGGAGTTACTAAAGAAAATGAACAATAATTATAAAAAAATAGAAGATACTTGCATTACGATTTCTGAGCTAATGCTTCCTTCACATGCAAATTTTAGTGGTAAAATTCATGGTGGTTACATCTTGAACCTAATGGATCAAATTGCCTTTGCTTGTGCTTCAAAACATTCTGGAACTTATTGTGTGACTGCCTCTGTAGATACAGTTAATTTTATTAATCCTATTGAGGTTGGCGAGTTAGTTACCATGAGAGCTTCTATTAATTATGTTGGAAACACCTCTATGGTAGTTGGAATTCGTGTAGAATCTCAAAACATCCAAACAGGTAATGTAAAACACTGTAATTCTTCTTATTTTACTATGGTTGCTAAAAATGAGCAAGGAAGCAACTCTAAAGTACCTGGTATTATAATTAGTAACGATAATGAAATGCGTAGATTTTTAGAGGCTATTCATAGAAATGAAACTAGAAAAAATAGACTCGAAGAATTTGATAGTGAAAACTTCTCGGTACAAGAGCACGCAAAAGATTTAGAAAAATATAATATCAAAATAGAATTATAAAAAAACCGAAGCTTAAAGCTTCGGTTTTTTTTTATCTGTAGATAAATTTAAAAATTCTTGTTATCTAATAACATTCCTGCTAACTGCAACAACTGCAGTTCTGCATTTTTAGCAGTATATTTTGCCCTACTTACACTTAACTCTGCATTAATTAAATTAATTTGAGCTTGGCGGAAATCTATTGAGGTAATTTGTCCTAATTTGTATCGCTCATTAGTTCGTTCAAAATTATGTTTATTCGTTGTTACATTTTTTTCTTGGGCTTGTAACGAAAACAATGCATTTTGATAAGTCTCCCAAGCATTATTCACATCTCTCTCTAATTGTTCCTCTTGTTGTTGTTTTTGAATTTCTTGTGTTTCTAAAGCTATTTTTGCATTCGCAACATTAGTTTTAGTTCTTCCTCCATCAAAAATATTCCAAGACAAACTTAAACCAGCATTTAACCCCGTTTGTGTATTAGTTATTGGATTATTTGGATTACCTCCAAGTCCATTATCATTTTTATTCCAAGCATAAGAACTTGTTAAACTCACGTTGGGCATCCATCCTGCTCTATTAATTTTTACATCTAAGTGCCTTAAATCAATGTTCTTTTTTGCCTGTAATATAGTTGCGTTATTTGTTTTAGCCTTTTGTAAAACATCTATCAAATTTAAATCAATTGCGTAGGTTACATTGGTATCTACTTTTACTGGAGTATTTACACTTCTACCCAACACCACGTTTAAATCTCTTTTTGCGTTCGATAATTGACGTTTTAAATCTATATATGTAATACTATCATTATTAACATCTACTTCTGCATTCAATACTTCTAACTTAGTATTCTGACCATAATCAAAATTATATTTAGCTCTTTCTAACCTCTTCTTTGAAATTTCTAATGTTTCTTTTTGGGTCTTTTCATTTTCTGTTAATCTTCCTACTTCATAATACGCTAAAAACAATGTGGTTAACGTATTTTCCATTACTTGTCTTGCTTGCAACTCTGTTAAATTATAATTTTCTTTTAATCGTTTAAAAGTATTTTGCCTATTAAACCCATTGAAAATAGTATAATTTAACCCTACTGACGCATTGTATGACTTTGATATAATGCCTTTAACATTTGCTGGCGGTATATTTTGAAACGTAAGCTCAGAATTATTGTTACTATAATTAGCTCCGGCATTTCCAGTAACAGTTGGTAGGTATCCACTGTTATAAATACTTTTATTGTTTTTAGCAGTTTCTAAATTATTCTTTGTTACTCTAATATCGTAATTATTCGCTAGTGTTATTTCTACTGCCTTCTCCTTACTTAATACTTCTTGTCCGTAAAAAGAAATACTAGTGAATAAACACCCTATGATTAAATGTATTTTTTTCATTCTTGTTTTCTTTTACTCTTCTAATTCTTCGTTTTCTGCTTCTAATTCTTTAATAGCCCTTTCTACTTCTTCTCTTTTTGGCTTTTTTCCTGTCCATAACCACTTGGTATATACTTTTGAGTAATTAGATATAGACAATAATATTGGTAGCGTTAAAAGTGTTAAAAATGTCGCTATCACAATTCCATAAGCAATAGATATTGCCATTGGAATTAGGAACTGAGCTTGCCTACTTGTTTCAAAAATTAAAGGTGCTAATCCAGCTACTGTAGTTATTGTTGTTAAAAATATTGCTCTAAATCTTGATTTACCTGCTGCAAACAAAGCATCTTCATATTCCATTCCTTCTTTTAGATAACTATTGAATTTGCTAATGAGGACAAGTCCATCATTAACCATAATTCCTATTAAAGCAATAATTCCCAAAAGTGATAAAATATTTACAGCAAACCCATGAATCCAGTGACCCCAAGCAACTCCTATTAAACTAAATGGCACCATAATTAATAGCATAAATGGTTGCCCATATGATCTAAACGTAAATACAATAACAATATAGATTAACAATAAAATTACTGGCCCTACTATTTTTGCTGAACTAGATACTTTTGAAGCTTCTCTATTTTGTCCTTCATATAAAGCAGTCACTGATGGATACTTTGCCGAAATCTCTGGCATTATTCTCTCTTGAATATCTGTAAGGATATCTGTAGCACTTCCTTGAGTGGTTTTTAAATCTGCTTCTACCTTTATTTCTCTTTGTCCATCTAAGTGACTAATTGATATTTCACCTCTTTCAATTTGATAACTTGCTATTTCTGAAAGTGGAATTCTACTTCCTGTAGGAGTTACGATTCGCATGTCATCTAAATTTTTAATTGACGATCGCTCTTCTTTATTATATCTAACCCACACTTTTATTTCGTCTTGTCCTCTTTGAAAACGCTGTGCTTGTCTACCAAAAAAACCACTTCTTATTTGCGACATTACCTCGTTCAAATTCAATCCTAATAAATAAGCATTCTCTTTTAATTGAATTTTAATTTCTTTAATCCCTTGCGGATCGTTATCGGTAACATCTTTTAAATCTTGATTCTTTTTTAACTCTTCTTTTAACTCTGTCTTAGCCGCTTTTAGCTCAGTTATATTATTACTTAATAAAGAAACTGATACTGGACTTCCTCCAAAATTACCTCCCGAACCAAAGGTTAGCGTCTCTACTCCATATACTTCTCCTACTCTTTCTCTAATTGCATTGGTAATTTCTCTTGAACTAAAAGAACGTGTTTCTCCAGGCAATAAATTAATTCGTAAAGATGCTTTAGCTGAACCTGGTCCTATTTGTTTTAAAATATTTTCTACTACTGGTTCACCTTCTACTCCGTACTTTTTAGTAAATTCTTTTTCTACCTCCCAAGTTTTTGCTTCTATTACCGATATGATACTATCTGTAATTTTCTCATTGGTTCCTTGTGGCATTGTTAAGTTAACTGAAACTCTATCACTTGCTATAGATGGAAAAAAAGTTCCTTTAATAATTCCTCCTTCAAAAGCTCCTTTTGTTAATACTAATAATGATATTGGGATTATTATACCAAAAAACTTATTTTCTAATACAAATTTTAATGCAGGAGCATATAATTTATCACGCATAAAATCCATTAACTCTTCTGCGTATTTATTAAATTTGTATAACTTTTGATTTCTATCTAGTGCTTTTGAATGCGCTACGTGAGCTGGTAAAATAATTAACGCTTCTACTAATGAAAGAATTAATGTTAATGCTACCACTGTTGCTACTTCTCCAAAGAACTCCCCTATATTTCCATCTAAAAAGAAAAATAATGAGAATGCTAAAACGGTAGTACTTATGGCTGATATAATTGGCGGCACTACTTCCATTGTACCATCTATTGCTGCTCTAATTGGATTTTTCCCTTTCTCATAATGATGGTAAATATTTTCTGATATTACAATTCCATCATCTACCAGAATACCAATTACGATGATCATTCCAAATAGTGATAATACATTTATTGTAATATTAAAATATCCTGCCAACATAAACATTCCGAAGAATGCTACTGGCAATCCAGCTGCCACCCAAAAAGCTAATCGAGGACGTAGAAATAATGATAAAAATAGCATTACCAATAACATTCCTTGCCATGCATTTTTGAATAATAATTCAGTACGCTGGTTTAGTGTTATTGAAGAGTCTCTTGTTACCTCTATTTTTACATTATCATGTTCTGCATTAAACTTTTCAATGTATTCGTTTATTTTTTCTGCTGACGTAAGTAAATCTTCACTATTTGTATTACTCACCTGCATTCTTACAGCTAAATTTCCATTATAAAAATTTCTATTAGGTGTTTCATTCCAAATATCTCTTACTGTTGCAACATCTTTTAATCTAATTATTCTTCCTGAAGCATCTGCTTTTACTACTAAATTATCTAGTTCATCTCCGTAGTATGACCTATTATTAGCACGTATTAAATACTCTTCTGCATCTGTTTTAACAGATCCTCCTGTTGTTAAAATATTTGCTGTAGAAACTGCATTTGCTACTTGATTAAATGTTAATTCATATGCTAATAAATCATTTTCTCTTACGGCTATTTCTATTTCTTCTTCTGGATATCCTGAAATTGAAATTTGTGAAATTCCATCTATTCTTCTGATGTCGTTTTCTATTTCTCTGGCTATATTTTTTAATGATTTTAGCGAAATATCATCTCCGGTAACTACAAAACTTATGGTTTCTGCTATGTTCTCTATTTTAGCAACCACTGCTGGTTCCATTCCTGTTGGAAAGTTTGGAACTTTATCTACTGCATTTTTAACATCTGCTAAAACTACATTTATATCATAACCTTTTAAAGTTTCTACTGAAATAGTTGCTGCATTTTCTGAGGATGTCGATGTTACTCTATCTACTCCTACTAATCCTTTTAAATTATCTTCTATTTTTAAAACAACTCCTTCTTCAATTTCTTGAGGTGAAGCCCCTGGATATGCAACATTAATATTAATAAATTTTGCATTTGTCAATGGAAAGAAGGATGATTTTAGTGTTGAATACCCAAAAAATCCTAATATCACAAAAGCTATAATAATAATGTTTACTGCTACGGGATATTTTATAAAATATGCTATTACTTTTTTCATATCTTATTTTTTTGCTGTGCTTTTATTTTCTGAAAATATTTTGACTGGCATTCCTGCATAAGCCCCTGCAACTGGTTTATTCACTAATTCTTCTCCATTTGCTAACCCTTTTATCACTACTGTATTTTCATTAAAGTGAACTGGGTTAATTTCAATTAAGTCTAAAACATTATTCCTTACCACATACACTGCTTTATTTTCAACTAACAATTTTCTATTTATCTCTATCGCTTCTTTTTCTGATTTAACAGGTACATTTGCTTCTAAGTACATTCCTTCTCTTAAATCCTTTCCTTTTACTTCTATAAATACTTGAACTGTTTGTGAAGCTTGATCTATTTTTCCATTAATTCTAGAAACTTTTCCTTTCCAAACCTTTGTTTTTTCTAAGTTATGTAACGCTACTAGCTTACCTACTTCTAAAACATCTACCAATCCTCCATTTACCGATAATGCTAATTCAAATACAGAATTATCAATGAACTCTCCCATTTTTTGTCCTGATCTTACCAAAGTTCCGTTGGTTACCAAAGCCTCTGTTAAAACTCCATTAAAAGGAGCTCTAATGTTGTACTTTCCTAATCTTGCTTCTAGATTTTTGATAGTATAAAATGTGGTATAAATATTTCTTCCTGTTATAAAATACTTCTCTTTATCTGACTTTGGTATTGGAAGTGGTTGTACTGTTTTATTAATATCAAAGTTTTTCAAGTAAGTATTCCAGCTTTCAAATGAGTCTGGGTAGTCTAAACGCATGTCTGGCATTATTGAAGCTATTAAATTTTGCAACGAACTTCTTTGAGATTGAATAGATGCATAAAACTCTTGATTATTAATTTTTAAAAGTGTTTGTCCTTTTTTATAAGATACTCCTACTCTAAAATCTTTTCCAGTAGTTTGTAAAACTCCTTGTACTTCAGAGTAAATATCTACTTTATTTTTAGCTACTAAATTTCCATTTGCTGAAATATCAATCGCTACATCTCCATTTTTTACCTCTTTTACAAAAACAGTTTTTTCTACTTTTGTTACTTTTTGTTCTGGTACTTTTTTACTGTTTTTTAAATAGTTTGATATTAAAAATGCTAATCCTAACACCACTATTCCTGCCACTACAATAATTACTTTCCTCATGTTTTATATTTTAGTTGTCACTACAACTTTTAGCTGATATTTGTATTAAATTTTCTTGTACTTTCTTTATTACATTAATTGTATCTGTTATTTCTTTTTTTGAAATATTTTCTTGCAAGGATGTTACAAAGTCTTCCATTATTGGTATTGTTTCTTTAAGTAACTGCTCACCTTTTTTTGTTAAATGAATATGATTTATTCTTCTATCCGATTTCGATGGGATTCTCGCTACCAAACTTTTCTTTTCCATAGTATTTATCAGCCTAGTCAAAGAGGTCTTGTCTCTACCTGTTAAAAAAGCTAGCTCCTGTTGTGGCACTCCATTCTTTTCTTCTAACTTTTTTAAAAGAACCCATTGTATTTTGGTTAAATTTATTTTCCTTTCATAAAACATATCTTGAATATGATTATCTATCATTTTCATTGTCTTTCCTAACCAAGGCGCTAGTGTTTTCTCTAAATCCATATTCCCGTTCCTTTATTAGACGCAAAGTTAAATTAAAAGATTAATTTAGTTGCATATGCAACTAGTTAACTTTCTGTTAAAATTGTTAACTTTAAAAATACTACTCTTTATTCCATTGCTCCATCCAATTACTCATTGCTTCTTTCAATTCTTTTTTAATTTTTGAATTATATTTTTTTAATTGAATTCCTGATAAAACTTCCTCTAACTTTAAATACTCTTCCTTCCCTACTGCTTTCATTTTATTTCGAATACTAAACATTGATGAATTCTCTATAACTTTCTTCCTTGCTTTAAAAGCATCTAAATTGATTCTAAAAATTTCTTTTGTTTGTTCTTCAGACAGACTTAACTTATCCTTCATTAAATCTGTTTTCTTTTTAGCCATTTCTTCTGCTGGAATTGCTTTAAACTTTTCCAATTTCGACTGACTAAAACCTATAGTTGAAATCATCAATACAATTACAATCGTTATTTTCTTTAATACTTTCATCTTGTTCGTTATTTATCATAATTATCAAGCAAAAGTATTTTAGAGGCATAAATAAAGAAGAATCTGTTATACCAACTCTTAAAATGTATAGACAAACTGGTTTTAAACTCCTAATCTTTTTAAAATAGCAGCCTTGTATGTTTCACCTATTGGTAGACGCTCATTATTTACAATAAGTTTGTTTTTTTGATGTGAAGACACGTAATCTATATTTACAATATATGAACGGTGAATTCGAAAAAATTTTACTGAAGATAGTTTTTCTAAAATAGCTTTAAAACTCATTAAGGTAAGTATGGATGAGCTTGAATCGATTGTTTTTATCTTTATATAGTCTTTTAAACCCTCAATATAAATAATATTTTTAGTTTCTATTTTTACATTTTCATATTCAGATTTTACAAAAATGAAATCGTTTTGAGTTTCATTCGTAATATCTTTTCTTTGCTTTAACTCATAAAGCTCTCTTGCCTTTGTTATAGCTTTTATAAATCTTGGAAACGGTATTGGTTTTACTAAATAATCGGTAGCATTCAATTCAAAACCATCTAAAGCATACTGAGGATAGGCTGTAGTAAAAATAAACTGAGGCAAATTAGATATAGATTTCACTAATTCTAAACCTGTTAAATTTGGCATTTCAATATCTAAAAAAACCAAATCTAAATCGTGTTTTTGCAGTAAAGATAAAGCCTCTAAAGAATTATTGGTTTTAGCTACAATTTCAATATTTCCAACACGTTGAACATAGGTTTCAATAATATCTACTGCTAAAGGTTCGTCATCAACTATAATACATCTCATCTATTTTACTTCTTTTAAGTTTTACACAAACTTTAAATTTTTCTTTATTAACCTATACGTAATTGCAAACTTACCTTGTATAAATTATCCTTATCTGAAATTTCTAATTTATGCTTATTTGGATACAACAATTTTAAACGTTCTTTTGTATTCTTTAAACCTATACCTGAATTTATATCATCTATTTGTTTTCTATTCTTTACGTTTACACACTCAAATTTAAAGAGAGTATCATCTATATCAATAGTTACAATTATTTTTGAGTTTTTTATTGGGTCAATACCGTACTTAAAAGCATTTTCAATAAATGAAATTAACAATAATGGTGGTATTTTTTGATTGGTAATTTCTCCTGAAACATTTAAAGAAATTCCCTCTTTATCTATTAATCGTAACTTTTGTAGGTTAACATAATTTTCTATGTAGCTAATTTCCTTTTCTAACAATACAAAATCATCATTTGCCTGATACAACATATATCGCATTAACTCTGATAACATAATAACTGCTTCAGGAGCTTCGTCTGCTTTTTTTACTGTTAAGGAATAAATACTATTTAATGAATTAAATAAAAAATGTGGATTTATTTGAGATTTTAAAACCTCTAACTCAGTTATTCTTTTCTGACTCTCTATATCTTTTTTATCTGTTTCATTTTTAGTCCAAGCCAAATATGTTTTAATTACTGCTCCAAGAATTACCAGAATAATATTAAACATTACACTTATTGCAAAACTCTTAATAGAAAAATTCTTATAAGCCTCTAAATTTATATTCTGCGGTAATGATTCAAAATAACTTGAAAAATTAAAAGACCTATATATGAAAGCTCCTAGGTAAACTACTAACAATACTGTAATTGCATATAAGAAAACCTTCTTTTTAAATAATAACTTTGGAACTAGAACTAAATAATTGATATAAAAGAATACAACACCTAAAGATATTCTTACAAAAAACGGCAATGGAACTTTTCCTTTATCTAAATAAAGTTGAGTTCCTACAAACAAAATAAATGTTAGCCATATAGAACTATGTATTAATAAGCGTTTGTTTGCTTTATCCATTTCTTTTAAAAATTATCTAGATAAATTTAACCTATTTATTTTTACTTCGTCTCTTTTTTATCAACTCTGATAAATCATAGGCAACTCCTATTGAAAAGAAAGGTCTGTTATCTATATCAAAATCGTATAATTCATCTTTGTCTACATCTAATAAAGAATACGTATTACTAAACGAATAACCTGCATTAGCAGTAGCTCTCCATCCTTTTGCAAACTTATAGCTATAACTAATATTTGCTAAGAAATTTCTAAACTGAATTTTTTGAGCTTCTTCTCCATTAAAAATTGGACTGTTACTTCCCGATAAATTCGAATAAAAACCTTGCTGTCTTGCTTCTATCCTAAAACTATTTTTCTTATTTAAATTATAATTGAAAAAAGTACTAGGAAAACCAATTCCATATGAAAATCTTTCATTTAATATTTGTCTAAAACTTATAAATGGAATCACACCCGGTTTTCCTGATAAAGTAGCATAGGCCACCCCAAAAATCATAACACTTCCTTTCTTAAAATTCCCCCATCGTTTTGTTGCTAATAAAGCTCCATTTAGTAATAAATCTTCTGAACTTAAACTTCCTTTAAGATTTGAAGAAATAGTTGGATTTACTCTTGCTGTTAAAAGCCATTGTTTTTTCAATGGGTAACTATAAGACAATGCATATGATAGATTATAAAAAGTTTCTATCTCTTTTGTATCAAATGGATAACTCTTATTATAATTCAGTACTGAATAATCAAGTCCAATAGAATTGGTTATAAATCCCTTTCCTACTTTTACTGGAATATTAGCACGAATTTCTGTACTATTAAAATCGAAATCTTTACTACTTGGCGAGTATTTATGCTCAATACTAAATAAATCTGGTTGCTGCTAACTATAACAAGATCCTATTACACTTAGAAAAAACACAGCGTTTATTACTTTTCTCATTGATGGCTACTTAAAAATTAAGCCTCAAACCTATAATTACTATACAGCATAATGAAAAAAATTATACTGGCTTAATTTTTCAATAGATGAACCATCATTTTTTATCTACAAAAAACCCGAAGAACTTAATCTTCGGGTTTATTTTATCATTTTTTAATTAATTGTGTAGACATCATTGACTGTTTCACTCAATCTGAAATATCCAAACACCTCTTCATTACTATCATTTATATTAATACAATTCCCTTTTACGCGAGCTGGTGTGGTTTGAAATGGTCCTCCTTGCCCAAGTTGTTCTATTAATAAATCTATGTAGTTATAATATCGTCTTGAAATTCCTTGAAGACTTAAAGTAACTGTTCCTCCTTTAACTAAATCCTCATCTTCATATTCGATAAAATTCTGATTACCATCTGTAAATTCATCTTTTAAAGTTTCTAAATCAGGAATTGCTAAATTTGATGCTTGAAATACTCCAAGATAATAGTTAGCGATATCTTTAGGATCATCAAAATATACTTTTAATTTAATTTCATCATCTCCTCCTATCGATGGAACTGCTTCTTGTTCTATATTCTTAATACCTACAACTGAAATTAATGTTTCTGTGGCTCTATAAGTTTTTCCGTCGTAAAGTACTTCTAATTCGTATTCGTCATTCAATACTGGATTAAATGTTCCTATGGTATAATTTCCATTATTTTGATTTGTAAATGTAAAGACCTCTCCAGTATTAGTATTCGTTACTTGAACTTGAGCATTTAAAACTGGCTTATTGGGTTCGTTTGAAAAATATTCAGTTGATGTACTCAATTTAATAGTCTGATTTACTCCCGATGTTCCTTTTTCCCATAAAATAGAAGCTTCTATTACCAAACGTTCTCCTCCATTTGGAACACTAACATTTACTACTTCTGTACAAGCATAAAACAAATTAATAATAAGAATGATTACAACTGATTTTATAATTAACTTTTTCATTTTCTTAAAATTTAAAATTATAACTCACTGAAGGAATAATACCAAAAATGGTAGTCTGCGTAGCTTCATTAGCTCCTGTTGTAGCATTTTGTCCAAAACTTATGGAAGCCGCATTATTACGATTATAAATATTATAAATACTAAATACCCATTCTCCTTTCCATTTCCTATTCTTGTTTTTTCTTGGAGTTAATGTTGCAGAAACATCTAATCGATGATAAGCAGGTAATCTACTTGCATTTCTTTCGCTATACGTAGGTATGGATAATCCTTGATAATTAAATTGACCATTAGGATATGTTACTGGTCTACCCGTTTGAAAAATAAAATTAGATCCAAAGCTCCATTTTTCATTCAATTTATAGTTTCCTGTAAACGAAACATCATGAGTTCTATCATAAGCTGTGTTATACCAGTTACCATTATTAATTCCTAATCCACCAGAAGCATTCCCAGGTGCTCTTTGCTGTGCTTTTGACAAGGTATATGATAGCCATCCTGTAAAATTCCCTTGGTTTTTTCTCAATAACATTTCTAATCCGTAAGAACGCATTTCACCAATTAAAATCTCACGTTCTATATTGTTTTGCGCTATTAAATCTGCTCCATCGATATAATCTACTCGGTTATTTACTGTTTTATAATACACCTCTGTTTCTATAGAGTACATATTATTTTTAAAATTCCTGAAATACCCCAAAGCATATTGATCTGCTAACTGTGGTTTTAAAAATTTACCACTTGGCGCCCATACATCTAAAGGTGTTGCCGAAGTTGTATTGGATATTAAATGTAAATATTGTGCTGTACGGTTATAACTTGCTTTTAACGAAGATTTATTATTTAGTTGATACGATAAGGCAAATCTTGGTTCAAAATTACCAAATGAGGCTATTGTTTTTCCACTTGAATAATTAATTTCTCCAATAGCTTCTGCTCGCTCATAAATACCTAATTCTGAATTATACACTACTGGCAAATCATTTTGATACTCATTTAATGTTTGGGCTCCTAAACGATAAAAAGTACTATAACGTAATCCATACATAGTGGTTAACTTATCTGTAATTTTATGCTCTAAACTTGCATAAACCCCGCCTTCAAAAGCACTTTTATCATCTAATTTTCTAGAATTTATACCAGAAGCTTCGTTTAATGGATTTAACTCTCCGGGATTAAATTGGTAATAAATTCCGCTAAGCCCAAAATTGAACTTCATTTTATCACTCGCATAATAGCCAACATCGTATTTCAAATTATAGTTATTAATATTCGACTTCCAATCTAAGCCTTGCATATCAAGCTTCAAAGCATAATTATATCTACTGTAGATTACTGATAAATTTGAAAATAACTTATCATTAAAAATATGGTTCCATCGTAAGTTTCCTGAAATGTTTCCATATGAATTAGAAAACCTCTTAGCTAAACTAAAATCGTCTTGCCCTAAATATCCTGACAAAAACATTCTATTCTTGCTATCAATCTTATAGTTTGTTTTAAAATTAAGATCGTAAAAACTAGCACTATTACTATTATTTGCCAGTTTTAAAAATAAATGTGCGTATGATGCTCTACCTGATAACAAAAACGAACCTTTATCTTTAAATGTAGGACCCTCTGCTGTTAACCTACTCGATATTGCTCCAATACCTCCTGTAAGCGCAAATCGCTTGCTATTCCCTTCTTTTTGACGGATATCTAACACTGAAGAAACACGGCCTCCAAACTGCGCTGGAATCCCACCTTTGTATAGTTTTATATCCTTAATAGCATCACTATTAAACACCGAAAAGAATCCAAATAAATGCGATGAATTGTAAATAATTGCTTCATCTAACAGCACTAAATTTTGGTCTTCTGCACCACCACGCACATTAAATCCTGAAGCTCCTTCTCCTGAATTTGTTACTCCTGGTAAAAGCTGAATTGATTTAATAATATCTACTTCTCCCATTACAGCGGGGATCTGCTTAATTGTTTTAGTAGATAATTTTGTAACGCTCATTTGAGGTGTTCGTATATTCGTTTTCTTTAACCCTTCCGAATTAATCACAACCTCGTCTAACTGTGAAGTATCTTCTTGTAATTCAAAATTGAGTTTTAAATTACTATTTAGTGATACTTCTTTTTCAACCGTCGTAAATCCTAAATAAGAAATTATCAAAGTATAATTTCCTTTGGGAACCGTTAACGAATAAAAACCATATTCGTTTGCTGAAACCCCTAAATTGGTTCCTTTTAAAAGAACAGTAGCTCCTGTTAATGTTTCTCCGTTTGTTTCAGATTTTAACGTTCCGCTGATTGTTATTTTTTCTTGAGCAAAGCTTAAAAAAGATGTAAAAAATATTACACAAAAAATGAATTTCTTCATAAAAGTTTAAATGTTTTTATTGGTTTAAAATCATCAAACATAACGAGAAGAAATTGTTTGTATTTGCCCGTATAACTGGCTTTGGAGCGAAATACTGGTTTTAGGAGTGAAAAGATTTAGATTAACTTTTCTTTAAGAATACTAGAATTACTAAACCTCTTTTTAATACAATGAAATTTTTGTTTTTATATCCTTTAAATAAGTTTTTGAAACTGGTATTTTAATCATTTCTGGACTCCCCAATATCAAATTTGGTTTTTGATTTAAGTATTTTAAACTTTCTATATTCATCAAATTTACCGCGTAAGATCGATGACACTTTATTAGAGATGGAAAATCTTTTAATTCATTTAAAACTTTAGAAAAACGTGTTCTTACACTTTGTTCTATCAATCTTCCATTTTTCAAATACTTTATTAAAATATATTGGTTTTGAGATTCTATTGCATAAATAGTATTAATGGCTACTGTTAATTTACAAACATCATTTTCATCTAATACCTTTATTAAGTCTTCATTTCCAGAAGCTATTTTATAGTGTTCCTTAATAACTGTCAAATCTTTTTCTAAAGTAACCTTATCACTTAACAACTGCTTTAAATACGTGTATACTAGTATTCCCATTACAGGATACAATAGCACTATACATAAACTAAAATATGTTAAAAACGAGTAAAAAAACATTTCTCTCATAATATTATCAATAGTAATAACATCTTCTTCGAAAATAAAATAATCAATAATTGTAGTAACACACACTATTAATAATACATCAATAAAAAACCACTTCAAGAAATATTTGATAGTATAATTTTTAACCAAAAACTGTTTTCGTAAAACAAATTGACTGAATGCTAAAACTAAAAATATAACACATGAAAAGAATAACAACAACAACAAAAGCTCTACAATATTATAACGACTATTTTTCAATACTTCATAAATTCCAAAAGGTTGATAAATCAACACAAAAAGCATTAAAAATATAGAGCTACTTGATACATAAAACCACTTTTCTTTATTAGTATTAAAAAACTGGAAAGGTATATTTAGAAACTGTCGTATTTTCATTTCTGTATTTTAAAAGTTTGATCATACTTAAAACAGTTTCTATTCAAAAATAGTATACAAGCTTTACTTTTTTATATGAAAGCCTAAACATATTTTTTCAATTAATTATAATGAAAAAGAGGTGATTTTCATTATAAAAATCACCTCTTTTTAATATATTGTATTTGTATAGTCTATTTACTTAAATACATTTTACGTCTTGAATATAAATCATAGAAAGTATCATCTCTTAATGAATCTATGAATAAAATACTTTCTCCTGTAGACTTCATTTCTGGTCCTAACTTCTTATTTACATTCGGGAATTTGTTAAACGAGAATACTGGTTGTTTAATTGCAAATCCTTCTAGTTGTGGATTGAATTTAAAATCAGTTACCTTCTTCTCTCCTAACATCACTTTTGTTGCATAGTTTACATAAGGCTCTTTATAAGCTTTCGCTATAAATGGTACCGTACGAGATGCTCTTGGGTTTGCCTCAATGATGTATACTTTATCGTCTTTAATTGCAAACTGAATATTGATTAGTCCTTTTGTTTTTAAAGCTAAAGCGATTGTTTTGGTATACTCTCTAATTTGCTCTAACACTAACTCTCCTAAGTTAAACGCTGGTAAGGTTGCGTTAGAATCTCCAGAGTGCACTCCACAAGGCTCAATATGCTCCATGATTCCTATGATATATACATTTTCTCCATCACAAATAGCATCTGCCTCTGCTTCTATTGCTCCTTCTAAATAATGATCTAACAATAATTTATTATTAGGAATTTTACGTAATAAATCTACTACGTGCTCTAATAACTCCTCTTTATTAATTACAATCTTCATTCCTTGTCCTCCTAATACATAAGATGGGCGAACTAAAATTGGGAAATCTAATTCATCAGCCAAAGCTAAAGCTTCATCAGCTGTTTCAGCTACACCAAATTCTGGATAAGGAATTTTATTATCTTTTAATAACTCTGAGAAACTTCCTCTATCTTCTGCTAAATCTAAAGCTTCAAAACTAGTTCCTAATATTTTGATTCCATACTTCGTAAGTTTCTCTGCTAATTTTAATGCAGTTTGACCTCCTAACTGTACGATAACTCCTTCTGGCTTTTCGTGCTTAATAATATCGTATATGTGCTCCCAGAAAACTGGTTCGAAATATAATTTATCTGCCGTATCAAAGTCTGTAGAAACTGTTTCTGGATTACAGTTAATCATAATTGTTTCATACCCACATTCAGCAGCAGCTAAAACTCCGTGTACACAACAATAATCAAACTCAATTCCTTGTCCAATTCTGTTTGGTCCTGATCCTAAAACAATTACTTTTTTCTTATCTGAAACTACACTTTCGTTTGCTGGTAACTTCTCACCATCAGCCGTTTCAACCTCATTCTCAAAAGTTGAATAATAATATGGAGTTTGTGCTTTAAATTCAGCAGCACAAGTATCTACCAATTTATAAACACGTTTAATTTTTAATTCCTCACGTAATTTATAAACCTGGCTTTCTAAACATCCTAACATATGTGCAATCTGACGATCTCCATATCCTTTTTGTTTAGCTTCTAATAATAACTCTCTATCTAAAGTGTCAACTGTATATGTAGAAATTTCTTTTTCTAAGTGGTATAATTCCTCATATTGTTTTAAATACCACATATCAATTTTAGTGATATCGTAAATTTTACTTAGAGGAATTCCCATTGCTATTGCATCATAAATAGCAAAAACTCTATCCCAACTTGCGTTGGTTAATTTATCTATAATCTGATTATAATCTTTATATCCTTTACCGTCAGCTCCTAAACCATTACGCTTAATTTCTAACGACTGTGTTGCTTTGTGTAATGCTTCTTGGAAAGAACGTCCAATTCCCATTACCTCTCCAACAGCTTTCATTTGTAAACCTAAAGTTCTGTCTGAACCTTCAAATTTATCAAAGTTCCAACGTGGAATTTTTACAATTACATAGTCTAATGTTGGCTCAAATAATGCCGATGTAGATTTTGTAATTTGATTATCTAACTCATCTAAGCTATAACCAATTGCTAACTTCGTAGCTATTTTTGCAATAGGATATCCTGTTGCCTTACTTGCTAAAGCAGAAGAACGAGATACACGTGGATTAATTTCAATGGCAATAATTTCTTCTTTTTCATCTGGAGAAACTGCGAACTGTACATTACATCCACCTTCAAAATCACCAATAGAACGCATCATTTTAATAGCCATGTCACGCATTTTCTGGAATGTCTTATCAGAAAGCGTCATTGCTGGAGCTACTGTAATTGAATCCCCTGTATGAATTCCCATTGGGTCCATATTTTCGATAGAACAAATAATAACTACGTTATCATTTTTATCACGTAATAACTCTAACTCATACTCTTTCCATCCCATCATTGCTTTATCAATCATTACCTCATGAATTGGAGATGCTTCCAATCCTCTACGTAATAATTTATCAAAGTCATTTGGATCATATACAATAGAAGCTCCTGCTCCACCTAATGTATAAGAAGAACGAATTACTAATGGGAAACCAAATTCTTGTGCTATTTCTTTACCTTTTAAAAATGATGTAGCTGTAGCTTGTGGTGCCATTGGTACATCAATTTGTAGCATCAATTCTCTAAACTTCTCTCTATCTTCAGTAATATTAATAGCATCAATGTCTACACCTATTAATTTTACACCAAAATCTTCCCAAATTCCTTTATCATCAGCTTCGATACATAAATTTAATGCTGTTTGACCTCCCATTGTTGGTAAAACTGCATCAATTTGCGGATGCTCTTTTAAAATTTGAATTATTGATTTTGTTGTTAAAGGCAACAAGTATACATGATCAGCCATTGAAGGATCTGTCATAATTGTTGCAGGGTTAGAGTTGATTAAAATTGTTTCAATTCCATCCTCTCTTAAAGATCTTAAGGATTGAGAACCTGAGTAGTCAAATTCACAGGCTTGTCCAATAACGATCGGTCCAGAACCGATGATTAAAATAGATTTAAGGTCTTGTCTTTTAGGCATTTTGTTGTTTATTGTGTTGTATTGGTAAAAGTAAAAATTGTTTAGGTATAAAAAAAGGTGTTACTAAAAAATAGTAACACCTTATCTAATTAACAATAGTTAATCATTATTTCTTTGGTCTTGGAGCTGAAGATACAGTCAAACTCTTTCTTCCTTTAGCCCTTCTTCTAGCTAATACTTTACGTCCATTAGCAGATGCCATTCTTTCTCTGAAACCGTGTTTGTTTCTTCTTTTTCTCTTCGATGGTTGGTACGTTCTTTTTGGCATTATTTATATTTTTAAAAATCTTCTTTAAATTATATTTTGCTTTTTGAAATTCCGTCTGCTAAAAGCGTGGGCAAATATACAACAGTTTTTTTGACTGGCAAACCCTATTATTATTTTTTTAAAAAATATTTTCAATTTGCTAAATTAAGTAATTTTTACAGATGTTTTTTATCTTTTTTATTTGTTCGAATTGTTAGACTTCTTACTTTTGCCCAAACCTAACAATACCATGAACAACACTAAATACGTTTTTGTAACAGGAGGCGTAACTTCATCACTAGGAAAAGGAATTATAGCTGCTTCTTTAGCTAAGTTACTACAAGAAAGAGGCTATTCTGTAACCATCCAAAAGCTTGATCCATATATAAATATTGACCCAGGAACATTAAATCCATACGAACATGGTGAATGCTATGTTACGGACGACGGAGCTGAAACCGACTTAGATTTGGGGCATTATGAGCGTTTTTTAAATATTCCTACATCACAGGCTAATAATGTGACTACTGGACGAATTTACCAATCGGTAATAAACAAAGAACGTAAAGGAGAGTTTTTAGGAAAAACAGTACAGGTTATTCCTCATATTACTGATGAAATTAAACACAGAATTCAAATTTTAGGGAATACTGGCGATTATGACATTGTTATTACTGAAATTGGAGGTACGGTAGGTGATATTGAATCACTTCCATATGTAGAGGCTGTGCGTCAATTACAATGGGAATTAGGTGAAGACAATGCTATTGTTATTCACTTAACTTTAGTTCCATATTTGGCTGCTGCTGGTGAGTTAAAAACAAAACCTACGCAACACTCTGTAAAAATGTTAATGCAAAGTGGTGTTAGTCCTAACATATTAGTTTGTCGTTCTGAGCATGAAATAAACGACAACATTAAACGTAAATTAGCACTATTCTGTAATGTTAAAAAGCAAGATGTAATTCAATCTTTAGATGCAGAAACTATTTATGATGTTCCAAACTTAATGTTTAAAGAAGGTTTAGATTATGTTGTTTTAGATAAATTAAACTTATCTACTCGTAAACAACCGAAATTAAAAGCTTGGAATCAGTTTATTGAGCGTCATAAAAATCCAACTGCAACTCTTGAGATTGGTCTAGTTGGTAAGTATGTTGAATTACACGATTCTTATAAATCAATTACAGAAGCTTTTATTCACGCTGGTGCTGCTAACAAAGCTAAGATTAAAGTTCGTTGGATTCACTCTGAAGAATTAACTCCAGAAAATGCTGCTAGTAAACTAGAAGGTTTAAACGGTGTTTTAGTAGCTCCTGGTTTTGGTGATAGAGGTATTGAAGGTAAAATTGCTGCTGTACAATATGTTCGTGAAAACAACATTCCTTTTTTAGGTATTTGTTTAGGTATGCAAATGGCTGTTATTGAATATTCTCGTAATATCTTAGGATTGCAAGATGCCAATTCAACAGAAATGAACGAAAAAGTAGCGCATCCTGTTATTAATTTAATGGAAGAGCAAAAAGACGTTACTGAAAAAGGTGGTACAATGCGTTTAGGTGCTTGGGATTGTGAAATTACAAAGGATTCTAAAGTATTTGAAGCTTATAAATCTGAATTAATAAGCGAGCGTCACCGTCACAGATATGAGTATAATAATGATTATAAAGAACAATTAGAAGCAGCTGGTATGAAAGCTACAGGTATAAATCCAAAAACTGGATTGGTAGAGATTGTTGAGATACCTACACATCCTTGGTTTGTTGGTGTACAATACCACCCTGAATATAAGAGTACGGTTTTAAACCCACATCCATTATTCGTAAGCTTTATTAAAGCTTCTTTACAACAATCGAAAAAATAAATTTTAAATCCTGTAATTTTTAATTGCAGGATTTTTTTTGAAATAAATTGGAACACTGTTTGAACTATAACGTATATCAAAATTAATCACAGTAAAACATCATAAAATCTGTAGGGTTTTACTACATTTGTCGGGTTTTTCAATTATCAGAAAAACAAAAAATGACAAGTTGACATTATAACACATAATCAATGGAACAAAAAAAATTTGATTTTAATTCCTTTATAGGAATGCTTTTATTAGGAGGAATCATGCTTTGGTGGATGAATAGCCGCAAGCCTGAAGTTACACCTGAAACAACTGCTCAAACCGAACAAACTACGCAAGTATCTTCAGCGCAAAATAATGTAGCTGACACTGCTATCTTAAACGATTCGTTAAGACAAATTGCTTTAAAAAATAAATTAGGAGCTTTTGCCTATGGTGCCTCTACAACTAAAGAAGGTACTACTTCTATAGAAAATAAACTTGTTAAATTAACGATTGATAATAAAGGTGGACAAATTACAGAAGCTTTAATTAAAAACTTCAAAACATACGATTCTCTTCCTTTGTACTTAGTTAAAGACAAGAATGCTTCATTCAATATTAATTTTGGTACTACTGACAATCGTATTTTAAACACAAAAGACTTATTATTTACTCCTACTTTAACTAAAAACGGAGATACTCAAGTTCTTTCTATGAAATTAAAGGTTTCTGAAACTCAGTTTTTAGAATACCGTTATGAAATGAAAGAAGGTGATTACCGCGTTGGTTTTGCTGTACGTTCTCAAGGATTAAGTAATGTAATTAATAGTTCACAAGCCATTAATTTAGATTGGAGCTTAAAAGGTTTTAGACATGAAAAAAGTTTAAAAACCGAAAACATGTATTCATACTATTATTACAAAGCTGATGATGAAGTTGAATACTTACAGATGAACGATGATGAAACTGTAAGTGATATTGATTGGGTAGCCTACAAGCAACACTTTTTCTCTTCTATATTATCTTCAAAAACTCCTTTTAACAGTGCTAGTTTAAAATCTGTTGATTTTGCAGGAGAAGAAAAAGATAGTGTATTTACAAAAACATATAGTTTAAAAACTCCTTTAGCTTTAACTAACGGGGAATTAAACTATGACATGCAGTGGTTTTACGGACCTACTGATTATAACTTATTAAGTACATATAAAGGTACTAACTTAGATGAAATTACAGATTTAGGTTGGGGAATTTTTGGTTTCTTAAACCGTACTATATTCTATCCTGTATTTAATATGCTAAAAGGGTTTATTGGTAACTTCGGATTAATTATCATTTTAATGACAATTGTAGTTCGTATTATCATGTCTCCTGTACTTTATAAATCATATTTATCAAGTGCTAAGATGAAAGTGATTCGTCCAGAGATGGAGGAAATCAATAAAAAATATCCAGGAAAAGAAAATGCAATGAAGCGTCAACAAGAAATTATGGCGATTCAACGAAAAGCTGGAGTAAGTATGATGTCTGGTTGTATTCCTGCATTACTTCAAATGCCTGTGTTCTTTGCTTTATTTAGATTTTTCCCTACGAATATAGATTTCAGACAAAAAAGTTTCTTATGGGCTAATGATTTATCTTCTTATGATATTGTTTTCCAATTACCATTTAGTATTCCTTTTTATGGAGATCACGTAAGTTTATTCCCAATATTAGCTTCTGTTGCTATTTTCTTTTACATGAGAATGAACCAAAGTCAACAAGCAAATATGCAAGCTCCACCACAAGAAGGTATGCCTGATATGAGTAAGATGATGAAGTATATGATTTACTTCTCTCCTATTATGATGTTATTCTTCTTTAACAACTATGCAAGTGGATTAAGTTTATATTACTTTATCTCTAACTTGTTAACCATTGCAATTATGTTAGTAATTAAAAACTATGTAATTGACGAAAAGAAGATTCACGCTCAGATTGAAGAAAACAAAAAGAGACCTGAGAAAGCTAAAAGTAAATTTAGACAACGTTTAGATGATGCTATGAAGCAAGCACAAGAGCAACAAGCAGCTCAACAACGTGCTAAAGGTAAGAAATAAACAAACTATTAAGTTTTATAAAAACCCCGTTTAAATTGAATTTAAACGGGGTTTATTTATTTAATAAACTGGCAAGTGAAGCATAATATCAATCTTATGTAAAACTTAGTTTATCAATTTTTAGGCTACACTCCATAATCATACTGAGTGAAACCAAAATCTATTTGATATCATCAGCGGACTTCGCTAATGCAATAAAAACTTTGCCGAACCTTCATGCGAACTTCGCTGAAATAAAAAACTACCTTAATTAACATTAAGGTAGTTTGATTCTAGTTTTAATTGCCTTTAATTACAAACTAACTAGATATAAGTGAAGCTACAACAATAAAACATCATGTCTATATACCCTTATCCACTTATAAAAAAACCAGATATAAACACATTCCCAATGATTTGTAATAATTGGTGCTTTTCTTATTTTTCTATGAGTTAACATTATAAAAGGAGTAATCTTTTTATTTAAGTTTAAACCTATAATATAGTTTAAACTCTCTTCGTCTTTAACAAATTGATTATGATATATATTTATTGTTGTAAAGCCTTTATTCTTAAACAAATTATCTATTTCATTATTAAAATCTTTATTAATATTCTTCATAAAAAGAAAGACATTTATAGAATCTCTATTCCCTAAATACTCAATTTCTTCATTATTTATTATATCAAACGCCATATTTTTTTTACCCCAAAAAAAATAACTAGTAAGGTAAAGAAAAATCACCCCTAAAAAAGCATATAAAAATCTTCTCATTTATTAAATTTTATAATATTATACTTTGTAAGCCATATTAAAACACAAAAACTTTCTTAGAAAGAAACGTAAAGCAGTTTACGTTATCTTACAATTTTTACTTATTTTATACTATATTCCTTTCTCATTTAAAATATTTCTTACAAATACTTTCCTCTATCAATATTACTCCAATGTTAAGTGCACTGAATCTTTAATTTTATCATAAATATTAAACTCAATAAAACCATTAATTTTTGAAAATTTAATACTCTTGAATATTTTCCTAGGATATTTTCTTCTACTAACGACATCTATATAATCATCATTAATTGTATCAAATTTAAAAAAATACAAATCTTCACTTTTGTTTTTTTGTGTTCCAATCAACTCACATTTATAATCATTTCCTATCCAAGATAGATATCTTTTTTCCTTATCATTTAAAATAATAAAAATGTCGTAGAAGTCCTTGTTTGAATCATAGCAGAATAATGTATCATTTTTCAAACTAAAAAATAAATTATCAAAATTGTTATTAAAGTGAAACTTATAAAACTTAATCTCATCTTTAATAAAAACGCTATCTGAAAGATTACTTAGAAAATGTTTTTTCTCTTTTGAAAGCACGCCTTTTTTGCAACCTAAAAAAAGCACTAAAAACATTAAATAATAAAAACATTTTTTATTCATATTTATAACTTATAACAGTTTTCATATTCATAATTACCTTATAGATAATAGACTTACTACTTCAACCACTAAAAGTATAAGTAGATATAATAATAACAAAGTAAACACACGGTTTTCTCTCCAATTCACTCATATATTAACTAATGAATATCATCTTTTTTCATACTAAGACTTACATAAGTAAACTCTCCATTAAACTCAGAAAAATGTATGACCATTACCTTTAATTTCTCACCTAATTTAGGAAATTCATCTAGACTAATGTTTCTTTTTCCTATGTAAGGAGCTAAAACTATTCCATAAAAATCTTTATTTATATCAACATATACTCCATAAGGCTCAACTTTAAAAACTTCTCCATAAAGAATATCACCTATTTGAATTTCAAGTTTTAATTTCTCCCAATTTGCTATTGTTCTCTTATTTGTCATTCTAAAGGCTGAAAACTAGTTTATTTTATTAAATTCATTAAAATCTAACACATAAAACATATCATTATTTAATGTTTAAATTAATTCCAATATACAACTCTAAAAATAGAAAAGTTCATTTCAAAATATTAGTATGAAATCCCATTACTTTTTATTTAACATTCCTTTAACTAAATCCCTTTAAACCATTAAAGAACTTCGCAGTCTAATAGGTCTTAATTAAATACAAACATGAAATATTTCACTTACTTATTCTTATTATTTTCAATAAGTTTATTTGCCCAAGCTCCCAAAAAGAAAAGACCAAAAGTTTCTTTATCCGGAACTGTTATAGAAACGCAATCAAAGCAAGCGTTAGAATACGCTACTGTTGTACTTACCCATGTAAAAAGCAAACGAGTAACTGGAGGGATTACAGACCCTAAAGGAAATTTTGACATTCAAGTTCCAAAAGGTGAATATGCTATAAAAATTGAATTCATTGGATTTAAAACTAAAACACTTCCAAACCAAAAACTATCTCAAAACACCAATCTAGGAACTATTACTTTATCTGAAGATACTGAGACTTTAGAAGAAGTAGAAGTAATTGCAGAAAAATCTACAGTAGAAATTCGTTTAGATAAGAAGATTTATAACGTAGGTAAAGACATGACTGTTAAAGGAGGAAATGCCTCTGATGTTTTAGATAATGTTCCTTCTGTAAATGTAGATGCTGAAGGAGCTGTTAGTTTAAGAGGAAATGAAAATGTCCGTATTCTTATTGATGGAAAACCATCTGCTTTAGTTGGCTTAACTGGAACCGATGCTTTAAGAAACTTACCTGCTGAAGCTATTGAAAAAGTAGAAGTAATTACAGCTCCATCTGCTCGTTATGATGCGGAAGGAACTGCGGGAATTTTAAATATTATTCTTAGAAAAGGGAAAATTACAGGGTTTAATGGTTCTGTGAATCTTACCGTTGGTAACCCAGATCAATTCAGACTTTCTCCGAATCTTAACTATCGTACTAAAAAGATTAATTTATTTTCTAACATTGGATATTCTTATCGTAAAGGTCCAGGGAATTCTTATTCTAAATTTTCTTATTTAGGTGACGATAACATCATAGATAGTATACAAATTGAAGACAGAACTTTTGATAGAAAGAATAAAAATTTCAATGCTTCATTAGGTTTAGAATATTACCTAACCAAAAACAGCTCTATTACTGGTTCTTTTTTCTATAGAGACTCAAAAGGTGATGATGTAGCTACAAACAATATTGAACAGATAATGTTTAAAAATCCTGGAAAAATTTTACGTATTGAAGACGAAGATGAAAAAGGAACAGACAAACAATATTCTATAAATTATACCAACAATTTTGATGGTAAAGGACAAAAGTTAACAATCGATTTGCAATATGGTGAAAGCGATGAAACTGAGCTATCTCCTATTACATCAAATGGAATATTAATTGAAGACAACTCTCAAATAACCACTTCAAAAGACAAACTTTTACAAATTGATTATGTTTTACCTATGGGAGAAAACAGTCAGTTTGAATTTGGACATAAAACAACGTTACAAGATTTAAATTCAGATTTTAAAGTAAATATTTTAGATCCTACTAATAATTTTGATCCATCTAATGCTATTAACTTCAAACAAAACATTTATGCTTTTTATACACAGTTTGGTAGCAAAATAAATAAGTTTTCATACTTATTAGGTTTAAGAACTGAAATTACTGATATTGATTTGGATGTTATTACTACCAATCAAACATCTGATAAAAATTTTACTGAATGGTTTCCTACTGTAAACTTAGGATATGAGCTTAACGACAACGAAAATATTACATTAGGCTATAGTAGAAGACTAAGAAGGCCACGTCACTGGTTTTTAAACCCTTTTGAAAGTAGAAGTTCTCCTACTAATATATTTAGAGGAAATCCAGATTTAACTCCAACCTTTACCAGTTCTTATGATTTAGGTTATAATACAAAAATTAGCAAGTTTAATTTAGGTGCTTCTATTTACTATCAAAATTCAACAGATTTAATTAGACCTGTATCTATTGTAGAAGTAAGAAATGGTACTAATGTATTTGTTAGGCAGCCAGTAAATTTAAATGATGAGCAGCGTTATGGTTTTGAGTTTACTACCAATTACTCTCCAGCAAAATGGGCTCGCTTTTCTGCTTCTTTTAATTATTTTAAATTTAACACAGATGCTTTTACATATGTATATACAGCTTCCAACGGACAACAAGTAACAACCATTTTAGATGAAGTAAATGAAAGTAGTTGGTTTACACGTTTTAATTCGAGAATAACTTTACCTGCTAAAATTCAATGGCAAACTCGTATAATGTATCGTGGACCAAGAGCTACTGCACAAACCGATAGAGATGGTGTATTTGTTACCAATTTATCTTTTAGTAAAGACATTTTTAAAGACAAAGCTTCTTTAGTTTTAAATGTAAGCGATTTATTCAATTCTCGTAAACGTCAAAGCACTACGTATTTTGGAAGTAGAGAAAACCCTAGTACTATTTCTGAAGGAGATTTTCAATGGAGAGAACGTCAAATATCATTGAGTTTTACATATAGATTCAATCAAAAGAAAAAAAGAGAACGACCACAAAGAAATTTCGATGGTGGTGGTGAAGAATTTGGTGGATAAAAAAAAGAGGAAACAATTAGTTTCCTCTTTTTTTTTAACAACACTTTATCATTCATTAAATAAACCCATAGCTATTCCAAAGGTCTAATTAAAAACTAAAGATTTATTTATGAAGAAAATCATTTTAACTGGCCTATTTGTTTTCTTAGTTCTTGCTAATGTTTTTTCACAACAACAAGAAAACCTAACAAAAAGAATTGACCAACAACTCGAAAAAGTTCAAGAGAAATTAAAACTAGATAATATTCAACTTTTAATGGTTAAAGAGGTTGTAGTAAAATACAGTCAACAAAAAAGAGCTTTGCACAACCAAGAAATGCCTAAAGAAGAAAAAAGAATTCAAATTAGAGAGCTTAATTTAAAACAAGAAAAGGAACTAAGTCAGTTTTTAAATGAAGAACAAATAATTGAATTCAGAAAAATAATGAAAGAACAATTAAAGAAAAAGAGAAAAGAGCGACCTAGAGGAAAAAGAAACGGAAATAGAAGAAATCAATTTTAAAACAAAAAGGTTCGCAATATGCGAACCTTTTTGTTTATAGTATTTAGAAAGCTTACTTACCTTCAGCAGCCTTCTTAGCTTCTCTCTTTAATTTTAAATTCTCCCAGATAGTTCCACCAATCCAGTAAGGAACTACGAATGTTAATAAGAAAATTAACAACCAAAATCCAGTTGTAAAAATAAACATGAATAATACTAATCCTGAAAATTCTGAAAAATCTAACATTTGTTCCTATTAATAATTTGTTACGCGACAAAATTAAAACTATTTTTCTTTTCATCCAATAAAATCTGATAAAAATCATTACTAAAAACTATAAGAATTTGTAATTTTGGATTTCGTTAATTTAAAGCCTTTTAAATCATTTTATAATGACAAAATATAGAATCGAAAAAGATACCATGGGACAAGTAGAGGTTCCTGCTGATAAATATTGGGGAGCACAAACAGAACGTTCTCGTAATAATTTTAAAATTGGTCCTGCTGGATCTATGCCTTTAGAAGTTGTATACGGATTTGCATATCTTAAAAAAGCTGCTGCTTATACCAATGCTGAATTAGGTGTTTTAGCAGAAGAAAAACGTGATTTAATTGCGCAAGTTTGTGATGAAATTTTAGAAGGTAAGCATGATGATCAGTTTCCTTTAGTCATTTGGCAAACTGGTTCGGGTACTCAATCAAACATGAACTGTAACGAAGTTATTGCTAATAGAGCACACGAGATTGCAGGAAAAGTAATTGGTGAAGGTGAAAAAACTATTCAACCAAATGATGATGTAAATAAATCACAATCATCTAACGATACCTTCCCTACTGGAATGCACATTGCTGCATATAAGAAAATTGTAGAAACTACAATTCCAGGAGTTGAACAATTACGCGATACTTTACAAGCAAAATCTGAAGCTTTTAAAGATGTTGTAAAAATTGGTCGTACACACTTAATGGATGCTACTCCTTTAACTTTAGGACAAGAATTTTCTGGTTACGTTGCACAATTAAACTTTGGTTTAAAAGCCTTAAGAAATTCTTTAGAACACTTATCTCAGTTAGCTTTAGGAGGAACAGCTGTGGGAACTGGGTTAAATACTCCTGCTGGATATGATGTATTAGTAGCAAAATATATTGCTGAATTTACGGGATTACCGTTTGTTACTGCAGAAAATAAATTTGAAGCTTTAGCTGCACATGATGCTTTAGTTGAAACTCACGGAGCTTTAAAACAATTAGCTGTTTCATTAAATAAAATTGCTAATGATATTCGTTTAATGGCTTCAGGACCTAGATCAGGAATTGGAGAAATTATTATTCCAGCAAATGAGCCTGGTTCTTCAATTATGCCTGGAAAAGTAAACCCAACACAAGCAGAAGCTATTACTATGGTATGTGCACAAGTTATGGGTAACGATGTTGCCGTAACTGTTGGTGGTACTCAAGGGCACTACGAGTTAAACGTATTTAAACCAATGATGGCTGCTAACGTATTACAATCTGCTCAATTAATTGGAGACGCTTGTGTGTCTTTCGATGTTAATTGTGCTGCTGGTATTGAGCCTAATCATGGAAGAATTACTGAATTAGTAAACAACTCATTAATGTTAGTTACTGCTTTAAATACTAAAATAGGATATTATAAAGCAGCTGAAATAGCAAATACAGCACATGCTAATGGTACTACTTTAAAAGAAGAAGCTATTAATTTAGGGTATGTAACTGCCGAGCAATATGACGAATGGGTAAAACCAGAAGACATGACTGGAAGTTTAAAATAAAACTGTATTTTTGTACAAAACTTAAAAGCTGCAATTTTTGCGGCTTTTTTTAGCGAAAAGAATTAACCATATTAAAAGATAATGAAGATGAACAAACACGAAGAATATATGAGTGAAGCTGTAAAAGCAGCTTTACGTGGAATGCAAAATAACGAAGGTGGACCTTTTGGTTGTATCGTTGTAAAAGATGGTGAAATTGTTGGACGTGGAAATAACAAAGTTACTTCTACTAATGATCCTACTGCACATGCAGAAGTTACGGCTATTAGAGATGCTTGTAAAAACTTAGGTTCTTTCCAATTAGATGGATGTATAGTATACACTTCTTGTGAGCCTTGCCCAATGTGTTTAGGTGCTATTTACTGGGCTAGACCTGATAAAGTATATTACGGAAGTAATCAAGTAGATGCTGCTAATATTGGTTTTGATGATGAATTTATTTACAAAGAAATTCCATTACCATACGAAAAAAGAAGTATTCCTTTTGAGCAAATTGGACGTGACATTGCTTTAGAGCCATTCCAAAAATGGACTGAAAAGCAAGACAAAATAGAATATTAAAAAAAATCCCTTGTAATATGTACAAGGGATTTTTTTTAGCTTCTATTCTAATTGAAATCTAATAAACTCCTCTACTTCTTGTTTCGCTTTCATTGCTTCTACCTCATTAAATGTTTTTCCTTCTGCTCGTTTTATATAAGCATCAAAAATATGACTCATATAAATAGGCGAGCTATTTTTAGTATAGCTCACTGCATTATGACAACTAAAGCAATTCGCTAAATTCCCTACATTAACTTCCGACAATTTATCCTGAAAAGTTTGAGTGAATGTTTCCATAGTAACATTTGCACAATTTAACGATCCTCTAGCGAAAGCTCCAGGATAAGCACTAGATACTTCTCCTCTTAATCCAACTAATATTTGTGCTTGTTGTTCTGGCGTAAATCCATCAGTATCTATCCAAATAGAACCATTGTAAAAATAGTTTTTCCAAGGTCCTTTTTCTTTTTCTAAATGCCCTTTTACACAAGCATTAATATCTCTGATGTTTTCAAAGTTTAAAGGCTCTTCTTGACTCGTATTCTTCATAAATGCTCCCGTACTATCTCTTGGAACTCCATATTGAAATAAATCAAAAGCCTTACTTTTTAAAACAGGTTGTTTTGTTAATGTATCCCAAGTTATACCTGCTATACCAGAGGTTTCTCCTTTCTCAAATAACAATTTCTCTGTTGAAGAACTTGCTTTATCCTCTCCTCTGTCATAATTTGGAGCCATATCTGTATGTTCAAAAGTTGCCCAAATAAACTCTGGATGATTTTCTACAACTCCTACAACATGCATTCCTAATAACGCTACTTCTGTATTAACATAATCTACTCCGTTTTCACTAATTCCTGCTACTGTTGTATAATAATCGTCTATTTTATCTTCTGGAATCGCTGATTTAGCTACCCAAGAAACTTTTAATTCTAATGAACCAACTGGAAAAGACGATAAATTATCTTTCGATAATGTCCCGTTTAAAATAGAATCTTTAAACTTAGTTGCAGCTTTTTTAAATATTGGACTTACATGAATTGAATAGTAAACCGTTTCTGCTTTATTATTCTTTTTATTATATACTGGATTAGTTTTTAATATTCCTGAAGATCCAGCTTGTTTAGTATCACTCAACATCACTGCAACTCCATTTTGTAATGGAACATCATCTAAATGTGAAGTTACCTGATGCATTCTTTGAGGATTTAAGAATAAAGGTAATTTTTTAGTAATGACTATTGGATCTGGCTCTCCTCTGATTATTATAGGAATTAAATCTACTTCAATAGTTGGTTTTGTTAACCATAAAAACTTTTGCCAAGACCATTGATGAAAAATTCTATTTGTAGTACTAGATACATCAAAAGGACTTCCTTTTCCTTCTTCTGGTGGAGGTGTTTGTTCATGAGGAAACCAATCGCTCATACACAAACTCGCATTTGACTTCTCGTTATAAGCTATTTTGTCCTTCTCTTTCTTTAACTCTTTTTCTTCTTTTTTACATGAAGTAAAAATAATAGCACTCAAAATGAGTACTGCTATTAAATTTTGTTTTAATAGTAATTTCATAATTGGTTAGTTTTTGTTAATTACTAACAAATTATTGAATTTTGACACAGCGTCTTAAAAAAATGTCATGAAACCCTAATTTTACGTTGTGAAAAAAGAAATATTAGGATTTAGAAAATAATCTAACGAAAAAGCCAGTCATTTTTGACTGGCTTTAATTTTATTTTATGCTTCTGTTTTAGTTGTTTTTCTAAACATTAACCAAAACCCTATCAGTATTAGTGGAATACTTAATACCTGTCCTGTATTTAAAGAATTCAATACCCAGTCTTCTCTTCCTTCTACTTGTGGTTTCTTTAAAAACTCTATAAAGAACCTCAACGACCATAAAACTACCATGAACAATCCAAATAAGAAACCTGACTGATTCTTTTTATCTGTTTTCCAATAGAAGTACCAAAGTGCAAAAAACAGTCCTAAATAACTAAATGCTTCATATAATTGAGTTGGGTGACACGGTACTGTTTCACCTGCCCTTTTAAAAATAACTCCATAGCTACTTCCAGTTGGCTTTCCATAAATTTCTGAATTAAAGAAGTTTCCTAGTCTAATAAAGAAACCAGATAAAGCTACCATAATTCCTAATCTATCTAAAATAAATAACCAAGGTTTATGTAAATGTTTCTTAGCGTAAAAGTACATAGCAATTGGAATACCTATTGCTGCTCCATGACTAGCAAATCCAGTAAATCCAGTAAATTCCCATGAACCATCTGCTAATTTTTTAATAGGTAAAATTATTTCTATTAAATGATTTTGATAATAATCCCAACTGTAAAAGAAAACATCTCCTAAACGCATTCCTATTAACATAGAAACGAATACATACATAAATAACGGGTCCAATTTTTCTACTGGAATATTATCATTAATGTAAATTTTCTTCATAAAACGAAGTCCTAATACAAATGCTGCTACAAACATTAGGCTATACCAGCGTATTCCTAAACTTCCAATTTTTATGATTTCAGGATCTAAATCCCATACTATTGATAAAAAATTCATTTATATAATTTTAATTTGTCTTTATTGCTCATTAGAACAACAACTTTTATTCTTCTTTTTTTCTGGAACAGGATCATAACCACTTCCTCCCCATGGATGACAACTGAATATTCTTTTTAATGCCAACCAACCTCCATAAAACAATCCATGCTTTTGTAAAGCTTGTATTGTATAACTTGAACATGTTGGAGAATATCTACATGTTGCTGGTGTAAATGGTGAAATTGCAGTCTGATAAAATCGAACCAACATTATAAACGGATATGTTAAAATCTTTTTCAACTTACTGCCAATCCTTTTTTAATAATTCATATCGTCTATCCGTACAATTATCTTTTTCATTATAAAATTCCTTAACTGGTTTTAAAAACTTATTCAACACTTTATTAGATGGAATATTTTCCACCCAAACATCTGCTGTTATTTTTTCAAACTTTAATGATAAAAAAGAATGATTAATCATTTCTTTAGTAATTTCTGTGGCATAACCTTTACCCCAAAAATCTTTTCTAAAACGATATCCTAATTCTCTCTCCTCTTCATCATTTGTAAGAAAACCTGCTAAACCTATTAATTCATTTTTATTTTTTTCAAAAACTCCCAAAAGACTAATCTCATATCCTTCTATATCTCCATCAAAAGAAAGTGCTATTTGAAATTTCATTTCAATATTTTCTTCCGAAGGCTTTTCTTGAGGAATTGCGCTTATTATTTCTTCAGCAGTTAAAAGTTCTACAAACTCATCTCTATGAATTTCTTCAATTTTTTTAACTACTAGTCTTTCAGTTTGAAAAACCATAACTCTTAATTAATTGTAAAAGTTGTTCCTTCTCTTCCGTCTTTTAATTGAACACCTAAAGCCAATAACTCATCACGAATCTGGTCAGATAATGCCCAATCTTTATTTTCTCTTGCCTCTTTACGTAACTTAATTAATAATTCTACAGTACCATCTAATGTTTTGGTATCCTGCTGATTTGTTTCTGAAACTAATCCTAAAACATCAAAACAAAAAGCATTTAATGTATTTTTTAATTCTTCTAAATCATCAGAAGAAATAGTTGCTTTTTTATCTTTTAATAAGTTTATAAATTTAACAGCATCAAATAAATGCGCAATTAAAATTGGAGTATTAAAATCGTCATTCATGGCATCATAACATTTCTGTTTCCATGCCTTTACATCAAACTCAGAAGTTACTTTATCTGCATTAATTCCTTTTAAGTTCTTAATAGCTTCCATTAACTTATTAAATCCTTTTTCTGAAGCTAACATTGCTTCTCCAGAGAAATCTAAAATACTTCTATAGTGCGCTTGCATAATAAAGAACCTTACTACCCCAGCACTAAAAGCTTTAGGAAGAATATCATTCTCACCTGTTAAAATAGCTTCTGGTAGAATATAATTCCCAGATGACTTAGCCATTTTTTGACTATTTAACAACAGCATATTTGCATGCATCCAATAATTAACTGGTTGTACTCCTGAACATGCATGTGATTGAGCAATTTCACACTCATGATGCGGAAATTTTAAATCCATTCCTCCACCATGAATATCTATTTGCTCTCCCAAATATTTTGAACTCATCACTGAACATTCTAAATGCCAACCTGGAAAACCATCGCTCCATGGAGAAGGCCATCTCATAATATGACGTTCATCTGCTTTTTTCCAAAGTGCAAAGTCTTGTGGATTTTTCTTATCCGATTGCCCGTCTAATGCTCTTGTATTGTGAATTGCATCTTCAACAGTTCTCCCTGATAAAATTCCATAATGACTTGTTTCATTATATTTTAAAACATCAAAATACACAGATCCATTTACTTCGTAAGCTAATCCTTTATCCATGATTTCTTTAATCATTTCTATTTGCTCTACGATATGACCTGTTGCTGTTGGCTCTATGCTTGGAGGTAAAAAGTTATAAAGTGCAGTTACCTTATGAAAGTCTACCGTATAACGTTGTACGACCTCCATAGGTTCAATCTCTTCTAAACGTGCTTTTTTCGCAATTTTATCTTCTCCTACATCTGCATCACTTTCTAAATGACCTGCATCGGTAATATTACGAACGTAGCGAACTTTAAACCCTAAATGTAACAGATAACGAAACACCATGTCAAAAGACATAAATGTTCTTACATTTCCTAAATGTACATTGCTGTATACGGTTGGACCACATACATACATTCCTACACGTCCTTCGGTTACTGGTTTAAAAAGCTCTTTAGATTTTGTTAAAGAGTTATATATTTTTAGTTGATTTTCTTCGTATAATTTCATAGAAATAGTGACTATTAACAGATGCTAAAGATAGTCACTTTATGAAGAATAATGAAAAAGAATTTGTTAGCAATTTTATAAAAATTTAAAGTAATTATTTTTACTATAAATTATTGTTTTTTTAAGGTTAGTTGACTGTATTTCCCTTTAATTTCTACAGTTTTATTTTTTGAAGTAATTATAAAATCACCATTAAATTTTAAATCTCCATTTTCTAAAGTTCTCATATTATCGCTAACATCAAATTTTAGTTCTCCTTGCATATCTAATATATTTATCCCAGCACTTGAATAATTTAAAAACACTTTAAAATTGTTATGATTAGGATGTATTTTCTTGATTGTTAACTCTCCAAATTTGTTAATCAACTCTACATTATCATAGATATTATCTACTATTACTCCAGATGAATTTGTATCTAAAGTTGTATTAGCAACCGATGCTACATGAGCATCGGTTACATTATTTAAGAACAACGTACAGGCGTTTAATGAATTTATATTTACTGGAGAATAAGATACATTTAACTTTCCTCCATTTAATACATCTGCCTTGAAAGTACCATAACTTACTTTTCCTGAAGCTTTCGTTTTTGGTAATTTGACTTTACAATGACGTGTATTTAAATCGAAAGTAGCATTCTTTGGTACTTTGATAACGATCTTTTTAGTCACTTTTATTTTTTTCCCATTTATCGTAAAATCATTTCCTTCTGTTGAATACGAATAACTATAACTTGATGGGTTTTTACCCATTTTTTTAAGCAATTTATTTCTTTTAGATTCAATTATCATTAATCTTAAATCTCTTTCTCTTTTTTTAGCTTTTTCTTTTAATTCTTTTTTTCTTACTAATGCTTCTTTTTTTGCTTCTAAAAGTTCTCTCTTTCTTTTTCTATTTAATCTATTCCTATCTTCTCTCAGTTTCTTTTTAAGCTTTTTATACTTTTTACTTTTCTTAAACTTTTCCCACTCTTTTTTAGACTTTATAGTAATATCATTTGTTTCATCTTTCCATTGAAAAAAATAATTATCTCCATCTTTAGCATACTTATCAAAATCAAACTCCTCAAGCTCTACACCAAAAGCAATCTCTTCAAAGTTAATTTCTGGAATTACTACATCTGGAATTTCTATATTGTCTACTTCTGGAATTATGATAATATCGTCGTCATTATCATTATGAAGTTCATATATCTTTGGAAAATTATTTCCAGAAGAATTAAAGTATACAATATTATCATTTCCTATGGAATGAAATCTATTCTTATTAGCACTAATTTGTACCTTGCTTTTATTTCCTAAAGCTTCAAATCCCCAATTTTTTAAATACTTTTCAGCTTCTTTTTTCTCAAGCCCTTCTACTTCTATAACAGCTTCTACTGAAACTTCATTTTTGTTCCATGTAGACACATCTATCTCTGCATTTGAAGCATTAATATTTACAACTACATCTTTATTAGTATTGAAATTTTCACTAAATTTCTTATTGTATTTCTGTGCGGATACTGCCGTAGTAAACAGTAAAACTAAAGCACTTATTTTAAATCGTTTGAATGTCATTTTGAGTTGGATTTTTAAATTCTTTTAATTGTTTTCGCATACGTTTTAACAGCTGTAAACGCAATTGCAGATTTCCAATCAATGCATTGATAGTATCATCGTTAACTCCTTTTTTATTGAGCTCTTCGGTTAACGACTTATATTCTTTAGTTAATTCACCTATTTTAGTAATATAACCATCAAATAATTCTTTATTATCTTCAGTTAATTCTAACTGACTTAATTCATAGTTTATCGTATTTACGTAATATGTTTCTAAGGTTTTTAACTCTGGCGAAACATTTCCTAAACTAATTTGATTATCTATAGAATTAGACTTATCAATAATAGTAGGTTCAACTATTTCACCTCCTCCAATAGGATAAAATTTAATTCCTAAACCTAAAAGTACAACTATAGATGCTGCAACATATAGCCATTGATATGACTTTTTCTTTGATGGTTTCTCGTGTAATTCTTCCATCAATCTTTGTTGAAAACGCAATCTATGATTTGCTGACAATTCAGATCGTTTCTCAACATCTTCTTTTAATATTTCTCTAATATCTTTTTTAGACATGATGTACTGCTTTTAATTGTTCTTGTACTTTTTTCTTACCTCTTAACAAATGTGTTCTGGAGGTTACTTCTGAAATCCCTAATATTTGTGAAATCTCTCTATGGTCGTAACCTTCTAACAAGAACAAGGTTAATACAACTCTATACTTTTCTTTTAATTTTTCTATACAATTTACTATTTGTTGATATGATATTGTAGCTGCCACATTCCAATCCTCATTATCATCATCTACCATTGTGGTTACTTCATCATTAATAGAAATCAACTCTACTTTCTTTTTCTTTAACCAATCTATACTCTGATTAATTACTATTTTTTTTAACCAAGCTCCAAAAGCAACTTCCTCTTTATAGTATTGAATATTTTTAAACGCTTTTATAAATGCCTCTTGCATTATATCTTCAGCTACATAAGCATCTTTTACATAACGACTTGCAATTGTAAGCATAGCTTCGCAATACAAATCATACAATTGCATTTGTGCTTTTGCATCATTGTTTTTACATGCATCTATTACTGATTGATGTAGCTGTTTAGTTGGTTTCATTTTTGATTTCTTATACTAAAGACGATACTTTTTTTCTAGTGTTGCATTTTTGCTAAATTTTATTTCTAAATTTACATCATTATTTCGTTTTCACTTGATATGACTGACAAAAACAAATCTGCTCTTTCTGAAAAAGATGGTGTTTCTCAACCAGAAACAACCAGTAAATCTTCTGTTGAAAAAATAAAATTAAGCAGAAAAAAAAGAACTACAACTCAAGAATTTGTAAATCATATTTTAGCGGGTAATATTCCTTTTTTAAGTAGAGCAATTACTTTAGTTGAAAGCACAAATAATAAACATCAAAAACAAGCTAACGAAATTTTAGAAGCTTGTTTACCTCATGCTAATAAATCGATTAGAATAGGTATTACTGGTGTACCTGGAGTTGGTAAGAGTACTTTTATTGAAGCTTTAGGAAAACACCTTACTTCTTTAGGAAAAAAAGTAGCCGTTTTAGCTGTTGACCCAAGTAGTTCTATTAACAAAGGAAGTATTTTAGGAGATAAAACTCGAATGGAACAATTAGTTACTGATGAAAATGCATTTATCAGACCTTCTCCTTCTGGTACTTCTTTAGGTGGAGTAGCTCAAAAAACTCGTGAGAGCATTATTTTATGTGAAGCCGCTGGATTTGATACTATTATTATTGAAACCGTTGGGGTTGGTCAATCTGAAACTGCGGTACACTCAATGACAGATTTTTTCTTACTCTTAAAACTTGCTGGTGCTGGTGATGAACTACAAGGTATTAAACGTGGAATTATTGAAATGGCTGATGCTATTGTAATCAACAAAGCTGATAGTGGTAATGAGAAAAACGCTAAGATTGCTAAAGTTGAGTTTAATAGAGCGTTACACTTATATCCACCTAAAGATAGCGGATGGCAACCTAAAGTTTTACTCGCTAGTGCGCTTCACAACAAAGGAGTTGATAACGTATATCAAATGATTAATGAATATATAAGTGCTGCAATAGAAAGTAATTACTTTGACACGAAACGAAATGCTCAAAACAGATATTGGTTATTGGAAACCATAAACCAGCAATTAAAAGATAATTTCTACAACAATTCTGTTATTAAAGAATTATTAAATAATGAGCTTATCAAATTAGAAAGTGGAAAAACAACACCTTTTGCTGCTGCAAATAGACTACTAAATAAATAACTACTGAATAAATAAATAAATAAATATGAAAGAAACAGCTAACACTTTAACTTGGAATGATTTTACTAAAGTTGAAATGCGAATCGGTACAATTATCAGTGCTGAAGAATTTAAAGAGGTAAAAAATCCTGCTTATAAAATGCAAATTGATTTTGGAGAATTTGGTGTTAAAAAAACCTCAGCACAAATCACTAAGTTATACACTCCAGAAGAGTTAATAGGAAATCAAATTATTGCCGTTGTTAACTTTCCTAAAAAACAAATTGCAAATATGATGAGTGAATGTTTAGTTTTAGGTGGTATTGGTGACAATAAAGAAGTTACTCTTATTGCTCCTGAAAGAAATATTAAAAACGGAACTAGAATTGGGTAGAAATTAGTTCGCTTTGACAAATTTAAAAATACAAAATATTTTACCTGATTCAGACCTTATCTGTTTTGTAGTTCCTTCTCTTTTTTCTAAAGCTGAATGCAAAAAGTTTTTAAATAACAATATTAGAAATTCTTTTCAAGAAGCTATCACAAACTACCCTACACATTATAGGAATAATGAAAGAACTGTAATTAATGATAATGATTTATCTAGTTATCTTTTCAAACAGGTAAAGCCTTTTTTACCAAAAACCTTAGAAATCAATTCTAGCATTGAATCAGAAAATGGAATTTGGCATTTAAAAAAACTAAACAACAGACTTAGGTTTTGTAAGTACTCAAGTAATCAGTATTTTAAAAGACACCTAGATGGTATTCATTATGAAGATTATTTAACTCAATCAAAGTTAACATTTATGATTTATTTAAATGATGCAACTGAATTCAAGGGAGGCAAAACCTTATTTTTCGAAAATAAAAACACAAATAAAATTTGGGCGTCATATATTCCTAAACAAGGTGATTTGATTGTTTTTGACCATAACGTTTGGCACGAAGGTGAAGTATTAATACAAGGTGAGAAATTTGTTTTAAGAAGTGATATCCTATATTCCAAAAAAAAGGAAAACAAAAATTTACAACCATTTTATGGGCACCTAGGTTATATTTGGTCTTTATTAAAAAATAGTGATGAAATTATTTTGAGTGGTGGTCGAGATAAAGAGATAAAAGTTTGGACTAACTTAGGAAAACTAAAAACTTCTTTAAAAGGCCATCTAAATTCTGTTTTATGTATTGAAAAAATAAATAACAATATTTTTATTTCTGGTTCTAGAGATAAACAAATAATTGTTTGGAAAAATTATAAAATACTAAATAAAATTAAAATTCATTCGGCTGTTATTCTTTCATTGTGCCGCTTAACAAATAATACATTTGTATCTAGTAGTGGTGATAACACTATCAAAATAGTAAAACTTAATGGTAGGGTTCTAAAAACTTTTGATGAACATAGCAATTGGGTTTGGCAAATAACAAAAATCAACAACTATACTCTTGCTTCATGCTCTGAAGATTGTTCTATTAAAATTTGGAATATTAATAACGAAAAATCTATATATACTTTTCATGAAACTTCTCCAATTATTAGTATCACATTTAATAATTACACAAAACAATTAATTAGTGGAAATTTAAATGGTGAAATTACTATCAGAACTTTAAAAAATGATTTTAGTCTTTCTAGTATAAAAACATTCCAAGCACATTCCAAAACTATTAGGTCTATAAAAATTTTAAATAATAATTATATTGCTTCTGGAGGAGAAGATAATTCAGTTAAAATATGGAACTTAAAAGGTAATCTAATATCCACATTTAAACACTTAAATTTTGTACAATCCGTAGAAACTTTAAATTCAAATACTTTGATAAGTGCTTCTTATGATGGAACTATCAAAACTTGGGATATTGAATCGTTAACAAAAATCAATGACTAAATTATATAAATATAACATCAAATTATTTCTATACACCTTTCTACTTATTGTTTTTTTTAACTGTACAAACAAAAAGCAAAAAGCTAATACTCCACCTAAACCAAAGACTCTAATAGTTCAAAGTAATTTAACAGATTCAAGAGATAGTGAAACTTACAAAACTGTTCGAATTGCAAACAAAACATGGATGGCGGAAAATTTACGTTACAACTCTTCTGGTTCTATGATAAACCCTAACAATCCTTCTAGAGCTTATGGTCGATTATATAACTTAAATTCATTAAAAGATGCTTGTCCAAAAGGCTGGCATATTCCTTCTGATAAAGAATGGGACGAATTAGAAATAGCTCACGGAATGCCTTCTTCTTTTATTAGCAAAGGTGGTTGGCGAGGTGAACATGCTATACACATGAGAAGCGTAGAGCATTGGGATAATGAATCTAATAACACTAACAAACTTAATTTCAATATACTTCCTGCTGGTTATTTTGACACTGGAAAAACAGGACTTCCAAAAGGTTTTGAAGGTTTAGGATTTGCAGCAGCATTTTGGTCTTCAATAGAAAATAATATTGCTACTGCTCGATTTATGTTTAGCGGAAAAACTTTTGTTAATAAATGGGAAGACAAAAACAATAATACCAATATGGCTTTATCTTGTCGATGTGTAAAAGATTAGCGCTATTTGCTAAACAAAAACATATCTAAAATCCTTTTCTTACTTTCATAAATATTTTATTAATTTCGAATTTCTAAACTATATTAATGAAAGTTTGTATCGCCGAAAAGCCAAGTGTAGCCCGTGAAATTGCTAATATCTTAGGAGCCAATACCAAACGAGATGGATATTTCGAAGGTAATGGCTATGCGGTTACTTATACATTCGGTCATTTATGTACACTTTTAGAACCTAAAGACTACAAACCTCACTGGAAAAGCTGGGATTTAAATAATTTGCCCATGCTTCCAGATAAATTTGACACCAAAGTCACGGAAGATTCTGGTATTCAAAAACAGTTTAATATTGTTAAAGGATTATTTGAAAGAGCTGATGTAGTTATCAACTGTGGGGATGCTGGACAAGAAGGAGAATTAATTCAAAGATGGGTTATTAATCAAGCAGGTTATACCGGTGAAATTCAACGATTATGGATTTCTTCCTTAACTGAAGAAGCTATTAAAGAAGGCTTTGAAAATCTAAAAAGTAACGACGATTATAACAATTTATATTACGCAGGTTTTTCTCGTGCTATAGGTGATTGGTTACTGGGATTAAATGCTACTCGATTATATACAGTAAAGTTTGGAGGTTACAAGCAAGTGCTTTCCATAGGTAGAGTACAAACTCCTACCCTAGCCATGTTGGTTAATCGATTTAAGGAAATTCAGAATTTTAAACCTCAACCTTATTGGGAACTTCAAACCTTATATAGAAACACACTTTTTAGCTGTGAAGAAGGTCGTTTTTTAAAAAAGGAAGATGGTGAAGCTTTTGCGAACAAGGTAAAAGAAGCTGATTTTGAAATAACATCTGTAACCAAAAAGAAAGGAAAAGAATATGCTCCTAAGTTATTTGATTTAACTGGATTACAAGTATATTGTAATAATAAATTTGGTTTCTCTGCTGATGAAACTTTAAAAATAGTTCAAAAATTATATGAAATGAAAGTAGTTACCTACCCCAGAGTAGATACTACTTTCTTACCAAATGATATTTATCCTAAAGTTCCTAATATTTTAAAAGGGCTAAAGCAATTTGCAAGTTTAACACAACCTTTATTAGGAAAGAAAATTCGTAAATCGACCAAAGTATTTAACGATAAAAAAGTTACAGATCACCATGCTATCATTCCTACAGGAATAGAAATCAATTTACAGTATAACCAACAACAGGTGTACGATATAATTGCTCGTAGATTTATTGCTGTTTTTTATCCTGATAGTGATATTGCAAAAACTGAAGTAAAAGGAGAAGCTGACAAAGTTCCTTTTAGAACCTCTGGAAAAGAAATTTTAACCAAAGGTTGGCGTGAAGTTTTTGAATTTGGTATAGATACTAAGAAAAATGAAGAAAAAGATGTGTTACCTACTTTTGAAAAAGGTGAAAAAGGTCCACACGAACCGTCTTTCTTAGAAAAAGAGACCAAACCACCTCGAAATTATACAGAAGCAAGTTTATTACGAGCTATGGAAACTGCCGGTAAACAAGTGGATGATGAAGAGATGCGTGATTTAATGAAAGAAAATGGAATTGGTCGTCCTTCTACTCGCGCTAGTATTATAGAAACATTATTCAGACGAAAATACATAGAACGTCAAAAGAAGTTAATTATTCCAACCCAAACTGGTATAGATTTGATAGGTTTAATTGATAATGAATTATTAAAATCTGCTGAATTAACGGGACTTTGGGAAAAACGTTTAAAAGAAATTGAACGTGGTGAATATAATGCTTCTCACTTTATAAAAGAGATGAAACGAATGGTAGATACTTTAGTATATGAAGTACGATCAAGTAAAAAAACTGCTCGTTTATCTGCTGAAACCACAGTTAAGACCACAACTACAAAACCGAAAAAAGCTTCTAAAAAGAAAGAAGTTGCAGGAAAAGAATGTCCAAAGTGTAAAAAAGGTCAACTACTAAAAGGAAACTCAGCTTTTGGATGTTCTAATTATAAAAACGGATGTGATTTTGTTTTAGCCTTCCAATTTTTAGGTAAAAAGATTTCTGAAACTCAACTTATTCGTTTAATTGACAAAGGTTGTACTACCAATTTAAAAGGTTTTAAACAAGGCGATGAAAAAGTTGAAGGCTTGGTTCGTTTTGATGATGATTTTAAATTAAAATTAGAACCAAAAAAAGGAGCTTCAACTCCTAAACAAACTTCACAAAACGATAGTGATAAAATTACATGTCCGAAGTGTAAAAAAGGCACTGTTTTAAAAGGTAAATCGGCTTACGGTTGTTCTGAATATAAAAACGGTTGTGGCTTTGTTTTTACTTTCGATAACATAAAAAAAATGGCTAATGGACAACCATTAACCAAAGAATTAGTTTTAAAAATTATTTCTTCAAACTAACTTCGTTTTTATAATATTCAATTAACTTATCAGGATTCTTAATTGTGTTTTTTATCCATTCAAAGTATAAGGCCTTTTGCTCTTCTGGAGTTAATTGCCAATCTACTTTTGTTTTTCGTAAACGAGAAGTAACATCATTTAAAATAATAGCTGCTGCAACAGATATGTTTAAACTTTCTGTAAAACCTACCATTGGAATTTTCAAAAAACCATCGGCTTCTTGTTTTATATAATCAGAAATTCCATCTTTCTCTGCTCCAAAAACAAAAGCTGTTTTTTTAGTTACATCAAAATCGGCTAGCACACATGAATCTGTATGTGGTGTAGTTCCTATTATTTGATATCCCTTACCTCTTAAATCTTCTAAACACGCCTTAGTATTATCTCCATCTTCTTTAAAACGATTAATATTTAACCATTTCTGACTTCCTTTGGCTACATGTCTAGAAACTTTATTGGTAAATTTATTTTCAATAGCATATACATCTTGAACTCCAAAAATATCACAACTTCTCACTACTGCACTTGCATTATGAGGTTGATAAATATCTTCTAAAACCACGGCAAAATGACGAGTTCTTTCATTTAATACTCTATGAAAAGTATTCTTTCTTTTTTCAGTAATATAGCCTTCTAAATAAGCTAACAATCCTTCATCAATCATACAGCAAACATACTAAAATTATAGCTTCCTATTTTTCTTCAATACAAGGTGATATTTTATCTATATAAAAAATACCATCGAAAGCAGTTAACCAGTTATTTTTATAGCTATAATGACTAGATCCTTTCATATGGAATGTTTCTGAATTATTTTTTAAAGCTTTAAAATTGATAAAAGCATACTGGAGCTTTTTAGAATAAACCCAACTTTCAAAACCTTCCTTTTGAGCATTAATAATTTTATACCCTTCAATATTAGTATTTAAACTTACTCTATCTGTAAACCCAACTCTAGAGGAAAACCCGATACTATAAACCTCATTTGCATTTAATCTATCAATAGCGTACTTACCCGCAGAAGTCTTTGTATAAGAACTTCTACTTGATTTTCCTTTAACTAAATGTGCACTATGCGCCCAAAAAATTATTTTTTCATTTGGAAATTTTGTAGCTACTAACCATAAAATATTTTTCCCCATTTGGGTATCGCGTCCTTGTCTATATTCTTTATTTCCCCATGCCATCTTAGCATAAGATGCTATATTTTCTAAATTCTTAAATAAAAAAGTTTCTTTATTCTTGATGCTTTTTTTTATTTCTGTCAGAGTTTGGAAAAACTTTTTTTGTGTTTTCTTTTTTACCTTTTTAAAATAAGCGTCTTTCTTTTTTGTTTTTTTAACAAAGAAAATCACATCTTTTAATGTTTCTCTAAATAAATTATAGTTATCAATAGTAGAAACATCTATTTCTTTTTCAATATATTTTTCCATCTCACTAACGAAACTAATTCTATCTTCTTCTAAATTCTGTCCTATTTGACAATCAAATCCACTAATCGTAATTGGATTCTTTTTTTGTTGGTTTTTGATGTAACTAAACAATGGATTTACTTGAACACATTTTGACCAAACCGAAAAAATACTTTTCTCAATTTCTTCTATTGGTTTATTCTCATCAGACTTTTTATTAATATTAAAGAAATCACTTTCAAAAGCTAATACATTGAATCCTTTTTTCTCATGCAAATACTTTATAATTCGAGTTTTTGCTTCAAACGCTGTAGCGTCTCCATGATCTTGTTCTCCTAAAAAAACAATTTTAGAACTACCTATTGCATCCCCTATCTTTTTTAAATCTGAAAAATCAGTATCCTTTGGATTTACAGATTTTATTTCTGAAAGATTTTCTAATATTTGATTTTTAACTGATTGTGCTTTTGTTATAAAAGAAATAAACAACAATAATATTGTCAGTTTTTTCATAGTTTATTTTTAAGTTTGATTTGACTTCAAATATAAATGTATCTCAATATTTTTTTTGAGAAAATCAATACTAATATTTCCAAAAATTATCCAATTCAAATAAACTAATGCCTTCTAAAAAGGAAGCTAAAATTTCATATTTTAGTCTCATGAAAAAAAGATTAGTAGTGTTGACTGGTGCTGGTATTAGTGCCGAAAGCGGAATTAAAACATTTAGAGATGCTGATGGACTATGGGAAGGACATGATATTTATGAAGTAGCTTCACCCGAAGGTTTTCGTGCAAATCCTGAATTGGTATTAGACTTTTACAATCAACGTAGAAAACAATTATTGGAGGTTAGTCCAAACGAAGCACATTTTAATTTAGTAAAGCTAGAGGAACATTTTCAGGTAGATATTATTACTCAAAATGTTGATGATTTGCATGAACGCGCTGGAAGCTCTAATGTTTTACATTTACATGGAGAACTTTTAAAAGCTAGAAGTACAGCACATGAACACCTAGTTTATAATTGGGATTCTGATATTACCTTAGGTAGCTTATGCGAACAAAATTCTCAATTACGCCCCCATATAGTATGGTTTGGAGAAGATGTTCCTATGCTTGAAAAAGCTGTTGAAATTACTTTACAAGCTGATATTCTTGTTATAATTGGTACATCAATGCAGGTGTATCCAGCAGCTAGTTTAATTGATTATGCTCCTGAAAATACTCCTATTTATTTTATAGATCCAAAACCTGCAATGAGTAGTAACTCAATGAATAACTTAACCATTATTAAAGACGTTGCTAGTTTAGGTACCGATAAACTAATAGAACATTTAATATAAAAAACGCTGAGATTTCTCATCCATGAAAAAGAAAATTCTATTAAGCCTTATTCTTCTATTTTTAATTTCTGGATGGATATTATCAAAGCAAGATTTTAAAAAGGCACCTCCAACGCTTTATTATAATGCTAATATAATTACGGTTAATAATAAACAACCTACTGCAAATGCCATGCTAGTTACTGATGGCGTAATTGAAGAAATTGGAGAGCTTAAAAATTTTCCTGAATTCAAAAATGAAGATTTACAAAAAATAGATCTTAAAGGAGCAACCATAATGCCGGGTTTTATTGATCCTCATACTCATTTTGCTTTATCTATGTTTTTTCAAAACATGTATGATTTATCTGGATTTAAGCATAAAAATAATGTAGAAGTATGGAAATATTTTGAAAAATACGCCTCTAAAGCTTCTAAAAACGAATGGCTTATTTTTAAAGGTTTAGATCCCGTTTTAGTTAGTGATTTAAAAACTCCAACATTACAATACTTAGATAAAATTGCTCCTAACAATCCTGTAATTATTTTTAGTCAAAGTTTACATAGTTATTGGGTTAATTCTAAAGCCTTAGAAAGTGTAGCTATTACCAAAAACACTGCAAATCCTTCAAAAAACAGTTATTATGAAAAAGATGCTAAAGGAAATTTAACAGGCCTTATTGTTGAACAAGAAGCTTTCAAACCTTTTATAGAAAAACTAAAAAAAGAAGTACTTACTCCTAAAGTATTAAGTAGTTCTTCAGAAAAAATAATGTTGAATTATGCTAAAAATGGGAATACCACTATAGTCTCTACAGGTTTAACTATAAACGATAGTAAACCTCTTATTTTAATGAAGCATTTATCTGATAAAACACCAAGTTTATTAGGTAACTTTTTAGCTTTAATTGGTCAATTCCCAGAAAGAAAACCTACTCCTCGTCATTTTATTTATGTACGTCATGATATGACTTATATTTTACCTGAAACAAAAGGAAAGACTAACGATTTTTATGATATTATAGGAATTAAACACTGGTATGATGGTTCTCCATATACAGGCTCTATGTATATTAATGAACCTTATTTAATCTCTGACTTAACTGAAAATAAACTACACATTCCTATCAACTCTAAAGGAAAAGCTTTGATTGATAATGATGAATTGAAAGAGTTTATTTCAAAATACCATAATAATGGATGGCAAATAGCTATTCATGTCCAGGGTGATGCTGCAAATACTGAAGTAATTAATGCTTTTGAAGAGCTTGATAAAGAATTAGATTTTAAAAATTCTAGACATCGCTTAGAGCATTGTTTGCTTTTACCTGAAAAAGAATTATTAAGAATAAAAAAACTAAACTTATTTCCCAGTTTTCACATAAACCATTTACTCTATTATGGAGATGCTTTAAACACCTCTATTTTAGGTGAAGAAAGGACTTCTAAAATATTACCTATCAAATCTGCTTTAAACACCGGTATAGTAAGTACATTACATGCTGATCAACCCATGTTTGAAAGTAATCCTTTTAGGTTAATTCAAACAGCAATTGAGAGAAAAACTAAAAAAGATAGTTTAATTGGTGGCAACGAACGATTAAATCTTCTTGATGCTATAAAAACCTTAACTATAAATGCCGCATATCAAATACACAAAGAAGACAAGATTGGTTCTTTAGAAAAAGGAAAGTATGCGGATTTTATTGTTCTTGATAAAAATCCTTATTCAGTAAAAACAGAGAAACTACATACCATTAAATGCCTTCAAACATTTATTAATGGAAATAAAGTCACCTATTAATGTTTAAGGATTCTCTTAGCTTTTTGAAACTAGTTTATTAAAATACTCAAACAACTCCCCTTTCGATATAGCACTTCCTTTTTCTATTAAATCGAAAATTTCAGGATTTCTCTCATTTGTGTATTTTTTAGCTCCTGTAAAAAACTCAATCTTCTCATCATTAGGATTTTTCATCAACCATTCAAATCCTTCTTGCTCTAATACATTAATATCTTTATCGATTTTTATTACAATACGATGCATTTCTGCCTCATCGCATTTAAATAAATTAACAACCTTAGGAGAAAAGTGCTCTAAATACTCGGTTCTCGTAAGTACATCGTCCCAAACAACATCACTAAAAACATTCATTTCGTCTTCAGCTACGTGTGGTTTTTCTTCTTTTAATTGTTTCCATTCTTTGGCATCAATGCTTTGTGATGCTAAAAAACGTGCAAACTCTTCGTGTAATCCTTCAAATTGTTCCTTAGTAAGTTGTCTGTATTTCATAAAAAAAACCGCCTTTTATAAGGCGGTTCAAATATCTGAATTTCCGAACAAATTAGAAAATCCATATAAAATTTATAATTATCTAGTAACTGTACCAGAAATTGCTTTACCAGCATATGTATTTGCTACTGTAAACGCAGTAGATACTGCTTGATTACTTAAAGCTTGAACAAAAGGTTTTAAACCAAATGGTGCTTGTGCATCATTAGTTGTTGGTTCAATAGAAATAACTACTGTTGCATTCGTTAAATCGATAGGGAAAGTCACATTAGGGTATCTATTATTAGGGTCTACGATATAATCTTCACCTGGGAAAGGTGGTACACCATTTGGTCCTTTAAATTCATTGTTATTTGCTGCTCCAAAAAAGCTTACATCTGCCATATTAGGATCTGAGAATCTTCCTGTTGATACTGGTGTTGGATTACCTGAATTATCGTTTACAACAACCCATCCTTCATAAATCCATCCATTACCTAAAGTTGGTAAATTAGTAAATCCACCTGTTGTTGGAGGTAAAGCATCTATAAACCAAATTCCGTTAGCATCTGATCCTACTGTTCCAACTGAAGGTGCTTTTAAGAAAGCTTGTCCAGTTGCTGTTTCTAAATTACTTGATCCACTATATAAAGCATCATTTGTTGATGGCGTTGCCGTAGTGTTAGTAAAAGCTCCTTTTGAAAAAATCCATCCACTTGGTGAAGATAAATCCGCTCCAGTTTCATTTGCAGATTCAATAGTAAGCACATATTCTGTAGCTGTATTTACTTTTGTAATATCTATTGAACCACTTGTATGGTTTGCTCCTTCTGTATGAGAAAATCTTCCTGTAGAAATTTTTTCAGCTCCTACAATTAGCCATCCTTCATATACATAATTAGCTCCTAAATCTGGTAAGTTTTGAAACGCTTGTGTTACTGTTTTTGTTGTTGCTACATTATCGTTATCGTCGCTACAAGAAGTAAAAGTTACGATACTTAATGCCGCTAGGCTCATTACTATTTTTCTCATTGTTTTTGTATTTTAAATTTTACAAAAACAAAGTTATATCCTACATTTTTTTTAAAATGTCAGCTAGCTGACACTTAGGCTATATTTTTTCGAAGTCTTAGTTCTTTTCTGTTAAATTCTATGACATTTTCTTGTTTTAACTCATTCATAATTGAGTTTAATGTCTGACGTGAAGTACCAATTAAAGTGGCTATATCTTTTTGACTATATGGATGTTTTATTACGTGATCTCCATTATCTGGACATTCATACCCATAATCTTCACAAAGATCTTTGAAGAATTCTAATAATCTTGTTTTAGTATCTTTAAATAAAAGTAATTGCAATCTTCTTTCTAGCTTTTTCATTCGCAATCCAATAAACTTATAGATCTTAAAGCTTACAGATGCATTATCTCTCATTAAGTCATGCATCGTATCTTTAGCTACAGGACATATAAGTGTTTGATTATCTATAGACTGCGCAAACTCATTTCTTTTTTCAATTCCTAAAATTGCTTTCTCTCCAAATAATTCTCCTTTGGTTAATATTGCTTTGATTACTTCCTCTCCTTCTTCTGTATAGTACCCTATTTTTACTTTCCCTTCATCAATCAAGTACAATTTTGTTGCTGCATCATCTTCAAAATAAATATAATCGCTTTTTTTGTAGGAATTGAACTCATGCCCAGCCTTATACTCCGAATATTTATGCGGGCATAGTATTTTAAATAAATTAACTTCTTCGAAGTACCACAGAGCTCTCATAGTTAAGGCATTTATTAGGGTATGTCGAAAAAGATTAAAATTCATTACAAAAAAACTCTGGTAATATCCAGAGTTTTAAAGACTAATCTTTTTTATAATATTTTCAATCATTTGAACACCGAGGTTTAACTGTTCTATAGATACAAATTCATTAGCTCTATGTGCTTGTTCTATTGATCCTGGTCCACAAATAATACTTTCAAAGCCAGCTTCTGCAAATTGCCCTGCTTCTGTAGCATAGGCCACATAACTAGGTTTGGTATTTCCTGTAACCTCAGCAATAAGTTTTACTATAGAAGCCTCTTCGCTAGTTTGAAGTCCCGGAACTGGAGGATGCAATAACGTATTTTCTATTTTAAACTCTGGAAAAAGTTTTCTTTTTTCTTTCTGAAGTTCATTGCAATACTCCTGATAATCGTTTACAATATCCATAATACTATCTTCTGGTATTGAACGAACATCCCATTGAAATGTAGTATTTCCCGCCACAACATTGGTAGCTATTCCTCCTTTTATTTGCCCCACATGCATTGTTGAATGTGGAGGTAAAAATGATTCATTTCTATTTTGTTGCGATAATTCTTTCATTTTGTTTTCTAACCAAAGAATTAATCTAGTACTTTCATGAATAGCACTTACTTCCTTCTCTATTCTACTACTATGACCTTGACTTCCATTTACTTTTGTTTCGACATACAAAATTCCTTTTTGCCCAACAATTGGTTGCATCATTGAGGGCTCTCCTATAATAGCATATTTAGGTTTTTCTGTATAATAGGATTTTATATGTTCTGCTAATTCTGGCGCTCTTAAACACCCTATTTCTTCATCATAAGAAATAGCAAAATAAATTGGCACTGATAAGTTGGCCTTTACCATTTGAGGTAATACTGATAAAAAACAAGCAATATATCCTTTCATATCACAAGCTCCTCTTCCATACAAATTGCCTTCTTTTTCTATTAATTCAAACGGATTGGTATTCCATGGTTGGCCTTTTACAGGTACCACATCGGTATGTCCTGATAAAATAATACCTCCATCAACAGCTGGTCCTATTCTACAATGTAACGAAGCTTGTGTTTTCTCTTCATTGTATACATATACTGTTTCTACACCGTATTGGTTAATATAGTCGCTAATCCAATTGGCTATAGATAAATTATTTTGTTTACTCAATACATCAAAACTCACAAGTTTTGCTAAGATTTCTTTGGCTGTCATTTTAATAATTTATAAAAGTAGCAATAGTTAAAATAGTCCATGAAAGTACTAATATTATAATTACTAAGGGCAAAATAAATTTAAACCATCGGTTTAAAGGAACTCTGCACATGCTTAGCATAGCTATGAGTCCGCCCAAAGTAGGATTTACCAAGTTGGTTACTCCATCTCCTATTTGAAATGCTAATATGGTTGTTTGCCTAGTTAATCCTAATACTTCTCCTAAAGGAATCATTACTGGAAGTGTTGCTAATGCTTGTCCACTACCAGAAGGAATAAATAAGTTGATTACTCCTTGCGATATTGACATACCAACTGCAGCAAAAAACTTAGGTAATCCCTGTAATAAATTCGCCATTTCAAAAGATATGGTATCGCTAATATTACTTATATCCATTAACACTTTAATTGTAGTTGCAAAACCTACCATAAAAGCACCTGGAGCTGCTTTTGCTATCGATTCTAATACTGTTTCGCTAAAAGTTGTTGGGTTCATTCTTGATACCAAACCACTTCCTATTGCAATCATTAAAAATATTGCTGAAAGTTCTGTAAAATACCAATTGTGTTTAAATACACCCCAAAGTATAATTCCTAAACCAATAACAAATACACTTAAAACTAAGTAATTACTTTTAGTAATTGTATATTCTGAGATAGATTTGGATAATTTTATTCCGTTTTCATCCAATCCTTTTCCTAAAGATTTTTCTGGGTTATCAGTTATTTTTTTTAAATAACGAATATTATAAAATGCTAATGCTCCTAACGCTAGTAAACATAATATAGTTCGTAATATAGCTCCAGAGAATAAAGGTAGTTCTGCTATTTTATGACCAATTCCTACCGTATACGGGTTTATGGGTGATAATCCAAAACCTACGGTAATTGCTGCCACTGAAATACCAGCTGCTAAAATTAAATCGCCTCCAATAGCTATACTTAACACTGCTGCTAGAGGTACCATAGCAATATTATGTTCATACCCTACAAAAACTCCAAGAAAACCATAAAAAAAAGTAATTAAAAACACGATAAGATACCTTTTTTCATCTCCTAACTTCTTCACTAAAGTTCCTGCTGCATTCTCTATAGCCTGTGTTTTTTCCATAACACCAAACATAATTCCTCCTGCCAATACAATAAAAATTATATTTACTGCCGTTTTAAAACCTAAAGGAATTGCTTTAAAAATATCGAAAAAACTTACAGGTGTACTTTGAATTACCTCATATGAATTTGGTATTACTCTATTCCTTCCTTCTACTAAAACTCTTTCAAATTTTCCTGCTGGAATTATATGCGTAAATGCAGAAACCAATATTATGATAACAAATAGTAAAGTTAAAGCATGAGGGATTTTAATTTTTTTCAAAAGTATTGTTTAAGAATTATCATTCATCCCAAAAATAAAAAAGTGCAGTTAAAAACTGCACTTTCTATATAAAATATTTGATTTTTAGAAAATTAAGCATTCTGCTTTTTTATTAAATTTAATGCTGAACCTTCTTTATACCATTCTATCTGCCCTTTATTATAAGTGTGATTTGCTAAAATTGTATCCTTAGAACCATCAGCATGTACCACTTCTATAGTTAAAGGTTTATTAGGAGCAAACTCATGTAAATCTAAGAAATTAAACGTATCATCTTCTTGGATTAAATCATAGTCAGATTCGTTTGCAAATGTTAATCCTAACATCCCTTGTTTTTTAAGGTTTGTTTCATGAATTCTAGCAAATGATTTTACCAACACAGCTACAACTCCTAAATGACGAGGCTCCATAGCTGCATGCTCACGTGAAGAACCTTCTCCATAATTGTGATCTCCAACAACTATAGTTTTAACTCCTGCTGCCTTATACGCTCTTTGCGTTTTAGGAACAGCGTCATATTCTCCAGTAATTTGACTTTTTACAAAGTTTGTTTGCTTGTTATAAGCATTTACCGCACCAATTAAACAGTTATTTGAAATATTATCTAAATGTCCACGATAACGTAACCAAGGTCCTGCCATAGAAATATGATCTGTAGTACACTTTCCAAAAGCTTTGATTAATAATTTTGCGCCTTTAATTTCATCTCCTATAGGTGTAAATGGCGTTAACAACTCTAAACGCTCTGAATTAGGGTTTACCACAACTTCTACACCACTTCCGTCTTCTATAGGCTCTAAATAACCATTATCATCTACTTCAAATCCTTTTGGAGGTAATTCCCATCCTGTAGGCTCATCTAACATAACTTCTTCTCCATTTTCATTGATTAATTTATCAGTCAATGGATTAAAATCTAAACGACCTGCTATTGCAATAGCCGCTGTTAATTCTGGTGAAGCTACAAAAGCATGCGTATTCGGATTTCCATCAGCACGTTTTGCAAAATTTCTATTAAATGAGTGTACTATAGAATTTTTAGGTGCATTTTTTGGATCTTCATAACGTCCCCATTGACCTATACATGGACCACATGCATTGGTGAAAATTTTAGCATTTAAATTTTCAAAAACTTGTAAAATACCATCTCTCTCAGCCGTATAACGAACTTGCTCTGACCCTGGGTTAATACCAAATTCTGCCTTGGTTTTTAATCCTTTATCCAAAGCTTGTTGTGCTACTGATGATGCTCTAGACAAATCTTCATAAGATGAATTTGTACATGAACCTATTAACCCCCATTCTACTTGCAATGGCCAATTATTAGCTGTTGCTTTTTCTGTCATTTCTTTACCCACTGAAGTAGATAAATCTGGCGTAAATGGTCCATTTAATAAAGGTCCTAATTCTGATAGATTAATTTCAATTACCTGATCAAAATATTTTTCTGGGTTTGCATACACCTCTGCATCACCTGTAAGATGTTCTTTAATTGCATTTGCTGCATCAGCTACATCATCTCTATCAGTAGCACGTAAATAACGTTCCATAGAATCGTCATAACCAAAAGTAGAAGTAGTTGCTCCTATTTCAGCTCCCATATTACATATGGTTCCTTTACCTGTACAAGACATAGCTGTAGCACCTGGACCAAAATATTCTACAATTGCTCCTGTTCCTCCCTTTACCGTTAAGATTTCTGCTACTTTTAAAATTACATCTTTAGGAGCCGTCCAACCTGATAACTTACCTGTTAACTTTACTCCTATTAATTTTGGAAACTTTAACTCCCAAGGCATTCCTGCCATAACATCTACTGCATCTGCACCTCCGACACCAATTGCTACCATTCCTAATCCCCCAGCATTTACGGTATGTGAATCGGTACCAATCATCATTCCCCCAGGGAAAGCATAATTTTCTAGTACTACTTGGTGAATAATTCCAGCTCCTGGTTTCCAAAATCCAATTCCATATTTATTAGAAACTGATTCTAAAAAATTAAATACTTCGTTTGAATTATTTAACGCTGTTTGTAAATCTACTGAAGCTCCTACTTTTGCCTGAATTAAGTGATCGCAATGTACTGTAGTAGGTACTGCTACTTTTTTCTTTCCCGCTTGCATAAACTGCAATAAGGCCATTTGTGCTGTTGCATCTTGACATGCTATACGATCTGGTGCAAAATCTACATAATCAACACCTCTTTTATAAGTGGTCGTTACTTCACCATCCCATAAATGCGTATATAAAATCTTTTCAGCAAGTGTTAATGGTTTACCTGTAAGTTTTTTTGCTGCATTAACTCGCTCTTCAAACTTACTATAAACCTTTTTAATCATTTCGATATCAAAAGCCATGTGTTTGTTTAGTTTTTTGTTACATGTCTAAAGTTAGGAAAAAATGACGTAATCGAATTGATTTCACTATAATTAATACAAATAGAAGTATCTGATTAATTGATAAAAACAGTATAAAAAATAAAAGTCCGAGCTTTAAACTCGGACTTTTTTTTATTATAAAAAACAATATAAATTACATTACTAATTGTTTTTGTGATGGCTTAAATTTAGTTAATACTATACCATCTACTGCTGCTTCATATTCTTCCATAGTAGGAGTTCTTCCTAAAATAGTTGATAATACCACTACTGGTGTAGATGATAATAAAGATTGTCCTTTTTTCTCAGCTGTATCTTTTACAACACGTCCTTGGAATAAACGAGTTGATGTAGCCATTACAGTATCTCCCGGCTCTGCTTTTTCTTGGTTCCCCATACAAAGGTTACATCCTGGACGCTCTAAATATAATTTGTTTTCATATTTAGTACGTGCTGCTCCTTTAGGGTTATCATCGTCAAATACAAATCCAGCATACTTAGCTAATACTTCCCAATCACCTTCTGCTTTTAATTCATCAACAATATTATATGTTGGTGGAGCTACTACTAAAGGAGCTTTAAATTCTACTTCTCCTTTTTGTGCTTCAATATTTTTTAGCATTTGTGCTAAAATCTGCATATCTCCTTTGTGTACCATACAAGAACCTACGAAACCTAAATCTACTGGCATTGTTCCTTCATAAAAAGATAACGGACGAATAGTATCGTGAGTATAACGTTTAGATGGATCTTCATTATGTACATCTGGATCAGCAATCATTGGTTCAGCAATTTCATCTAAATCAATAACAACCTCTGCATAATATTTAGCATTTGCATCTGGCTTTAACGCTGGTCTTTCTCCTGTTTTTAATTCATTGATACGCTTGTTAGCTTTATCAACTAAACCTTTAAGAACTTGCTTCTCATTATCCATACCTTTATCAATCATGATTTGGATACGCTCTCTAGCAATTTCTAAAGATTCTATTAATGTTTCTTCTTCTGAAATACAGATAGAAGCTTTTGCTTTCATTTCCGCAGTCCAGTCAGTAAAAGTAAACGCTTGATCTGAAGTTAAGGTACCAATATGAACCTCTATAATTCTTCCTTGGAATACGTTTTCTCCTCCGAATTGCTTTAACATTTGTTGTTGTGTTGCATGTACTACATCACGGAAATCCATAAAACTTCTCATCTCTCCTTTGAAAGTAACTTTTACAGAATCTGGAATTGGCATAGTAGCTTCTCCTGTTGCTAAAGCTAAAGCTACAGTTCCTGAATCGGCACCAAAAGCAACTCCTTTAGACATACGAGTGTGAGAATCTCCTCCAATAATTACATCCCAATCATCTACAGCAATATCATTTAATACTTTGTGAATAACATCAGTCATTGCATGATACTTTCCTTTAGGATCACGAGCCGTGATTAATCCAAAGTCGTTCATGAACTTCATTAATCTAGGAATATTTGCTTTAGATTTGTCATCCCAAACTGAAGCTGTATGACATCCAGATTGGTAACCAGCATCTACAATTGGTGAGATAACAGTAGCTGCCATCATTTCTAATTCTTGAGAAGTCATTAATCCTGTAGTATCTTGAGAACCTACAATATTAACCTCAACACGAACATTAGATCCTGTATGTAATGTTTTTCCTGGAGTTGTTCCTACAGCATTTTTATTAAATATTTTCTCTACTGCAGTTAACCCTTGTCCATCTATTGAGATTTCTTTAGATGCAGCATACACCTGAGGAACATCAATTCCTAAAGCTTTACAAGCAAATGTTTGTAATTTTTTACCGAAAACCACTGCATAAGAACCTCCTGCTTTGATAAACTCCATTTTTTGTGGTGTTAAAGCTGTTGAGATATCTTTTAATTCCTGATCTCCGTTATATAATTTCTTTGTTTTTGTATTAATTGTTAAAACCGTTCCTGTTTCAACTGAATACATTTGCTCTAATACTGGCTCTCCATCTTCATCATAAACTGTATTCCCTTCTTCATCTTTTTTCTTCACCCAGTTTTTTAAATCAATTCCTATACCACCAGTTACACCTACAGTAGTTAAGAAAATTGGTGCAATACCATTAGTTCCAGCAATTACTGGTGCTATATTAATAAATGGCACATAAGGACTTGAAGGAACTCCTGTCCATAATGCAACATTATTTACTCCTGACATTCTTGAAGACCCTACTCCCATTGTTCCTTTTTCAGCAATTAACATAATACGCTTATCTGGGTGCTGTTCTTTTAAAGCTAATACTTCTTGTTGCATTTCTTTATTATGCTCAAACATACACTGACCGTGTAACTCACGATCTGATCTTGAATGTGCATCTGCCCCTGGTGATAATAAATCAGTAGAAATATCTCCTATACCAGCTACATATGTAACTACCTCTATTTCTTCATCTATTTCTGGTAACTTTGTAAAAAACTCAGCTTGTGCATAGCTTTCGATAATTTCTTTAGCTATTGCATTTCCAGATTTCATAGCTTCTTCTAAACGCTCAGTATCTGCTTCATATAAGAATACTTGAGTTTTTAATACCTTAGCTGCTTCTTTTGCTATCTCTTCATCATTCCCTAAAGCTAAGTCTAATAAAACTGCTATTGATGGTCCTCCTTTCATGTGAGATAATTGCTCGAAAGCAAACTCAACAGAAATTTCTTCCACTACAGATTCTCCTAAAATAATCTCTTTTAAAAATTTAGCCTTTACACCAGCAGCACTAGTAGTACCAGGTAAAACATTATAAATAAAAAAGTTAAGAGACTCTTTACGGTGTGCATTATTTACATCTTTAATTTGCGAAATAATATCTTCTAATAATTCACTTCCGTCAATTGGCTTAGGATGTAATCCTTGGCCTTTTCTTTCTTCAATCTCTTTAAGATAATCTGAATACGTGTTCATAAAAGGTTTGTTTTTTAATAATAAAGAAAACTTATAAGCTTATATAAATTCTACTTATTGAAGATATAGTATCTTATCAGATAGATCAATCTTACTTAATAAATTCTCTTAAACAAAAACTAGCTGCGTGATGCTTTTTAAAAAGCTTTTCAACTTTTATAGCTACGTTTTTATATAAATTATTTTGTTAATTTTTAAGCTTAGCAAAACTACGATTTTAGCATGAGATTAAAAAATAAACAACAAAACCCAAAAAACAATAAATTTACTTAATTAAAAACCTAGTTTTTGAGAAAAATCCAAAAAAAAGCAGTTTTAATCCCTTTAAAATTACGAATATGACAATTCACTGTTTTTTAGATATTAAAAAATAACAGTATAATGATTCTAAATAAGAAAAAAAGCAGACCAGTAAGCTGGATTCTGTTCCTCTAACGAGGCTCTTATCATTTATCTAGTTTTACAATTACTTGTAAAATCAATCTGCCTACCCCTTAGAATCGCGCGAGTAACGCTCGAGCTCTAATGTACATGGCATTGCACCGCATAGAGTTTACCTGGTTTCACTACAGCATTACCTGTACATACTTTCTGTTGCACTTGTCCTCGGTTTACACCGGACGGATGTTATCCGCTATGCTACTCTTTGGTGTCCAGACTTTCCTACTTATACTAAATATAAGTCGATAAGATAGGTCTGCTTATATATTTTTGTGATTTTTTAGTCTTAGTTCATAAAAAACCCACTCAAAATTTGAGTGGGAAAATTGCTATGAAAAAGAAAAAGTGTCTAGAACGTCTCCTAGACACTGCAAATATAAAATTGTTTTTCAAAAAAAAAAAATATTTTTTCTTTTTTTTTTAAGAAAACATATCTTTTACTTTCTCAAAAAATGATTTATCCGATTTTTGTGGATTCGGGCTAAAGTTCTCGTCTTCTTGCATTTGCTCAAAAAACTTACGTTGCTCTTTAGTTAACTCTTGTGGCGTCCATACATTCACATGAATTAAGAAATCGCCATTTCCATATCTTTCAATGCTTGGTAATCCCTTACCTTTTAATCTTAAAATTTTACCAGATTGTGTACCTGCTTCTATTTTAATCTTTACTTTTCCTGTTACTGTTTGAACTTCTTTTGACGCTCCTAAAACAGCTTCTGAAAAGTTTATATATAAATCGTAGTGAATATTACTTCCTTCTCTTTTTAGAGTTTCGTGAGGAATTTCTTCAATTAAAACTAATAAATCTCCTGAAATAGAATTTTTACCAGGAGCTTCATTTCCTTTTCCTCCCACTTTTAATTGAACACCTTCTGTTACTCCTTCAGGAATGTTTATAGAAACGGTTTCTTCTTTTACTATTAATCCTTGAGCATCTGAACCATTTGGTTTACTACCAATCATTTCTCCTGCTCCATGGCATGTACCACAAGTAGTTGCTGTTTGCATTCTACCTAAAATGGTATTAGTAACGCGCATTTGTTGCCCACTACCATTACAAGTAGTACAGGTTTTGTAAGTTACTCCGTCAGCTTGAACCTTTCTTCTAACTTTTACCTTCTTTTCTACTCCATTGGCTATTTCTTCTAGGGTAAGCTTTACACGAATACGTAAATTACTTCCTTTAACTCTGGCTTGGCGTTGTCCGCCTCCACCAAAACCACCGAAGCCACCACCAAAAGCTCCTCCAAAAATATCTCCGAACTGACTGAATATGTCATCCATATTCATTCCTCCGCCACCAAAACCACCTTGGCCACCTTCAAATGCTGCATGTCCATACTGATCGTAACGAGCTTTCTTATTCTCATCACTTAGTACTTCATAAGCCTCAGCACATAATTTAAATTTTTCTTCAGCGTTTTTATCATCTGGATTTTTATCTGGATGATATTTAATCGCCATTTTACGGTACGCCTTCTTTATTTCAGACTGTGTTGCTGATTTTGAAACACCTAATACTTCGTAGTAATCTTGTTTTGCCATTTTAATTCAATTGACAATTAGCAATTAACAAAAACAATTGATAACTGATAATTGGTAATTTTGTTTACGCTTGTCCAACCACCACTTTTGGGTGACGGATAATTTTATCTCCTAATTTATATCCCTTTTCTACACAATCGATAATTTTTCCTTTTAAATCATCTGATGGTGCTGGTATTTGAGTAATTGCCTGATGTACTTCTGCATCAAAATCATCTCCTGCCTTCACTTCTACTACTGTTAATCCTTTTTGTTCTAAAGTTTTAACTAACTTTTGATATATTAACAATACACCTTTACGTAATTCTTCTGCTTCTTTATCGTCTTCTATATGAGTCAACGCTCTTTCAAAATCATCCAAAATTGGCAGTAAAACTGTCATTACTTCTTGATTTGCCGTTTTAAATAACTCAATACGTTCTTTTGAAGTTCTCTTTTTATAATTTTCAAACTCTGCAAATAAACGTAAATATTTATCTTTTTCTACTTGAATTAACTCCTCTGTAGTAGGCTCCTCTTCCTTAACAGCTCCCTCATTCTCAACAACTTCCTCTTGATTTGTCTCAGCTTCAATATTATCTTTTAACTCGTCTTCTTTAGTATATTGATCTTTACTCATTGTAAATCTTCTCTTTTATTTTCCCTTTATTTGAGCAATAATACTGCCAATAGATGAAAATATGTCAACATGACATTTTGAAATTTTAAATAATTTGACCTTTGTATGTAGGTAATTTTAAAATTTTATTTAAAAATTACTTTTTTTCATTTATAATTTCTACTTTTAGAAAAATTATAAACAAACTTTAAGTCCCTCATTAATTATGAAAAAAAACTTATTAAACATTAGTGGAGCAACAATTTTAACTAGAAAAGAACAAAAAAATTTAACAGGAGGAATCTCTTTCGATCAAGACATTCGTAAATGTGGTTGTGATTGTGCAGGAAGAGTAACTGGACCTTTTTATTGTCACCAATTAATAGCTTGCCCTCAGGTTTATACATGTGATGAAGAAAGTGCTTTATCATAAAAAACAACTTATTTCAAGATAAAAACCAGCTTTACAGCTGGTTTTTTATGTTAATTTATTTCTTTATTATTTTCTATTTCTCTTGGTTCTTCATCTTTCTGAAATAACCTTGCCGATAAATTCCCCTTCAGCACTATAGACTCTCCGTTTACTTCTAACCAACTCCCTTCTCTAAGCCCTAATACCTTAGTCTCATTAAAAATATGATATTCTTTAATTCTTGTCTCTCTAGTTTCTCCCATATGAGTAGAATCTGGATTAGGATCTAAATAATGCGCATTAATATTAAACGGTATAAACTCTAATGTTTTAAAACTTGGCGGATATACAATAGGCATATCATTAGTATTCATCATTGTTACTCCACATATATTACTTCCTGCACTTGTTCCTAAATACGGTATTCCTTTTTCGACTACCTTCTTTAAATCAGAAAAAATATTGTTTTTATAAATCTGATTTACTAGCTCAAAAGTATTCCCTCCTCCTGTAAAAATTGCTTCCGCTTTTTGAATTCCTTCTTGAGGATTTTCAAATTGATGCACTCCTACTACTTTCTTATTTATTTTTTCAAATGCTTTACTAGCAATTTCTGTATATTCATCATAACTTATTCCTCCTGGTCGTGCATACGGAATAAACAAAATTGTCTCTATACCTTTAAAAAAGTTAGAAAGTGTTGGTAAAATATATTCTAAATATCCACTACCGTGAACTGTTGATGTACTTGCTATTATAAGTTTTTTCATAAATCAAATTAACAAAAATTTACCATGTTATTAAAACATTTTTAAGAGGGTTAGGTACTTTATTTGTTACATGAAAAGATTATTACTTTTATTTTTCACGATATTATCTTTTAATGCAACAGCTCAAAATAACCCTAAAATTATTTCTGGTTATATTTTTGTAGACAGTATTCCTACTCAAGATATTCATTTAATAAATAAAAAACTATCGATTGGTACTATTACTGATGAAAAAGGACATTTTGAAATTTTAGCTAATAAAGGAGATATACTTATTGCATCCCATTTAAACATTGAATACACTGAATATAGCATTAGTGATCAAGATTTAGAAGCTACAAAAATCACTATTTATATCGATAGTAAAAATCACTTACTTGATGAAGTTGTTTTAGAAAAAAAGAAAGGAATTTTTGATATAGATAAAGATATTTTAACCAATAACGCCCCTATTGTTAATGCTAAAACTTTAAAACTTCCTTATGCTAATAGTAAAAAACCTGAAAAAGATAAAACTCTAAAAATTAAATCAGGAGTCTCTGTTAGTTTAAGTGGACTTATAAATTCCATTAACGGAAACAATAGAAAAGAAAAAATATTACGAAAAGTAAAATCTGAAGATGAAAATATCTCTAAAATAAGAAAACATTTTACAGATGGATTCTTTGTACAGCAGTTAAAGATTAAAAAAGAAAATATCAATTCGTTTTTAGAGTATTGCATTTCAAGAGGTATTATCAATTTATACAAAAAAGATAAACTTCTAGAACTGACCTCTATATTAATAGACAACAGTAAAAACTCACCTTACCTATTAGAAAAAGAACAAACAAAACTTACTCAAAAATAAGCCTATGAATAAACCGCTACTTTTTTTTCTTTCCTTAATTATATACAATAGCAATGCTCAACAAAAAAGAAATTTTCTATATGCTAGTGTAAAGGATAATTTTAACTCAATTACTAATGCACATATTATTAATTTAAACACCAATCAAGGTACATATACTAATGAAAATGGTGAATTTCGGATTCTTGCAAAAAGAAAAGATTCTCTTCAAATTTCTTTTGTAGGATATGCTACAAAAATTTTCGTTGTAAATTCTAGTGATTTTGGCATGTTAAAAACTACTATCAAGCTAGAAAGAGCAGATTATGAATTAGATGAAGTTGTTATAAAAAAGCATAATTTAAAAGGTGTTCTTTCAATCGATTCAAAACAAGTACCCAAAGACCAAGGAATTGTTAAGTCTGCTAAAGCCACTGACTTCTCAATGGTTAACTTTGAAAAAACTATCATTTTACCAATCGATGTTATTGATAGATCTAAGGCTCCTAACATGAGAAAAGTAACTGATCCTACTACAAAGATTCCAAGTATTGGCACTAGTTTTAATACTGGTTCTCTTAAAAATGCATTAAGAAGAAAAAAACTTAGAAGAGAACAAAAATTTAAAGAAAACTTTCCTAAAAAATTACTCTCAGAACTTTCTCCTAATTTCTTCTTCAAAGAATTAAAAATTCCTAAAGATAAATACTATCATTTCTTAGATTATTGTAATCATTTAGGAATCGAAAAATTATATAAAAATGGCAACATATTTGATGTAATAAAAATATTAAAACAAGAAAGCAATAGCTATTTAAAAGACATAAATTTACAAGAATGAAAAAACTCTTACTTTTTTTCACCTTAGTATTTTCTCTTTCTAAAGTTCACTCACAAGACTATAGAAAGTTTTTTTATGCTGAGATAAAAGATAAAATTAGACCTGTTATTAATGCTCACATAATTAATTTAAACACCAATCAAGGTACATATACCAATGAAAATGGTGAATTTAGAATTTTAGCAAAAGTTAATGATAGTTTAAAATTATCATTCGTTGGTTACAAAACAAAAACATTTCATATCAAAATGAAACATTTTGGTATTCAAAAAAACATTATAAATCTTGTAAAAACTCCTTTTGAACTAAATGAAGTAAATCTTAACGAAAATGATTTATCTGGTTTCTTATCTTCCGATAGCAAAAAAATTAAGTTCAAAAAAGAAATAAATGCAGTTACCTTAAAGCTTCCATATGCTGGGACTAAAATTTTAACTCCTGCTCAAAGAAAATTACAAACTGCTAAAGGCGGAAGCGTCCCTTTTACGTTTGGCTTAGCAAATTCTTTCTCCTTAGATTATATATTGAATAGTATTTCTGGAAGAATAAAAAAACTAACTAAACATAGAGACATAGAATCTTTAGAATTTAAGGTAGAAAAAATAAAAAGTACCTACAGCTTACATTTTATTAAAGAATTTGGTATTAAAGAATCTGATATCTATAGATTTATCTATTTCTGCAGTTATGATAAAAAATTTAATACTATATTTAACTCAGGGGAAATAGGTTTAATTCAATTTTTCAAAGTCAAATCAGAAAGTTTTAAAAAATCTAACTCTAAAGACTATGTACATTAAAACTGAGGTAGTAAATAATATTCAAAGAACTGAAAATAAGATTTACCTATAATCTTATTATAAATTTCAGTTTCATAGCTTTTCATAAATTTTTCGTATCTTTAGAAGTATACCGTTTTTTTGATTTATCATGAAAAAAATACTTCTTCTCTTTATACTACTTTCTCAATTTCTTTTTTGTCAAGAAGAACGAAAAACATTGTTTGGAATTATTTACAATAAAGATGGAGTTTTAGGAAATGTTCATATTGTTAATTTTACAAGCAATCAAGTTACATTTTCAAATGAAAAAGGAGAATATCGAATTTTTGCTAAGCCAAATGACTCCATCCGTTTCTCTTCAATAGGTTATAAAACAATATTTGAAAAGCTTAGTTCTGATGATTTTAATGTTTATAGAAAAAGGACCACTTTAGAAAAACAAGTTTATGAATTAGATGAAGTTTCACTTAATAATAACGAACTTTCTGGCTTTCTTAGTAATGACTTAAAAAAAACAAAACCTAACTCAAAATTTAAGTTAGCGAAAAAGGCTAGTGATTTTTCCAATATAGAATATACAAATAACTCCACAGACCATATAAACGCTAGTGTTAAACCTATTATAACTAGAACTGATCCCACAACTGCTTTTGAAGGCTTTGGTACAACTACAATAATTCCTTTTGGACAAATAAGAAAAATCAAAAAACTTCGAAAGGAATTGGCTTTAAAAGAAAATTTACCTGCTAAACTTTTAAATGAATTAGGTGAAGACTTCTTTTTTATAGAGTTAAAAATTCCCATAGACAAATATTATCACTTTCTTGAATACTGTAATCCTTTAGGTATTGAAAATCTTTACAGCGAAAATGAAATGTTAAAAATTATAAATATTTTGAGAAAAGAACATCTAAGCTATCTTAAACTTATCGAAAAACACTAATTTGGCGCAATAATTGATTTTTAACGAAGTATGAAAAAACTGTTCATTGCTTTATTAATAGTACCACTATTATCTTTTTCAGTTCACAAATATTACATCGCTTTAACAGAAATTGAATATAAAGAAGAAACTCAATCTGTTCAAATGATAATGAATGTTTTTATGGATGATATTGAAACAGCTATTAATCAAGATTTCAGCATAGACCTGCAATTATCTACCAAAAAAGAATTAAAAAATTCTGATGAATATTTTTTTAAATATTTAAAAGACCATTTTAAAATCTTCATTAATAATCAAAAATTTGATTATAATTTTATAGGGAAAGAATACGACGGAAATATCGTTTACTTCTATTTGGAAATAGAAAATGTTTCCTCAGTAAAATCTATCGAAGTTCGTAATGATGTACTAATAAAATACTTCCCTGATCAACAAAATTTAATAAAAGCATCTATAAAAAAAGAACGCAAAAGTTTATTTTTAACTAAAAAAAACGATAAAGGTTTGTTAAAATTTTAACACTTACCTAGCTAATCATCTGCTATTTATTAAATTCAACCACAATTAAACAAACAAAAACTCATGAAGAAAATAACTTCGTTAGTGCTTTCTATTTTATTTGTTTCAACAACTATAGTTGCACAAACAAAACAAGGACACACAAATCAAAATAAGTTTAGGCAATTAAAAGATGTTTTAGCAACTCCAAATAATCAACATACTGCTTCTGGTGCTCCTGGGAAGGAATATACTCAACAAAAAGTTGATTATAATATGGACATCATTTTAAATGATGACAAACAACGAATAACAGGTAATGAAACAATTACATATCATAATAATTCTGTAGATGAATTGGCTTATTTATGGGTTCAATTAGACCAAAATATGCGTGCTGCCGACTCTAAAACTCCAGATATAAGTTCTGGTAAAATTAGAAAAACATTAAGCAAAAAAGGATTTGATAGAGCTTTCCCAGATAAACCTTTTGATGGTGGATTTAAAATTACAAGCGTAACAAATGTTGATGGAAGTGATTTATCTCACACCATTAACCAAACAATGATGCGTATTAATTTACCAAAACCTCTTGCTTCTGGAGAAACATTTAAATTCAATATTTCTTGGTGGTACAATATAAATAATCATAGAACTCAAGGTGGAAGATCTGGTTACGAACACTTTCCTAAAGATGGAAACAACAACTATGTTATCGCACAGTTTTACCCAAGAATGTGTGTTTATGATAATGTAGAAGGTTGGCAAAATGATCAATTTTGGGGTCGTAGTGAATTTGCTCTAGAGTTTGGAGATTTTAATGTAAATATTACTGTACCTGCGGATCATATGCTTGGTGCCACAGGAGTTTTACAAAACAGAAAAGAAGTTTTTTCTAAAACTGAATTAAAACGTTTTGAGAAAGCTAGAAAAACTTTTGACAATCCTGTTATTATCAGGACTCAAAAAGAAGCTGAGAAGATTGAACAAGGTCGCTCTAAAAAAACAAAAACATGGAAATTTAAAGCAACTAATGTTAGAGATTATGCTTTTGCAACGTCACGAAAATTAATTTTCGATGCCATGGCTGTTGATATAAATGGAAAAACTGTAATGGCAGAATCTTTATACTCTAAAGAAGCTAACCCTCTATATGGAGAACACTCAACAAGAGCAGTTGCACAAACATTAAAAACATATTCTAGATACACTTTTGATTACCCATACCACAAAGCAATTTCTGTTGATGGACAAATGGGAATGGAATACCCTCAAATTTGTTTCAATCCTGGAAGACCAAATCCAGACGGAACTTATTCTGATAGAACAAAGTACAGAATGATTAAGGTTACGATCCATGAAGTTGGTCATAATTTCTTTCCTATGATTGTAAATTCTGATGAACGTCAATGGACTTGGATGGATGAAGGTTTAAATTCTTTTATGGAAATATTAGCTGAACTAGATTACGATAAGAACTTCCCTATAACAAGAGGTTACCCTAAAAATATAGTAAAATATATGGCTGGAGATCAATCTAAAATTGCTCCTATCATGTCTAAAGGAGATCATGTATATGAATTTGGAAACAATGCTTATGGTAAACCCGCTACCGCATTATGGATTTTAAGAGAAACTATTATGGGGCATGAGTTATTTGACCATGCTTTTAAAACCTATGCAAAAAGATGGAAATTCAAACATCCTACTCCTGCTGATTTCTTTAGATCAATGGAAGATGCTTCTGCAATGGATCTAGATTGGTTTTGGAGAGGATGGTTCTATACTACTGATGTAAATGATATTGGAATAAAAGGGGTTAAAAAGTTTTATACCTCTAAAAATAAAGATAACTCTGTTAATTTTAATGAAGACACTACTGAAGGATTAAATTTCTCTAGAAAGCATAATAAATATTATTACGAGATCACCTATAATAAACCAGGGGGACTAGTAATGCCTATTATTGTTGAGTTTACCTATAAAGATGGAACAAAAGAAAAGAAAACATACCCAGCTGAAATTTGGAGATTTAATGATAAAGAAGTTAGCAAAGTGTTTTCATCAGACAAGGAATTAAAAAGTATAACTATAGACCCTAATTTAGAAACCGCAGACATAGATACGTCTAATAATAGTTGGCCTAAAAAATCGGTTAATAAATTTGAAAAGTTCAAAAACAAAATAAAAGGTTAAAAACCAAAAACATTTTAAAAGCGACATTATTAATAATGTCGCTTTTTTATTTCTCTTTTTACTCTAACAAAAACTGAGTGTTAAAGTTTTTACAAAATTTCCTTACTAGCAATCAAAATTCAGTAACTTTCCGCACATATTTTTATAAAAATCAATCAAAACAAACAATGAGAAAATATTCTACGTTACTATTTTCGGCTCTTTTTGTTTCCGCTTCTTTATTTGCACAAGAAACAAATAAAAAGGAGCCTCAAAAGGGTCATACTGATCAAAATAAGTTTCGTCAATTAAAAGATGTATTGGCTACACCTAACGATCAGCGTACTGCTTCTGGTGCTCCCGGACATGCATACACACAACAAAAAGTGGATTATGTAATGGACTTGCGTTTAGATGAAGCTAATAATACTTTATATGGAGATGAAACTATTACGTACCACAATAATTCTAAAGATCATTTAGAATATTTATGGGTACAATTAGATCAAAACATGCGTGCTCCAGATTCAAAAACTCCATTAGCAAAATCTGAAGGAGCTAGTAGTTTCCAAACTCCAGAAGGTTTTGTTTCAAAAAACATGGGAAAACCAAAAGATTTTGGTTATAAAATTGATGCTGTAAAATATCTTAACGGAAGAGATTTATCTCATACGATTAACCGCACAATGATGCGTATTAATTTACCTAAAGCATTAGCTCCTGGTGAAGTTTTTAAATTTAGAATTAAATGGCATTACCTTATCAACAACTCTGTTGAAGATGGTGGACGTTCTGGTTTTGAATCATTTCCTGACGGAAACAAAAACTATACTATTGCTCAATTTTTCCCTCGTTTAGCTGTATATGATAATGTAGAAGGATGGCAAAATATGCAATTTTGGGGACGCAGCGAATGGGCTTTAGAATTTGGTGATTATGATGTTAAGTTAACTGTACCAGCTGATCATATTGTTGACGCTACTGGAGAGTTACAAAACGAAAAAGATGTTTTAACCAAAGAACAACGTAAGCGTTGGGCTAAAGCTAAAAAGTCATACAAAGATCCTGTTTTTATAGTAACGCAAGAAGAAGCTGAAGCTAACGAAAAAGAAGGTACTACAAAAACTAAAACTTGGCACTTTAAAGCTAAAAACGTTCGTGATTATGCTTTTGCTTCGTCAAGAAAATATATCTGGGATGCTATGGCAGTTAATATTAACGGTAAAAACGTTATGGCTGTTTCATTATATCCTAAAGAAGGAAATCCTTTGTGGGAAGAGCATTCAACTAGAGTTGTAGCTAATACTTTAGAAGAGTACTCTAAAATGACTTTTGACTATCCATATTCTAAAGCTGTTTCTGTACATGCTAAAAATCAAGGAATGGAATATCCTATGATTTGCTTTAACTATGGACGTCCTAACCCTGATGGAACTTATTCTGACAGAGTTAAGAACGGAATGATTGGTGTAATTACACACGAGGTTGGACATAACTTCTTCCCTATGATTGTAAATTCTGACGAACGTCAATGGACTTGGATGGATGAAGGATTAAACTCTTTTGTTGAAATTTTAGCTGAATTAGACTACGATCCTAATTTTAATACTGGTAACTTACCTAAGGACATTGTAAGATACATGAGTTTAGATCAAAAGAACTTAACTCCAATCATGGCACAAGGTGATTATGTTAAAAACTTTGGACCTAATGCTTATACTAAACCAGCTGCTGGTTTATATATGTTACGTCAAACAATCATGGGACCTGAATTATTTGACTATGCATTCAGAACTTATGCTAAAAGATGGATGTTTAAACACCCAACTCCAGCAGATTTCTTTAGAACAATGGAAGACGCTTCTGGTATGGATTTAGACTGGTTCTGGAGAGGATGGTTTTATACAACTGACTATACCGACATAGGTATTAAAGAGGTTAAACCATTATACTTAACAGACAAACCTAACGAAAGAACTAAAAAATTACAAGAACAATATCCAAATTATTTTGCTCGTTTAGGTAAGTTAGTTTTCTTAACCACTAAAAAAGAAGATGCTAATTCATCTGATGTAGAAGCATACATTAACGGATTACCTGCTGATAAGAAAGCAAACTTAAAAGCTTTACCTAAATATATGTATCAGGTAGAATTTGAAAAACCTGGAGGATTAGTAATGCCTATTATTGTAGAATTAACTTATGCTGACGGGACTAAGAAACGTGAAACTTTCCCTGCTCAAATATGGATGAAAAACGATAATAAAGTATACAGAGTATTTTCTTCAGATAAAGAAATTAAAAGTATTGTTGTAGATCCAGACTTAGAGACTGCTGATACTGATACTTCAAACAATAGCTGGCCAAAGAAAACAGCTAATAAGTTTGACCAATTTAAAAATAAAGTAAAAGGATAATATATTTTATCTATCGTTTATATATTAAAAACGCAGCTAATAAGCTGCGTTTTTTTTTGTAAAAAAGTTAAGAATATTATTTCTGAAATAATTTATTAACTTCACTTAATGTTAAAAATTTAGAAACAGTCATTACATCTGGATCTCTACTAACATACTGTTGAATCTGCATTCTCATTTCACCATCATCTCCTCTTTCATACTTAAAGAAAATTACATCTCCATTAGCTTTTATTTGAAATTTATTTCTAGGCATTTCTTCAAAACCTCTTAACATAATTTGATGTAATTTTTCTACATCATTATCCGTATTATTAAATGAAAAGAATACATATTCATTTATTGGATTATTAATGTTTTTATAAAATAAATTATACGATTCATTATCTCCTACTTTTTCTAAGTATACAAATTCTACTTGCCCAACAATATCAACTTTTGTTGATTCTACAAATTCAATTTGGGAATACGATACTACAGAAAAAAATAAGGTTGCTAAAAAAAATAGTTTTTTCATAAAGTTTAAGGGTTTAAAGTTCGATCTAAATATATTTGATTATAATTAAATAAAAGAACGTTTTAATAAATAAAAAATTATACTTCTCTTTTTCAAAGGTTCTTTTACAACAAAATGAAGCCTCAATATTTCATCTTATCTTCCTCATTTTTACAGAATAAAAATAGTACTTTAGAGCTATCAATCTTTTTAAATTTTATGAAATATTTTTTTTCTATTATAAGCCTTATAACTTTCCTTTCTTGTAATAAACCAGCTTCTAACATATTAGAAACAGGAAATTATAGAGCTATTTTAAAAGTTCAAGACCAACAAAAACTTCCTTTTATTTTTAAAGTAAAAGAAAATAATTCAATAGAAATATACAATGCAGATGAAGTTATAGAAGTAGATGAAATTACATACAAAAACGATTCTGTTTATATTCAAACTCCAGTTTTTGAAGGTTATATTGCAGCAAAAATCCATCCTAATAAAAAACTAAACGGATACTTTATAAAACCTAGTTTAAACAGAATTGTCCCTTTCTCAACTGTGGCTAGTTATAAAAGGTTTGATTCAAAAAACAAACCTAACTACAATATAACAGGACAATGGGAAACCATTTTTAGTCCAAACAATAAAAATGATAAATACATTGCCAAAGGAATATTTACACAAGAGAAAAATAAAGTAAAAGGTACTTTTAGAACTACAACTGGTGATTATCGTTATCTAGAAGGTGTTGTAGATGGTGACTCTTTAAAACTTTCAACATTTGATGGAGCACATGCTTTTTTATTCACTGCTAAAGTTAACGACTCAAGTATGGTTGGTAATTTTTACTCAGGAAATCACTGGAAAGAACCTTTTATTGCCAAACTAAATAACGATTATGAATTACCTGATGAAAATTCTTTAACAAGTTTAAAAGATGGTTATAAAAACTTCAACTTTTCTTTCCCTAATGAAAATGGAGAATTGATTTCATACTCGGACAAGCAATTTCAAAACAAAGTTGTAATTGTGCAAATCATGGGTACATGGTGTCCTAACTGTTTAGATGAAAGTAAATATTACGCTGAATATTTAAAAAAGAATAAAAACACAAATCTAAAATTTGTAGCACTAGCTTTTGAAACTGATAAAACTCAAGAAAAAGCTTTTGAAAAAATTAAACGTCTAAAAAAACGATTGAATATTACTTATCCAATATTATTAGCACAATATGGGGGGGCAGACAAAAAAGATGCTGCAAAAAAATTACCAATGTTAAATCATATCCTTTCCTACCCTACCACAATATTTATAGATAAAAAGGGAATTGTTCGAAAAATACATACAGGTTTTAATGGCCCTGCTACTGGAAAAAAATATATCGAATTTAAACATGAATTTAAAAACTTTGTAAATACTTTATTAAACGAATAACAGCATACATATTTTTAATTACTTTTTTAATAACCTTTCAATAATACAGTCAAAGTTTAAATCATTACTTTTACCCTATGAAATGGATTTTTTATTTAGCATTATGTTTATCTCTTGCTACACAAGCACAAGATTTACCTAAAGGATTTACATACCTAAAAAACATAGCTCCTTCTATAAAAAAAGAGCTTAGATATTGTTCTAGTAATAATTTTATAGGAAAACCAATTGATGGATATGAAAAAGATGTAATTATTACCACAACACAAACCGCTAAAGCTTTGAAAAAAGTTCAAGATGAATTACAAAAAAAAGGATTAAGCCTTAAAATTTTTGATGCTTATCGTCCACAAACTGCTGTAAATCATTTTGTAAAATGGGCACGAGTAATTAATGATACTTTGATGAAACAACAATACTATCCTAGCATAAATAAAAGACATTTATTCAAATTAGGATATATCGCATCTAAATCTGGACATTCAAGAGGTAGTACTGTAGATTTAACCATAGTAAATTCAAAAACAGATGAAGAATTAGACATGGGGAGTCCATATGATTTTTTTGGAATTTCTTCACACATTACTTATTCAAAACTAACAAAGAAGCAAAAAGAAAATAGACAGTTATTACAAAGATTAATGAAAAAAAACGGTTTTAGACCCTATACTAACGAATGGTGGCATTTTACATTACGTGGAGAACCTTTTCCTAAAACTTATTTTAAATTCCCAGTAAAGTAGTAATTTTTAACGCTTTATTTAGACAAACAAACAATATCGGCATTATATTTGCTTAGATTTACGTTATATGAAAAGAGCTATACATTTTTTATTCATTCTTGGTCTAATTACAATAAATACTAATAGTTTTGCTCAGTTAGACAACTCTTCAGGAGGTGAGAAAAAAGGAGTTTCCTCCTTTGGATTTAAAGCTGCACCAGCCAAAGAAGTTAAAAAACCTAAATCTTTAGACTTTAAGAACGATAACGGTTTTAAAACCGCACATACTAAGCAACAAAAAGAGTTACAAAAAAAGCAAGCTGAAAGAAACCTTGAAAACAAAGGAATTTTAACAAAAGCTAAAATCGCAGAAGAAAAATACTTAAAAGCATTTCAAAAAATAAATGGAATGTATCAATACCCTGTTATTGATCAAGACTTGGGTAGTTTTAGCACAAAATCTAAAAGTGTTAATATTATATGTAGAGATTTCCAATATCCTGATGGAGATAAAGTAACTATTTTAATCAATGGTATTCCTGTTGTTAGTAATATTGTATTAAAACAACGTTACCAATCATTTAACATTCCTTTAGACGAAGGAGTAAATACTATAGAAATTTTAGCTTTAAATCAGGGAACATCTGGCCCTAATACTGCAGGATTTAAAATTTTCAATGATACAGGAATGCTAATTTCTGCCAATCAATGGAACTTAGCTACAGGAGCAAAAGCTTCGATAATAATAGCAAAAGAAAAAGAATAACTTCAGGCTGTTTTAACGTTACGAAAACCTTACAGCAACTTTTAATAAGAACTTTTTTTAAATTACCAAAAACTACTTACTTTTGTAGTTACGTTTTATAAGAAGTAAAACAAACAAACGTTAAATAAACAACTAATATATAATGAATAAAATCACCAAAGAAACCTATATCAATTGGTATAGAGACATGCTATTTTGGAGAAAGTTTGAAGATAAACTAGCAGCTGTTTACATTCAACAAAAAGTAAGAGGTTTTTTACACTTATATAACGGTCAAGAGGCTGTTTTAGCAGGTTCATTACATGCAATGGACTTAACTAAAGATAAAATGATTACTGCATACCGTAATCACGTACAGCCAATAGGTATGGGTGAAGACCCTAAACGAGTTATGGCCGAGTTATATGGTAAAGCTACAGGAACGTCTCATGGTATGGGAGGTTCAATGCACATTTTTTCAAAAGAATTTCGTTTTTATGGTGGTCACGGTATTGTTGGTGGTCAAATTCCATTAGGAGCTGGAATAGCTTTTGGAGATAAATACAAAGGTAATGATGCTGTAACACTTTGTTATTTTGGTGATGGAGCAGCTCGTCAAGGTTCATTACACGAAACATTCAATATGGCAATGAACTGGAAGTTACCAGTTATATTTATTGTTGAAAACAATGGGTATGCAATGGGTACTTCTGTAGAAAGAACTGCAAATCATACTGATATTTGGAAATTAGGTTTAGGTTATGAAATGCCTTGTGGACCTGTTGATGGAATGAACCCTATTAAAGTTGCTGAAGCTGTAGATGAGGCTATCCAAAGAGCTCGTCGTGGTGAAGGACCAACTTTCTTAGAAATGAAAACATACCGTTATAGAGGACACTCTATGTCTGATGCTCAACACTATCGTACTAAAGACGAAGTTGAAGAGTACAAGAAAATAGATCCTATTACACAAGTATTAGACATTATAAAAGAAAATAATTATGCTTCAGATGAAGAAATCGAAGCTATAAATAAAGAGGTAAAAGATTTAGTTAAAGAATGTGAGCAATTTGCTGAAGATTCTCCATATCCTGAATTAAACCAATTACACGATATGGTATACGAACAAGAAGATTACCCATTTATAAAATCTAAGTAAAAGACCTATGGCTACAATTATAAATATGCCTCGCTTAAGCGATACGATGGAAGAAGGAGTTGTTGCTTCTTGGTTAAAAAATGTAGGTGATAAAGTTGAGGAAGGTGATATTTTAGCAGAAATCGAAACGGATAAAGCTACTATGGAATTCGAATCTTTCCATGAAGGTACTTTATTACATATTGGAGTACAAGAAGGTGAAACTTCTCCTGTTGATACTTTACTTGCTATTATTGGTGAAGAAGGTGAAGATATTTCTTCTTTATTAAATGGAGGTTCAGCTCCAGCTGAAACAAAAGAAGAAGCTCCAAAAGCAACTACTGAAACTAAAACTGAAAGTGCTGCAGTAGCTATTCCTGAAGGAGTACAAGTAATAACAATGCCTCGTTTAAGTGATACTATGACTGAAGGTACTGTTGCTTCTTGGTTAAAAAGTGTAGGTGACTCTATAGAGGAAGGAGACATTTTAGCTGAAATCGAAACGGATAAAGCTACTATGGAATTTGAATCTTTCCACGAAGGAACTTTATTACACATTGGTGTAAACGAAGGAGAAAGCGCACCAGTAGATAGTTTATTAGCTATTATTGGAGCTGCCGGAACTGACGTTTCTTCTCTATTAGAAGCTCATAAATCTGGTGCTTTAACAAGTGCAGATGTAGCTGCTCCTAGTAAAGAAGAAGCTCCTAAAGTTGAAGAAAAAGTTTCTGAAGCTCCTAAAACAACTGCCGAAGTAACAAACACTAATACAAGCGGAGGTAGAATCTTTGCTTCTCCTCTAGCTAAAAAGATAGCAAAAGATAAAGGTTACAATTTAGCCGATATTAAAGGTTCTGGAGAAAACGGACGTATCGTTAAGAAAGATGTTGAAAACTTTACTCCTTTTGCCAAAGTTGAAGCAACAGCAACTACTAGTACAACTTCTACTCCAGCTGCTGTAACTAATTTTGCTATTGCTGGTGAAGAAAATACTTCTGAAGTTAAGAATTCTCAAATGCGTAAAGCAATTGCAAAAGCATTAGGAAACTCTAAGTTCTCTGCACCTCACTTCTACTTAAACATTGAAGTAGATATGGATAATGCAATGGCTTCTCGTAAAACAATTAATGCTATACCTGACACTAAAATATCTTTTAATGATATGGTAGTTAAAGCTTGTGCTATGGCATTAAAGAAACATCCACAAGTAAACACTAGCTGGACTGACAATTCTACATTAGTACACTCTCATATACATGTTGGTGTAGCTGTAGCTGTAGATGAAGGTTTAGTTGTTCCAGTTGTAAAACATACAGACGCTTTAAGTTTAACTCAAATAGGTGCATCAGTACGTGAGTTAGCAGGTAAAGCTCGTAATAAGAAAATTACTCCTGCAGAAATGCAAGGAAGTACTTTTACTGTTTCTAACTTAGGAATGTTTGGTATTGAAAGCTTTACTTCTATTATTAACCAACCTAATTCAGCGATTTTATCTGTTGGAGCTATTGTACAAAAACCAGTAGTAAAGAACGGAGAAATTGTAGTTGGTAACACAATGAAATTAACATTAGCTTGTGATCATAGAACTGTTGATGGTGCTGTAGGAGCTCAATTCTTACAAACTTTAAAAACTTATATTGAAAACCCTGTTACCATGTTAGCGTAACGTTTTTCATATATCATAATAAAAAAACTCGGAATGTAAAATTCCGAGTTTTTTATTTTTACATGTAATGTATCATTTTTTTTTCGACAAACTGAGGGTTAAATAACCCATCAAAAAAATTAAATGAAACATTTAAAAACCTTACTAGTACTATCAATAATACTATTACAAAGTTGTGTTCAAAATGACATTATAAACGATAGAGTTGATGAAAAACTAGCATTTAGCACGTCTATTCAAGAGCTTACCATTAAAGATACTTTTCAATACAATACCAAATACACAGATAATGTTGGTGAAGTACAAACCCCTACCGTTACTTGGACAACTTCAAACCCAGATATCATATCCGTCTCTAACTCAGGTTTAATTACTGCTTTAAAAATTGGTACCTCAACAATTACAGCTTCCGTAACAACCTCTGAAGGTAAAGTAGTTACGAATGAAAATGAAATTACTGTTGTTAAAGCTCAGCCTAAAATAGAAATTAATAACTTATTACAGAATTTAACTATAAATAAAACACACCAATACACAACAACCTATACAAACGATTTAGGCGAAAATGAAACGCATCCAGTAACATGGTCTAGTTCTAATTCAGCCATTTTATCAGTTTCAAGTAGTGGTTTAATTACAGCTGTAGCTTTAGGTGATGCAACCATAACTGCCACAGTTACTATAAATGGTAATGCTATTTCTACAGAAGATGTATTAACCGTAGTTGGTATAGCTGAAAGGTTAACAATTAATAATCCTGTTACTGAATTAGATGCTAACACTAATCAAACACACCAATATACTACTACATATACTGATCAAACTGGTCAAGTACAAACTCCACAAATAACTTGGTCTAGTTCTGATTCGAACATAGCTAGCGTCTCTTCCACTGGTTTAGTTACTGCTAATACTATTGGAAATGTTACCATTACTGCTAGTGTAACTTTAAATGGTAATACAACTACAGACGATAATACTTTAACAATAACAGGCAGTGCTCCAAAAGAAAAATCTGGGACAATTAAAACTACTAGTAGTTATGCTTTATCTGGAACGTTTACATTAAAAGAAATCCCTGGTACTAACGATTTAGAATTAAGTATTAATGCAGACTACAATGCTTCTACAGCATTACCAGGTTTATACTTATACATGACAAACAATCCTAATACAGTAGGTGGAGCTAAAGAAATACAAAAAGTTACTGTATTTAATGGTGCGCATACCTATACTATTAAAAATACTGGAATAGATGATTTTAACCACTTATTATATTGGTGTAAACCATTTAGTGTAAAAGTTGGAGATGCAGAAATTAAATAATTTAGAAAACAAAGAAATGAAAAAATATATCATATTATTAGGCTTAATAATTACTTGTTCAAATTCATTATTTGCACAATGGTCTAAAGGAAAAGGAAAAGGTTATTATAAATTATCTGCATGGTATTTAAAATCAGATCAGCATTATACAAATACTGGAGCAATAGATCCAAATGTAACAAGAACACAATTCAACACTAATGTTTATGCTGAATATGGACTTACGAATAAAATTGACTTAATTGCTTATGTTCCGTTTTTTTCAAGAGCAGCTCAAAACAATCAAATTTCTGGAACCAACAATAACGTAATTCAAAATGGAGAATCTTTTAACTCTTTTGGTGATGTAGACTTTGGTGCTAGATATGCTTTTTACAAAAAAGGAAAATGGGCCGCAGATGTAAAGCTACTTTTAGGATTACCAACTGGTGATGATTCTGGTGGTAGTGATGGAAGTTACCAAACAGGAGATGGAGAATTCAATCAATATTTATCTACTTCATTAGGTTATTCTACAGCATTTAATGGTTTACCTTTTTATGCAAAAACGCATATTGGATATAACAATCGATCAAAAGGTTTTTCAGACGAATTTAGAGGAGGACTAGAAGCTGGTCTTAACTTATTCAACAAAAAATTTTGGATTATAACTCGTTTAAACCTTGTAAAATCTTTCAAAAATGGAACGCTAAATGCTGCTAACAGTAATGGAAGTATTTTTGCAAATAATGTTGAATATACAAGCTTTGGGTTTGAAGGAGCTTATTATATAACAAATAAGCTAGGAGTTTCTGCTGGTTTTGACTCGGCATTTTCTGGAAGAGTTATTGCTGCTAATCCATCATTTACTGCAGGAATTTTCTTAGATATAAAATAAGAACATTCTTAAGTTATCATAAAAAAGCTCGCTAATAGCGAGCTTTTTTATTCTGGATATTTTCGATAAGTAAATGATTTATGTACTATTTTCCATTCACCTTTTATTTTTAAAAGCATCATATAGTCTGTATATATTCTTTTCCATTTAGGCATTAAAATTTCAACTTTAGCCATTGCCGCATCATTTTCATAATCTACAGAAACAATACGTCCTATTCTATTTTTCTTTTTCCCTAGTTTTATATTATCTACATAATTCTTTCCTTTCCATGTTACTAAAGTATCGTTTTTGATATGATATAAATTTAAATTTTCATCAAAAGCTTTGCGAACTCTTTCTGGTTCTCCATTTGCAGTTCCTTCAATATAATTTAAAAGAGTTGCATTTATCTTTTCTATTTCAGTTTGCCCTAAGACAGTTTGAATAGCCAAAATCATTATTAATAAGGTTACTGTTTTTTTCATAATTATAAATATTTCTTCAAACTTCTAAAAACCAAAGACAAACAACTAATTTTTGTACTTTGAAGTTCTTCAATATTATAATTCTGAATAAAATTTAGGCTTTAAATTGCTTTCTATACTTAGCAGGTGTACTTCCTGTTACTTTTTTGAAAGCAGCATAAAATGTAGTGTTTGAAGAAAATCCTACTTCATAACCTATAGCTTCTAAAGTAAAACTATTATTCGTTTTTAATATTTTCTTTGCCTCTTCTACTCTAAACTCATTTATATATTGATTAAATGACTTTTGTAGATTATTATTTAAAAATTGTGATAATTGATGTGGAGTAACATTAATCTCTTTAGCTAAATCTTTTAGTTTTACAGTATGATTTCTAAACAAAGTTTTTTCTTTAAACACTTCAGATAGCTTCTTTTTTATTAAAACAGCTTCTTCATCTGATATCAAACTAAATTTATACTTTTCCTCTTCTTCAAAAAATATAGTTGCTTTTTTTCTTCTCATAAACCAAATAACTAAAGACAAATAGAAAATAAATGAAAACGATAAAGCTCCAACTATATATGAAGTATAGTTTACCGTTTTATAAGCCAACCAAACAATTCCTATTCCTAAAACCAAATTAACTAACCAAAACTCTTTATCTGTTAGCTTTTCATTTTTAGAAAACAACTTTTTTAAACTATCCTTTATTAAATACCCTGATATTAAAATGTAAATAAACCACTGTGTATACAACAAGTAACCAAACGACATAAATCCTAAGCCCCATAATTTTCCTTTATTCTTTTTATATGGGTAAAAATAAAACCAAACAACCATTATAACTATAGCAGGAATAACATGCCATAACCAAGTATATGATTTTTTAGCTACTGTAGTTCTTTTAGTTTCCTTGATATAGAGATATAAAAAAGGACCTATTAAAGCACAAGCTATTAAACCAAACTCTATAAAAAACTCAAAAATATTTCGATTTATAAATAAAAAAGCTGACTTTGTTATTCGAATACTTAAAGCCAAAATTAAAGCTGATAAAAAATAAGTAGAACGATTTCTATTTTTTATAAAAAAAGCAAAATATGCGCTTAATAAAATACCGTTTAAACCGCCAATTGCACTTAATAAAAATAATAGCTGATTAGTCAAAGTCTTATATTTAATTATAATCAAAAATAATAAAAAACGCTCGGGATTACCGAGCGTTTTTTAATTATGTAATTTATATATCTAAAAATCAAACCTATAATTCATTTTAAAAGCAATTCCCCAGTTTTTCCTATGAAAGTTTTTATTAAGATTATCACTTACAACCAAATACACATAGGATAATGGCTTATACTCCCATTGAAGTCGACTATTTATATTAAAGTTATCTTGTTGAGTATTATATTGCACATAGGTTGTCCAGTTTAAACGTGTATTAAAAAATATTTCTCCTGTAAACCTCGTTAAATGAAAAGTTTCCTTTCCTAGTTCTTTTAAATCGATAGAATTAACATCATAGGACGCTTCTATATTAGCAAAAGGCAATAACTGATAATTTAAATAAACACCTCCTGCAATTCTATCTCCCGAATAATAATTTCCTTTCTGAACATTAAATCTATATCGTAGTTTTTGATTATTGGCTGAATTGTAGCCTAATTTTAATAAGCCAAAACGATAGGTGTCGGGTTGTAATGCATTTCCATTTCGTAAAGGATCAAAGCCATATTTTAAATCAATAACATCATAATTAAACACATAATATAAAGCTGATAAATCTTTGAAAAATACTGCCGAATTAAAAAAGTGTGATGCTTGATTCAACTTTCCATTTTGATCAAAATACGTTTGATTATCGTAATTCATATAGCGAATTCTATTCAATTTTTTAGACTCATCATAAAACTTCACATATTGAATTCCCGCTGAAACTTGCTTATAACCTTCTCTAAACACCTCATCATTTATAGCATCATAATTATACAACCTTGGCGTAAAACCAACATCTGTTATATAATTCTTTTGAACGTTTCTAAGAGATGCATTCCATGAAAGTCCTCGTTTATTAAACCAAACCCCTAGATTATAAAAGTTATTATCACCAGAAATACCATCATTAAAACTCTTCCCATAATTAGCCAATCCTATCCATTTATTATTATCCGATTTATAATTCAAATTAACACCAGCAACTCTATTATAATCGTTTTTAAAACTAAAACCATTTGTTTCTTGTCTATTAATTAAGAAACCTGTTGTAGTAAAGTTTTTAGATAATTGCTGCTCTGCTACAAATGCCCCATAATTTTGTGAAGGATTATCTAACTCTTTTTCAGTTTGAACATTTAAAACCCCTATTCTTGTTTTAGAAGAAACATTTCCTGATAATTTCAAACCAAAATCAATATTACTACTCGCTCCTATTTTTCTTGAGTAAAAAGGATTTATACCATTAACTCCTAGATTGGAAAATAAATCAGCATTCTCTAAAAAGAAATTTCTACGCTCTGGAAAAAACACTGAAAAACGTGTAAGATTAGTTACCTGTTGATCAACATCAATTTGAGAAAAATCTGGATTTAAGGTCACATCTAATTTTAATGATGAAGTTACATTATATTGTACGTCTAAACTCGGAGTAAAATCTGTTTTATCGCTATTATTCTCTACATCTTTTTGATAGTTTACCGTAACTGACGGAACAACAGCAAACCTTGAAACTGTTTTATCGGGTAAGTTTTCTATTGTAAAAGGTCTGGTAAAACGTAAATCAAAAGTTGGATAGTTTCTAGACAAATCGGTCATTATTGTCCAAGAATTATTTTTAATATCTCTAACATACATTTGAATTCCAAAAACAGCATTGTCTTTATTATAGTTTAATGATTTTAATGGAATTGCTATTTCATAAATTTTGCGATTCCCTTTTTGAGATGTTTTAACCTCCCAAATAGTACTCCAGCTAAAATTCAATCCGTATCCTTGATTCCTTTTTTCTACTAAAGCATCTACTTGTGTACCATAAGCATTACTTGCAAATAAGTATCCGCTTTGTTGTTGATTTTGAGTATCAAATACGATAATAAAAGCATCGCTTAATGCAATAGATACATCTCTTTTCAAAGAACTAACTTGAATTTTGGGTGTTGAGTCCTTATAAATAGCATTTATAAATAATTTCTTTCCATTATGAAACAACTTTACAGAAGTTTGATTTTCAGCTAAACCTATATCTGTAGGTGCTAAATTATGAAAATTGGTTACCTCAGGTAGTCTTTTCCAAACGGCTTCATTTGGTTTTCCGTCTAACTCTATATCTGTATTAATAAACGGTATCGTAGATTTTGATACTTGACCTAATACTATAACTGAATACATTGAAAATAATAAAACAAAAACTTTATTCATTCTAATTAGCTTTTACTTCACTAACCTTTGTAGCTGTTTTACTTATAATCTTCCAGTTTCCTTCTATTTTTTTCAATAAGAATAAATCTATATATACCCATTTTCGTTTAGGGCCTGCAATTTCAACTTTAGCTGTTGCAATGTCTTTTGTAATTTCAAATTCTAATATTCTTCCTTCTCTGCCATTAAATTTCCCTGCTTCTCCATTCTTAAAGAAATTAGCATATTCTTCAGGTGTATATCTTTTAAACCCTTGTCTTCCGGTTAAATATAATGTAGCATTTGAGGCAAAAGCACTTTTTATTAATTCGAGCTTATTATAAGAACTTCCAGAAATATAATTTTGAAGTGTTTTCTTGACTAATTTTTGATCAGGTGTTTCTGTTTTAGTACTTATTAAACTTTCATAGAACAATCGATCATCGGAAACAAAACTCTTATCATAATTAATAATTGACTTGTTTATAACTCTATTCCCATATACATTAGCTTGTAAAAATTCTTTATTTATAGGTTCTTTTTGAAATCCAAATAAAACAGGAGTAAACGTTAGGCAAATAATAAATGTAGTTTTCATCTTTTAGATTTTTAGTTTTACCCAAACTTCTTAAAAGCATCTAAAAACGAAATGATTAATTATAATTCAGTTGTCCTAGATTATAATTCTGGAGAATTTTATACTACAAAAACTGTTTTTGATATTGCGCAGGTGTTAATCCGACCTGCTTTTTAAACGTAGCATAAAAGTTTGATTTTGAAGAAAATCCTGCTTCAAAACCTACAGTTTCTAATGTTAAATTGGTGTTTTCTTTTAAAATATTCTTTGCTTCATCAATTCTATAAGTATTTAAAAATGCTGCAAAGCTTTTTCCTATATTATCATTCAATAATTGTGATAATTTGTGAGGTGTAATCTGTAATTCTTTCGCAATATCTAGCAGTTTAACATTGCTATTTTTATACAATTCTTTTTGTTTCATTAAAGCATCTAACTTTTCAATTAGCAATGAAGCTTCATTATCTTGTATTTTTTTTGCAGCATATTTTTCTGGAATATCTTGAAAAATAGTTTCTCTGTTCTTCTTCGATAAAAAGAAAATCAACAATACATAAAACACTACCGAAAAAGTAATGGTTCCTACTAAATACAGAAAGAAATACCCTACAATATAGGCTATAAAAATTAAAGCATTTGCTAAAACAACTCCTATCAACCAAAGTTCTGCTGTAGTGCATTTGCTTGTTTTAGAAAATATTTTCTTTACAATATCTTTTAAAAGATAAGAAGAAGCTAAAATGTACACACCCCAAACTCCATAAATTACCCAAATAAAGTTTCCCCAAAATTCATCATTTCCTATATAGGGTTTTACTATTCCTACAATTGTTACAAATAAAAAAAGAATACTAAAATGAATAATCCATGATTTAGGAAGCGTCTTTCTATTCTCTATAGATGATTTTATATAGTAAAATAACGTTACTCCTATTAAAAAACAAGCTGATAAACCTACTTGCATAACCAATAAATCTATTTGATCTTGTGGTGCAAAAATTCGATAAACAGACTTTCCTATTCGCAAACTTAAAAACAAGACTAATAACCCAAACCAAAAATTTTGTATTCTTTTTTGTTTATTAAAAAACAGGAAGTAAATACTCACTAAAAAACCGTTAAACACACCTAGTGAGCAAAGAAAAAATATGATTGGGTTACTAAAATTCATTACAATTTTATAAAGTCTAAACTTCGACTAAAATATAAAATAATGAATTATAATCTTTTTAAAGTTCATTAAATACTTTTTTTGCTTGTACTATATGACGCTCATTATGATAAATTACAAATCGAAAAGTATCTCCTAATCGCAACTTTAATAAAGGTAAAGTTATACTTGTTTTAGTTTTGGTCAAGTTCTTATTAGCTGCAACTTTTAACAATTCTAAAAGTTCTTTTTGAAACGTTATAAAGCGCTGTAATACTTCTTCTTTATTTAATTTAGAATATATCGGGTTTTTACTTTTAAAAGTGTTCATTGTTTTCATTCCTTCCTTAGGCAACATATCTATAGCAAACTTATTCCCTAAATATCCTGATGTAAATGTATTTGATATCGGATACTTAGAACTTTTCATTCTTTTTGCTATTTCTGGATTATAAAATGTTGCATATAAATTTAAATGTTCCAAACATTCTAAAACTGACCAAGATTTCTCATTTTTTTTAGATTGAAGTTTTGCTTCTGACTCCTTTTGTAAGGCTTCTGCATATTCAATATGTGCTGTTACATATTGTTCTAATTCTGTAAGTAAATCTGTTACTTTAAAAACCATTCTCTATTTTTATTTCAAAATTGAGACTTTTAACTATTATAATTCTTGATCCTAATCAAGAGTTTTTAATATTCTCGATAATGTTTCTGGTGTCATTCTTAAATAAGATGCTATGTACTTTTGTGGTATTTCTTGAAATACTTGTGGACTTCTTTTAAATACTCGTTCAAATCGTTTTTGTGGTGAATAGGTTATCAAGTCTATTTCTCTTTCTATTTGCTGGTACACAAAACTCTCCAACAGTTTTTTCCAAATTTCCTCATACTCTTTCGCAGAGTTAATAAAACGCATATATCGTTCTTTAGAAATTACTTTCAATTCGCATTTCTTTAAGGCTTGAATAAAAAAAGAGGTCGGCTGTTCAGTTAAAAAACAATCCAAAGCGGTTATTATTGAATTTCTATACCCAAACCTTATGGTATGTTCTTCTACCTCATCATCAATAAAAACACGTAAACTTCCTTCTTTCACAAAATATAAATTGGTATTCGTATCTCCTTGATTTACCAAGAATTCGTTTCGCTTAAGCGTAATTTCTTTTTCCCATTCTCCTTCTAATGCTGCTAACAATTTTTCTAACGGGTTCATGTAAATAAATTCAATTGATTGGTTTGGTGTTTATCAAATTTAGTAAAATCTAACGGAGGAAAATGACTTTCTTTTAAATACAGTTTTCTAGCTAGCTTAAACTGCATTGTTATTTGTTCAGCTATTTTTCCTTCTCCTCTCATTCTAGTTGCAAATCTTGAATCATTTAAGGTTCCGTTATGACAGTCTTCTATTTGATGTAGAATTTTGTTTGCTCTATCGGGATATGCTTTTTGTACCCAATTGGTAAATATCTCTCCAATAGCACCATTTAAACGCACCACAGTATAACCAACTGACTTTGCTCCTAATTCACTAACCTTTTTTACTAAAGGTATAATTTCATGACTATTTATTGACGGTATAATGGGTGCCATCATAACATTTACTGGAATTCCATTCTTAGCCAATTCTTTTACCGTTTCAAATCTCTTTTTTATGGTTGCAGTTCTTGGTTCTACCGCTCTTCTTGTTTCTTCTGATAAGGAGGTTATTGAAATACTTACTCTTAACAAATTCATGGAAGCCATTTCTTTTAAAATGTCTAAATCTCGAAGTATTAATGAGTTTTTAGTAATTATACTTACTGGATGCTTTAGCTTTAGTAACACTTCTAACATCGCTCGTGTAATTTTTAACTTCTTTTCTATGGGTTGATAACAATCCGTATTTCCCGACAACATAATATTTTGTGCTTCCCAACTCCTACTTCGTAGCTTTTTTTCTAATAATTCTGCTGCATTGGCTTTGTATAAAATTTTTCTTTCAAAATCCAATCCTGCTGAATATCCCCAATACTCATGACTATTTCTTGCATAGCAATAAATACATCCGTGTTCACATCCTTGGTATGGATTCATTGAATATGTAAATCCTATATCGGGGCTCGTTACTTTGTTTAAAATAGTTTTGGGATAAATTTCTAAGTACGACGTTTTATTATTGTCAGCCTTTTCGTTTTCTACTTCACAATAATTTAAAAAGTCGTCTAGTACCTCATGTTGATGCTGCAAAAATTTATTATGGGTATTATGCTGTGCACCACGTCCTTTAATGTAGTCCTCCATTTTTAGTCTCAATAAAATTATATAAAAAATGTCTTTAGAATGATTTTATCGAGAACACGTTAGAAAACTTCTCGACAACTAATTCCGATAGAAAAACGGAATCACTCGAAGTGACTTTATAAAATTACAGGAAAAAGAAACATGAAAATGTTAATGTTTGAATAGCTTATTAACAATATTCAAAATTCCATATTTATAAAAGAAAAACGATGAGAAAATTAGTAACTAAATTTCTCATCGTTCTTTTTATCTATTAAAATATTATAAGCTTTTTTAAACTCTTCTCATTTTATCAAGCAACCAAAAATCTGCTAATACTAAAGCGGTTAAAGCTTCAACAATAGGGACAGCTCTTGGAACTACACAAGGGTCGTGACGTCCCTTTCCATGTATTTCAGTGGCTTCTCCTTCTGAGTTTATCGTTTCTTGATTTTGCATAATGGTAGCTACAGGTTTAAATGCTACTCTAAAATACACATCCATTCCATTAGATATTCCTCCTTGCACTCCTCCTGAAAGATTTGTCCTCGTTGTTCCATCTTCATTAAAAATATCATTATGCTCTGAACCTTGCATTTTAGCTCCACAAAAACCACTTCCAAATTCAAAACCTTTTACTGCATTTATAGACAACATCGCTTTTCCTAATTCTGCATGTAACTTATGAAAAATAGGTTCCCCTAAACCAACTGGCATATTTTGAGCTACACAAGTAATAGTACCTCCTATAGTATCACCTGCTTTTCTTATTTGATTGATTTTTTCAATCATTTGTTCTGCTGATGCTTCATCTGGACAACGTACTATATTGCTTTCTTTTTTTGAAAAATCTAAATCTTGATAAGGCTTTACCATAAAAATATCACCTACAGAAGATGTAAAGGCGTTGATATTAATGTGCTTTATTAATTGTTTAGCCAAGGCTCCCGCTACAACCCAATTGGCTGTTTCACGAGCAGAAGTACGTCCTCCTCCTCTATGATCTCTTATACCATATTTTTTATCATAGGTATAATCGGCATGAGATGGGCGATACACGTTAGTATTATGATTATAGTCCTTACTTTTCTGATTGGTGTTCTTAATTACAAAACCAATAGAGGCGCCAGTTGTTTTACCTTCAAATATTCCAGATAAAAACTCAACAGTATCTGGTTCTTTACGCTGTGTTACAATTTTTGACTGCCCCGGTTTACGTCGGTCTAATTCATATTGAACAGCCTCTAAATCTACTTCCATACCTGCAGGAAAACCATCAATAACTCCTCCTATTGCAGTACCATGTGATTCACCAAATGTGGTTACTTTTAAAATATTTCCAAATGAATTAAACATGTTTTCTTTATTTTAAGACGAAAGTAAATTATTTACCCTGAATAATTGCAATGAAAAAACCATTATTATTCAAATAATATGGCTGTAAAAAAGATTTTTGATGACTTATTTTTTCTTTTTCAACCTAATGAAAACTCAATTTTAAAAAAAAGTAAAAAAAATCACAGCACCAAACTTACTGATAGTAAAAAACTTACGGTTACACATTCAAAAAACTCTTAATTTTCATTAAAAAATCCGTCTTTTTCTTTTTCAGAACTAAAAAAAGATACTATATTTGCACCCGCAATCAAGGAAATATCTTGAGTGCTAGTCAGGAGAAATGGCAGAGTGGTCGAATGCGGCGGTCTTGA
>NZ_WAAU01000038.1 GCF_008806755.1 Tenacibaculum aiptasiae
TGAGTAGGTCCTAAAATAGTATTAACTCTATCTCTTAAATTGATGCCAATATTTATTCCATCGTCAAAAGCACCACTATTAAAATCGTCACAAAACTCAAAATCTAAAGGTTTATTAGAAATAGGTGGTTGTTGAGCTAAAATAGTAAAGCTACCAATCCCTGTACAATCATTATTAACCGTATTAATAATTTTAATGTA
>NZ_WAAU01000039.1 GCF_008806755.1 Tenacibaculum aiptasiae
ATGCTATAAAATGTTTCTCAGCAGTGAGGGCATGGGTGCTAAGGTCCATGTCCGAGAGGGAAAGAACCCAGACCATCAGCTAAGGTCCCCAAATATATGTTAAGTTGAACTAACGAGGTGAAACTGCTTAGACAGCTAGGATGTTGGCTTGGAAGCAGCCATTCATTTAAAGAGTGCGTAACAGCTCACTAGTCGAGCGG
>NZ_WAAU01000040.1 GCF_008806755.1 Tenacibaculum aiptasiae
TAACATAACAACTATCTTTTTTAATCTTTTTTTGAATTATTTTTCACACCACCTATCTATCAATAAGTTACACCTTAAAGTTTTTTTAGGTTAGGTATTGATTTAACTAAGTTCTGTATGATTTATAATGTTTATTACTTATAATTAACCACTCCTATATTGCTAACCGAAGCTCTTTCCTATTGTAAAATAGAAAGTACT
>NZ_WAAU01000041.1 GCF_008806755.1 Tenacibaculum aiptasiae
CCATCAATACTATCAGCTATTCCATCTCCATCTGAATCTACTCCTCCTGTATCATTAGAATCGATAACTCCATCTCCATTCGTATCTAATGAACCATTACCATTTTCTATTACATCATTAATACCATCATTATCGCTATCTAAATCTTTATAATCTGGCACTCCATCTCCATCAGTATCTGGCTCTTCATTTGCATCTACTGA
>NZ_WAAU01000042.1 GCF_008806755.1 Tenacibaculum aiptasiae
TTATTAAGTATTAATAAGAATTTAAATATTGAATTAGTATATGATGTTATTGGATGTATTAATTTAGAATTTAAAGAGATTTTAATAAAAAATTAAATTTATTTATTATTAAAAATTAAAAATATAAAATTTTTAAATATTAATTTAATATTTTATATTAAAATATAATTAAAATTTATTTTTGAAGGTAATATTGAAGTAAATTT
>NZ_WAAU01000043.1 GCF_008806755.1 Tenacibaculum aiptasiae
TTATAAGTATATTTGTTAGATGATATTGTGAAATAAAAGGGAAGGTTTTTAAATAAGTGATAAAAAAGTAGGTAAGATATAAGAAATTTAAGTAAAAGATTTTAGTAAGTATATTTAGATGGATGTTGTTGGGTATAAGGGTAGGTTATATAGGTTAGGAGGAAAAATATTAGAGAAGATATTTTTTTTAATAGTGTAAAATTAAAAG
>NZ_WAAU01000044.1 GCF_008806755.1 Tenacibaculum aiptasiae
TCAGCTCCTTTAATTTTCCAAGTATCATTTTTACCATCTCCGTTAGGAGTGATAAATTTAGGGTATTCGATAACAGAAACTTTTAATTGAGCATCAGGTTTACAACCGTTTTTGTCTCTTACAATAACGTTGTAAAAACCACCATAGATATTATTGAATAAAGGATCGTCTTGAAATCCTGTCATATTGTTATCTTCATCAACAATAGCGAATTC
>NZ_WAAU01000045.1 GCF_008806755.1 Tenacibaculum aiptasiae
AATCTGATAAAATATCGATATCTCTTATTAAGATATTTTTATCGTTTAATACTTCATCAATCATTTGCTCTAAATAACCCGAAAAACGTGCTATACTTGAAGCTTCAAATAAATCTTTTCGATAAGTAATTGATAAACGTATTGAATCTTGATCTAAAACATTTAACTCTAAATCAAATTTTGATACTAAATAAGGAACTTCATGCTCTATTATTGATAA
>NZ_WAAU01000046.1 GCF_008806755.1 Tenacibaculum aiptasiae
AGGTCTCGAAAATTCACACCTAACTACTGGGTGGCCTCATTCTGAGCGGCATTAAAGTTCTCTGCCCATAAAGGCCGAAAAAAATATGCCCGGGAGTCAGTTTTTGTTTTCGCCCCAAAACGGGTCAAAAAGGGCCAATGCATTAGCCTACGAAGAGAGGACCCATCTTAGAACGGTGCCGAAGGTCTCGAAAATTCACACCTAACTACTGGGTGGCCTCAT
>NZ_WAAU01000047.1 GCF_008806755.1 Tenacibaculum aiptasiae
ATGGTAGCTAATGGTACAGTCGCGGTATTTCCATTTTCTAACGTAATACTTAAATTAGTTCCTACGATACTAAAATTTGTTATCGTTTGATCGTCAGTATTTACACCTGCTGCAATGGTTGCTAAGGGTGTACTTACTGTATTTCCTGCACTGTCTGTGATTACTAAATTTGTTCCTACTACTGCAAAACTTGTATTAGTAACTGTAGTATCTACTCCTGCTTTTA
>NZ_WAAU01000048.1 GCF_008806755.1 Tenacibaculum aiptasiae
GTGATTGTATAAGTATTAGCCGGTAAGTTTGTAAACGAATTTGTTGTTATTGTTCCAACTCCATTTGGATCTGGATTTATCGTATAACTTAATGGTAATATTCCATTATCAGTTGCTGTCAACTGAATTACTCCTGTTGCATCTCCATTACAAATATCATTCGTCGTTGCTACTGCAGTAAAATCTGGCTGTAACGCTGGTTGAATCTCTATCGTCTTGTTGATTGA
>NZ_WAAU01000049.1 GCF_008806755.1 Tenacibaculum aiptasiae
AGGCCAAGGATTGCGGGCCTACTTGTATCAAAATCATAGCGAAACACTATGGTAAAACAATTAACACACAACAGTTAAGAAACTTAAGTGAAACTACTAGAGAAGGAAGTAGCTTATTAGGTTTAAGTGAAGCTGTTGAATCTATAGGTTTTAAATCTTTAGGTGTAAAACTTGCTTATAATAAACTATTAGAAGCTCCACTACCTTGTATTGTACACTGGAATAAAAACCATTATGT
>NZ_WAAU01000050.1 GCF_008806755.1 Tenacibaculum aiptasiae
TCATCTTCACCAGCATAAAAATCATGTTGAATAAAATCTAAAGAAACATTAGCATTTGATTTTGGAGTAACAACCTTTCCATTTATAAAGCTTAACTCATTAGTTACTCCTAAAGATTTTTTAAGTTCTACATTATTAGTAGCATCTATTTCTACATTTTGAAAAGTAGCTTTGTTGCTTCCAGAAACAGTTATTGTTTCATTATTGCTGTAAAAACCAGCTAAACCTTCATTGTTATTGTCAAGAGTACCAT
>NZ_WAAU01000051.1 GCF_008806755.1 Tenacibaculum aiptasiae
GAACCGCTCGGAGATGCCCGGACTCAGTTTTTATTTTCGTCCCAATACTTTTCTTCCAATGGACTAGTTGTGTTTCTTTGATCTTGTGCAACCTCTTTAGGCCGATGATAGCCCGCGGATAGGTGTGGAAACCCATCTATATTGCACCCAGTATGACACAGAAAAAAAGCCCAGGGCCTAGGGGTCGGGTGGGGCTCGTTCGGGGTGCACAACGGTTGCGCCAAAAACGGTCCAAAAATGGCCAAGGCTTTACCATAC
>NZ_WAAU01000052.1 GCF_008806755.1 Tenacibaculum aiptasiae
ATACTGCCGTAACAGCATTGGTTTGGGCTAATCCGCGTTCGCTCGCCACTACTAACGGAATCACTATTGTTTTCTCTTCCTCTGGTTACTTAGATGTTTCAGTTCACCAGGTTTGCCCCCTTGCGGGTAACATGTCTTCAACATGCTGGGTTGCCCCATTCGGAAATCTACGGATCATAAAATATGTGCTTCTCCCCGTAGCTTATCGCAGCTTATCGCGTCCTTCATCGCCTCTGAAAGCCTAGGCATCCGCCATACGCCCTTAT
>NZ_WAAU01000053.1 GCF_008806755.1 Tenacibaculum aiptasiae
ACAGAAACTTTTACAGGAATCAATGGGAAAGTAGGAGGAGTCACAGCTAGTGTTTTAACAAACGATACGTTAAATGGAACTTTATTGAACGTTTCAGAAGTTACTTTAACAGCAGGAGCTTCACCAACACCTCAAAGTGGAAGTATTGTAATAAACTCCGATGGAACAATAACTGTAAGTTCAGGAACTACAGCTGGTACTTATGATTATGAATATACCATCTGCGAGAAATTAAATCCATCAAACTGTAGTACAATTACAAGTAA
>NZ_WAAU01000054.1 GCF_008806755.1 Tenacibaculum aiptasiae
TTGAGAAATTAAAGTTACTAATCTTCCTTTAGCTTCTATTAGTGAAGTTGTGTTGGCAAAACTTTCAGATTTGAAAGGAGCTAATTTTTCATTTAAAAGATATTCTGTATAGTCATTTTGAAATTGAGAAAAGCTACTCGTAATATCTCCTAATAGCAAAGGAGGAAGTTTTTCAATAGGAAAAGAAAATTTGTCTTTATCTCTGTTAATAGTGTCTATAGTGTTTTTCAATAACAAAACATCTTTATAAGAAGCACTATTTTCGATTACAGC
>NZ_WAAU01000055.1 GCF_008806755.1 Tenacibaculum aiptasiae
TCGATCAACCGATATTTGTGCATCTTGTACATCTCTCATAAAATTAATCAACTGAGTAATAGGTCCATTAAGTTGTCCTACGATATAACTAATAGCCATCATCATACCTAAACTTATTTGACCATCGATTACTAGCTTTGCAGATAAAACCGTGATGAACATATTTTTAAGTTCGTTAATGAAATTAGACCCTACACTTTGTGTTTGTTCTAAGGCCAAACTCTTGGTAGCGACTTTAAATAAACGAGCTTGTACATATTCCCAATTCCAACG
>NZ_WAAU01000056.1 GCF_008806755.1 Tenacibaculum aiptasiae
CCACTACCTTGTATTGTACACTGGAATAAAAACCATTATGTAGTACTTTACAAAATAAAAAAAGATACCGTTTATATATCCGATCCTGCCCATGGACTTATTACTTTTACTAAAGAAGAGTTTATACAACATTGGATAGGTAACAACGCTGATGAAAATACTGAAGAAGGAATTGTTCTACTAGTAGAACCTACCCCTAAGTTTTATAGCGAAGAATTTGAAGATGACGAAAAATTTGGTTTCTCTTTCATATTCAAATACTTATTCAAATACAAAAAATTTATTGTACA
>NZ_WAAU01000057.1 GCF_008806755.1 Tenacibaculum aiptasiae
TAAATCAACGAATTTATCAAAACCATCTAGAAAAAATTGCCATATGTAATATTCATGATACTCTCCATTAAATAATACTTTCGCATCGTAAAACTTATTTGGATATAAATTGAATTTTTCTAAAACTTCTTTCATTCGTTTTGAAATAGGTATTCCTGAAAAAAAACTTGGTTTTTCTCCAATCCAGCTATGAAAATCACATAAAAATTCAACATTAATAAATTCATCCGAATATCTAGGAATTAAAAAATCAAATTCCCAATTTTTATCATATATCTTATTTGCATGACC
>NZ_WAAU01000058.1 GCF_008806755.1 Tenacibaculum aiptasiae
TTTCCTATTGTAAAATAGAAAGTACTATCCTCTCTTACTTTAGTTATTTAACGATAATCTTAGCTGAATTAAAAAAATACAATAAGTAAACTATTTTCTATCTCCTTATGAAAAGGCTTACTTAAACGCCAATCAGAGACACTTTATACCCCCTATTCTATTTACTCTATAACAAAGGCTATAATATTATCATAAACTCTCTTACATCATTAGCATCATTATCTTTTATACCATAGGAGATAATCTAATACTCTTATTCAGTATTTTTTTATTTAGATTTAGTGTAAAAAAA
>NZ_WAAU01000059.1 GCF_008806755.1 Tenacibaculum aiptasiae
TCTAGAACGAGCTCTTTATAATTTGTTCTTATAAAAAATATTCTTGTTAAATATTTAAATTTAACTTCTCTATCTTGATTCTTTACGATATCATTCTACCAATATGTCAATGAACGTTTTCAGATTCTTTTAACCTGATCGTGGAGAATACCGGAGTCGAACCGGTGACCTCTTGCGTGCAAGGCAAGCGCTCTAGCCAGCTGAGCTAATCCCCCATAGTCTTTTAGGCATGAGTTCTTAGTCGTGAGTTATTAGTTGTAACAACCCATACTTCTCAACTTCTAAAATTTCCTT
>NZ_WAAU01000060.1 GCF_008806755.1 Tenacibaculum aiptasiae
TTAACTACATCATCTTTAACCGTATTATTCTCTTTCTTTAATCTAATAATCTTCAGTTTAGTTCTTGGGTATTATAGCTTACAAATATTTGGAGTATTTGTACTAGGAAGTGTTTTATACTTTGGATGGGTACTTTTCTTTTTCAAAAAACGAAAAGAATTAGACTACAAACGTTTTTCACAAGTAAGTCAGGAACAAAGTAAAGTTATTGAACTTATCAATGGAATGCAGGAGATTAAACTTCACAATGCTGAAAGACGTATGCGTTGGAATTGGGAATATGTACAAGCTCGTTTATTTAA
>NZ_WAAU01000061.1 GCF_008806755.1 Tenacibaculum aiptasiae
TTTGGTTCAATCTATAATAGATGCTTCAGAATTTGAAGTTACTTATAAAGAAGCTGATTCAAGTGAGGTAGAGGATTTAGTATCTAGTTTTGTTCGTCCATTTGAACTATCAGAAGAAATTCCTTATCGTATAAGTTTGGTAGATGTATCAGGGTTGTATTATATGTTAATGATTGATAGTCATCATATTATTAATGATGGAGTTTCAAATGATATTTTAATAAGAGATCTATGGTCACTTTATCAAGGACAAAGTTTAAAACCATTAAATATATCTTATACAGATTATTCGGTTTGGCAAGAGAGTGAATCTTATCAAGAGATAGTT
>NZ_WAAU01000062.1 GCF_008806755.1 Tenacibaculum aiptasiae
GCTTCGGAGTAATTTACTGTTACTTCTGAATCACAATTATCTGTTGCAGTTAATATTGCTGCCTCTGGAATAGCATCACAACTTACTGTTGTATTCTCTGGTAAACTCTCCACAAACTCCGGTGCTTTGGTATCTTCTACTGTAATTGATTGTATATGTATAGTTGTATTTCCTGAACAATCACTTACTGTCCATTTTCTTGTGATTAAGTATTCTGAGCCACAGGCATCGTCATCTCCACTGGTTACTTCACTTGGAACTACGGTTACCACTACATCACAATTATCTGTTGCGGTTAATACTTCCATTGCTGGAATATTATCACAACTCAC
>NZ_WAAU01000063.1 GCF_008806755.1 Tenacibaculum aiptasiae
TAATAATCGGGCATAAACATATTACCGAAGCTATGGATTTATATTTAGGTATAAGTGGTAGGGGAGCATTCTATTTGCGCAGAAGGTGTACTGTGAGGTATGCTGGAGCGGATAGAAAAGAAAATGTAGGCATAAGTAACGATAAAGGGGGCGAGAAACCCCCTCACCGAAAGACTAAGGTTTCCTCAGCGATGCTAATCAGCTGAGGGTTAGTCGGGACCTAAGGCGAATCCGAAGGGAGTAGTCGATGGACAACAGGTTAATATTCCTGTACTTCTTATAATTGCGATGGGGTGACGGAGTGATGAAAGCACCGCGAACTGACGGAATAGTTCGTTGAAACAT
>NZ_WAAU01000064.1 GCF_008806755.1 Tenacibaculum aiptasiae
CGAGAACAAGCAATTATTTGTGGGTATTGTTAGCGGTTGTTTTTTATTAATTTATTTATCAATATTGGGATTCCGACTTGTACTGCTAGATTATTTTTACCGATTGACTCTAATAATCTATTTACTTTAATTTTCTTTATGTTTTGATATTCAGATTTGAATTCAGAGTAGCTCATTCCGCTAGCATTTAAATATTTCCCAGCATCACTTTTTTTATCCGCTAGCATTGCAAATATTAAATGTTCAGGCTTGATTTCAGACGCTCCATAAATCCAAGAATAATATTTTGCATTTTTTATACTTGTTTCCAATTCTTTTGTCAAATAGTAATTTCCTTTTACTGATTC
>NZ_WAAU01000065.1 GCF_008806755.1 Tenacibaculum aiptasiae
ATAAATATATATAATTACCCTACTTATTTATATAATAAACTTAAAATATAAATAATTTTTTATTCTTTTTTTATTATATAAAAAAAAAATATATAAATATTTACTATCTTATAACATTTATAATAAAAAAATATTCTTAAATTCAAAAAACATAAAAAAATTCTTTAACAAACATTTCTTAACCTTTTTAAAAAATTCACACTTTATACTTAATATAACATATTTTATTTTCTTTACTTCTTTTATTAATATTAACTATTTCTTATATACTCTTAAATCTATTAAACTTTTAATAAAATTCATATTTATATTATATATTTTAACAACTATTACTATTTCTTTATATAATCTTTATACTTATAATATATTATCTAATT
>NZ_WAAU01000066.1 GCF_008806755.1 Tenacibaculum aiptasiae
ACTGCACATCCTGTTACAAATGGTGATGTTATTTGGGTAAGAACAATTTCTAACAAAAACTGCTATCGTATTTCTAGAGTAGAAATTATTGTTGGATTCTCTGCTGATGTTGCTTACAACACTCCTTTTGAAACTTGTGATGACTTTTTAGATGCAGATGGAAATGATAATGCTAATAATGATGATACTGATGGAATTACTACATTTAATATCAGTTCTGTTGTTAACGATGTAAAAGCTTTATTCCCTGCTGCAATACGTCCTAACTTAAATGTTTTAATTTTTGAAACTATTGCGGATAGAGATGCGGTGTTAAATGCTATCCCTGATTTAACTAACTATAGAAACAAAAATGTTCCTGCTCAAACTCCACAACCTTTATACATTAAAATTATTAATACGGTTAATAATGATTGTACAGG
>NZ_WAAU01000067.1 GCF_008806755.1 Tenacibaculum aiptasiae
GTTATGATAACTTCATATGTATCTGAAGCTAATCCTGTAAACGATACATTATTCGTATTTAACCCTGCTTGGTTACTTGTAAATGGCCCTGTTGTACTATTAATAGTAGCACTAAATGGTGCAGTTCCATTTGAAATTACAACATTTACAGTTCCATTATCGCCATTACAGTTTGGTTGAACTACAGAAGTAGTAATCGTTGGATCTGTAATTCTCTGGATCGTTACAGTTTCCATTACTTGACAGAAATCTGTTCCTCCATTTTTATCTCGTACGTAAACATCCCATGTTCCCGCAGCTACATTTACTGGATTCGTTGTATTGAAATCACCTGCTGTTACTGCTGTTCCACTGGTAACTACTGCAAATTGATAATTACCATCTCCTCCTGTTGGATTAATTGTTATCGTTCCTGTATTACAGGTCTCGTCTACTAACGT
>NZ_WAAU01000068.1 GCF_008806755.1 Tenacibaculum aiptasiae
TTACCTAATTCTGAAGTTATTCTTACTACGTAAACTCCTGTTTCTAAATCTGGAAGACTTACTGTGTTTCTTCCTTTTCCTTCAACTGTTTTACTTAGTACTGCAGCTCCATGAATAGCATATAAAGTCATATTAAAAGTACCTTTAGAAATTCCTTCTATAATTAAGGTATTATCTGATGTATTGTAAATCTTAACATTATTAATGTTTGTATTTACTTTGGCTTTCTGCTGAGTATGTAAGTAAAAACGACCTACTCCATTTACTTTCTCTGTAATTGTTACCGTATAAAATTCATTCAATTCAGAACTTAACTTTGTAAAAGTATTCTCTTCTTTATCTTCAATAAATACTTCTACTCCTTCTGGTAAATTATTATAGTTTACAGTAAACGTTACCTCAGCTCCAGCTGTAGCACTTAAACCTATTGGAAGAACTGT
>NZ_WAAU01000069.1 GCF_008806755.1 Tenacibaculum aiptasiae
AGTGAACTAGAATCGTTTGGAAAGACGAACCAAAGAGAGTGATAGTCTCGTATAGGTAAGCGAAGAGGATATAGCAGTACCCTGAGTAGTGCGGGACACGTGTAATCCTGTATGAATCCACCGGGACCATCCGGTAAGGCTAAATACTCCTGAAAGACCGATAGTGAACTAGTACCGTGAGGGAAAGGTGAAAAGAACCCTAAGTAAGGGAGTGAAAGAGAACCTGAAACCGTACGCCTACAAGCGGTCGGAGCACATTTACTGTGTGACGGCGTGCCTTTTGCATAATGAGCCTACGAGTTACTGTTGCTAGCAAGGTTAAGGATTTAAGGTCCGGAGCCGAAGCGAAAGCGAGTCTGAATAGGGCGAGATTAGTTAGTAGTAGTAGACGCGAAACCGAGTGATCTACCCATGGGCAGGTTGAAGCTGTGGTAACACACAGTGGAGGACCGAACCAGTTGACGTTGAAAAG
>NZ_WAAU01000070.1 GCF_008806755.1 Tenacibaculum aiptasiae
CAAGATTTAGATAGTGATGATGATGGTGTTAATGATGTAGTAGAAGGAGGAAATCCAGATAGAGATGGAGATGGTCAAATAGATGATCCATTAAATGATTCAGATGGAGATGGTATTCCAGATAATTCAGATGGATTTAATGGACATGGAGATGCTAATGATCCACCAGTAGATTCTGACTCAACTGACCCAAATAGTGGAGGAAATGGTACTGTTGGAGATAGTGGTATAGACTCAGATGGAGATGGAATTGCTGATAGTGAAGATGCTTTAGATGGCTTTGGAGATGCTATTGACACTGATGGAGATGGAATACCAGACGTGATTGATGTAGATGATGATAATGATGGAATTCCAGATACTGAAGAAGGAACAGGAGATACTGATGGAGATGGAATTATTGATAGTTTAGATTTAGACAGTGATAATGATGGTATTTTAGATGTAGATGAAGGAGGTAATGGTTCATTAGATACGAA
>NZ_WAAU01000071.1 GCF_008806755.1 Tenacibaculum aiptasiae
GTAACATTCACAGTAGCTGAGAATGACAATGTTTGTGATTCAAGTACAGGAGGAAGTATTACAGTAACAGCAGCAGGCGGAACAGGAACTTATGTTTATAGTTTAACAGTGGGTGGAACAGTAGTAGCGAGTCAAACATTAACAGCAACTACGCATACGTTTACAAACTTAGGTGGAGCTTTATATGTAGTTAATGTAAGAGATTCTAATAGTTGTGATGCAGGAACACCAACGAATGTTACAATTTCACCAAACTTAGATTTCTCATTAACAGAGACAAAGAAGTTAGATTGTTCAGGAACACCTGCAGCAGCAGTAAGCTTAAATGTATTATCAGGATCAGGAAACTACGAGTATGAAGTAGTTGGAGCAGTAAGTGGAACTTTAGTTGCACAAACGGCGATGGCAACAAATCCATTAGTGTTTAATCCAACAGTAGCAGATACATATACAGTAACGATTACAGATGTAGGAGCTACACCA
>NZ_WAAU01000072.1 GCF_008806755.1 Tenacibaculum aiptasiae
CTCTTGTTTCTCCCAAATCTAACTGATCATAGGAATAAAAAACATCAAATAAAGGATTTCGACCAGACTCTCGAGATAACGATAAAGCATCTACTAATTCATCATATGGATATAATTGATTATCAAAAGCTTCTAAGGTATTCTCTTGGACTATTGATAAATAATCTTTAAAACTTAAAGTAGATCTTACTTGATTACGAAGTGCTAACGTATTGACAAACATTCCTACTATACCCTCTAAATCCGAATGATGACGTCCAGCTGTTGGGGTACCCACTACAATATCTGAACTATTAGAAAGTTTACTCAAGAAAATATTATACAACGTTAAAAACAATGTATACATCGTTACCCCCTCTGAACTTGCCAAAGAACGTAATCCAATACTCTGTGAGTCACTTAATTCTATACTGTAAACTCCTCCAGCACTACTGGTATGAATAGGCCTTGGATAATCTGTTGGTAATTCTAAAGTGGTTAACTCTGTTGAATAACACTCTA
>NZ_WAAU01000074.1 GCF_008806755.1 Tenacibaculum aiptasiae
GATGCACAAATATCGGTTGATCGATTAGGAGAAATTCATAACATGGAAGATGAAGAAAATCCAAATGATGAAAAAGTAACTAATATTCCAGAGAATGCAGCTATCACATTAAAAAACATCTCTTTTAGATACACAGGTGGACTTGAACCTGTACTTAAAGATTTATCACTAGAAATACCAGCTAATAAAACCACTGCTATTGTTGGTGTTAGTGGAAGTGGAAAAACAACATTCATGAAATTATTACTTGGGTTTTATCAGGTAGATCAAGGAGATATTATGATTAATAACTTCAACCTAAAGAATATCTCACAAAAAGAATGGAGAAGAAACTCAGGAGTGGTCATGCAAGAGGGATATATTTTTAATGACTCTATTGCCAAAAACATTGCAGTAGGAGAAGATTATGTAGACAAAGAAAAGCTAGCACATGCTATTGATGTGGCTAACATCTCAGATTATATAGAAGGACTTCCTTTAGGATACAATACTAAAATAGGAAGTGAAGGAAATGGATTGAGTACAGGGCAAAAGCAACGTTTATTAATTGCTCGATCGGTATACAAAAACCCGAAGTTTTTATTCTTTGATGAAGCAACTTCTGCTTTAGATGCCAACAATGAAAAGGTGATTATGGAAAAGCTAAATACTTTCTTTGCTAACAAAACAGCTGTAGTGATTGC
>NZ_WAAU01000077.1 GCF_008806755.1 Tenacibaculum aiptasiae
AAAAGCAGGGAGCGGGTTAATAACAATATTGAAATTCAAATCATCGTGTACACAAGAAGTTTTAGTATTAACAACTCTTACATATATGGTTTGATTGTTAGCCGTGTTTTCATACTTATTCTCATCTAAAGGAGTACTTCCCGATTGAGCATCAGCTAAACTACTATGGAATGTTACCTTATAATTCCCATGTTCTGATGTAGGGTAATTAGCTAAAATTTGTGGGATTTTATTTTTTAGTGTAATGTCTCCATTAATACCATTAGTGTCATCATTACTAGCATCTGATTGATTATCACAATCAATATAATTGAGAATATTCAAAGGAATATTAGGTTCAGGCATTATAACTAATTGTAATGTTGCAATTCCATATCTACAGCCCGTCGTTCTGTTTAATAAGCTAATATGTATAATTTCTGTAGCAGGATCGTCACTTAATAAATTAGCAGGGAAATTAGTGGTAGCAGGGTCATTTGAATAATTAGTTTTGGATAAAGGTAAGACACCATCTATAGCATTTTGTAGTGTTCTGTGATAAGAAACTTCAAATAAATTAGGATCTCTACCATTTAATATATCAGCATCTCTTTGAGATAAATCAATGTTTTGCGCTAATCTATTTCTTGGGTCACCATCACTAGGAGTAGCTACATCACAAACTTCCAAGTTAGGAATAGTATTGGCTATAGTAGGAAGAGGATTAATGATAATATCGAAAGTAACATGGTCGTTAAAACAACCAGTAGTATCATTTACCACTCTAACATAGATTGTTTCTCTATCTTTAGTTTGATTAGTATAATTTGTATCGTTAGGAATAGGATTATTTCCTGTATTAGCATCAGCAGCACTTGTATGGAAAGTTACAGTAAATCCGGTAGTTTGAGTAGGTCCTAAAATAGTATTAACTCTATCTCTTAAATT
>NZ_WAAU01000078.1 GCF_008806755.1 Tenacibaculum aiptasiae
GAATCACAAACATTGTCATTCTCAGCTACTGTGAATGTTACTGGTGTTGGCGTTGGTACATTTACTGTAGCTTCACTTGTACATCCATTGGCATCTCTTACTCTAATTCTATAGTCTCCTGATGCTAACCCTGTAAATACATTGTTATTACTATACGTATAAGTACCTACAACTCCTCCTGCTAAGAACTCTAATTGGTAATCATAACTTCCCCAACCATCTGTTCCAGTTGCTGTGATTGTTCCATCTGATCCTCCATTACAACTTACTAGTGGATTTACTACTCCACTTACTCCTAATGCTGCTGCTGGTCCTTGAATTTCAAAGTTTGGAGATTGTACTGGACAGAATGGACTATCTGTCATAGTTACTGAAACATAATAGTTTCCTGCTCCTAAACCTGTTAATGACTCTACTACATTTCCTACTCCGTTTCCTGTTATTCCTGTTGTTACTCCTCCTACATTGAAAATTTCATATGTATAATTTCCTGTATACGGTGTACTTGTACTAAAGATTAACTCTGAGCTTCCTGTTGTTGTTCCAAAACATGTTACATTTTGAATATTATCTATATCTAATGTAAATGTTGGTGCTGATTCTACTATATGAGCTGTTGATAAGATACATCCTGTTACTGGGTGAGTAATAGTGATGGTATAATTATCTGTTGCTAATCCTGTAAATGTCGCTGAATCTGTTGCTACTGGTACTACCTGTGTTGCTGTAAATCCTGTTCCTGCTCCTGTTATTGTATAACTTGCATTTGCTATATCTGGATTTATCTTAACTGTAATATTTTCTCCTGTAGCACAATCAATTGCTTTAGTTACTGTAATTGCTGCATCTATTAACCTTTCAAATGGTTGGATAGTAGCTCCTACTGTCCCTAAACATCCTTTATCATCATATACATTTATTGTATAGTTTCCTCCTGCTTCATTTGTTGATGTATAAACAAAGCTTCCACTATCTTGAAGAACTGTTCCTGTTCCTGCATCAATAAACTCTACTCGTACAAATGTTCCTGTTCCTCCTGTTATTGCTCCTGCATTTACTGTGATAGTTGCATTATTCGTTGTATTTCCTGTTGTACATCCGAATTCTGCTACTGTTACTGCTCCTGAAACATCTATCGTTGCATTTTCTGATATCGTTA
>NZ_WAAU01000079.1 GCF_008806755.1 Tenacibaculum aiptasiae
TGAATCATCCTGGAGATATGTGTTACATCATTTATACTTCAGGAACAACAGGTAACCCAAAAGGAGTAATGGTTGAGCATGGAAATATAGTTCGATTATTTTATAACGAAGCTTTCCAGTTTAATTTTGGTCCAGATGATGTATGGACAATGTTTCACAGTCATTGTTTTGATTTTAGTGTTTGGGAAATGTATGGAGCCTTATTGTTTGGCGGTAAGGTAGTAATAATTTCATCTTTGGTAGCCCGAGATCCCTCTCGATATATACAAGTACTTCATAATCATAAAGTAACAGTATTAAATCAAACCCCTACAGCATTTAATAATTTAATAGAAGAATGTGAGCGTAAAGAGCTTGAATTAAGAGATTTACGTTATGTTATTTTTGGTGGAGAGGCATTAGTACCATACAAGTTAAAATCATGGAATGAACAGTATCCTCATGTAAAGTTAGTAAACATGTATGGTATAACAGAGGTAACAGTACATGCTACTTACAAAGAAATAGGTTTAGAGGAAATAGAAGGAAATGTAAGTAATTTAGGAAAGCCAATTCCAACTACTTCAATTTATGTTTTAGACGAGAACCAGGAATTGGTACCTCAAGGAGTAGCGGGAGAGATTTACGTAGGAGGAGCAGGAATAGCAAGAGGTTACCTAAATAAGGAAGATTTAACAAATTCAAAGTTTTTACCTAATCCTTATCAATTAGGAGAGCGTTTTTATCGATCAGGAGATTTAGGTAGGTTATTAGAAAATGGGGAGTTAGAATATTTGGGTCGAATTGATAGTCAGGTTCAATTAAAAGGTTTCCGAATAGAATTAAAAGAAATAGAGCATCACTTATTACAGCAAGAATCTATTCAAGATGTTGTTGTAATAAAACGAGATTCCGAAGAAGGGCATCCTTATTTATGTGCATATTATATAGGTGAAGAAGAGCTTGAGATATCGATACTTAGGTCACATTTAGGAGAGCATTTACCTAAATATATGATTCCATCGTACTTTGTAAAAATGGAAGAGTTTCCAGTGACATCAAATAATAAAATAGCAACTAGTCAATTACCTTCCCCGAATAAAGAATTATCAGTAGAGTCTTATGTAGCACCGCAAACTGAAGAAGAAAAGCAAATGGTTCTTGTTTGGCAAGAGGCTTTAAAAATTCCACGAGTAGGAGTTCAAGATAACTACTTTAGTTTAGGAGGAGATTCATTAAAAGCAATAGGTTTAATCTCTAGCATAAATAAATCATTAGATGTTTCATTAACAATAGCAGATTTATATTCATATCAAACAATAGCAGAATTAGTAGAAAAGATTACAAGTTCTCAACAAGATGATGAGAGTAAAAGAGTTTATGGAGAAGTATTAGAAGAGTTACGTGAATTTGAAGATTCTTATAGGTCAGAAGGTAAATTTTTAGATACCTACGAAGCTGTATATCCAATGAATGGTGTTGAAAAAGGAATGGTGTTT
>NZ_WAAU01000080.1 GCF_008806755.1 Tenacibaculum aiptasiae
GAACGTAAATCATAAGCTAAAATGTTTGATAAATTATTTAATTCTGAATAAGTTAATGTTTCATCCTCATAAACAACTGCTACAGAATTAGGGTAATTTTCTACCTGAGCCTCAAATAAATCGACTATGGTTAATGATTCAGGATATGATACATCTAAAAGAGTATTTAAACTTTGGATCTTATCTTTATCACATCTTGTTAATATAGTCTCTTTTTGTAATGGCTCTTCTGTCTCATTTAAAAATTGATCTAGAGTTGATTTAAAATAACTAGAAAGTTTCTCTATTTCTTTTGTACTAAAAGTAGCCGTTGAGTGTGTTAAAGCTAACCTAAAGTCATTATCTCGAGCATAAATATGAAAATCAATACTAGTATTGTTATTCATATAAAAGTTAGACTCTTTAAATTCATTTGGTCTTACAATCTGCTCTTCTGTATCTTGTATCTCAGTATAACGTCTAAAATCGATGTAATTAAATGAAATATCAAAAATTGGATTATGCTCATTTGCTGGTTCTTTTGTAATCTCTAGTATTTTATAAAAAGGAACCCTCTCGTGATACTTAAGTACTCTAAGTTTATCTTCTATATAATTAATATAACCTCCCCAAGTTAGATTCTTAGGAATTTTTGCCCTAAACGGAATCGTATTCAAAAAACAACCTAATAACCTATCTCCATCTGATGTTAATGGCCTATTATTAGTTACAATTCCTAAGGTTATATCTTCTTCAAAGCTCAACATATTCATAGCATAGACATACGCTGCGAAACACAAATGTTTAAAACTAGTATTATAATTAGAAGCGAGCTTTTCTAAACTACTTCTATAGTCTCTCCCATAATCAAACCACTCACTTTTAAATTGATGCTCATCTTCAGTAGATGGTAGCTCTAGTCTTGTGTAACCATCAAGTTCTTTTTGCCAATATGCAATCGACTCTTGGCTCTTCGCAGCAGACAATTCTCCTATTATCTGATCTTTATAAGTACTTTCTATAGCTTTTGGAACATAATTTTTATCATCCATCAAAATAGAATATGTATTAGATAATTCTGTAATGAATGAAGAAAGACTCCAGCCATCAAAGAAAGAATGATGGAAGTCTAATAATAAATATTGATAATCATCTCTTACCTTTATTACATTAATACGCCACAGTAATGAAAATGATAATTCAGTTTGTCTTTTCTTTTCTTCTAATAGTTTATTCTTGATAAAAACATCTTGCTCTTCTCTATCTAAATGCTGAATATCGATAAAATTCACCTCTGGATCTGCATTCTTTAAAATAATATGGGCAAAATTTTCTAAATCATATATTTTACGTAAAGTTGTATGCTTAGACACCATCAAGTTTACTGCATGTTTAAACAAATCAAAATCAAAGTTCTCTACTCCATAGTCATAAATATTTTGCTCATGATATACTATTTCATGAACATTAGCAGGTTTACTTCTTAAAGAATGAAACACCATTCCTTTTTCAACACCATTCATTGGATATACAG
>NZ_WAAU01000081.1 GCF_008806755.1 Tenacibaculum aiptasiae
ATTTCTTGTACTTCTTCACTACGAATTTCTATGTCTGTATTATTTTGCGGCATGTATTATTAGGTTTGATTAAGCTAAGGGAAGTATGCACATACTTCCCTTATAAGGATAAAATAATTCACCCTTATTATTTAAGTTTTTTTTAATTAAACTCATTTTCATCCATACAAGAAACATGCACCAATACACACATACTTGCTCCTGGATATCCACTCATTTGACCACAAGGCAAACATCCTGGTACTGGACCAAAACATAATCCATTATCTATATAATAATCGCAAGGAGACCCTCCGTTAATCTTTTTTTGTTCTCCTTTTCCTAAAGCTTTTCCAATATTTAAAATTGATTTTTTCATTTTACAATCTTATTTAATTTATTATTATTTTTTATAACCTATTGAATTTGGACCTATTACAATAAAAAAATCAGCATACATCAAATATTCAGATTTATTTAAAGCTACTCCCATTTTCAATATTGATTTATTTAATTTTTTCAAAAATTAAACAAAAATTTATGCAGGTTCAACTGGTCCATGGTCTCCATCTCCATTGCTACCTCCTCCGGTATTACCTCCTCTATTATTGCAGCTACAGTTAAGTGGTTTCCAATAGTTTTGTTGTATATAAGGATCAGCACACCACTCAAAACATGGTCCATAAAACGGTTGCCCACCATTAATAGATTTCTGCTCTGCTTTATTTAATGCTTCACCAATATTTAAAATTGATTTTTTCATTTTAATTAATTTAGGTTATTATTTATTAGTTTGGTTCAATTCCGATAAAACAGTCTGCATGAACTAAAACTTTACCTTTGCATGAACTAGGTAAAGCATGGTATTGACTACATGTACCGCATCCCATTCCAGAAACGCCATAACAAAATGGTCCTGGACATCCAAAACCTCCATTAATTTTCTTTTGCTCAGTTTTATTTAGAGCTTTACCTACATTTAAAATTGATTTTTTCATTTTAAAATAATTTATAAAATTGATTAAAATCCTCGACTTTTTTTTAGACATTCAAGGTTTATGTCTATTCTTCGCGAAAGAATATTTTTATTTTTTTAAGCTTAAACTATATTTAAATAATAGAAGCTTAAATCTTACTATTAAATATCACAGTATTGAGAAATACATTCTCCCATACAAATACCATACACCATTCTATCACCTCCACTATTTGCTATGCAATAATTTTGACAATCTATACAATTAACACCACCATTAACTTCTTGTTGTTCTTTTTTATTTAAAGTTTTTCCTAAGTTTAATATTGTATTTTTCATTTTTTATAGGTTTATTTTTTGTTAATATTATATCTTAATTACTATATTATGTTAGTTTTATTAATTACAGAACTTTCTATAATCGCTTCCTAACATACATAAACCTACATATGGAGCATTTTTACAGCACCCCATTTCTCGAGGACAATCTGAATGACTAAAACAAGCTATAGCCACACCTCCATTAATAGTTTTTTGCTCTGATTTCTTCAAAGCTTTTCCTAAATTTAAAATTGATTTTTTCATTTAAAATGATTTAAAATTACTCAAACCTTTGATCATTTATAGACATTCAAAGACTATGTCTCTTTCATTCTTTGCGAGAGAATATTTTTACTAAAGTTCAAAACAACCATTATCAAGGTTCATACAAGATGCTGCTCCTGGATAATTTCCTATTTGGTTACATGGCTTACAATACGGATCATTATCTGCAAAACAAAGGTTTATTCTAGCGTAATAATCGCAATTACTATTACCTCCTTTGATTAATTGTTGTTCAGATTTTCTAAGAATTTTTCCTACTTTTAAAAGACTATTTTTCATTTTATAATGATTTAAATTAATTAAATCCCTGATCAATTTATAGACACCCAAGGCCTATGTCTATTTTTCGCGAAAAAATATTTTTATTTACCCAAGTCTAGTTGGTTTTTAACTAGGTGGTAGTAACTTCCTTTTAATTTGATGAGCTCTTCATGAGAACCTTTTTCTATAATATTTCCTTTGTCTAATACAACTATTTGATGTGCATTCTTTACGGTACTTAATCTGTGTGCAATCACTACAGCTGTTTTGTTAGCAAAGAAAGTATTTAG
>NZ_WAAU01000082.1 GCF_008806755.1 Tenacibaculum aiptasiae
CTAATACTTATACAATCACGGGAACAGGAACTAATAGTTGTACAACAGATGTAGTAGTAACTATTTCTGAAAATGCAATAGTGGATGCTTCAGCAGCTATAACAGTAACAGAGTTTGGATGTACAACAGGGAATACAACAAATAATGCAACAGTAACAGTAAACCCAGCTAACATTACTGGAGGAACAGGAACTTATGTTAGAGCAATATTTGTATATGATAACGGAACACCAGGAGACACAACTGATGATATTACTCAAGACAGTACATCATTTAGTTTTGGAGTTACCAATGAAGCAGGAGGAAATGTATCTGTAACTGTATTTGATGATAAAGGATGTATTGATACAGAAACAGTAACAATCCAACCATTTGAAAGATTAATAGATGCAGCAATTACAGTAACTAAAGCAATTGATTGTGCTACAGGAGAAGATATTACAGTTAAAATAAATCCAGATATAGCAAATGCAAGTTATACGATAACAGGAGCAGCTACAGGATTTACGGCAACACAAGTAGTGCCAGTAGCAACAGACGCAGCAACATTTACTGGATTAGCAACAGATAACTATACAATAACTATTACTCATCCAGTAACAGGATGTATTTTATCAACAGCTCATATAGTTGGAGATGCACCAGAGTTTGAATTAATTGTAGATAATATCCAAAGAGCATGTTTCGGAGGAAATGGAAGTGTAGACTTAAGCTTCAACCCGGTAACACCATATGCAGATATTTATACTTATGAGATATTTAATGTAGGTGGAGCAACAACAGGAATAACAGGAAATGGAACAGGAAATGTTACAACAACAATTAATAATTTACCAGCAGGTAATTACTATGCGGTTATAACTATGCCAAATTCACCATTCTGTTCTGCTAGATCTGCTAACTTTACAATAGATCAGCCAGCAAATGATTTAACATTAGCACATGCATTGACATATTTAAAGTGTAACCAAGCAGACTCAGGTGAAGTTAAATTAACTGCTCAAGGAGGTTGGGGAGTTTACGAATATGAATTAGTAAATTTAACAACTGGAACAACAGTTCAAGCTTATAATAATAATGATGCTATTACAGGTTTAACAGCAGGTAATTATCAAGCAACGGTTAGAGATGCTAACAATTGTACAGAAGTAATAACGTTCCAATTAGATGCAGGAACAACAATTACTGGTGCATTTACAGTAACGCCAAACGATTGTATTGGAGAAAGTACAGCTACGATTGAAGTTACAGGTGTAACAGGAGGTCAATTACAAGCAGCACCATTAACATATACTTATGTATTAGAGTTACCAGATGGAACAAGAACAACAAGTCAAGCATCACCTATATTCACTAATTTACCAGCAGGTAATGGATATTCAGTGATTGTGTCTGATGGATATTCTTGTGATGGAAGAGTGGGACCAATTAATATTGTTGATCCAACTGAAGCAACAGCAACAGCTAATATTACAGCAGATATTACTTGTAATAGACCACAAGCTTCTGTAGAAGTAACAGGATCTGGAGGTAATGGACCATACATGTATAGTAACGATGGAATTAACTTCGTTAACAACCCAATATTTAATGTAGGAGCAGGAGAACATCAGTTCTATGTAAGAGACAACCAATTATGTATATCTGATCCAACTACTATAACTATTGATCCTTACGAAGCATTAGTAGCTACTTTAGATACAAGTGCAGCAATCATAACATGTAACGGGGATAGTAATGCTGTATTATCTGCAAATGTTACAGGAGGTTTAGGTAACTACGAGTATCAGTTATTAGATAATACAAATGCAGTAATAAGTGGATGGCAACAATCAAACTCATTTGGAGGATTAAATGTTGGTATATACAAGATAGCTGTAAGAAGTACCAATGCAGCAGGAGATGTTTGTACAACTGAAACTGCAGAGCATCAAATAACTGAACCACTACCATTAAGTGGTAACGCAGTTCCAACACATGTAACATGTTTTGGTGGAAACACGGGATCTATTACTGTTAATGCTTTTGATGGAAATGGAGATTACGAGTACAATATTACAGCAGTACCAGATAGACCAGAGTTCCCTGCTGATAAATATGTGAAGAATAATGTGTTTGAAAACTTATCTGCTGGAGTATATATGATAACTATTAAAGATGTAATAGGATGTCCATTAGCTCCAATACAAGTTACAATTACAGAACCAACAGAATTAAACATTGGATTGGTTAATGTAACAGAGCAAACATGTTTAAATGATCCAACACCTACAATTACAGTAGATGTCCAAGGAGGAACACAACCTTACTTTATTAGTATAAATAATGTTGAGTTAGCAACACCATATTCTCAAAACCAAATTACATTAGGTAGTGCAGAAGGTATTGCAGCAAATACAGTTTATGTAATAAGTGTAAGAGATAGTGGAGGAGGATGTGCGCCAAAAGCATTATCACCTTTAACTACAATAGATCCTGTAGACTTGAGATTAACTGTTGATTTTGAATATACATGTCCATCAGGAAATATAATTAAAGCAATTGTTGATGATCAATATAAGAATTCGATGTCTTATACGTTATTTGATGGAAGTGGTACAGCAGTAACAACAAATACAACAGGAGAGTTTATTGATGTTGCAGCTGGTAATGGATATACAGTAACAGCAACTCATACAGTAACAGCTTGTTCAGAGAGTTCAACAAGTAGCCCAATAGATATTCAAGATATACAAGCCTTGACTATGACTATTGATGATTCTCAAAAGAATAAGTTAATTGCTAATGTAGACTTCGGTTTACCACCATATAACTTTACAGTAGATGGAGTTGATATGGGAAGTGATAATGAATTTACAATCTTACAAACTAAAGATTATACTATTACAGTAAGAGATGCTAGAGGATGTGAATTAACATTAACAGTTAGAGGAGTATATGTTACAATAACAGTTCCAAATATATTTACACCAGATGGAGATGGAATAAATGATTACTGGTATCCTTTAGAAGTTGAAGATTACCATAACCTAAGAGTATTTATTTACGATAGGTATGCAAGAAAGATTCAAAACTTCCAAGGAGTTCAACAAGGATGGGATGGATTATATGAAGGAAAACCTTTACCATCTGGAGATTACTGGTATACTATTTACTATAATGAATTATCAGGTGAAGAGAAGAAAATAATGGGTCACTTTACACTATATAGATAAGAATGAGAAAAATATTAATAATAGCAAGCATCGTAATTTCTAGTGTAAAATTAGTTGCTCAAGAGGTAAATTTACCTCAGTACATAAATCACATGGCAGATAACCCCTTTTTAATATCACCAACCTTTGCGGGTATTGGTGCGGGGTTGCAGGTGAGATTGAATGGAGTTA
>NZ_WAAU01000083.1 GCF_008806755.1 Tenacibaculum aiptasiae
CTATTATATATATTTACTAAAAATGATTTCATTTAAATCTATTAAGGAATACGAACGGTTTCGCCTATCCAACATCCAATTTTATGACTACCTCCAGATGCAACTCCTTTTTGGAAAATTAATTTCTTAGATGGTACATTTTTTCTATAACTAGAAATATATCTTCCAGCTCCACATCCTGGGTCAACTCTTTTCGCTTTTAATGCCTTATTTAAAGCTGCTACATATACCATTCTTTTTTCAAATTCATCACTACCACAAGAGTTAGCGCTTTTTTGGTATAAACTAGCTATGAATAAGTATGCTTTCCCCATATTTGGATTGTATCTTAATGCTTCGTAAGCTAAAGCTCTCGCTCTACTTCCACTAGCACTTTGAGCTTCTCTTAATTTATATTTCGCTTTCTTAAACGGATCAGTTTCTAAATCAAATGCTTTCTTTCTCATTTGAGCAGCTCCACCTTTATCTCCATTTTTAGCTAAAACTCCTGCTAAGAAATTGTAAGCATCTGCAGATTGAGTTGCTTCAGCATAGGCGTTTGCTAATTTTTCGAATAAAGGATCTGATTGACATCCTTTATTGTACATTCTTGACACAGCTCTCTTTAACCAAACTCCATTAGTTTTATTAGCTTCAAAATCTCTACTGTAGATAGGTATCAATCTCTCACAAGTTGCTATTTTAGATATCATTGCATCTAATCCTCCTTCTACTTTACCTAAAGCAGAAGAATTCATTGTATAAGCTCTCAATAACTTTTTCTCTTTAGCCCCTATAGTTCCCATTGAGTCTTTTTCTTGTAAAGCTGGTATTTTCTTACTGTAACCATCTAATTTCTCCTGTACAGACTCCATCACATCGTCATAAGTATCAAATACTACTTGAGGATTTGTATCTTTATTTTCTTCTGTTACAGCTTTAAAATATCTGAAGATATTTTTCACCCCCATATCTTTTGGTGAAATTTTATAAGCTTTCTTTAAAATTTCATAAACCTCAGCATCTGTAGCTAACTTATTCTTAATTAAATAAGTAGCGTAATCACTATGGGCTTTAGCAGCACCTTTTACTGGGAAATTTATTAATCTAGTTTCATATACTCTTTTAGCTAAAGCTGGGTCTTTTAATTTATCAGCTACTTTTGCTCCATATTTGTATATATTAACCGATAATTTAGGGCAATTCGTTAATAAATATTCCAAACTAGGTTTAGCTTGTGTATACTTTTTTGTTGTAGCATCTCCTTTAAAAAGATTATATTTAATATTACACTCTTGACTTGCCTGCGCTTTAACACCATTTACGGCTACAAACAAAAATAATCCTGTAAGTAAATACGTAAGTTTTTTCATCATTTATCAGTTTTTATTAATCTATTTGTCGTTTTTTAAACCAGTTAATATCATTCAAAGATAAGCTTAATCTTATATTAAAATAGTTTTCTTTAATTAGGTTATTATTAGTTGTTCCTTTTTGACCATACTCAAAACCTATGTTTAAGGTTGATAACTGTCTTGGTAATGGTAACCCAAGACCAACATTTATGCCAAAGTCTTTTACCGAAGTAAATTCGTTATTTGTTCTAACTTGTAAACCAGTATCCTCCATACGAAAACCTGCCCTATAAACAACTCTATCCCAGTAACTTGAAATAGAATTAATTTTTGGTATATAATATCCTCCTAAAGAAAACTTATTTGAACTTTCATATTTATACACACCTCCATTTGCAACAATAGAACTTGAAGTACTCAAAGCACTTTGAAATTGCTGATTAACACCTACATACCATTTATTTTCTTTTCCTAAACCAAATCCAAATACACTTTTAAGAGGTACACTAACATCTCCACTCACGTTTCTATTAAACAAAACATCTTTTGGTATTTCTTGACCTGCACTTGAAAATGCTAACGAATACATTCTTTCACTACCATTTGCAGACAAATTACTTTCTAAAGTTACTGATGCTCCTGAATATAACTGTAATTTATTTTTTAATTCTCTTTTATATTGAGCTCCAAATTTAAACTGCCCTCCTCTTAATTGTGTTTTTTCTTCTTGTCTCGTAGCAAATACCACATTAACTCTTTGATTCAATATACTATTGGTTAAATTACCAAATATAAACCCAGCTTCAATTCCTAAAGAGAAACCTTTAAAAGCATACATTCCAAAACTCGCATATATTTTACTAGCTCCTCCTTCTCCTCTATATAAGGTGACGTTATTTGGATCTTTATTATCTAATAATGAATATCCAACAGAAGAAAATGGTTGTAAACCTAAAGACATACCTGCTTTTTTACCTATAGGAAACCCTAAGGCTAAATAACGTAAGTTGGTAGAATTCCCTGATTGAGACTGATTTCCTTCTTTTACTGTTAAAAAGCTTAAACTACCACCAATACCATAAGTTGCAGCTCTTAAATCTGCATTAGATGCAGGATTGGTAAAATTTAAACGGTGCGTATCTTTTAAAGCGACTCCAATCCCTCCCATAGAAGCTTGCTCTACAGTTACTGCTTCAAAACTTTCACCTATTCCAAAATAAGAGTATGGTGATGCACTATTTCGTTGTGCCGTTATTGTTATTGTACTTAATAAAAGTACCCCTGATAATAATCTCTTAATCATTCGCTATATTGTATGTCAAAATAGTATGTAACCCTTCCAAAACAAAATTTGGATGGGCAAATATGCCACTTTTTAATTGTTTAGCCAAGAAATATGTATCTCCGCCTGTTAAAACTACTGTTAAATCTTGATACTCATCTTCATATTGCTTGATAACACCACTTATTTCATTACAAATTCCATTTACAACACCAGAATGCATTGAAGTATTTGTATCGTTACCTATAAAACTTTCAACTTCATTAGGTTTTAATAACGGTAACCTAGAAGTAAAATTATGTAATGCTTTGTATCTCATGCTAATCCCTGGAGATATGGCTCCTCCTAAATATTCTTTTTTATGATTGATAAAATCAAAAGTAATGCATGTTCCTGCATCAATAACTAACACATTACTTTTAGGATATTTTTTAACTGCTGCTGATGCCAATGCTATTCTATCTACTCCTAATGTTTTTGGTGAATGATATAAATTACTAAACGGTACCTTTGTTTTATTATCTAAAAAAATTGGATCTAATAATTCGACTATTTTGTCCTGTTCTAAGTCTGAAAAAGTGGCTACCGAAGATATAATAGACCCTGAAATCTTAAATTTTGAAATAATTTTTTTCAATTCTGAAATAATTTTTTCCTTTTCAAAAATGAAAACTTCTTTTATCGTATTTGTTTCAAAAACAGCAACTTTAACTCTAGTATTACCTACATCAATAATCAAATTCATATCTCTAATTCTTAGATTTCAAATTTACAATACATTTTTTTTAAAACAATTACTTTGTATAATTAAAAAACCATTGTATATTTGCATCCGCTTAACGAAAGTAGCAACTGGTGCCTTAGCTCAGTTGGTAGAGCAAAGGACTGAAA
>NZ_WAAU01000084.1 GCF_008806755.1 Tenacibaculum aiptasiae
TTTACAGGATTAGCTTCAGATACATATGAAGTTATCATAACTGATGCAAATGGATGTGCAACAGCTGCTTCAACAGTAACAGTTGCAGCGCCAACAGCGTTAGCAGGAGGATCAGCAACAGCTACAGATTTAGCATGTAACGCTGCAGGAGGTACAATATTAGGAGGAATAACATTTACAGCACCAACTGGAGGAACTCCAGCATATACGTATTTTTATAGAGTAAATGGAGCACCTTTACCAAACCCATTCATACAAGTAACAGGGACTTCAGTATCTAATTTAGCAGCAGGTACTTATAATACAAGAGTAGTAGACGCAAACGGTTGTATCTTAGATTTAAATAACGTTGTTATAGATCCATTACCAACAGCACCAACTTTCGGAACACCAACTATTGTATATAATTGTGATGGAACAGGAAATGTAACCATTACACCAACACCAGCAGGAGCTTATACTTATAGTTTAGACGGTGGAGCTCCACAAGCAACAGCTACTTTCAATAATGTTGCAGTAGGTCCACATACAATAACAGTAGGTTATGGAAGTGCTTGTACAATAGATGTTTCAGTAAATGTTGAACCTAATAATGCATTTGATGCTACAATTACTGCTAGTACAGGAAATAATTGTAATGCTTCAAATGATGGAACAATTACAATTGAAGCAATCAACGTTACAGGTAATTTTGATTATTCAACAGATGGAGGAACTAACTGGAATACTACAACTTCAAATCCGTTTACAATAACAGGTTTATCAGCAGGTAGTCAAACTGTAATGGTAAGACCAGATAATAGTTCACCAGCAGCATGTACTAGAACAATAGGCACTGTAATCTTAGCAGACCCTACAGTTTTATCAGTCACGGCAGCAATAACAAAAGAAGCGAGTTGTGCAGCACCAACAGGAGCAACAATTGAAGCTACACCTGCTGGAGGAACAGCACCATACAGATATAATATAAATGGAGGAGCTTGGCAAACATCACCTGTATTTACAGGGGTTGCAGCAAGTGGAACAGCCTATACTATTAATATAGAAGATGCAAACAATTGTACTTCTTCGGCAACAGTAACTGTAAACTCACCATCAGCGGTAGCGTTTGATGTTGTGCCACAAGTATGTTATGATGGAACAAATGGAGAATTAGTAGTTACAGTTACTTCAGGTGGTGGTAATTACCAATTTAGTTTAAATGGTGGACCATTACAAGGATCAACAACTAATACTTATACATTTACAGGTTTAACAAACGGAACTTATAGTGTAACTGTACAAGATGGCTTAGGTTGTTCAACAACAACAAATAACCATATAATAAATCCTCAATTATTAGCAACAGCAACAGTTACAGATGCAAGTTGTAATACAGGGCAAATATTAGTAAATCCAACAGGAGGAGCAGGTAGTTATGTGTTCTCTTTAGTGGCTGCAAATGCTGTGCAACCAGCTGATGGGACATTTAATAATACAAATCCAATAGCAACTGGAAATGGTACATATGATGTATATGTAAGAGATAATAATGGAACAGCTCCATATTGTCAATTTATTATAGAAGATGTAGTAGTTAATCAAATACCAAATGTAGCTATTGTAAGTCCTATTACTGTGAATCAACCTACATGTAATGGTGATACGGGAAGTATTGATTTACAAATAAATAATGGACAAGGACCACATACAATAGTTGTAACAAATGGATTAGGCCCAGTAACTACAGTTAATAATTTTACAGGAACAAGCACAAGTTTCAATAATTTAGTAGCAGAAACTTATACAATCACCATAACTGATGCGTTGGGATGTTCTGATACAGAAACAGTAACATTAACTAATCCACCAGCATTAACAGCAACTCTTACACCAATATTACCTACTTGTGGAACACCATTTGCAGGAAATGAAGCGTTGTTTGGATTCCAATTTACAGGCTATCCAACTGTAGCACCATATACGTTAGAATTTAGTGATGATGGTGGGGCAACTTGGCAAACTTCAGATAGTTTTACAGGAATTAATTCGGGTACAACAGTAAATCCTGTTATTAGAGTATTAGATACTGATGGAGTAACAGTTCGTTGTATAGAAAGTCTTGGAGCTTATGAAGTGCCGTATACTGTTGAAGGATTGATAGTTAACCCAGTAACAAATCCAGGAACTTGTGTTGGAGGTTTCAGTGTAACCGTTGAAGCAATAGGAGGAGTTGGTCCTTTTAGGTTTATTCTAAACGACCCAACAGTACCAGTTGGAGCATGGTTACCACCAGATACAACAAGTCCAACACCACCAGCTCAAGATAGAACAAGAACTTTTACAGGATTAATACCTGGTTTAAATTATGATTTCTATGTAGTTGATTTAAATGAAAATGCAGCAGGAGCAGTTGTTGGAGATCCTTCAGATGATTGTATTAAGCAAAACATAGAAAATATTTATGATGTATTTGCACCATCTGTACCTATTTCAAGTACAGTAAATAATAATCAGTGTAATGGAGCAAGTAATGGAGAAATAACTTTTACAATAGACAACACTTCTGGAGATTTAATTCTTCCTTTTAATTGGACTTTATACAAGAGAAATCCAGTTACGAATATTGGTACAGCAGTAACTAATAATGTAGGAGAAACAAGTTTAACTATTACAACAGGCGGACTAGATGCAGGAGATTATTATATTCAATTAAGTAATACAACAGGAGGACCGCCAGTATGTCAGTTTGGAAGTTTAGATGTAACAATTGATGAAGGTTTGCCAATATCTGGTACTTTAAATGCTGTTAATAATATTACTTGTGATGTTGATGGTCTTGTTAGAATTGAAAATATTTTAGGAGGTTTTGGAGGTTATACTTATGCAGCAACTGTTTATGAAACAGGAAATGCAGGTAATACAGTTGCACATACATTAACAGGTAATACAATTACAGTTAGTGATACAGCTGCTAATGCAGCAGGAGCAACTTCAGTAGACGTAGAAGTACTAGTTACCGACAGTAGTGGATGTACAACTAATTTAGGACCTGTAACAATAACCTTAAGTCCTTCTCCTACAGTAGCAACGGTACCTAATAGTTGTGATGCAAATAAAACAATAACGATTACAGCAGGAAGTGGAACACCACCATACCAATACTCTACAGATGGAGGTACAACATATAGTACTCCTACAACTAGTACAACATATTTAGCAGAAGGATTAACTCCTGCAAGTTATAATGTAATAGTAAGAGATGCGAATGGTTGTACAAGTCCTACAGTAGCAACAACTATACAAGCACCATTAGACTTTACATTAGTTCAGACTAAAAATATTGATTGTTCTGGTACACCAGAAGCTGTAGTAGAAATTAATGTAACTTCAGGTTCAGCATTAGCTAATTATGAATATGAAGTAGCAGGACCGAGTGCAGTAGTTGCAAGAACAGCTTTAGGAACAAATCCTTTAACTTTCAATCCAACAACAGCAGGAACGTATACTGTAACTGTTTATGATACAGCTGAAACACCAAATTGTTCAGTAACAAAAACAATAGATATTGCAGCAAGAGTTGAGCCTAACTTTACAGCAGCAGCTACAGTAAATGATATTTGTGATGGAGCAAGTACAGGAGAAATTACAGTAACTACTATAGATAATGGAATTTTACCATTAAACTATACTATTACTCCAGATCCAGCGGCAGCAGGAACGATTTCTTCAGCAGCAGGAGTTGTATTTAGTAATTTACCAGCAGGTAATTACACAATTAGAGGAACTTCAACTGTAAATAGTTGCTTTACAGAACAAATAGTAGAAATTAGAGATTTAAATCCAATTGTACCATCAACGCCAGATGTAGCAGAGTTTGCATGTACAACAGGAAATGTTGTAAATAGTGCTACTGTGACATTACCAGCAGGAACAACAGGTGGAACAGGTACATATACTAGAGTAGTATTTACATATACACCAGCAACAGGAGCAGTAGAAACTCAAGATAGTGCTAGTTTAAGTTTTACGACAACAAATACTTCTGGAGGACCAGTAACCATTGTTGTATATGATGACCAAGGATGTTCTTCAGCAACAGTTAATGAAACTATAGCAGCCTTTAATGCAATTAGCTCACCTATAGTAACAGTAGATAATGATATTCCTTGTAATACTGGAGTAGGTGAAGATATTACAGTTACTTTTACATCGGTAGCAGCAGTAACTGCAAATATTACAATTGAAGGAATTAACGGAACTGTGTATGCAGCAGTAACAAATACAACAGGAGATTTTGATAATTTACCTACTGGAGAGTATAAAATAACGATTGAAAATCCAACAACTGGATGTGAGTTAGAAACTTTCCATACTGTTGGAGTAGCACCACAGTTTGATATTTTAATATCAGATGTAACTAATGAAACATGTAGAACAAATGATGATGGTAGTGCATTATTAGATTTTAGTCCAGCTACACCATATGCAGGAAGTTATAATTATACAGTGTATCATGCAGCTACAAATGCAATTGAAAGAACGGTTAATGGATTAACAGGAAATTCTTCAATAGCAAATTTAGCAGCAGGTGAATATTATGTAATTGCTACATTAACTTCAACAGGAGCGCCTTTCTGTACAGCAAGGTCAGCAAACTTTACAATTGAAGAACCAGCAAATCCATTATTAGTTAACGGAGTAGTAAATCCACCAGTAAGTTGTAATGGAGGATCAGACGGAACAATAACTGCCAGTGCAACTGGAGGTTGGGGAAGTTACCAATATCAGTTAGAAGATTTAGCTAATAATGTAATTGGAGGTTATACCTATAGTAATAACAATGTATTTACAGGATTGGCTCCAGGAGACTATAGAATTAGAGTAAGAGACGGTAATGGATGTCCTAGATCTCAAGACATTAATATACCAGATCCAACACCGGTAACATTCACAGTAGCTGAGAATGACAATGTTTGTGATTC
>NZ_WAAU01000085.1 GCF_008806755.1 Tenacibaculum aiptasiae
GCTATATCTAAAGACTTACCAACCTTGTAAAACATTGGCATATTATAACTTGTACCTCCCTTATCAAATTCATACATAAAGTACATACGCTTTTGTACTGATGATAATGGGTAGTTTTCTAAAAAAGAAGACTTGGGAATAATTGTTGAAGACTCTTTATTCCTTAAAGTTTTAAAAAAAGTTAATATTTCTTCTTTTTTTTCCTTTAATTCTCCTACAATTTCTGTTGTTAAAACCTCATCTGGATCATAAACTGCTAGTTGTTCTTGATTGACAGTAACAATGATATTATTATTCCTCAGATTCGTAATATATTCATCGATTCTCATATGATTAGTTTTGCTTCCTTAAGATTATCATTTGTCTCACTATCTATTTGTTTTACTGTAAGGATATAATCAGATATTCTTTTTACTGTTTGCTTTTCAAACAATTCTTTTAATGACATTTCTACTAAAAACGTTTTGTTTAGCCTATTAATTAAAGCCATTGCTTTCAACGAATTACCACCTATTTTAAAGAAATCTTCATCTATACTTAAAGAAGAAGCTTCTATTTTTAATAGCTCTGACCAAATATTAACTATTTGTTCTTCTATCTCATTTGTTGGAGGAACATATTGCTTTGTAAAAATTGTACTAGGAGATGGTAATAACTTCTTCGCTAGTTTTCCGTTTGCAGATAAAGGGAAAGAATTCACCTTTATAAAAAAGGAAGGAATCATATAATCTGGCAACTGTTTTTTTAGATAACTTTGAATTTCTTCAATTGACAGTTCCGAAGAATCATTAATATAATAAGCTACTAAAGCGACCTCACTGTTAACACTTCTACAATCTACAACTACACTTTTTATTGTTGGATGATTAGATAATACATGCTCTATCTCTCCCAACTCAATTCGGTAACCTCTAAGCTTAATTTGATGATCATTTCTACCTATGAACTCTATATTTCCATCTGGTAACCATTTTGCTAAATCACCTGTTCTATATAATTTATAGGAATCATCTTCATTAAAAGGGTTTTTTATAAACTTTTCTGCACTTAATTCAGGCCTATTAATATATCCTTCAGCAACTTGAACACCCCCTATTAATAACTCACCAATAACATTTTCTGGTACAATATCATTTTGATCATTAACAATATAAAGTTGCGTATTGGACACTGGAGTTCCAATAATATTTTTATTTCCTTTATAGTCTGTTAAATCTACTGCTGTTACATCAATTGTAGCTTCAGTTGGTCCATATAAATTATAAATTTTTGAGTTCGAAAACTTCTTTTGGAATTTTTTTAAAGTTGAGTTAGTCAATGATTCTCCACTACATATTACATTAAGCTTGAAAGTTTGCAATTCTACATCATCAAATTCATTTAGAAAAGTATCTAACATTGAAGGAACAAAATGCATCAAAGTAATTCCTTCTTCTTTAATTATATTTTTTAAATAGGCCAAATCTGTATGTCTATTTGGTTTTGCTAAAACCATTGTAGAGTTAGTAATTAAAGGTGTTATTAATTCCCATACCGATACATCAAAAGTAAAAGGTGTTTTTTGCAAAATCACATCATCTGATACGTTAAAATAATTTTGCTTCCACATTAATCTATTTAATAAACTTTCATGCCTAATCAGAACTCCTTTAGGCTTACCAGTCGAACCAGAAGTATAAATCACATAAGCAATGTCTTCAGGAACTATACTTACTTGTATGTTTTTTGAAGGATATTCAACAACTTTTGAAGAAGTTATATCAATGACTGATAATTCATCTGAAATAATTTGCTTTAATTTATCTTCTATCAAATTAGATGTACTTAAAAGAAGTTTAGCTTTACACTCTTTCAGTATAAAATCTATACGTTCCTTCGGATGTTCTGAGTCTATTGGCACATAAGCTCCACCAGCTTTCATAATAGCCAATATCCCAATAATCATTTCAAAAGATCTTTCTATACAAATAGGAATAAGATCTCCTTTTTTAACACCTTCATCTTGAAGAAGAGACGCTAATTGATTAGATCTTTTTTCTAAAACCTTATTAGTCATTTGATCTTTTCCAAAAATTAGTTTGATAGCTTCAGGATTGCTCTCAAATTGATTCTTAAATAAATCCAATACTGTGTTTCCTAGAGAATATTTTTCTTTAGTAGCATTATTATTCACCAACAAATGATGTTTCTCATTTTTCGTCATATAATTAATATCCGAAATCTGATTTGATGATAATAAGGATCTAAGAGTTTCTTCAAAATGACGCAAAATCATTTCAATTGATGATAATGAAATAAGTTGATTGTTATATTTTAGATTTACAGTTATACCTGAATCATCTACACATATATATAAAGACAAAGCATAATTATTTTCTTCTTTACCTTGAAAGTTTCTTATACTTAAAGTTTGTCCTTTACTTGAAGTATTAACAACCTCTTGTGAATAATTATCAAAAATTATTAAAGAATCAAATAACTCATCTTGAATCAGACTGTTATTTTGAATATCTGTTATAGATAAATGTCCGTGTTCTTCTCTTGAAATTATATGTTCTTTCTGAAGATTGATCAACCAATCTGATATAGACTGTTTTTCTGTAATAGTTGTACAAACTGGAATTGTATTTATATATAAACCTATTCCTGATTCTATGCCTTTAGTAATCTCATTCCTACCCGATATAATTGTACCAAATGCAACAGTGTTATTGCCTGAGTATTTAGAAAGAAGATAAGCCCAAGCACCTTGAATTACAGTATTTATTGTAATTTGATGTTTTTTCGCAAACTGTTTTAATTCTTGAGTAAAATCATCTTTCATAAAATGTTTAACATTATTATTACTAAACACTTTATTTCTTTTCTTATTATCAATTAAAAAAGGAAGGAAACTAGGTGTTGTGAGAGATGAAAGGTAGTTTTTCCAATACTCATGTCCATTAAACTCATTTCTTAAAAAAAACTGTTTAATATTGTTTATATAATTATCCTCTCGGTTTGATATAGAAACATCTTTATTATTAACTAACTCTTGATAAATACCTACTACTTTAGTTAATAATATTGACACAGACCAACCATCTAGTAATATATGATGGTGTGTAAAAACAATTTTATACTCACCTTTAGACATTTTTAAAATATTAATTCGGAAGGGAGAAGTCTTTAAATCAAAAGGTTTTATATAATCTTCTTTAAGAAATGCTTCTATTTCTATATTATCTTTATTACTATAATCTAAGACCCTCAACGGAAGTTTCCTTTTCTTTGAAACACATTGAACAGGAATATTAAAAAATTCATTATTAAAAGAAGTTCTTAAAATACTGTGTTTCTCTATTAAGATTTCCCATGACCTTTGAAATAATTCTATATTTAAAGAAGGCATATCAAAACTCATCTGTACGATATAATTAGAATTATCATCATACAAACTATGAAATAATAATCCTTGTTGAAGAGGAGTTAATTTATAAATATCTATTATATCATTATTCCCTTGTAAGCTTAAAAACTTCGTTAATTCTTTATGATTGGTTTCTAAATGCAGTCCATAATCAAAAGGTGTCTTAATAGAGTTATCTACTGTTAAACAATGATTTATAATTAACTTAAGATTATCCTCAAAAGATTGAGCTAATTTCAATACTGTTTGTTCAGAAAAAATATTACTATTATAATTCCAGTTAAACTGCATTCTTCCTTCAACAACAAGTCCGCTTATACTTAATTTATGGTTATTCTGATTTTTTAAATCTATGTTTTGTCCCATTGATTCGGAAGCCATACTAAAGAAACCATTAGTTTGATCTTCTGTTTCAAACTGACCTAAATAGTTAAAGATAATTTGTTGAAAGTTCTTTGAAAGTTGTGAACGTATATCATCATCATCATTTAGGTAACGTAAAATTCCATAACCTATACCTTTATTAGGAACTTGTCTTAATCTTTCTTTTACTTCTATAATTGTTCTATCTAAACTATCTTCTGAATATGTTAATGTTAATGGGAATAATGACGTAAACCAACCTATAGTTCTACTTACATCTATATTATCAAATATATCTTCTCTTCCATGCCCTTCTAAGCCTATTGTAAACTCATTAGAATTAAGCCATGGTCCCAGAGTCATCGCTAAAGAAGACATTAATAAATCATTAATCTCAGTATTATACTTTTGATGACATTCTGTTAGTAAAACTTCTGTTTCTTTTGCTGTTAATTTTGTCTGATAAAACTTAACATCTTTATAAGTACTCTTGTATTCATTTGTTGAAAAATCATAAGGCAGTTTAACAGCTTTAGACAACTGTTTTTTCCAATAAGTAAACTCTTTTAACAAATACTTACTATTACCGTAACTATATAGTTTTTGTTGCCATTGACGATAAGATGTACTTTTTCTAGATGTAACTGTAACTTTTCCTTTAATGGCATCATGTATATAACCTGATAAATCATCTAATAAAATATGCCAAGAAACTATATCAACAATCATATGATGCGCTACGATAAATAATCTATTATGTGATTCGGTATCAGATGTTTTAATAAGTACAAAACATATTGTATTTTCTGTTAGAGAAAGACTTTTTTGATATTTAGAGCAAACTTTTGTTATATTTTCACTTCTTTCTTCAATATTCTTAAGGTTCTCTATATACAACTTAGGTTCTTCTAATGAATACACTCCTTGATAAATATCTCCTTCTTTTCTATACTTAGCTCTTAGTATATCATGTTGAAATACAAGTTTAGAAATAGCTTTGTCTATTATATTATCATCTAATTCTTTGGAAATTTTCATTAAAACAGATTGGTTATAATGATTTACATTATTGAAAGACGACTCAGCAAAATCATGTTGTATAGGAAGTAGTTCAAACTCTCCTTCTAAAACACCAACTTCTGATAAAACAGTATTATTTTTTCTTAAATTTTGAGATAATTCTTGAATTGTTTGATTTTTAAAAATATCTCCTACTCTTAAATGAATATCTTGTTTTTTAGCTTGACTTACAACCTGGATGGCAGTGATTGAATTTCCTCCTAAAGAGAAAAAATTATCATTAATTCCTACTTTTTCATTTTTTAAAAGCTCTTGCCAAATTTTAACTAACCTTATTTCTGTTTGAGTTCTAGGTGCTACGTATTCATTAAAAGATAAGTCCGATGTTTTGGCCTCTGGCAATGATTTTCTATCTAACTTTCCATTAGCTGTAAGTGGAAAACTATCTAATTCTATAAAAACTTCAGGAATCATATATACCGGAACAACATTGCTTAACTCATCTCTGACTATTTTTTTATCAAACCCTTCTTTTACAACAGCATAAGCTACTAATTGGTTATTATCCTTAGAAACAATTACAACACTTTGCTTAATAGTTTTTACCTGATTTAAGTGATATTCTATTTCACCTAATTCTATACGATTTCCTCTTATTTTTACTTGACTATCATTACGTCCTAAAAATTCTAAATTTCCATCAGGCATCCACCTTGCAAGATCACCTGTTTTATATAATTTATGTCGAGTATTCTTATTAAAAGGATTATCTATAAATTTCTCTGATGTTAATTCTGGCTTATTTAAATATCCTCTTGCTACTTGAATACCTTCTATAATAAGTTCCCCAATAACTCCTATAGGTTGATGAATGTTATTTTTATCTACAATATGAATTTTGGTATTCGCTATTGGTTTTCCTATTGGAACAATAGCATTATTATGTTCCGTTACATCTACGGCTGTAACATCTATAGCTGCTTCTGTTGGTCCATACAAATTGAAAATTCTTGTATTTTCAAACTTTTCTTGAAACTTTGCTAAGGTTGCATACGATAATGCTTCTCCACTACAAATTACTTTACTAAATGAGTTGTTTATATTTAAATCAGTTTCACTAACAAATACATCTAACATAGAAGGTACAAAATGTACAATACTGACTTGCTCATCATTTATTAATTTTTGTAAATATAACGGATCTTTATGCCCCTCTGGTTTAGCAAATACTAACCTAGAACCCGATATCAGAGGAAGTAATAATTCCCATACAGAAACATCAAAACAGAATGTTGTCTTCTGCAATATTACATCATGCTCAGTTACTTCTAAATAATCTCGCATCCACATTAATCTATTATAAATTCCATCATGTTGGTTCATCACTCCTTTTGGTTTCCCTGTAGTACCTGAAGTATAAATGACATAAGCAAGTGACGTTTCCGGTATAGATATATTAGCATTTAATACTTGTTCTTCATTATATAAAAACTCATTATCAAGATTTATTAATTCCACATCTTTAAATAATTTTTGGTACTTCGAGATTGTTAGTACTAAATTAGGCTGTGTATCATCAAGAATATAATCTATGCGGTTTTGTGGATATGTTGGATCTATAGGGACATATGCTCCTCCCGCTTTTAAAATCCCTATAATTCCTATAATCATTTCTAAAGAACGATCTAAACAAAGAGGAATTAAAGTATCAACAGTAACTCCTTTTTTAATCAAAATTTGCGCTAATTGATTAGATATAGTATCCAATTCTAAATAACTCAATTGTTTCTCTTTATACTTGACTGCAATTTTTTCTGGATTAGACTCCACTTGTTTAGTAAATAAATCAAGTATTGTTTTATCTGTTTCGTAATCTGCTAATGTTTCATTAAACTCATCTAGTCGTATACGATCTTCTTTATCTGCTTCAGAGAGAATTATTTCTTTCCCCATTAATGTTGTTTCACTATATAAGAACTGTTCTAAAGTTAATTTAAAATATGTAGCCAACTTTTTTACTTGTTCTTTACTAAAAACAGCTGTTGAATATCTTAATAAGACTCTAAAACTTTTATTGTATACTCCACCATGCTCTTGTCTTAAATCGTGTGCCTCAATATGGAAACCAAATGGAAAATGCTCATTTAAATAAAACTCCGATAAAGAATCTTCTTCTAATTCAATCGATGAGTCATAAGCTTCCCATTCTTTAAAAATTTGAAAATCTAGATAATTAAAAGCAACATCAAAAATTGGGTTATGCTCTCCTGCAGGCTCTTTTATTACTTCTAATATCTTATGAAAAGGCATCTTTTCATGATATTTCAATGTTCTAAGTTTATCTTCTATATAATTAATATATCCCCCCCAAGTCAATTCTTCTGATATTTTTGCTCTAAATGGAATTGTATTCAAAAAACAGCCTAATAATTTATCCCCATCTTGTGTTAATGGTCTATTATTAGTTACAATTCCTAAGGTTATATCATCTTCGTAACTTAACATATTCATTGTATATAAACATGCTGCAAAACATAGATGCTTAAAACTAGTATTGTATCTTATTGCTAATTCTTCTAATTCTTCTCTAAATGAAATTGGTAACTCAAAAACATCACTAACAAAAACATGTTTTTCATCATTAGATGGTAATTCAAATCTTGTATAACCATCAAGCTCTTTTTGCCAATATGTAATCGACTCTTGGCTCTTCGCAGCAGACAATTCTCCTATTATCTGATCTTTATAAGTAGTTTCTAGTAATACTGGAATATAATTTCTATCCTTTACAAGAATAGAATACATATTTAACATCTCTGTTAAGAATGAAGAAAGACTCCAGCCATCAAATAAAGAATGATGGAAATCAAACAATAAATATTGATAATCATCTCTTACTTTTATAATATTTATACGCCACATTAGTGAAAATGATAGCTCAGTTCCTCTCCTTTTCTCTTCTAACAATTTATTTTTTACAAAAACTCTCTGTTCTTCCTTATCTAAATGCTGAATATCGATAAAATTCACCTCTGGATCTGCATTCTTTAAAATAATATGAGCGAAACTTTCTAAATCATATATTTTACGTAAAGCTGTATGTTTATCTATCATTAAACCGACTGCATGTTTGAATAAATCGAAATCAAAGTTTTTGACAGGATAGTCATACATATTTTGTTCATGATAAATAATTTCATGAATATCATCTGATGTATTTTTTAAATACTCAAACACCATTCCTTTTTCAACACCATTCATTGGATATACAG
>NZ_WAAU01000086.1 GCF_008806755.1 Tenacibaculum aiptasiae
GGACCGGGGGTTCGAATCCCTCTTTCTCCGCAAAACCGAAGTAACTGCTTCGGTTTTATTATTTTTAGGGGAATTAAAATAAAAGCTTACATTGTGTAAGCTTTTATTTTTTTATAATGTTTTCTACACATTATATTTTCCTTAGTAATAAAGGGTTATTGATTTACTTCTTGCGACTTTATATAAGGAAAACCTAGAAACCTTTTTCTAAAATAATCGAATCACTTTGACTTACTTTTTGACGCCAGGCTTTTATAGCTTGATAGTCTGGATCATTATAAAAAGCTTCTGCTGCTACCTTGGTTGGAAATTCTACAATTACAACACGCCCTTCAGGAACTGTTCCTTCAATAGTCAATGGATTTTCATCTACTGCTACCGTAACTCCACCATGACGTTGCACAATAGGCACTGCATTTTCTATATACTCTTTATTAAAGGTTTCTAAATCGTTTACACGTACAAATGCTAACATGTATGCTTTCATAATATTTATTTTAATGATTAATACTGTCACAAATGTATTTTGTCAACAACTCGTGTGCATTAATAAATATTAAGAATTCAATTTATCGTGAAGCTCTTATTTTGTCTCCTTTGGCTTTACTAAGTGCTTCTGGAGTAATCCCTAAATAAGAAGCAATCATTCTTTGAGGTACTCTTTGGGTTAAATTAGGGTATGTTTCTATAAAATGTTCATAGCGTTGTAAACCTGAATAACTCATTAACATAATTATTCTTCTTTGAAGTACCAACATTCTTTTGGCTATGGCTGGAGCGTTTGGAAAAATTTGACTAAAATCTTTTTCTCTTACTTGAATTACTGAATCTTCAAGAGCTTCAATAAAAAAATCACTAGGTTGTCCTTTTTCAACAGCATCTGCTATAATCCATCCTTCTGGAGCAAACATAAAAATATGTTCTTTCCCTTTTTCATCTATAGTATAACTTCTTAAAAGTCCTGATACAACTTCATAAACCATAGTTTCAAGATCTCCTTTATATTGTAAAATCTCTCCTTTCTTAACTTCTATAGTTTTCATTCTTTCATTTTAATAATTTAAACCTTATTAAATATACATAAACTAACTAATTCTTTAATAAGAAACTATTATAAATGAGAAAAGAAGTATACTTTTCAGATACTTCTTTTCATTAAAACTATAACCAAAAATTAACAATGAAAACTTAAACTTTCAATTATTAATTATAAAATTACTTCTAGAAATCAGTTTTTTAAGAAAAATTAGATGAAGTTAATTTATGTATCGATAATGAGAAGACTTTTACACATGAAATAATCTCATTATTACTATTTTTAGCCTCTAATTAAAAAACTGCTATTCTTTTAAAATGATTTTCTTTCTATTTTTTATACTCATCATTGCTTTTATCCTTATTAGAAATACTGGTAAAACTAAATCAGAAACAAATAAATGGAAACAACCTACTTCTAATTTTCCTAAGAAATGGTCAATTATTTTAACTCAAAAAGTAACTTTTTATAATGCCTTAACACCCGAAGAGAAAAAATTGTTCGAATTCAAAGTCCATGAATTTATTTTAAACTGTAAAATTATTGGTGTAGATACAACGGTTACTATTACCGACAAACTTCTTATAGGCGCTAGTGCTGTGATTCCTATTTTTAATTTCCCTAATTGGAAATACCCAAACATTTCTGAAGTTATCTTATACCCAGATATGTTTAATCAGCATTTTGAAACTGAGGGCGACAACCGTAGAATTTTAGGTATGGTAGGAAATGGCTACATGGAAGGCAAAATGATTTTGTCTAAACCTGCTTTGCATTTAGGTTTCACCAATGAATCTGATAAAAAGAATACTGCCATTCATGAGTTTGTGCATTTAATAGACAAACTCGATGGAAATATTGATGGTGTACCTCATGTATTATTAGAAAAACAATATACTATACCCTGGATTGATTTAATTAACAAAAAAATTGACGAAATTTACAATGAAGATTCAGACATAAACCCATACGGTGGAACCAATAAAGCTGAGTTTTTTTCTGTTGCTAGTGAGTATTTTTTTGAAAGACCTAAGCTATTAGCCAGAAAACATCCTGAGTTATATGCTTTGCTTGAAAAAATATTTAAACAAGACATGGACGATATGAATCTTCATTTTAAACGTATTGATATTTCTAGAAATGATCCTTGTTTATGTGACAGTGGTCTTAAATACAAAAAATGTTGTGGTACTAACTAAACTCTCTTTAACTAAAACTTTTATTTACAGCTCACTACTCTTGAGTTTATTATATAGTTGTAATTCCAAAAAAGATTCACAACCTTTTAAAAGTTCTAAAACTGCACTTCTTTCTAAACTAGACAGTAATTTAAGCGAAGAGCAATGGGATAGTGTAAATGCCACTTCTCCTAAAGTGATTCAACATAAAAAAGTAAAACGAAATTCGAAATACAAAACATTAGGTTGGCATCTTTATTCTAACGGCACAGTTTATAAGAATTATAATTTCGACTTACTTTGGGCACTTTCTTATTTTTCCTATAAGGTAAATCCCACAACAGGAACTCCTAAAAATATAGGCAACTGGAAAACCACTGCTATTATAGACAGCGCTAAAGCTCATAATTGCAAAGTATTTTTATCAGTCTCTAATTTTGGAAGTAGTAACAACGCTACATTTTTAAGTAATACCAAAGCTCAAGAAAAATTAATTGACAATCTAGTAACACTTTTAGATTACAGAAAAGCGGATGGTATTAATATTGACTTTGAAGGTATTGCTAAAAAAGACAAACAGCTTTTTTCCTCTTTTGTGAATCGTATTTCTAAAAAGCTTAAAAAAGTCAATCCTAATTATCTAATCACCTTGTGTCTCTATGCTAATGACTGGCACTATATTTTTGATATTAAAAAAATAAACACTTCTGTTGATTTTTATACGCTAATGGGATACGACTATTACGGAAACTTTAGTTCCAAAGCAGGTCCGATTAGTCCACTAAAAAATAGCTCCGAATTTGGAAACGGGTTAGAACATTCCATTAAATATTACCTAAAAAAAGGAGTATCTCCTTCTAAACTTATTGTCGGACTCCCCTATTATGGTGCTGAATGGTATACAAAATCAGAAAATGTACCTTCTAAAGTAATCAAATACAAATCGAGTCCAACTTACAGTACTATTAAAAGAATTTATATCGACTCTTTAAAAATCCCTGTACAATTTAACAAAGAAAGCGCTAGTACTTACCTCAGTTTTAAAGAACACAATGCCTACCGACAATTATGGTTTGAAAACCCTAAGTCTTTAGCTTTAAAATACGATTGGATTAAAGAACAACAACTTGCTGGTGTTGGTATTTGGACTTTAGGTTATGACCATGGTTATCCTGAATTATGGAACCTTTTAGCTGAAAAATTCTCAGAATAATTTCTAATAAATTTTCTTTTCTATAAGTCTATCTCTTTTAAAGCTTTGATATTATTTCGTTCTAAGAAAGCATCTATTGTTTCAAAATGCTCTATTACACGTTTATCTTTAAATTCAAATACTTTTTGAGACAATCCTTGTAAGAAATCACGGTCGTGAGATACCAATATCAAAGTTCCGTCGAAATGCAACAATGCTTCCTTAATAACATCTTTAGAGCGTAAATCTAAGTGGTTTGTTGGCTCATCTAATATTAGTACGTTTACTGGTTCTAATAATAATTTCACCATTGCCAAACGTGTTTTTTCTCCTCCCGACAATACTTTCACTTTCTTATCAATATCATCGCCTGAGAACATAAATCGTCCTAAGATATTTTTAATTTGAGTTCGTACATCACCTTCCGCTACCTCATCTACCGTTTGAAAGATAGTTAGTTCTGGATCTAATAAAGATGCTTGATTTTGTGCAAAGTATCCCACTTTAGCATTGTGACCCAATCCAGCTTCTCCTTCAAAATCTATTTCTCCCATAATAGCTTTTATCATAGTCGATTTCCCTTCTCCGTTTCTTCCTACAAATGAAACTTTTTCTCCTCTAGCTATAGAAAAACTTGCATCTTTAAATACGGTTAAATCTCCATATTCTTTAGTTAAGCCTTCTACTTTTACAGGATAATCTCCAGAACGTGGTGATGGTGGAAAGCGTAATTTTAATGAAGATGTATCTACCTCATCAATTTCTACAATGTCTAACTTTTCTAACATACGTTCTCTAGAAGCGACTTGATTTGTTTTTGAGTAAGTTCCTTTAAAACGCTCTATAAATGCTTTGGTATCTGCAATAAACTTTTGTTGTTCTTGATATGCTTTTAATTGATGTGCTCTTCGCTCCTTTCGTAGCTCTAAATAATGAGAATAATTCGCTTTGTAATCGTGAATAGTTCCCATAGTTACCTCAATAGTTCTATTGGTAATATTATCAATAAATGCTTTATCGTGCGATATAACAACTACGGCTTTGGCTTTGTTTAATAAAAAGTTTTCTAACCAAATTACCGATTCTATATCTACGTGGTTTGTAGGCTCATCTAACAGAATTAAGTCTGGTTTTTGTAATAAGATTTTTGCTAGCTCAATACGCATACGCCAACCTCCACTAAACTCTGAAGTTAAACGATTAAAATCTTCTTGTTTAAACCCTAGTCCTTTTAAAGCTTTTTCTACTTCAGCTTCGTAATTTATTTCTTCTAAAGCATAATATGTTTCTCCTAAGTCCGATACACGTTCTATAATTTTCATGTATTCTTCAGACTCATAATCGGTACGTGTTTCTAATTGCTTATTTAAAGATTCCATCTCTGCTTTCATGGCAAATATTCCTTCAAAAGCTTTAGACGCTTCCTCTTTTACCGTGCAATTATCTTCCATTAATAAATGCTGTGGTAAATAAGCTATTACGGTATCTTTTGGAGTTCTAACACCTCCCTTAGTGGCTTTTGAAACTCCAGCAATAATCTTCATCATGGTAGACTTCCCTGCTCCATTTTTACCCATTAAGGCTATTTTATCATTCTCATTGATAACAAAAGAAACATCTTTAAATAATGTTCTCCCGCTAAATTCTACTGTTAATTGATCTACCGTAATCATAATGCTAAATTTTGAATCGCGAAATTAGCAAAATCTATGTACATCGTATTAAATTTTTTACAATTGATGTATCCTCTATTTTCTTATATTTGAAAGAAAATTGCGCAGCGTTTATTCTTTTCTACATTTTGCCTTAGCTAACTATAAAGTGAACTGACTAAAAACATATAAAAGTTTCGTATATCTAGTCAAACTATAAAGGGAATTGAGTTTTTTGCGCATGAATAATTTAAGAAAAGACTATGAAAAATATAAATGCTTTAAGAAGAATTAATAGAGAATTAAAGTATAATTCTATAATTGATTATATTGGAATTGAAATTCCTATTGATATATCTAAAAATGAACAGCTAATTACAGAAGAAGTAAAATTTCTTGTAGAAGAAAGTCTCAATATTCAAATCAAATCGAGTGAAAATAATAACATAAAAGGAACAATTGCTAAATATGGCTTGATAGACATAAATTTTGAAATAGAATCAAAAGCTATTTCTAACTCGAATAACGGAATACAATTTTTAAAAGATAATGGATGGATTGATAAAGAATCTACTTCTGAATTTCAAGACGATTCATTTCTTACTGATATCTTATCTGATTTGAATGAAAATAAAATCTACTTAAAAATATATGCTGTTTCTACAAATCAAAAAGAAAAATGGTTTAAAAATAAATCATATCTATTCAAACAATTTATTAACGGAGAAGAACTTAGACCTAAACCTAATGATAAAATAATTACCTTTAAAATTAAAGACATGTGTATGACTAATTACTCTGGAATTTGGTTGGGTAAATATTTCTATTTGTAAATATGAAATATAATCTTAATAAGTATAAAGAATTAAGAGCTTGGATGGATAATGCTCTATAAATCTATATTTTAAGAATAATGAAAATGACGAATTAATAATAGTTCTACAACAATTCCTAAATATTGAATATTATGAGAAGTATCCTAAAATTCTAGGTAGAATTTATATAAATTATGAAAAATTTAACCAAAAATGAAAGAAAAAATTGTGACTAACATTCTACAACAAAAACTATAATTAATAAGAGATTTGATACTTACCATAACCAAAGCGTTATATCTAATTTGAGTAATGATTTTATTCTATAATTAGAAACTTTATTAAAAAATAATGGAAAAATGAACGGAATAACATTTATAGAAAATTATATTGAGAATCCAGCTGAACTTTTTGAGTATTTAAAAAAGAATGTTGAATGGGACAAAAGAATGTCTGCTCGAAAAACAGCTAGTTATGGAAAAGCATATAATTATTCTCAAATTAGCTATCCTTTTCAAGAGTTTATTCCTGAATTAAATCACATAATTGAAAAGATTAACGATACTCTCAATTTTAAACCAAATAACTGTTTGATTAATTATTATTTAGATGGTAAATCTAAAATGGGATTTCACTCTGATCAAACAGATATTTTATTTGAGGATACTGGTGTAGGAATAATTTCAATAGGAGAAACCAGAACATTGAGATTTAGGAATATTAAGAATCTTGATTTAATAAAAGATTATAAACTTCCTTCTGGTTCGTTCATTTACATGACAAATGAATTACAAAATGAATGGCAACACTCAATTCCAAAATCAGATACTGAAAATGGAAGAATGAGTTTAACATTTAGAAAGATAAAAGGAGACTAAATGACGAAACTTATTAATAATCTAATACTCATATCCTTTCTAATTATAAACGTTGCAAATGGACAAAATATGAAGCCTAAAATTGAAGAATTAATTGCTGTAAAGCTTATTGATACTGAACAAAAAGAAGAAATGATTAAACTTCTATCTAGATATGGGCAACTAACCAAAAGAACGATCATTTATTCATTGTTTCAAATAGAATATAAGAAAGAAACAGGTTATAAATATTCTGGCTTAGACACCTTTCTAGATTTTGAAAAGGAAAAATTAAAAAACAATGAACAAAATCAAATAAACACTATACTACTTGAATATCTTAAAAAGCTAAAAAAACTCGAGCTTATTAACCAAAAACAATTCCAGTACCAATCGGATAGAATAGTAAATAACGAATACATTCATTTGTTTCATTTTTTGCTAGATTTAATTAATCAAGTATATTTTGAAGAGTGGATGAGTGTTGAAAAGCTTGATAATTATAGAAAAAAACTTTTTGAAAATAGGATTATTAGTAAAAAAGAAAACGAACTCTTAAAATCTGATATTAAAAACGACAAACTAGAGTCTCCTTTTCAACTTATTGATTATTGTGAAAAAGCAAGGTTTTTCGATTTATCTAAATATTCTAACTCTCCTAAAAATTATTTGGAGCAAATCCATAAATTAACTTCAGAAGTACTACCTGAATTAAACTTTACTAACTTCAAATATGAAATTAAAATAGATTCTTCAGATTCTTATAACGGTTATATTCCTCACGATTTAATTGTTTCCATAAAATCTAATGGAAAAACATACAAAATGAAGAGTTTTATTTCACCACATGGTATTGAAGGAAATAATTATTTTGGGAAAATAGATAATCAAGAATATTATAAAATTTTCAATAAGGTTTTAAAAGATACTCAATCACCTTATCAATTACATTTAATCAATTCAAATTATAATTATAAACAACGAAACACACATCAATATTTTGGGATTGTTGCTTTAAAAAAGGAGCAACTTGAAATGTTTCGATATCTAAATAGCTATTGGGAATTAAGTTATGAAAATTTCAATAACTCTCTAACTACTAAAAAGATTAACAAAGCTATTCAAGAGTATCAAAAATTAGGCTTATTCAATCATTTAAATAATAATCAAATAAATAAGAGTATTGAAGATATTAAAGAAAAAATGACTGGAAATCTGAATGAACTCTTATCCTCATTTCCTGACATTAAAGTATCATTTGATTATGAATTATATAATTTAGAAAATCCTTACGAAGAAATTGTTTCTGAATATTCAAAAATCTCACACCAAGAATTTAATCCAACTAATATTAAAGATAACTTTCGCTTGCAAAAAGAAAAAGTTTCTTTGTCTTTTAACTTTAACGGAAAAAGTTATAAAACAGAATTTAAAATTAATAGAGATTGGATTGATGAACGCTTTTTTGATTTTATGAATAAAATCATTATTCAAAATAAATTAAATGGGCAATTTTATAAACTAAATGGAGAAGGTTTTACATTAATTTATTTAACACCTGAACAATATAAATACATTAAAGAGAAAAAACTTTTAGTTTTTGCTGATGAAAATAAAAGTTAAAACCATGAATAAAGCTATTAATCTAAACAACAAAATTCTATGAAAAAAATCTTAACATTATTAATTACTGGAGCTTTAATGTCTAGTTGCTCTAACAGTAAAATTGACAAAAAGGGCTTTCAAGTAAATGAAATACAAGAGAATGAAAACGGACAAAAAATTGTTGGGCTTCAAATAGATTCTTTAAAACTTGAAACTCAACCTAGAAATGTTCTTCTAACTTTTAATCCAAAACACAGACTAACACCTATATACAAAGTAAATTACGATAAGAAAACAAAAACTCCTTTTATCGGTTCAAATATTTATCATACAAATTGGAATGATAATTATAAAAAAGGTAACAATTGGAATCATAATTTTATGCCTGGTTTTGAAGCTGTTTATGGTTATAATTTTGTAAATGTTTCTCATTTTAATAATGAAACTAAGGTTGAAAATAAGTTATTTAAAAAACCTGTTTTAATTAAAACACTCTACTACCCTGCTTTTTCTAATGACACTTTAAATTATAAACCTATAAACAGAAACTTTTATATGGTTTCCGCTTATGATGAAGATTCTAATAAAGACGGATTTATTAATATTAAAGACTTGAGGAGGTTTTATCATTTTGATATTAATGGAATGAATAAAAAACCTCTTATTCCAAAAGAGTATTCTGTTATGAGTTCTGAGTATGATTCTGCAAATGATTTTATGTACGTATTTGCAAAAAAGGATGTAAATAAAAATGGTATAATGGAAATTAATGAACCAACTGAGGTTTTTTGGATTAATTTAAAGAATCCACAAGATATTGGAAAACAATATCAGTCTGAATGATCAATGTTTTTTTAAGTATAACTACATAAAATTATCTTAATGCATGAAAATACAGTTTAGTGGAAGTAAAATATTATTAACTGAATCTAAATTCATAAATATTAACAAAGATTCTATTGATAGAAATAAAGTTGAATTTTATAGAGATTATTGTAAAGGGTAAAACTAATGACAGAAACAACAAACAAACTAGAAGACTTATTACAAAAAGGATTAGATTATTTTTCTAAGACTTATGAAGAAGAAATCAGTAAGAAACTAGCTCCTGAAAAATGGTCTAAGAAGGAAATCTTAGGACATTTAATAGATTCTGGAATTAATAATCTTCAGCGATTTACAGAAATTCAATTTGAAAACAAACCCTATAGGATTCGAAAGTACAATCAGAATGAGTTAGTAATTGCTAACGATTATCAAAATGCTCAAAATAAAGAACTTCTTGGTTTTTGGATTGCTATCAACAACAGAATTCTTAACATAATGAAACTTCAAACGGAAGAATCTCTTAATTATAAAATTGAACTGAGTATTGATAACACTTCTGACTTACGCTTTTTAATGACTGATTATGTAGATCATTTAGAGCATCATTTAAATCAAATTATTAAATAAATATTAGTAACAAATTCCCTAGCTTATCGTCTCTCTTTATAAATAATTTGAAATGTTAGATAGAAAATCAGACCGCAAGGAAACTTGGAAAATAATTATCATTTTTCTTTCAATTGTTACAATTTTAAGTTCCTTATTTCATTATGCAATAGTAAACCTATATCCTTCTAGAATATACATTGGAGGGTTAATGTGGTGTCCAGCTTTGGCTGCTATTATTACATTAAAATTGAAAAAGAAAACTATCTTATCGCTAAACTGGAATTGGGGTAATTGGAAATTTATTCGTTTATCTTATCTTATTCCTGCATTATATGTTACAATTACTTACATATTCATTTGGTTTTTGGGTTTAGGAAAACTTCCTAATCAAGAAAGTGTTTTAGAATGGGCAAAAGAAATTGGTTTAGTAGGTATAGGCACAATGTCACCTACATTGGCTGTAATAACAGCTGTTTTATTACTAGGAAGCATTGGAGTTATTAGAGCTATGGCAACAACTTTAGGTGAAGAAATTGGATGGCGTGGCTTTTTTATATATGAATTAAAAAAAGTACTTTCTTTTACTGGTGTTTCCCTTTTTAGTGGTATCGTTTGGGCTTCATGGCATTGGCCTTTAATAGTTTATTATGGTAAAAACGTTTTCTTAGAACTGGCTACTTTTTTTGTAGTTATCATCTCTATGTCATTTATAATGACTTATTATACTTTCAAATCAAAGAGTTTATGGCCAGCTGTTATATTTCATGCAGTTAGTAATGTTTTCATTCAAAAAATATTTCCTCCTCTAACTATAAAAGTTCAAGAAACTGAACATTGGTTGGGCGAAAATGGAATTATGTTTGCCATAGTTACATTTCTATTTGGCTTGTACTTTTGGAGAAAAGCTATAAAAGAAAACTTATAATCAGAAAGAACCTAATCTATTAAAGTCAGGCTCTTTTTAATTAGATACTTTATTAAACCTTTTTATAAAACTGTTTGACTTATTAGACAAATAATATTTAATGTTGCCAATACAAACTCTGAGATTAACCCTTGAATTATTAATTTATTTGGTTTCCCATCTAGTTTAATACTTAATACTCTACCAATTCCAAAACCTAAAAAAATTAATATTGCCACTACAAATGAAGTAAAAGTTAATTTAGAGACGATGATCCCTAGTAAAATAATAATACCTCCTAATAGCATAACCCCGCTTATTCCTCGCATTTCATTCAATAAGTTAGTATCTTTTTCTAATTTAATTCCTGAATTCTTTAAATACGTTTTTATAGGATTACTTAATCTCATCAAACCCACAAATAATAATAAGCTTCCTGATAATGCTGACGTAATAATTTTGAAAATTTCCATTTTAATTGTCTTTAGTTTTTTAGTACACTGCAAACTTAAAACGGACTAATGACAGCGGTGTGTCAGGGGGATTTATAATTTTAGAAAAAATTATTTTATTTCTATTTTCTTCCCTAAAAATTTAGGTTTAACTCTAAATAAGATGTCGATAAAAACTTTTGTTCTTGCTAAGTATTCTCTTAATTTAACTTTCAAACCATAGCGTCCTGAAACATCTTTAGCATTAAATCCAACCGCTTCTATATTATGATTATGCGCTAAATAAATTGCTCTTTCATTATGGAACTTTTGTGAAATTATGGTAACCTTATCTTGTCCAAAAATTTCTTTACATCTAACCACAGAATCTAAAGTTCTAAAACCAGCATAGTCTAAGAATATTTTATCTTCTGGGATTCCGTACTTCATTAATTCATTTTTAAAATCGGTAGGCTCATCATAACTTTTATTTCCATTGTCGCCACTTATAAGTACAAAATCTATTTTTCCTTTTTTAAATAATTCAACAGTAGCATCTATTCTGTATTTAAAATACAAATTAACCATTCCATTGCTTAACATTTTTGCAGTACCTAAAACAAGTCCAACTTTGTTTTTCTTAATTTCTGAAGCATTAGAAAACGTTTTTCCTTTTGAATAATTTTCTATTGAATAATTTGAAATTATAATTATCAATAATGGAAATAGTAGAACAAACAGTGTTATGATATATTTTTTCTTTTTCATGCTTTTACCTTTTATAGTCCCAACCAATTATTAAAAGCTGCTGTACTATTTTGACTTGTTTTTAATATCGTTTTGCTATTTCTCAGATGTACCGCAACACTATTTTTAGTATATCTACTTATTTTTTCAATAAAATTTCTATTTACAAATTCACTTCTATTAATTTTAAAAAAAATAGCTGGATTTATAAGATCTTCTACTGACTTTAATGAAGTTTGATTTAAAATATGTTTTTTTTCTAGATTATCATAAGCAACAATAACACCATAGTCTGCTTGGAAGTACATTATTTCTTCAATTTTTAGAAAATATGTATAACTGGGAGTTTTAACTGGTATAAAATCTTGATATGTTATTGCCTCTTCTTTTTGTTTGCTAAAGTAACTCTCTAATTTTTCTAGTACATGTTGCTCACTAGATTCTACAACCAATGTACTTTTTAAAGTTAAGTACTTTTGTATAGCAGCTTCAAAGCGTTCAAATGAATAAGGTTTTAATAAGTACGCTATTCCTGTAGTTTCAAAAGCATTCATCCAAAATTGATTGTAAGCTGTACTAAATATAATCGGTGCTTTTATATTTAAATTTTTATAAGCATTAAAAACATTTCCATCTAACAACTCAATGTCTGAAAAAATTAAATCAATTTCAGGTTCTGATTGAAAATACGATAAAACCTCTTCAATTGCTTCTAACTCTTTTACAATAGTATAAGGCTCAGAGATTTTTTCTAAATACTTTTTTATTTTCTTTCTGGCTGGAAATTCATCTTCAACCAATACTATTTTCATCATACTATTTTAAATTAATCAATGGAAGTGTTACTTCAAAAGAAGTCTCATTTTCTTTTATCAAAATTGGCTTTTTAACAAAATAATGAAATTGCTTTGTAATATTCTTTAACGCTATGCCATTTCCTTTTTTCTTATTCTTAAAGGCCATTTTATTATTAGATACTTTAATTCCTTCTTTTACTTGTTCTATTTTTATATTGATTGGGTTTAATTGAGTTCCTCTATTATGCGTTATCGCATTTTCAACTAAAACTTGAATACAAAATGGAGGTAAAATAGCTTTCAATAATTTCAACTCTTCTTCAATTATTAAATTATAGTAAGAGTTATATTTAACCTTCATTAATTCAAAATAACCTTCAGAAAAAGTTAGCTCATCTTGTATAGAAACTAATTCTTTATTTGCACTAAATAAATTATAACGATACAGTTCTGAAAAACGATTTAAAAACGAACTTGCTTTTTCTGTATCTTCTTCTATTAAATGATCCAATACATTTAAATTATTAAATAAAAAATGAGGATTTAATTGAGTTCTTAATTGGGTTACTTCATTTTTAACTTTACTAATTTCATAGTCTTTTACCTGCTCTTCGTATTTTCTATTCTCTTTAAAATAAAGGTATGCTAATGAAAAACCTCCAAAAATTAGAAAATCTATTATCGAACCAAAATTTTTATAAACTATTTGATAAAGACTTCCAAAGTTTCTTGAAAAAGTATTGAAAATAAAAGCTACTAATAAACCTAATACATTACTATACAACACATAACAAAACAAGCCTATTCCAAAAAAAAGTACATATTTTTTTTCTATAGATATTTTTAATTGTGAATTATTATCTACTTTCTTCTTTATAAATGTAACCAGTAGAAAAATAAAAATTCCATTTAAAAAAAACCAAAAAGGTGCATCTATATGAAATCTAAAATCTTCAAAAGACCGAGATATTAGTAATTCATTTTTTAAAATAAGTAACCAACTGAAAGCAAAAAGAAAAAATAAAAAATGTAAATTTTCTTTTAAAAATATAACAACTTTTTTCATATTTATGGTAACAAATATATTCAATTTGTGATGAAGCTTTTTAGTAAACTTCATCACAAATTTTAAAAATTATTTCTTGTTTTCAGGCCAAGTACTAACTACATTTCCTTTTTCATCATATGCTACTAATTTGATAGCATTATTTTCATCAATTATAAACTTAGCTCTCATTCTTCCTTGATCATCATTTAAAAACAATCCATTTTGTTTTCCTGGAGTCTGTCCTAAAATTACTCTAGGAGCACCCCCTAAAAATCCTTTCTTTCTATACTCCTCTATTTTTTCTTTTCTCTTTATTTTATCCTCTATAGCACTTAACTCTTTTAGTAATTTTCTTGACATTTCTTGTGTCTCATTATCTGGTCTATCATTAAAAACTAAACGTCCAGATTTATATCTTTTATCCCCATCACTATTATCTAAAGTTATCAATTGCATTACTTGATCTCCATCGTATTGATCAAATGTTAAAGAAAGTCCCGAACTATGTCCTTTTCCTCTTTTTTTACCATCATAAATTAATCCACCACACTCTTTACCATCTTCAGTATAAAACAACAATCCCGGTCTCTTTACTCTTTTATGGTAAACTTGTCCATTAATTTCATCTCCTTCAGAAGGGAAATTTTCAGCATTCGTAATTAACATTTTTACTGTTCCATCATTTTCTACAACATTAATACGTTTCACATCTATGGTATCAAACTTAGTAACCTTTTTTGTTTTAAAACTCTGAGTAGTTAACAATACAATTGCGCTTGTTAAACAAAATGCAAACGCTCTTAAAAAAATTAGTTCTCTTTTAGTATTCATCCTTATATATTTTTTACGATTTATACTTCAAAAGTACCCTAGACACCTTGGTATCAAAATCACTTTTTAGGAAACCAAGGAATTATTCATATGAGCTAAGGAATATTTACGATAAAAAAAATGAGGTACTTATATTTCTATAAATACCTCACTAGTTGCATGTAATAATCAATTAATTATATAATGGTGCTTTGTCCCATATGTATATTCTGGAAATTTAAATTACTATCCTCTTGGTTATAGATATAATCGGCTATAAAATCACCAACTTTACTTGTTCCAAAACTAGTTTCTGAACTAATATCTTCTGTAGTAATTCCTAGTTCTAATGATTTTTCCACTGCTCTTTCTACAGCAGCTGCTTCTGTATGTAAACCTAAATGTTTCAATAACATTGCTACTGATAAAATTGAAGCCAACGGATTAGCTATATCTTTTCCTGTAGCTTGTGGAAAAGAACCATGAATAGGTTCAAATAAAGCATTTTCTTTACCAACTGAAGCTGATGCTAACAATCCTATAGAACCTCCAATAACACTTGCTTCATCACTAATAATATCTCCAAACAAATTTTCTGTCAGAATTACATCAAACTGTTTAGGATTTAAAATCATTTGCATTGCTGCATTATCTACAAATAAAAAATCTAAGGTAACTTCTGGATATTTACTTGATAATGCAGTAACCGTTTTTCTCCACAAACGTGATGTTTCTAAAACATTTGCTTTATCTACTAAGGTTAATTTTTTACGTCTATTTTGTGCTTCTTTAAAAGCTAAATGTGCAATACGTTCAATTTCTTCTACTGAATAAGAACACCCATCAAATGCTATTTTTCCATCGTCACTTAACTCTTTTATTCCAAAATAAATACCTCCTGTTAATTCTCTATAAATAGAAATATCAGTATTTTTTATAATGTCTTCTTTCAATGGTGAATTTTCAATCAGTTGATTGTAAGCCTTTACTGGTCTAACATTACAAAACAATCCTAACTCTTTACGTAATTTCAATAATCCTTGTTCTGGTCTTACCTTAGCACTTGGATCATTATCATATTTAGGATGTCCTATTGCTCCAAATAATATTGCATCAGATTCTTTACAAACTGAAAGTGTTTCTTTTGGTAATGGGTTTCCTGTTGCATCTATAGCACAAGCTCCCATTAATGCTTCTTTATAAATAAAAGTATGGTCGTAAACATGAGCAATCGCATTCAGTGCTTTTTTTGCTTGTTCAGTAACTTCGGGTCCTATTCCATCTCCTGGAATAACAGCTATATTATATTTCATATTTTCTATAATGTTGCTTCAAAAGCTTTTATTTTATCTTTTTTACTTATCAAGAAATCAATATCATCATATCCATTAAGCATGCATATTTTTTTATATTGATTGATTTCAAATTCACAATTACCTATAGGAGTTTTTAACACTTGATTCTCTAAATCAACTATCAAAGCTGTTTCTGGAATTTCTTTTACTTTTTTTAATAACTTCTTTAGATATTCTTCCGACACTTGGATAGGTAATATTCCATTGTTTAAAGCATTACCCTTAAAAATATCTGCAAAAAAACTACTAATTACAACCTTAAACCCATAACCTGATAATGCCCATGCTGCATGTTCTCTACTTGAGCCACATCCAAAATTATCACCAGCAATTAATATACTTCCTTGGTATGTATCATTATTTAAAACAAAATCTTTATTTATACTTCCTTCTTTATGAAAACGCCAATCTCTAAATACATTATCTCCAAATCCTTTTTTATCCGTTGCCTTTAAAAAACGAGCTGGAATTATCTGATCTGTATCAATATTTTCAGTAGGTAAAGGAATTGCTGTATCTATTAATTTCACAAACTTTTCCATTTTAATTAAGATTTTTAGTTATATCAATAATTCTTCCTTCTACTGCAGTCGCTGCTGCTATTAATGGACTTGCCAAAATAGTTCTTGCTCCTTGTCCTTGTCTACCTTCAAAATTTCTATTGGATGTAGAAACACAATATTCTCCTTCAGGTATTTTATCATCATTCATTGCCAAACAAGCAGAACATCCAGGTTCACGCAATTCAAAACCAGCTTTCTCAAAAATAGTTTGTAAGCCCTCTTCTTGAATTTGTTTTGCTACTAATTGTGAACCTGGTACTAACCATGCATTTACATTTTTTGCCTTTTGTTTTCCTTTAACGTAAGAAGCTGCAACTCTAAAATCTTCAATCCTTGAATTTGTACAACTACCAATAAAAACATAATTAATTTTCTTATTAACTAAGCTTTCTCCCTTTTTAAAATTCATATAAGTCAACGATTTTTCAAAAGAAACATCATTTTCTTCAGGAATAGTTTCGGTAATTTTTATTCCCATTCCTGGATTTGTACCGTAAGTAACCATTGGTTCTATATCTTCAGCATTAAAAGAGTACTCTTTATCAAACTTAGCATTTGCATCTGTTTTTAAAGTTTTCCAGTGAGCTACTTTCTTCTCAAATAGTTCACCTTTAGGAGCAAATTTTCTACCTTTTACGTATTCGAAAGTAGTTTCATCAGGAGCAATCATTCCTCCTCTAGCTCCCATTTCAATACTCATATTACAAACAGTCATACGACCTTCCATAGACATTTCTTCAAAAACATTTCCTGCATATTCACAGAAATACCCTGTTCCTGAATTTGTCCCTAGCTGAGCTATTATATACAGTATAACATCTTTAGGTAACACACCTTTTTTTAAAGTTCCATTGACCGTTACTCGTAAACTTTTAGGCTTTTGTAATAACAAACATTGACTTGCAAATACTTGTGCTACTTGACTTGTTCCTATTCCAAAAGCAATTGCCCCAAAAGCTCCATGGGTTGATGTATGACTATCTCCACAAACCATTGTCATTCCTGGTTGAGTAATTCCCAATTCAGGAGCCATTACATGAACAATTCCGTTGTATTTATGACCTAACCCATATAATTCTATATTATTCTCTTTACAATTATTAGTTAATTGCTCCAATTGATTTCTAGAAAGTTCATCTCTAACAGGTAAATGTTGATTTACTGTAGGAGTATTATGATCAGCTGTTGCAATAATCTTATCTGGACGCGCAATTGGAATATTACGTTCCTTTAACTCATTAAATGCTTGTGGACTTGTAACCTCGTGGATTAAATGTTTATCAATATATAAAACTTGAGGTCCATTCTTTATAGTATCTACTACATGAGCATCCCATACTTTGTCAAATAATGTTTTTCCCATTAGGCTATTGCTATTTTAGAAACCTTATTAACTTGTTTCATTATCATATGAATATCATCATCTATTACTTCTTTTTGTTTATCTGCAAAATTCAAAAAAGTGCTATAGGCTGAATCAAGTTGAATTTTGGTTAATTCATACCCTATTTTTTTTGCTCTATACGCTAAAGCAGCTCTACCACTTCTTGCTGTTAATACAATAGCGCTTTCAGTAACACCTACATCAGCTGGATTTATGATTTCATATGTCTCACGATTTTTAATAACTCCATCTTGATGAATCCCTGAACTATGCGCAAAAGCATTTGCTCCAACTATAGCCTTATTTGGCTGTACAGGCATTCCCATACTTTCTCTAACCATTAAACTAGTATCATATAATAACTGTGTATTGATATCTGTTTGTAAATTCAAATAAGGGTGTTGTTTTAAAATCATAACAACTTCTTCTAAAGCTGTATTTCCTGCTCGCTCTCCAATTCCATTAATAGTACATTCTATTTGACGAGCACCATTAATTGCTCCTGCTATTGAATTTGCTGTAGCTAATCCTAAATCATTATGACAATGACAAGAAATGACTACATTCTCAATTCCTTTTACATTCTCTTTTAAGTATTTTATTTTAGCTCCATATTCTTCTGGTAAACAATAACCAGTAGTGTCTGGAATATTTAAAACTGTAGCTCCAGCTTTAATCATCTCTTCACAAACTTTTGCTAAAAAAACATTATCAGTTCTACCTGCATCTTCTGCATAGAATTCTACATCATCAACAAAATTCTTCGCATATGAAACAGCTTCAACCCCTCTTCTTATAACTTCATCTTGGGAAGAATTAAACTTATATTTAATATGAGAATCGCTCGTTCCTATTCCTGTATGAATCCTTGGTCTTTTAGCTATTTTTAAAGCTTCTGCTGCAACTTCAATATCTTTTTTTACTGCTCTAGTCAAACCACAAACTGTAGCATTCTTTACTAGTTTTGCAATTTCATTTACAGAAGTAAAATCTCCTGGGCTAGAAACTGGAAAACCTGCTTCAATAATATCAACTCCTAAAAAATCTAATCTCTCAGCAATAACTAGCTTTTGTTTTGTGTCCAGTTTACAACCGGGGACCTGCTCACCATCTCTTAAAGTGGTATCGAAAATTTGGACTTTATCGTTATTCATTCTCTTAAATATATTGTCTTTATATCAATCAAATGTATATATTGGCTTTTCAGAAGTGCTATTTTTTCAAATACTCTTTACGACACCAAAAAACACAACAAAAACACTAACAAGCTGATTAACAATATTTTAAAATGAATTATTTTACAAGAGTTAACCAACAAAATGATTCTTTATTTGTACTGATTCAATCTTTAACGAAATCAGAAAAACGTCAGTTTCACTTATATATTGGTCGATTAGAAGGTAATACTGAAGCTAAATTTTTTACTCTTTTTAAGTTTTTAGAAAAACAAAAAAAGTATGATGAAAAAGCAATTATTAATAGTGGAATTGTAAGCAAGCAACAACTTTCTAATTTAAAAGCTCATTTGTATAAACAAATACTAACTAGCTTACGAATGAATCCGAAACATAAGAATGTTAGAGTTCAAATACGTGAGCAGTTAGATTTTGCTACAGTACTATATCAAAAAGGTCTATATAAGCAAAGTTTAAAATTACTTGATAAAGCAAAAGTGTTAGCAATAGATAATGAAGAAAAAAATATTGCTTACGAAATTGTTGAACTAGAAAAAGTAATCGAAAGTCAGTATATAACGAGAAGTATTAGTACCAGAGCTGATGAATTAACAATTCAAGCTAAGGAATTAAGTTTACAAAATGTAATTACAAGTAAACTCTCTAACTTATCACTTCAATTGTATGGTATTCTTTTAAAAACTGGTTATGCTCGTAATGATGAAGAACTGAATAAGATTAACTCTTATTTCTATGCTCGTTTACCAAATTTTGATTACAATAAATTAGGATTCAGGGAGCGTTTATGGCTATACAAAGCACACCTATGGAGATCTCTTTTAACTCAAAATTTTCTGAATGGTTATAAGTATTCTTCTAATTGGGTAAACTTATATCGAGAGTATCCAAAAATGGTAAAATTAAATCCTGTTTTTTATTTAAAAGGAATCAACTACTTATTAGAGTCATTATTCTTTATTCAGCATGAAAAAGAATTTAATAAAGAGCTTACATCATTTGAAAATGATATAAAAGAAAATAAAATTCCAATGAATGGAAATACTGAAATTTTAATTTTTCAATATTTCTATGCAAATAAACTACATAAGCATTTCTTAGAAGGTACATTTAATGAAGGTGAATATTTAGTTGAAGAAATTAATAGTAAGATTCATGAATATAGTAATCGAATAGACAAACACCATATTATCACATTATACTACAAGATAGCTTGTTTATACTTTGGAATGGGTGAAAATAAAAAGTCTATTGAATATCTATCTAAAATTATCAATTCAAAAAAACTATATGTTGGTGAAGATCTACAATGCTTTGCTAGAATTTTAAATCTAATTGCACATTATGAATGTGGACTAGACTATCATTTAGAAAGACAATTTAAAGACACATACAAGTTTCTTCTTAAAATGGAGAATTTACAAGAAGTGCAAAAAGAGTTTATTGTTTCTATAAAATCGCTTGGAGATGTTTTTCCACATCAAATAAAAAATGAATTTAAGAAGATTCATAGCCGATTAAAAGTTTATGAAAATCATCCTTTTGAAAAAAGAGCCTTTCTATATCTAGATATTCTGTCATGGCTAGAAAGCAAAATAGAAAACAAGCCTATTTCAACGATTATAAGAGAAAAATATAATCATCGAAAGAAAAAGCCTTGTTAATTTATAAAACAAGGCTAAACCCATCTAAACCCGATTTAATTAAGATTTAGGTTTATTCTTATTCAGTATTTTTTTATTTAGATTTAGTGTAAAAAAA
>NZ_WAAU01000005.1:0-95 GCF_008806755.1 Tenacibaculum aiptasiae
GCATATATTGTTGTGTTTGCTGGAACTGTAAAGTCTGGTGCTGTGTTATCCTCTACTGTGATTGTTTGTACTTTACTGGTAGTATTTCCACAATC
>NZ_WAAU01000005.1:217-295 GCF_008806755.1 Tenacibaculum aiptasiae
GGTTAAGCTCCATGTTCTTGTGATTACTTGCTCTCCCTCACAACTTCCTGCTGCTACTGAATCACTAAAAGTAGCCTC